>CAVORB010000046.1:0-194565 GCA_963698495.1 uncultured Gammaproteobacteria bacterium | reverse complement strand
ATTGCGGCATTTTCTCCGAGGGGGCGCCTTCCACTTGGGACACAGCCCGCTATCGCAGCCACCATGGTTCTACGGGGCAACCGAGCCGCCACGCTCGCAAGGGAAGGGGCACGGTCAGAAGCAGGTATCGCGGAAGGGTGTCCCCACAAGCCGGACTGCTCTTTCCGCATTCACGGCGTCAGACCAGGGCCATACGCACGACTGCAACCGCGTTTTCGGATCAAACCGATGCCCCAGGACGACAAGAACTTGTGACAGGGTATCGGGCGCTAGCGGCCTCCTCGCGCCCCGGCATCATCCGACGGATGGCAACTCTAGCGTCTCCTACACGCCGCCTGCTGCCGCTGTCGTGGGAATCTCGGAAGGCCGCAGAGGTAGCATACCGTCCCTCCGCCAAGACGGTTCCGATTCGACCATGATTCCGGAAAGCGGACGTTGCGCTGCGATGCTTCGCGAGCGCCTTTTGCACGCACCCTCCTGTCGGTCCTGTGAAAACGGCTGATAAGCCGGGACCCTTGTGGCTCAGACCGCGCGCGACACAAAGAGCTGCTTCCTCCCCAGTAGCGGCGCCTACGCGATTCTGCTTCCGTCGTGGTTTCTCAGATCAACTCCACGTCGGCAACCACATCGACCAGCGCCGGCCCAGTGTGAGCGATGGCCCGCTCCAACGCGTCCGAAAGCTCGTCCAAACGTGCCACCCGGATGCCAAGACCTCCGCCACTCTCGGCATACGCGGCAAAGTTCGGGTTCCTCAGGCTGGTCTGCCAGACCGGCCACTGGCCCGCCCGCTGCTCCTTGCTGATCTTACCGAGCTCGGCGTTGTTCAACAGCACGTGGCAGATGTCCATTTCGTACTGCACCGCGGTCGTGAACTCGGCGATGTACTGACCAAAACCACCGTCCCCGCTTACTGAGATCACCTTGCGATCCTGGTAATCGGCCTGCACCTGGGTAGCCGCCCATGCCCCCATCGCGGCCGGGAATGCGAACCCGATCGAGCCGAGATAACCCGACATCAGGACCCGCTGTCCGCGGCACTCGAAGTATCGCCCAAACGAGTAGGTATTGTTGCCGACATCCACCGCAATGACAGCGTTGGCCGGAGCGACCCCGGAAAGCACCTCGAACAAAACCGCGGAGTTGATACCCTTGCCACGGTCGCGCTCACGCCGCCGTGCCTTCTCGTCGCGCCAGATTCGCCAGCGCTCGACCAGCTCCGGCCGCTGGTCATGGACTTCCAGCGTATCCGGCAACGCGCGCCACAGCCACTCGGCGGTCAGGCCGATCTCGCCGAGCACGGGCACCTCGATCGGGTGGAACTTGCCCAATGTCATCGGATCGTAGTCGACCTGAATGATGGGCTTCTTCGAGGTGATCCCGGTGTGGTTGGAGAAGCTCGCCCCGAACACGAGCAGGAGATCGGCCTCGTTCATGCACCAGCTCGCCACCGGTGTGCCGCTGCGTCCGAGCACGCCGGCCGCATGCCGGTGATCGTCGGCGATCTGACCTTTGGCCTTGAACGTCGTCAGTACCGGCGCCTTCAGCTTCTCGGCAAGCCTGATCACGGATTCCATCCGCCCGAGCGCTCCATAGCCGACGATGACGACGGGGCGCTTCGCCTCCTTGAGTCTCTGTAGCGCGGCTGCCAAGGTTTCGGTGGCCGGTAGCATATGGCGATCGCCGAGCCGGCCATCCGCGGTCCCCGCCTCGACCCCGTCGGCGGCCGGGAGTGTTTGCACCTCGTCGGGGAATATCAGGTGGGCGACGTCGCGCTCGACGATTGCGTTCTTGCAGGCGAGGTTCATCAATTCGACGTGGTTGGAGTCGCGCAGGACGGTCTGGCTGAAGCGCGCCACCGGGGCGAATGCGCTGGCGAGGTCGATCTCCTGGAAGGCGCCGGGACCGAGCACTTGCGTATTGACCTGCCCGGTCAGCGCGAGAATCGGTGCACGGTCCACCTTGGCGTCCCACAGCCCGGTGAGCATGTTCGTGGCGCCTGGCCCGGCAATGCTCATGCACGCCGCCGGTTTGCCGCACAGCTTGGCATAGCCCGACGCGGCGAACGCGGCGGCGCCCTCGTGCCGTATCCCGATGTACTGTAGTTTTCCTTGCTCCTCCTGCCGCCTCAGCGCATCGGCCAAGCCGAGATTCGAGTGGCCAACCATGCCGAAAACGTGGGTGACGCCCCAGTTGACCATGGTCTGGACCATGCGGTCGCTGACGGTCGGCGTGCGCTCGGATGACTCCTTTACCGCAACATAGATGCCGTCGTCACGCTGCTCGACGGGGAAGGTCCGCACGCCATCGTCGTGCTCTCCCGGCGATCTGCCGGTCAATGGGTGGAAGTCCCAGCCATGCCAGGGGCAACGGAGCCAGCAATCGTCGTCATCGCCGTTGCACTCGATACTGCCTTCGCCCAACGGCCCCCCTTGGTGTGGGCAAGCGTTGTCGAGTGCACCGATCTCGCCGCGATGACAGGTCAGGGCGATGCTTTGTGTACCGGCCTGGACCGCACGAACCTCACCGTCCTGCAGCGCGTCCACGTCCGCAACTCTGTACCAAACCTCCTTCGTGCCCCCCTGCGCTTCGAGGTCCTCTTCAGCAATTCGATTGTGCGATCCGTCGCAAAGCGGTGGGTTGGCGCTCCGCTTGCAAAGGCAGAAGAAGTGCTTGCCGTCTTTCTCCGCAGTAAACTCGAGCGGCTCGAAGTCCGTTCCCTGGTGTGAGCCGTCACAGAACGGTTGCTTCCTGGACCGCCCGCAACTGCACCACCAAACGGTCTCGCCCGCTTTCAGCTCCACCGCCATGGGCTTGGTATCAGCGATATCGGGCTTACTCATAGGTCGTCTCCTTCCAACTGAAATCCGGAAAAGCGAACACCGGAGATTTTCGCCATCTCGCCACTCAAGGTCGCAAGGTCATCTCCGGAAAACTGCCGCAGATGCGTATGCCCGCAGGCCCTCGCCATGACCTCCATCAGCTTCACCGAGCTGGACAGGAAGCGTTGCAATCGCACGGCGGATTGCTCGATATCGAGTCGCCGCCTCAGCTCGGGCTTCTGGGTCGCGATGCCGGCGGGGCAGTTGTTCGTATTGCAGATCCGCGCGCCGACGCAGCCGATGGCCTGCATCGCGCTGTTGGCGATGGCAATACCATCGGCGCCCATTGCCATTGCCTTGACAAAGTCCGCCGGCACTCTAAGACCCCCGGTGATGATCAGGGTTACCCGGCGCCCGACGCCTTCCTGATCGAGATAGCGTCTTGCACGTGCCAGCGCCGGAATTGTGGGTACGCTGATATGGTCGCGGAACATAAGCGGCGCCGCCCCTGTGCCGCCGCCGCGCCCGTCGAGAACGATGTAGTCGGCGCTCGCTCGGAGTGCAAACGCGATGTCCCGCTCAATGTGGTTGGCGCTCAGTTTGAACCCGATCGGTATGCCCCCGGTGATCTCGCGTACGCGATCGGCGAAGCGCTTGAAGTCCGCCGGGGTAACCAACTCCGTGAAGGTGGGCGGCGAAATAGCCGGCGTCCCCTCCGGGATACCCCTGACCTCTGAGATCTTTCCCCGGTTCTTGACGCCGGGCAGGTGACCCCCGGTCCCCGTTTTCGCCCCCTGTCCGCCTTTGAAGTGGAACGCCTGGACCTTCGGCAGGAGATCTTCGCTGTAGCCGAACTTTGCGCTGGCCAGCTCATACAGATATCGGGTGTTGGCTTCCTGCTCCTCTGGCAGCATTCCGCCTTCGCCGGAACAGATGCCGGTGCCTGCCAGCTCGGCGCCTTTGGCGAGCGCGATCTTGGCTTCTTCCGAGAGGGCGCCGAAGCTCATGTCGGAGACGAACAGCGGGATGTGCAATACCAGCGGCTTTTCGGCTTCCGGGCCGATGACCATTTCCGTACCTACCGCCGTGTCCTCAGGCAGCGGCTTGCGGTCCAGCTGCGCCACCATGATCTGGATATCGTCCCAGTGCGGCAGCCGATCCCGCGGCACACCCATCGCGGCCATCGGCCCGTGATGTCCCACCGAGTTGAGTCCCTCACTCGCCAGTTGGTGGATAAACTCAAGGGTCGGCTCTTCCTTGGTGTTGCGTGCCGGGGGTTGACCTTCTGAGCTGGTAACTTGTCCCGGTCCCTCCTTGCCGACCTGGTCCTCGGAAAAGCGGGCATGAGTTCCGTCGCAGAAAGGCGCGTTAGCGGTGTGCTTGCACGCGCACAGGAAGGCCTCCTGGTCTTCGTCGACGACGATGACGCGTGGGGTGAACGGCGTTCCCACGTGGGAGCCGTCGCAGAATGGCTGGCTGAGCGATCGCCCACAGGTGCAGAAATGGTATTCCTGCCCATGCGCGAGCCGGACCTTGACGGGCTTGTTGTCTGAAATTACTGGTTTCGCCATTTTCGACTATCCGTTCAGTTGCTTCGCATCGTTGTTCGGTCCAAATCCGTCGTCAGTCAAGGCAAGTCGAAAAGCAGCGCTTTTGCAGCCTCGACCACTTCGGAGCGCCGCACCAGCGGATCCTCGACATACCTTTGCTGCTTGGCTGGTGACGGCAGGTGCACGTCTGGCGGAGGTTCGGGCTCTGCTTGGGCACGGCACGATCCTCATGTTTGAGCGCTACGCTCATCTGGCGCCCGGTAACCTGGGGACCTCTGTCACAAGGTTCGACGAGTCACCATTTGGTCACGCTGGAGAAGATGTGGAGCGAGCGAAGTCCAAAGGGCGGGCGTAAGCCCTTGATTTTAAGATGGTGCGCAGGGGGGGACTCGAACCCCCACGTCTTTCGACACTGGAACCTAAATCCAGCGCGTCTACCAGTTCCGCCACCCGCGCATTGCGTCGCGAATTCTAAACGGCTTTCGGGGAGGCGCCAAAAAAAAGAGGCGCCGTTCGGCGCCTCTCGCTAGCGATGGTTCGGACCTCGCGTCAAGGCTTGACGGTGGTCAGACCTACGCTGACCCAGTCCTGCATGCCGCCCCGGTACCACTTGAGCTTTTCGGCCGGATAACCCAGCTTGAGGAGCGTCTCTATGTTGGTGGACGACTGCGGGCACCAGATGCCGTTGCAGAACAGGACCAAGGTCTTGGCCTGGGAGAAGTCCCACCCGGCGTCCGTCTTCGTGGCGCCGAACTGGTCTTGGAGGATTCCGTCCAGCGGCGATTGGCCGGAGTCGCCGAACATACCGGACATGCTGTCCTGCGAGACCGTATTCCACGGAATGTTGACCGCACCGGGAATCGTGCCGCGCATGACCCAGTCCGGGGTACGGCTGTCGACAATGAGGATCGACTCGTCGCCCTTGGCGGCCTTCTCCAGATAGTCGAGCAACTCCAGCTCCGCGATGGTGTCGACCCCCTCGGCGGCGACGACCGGCTGCACGCAGAACGGCGGGCAGCCGCGATCCGTCTTCAGGAACTCGGCGGGCAGGGTGGCGTCCTTGTCATGGTGCCGCATGATGACGACCTTTTCGCCGTTGTGCATGACCTCGACGGCTTCGAGATCCGGCGCAATCATATTCTCGACCGACACGACGGCCGTTTCCTTCGCCGGACCGCCCATCTTGAAGTAGTCCGCCATGCCGGCGTCCTTCTGGTCCATCGCCTGCTGGTATCCCAGCTCGCCCTGCTTTTGCGCCTTGTTGGCGATGCTGATCGCCTTGGTGTACTCGCGGGTGTCGAGCAGACTGCTGGCCTCCTTGATCATCTTGCCCGTATCGCGCCATTCGCCCCCGACCGATGCCGCCTTCTTGCGCGCCGCGTCGGCGGCCGCGATTGCCTCCTCCGCCTCGGCCCTGGTCGCGGACCAAGCATTCGTGATCGGGAGGGCGGTCATCAGTGTCACGGCGATGACTCCTGCGGAAAAACTGCAAATCTTCATAATCTTGAGCTCCTGTCGTGCTCCAGAATGACCGCGCCGAAGCGCGGTCTGTCGGTTTTCGTTACTTGCGCGCGCCGGGGCCGTTCAGCGGCAGGCCGTTGCTCATGGAGGTCAGGAAGAACTCCAGGTTCCGGTATTCCTCGCCCTGGGCCTCGAAGTCCTTGGCGCGAACCTGCTTGTTGCAGCCCGAGAAGCGGCGATGCAGGGTACCCATCTCGCCCCACTTTGAGCGGTACACAGGCCAATGGGTGGTATGGCCGAACGCGGGACTCAGAGTCTCGGTGCGCAGCAGGGCGCCGGGGTTCTGGGCATGGCAGTTGGCGCAGGAGAGGTTCAACTGGCCGCGCTTGGCGAACCAGAAGTGCTTGCCCTGTTCGTAGGCCGCCATCGCCTTCGGATCATCCTCTGGCACGACCACGTTGGTCATCTGGCCGCGGGACTCGAAAGCGATGTAGGCGATCAGGTCGGCGACGGGTCCCTTCTTGTATTTCAGCGGCTTCTCGCCGTTGGCCTCCCGGCACTCGTTGAGCGCCAGCGGCAGGGTCACGACCATACCGCGGTCCTTGTCCCAATGGGGATAGTTACCGGCGATCGCGGGACCGTCGGCGAAGCAGTCCTTGTAGGTCTTGCCGTTGGCGAAGGGGGTATTCCACATCTCTTCGCCGTTGGAGATCGCCGCCTCGTAGGGCGGGAACTCCTCGATGGCCTCCCAGTTCTCGCGGCCGACCGGGTCAATCGAGTACACGCCGTTTGCGAAGTCTTCCTTCGGGACGTCGGGGAAGCGCTCGACGTAGAAGCTCTGGAAGATCTCCTGATCCTCCTGGGGCGAAGCCAGCGCGCCAGCGGTGACCCCAAAGGTCAGCCCCAGGGCGGCTACCGTTGTTATGGTCTTGTTCATGATGTTTCTACACCTCCGATGGGATTCGTAACGATGGCAGCGATCACAGGGTCAGCACGAATGCGACCACCTGGTCGATTTCCTGCTCCGACAGGACCGCGTGCTTGCCGAAAGGCGGCATGATGGAAACGGGGTTGGCGGCGGTGGAGTCCCAGATCTGGGCCCGCAGCAAAGCGGGGTCGGGGTAGCGCGCCTGCATGGCGATCAGGGGTGGGCCGATGTTGCCCGGACCCTCGCCGCCCTCGATCTGGTGGCATGCGATGCAGTTCCCCTTGGCCCGATCGAGGGCGATGGCCTTGCCTGCCTCGACGTCGCTCGTGGGCTCGTCCGCCGCAAAGGTCGGCGTGAGTGCCAGCAGTCCGAGCGCAATCGCGGCGGCCGACGCGATGTTTCTGGTTCGAGAGATCATGTTGTTGCCTCCTACTGGGGTCTTGACAGTTGTTGCAGGGGGGTCCGGCTCGGCCGGTCCCCGGGGTACGAAAACGCTCGGACTCCCTGTCAGGTCGCGGCCTGTGGGGAGGCGCTGCGCCGCCCGGTACCGTCTTATCCGGCGAATCCTAGCATGGGTTGGACTACAAAGCAGAGCAACATACGCGGTTTTGGGGCATCGCCCGCCGGCCCGTCCAGCTAGCAGAGCGCTCACGGCGGGCTTCGGCACAGAGCCCGAGGTTCGCGGCCAATTCGATTGGACCCATTCGAGCCTCGCGGGTTCATGGGCCCGCAACGGAAAGCCTGTTCTTGTGGTGCCGTACAGGTCCACCGGCCGGGTGATCGTTCAGTAGCCTGCCGCCATCCCTGCCTGAACAGTCATCCGGCCGGCAGCCCAGACAGCACCCAGGCAACGACAGTCGCCGATTCGCCTGCGTGCTGCGTATTCTGCGCGGACGCGGAGCGTGCGTAAATCCTGAGATGTTAGGACGTTGGTTGGGGTTTTCCCCGACGTCGCAGCCTCCCGGCGCCCGGCTTGTCGGCACGCCGCGGTCGCCCGTTGTGGTCAGGGGCGCGTTTCCCGATTGTCCAGCAAGAGCATCATGCGCATGAGGTCGGAGAGGGAACGCGCCTCCAGCTTCTCCATCACCTTCGCCCTGTGGGCCTCGACCGTCGATTGGGTGATGCCGAGATCGGCCGCGATCACCTTGTTGCGCTTACCAACCACAACCTGGTCAAGGATCTCGCGCTCGCGCGGCGTGAGGCGCTGCAGCCGCTCCTGGATGTCCGCCAGGCGGGACGCCTGACCACGGCGCCGCGCGTCCTGCTCGAAGGCCCGGTGCACCGCGTCGAGCAGCACCTGGTCGTTGAACGGCTTCTCGATGAAGTCCACCGCGCCGCGTTTGACCGCCCGCACCGCCATCGGCACGTCCCCGTGCCCGGTGATGACGACGATCGGCGGGTGAATCGGCTCGCCGCTCAGGCGCTCCTGCAGGTCCAGGCCGCTCATTCCCTTCATGCGCACGTCCAGGACCAGGCAGCCCGGTCGGGAGGCATCGAAGGCGTCGAGGTAGTCCTGGGCCGAGGCATACGGTTCGGCGCCCAGTCCGACCGAATCCATGAGCAGCCCGATCGCTTCCCGCACCTCCTGGTCGTCGTCGACGATGAAGACGGTGGGGTCGCTGCTCATGGTCGGGGTTCCTCTGCCAGAAGGAGGTTGAAGCGGAAGGTCGCGCCCTCGCCGGGCCGACTCTCCACCGACAGGTGGCCGCCGTGGGCCTCGATGATGCCGCTGCTGATGGAGAGCCCGAGTCCGAGTCCCTGGGGCTTGGTGGTGACGAAGGGTTCGAAGATGCTGTCCTTGACCTCTCTGCTCAGACCCGGGCCCGTGTCGGCGACCTCGACCTCCATCCGGTCCCCGCGGCGGCGGGCGCGCAGGGTGAGGTGACGCCGAGCGGGCGGGGTCTCCGCCATTGCCTCGATGGCGTTTCGCGCCAGGTTCAGCACGACCTGCTCGATCTGGATCTCCTGAGCGAGCACCCAGTCGGCGTCGTGGTCGAGATCCTGCTGCATGACTATTCCGGCACGCAGGGCATCCGGCCGCAGCAGGCCGATCACCGTCTCCACCATGGCGCTGAGGCGGGTGGGCTTGAGCTCGGGCTCCTCCTTGCGCACGAAATGGCGGATATGGCGGATGACCTCTCCGGCACGCTCCGCCTGGGCCGCGATCCTATCCATGACGTCGCTGCAGGCCTCCCGCGTGGCGCGCTCGGATTCCAGCATCCGCACACAGGCGCGGGCGTTGGTGGCGATGGCCGTCAGGGGCTGGTTGAGCTCGTGGGCGATGCCGGAGGCCATCTCGCCCAAGGTGCTCAGCCGAGCCACGTGCGCCAGCTCCAGCTGATGGTGGCGGATCTTCTCGGCCACCTGCTTGCGCTCGGTGACGTCGCGAAACACCACCACGCTGCCCACGGTCCGACCGCGTTCGTCGCGAATGGGCGTGGAGCTGTACTCGACCGGGAAGCTGGTGCCGTCCTTGCGCCAGAAGACATCGTCTTCCACGAAGCGCCGGCGGTTGTCCCGGAAGGTGGCGTAGACGGGACACTCCTCTTCCGGGTGGGGGCTGCCGTCCGGGTGAGTGTGGTGGAGAATCCGGTGCTGATTGCGGCCGATGAGCTCCTCCGCGCGCCAGCCGGTGATGTCCTCCATCGAGCTGTTGACGAAGGTGGTGCGGCCTTCCAGGTCCACGCCGTAGATGCCCTCGGCGACCGAGTTCAGGATGAGCGTGTGCTGCTGCTCCAGCCTGGCCTTCGCCCGCGTCAGGCGCTTGTTGAGGCGGATCACCCAGACGGTGAGGAGGGTCATGACCAACATGGCGATCAGCCCCAGCAGGAAGCCGAGCCAGTACCGCTGCAGCGCATCCGCCAGGGTGAAGCGGCCGACGTGATCGTAGGGCGGCAGACGCAGGGCCTCCAGCAGCCTGTGCACCGGCTGGTAGTCGAGCGGGATGGTCCAGCCGCCGTACCCGCCGGCCCGGACCGCCGGGTGGTCCGGCGGCATCTGGAGCAGGGCGACGGCGACCCTTTGTGCCAGCTCGTTGGGGGTGTGGCGGACCTTGCTGAAGGGCCATTCCGGAAACAGCGCCGTGCTGTGCAGCAGGGGGAAATCCGGGTCCATGCGCGGGTTGAGGATGCGAAAGTCCGACAGCTCAACGACCCCGGCCGCGGCCATGCGCTCCAGGATGTCGGTGCGCACGGTGCCGGCGTCCACCTCCCCGCGCGCGACCGCCAGCACCACGGCGTCGTGGGTGTCCTCGAAGCGCAGGCGCGAGAAATCCAGGTAGGGGTCGATGCCGACGCGCGCCAGCTCCTCCCATGCCATCTGGAACCCGCCGAAGGAGATCGGGTCCACCGCCGCGTACGAGCGCCCGCGCAGGTCCCGGAGGGTGCGGATGCTCGGGTGATCGGCCCGCGTGAAGATGACGCCGCCGAAGAGGTTGAGCTGCACGTCGCCGAGGCGGTTGCTCAGGGTGGCGATGCGGGACACCCGGTGGCGCACCTCCAGGTTGACGTAGATGCCCGAGTTCACCAGCACGAAGTCCACCTTGCCTTGCGCTACCGCGGGGTCGACCTCGCCGAAGTCGAGGGGCTCAATGCGGAAAAGGTAGTCGGGAAGCGCGTCGGAGAGGTATTGCGCCGTGGGGCCCCACATGCGCGTGGTGACGGCGTCGCCGCGGTGGCTCAGAACCCCGATCCGAATCTCCTGCGGCGCTTCCGCGCTGGCGGTGAAGGCCAGTAAGACCAGGATGAAGAGATACCTGCCGTGACCCGGGATGGTCATCGGCGAAGGCTAAGCAATTTGACCAGTTGCCGCAACAGCCGCGGCCGCGCCTGGGGGAAAACCCCGATAACCGAGGCCGTTTCCTGGAATGGCCGGATGTCTCGGTTGCAGGCATACTAGCCCGCCGAACGCTTCACGAAAGGCGCGGCCGCGCGACGGCTGCGCCGCTGACCCCCGACCGGAGGAGATCTAGCGCAATGACCATTTCACGCCGTGAGTTCATCAAGCTATTGGGCATGGCTGGTGCCGCCGGCATGCTGCCGTCGTCGATCTTTGCCGCCATGCGGCAGCCATCCGATCTCTACGAGGTGCCGAAGTTCGGCAATGTGACCCTGCTGCACATCACCGATACCCACGCGCAGCTCAACCCGATTTACTTCCGTGAGCCGAACGTGAACCTGGGCATCGGCGATGCGCTGGGCAAGGCCCCGCACATCGTGGGAGATGCCTTCCTCAAGCACTTCGGGATCGAGCCCGGCGGCATCGAGGCGCACGCCTTCACCTTCCTGAATTTCGACGAGGCCGCCCAGCAGTTCGGAAGGGTCGGCGGCTTCGCCCATCTCAAGACCCTGGTCGACCGGATTCGCGCGGAGCGCGGCGACGGCAACAGCCTGCTGCTCGACGGCGGGGACACCTGGCAGGGCTCGGGCACCGCCTACTGGACCCGGGGCATGGACATGGTGGGAGCCTGCAATCTGCTGGGGGTGGACGTGATGACCGGCCACTGGGAGTTCACCTACCTCGACGAGGAGGTGATCAAGAACGTGGGCGCCTTCAAGGGCGAGTTCGTGGCGCAGAACGTGAAGGTGCGCGAGGAGGCCCTGTTCGATTACCGGTTCGCGGACTTCGGCGGTTTCGACGAGGACATGGGCCTGGCCTTCAAGCCTTACACCATCAAGGAGGTCGGCGGGGTCAAGGTCGCGGTCATCGGCCAGGCGTTCCCCTACACGCCGATCGCCAATCCGCAGCGGTTCATCCCCGACTGGACATTCGGCATCCAGGATGAGCGCATGCAGGAGATGGTCGACAAGGTGCGCGAGGACGAGAGTCCGGACGTCGTCGTCGTCATCTCTCACAATGGCATGGACGTGGACCTCAAGATGGCCTCCCGGGTCACCGGCATCGACGTCATCTTCGGCGGACACACCCACGACGGCATGCCGGCGCCCACGGTGGTCGAGAACGCGGGGGGCAAGACCCTGGTCACCAACGCGGGCTCCAACGGCAAGTTCCTCGGCGTCATGGACCTGGACGTGAAGGACGGCAAGGTGAGCGACTTCCGTTACCGCCTGCTGCCGGTGTTCTCGAACCTGCTCGAGCCCAACGCCGAGATGGTCAAGTACATCGAGGAGGTGCGCGCCCCCCACAAGGACAAGCTCGAGGAGAAGCTGGCCACCGCGGAGGAGGTTCTCTTCCGGCGCGGTAACTTCAACGGCACCTTCGATCAGGTTATCTGCGACGCCCTGCGCAAGGTCAACGACGCCCAGGTCAGCCTCTCGCCCGGCTTCCGCTGGGGAACCTCGGTGCTCCCGGGCCAGGCCATCACCATGGACAATGTGATGGACCAGACCTGCATCACCTATCCCGAGACCTACCGCCGCGAGATGAAGGGAGCCGAGATCAAGGCGATCCTGGAGGACGTCTGCGACAACCTGTTCAACCCCGATCCCTACGTACAGCAGGGCGGCGACATGGTGCGCGTGGGCGGACTCGACTACGTCTGCGATCCAAACGAGTCGATCGGCAAGCGGATCACCGACATGGCCCTTGACGACGGCACCAAGATCGAGGCGGACAAGAGCTATGTGGTCGCGGGCTGGGCGACGGTCGGCTCCCAGTCCCCGGGGGAGCCCATCTGGGAGACGGTCGCCAAGTACCTGCGCGACGTCAAGACGGTCAAGATCGAGAAGCTCAACACCCCGGTGCTGAAGAACGTGGCCGGCAATCCCGGCATCGCCGACTATCCGCGGATGGGTTGATATCTCGCGGCCGGTAGGCAGAAGGGGTTTGGGCGGGGCTGATGGCTTCGCTCGGTCCCCTTTTTCCCTGACGGGCGGAGTGGTGCGAGCAGCGCAGACCCGATGACCGCCCGATTCTCCCCGGGACGCGACGAGCATCGCCGTCCTGGACCGACCGCATCCGCCGGGTCTCGCCCATGACGCACGCAAATCTCCTGACGCCCGTCGCCGGCATCCATAGCGTGCGCGCCGCACTCAAGCACGGTGGGGGAGTGAGTGAAGTCTGGCTGGAGCGCCGGCGGCGGGACAAACGCCTAGGGGAAATCGCCCTTCTCGCGCGAGAGGCCGACGTCCCGGTACGACAGGTGGACCGCGACGAGCTGGAGCGCGAGGCCCATGGCATCAATCATCAGGGCGCCCTGGCCTGGGTGCGCACCCCCGCCAGCCGCTCGGAGCAGGACCTGCCCGCGATCATCGAGCAAGCGGGCGGCACGCCTTTCCTGCTGCTTCTGGACGAGGTGCAGGACCCACACAATCTCGGGGCCTGTCTGCGCACCGCGGATGCGGCAGGGGTGCACGCGGTCATCGCGCCGAAGGACAACGCGGTCGGTCTCACCCCCACGGTCTGCAAGGTGGCCAGCGGTGCCGCCGAGGCCGTGCCCTTCGTGCAGGTGACCAACCTTGCCCGGGTCATGGACGGGCTCAAGCAGCAAGGCGTGTGGATGATCGGGACCGCCGGGGAGGCCGAGTCCGACCTGTTCCAAACCGACCTCGCCGGACCCTTGGGGTTGGTCATGGGCGGCGAGGGGAAGGGCCTGCGGCGGCTGACCCGCGAGCGCTGCGATCTTCTGGTGCGCCTGCCGATGTTCGGGACCGTGGAGAGCCTGAACGTCTCGGTCGCGACCGGCATCTGTCTCTACGAGGCGGTGCGGCAGCGCCTCCCGTCCGAACGATCGCGACCAGGGGGCTGAACCGCCGCGCTCGATCCGTTAACCATGGCCGATCAGCTCGTCGATGTGGGTGCTCACGCAGCGACCGAGGGCGTTGAGGTCGTAGCCGCCTTCGAGGCAGGAGACCACCCGCTCGTGGGAGTGCTTCACCGCTAGGTCGTGGAGCTCGCGTGTAATCCAGGCGTAATCCGCCTCCCGCAGATTGAAGTGGGCCATGTCGTCCTCGGCGTGGCCGTCGAACCCGGCGGAGATCATGATGAGCTGCGGCGCGAAGGCGTCGATGCGCGGCAGCCAGCCCTGCTCCACGGCCGCCTTGAACTCGGGGCCGCCCGTAAGCTTGGGGAGCGGGATGTTGACGATGTTGGGAGCGTCGGTGTGGGCGCCGGTGCCCGGATAGAAGGGATGTTGGAAGCTCGAGCAGAAGAGCACCCGCCCGTCGCCCTTGAAGATGTCCTCCGTGCCGTTGCCGTGATGGACGTCGAAGTCCACGATGGCGACGCGCTCGAGTCCGTACTCGGCCATGGCGTGGGCGGCGCCCACCGCCACGTTGTTGAAGAAGCAGAAACCCATCGCCCGGCTGCGCTCGGCATGGTGACCGGGCGGGCGCACGCAGCAGAATGCGGCGTGATGCTTGTCGCTCATCACCAGGTCGACGCCGAGTATCGCGGCCCCCGCCGAGCGCAGCGCCGCGGGCAGGGTGCCCTTGTTCATGGCGGTGTCCCCGTCCAGCCAGGTGAGGACATCCGCCGCCTTGGGCGCATTGTCGAACACCATGCGCACGTACTCCGGTGTATGCACCCGCGTCAATTGTTCGACCGTGGCCTCGGGGGCGTCATAATGGGTTACCAGCATCTCCATGCCGGAGGCGATCATGCGGTCCTGAATCGCGTGCAGCCGCTCGGGCTGCTCCGGATGATGGGCGCCCATGCGGTGGTCGTGACACAGGTGATGGCTGATAAAGGCGAGGTTCATGCTCTGCTCTCAACTGTGGTCCTGAAAACACAAGGCGGGCACGCCGCGCGTGCATGCGCTACCGGCCGGTACCTGCTCGAGTCCCGCCCGCCTTTGCGAAACCCGAACAATCGCTCGACAATTCCCGTGATCGGAACGAGCGAGAGTCGGGAAGCGGAATCGCGCCCGCCCGCACTCGCCACCCGCCGCGGCGCGCCGCCGGACCGGGTACGGGCGGGCCGTTTCCGGTGGCAAGCTTAATACCTTTTGCGCCCTTGGGGGGCGACTAGTCATGCGATTGTCCGACATCGACCAGCTCTTCACCCCCGGTTCCATCGCGGTGTTCGGCGCCTGCGATCGGGATGGGTCGATGGGTGGGATGATCTACCGCAACCTCATTGCGGCCGGTTTCAAGGGCCCCTGCTACGCGATCAATCCGAAGTACGACAAGGTGGGCGGCAAGTCCTGCTACAAGAGTCTGCGCGAGGTGGGTAAGCAGGTAGACCTGGCACTGATTGCCACCCCGGCGGAGAAGGCGCCGGAGATCCTCGACCAGTGCGGGGAGTTTGGCGTCAAGGCGGCGGTGGTCTACTCCGGTGGTTTCGCCGAGCAGGGAGACGGGGGAGCGGCGCTGCAGGATCGGCTGGTGGAGGCAGCGCGGCGTAACCGTATCCGGGTGCTGGGTCCCAACACGCTGGGCGTGATCCGGCCGCAGAACGGGCTTGATGCGACCCTGGGCGGCGAGCCACCGCTGCGGGGCAACGTCGCGCTGGTTTCCCAATCCGGGGCCGTGTGCCGCGCCATTTTGGACTGGTCTGGGCCGCGCCAGTTGGGATTCTCCGCCGTGGTGTCCATGGGCGCGGCGGCGGACGTGGATTTCGGGGACGTTCTCGATTACCTGGCGCTCGATATCCATACCCAGAGCATCCTGCTGTACGTCGAGGGCATTCGCGACGCGCGCCGGTTCGTGAGCGGTCTGCGGGCGGCGGCGCGGCTGAAGCCGGTGATCGTCATCAAGTCTGGACGGTATCCCGCGGGCTCCCGCGCCGCGAAATCCCACACCGGGGCATGGGTGGGATCCAGCGAGGTCTTCCGCGCCGTGATGGAGCGCGCCGGCGTGGTCCAGGTGGAGGCGCTCGATCAGCTGTTCGCCGCGGCTCAGGTGTTCGGGATCGGCAAGCGCCTGGCCGGAGACAAGGTGGCCATCGTCACCAACGGCGGTGGCCCCGGCGTGCTGGCCGCCGACCGGGCGGTCGAGCTGGGTCTGACCCTGGCCCAGCTCACCGAGGAGACCCGGGCCAAACTGGAGGAAGCGCTGCCCGACCAGTGGTCCCACGGCAATCCGGTGGACGTGATCGGGGACACCACCCCGGAGCGGTACGCCGCCGCGGTGCGGGCCTGCCTCGAGGACCCGGAGGTCAACGGCGTCCTCGCGATCCTCGCGCCGCTCCCGCTGAGCGATCCGACCAGCACCGCCGAGGCGGTGATCGCGGTCGCCGCGAAGAGCCGCAAACCGGTGCTCGCCTGCTGGATGGGGGCCTCGCGCGTGGTCGAGGCGCAGAAGCTTTTCGCCGAGAACCGGGTGCCCCACTTCGACTCCCCGGAGGTGCTGGTGGAGGCCATGTCCTTCCTCGCCACCCACCATCGCAATCAGAAGCTGCTGATGCAGTCCCCCGGGCCGCTCTCGGAGCGCAAGAACCCCGACGTGGAGGGCGCCCGCCTCATCATCGAGGGGGTGATGGCGGAAGGGCGCAAGACCCTTGGCACCATCGAGGCCAAGGCCATCCTCTCCGCCTTCCGCATCCCCACCATGCAGGCCGTGCTGGCGCGCACCCCGAACGAGGCCCTGATGGCGGCCCAGGCCCTGGGGTTTCCGGTGGTGATGAAGGTGAACTCGCCGGACATCGGACACAAGTCGGACGTGGACGGCGTGCGTCTCAACATCACCGACGCCCAATCCGTGCGCCGTACCTTCACCGAGATCGTCGAGCGGGCCAGGAAGCTGCGGCCCGAGGCCGAGATTACGGGCGTGAGCGTCGAGCACATGGTCTCCACCCGCGCCGCACGCGAGCTGATGATCGGCGTGGTGCGGGACGCGGTGTTCGGGCCCGTGATCAGCTTCGGTGCCGGCGGCACCGAACTGGAGGTGCTCGAGGACCGGGCGTTGGGGCTGCCTCCCCTCAACGACTTCATCATCGAGACCATGATCGACCACACGCGGGTGGCCCGCATTCTGGGGTCGTTCCGGCACATGCCGCCGATGAACCGGCGCGCGTTGGCCAAGATCCTGCAGCGAGTCTCCGAGATGGTGTGCGAGCTGCCGGAGATCGTGGAGATGGACATCAATCCCCTGATCGGCAACGACAAGGACGTGATCGCCGTCGACGCGCGCATCCGGGTCCGTTATCGCCCACCACAGATGCCGACCTACGGTCACATGGCCATCCACCCCTATCCGGCCCAGCTCACCGAGCGCGTGCAGCTTCCCGATGGGACCGATCTGGTGATCCGTCCCATCCGGCCCGAGGACGCCGAGATGGAGCAGCATTTCGTGCGCGGGCTCTCGGAGCAGACCAAGTACTTTCGCTTCATGCAGGCGATCAAGGAGCTTACGCCGGAGATGCTGGTGCGCTTCACCCAGATCGACTACGACCGGGAGATGGCCCTGATCGGCGTGGTCGAGCAGGAGGGAGGAGAGGTGGAAGTGGGGGTGGCGCGCTACATGGCGCGCCCGGGCGGCGAGGCCTGCGAGTTCGCCATCGTCGTCTCCGACCATTGGCGTGACCGGGGCATCGGGGCGCGGCTCATGCGTTCCCTGATGCAGAACGCCCGCAGCCGTGGCTTCCGGATCATGGAGGGCGAGGTGCTGACCGCCAACACCCGCATGCTGGCGCTGGTCCAGTCCCTCGGCTTTCGCGTGGAGCGCGACCAGCTCGACCCGGGGGTCAAGCTGGTGCACAAGGTGCTGTGAATGTTGGCGATTAGCCGCTATCGGCGCGCTATTCGGTCCGTGACGCGCAGGTGGCGGCACTGCGCACGAGGTGCGGGAAAATGATTCGTATCTGTCTCTTGTGTCTGGCGCTCGTCTTTCTCGCCGCGCCAACGGCCGGAGCCTCTGCCGTGCCTCCGTCACGGCAGGCCGTGGTGGACGCGCACCTGCACTACAAGTGGAACCAGGCGGAGGTCACGTCGCCCGAGGAGGCCATCGCCGCCTTGCGCGAGAATGCGGTGGAGCTGGCCGTGGTCACCGGCACCCCGCCGGAGCTGGCCCTGGAGCTTCACGCCCTGGCGCCGGACCTGATCGTGCCCATCTTCGGTCCCTATCGGACCAGCGGGGAATGGTACCGCTGGCAGGCGCGCGCCGACCTGGTGGACGAGGCGCGCGAGGCCCTTGACGGTGGCGTGTACCGGGGCATCGGCGAGCTGCACCTGATCGGCGGTTTCGCCATGCGCTGGCAGACCAGCGAGGTGCTCAAGGGGCTCCTGGCCCTGGGCGCCGCCTACCAGGTGCCGGTGCTGGTGCACATGGAATTCTCGCGCGCGGACCCGACCCTGTCGCTGTGCCGCGGCAACCCGGGCAACCGCCTGATCCTGGCCCATGCGGGCGGCGTGCTGCCGCCGGCCGAGGTGGCACGCATCCTCTCGGAGTGCCCGAAGGTGTGGGTGGACCTCGCCGCCCGCGACCCGTGGCGCTACGTGCGCAACCCCATCACGGACGGGGAGGGGCGCCTGCTTCCGGAGTGGGAGGCCCTGGTGCTCGGCTACCCCGATCGTTTCCTGATCGGTTCAGACGCGGTATGGCCGGTAGATCAGCTCGACGCCTGGGATCAGGCGGACACTGGGTGGGAGCGAATCGGCGAGTTCCTCGATTTCCATCGCCGCTGGGCCTCCTTCCTGCCGCCGGCGGTTGCCGCGAAGGTTCTGCGGGAGAATGCCCGCAACCTGTTCCTGGTGCAGTAGACGGCGCTTCGCCGCCGGGGATGGGTGAATGGCCCGCCGTACCGTCTGTCTGCTTACCGGCTGAGCCAGCGTTGCAGGCGCTCCGCCTCCACCTCCACTGTTCCCGACCCCGGATAGGATGCGCGTGGTATCCCCGGCCTTGACGGCTCGCTCCAGGTCCTGCAACGCGTTATCCAGGGCCGGTACGGCGCAATAGCTCGTGCCGCCCCGCATGCGGTGGGCGATCTCCTTCAGCGTGCCCCAGTCTTCCGCCTTCGCGGCGGCGATCAGGCTGCTCCAGGTCGGCGGGCAATCCTCGCAGCAAGGCGGCAAGCAGCTCCTGGGCGAGCTCCGCGTCGCCCCCCGTGGCCGCCAGCGCCGCCGCCTCGTCCCGCGGCGGCGGGAATCCGGCGTCGGCTGGAAATGGGTTTCCCCGATCGTCTTGCATCTCGTTTTCTCGACTGCGAGTTGTTTTTTCTTGAAACCTACGGCACCGAGGGCTGGTACGTCCAGGGTCGGAGGACAAAAATTCACCGCTTGCGCGAGTTTCGGCCGACGCGGTCGGATTCCGCCCTGGAATTCGTCTTACCGGGCGTGACCGCTGTGACGATCGCGGTCTCCGCGCGTATGATTGGCGTCCCGTTACAACCGATTATCCTCGTTTCCGGCCCTCGCGAACGTGCTGAGTAGCGCCGGCGGGCGAACAGGCCGAACCACATGGCTTACCCCACGATTGAAGACTTTGTCGGCAACACGCCACTGGTGCGGCTGCAGCGGCTGCCCGGAGACACGGACAACCGGGTGCTGGTCAAGCTGGAGGGGAGCAATCCCGCGGGATCGGTCAAGGACCGCCCCGCACTCAGCATGATCCGGCGTGCCGAGGAGCGCGGGGAGATCAAACCGGGCGACACCCTGATCGAGGCCACCAGCGGCAACACGGGTATCGCGCTCGCCATGGCGGCCGCCATCAAGGGCTACCGCATGATCCTGATCATGCCCGAGAACATGAGCGTCGAGCGGCGGGCGGTGATGAAGACCTACGGCGCCGAGATCCTGCTAACCCCCAAGGAGGGCAGCATGGAGGCGGCCATCGACCTCTCCCGTGAGATGGAATCGCGAGGGCAGGGCAGGATCCTGGATCAGTTCTCCAACCCGGACAACCCGCGCGCCCACTACGAGGGCACGGGCCCGGAGATCTGGCGGGACACGCGCGGAGAGGTCACCCACTTCGTGAGCTCCATGGGCACGACCGGCACCATCATGGGTACTGGGCGGTTCCTCAAGGAGCGCAACCCCGCGGTACAGATCGTCGGAGTGCAGCCGACCGAGGGCTCCAGCATCCCGGGCATTCGCCGCTGGCCGGAGGCCTATTTGCCGAAGATCTACGACCCTGCCGGCGTAGACCGCATCATCGACGTGACCCAGGAGCAGGCGGAACGCACCGCCCGGGACCTGGCCGCGAGGGAGGGGATCTTCGGCGGCATCTCCTCCGGCGGCGCCGTGGCGGCGGCGCTCGATCTTTCCCGAGAGCTCTCGGGGGCGGTGATCGTGGCCATCGTCTGCGACCGGGGTGACCGCTATCTCTCCACCGGCGTCTTTCCTGCCTGAGCCGAGACGACTTGTCCAAGCGCAAACGTAAGCCGCTGCCGCCCGATCCCGTCGAGGCGCAGATCGAGTCCATGACCCACGATGGCCGCGGGTTGACCCATGTGGACGGCAAGGCGGTGTTGGTCCACGGCGCGCTGCCGGGCGAGCGGGTTCTGTTCCGCTACACCCGCCTCCAGCGGCGCTACGACGAGGGTGCGGTGACGCAGGTCCTCTCGCCGGCGAGACAGCGGGTTCCGGCGCGCTGCCCCCATTTCGGCGTATGCGGCGGCTGCAGCCTGCAGCACATGGATCCCGTCGCGCAGATCAAGGGGAAGCAGGAGATCCTCGCCGAGGTGCTCCTGAGCATCGGCAAGGTCCGGCCCGCCGAGTGGTTGCCGCCCCTGTCGGCGGGGCACTGGGGCTATCGCCGCAAGGCCCGGCTCGGGGTGCGCTACGTGCCGAAGAAGGGACGGGCGCTGGTGGGTTTCCGCGAACGCGGCAGCTCCTTCGTCACCGATCTCACCCGCTGTGAAGTCCTCCATCCCCGGGTGGGAGAAAAGATCACGGCTATCGCCGAGCTGGTCAATGCGCTGTCGATCCGCGAGCGACTGCCGCAGATCGAGGTGGCCATGGGGGACGGTCCCTGCGTATTGGTATTCCGGGTCCTGGAGCCACCGAGCGAACTTGATCTGGAGCGGCTGCGCGCGTTCGGCGAGGCGGAGGGCTTCCGCATCTACCTCCAGGCGGGCGGGGTGGAGACCGTCCGGCCCTTGCCGGGTCATGAGATCGATCTCCACTACTCCCTTCCCGGCCACGAGGTGCGTATCCATTTCGAGCCCTCGGACTTCACCCAGGTGAACCTGGACCTGAACCGGTCCATGGTCGACCGCGCTTTGGCGCTGCTCGATCCGCAACCGGACGAGCGGGTGCTGGACTTCTTCTGCGGGCTCGGAAATTTCACGCTCCCCCTGGCGCGAAGGGCGGCGGAGGTCGTGGGTGTCGAGGGCGACGAGGGACTCATCGCCCGCGCCCGCGCCAACGCCGAGCGCAACGGGCTGCACAATGTGCGCTTCGAGCGGGCCGATCTCTACGGGGAGCTGGATATCGCCCCCTGGCTGCGTGAGCATTTCGACAAGGCCCTGCTCGACCCCCCGCGCAGCGGCGCCCTGCAGGTCCTCGACCTGCTGCCGGCCGCCGGTATCCGCCGGCTGGTTTACGTGTCCTGTTATCCTTCGACCCTCGCGCGCGACGCGGATCGTCTGGTCAACGGGCTCGGTTATCGGCTGTTGGCGGCGGGGGCCATGGACATGTTTCCGCATACCGCACACCTCGAATCGATGGCCCTGTTCGAGAAGGCGGAATGAGGGGCGCGCGGGGAGATGCCCGCGAGAGCCAGTGAGATCTCCACGCGCTTACGCGCGCGGGAAGGGCGCCACAACCATCGGTCGCCGGAAGCCCTGAATTGATCAGCATTCTTCTCGTCTACTCCTGCTAACCACCGAATGGGGAGGGCATCACGAACATGGCAATCGAAGTCGAACGCAAGTTTCTGGTCAAGAACGACGCTTGGCGCGACCAGGTGGAGTCCGAGGTCCACATCATGCAGGGTTATCTGGCCAACAACGCGGGCCTGACCGTGCGCGTGCGGGTGAAGGGCGATGAGGCGTTTCTGACCGTCAAGGGCGCCACCGAGGGCATCAGCCGCGCGGAGTTCGAGTACCCGATCCCGGTCGCGGACGCGGAGTCCATGCTCGCGGAGCTGGCCATCTCCCCGCCCGTCGACAAGGTGCGCTACAGGATTCCGGTCGGGGATCACGTCTGGGAGCTCGATGTCTTTGCCGGCGAGAACGCGGGGCTGGTGATGGCGGAGGTGGAGCTCGGCGCCGAGGACGAGGCCTTCGAGATGCCCGCGTGGGCGGGGGAAGAGGTCTCCGCGGATCCCCGCTACTACAACGTCAATCTGGCGCGCAACCCCTACAGGCGTTGGTGATCTGGCGCCGAGCGCGTTGGGCGGCGGCGCTGGTCTGTTGCCTGCTTCTGGCCTGCGGCGGGCAGGAGTCGGATGAGGTCGTGCGGATGGGGCTGGCGAGCCCGCCGCGCAACCTGGACCCGAGGACCGCCACGGACGCGACTTCCGAGCGCATCAACCGCCTGCTCTACCGCCGCTTGATCGAGTTCAACGAAGAGAGCCTGCCGGTGCCCTCGCTGGCGCGCTGGGAGCGGCTGACGCCCACCCACTACCGGTTCGTCCTCGGCGCGGAGGGACGCAGCTTCAGCGACGGCACCCGGCTCGACAGCGCGGACGTCAAGGCTACCTTCGACTCCATCCTGGACCCGGCCGGTGCCTCGCCGCACCGCGCCCTGCTGTCGATGATCCGGGAGATTCGCACCCCGGATGCGGACCGCGTGGATTTCCTGCTCGCCGAGCCCGATCCGCTCTTCCCCGCCTACCTCGGCATCGGCATCCTGCCGGCCCGGCTCATTCAGGCTGGCCACGGGTTCCGGGACGCGCCGGTCGGCAGCGGACCCTTTCGGTTTCTGGACTGGCCCGAGACCGGGCGTCTGCGCCTGGAGCGCCGGCGCGACGGCCGAGGCTTCGAGCTCCTGACCGTCAAGGACCCGAACGTCCGGGTCATGAAGCTGCTGCGCGGCGAGATCGACCTGCTACAGAACGACCTCTCCCCCGAGCTGGTGGGCTTTCTGGACGCCCGCGCCGAGGTCGCGGTGACCAAGGCCCCAGGCGTGAACTTCTCCTATCTCGGGTTCAATCTGGAGGACCCCGCCACCGCCCGGCTCGAGGTGCGCGCGGCGATCGCACACGCCATCGACCGGGAGACGATCCTGCGCTTCCTGTTCCAGGACGGGGGCCGTATCGCGGAGGGACTGTTCCCGCCGGAGCATTGGGCAGGGAGCGGAGAGGTCGCGAGCTACGGTTACGACCCGGGAAGGGCGCGGGCCTTGCTCGCCGCCGCCGGTTTCACCAGCGAGCGTCCGTTGGAGCTCAGCTACAAGACCTCGAGCGATCCCTTCCGCGTCCGGTTGGCGACCGTTATCCAGGCCCAGCTCGAGCAGGTCGGCGTCCGGGTGCGCGTTCAGAGCTACGATTGGGGCACCTTCTTCGGCGACGTCAAGGCCGGGCGCTTCCAGCTCTACGGCCTGACCTGGGTTGGCATCCGCACCCCGGACATCTTTCGGTACGCCTTCCACAGCGCCTCCGTACCGCCCGACGGGGCCAATCGGGGCCGCTACCGCGACCCCGAGGCGGATCGCCTGATCGAGGCTTCCCGCGCCGAACCGGATCTCGCCCGTCAGGCCGCGCTGTACCGGGCGCTGCAGGCGCTGCTGCATAAGGATCTGCCCTACATCCCGTTGTGGTACGAGGACCAGGTCTTCGCCGCCCGGCACCGGCTCGTCGGCTACCGCCTGGCGCCGGACGGGAATTACGATGGCCTCGCCGACGTCGAGCTGCGGCCCCGTTCCAGTACTCGCCTTGCCGCCTCAGGCTGACGCCGCCGGATCCAGGCGCGCGTTGGCAAATACGCCCCGGTATCGTACAAGAGAATTCGTTGAGCACGGCGGGCGACCTGCCCGCATTCGGCAACCTCTCCGGAGGGGACCAGGTGAAGCCAAAGTCTCCTGAAACCAGGCATCTCGTCGTCGACCTCGCCTCCCAGGCCCTTGAGCTTCGGGAAGGGGATCGCCTGCTGCGGCGTTATCCCGTCTCCACCGCCCGCAACGGCGCCGGAGAGCGGATGGACAGCGGCTGCACGCCCCGCGGTCTGCTCCGGGTGCGCGTCGCCATCGGCGCCGGGTGTCCGGTAGGGACCGTGTTCGTCGGCCGGCGGCCCACGGGGGAGGTCTACGGGCCCGAGCTCGCGGCGCGCTTTCCCGAGCGGGACTGGATCCTCACCCGTATCCTGTGGCTAACGGGGATGGAGCCCGGCCGCAACCGAGGGGGATGCGTGGATACCCTGAGGCGCTTCATTTACATCCACGGCTGCCCGGACACGGCGCCCATGGGGGAGCCTTGCTCCCACGGCTGCATCCGGATGCGCAACGCCGACCTGATGGCGCTTTTCGATCAGGTGTCGGCGGGGACCCTGGTGGAGGTTCGTTGAGCGTCGTGATCGAGAACCTCTCCTCACGCATCGGCTCGGCGGTTCTGGTGGTTTTCGGGGTTTGCACCCTGGTGTTCCTGCTCATTCACCTGGTCCCGGGCGATCCGGTCGAGGCGATGCTGGGAGAGAGCGCCCGTCCGGCGGACCGCGCCGCCCTGCGCGCCGACCTGGGGCTCGACCGGCCCCTGGGCGAGCAATACCTGACCTATCTGGCGCGGCTCGCGCGACTGGATCTGGGGGTCTCGTTCCAGGATCGGCGGCCGGTGCGAGACCTGCTCGCGGAACGGATCCCTCCGACCCTGGAGCTGGCCGCCGCCGCCCTGCTCCTGGCCCTGGCGCTGGCGCTGCCGCTTGGGGTGCTGGCGGCGCGCCACCGCGGCGGCGCCCTGGACTCGGGCGCCATGGGCTTCTCGCTGCTCGGCATCTCGATCCCGAACTTCTGGCTCGGCCCCATGCTGATCCTGGTTTTCTCCCTGTGGCTGGGCTGGACCCCGGTGAGTGGCCGCGACGGTGCGGCGAGTCTGCTCCTCCCCGCGGTCACGCTCGGCACGGGCCTGGCGGCGGTGCTGGCGCGTATGGTGCGCAGCAGCGTTCTGGAGGTGCTGGAGGAGGACTATGTGCGCACCGCCCGAGCCAAGGGGTTGCCGGAGACCCTTGTCATGTGGCGCCATGCCCTGCGCAACGCGTGGCTGCCGGTGCTGACGCTGCTCGGCCTGCAGCTGGGCGGACTCTTGGGCGGGGCGGTCATCACCGAGACCGTATTCGCCTGGCCCGGGGTTGGCAGCCTGCTGGTGGAGGCCATCCAGAGCAGGGACTATCCGGTGGTGCAGGCCTGCGTGCTCCTGATCAGCCTGGCCTATGTGCTGGTCAACACCCTCACCGATCTGGTTTATGCGTGGGTGGATCCGCGCATCCGACTCGCGTGATCCGGATGCCCCGCACCGCTCGTCATGCGTCGTCCGATGCCGCGTCCCGGACAAGGCCAGGCAGGCGATATGAAACCTGGGTTGGCAACCTGGGGGGCGGTGGCGATGCTCGGGCTCTGGGCGCTTCGCCGCGTTGGTCGCCCCCTGGCTCCCGCTCGCCCCCAACCAGGTCGATCTGCCTGGGATCCTGGCCGGCCCCGGCGCCCAGTCCGTGCTCGGCAACGACGATCTGGGACGGCCGGTGCTCGATCGCCTGCTGGTAGGTGCGCGCACCTCGTTTCTGGTCGGGCTCGGGGTGGTTGCCCTTTCCGCCTTGATCGGGGTCCTGGCCGGCGGCGCCGGAGCACTCGCGGGAGGCTGGCCGGACCTGCTCCTGGTGCGGATCATCGACGTCTTCCTCGCCTTCCCCGGCATCCTTCTGGCGATCGCCCTCGCGGGCATACTGGGTCCTGGAATCGACAACGTGATCGTCGCGCTGGCCACCGTCGGCTGGGTCGGATACGCGCGGCTGGCCCGCGCCCAGATCCTCTCCCTCAAACACCGAGACCACGTGACCGCGGCCCGCGCACTGGGGGCCGGCCCGACGCGCATACTGATCCGGCACCTGCTCCCGCTGGCGATGGCGCCGTTGCTGGTCGAGGCGACCTTCGGCGTCGCCGGGGCGGTGATCGCCGAGGCCGGGCTGTCCTTCCTGGGATTGGGGGTGCAGCCGCCGGATGCCTCCTGGGGCAGCATGATCCGCGATGGCGTGGGCTACATGCTGGTGGCCCCCCATCTGGTGCTCGCCCCCGGGCTGGCCATCCTGCTGGTGGTGCTGTCGGTCAACCTGCTGGGTGACGGGCTGCGGGACCGGTTGGACACCCGCGTGCATGCGGGGTTCGCCGCCAGGAAGCGATCGAGCCGGAAAGACAAGAGCGCCGATGCTGTGTTACAAACGCCCGCCACGCCAGACCACGGGAACTCCGTACGAATGCGCCTCGACGAACGCCAGATGCCCGGCCGAATGCGCCGCGGGGAGGATTGACCCTTGTCTCTGGGACCCGTGATGCTGGACCTGGAGGGCGCTACCCTCGGCGCGGAGGATCGCGAGCTCTTGCGTCATCCGGCGGTCGGCGGGGTGATCCTGTTCTCGCGGAATTTCGAGCATCCGGATCAGGTCGCCGCCCTCACCGCCTCGATTCACGCGCTGCGCGACCCCCATCTGCTGGTGGCGGTGGACCAGGAGGGGGGCAGGGTGCAGCGCTTTCGCGAGGGCTTCACCCGACTGCCCGCGGCGGCGCGGCTTGGCGAGCTTGGCCGGTCCCATCCCGCGCGGGCGCAGCGCGCGGCGGAGCTCATCGGATGGCTGATGGCGGCAGAGCTGCGCGCGGTGGGGGTGGACTTCAGCTTCGCACCCGTGCTCGACCTCGATCGCGGCGTCAGCGGCGTGATCGGTGATCGTGCCTTTGCCACCGGGGTCAACGACATCTCCGAGCTGGCGTCGGCCTGGTGCGAGGGCGTCCGGGGGGCGGGCATGGCAGCCGTAGGCAAGCACTTTCCTGGCCATGGCGGCGTGGCGGCTGATTCGCATGAGGAGCTACCCACGGACGAGCGCACCTTCGACGCCATCGAGATGGAGGACCTGGTGCCCTTCGAACGCCTGATCAGGCGTGGTCTCGAGGCGGTCATGCCGGCGCACGTGGTGTACCCGCGGGTCGACCCCCACCCGGCGGGCTTTTCGCCATTCTGGCTGAGGAAGGTGCTGCGGGAACGCATCGGATTCCAGGGGGTGATCTTCAGCGATGACCTGAACATGGCCGCCGCTGCCACTGGCGGAAGCTATCCGGAGCGCGCGCGTGCGGCCCTCGCGGCGGGATGTGACATGCTGCTGGTGTGCAACAATCGACCGCAGGCCGTGCGGGTGATGGACGACCTCCGCGATTACGATGAACCCGCGGTTCACCTGCGCTGCCTGCGGATGCACGGTCGGGGCGGGGTGGAGCGCGAGAGACTGCATCTGGATCCGCGCTGGCAGCAGGCCGTGCGTGCCGTGGGAGAGTTGGAAGTTGCCGTTTCCCTCGATCTCGAGCTCTAGCCTCGTGCGCCGCGTGCATGGCCGCCCCTCCTTGGGTGGCTGCGCGAGCTGGGCTCCCGCCACATGACGATGACACGGGAAGAGTACGAGGCCGTCGCCTCCCGCGCGACGCTCCTGGTTCCGGGTGAGGAGATGGAAAGGGCGCTGGACGCGATGGCAGTCGGGATCACCGCCGCCCTGGCAGGCAAGAATCCCCTGATCCTGTGCGTCATGACCGGCGCCGTCGTGGTGGTCGGTCGCCTGCTGCCGCGATTGCGATTTCAGCTGCGTCTGGACTACCTGCACGCCACCCGCTATCGGGGCGCCACCAGCGGTGGCGAGCTGACCTGGCTGCACCGGCCCGCCGCGGCGGTGCGCGGGCAGCACGTGCTCGTCGTCGACGACATCCTGGACGAGGGGTTCACCCTCGCGGCTGCCGTGCAGGCCTGCCACGAGGACGGGGCGGCAAGCGTGCGCAGCGCGGTGCTGGTGGAGAAGGATCGGGCTCGCGGTTGCAGTGTCAGCGCGGAGTTCGTGGGCGTGCGAGTGCCAGATCGATACTTGTACGGGTATGGCCTGGACTACAAGGGCTATTTCCGGAATGCGGGCGGTATTTACGCCATTGATCCCCGGGACTGCTGAGCAGCCTGGCCCTGCACGCACAGAAAATTGAGAAAGCCAATATAATTAATCGCTTGTTGACGGAGTGTTTGTTTTGAGCTAAACCCATCACACGCGGTTGCGGATTTTCCGATGCCGGCTCAGGCCGTTCCTGGCATTTCCGTCGGTACCTCCGTTTGTTGGCGCGCGAGCACTCGCGCTGGCGCCGACGCCGCCTTCTTAAAGCAATATTCAGGAGGATGGTTTCATGCAAACGCTCGCCAGCTACCGCGGTCGCCACGCGGAACTGTTGCAGATGATCGAAGATCTCCAGTCGATTCTGAAGCCGGAGCTTCTCAAGATCAGGCCCAACGCGAAGACGGCATACGAGCTTCTCTGCGACCTCTCGGACAAGATGAAGGACCATCTGGCTCGCGAGGACAGGGGGCTCTATCCCAGCCTGCTGATCCACGAAGATCCCAAGGTCAAGTCGATCGCGTGGGGTTTCATCAGCGGCGAGAAGCCACTGCGCAAGACCTTCGACGATTATTACAAGAAGTGGTTGAAGAACTGCGACTTCAACTTTACCGAGGAATTCCTGCAGGAGACGAACGAGGTCTTCGACATGCTGCTATACCGCATCGAGCGGGAGGAGCAGGTACTGTTCCCGAAGCTGCAGGAGATCGGTATGTTCGAGGAGGCGCGCGTCTGACGCCCTCCCGATAGGCGATTCCCCTCGATGAGCCGGCGGCTGTTTTCCAGCGCCGGCTTTTTTGGTTTTGGCCCTGTGCTCCGATAAACTTGCGGCCTCAGCGGCTGCAGGCAGGCGGAAGGCTCATGGGCGGATTCGCGATCATCGGCGGTTCCGGGTTCGATGTCATGAGCGGGATCGAGCAGCTCGGGCGCGAGTTGCCCGAGACACCTTATGGCATGCCTTCCGCACCCGTGATCCGTGGCCGCCTTCAAGGGCGGGAGTTCCTTTTTCTGCCCCGTCACGGCGCCGGGCACAAGCTTCCTCCCCACCGGATCAACTACCGCGCCAACATCTGGGCGTTGCAGCATTTGGGAGCGGAGCGGGTGCTCGCTTTGGCCGCCGTCGGGGGCATCGGTCGAGCCTTCGGCCCAGGGGTCCTGGCGATTCCAGACCAGATCATCGACTATTCGTGGGGGCGTGCTCACAGCTTCTACGACGGGGATGCGCAAGAGGTGGTCCACGTGGACTTCACCCGCCCCTACTGTGAGCAGCTTCGAAACGCCCTGCTAACTGCCGGCCACCGTGCCGATGTGGATCTCGTGGCCTGCGGGACCTACGGGGTTACCCAGGGCCCGCGCCTGGAGACGGCGGCTGAGATCGTTCGGCTGGAACGCGACGGTTGCGATCTCGTCGGCATGACTGCGATGCCGGAAGCGGCGCTCGCCCGGGAGTTGGGCATGTGCTACGCCTGCTGCGCCTTCGTTGTAAACTGGGCAGCGGGGAAGGGAGAAGGCGAGATCCGCATGTCCGAGATCGAGGCCAACATCCGGCTGTCGCGCTCGCGAGTCGAACGACTACTGGGCGCCCTGGTCGCCGCCACCTGAGCCATTTTCCCCAGATTCTTGCGGACCTGTCGCGGAGGTCGCTTGCCGCCAAGTGGCGCTGCAGGATGCCGTGAGGGGATGGCGGCCACCTTCCCCGTTGCGCGGGTTACGCGAATCCGGAACGCTCGGTTCCGAGCGTTCCGGCAAAGATCTTTCGGGTCCAAACGAACGTGGAGAGGTAAGCACGAGATGTCAGGATCGGAATCCAGCAAGAAAACCAGCTTTTGGCCAAAGATACTGCTCGGGGGAGCGGTAGTTCTGGCGGGGTTCCTGTACCTGGGCTATGTCGACAAGGGTGTGACTTTGGGAGAGAAACCCGAGGCGCCGGGCCAGGCCAAGGAGCAAGAGGTCGCTCCGGTCGCGAATGCGGTCCCCGCGGAGGAGAACGTGGCGGCGGGTGAGCCGATGACCTCCGAGGTGGTGGAGCAGGCGTCAGGGGAGCAGCTGACCGTAGAGGAGTCCGCACAGCCGGTTACCGGGACTCCGGCGGCCTCATCGGTAGAGGTCCCGCCGACAGGTGAGCCCGAACTACTGGATCCTCCGGCGCTGGAACCGGCTACAAGCATTGCCGAGATCCCGTCTGCGTCAGCCAGCGGAGGCACCAGCGGAAGTCACGGCTGAGGTCACGCCGGAGGAGGCGAAGGCCTTTGCCGAAGCGGTGATCAGCGAGGGTGACACACAACAGGATGTACCGGGTGGCAACACCGATGCCCCAGCGGTCATTGATCCCGCTTCAGCCGCGCCTGAGACGACAGCGCCTCCCGCTGCGCCGGTTGATGCCCCGGCAGAATCCGGTGTCGCTGGGTTCGCCGCTCCCCGGGCACTGTCCCCACCGCCGCGATGGCCGCCCGCGGCAGCGCCCTCCCGGAGACCTGGCCGGGAGGCCGTGGAGGAGAGGCGGGCGCGGCTCATCGCCGAGCACGAGGCCATGCGCAGACGGTTCGAGGAGGAAATGCGCAAGCGTTGGGGGCAGGGCGGTATGCCGGGGCCCTATGGCTATCCCGGTTACGCGCCGGGGTACTACCCTCGACCCTAGTCATCGGCGGGAGGTCGACCTCAGTACCGAAGCACCAGGCGGTCCACCCTTGGTTCCTTCGGAGCCCGGGAACAGTTCGGCCCCCCGGATCTCGTGGCCCCGCCGTCTGTTGTTTGCGGAGCTCGCTGTCAGGTAGCGCGCGGCGGGCAACACCCCATCCGCTCCAAGCGGTGGCGGTTCAGTCAACGATCGCTCCCCGATGACATTTCCCTGGCGGCTCCTGGTTACGCGCGGAGGTCGCCCGAGCCGACTCGGCAGGGGGCGCTCTGGGCGTTGCATCAGGCCCGGCTGGGCGGCTTAGCGACGAGGCCATCGACAAGAAATGAGCATGGGCTCGTGTCCATGCCGGGCCAGATTCGGGACAACATTTCGGTTCGTGTGGACCGTCCGCCCGGTTGTGCTGTCAGGTCGCTCCTTAACGCCAGGGGCGGGGGCGCATGTCATCCTGTCATAGACAGGCCAGTTCGCCCTCTGTTACTTCTTTGCCCGCCATAACGTCAAAAACCTTAGGAGGAAACAATGGCAAATACGATCATTTCCAAGGCTGTGAAGACTGTCTTGTTCGTAGGCTGTGTTGCGGTTGCGGGCTCCGCTGCCGCGCAAGGCATGAGCGGCATGTCCGGAATGCAGGGTATGCACGGTATGGGCGGCATGTCCGGGATGGGCGGCATGAGCGGTATGTCGGGCATGGGCGGCATGGGTGGAATGAGCGGCATGTCGGGCATGGGCGGCATGGGTGGAATGAGCGGCATGTCGGGCATGGGCGGCATGGGTGGAATGAGCGGCATGTCGGGCATGGGCGGCATGGGTGGAATGAGCGGCATGTCCGGGATGGGCGGCATGAGCGGCATGTCGGGCATGGGCGGCATGGGTGGAATGAGCGGCATGTCCGGGATGGGCGGCATGGGTGGAATGAGCGGCATGTCCGGGACTGGGCGGCATGTCGGAACAGGGAGTGCATCGTCCGGCATGGGCGGCATGTCCGGGATGAGCGGCATGTCCGGGATGGGCGGCATGGGTGGAATGAGCGGCATGTCCGGGCATGGGCGGCATGGGTGGAATGAGCGGCATGTCCGGGATGGGCGGCATGTCCGGGATGGGTGGAATGAGCGGCATGTCCGGGATGGGCGGCATGGGTGGAATGAGCGGCATGTCCGGGATGGGCGGCATGGGTGGAATGAGCGGCATGTCCGGGATGGGCGGCATGGGTGGAATGAGCGGCATGTCCGGGATGGGCGGCATGAGCGGTATGTCGGGCATGGGCGGCATGGGTGGAATGAGCGGCATGTCCGGAATGGGTGGCATGGGCGGAATGGGTGGCATGGGCGGCATGCGCTAAGCCATCGAAAAGATTCACCGGGATTGTCCCGGTGGAGACCTAAAAAGGGCGCGCTTGTCGCGCCCTTTTTTATGCGTCGCGCATGGGCGCGCTTGATCTGCTGCCAGCGTGAGTTGATCACGGCGCACGAAGCGAAGCCCAAACCTTACGAGGGTGAGCGGGTGCGGGGAGGAAGCGCGCATCGAAACCGCGAGCCTACGGACAAGAAGCTGCTATGAGGTGCTGCCGGGCAGCGCAAGCGGGCAAGAAACCGTTCGGAGGGAATCGGTCAGAGAAGCTGACGTCCCTTATCCCGAGTCGCACCGGTGCTATTGAGGCTCCCCTTCCCGGTCTTCGGTCGCCAACTCCAGCGGATGTCCGCAACCGCGACAAAGGTACACCTGTCCATCCAGGATGCGGTTGTGACGAATGCTGGTGAGCTGGTGGGAGCGGCAGCCGCAACGGTAGCGGAACCGCCTTATCCGGCGAGCCTGCAGCCCTTCCACGTCGTAGTCGTGGCACCGTCGTGGCTCGGTGCCGAACAGGCGCATGACCGCCCGCCATTCCCTTCCGTGTGGTTTGACGCCCGTCCCGAACAGGCGCAGGGTCACGAGATGCGCGGTCTCGTGCGGCACGGTCGCGTTGATGAAATCCTCGGGATGTCGGAGCAGCAAGCCGAGGTTGTAACGAACCAGGCAGAGCCTGCCAGCCCGGATGCGCACCTGGCCCGCGGTCTTGCCACGGAGATCGAAACGGATGTCCGGCTCCGGTATGTCGATGCCGAAGTGGGCTCGGGCGAGCTGTAGAAGTCGATGGGTGTGCTCGTGGGCGCGGCGTTTCAGCGCCTTGGCTTCATCCGTGTCGATGTCGGAATTGGGCGAAATCACTTTGCTGGTCCTATAGAGACGGATCGCGGCGATCGCCAAGATTTCTCAAGATGTCGTTCCCCAATCGGGTCCGCGCGGTGGCGGTTCCGTGTCCGCAAGACACAGGGTAGATCAGGGTTTGCTTCGGAGGTCGAAACACGGGCGCCCTCCCGTTTGAGGTCGAGTGCGACGGAGATGATGGCATGCGCTCGCCGCGCACACGAGGGCGTTGGAGAACGTGCGTTCGTGAGGTAACCAATGACCTGCTCCCGTCCTTGCTTGAAGGAGATGCGCCAGTTACACTTAGCAGGATCAGGAGACTGTGGGTTAAGTACATGGATCTTAATCGCCACTAAGACCCCGGGTTCGGGGTTTTTTTTGGTTTCCCGTCGCCAGATTGCGCGTGGTGCCGGGACCTTCGATAGTGGGCCTTGTGCCCATTTTTTTTCAGTAACGGGACATGCAGCGCGGCGACGGAAAACTGACAGACCTCGCGAGGTCCGTGGTCGAGCCCATGGGGTACGAACTCGTGGGCGTCGAGCATGTGCAGCGCGGCAAGGCGGGGGCGATCCTGCGGATCTACATCGATCGCGAACAGGGGATCACCCTGGATGATTGCAGCGCGGTCAGCCATCAGCTGAGCGGTCTGCTCGATGTCGAGGATCCGATTTCCGGGCACTATGACCTGGAGGTCTCGTCGCCGGGTCTGGACCGGCCGCTGTTCACCGCCGCCCATTACGACCGGTTCCGCGGCTGCAAGGTACGCCTGAAGCTGGCCGAAAAGCTCGAGGGCAGACGCAACTTCGAAGGGCGTATCGCGGGTGCCAGCGGCAGCGAGGTGTTCTTGGAGATCGACGGCGAGACGCGTGGGTTCGCCCTGGTGCTGATCGAGTCCGCACGGTTGGTACCTGAATTCTGATTCGGGAAAGTGGAATGAGCAAAGAAATCCTGTTGGTGGTCGAGGCCGTATCGAACGAGAAGGATGTTCCCGAAGAGGTCATCTTCGAGGCCATGGAGGCGGCGCTTGCGTCGGCTACCCGAAAAAAGCACGGCGGCGACATCGACGCCAGGGTGGCCATCGACCGCAAGACGGGCGACTACAGCACCTTTCGCCGCTGGGAGGTGGTCGAGGACCCGGGTGAGGAGGGTCTGGAGCACCCGGAGAGCCAGATCACGCTGGGAGATGCCAGGGCGCGCGATCCGTCGTTGGAAGTCGGCGACTTTGTCGAGGAGCCGATCGAGTCTGAGCTGTTCGGACGCATCGCGGCGCAGACCGCCAAGCAGGTCATCGTTCAGAAGGTGCGCGAGGCTGAGCGCGCCAAGGTGGTGGAGGCCTACATCAATCGCATCGGCGATCTGGTCACCGGCGTGGTGAAGAAGGCCGAGCGTGGCACCATTGTGCTCGATCTGGGCGGCAACGCTGAGGCCCTGATTCCGCGCGATCACGTGATACCGCGCGAGTCCGTTCGGCCCGGCGATCGGCTCCGCGGCTACCTTTACGAGGTCCGGTCCGAGCTCAAGGGTCCGCAGCTGTTCGTCAGTCGAACCGCGCCCGAGCTCCTGATCGAGCTGTTCAAGCTCGAGGTGCCCGAGGTCGGCGAGGGCATGATCCAGATCCTGGCCGCCGCGCGCGACCCCGGCTCCCGCGCCAAGATCGCGGTGCGCACCAGGGACCCGCGAATCGATCCGGTCGGGGCTTGCGTCGGCATGCGCGGCTCCCGTGTGCAGGCAGTATCCAACGAGCTCAACGGCGAGCGTGTCGACATCATCCTGTGGGACGACAACCCGGCCCAGTTCGTCATCAACGCCATGTCGCCGGCGGATGTGGTCTCCATCGTCATCGACGAGGACGCCCGCAGCATGGACGTGGCGGTCAAGGAGGAGAATCTCTCCCAGGCCATCGGGCGCGGAGGACAGAACGTCCGGCTCGCGAGCCAGCTCACGGGATGGGAGCTCAACGTCATGAACGAGGAGGACGCCGCGGCCAAGAGCGAGCAGGAGGCCCATCGTCTGGTCGCCTCCTTCATGGAGCAGCTCAACGTCGGCGAGGACGTGGCCGCGGTGCTGGTGGAGGAGGGTTTCTCCAGCGTCGACGAGGTTGCCTACGTGCCGCTCGCGGAAATGCTGGCGATTCGTGAGTTCGACGAGGAGACCGTCAACGCGCTGCGCGAGCGTGCCAAGGACGTTCTGCTCACGCGCGCGATCGCGAGCGAAGAGAGCCTCGATCAAGAGCCGGCGGAGGACTTGCTCTCCATGGAGGGCATGGACGAGGCGCTGGCCTTCACATTGGCCCGTAGCGGCGTCGTCACCATGGATGACCTGGCCGAGCAGTCGGTGGACGAGCTGACCGAGATGACGGGTCTGGACGCGGAGAAGGCCGCCAGTCTGATTATGAAGGCGCGCGAACCCTGGTTCGCCGACGCGGAGACCGAGTAGGCGTGGAGGCCACGGCGATGAGTGAAGTCACAGTCAAACAGCTCGCCAGCACGGTGGGAATCCCGGTTGAGCGCCTTCTGGCACAGTTGCATGAGGCGGGGATTGAAGCAGCCGATGGCGACGCCAAGCTCAGCGAGCAGGAGAAGCTCCAGCTGCTGGGCTATCTGCGCCGCAGCCATGGCAAGAAAGAGCCTGAGGCAGCCGCAACCGCGCCGAGCCGGGTCACCCTGAAACGCAAGTCGGTGAGCGAGCTGCGTCAGCCCGTCGCCAGCCCGCGAGCCAGCGGTGGGGTGCGGGCCGCCGCGGCTCCCCGCTCCAAGACGGTCAGCGTCGAGGTGAGGCGGAAGCGCACCTACGTCAAGCGCGGAGCCGGTGCCGGGGAGCCCATTCAGGAAGCGGCGGGCGAAGAGGTTTCCGCAGTCGCGACCCAAGGTGCCGGGCAGGCCCCAGCGACTGCGGCGGTTCGCACCGGCCGCACGCCGCTGGACGACGCGCGCCGTCGCGGCGAGCTCGAAGCGCGTCGTGCCGAGGAAGACGCCCGGCGTTTGGCGGAGCGGGAAGAGCAGGAACGTGTGGCGCGGGAAGAGGAAGCTCGTCAACGGGCCGAGGAGGAGGCACGGCGCAAGGCCAAGGAGGAGGCGCGGCTGGAGGCCGAGGAAATGGCCCGGCTGAAGGGCGAGGAGATCCCGGTCGCGGGCGACGTTCCGGAGGAAGAATCGGCTCTCGAAAAGAAGGCGAAGGCGCGCAAAACGGCCAAGCGTAACGAGGAGACGGAGAAGGAGAAATCGATCCGGAAGGCGGCGCGCAAGGACTCCTTGCGGGCGAGGGAGCTCACGCCGGAGGTCGAGTACGAGGAAGAGACGGAGACCGAGCCGCCCGTGGAACGGCGCCTGCGGCGCAAGAAGAAGGCTGCCAAGCCGCAGCTGCAGGACAAGCATGGCTTCCAACGGCCGACGGCGCCCGTCGTGCGCGAGGTGGAGATTCCGGAATCGATCTCGGTGGCCGAGCTGGCGAACCGCATGTCAGTCAAGGCCGGAGACGTGATCAAGGCGCTCTTTAAGCAAGGGATGCCCGTCACCATCAATCAAATTCTGGACCGGGACACCGCCATGATCGTGGTTGAGGAAATGGGCCACAAGGCCGTGATGGCCAAGGCCCAGGACGCGGAGAACGTGCTGATGGAGGAAGTTGACGCGCAGTCGGAAAACCTGGAGCAGAACCCGCGTCCGCCGGTGGTCACCATCATGGGACACGTGGATCACGGCAAGACCTCGCTGCTGGATCACATTCGGCGCACCCGGGTCGCGGCTGGCGAGGCGGGCGGCATCACCCAGCATATCGGCGCCTACCATGTGCGCACCGAGCGCGGCATGATCTCGTTCCTGGACACCCCGGGCCACGCCGCCTTCTCGGCGATGCGCGCGCGCGGTGCGCGGGTCACCGATATCGTGATCCTGGTGGTCGCGGCGGATGACGGCGTCATGCCCCAGACGGTCGAGGCCATTCAGCATGCTCGCGCCTCGGGCGTGCCCGTCGTGGTGGCGATCAACAAGATGGACAAGCCGGATGCCAACCCGGACCGGGTGATGCAGGAGCTGACGCAGCACGAGCTGGTCCCGGAGGAGTGGGGCGGCGACACCATGGTGGTCAAGGTCTCCGCCAAGACGGGAGATGGCATTGACGACTTGCTCGACGCCATCCTGTTGCAGGCGGAGGTGCTGGAGCTCAAGGCGGCCCATGAGGGGCCGGCGCGCGGCACCATCGTCGAGTCCAGTCTCGACAAGGGGCGCGGCCCGGTGGCGACGGTGCTGGTTCAGTCCGGAACCCTGCGTCGCGGCGACATGATCGTCAGCGGCACGGAGTACGGGCGGGTGCGCGCCATGTTCGACGAAGGCGGCCGCAGCGTGAACGAGGCAGGGCCGTCCATCCCGGTGCAGGTCCTGGGCCTGTCGAGCACGCCGAACGCCGGAGACGACGTCCTGGCGGTGAGTGACGAGCGGCGCGCGCGCGAGGTGGCAGAACTGCGCGGTGTCCGCGAGCGCCAGTCCAAACTCGATGAGCAGCGCGGGACAAGCCTCGATCAGCTGTTCTCGCAGCTCAAGGACGGGGAGGCGAAGACCGTCAACCTCATCATCAAGGCGGACGTACAGGGCAGCCTCGAGGCCCTCAAGGACAGCCTGCAAAAGCTCGCCACGGACGAGGTCAAGGTGATCATCGTCGCGGGCGGGGTCGGCGGGATCACCGAATCGGACGCCAACCTGGCAGTGACCTCCGATGCCATTCTGCTCGGCTTCAATGTCCGCGCCGACGCCTCGGCTCGTCGCATCGTCGAGGAAAAGGGCCTGGATCTGCGCTACTACAGCGTCATCTACGAGCTCATCGATGACGTGAAGAAGGCGCTGTCCGGCCTGCTGAGCCCGGAGGTGATCGAGCAGATCATCGGTCTGGCGGAGGTGCGCGACGTCTTCCGGTCGTCCAAGTTCGGCGCGGTCGCCGGCTGCATGGTGGTCGAGGGGGTGATCAAGCGCAACAATCCGATCCGCGTGCTGCGTCAGAACGTGGTGGTCTACGAGGGGGCGCTGGAGTCGCTGCGCCGTTTCAAGGACGACGTGAGCGAGGTCAAGGCGGGCATGGAGTGCGGCATTGGCGTGAAGAACTACAACGATGTCCAGGTGGGCGATCATATCGAGGTGTTCGAGCGCATCGTGCGCAAGCGTGAGCTTTAGGGTCAAGGCGCCGGACGCGGCGCCGGGCTTTCTTGCGGCATCCGGGGCGAAAAAGCCCTTGTGCCGACCACCTCCGGCGAGCAGCGGATAGATGAAGGAATTCGAAAGGACGGAACGCATCGGCGCCGAGCTCCGGCGCGCGCTCGCGGAGGTGCTGCGCGAAGAGGTCAAGGATCCCCGACTGCGGCACATTACGCTGCAGGAGGTGCGGGTCAGCCGCGACCTGGCGCATGCAAAGGTGTTCTTCACTTGTTTCTCGAAGGACGATGAGGTGAAGGACCAGGTGCAGCTGCTCAATGGGCGCCTGGCCGGATTCCTGCGGCACGAGCTCGGTCGTCGCACGCGGCTGCGCACCGTCCCCCTCCTCGTGTTCGTTCACGACGAGTCCATCGCCCGCGGCGAGTACCTGTCCCACCTGATCGAGGCGGCAGTCGCTTCGGAGCGGCAGGAATCGGACGATGACGTGCAGGGTGAGCCAGAAAGCAAGTGAGCTCGAGGCTCGTGCGACCACCGTCATCGGCATAGCAATGCGCGAACCCTGCGGCGGAACGTCGAGCTGGGTGCCGTCAGAAAGCGGCCCTTGCGTACGCACGGAGCCCGTTTGCGTTTCCCTACCAGTCAGGCTTGTGAGCGAGGGAGGAGGACATCGTCATGGGGCGTCGGCGCGCGCACGGGCGCAACATCAGCGGCATCCTCTTGCTGGACAAGCCCCAGGGCTTGACCTCCAACGAGGCATTGCAGCGGGTCAAGCGGCTTTATCAGGCGGCAAAGGCTGGTCATACGGGTAGCCTGGATCCGCTGGCCACCGGGCTGCTCCCGATCTGCCTCGGAGGTGCGACCAAGTTCTCCACCTTTCTGCTGGACGCGGATAAGCGTTATCGCGTCCGCGTGCACCTGGGGGTCACGACGACAACCGCCGATGCCGAGGGGGAGGTGGTGAGCACCGCGCCCGTGGACGGTATCGGCGAGGCGCATCTGCGCGAGGCGCTCAAACGTTTTCTTGGCGCTATCGAGCAGCTTCCGCCCATGTACTCGGCCGTCAAGCACCAGGGCCAGCGGCTCTATAAGCTGGCTCGCCAGGGTATCGAGGTGGAGCGCACGCCGCGCGTGGTCAATGTCTTCGGGCTCGACCTGCTCAGGGTCGAGATGCCGGATTTCGAGCTGGACGTGCACTGCTCCAAGGGTACGTACGTGCGCACCCTGGCCGAGGACATCGGAAACGCCCTCGGTTGCGGCGGCCATGTCACCGCCTTGCGCCGCACCGGGGTGGGGCCCTACGTGGAGTCGGAGACCCGCTTCGTGACCCTGGAAGAGCTGGAGCGGCTCGCCGATACGGAGGCGGGCCCGGCTGCGGCCGATGAGCTGCTGTTGCCGCTCGAGAGCGCGCTCGGTCACTGCCCGCCGGTGAGATTGTCGGAGGACGCCGCCTTCTACCTGCGTCAGGGACAGGCGGTCCTGGTCCCTCAGGCGCCCACCGAGGGTTTGGTGCGGCTGTACGACCCGTCACGGAAGTTCATCGGCGTGGGTTACATCCTCGAGGACGGCAAGGTGCAGCCGAAAAGGCTCCTGTGACGTCTAGACGCCGCGGATTCGTTGGGTTTCGACCGCGAACCGTCGGAGAAAAGCGCTTGTGGCATCGGGGAGCAGGGGGCATCCGGCCCACATCGAGGTCCCTGTAGCGCCTCAGGCGTTTCCATCGGACTGGCAAACACTTACAATCTCGCACTTGTTTCCGGTTGGCCCGACCCCCTGAGCTCATTGTTGGGGTGGTCAGCACCGCGGACGCGGTGAAAGGGCCTCTTTCATCAATCTCCCAACCCACTAAGGAGAAGGGAAAATGACAATGAGCGCAGCAGAAAAGCAGACGATCATCGACCAGTACAAGCGCGGGTCCGGCGACACCGGCTCGCCCGAGGTTCAGGTCGCACTCCTGACGGCCCGCATCCAGCAGCTCACCGGGCATTTCGCCGAGCACAAGCACGATCACCATTCCCGCCGCGGTCTGGTGCGGATGGTAAGCTCGCGGCGCAAGCTGCTCGATTACCTCAAGCGCAAGGACCTCGATCGCTATCGTACCCTGATTTCCCGTCTCGGCCTGCGCCGATAACGGACAGTGGTGAGAAGGCCCCGGTCGGGCCTTCTCCCTGCAGGAACCGTGACGGACAATTTCATCCCCCTTTTCACAGCCCCACGACGATTCGATCGATCAATCGGCCGATATCACGCGTTTTTGGGCCCAGGCCGCCGAGTAACGGAGCGTTTCAGCGGCCTCCCACAGCTCTGAGGAACCATTCTAGTGACTCCTATCCGCAAGACCTTCCAATTCGGCGACCAGAAAGTCGTCATGGAGACGGGCGAGATCGCTCGCCAGGCAGACGGCGCGGTACTGATCAATGTCGACGATACGGTCGTGCTGGTCACCGTGGTCGTCGACAAGCGCCCGGCAGTTGAACGGGACTTCTTCCCTATGACCGTGGACTACCAGGAGAAGACGTACGCCGCCGGGCGCATCCCGGGCGGCTTCTTCCGCCGCGAGGGCCGTCCGTCCGAGAACGAGATCCTCACCGCCCGCCTCATGGATCGGCCCATCCGCCCCCTGTTTCCCAAGGGTTATACGAAGGAGGTCCAGATCATCGCGACGGTGAAGTCCCTCAACCCCGCGGTGAACCCTGAGGTGCCCGCCATGCTGGGTGCGTCCGCGGCCCTCGCCATCTCGGGAGCCCCCTTCAACGGTCCCATCGGCGCCGCGCGGGTCGGCTACAAGGACGGCGAGTACCTGCTCAATCCGCCAATGACGGGGCTCAACCTCGACTCCGACCTGGATCTGGTGGTGGCGGGTACCGAGCACGCCGTCCTGATGGTCGAATCCGAGGCCAGGGGCTTGTCCGAGGAGGTGATGCTGGGTGCCGTGCTGTTCGGCCACGAGCAGATGCAGGTCGCCATCCAGGCCATCCGCGAGCTAGCGGCCGAGGTCAATAAGCCGCCGTTGCCCTGGAGTCCGCCGGAGCCCGACGTCGCCCTGGCCGATGCGGTTGCGGCTGCCTGCGGGGAGCGCCTTGGGGATGCCTACCGCATCGCCGACAAGATGGAGCGCTACGGCGCCCTTGACGCGATGCGCGCCGCCGTGGTTGCCGAGCTGGTCGCCGGCGACGAGCCCAAGTGGAGCGAGCGGCAGGTCATCGGTGCGATCGAGAAGCTGGAGAAGAAGACCGTGCGCGGGCGTATCCTCGCCGGTGAGCCGCGTATCGACGGTCGCGACACCAGCACCGTGCGCCCAATTCATATCCGCACCGGCGTGCTGCCGCGCACTCACGGCTCGGCGCTGTTCACACGCGGCGAGACCCAGGCGATGGTCGTCACCACCCTGGGTACGGCGCGTGACTCCCAGATCATCGACGCCCTGGAGGGCGAGCGCCGGGAGCCCTTCATGCTCCACTACAACTTTCCTCCCTTCTGCGTCGGAGAGACCGGCCGTGTCGGCAGCCCTAAGCGGCGGGAGATCGGCCACGGGCGGCTCGCTAAGCGCGGCGTTTTGGCGGTCATGCCCAACATCGACGAGTTCCCGTACTCGGTGCGTGTGGTGTCCGAGATCACCGAGTCCAACGGCTCCAGCTCGATGGCGAGCGTGTGTGGCACCAGCCTGTCGCTGATGGACGCCGGCGTGCCGATCAAGGGCGCCGTCGCGGGCGTGGCCATGGGCCTGATCAAGGAGGATGCCCAGTTCGCCGTTCTGACCGACATCATGGGCGACGAGGATCACCTCGGCGACATGGACTTCAAGGTGGCCGGAACGGAAAAGGGCATCAACGCCCTGCAGATGGACATCAAGATCGAGGGCATCACCAAGGAGATCATGGAGGTCGCGCTCACCCAGGCGAAGGAGGGTCGCCTGCACATCCTGGGCGAGATGAACAAGGTCATCGACGTGCACCGCGCCGAGATGTCCGAGCACGCCCCGCGCATCATCGAGTTCAAGATTCATCCGGAGAAGATCCGCGACGTCATCGGCAAGGGCGGCTCGACCATCCGTGCCATCACGGAGGAGACCGGCGCCACCATCGACATCACCGACGACGGCATGGTCAAGATCTTCTCCGTGGACAAGAGCGCGGGCGAGGAGGCGAAGAAGCGCATCGAGCTCATCACCGCCGACGTGGAGGTTGGCACCATCTACGAGGGCCGGGTGGCGCGCCTGATGGACTTCGGCGCATTCGTCACCATCCTCCCCGGCCGTGACGGCCTGGTCCACATCTCTCAGATCAGCGACGAGCGGGTAGAGAAGGTGAGCGACAAGCTCTCAGAGGGCGATGTCGTCAGGGTCAAGGTCCTTGAGGTGGACAAGCAGGGCCGCATTCGCCTGAGCATGAAGGCGGTGGACGCCGATTGATCGTGTCCGCCTAGGCATGAGGAAAGGGGCCGAGACGGCCCCTTTTTCGTGTCGGGACCCGTGGCATCGCCGGCAGGCCCCGTGGCGGGTGGGTTCGCACCGAGGCGCACGCTCGAGGGTCATCACGAGTCGTTCGGCAACGGGTTGGAATCACGAGCGGTTTTCCCGATATCCTCAGCACTGCCTTGTCCCAGTTGCAGACATCCCATGAGCCGCGAGCGCAAAGACATCCAGAAGAACGCCAGCACCGGAGAGGTTGATGCCTTTCTGCGCCAGGTGGCCGCTACTCCGGTGCGGTCCTCCGCCGAGGGGCGCGGCCGCCTGATTTTCGCCATGGACGCGACCGCGAGCCGCGAGCCCACGTGGGAGCGGGCCAGCCATATTCAGGCGGCAATGTTCAGCGAGACGGCGGACCTCGGCGGGCTTTCGGTGCAGCTCTGCTTCTACCGGGGTTTTCTGGAGTTCGAGGCCTCCCCCTGGTGCGACGAGGCGGCGGCGCTGCTGGGTCGCATGACCCGGGTCCACTGCGCCGCCGGCCTTACCCAAATCGGCCGCGTGTTGCGGCATGCCCTGGAGGAGAACGGGCGCGGCCGCGTCAACGCCCTGGTCTTCGTCGGCGACTGCATGGAAGAGAACGCGGACGAGCTCGCGGGGCTCGCCGGCAAGCTCGGGCTCTCCGGTGTGCCGGTCTTCGTGTTCCAGGAGGGGCGGGACCCGGAGGCCGAGCGCAGCTTCCGTGCGATCACGCGCCTGAGCGGCGGTGCTTACTGCCCGTTCGATGCCGCCAGTCCCCAGACTCTGCGCGATCTGCTGAGCGCGGTCGCGGTGTTCGCCGCCGGCGGGCGTAAGGCGCTGGAGCGATTCGCGCGTGGGCGCGGAGGGGAGATTCTGCGGCTCACCCATCAGGTCGGTCGAGGCTGAATGTTGGGCAGACTGATCATCCTGGCCGCGGTCGTTCTCGGCCTGCTCTGGCTTCTGCATTGGTTTCGCCGCGCGCCGCCGCAGCAGGCCGCGAAGACCCTGCGCCGGGCCGCGCTCTACGGCTCGATCGGTCTGATCGTTCTGCTTGTGGTCACGGGCAGGCTCAACCCGGTGTTCGCTGCCGTCGCCGCTGCCGTGCCGGTGGTCATGCGCGGCGTCAATCTCCTGCGCATGCTGCCCGCGATTCAGCAGGTGCTGCGCATGTTCGGCGTCCAAGGCATCCCCGGGGTGGCCGCGGGTGGGAGCTCCGGAGGGGCGGGCCGCACCTCGTCCATCCGCACCCGGTTCCTGGCGATGACCCTGGATCACGATAGCGGCGCCATGGATGGCGTGATCCTCGAGGGTGAGTACGAGGGCCGGCGTCTGTCCGAGCTCGGCCTGGATCAGCTCCTGCGGCTGCTGGCGGATTGCCGGGCCGGCGACCCCCGGTCCGCCTCCGTGCTGGAGGCCTACCTGGACCGGGTCCACGGCGACGCCTGGCGCGACAGGGCCGGAGCGGCCGAAGAAGGAGCGCGTCCGGCGGAGAGCCCGATGACGCGAGACGAGGCGCTCGCGATACTCGGGTTAGAGCAAGGAGCGGGTCCTGATGAGGTCCGCGATGCCCACCGCCGGCTGATGCAGAAGCTACATCCCGACCGGGGCGGCTCCGACTACCTCGCGGCCAAGATCAACCAGGCCAAGAGCCTGTTGCTCGGAGACAAGGGGGGGTGATCACGCCGGAATTGTGCCGGTCGGCCTCGTTGGGCCGGCCACGCTCTGTCCGATCTTTGCTTGAGCCCTCCTGATCCCATCCGGGCATGCTCAAGGCACAAGCCACCACGCTGGTCCGCCGTCACGTCGACGACTGTTTCCGCTTCGTCGCCGACGACTTTTTCCGCAACTATCCCCGCTGGTCGCCCGAGGTGGTGGAGCTCGCGCCACTGTCCCGGGGACCTGTGCGCGTCGGGAGCCTGGGTCGTCAGGTGCGGGTGGACTTCGGACGTCGCAGCGCCGACACCTTCCGGGTGATCGCCATGGAGCGGGGACGAAGGCTGACCTTCGAGGGCATCTCGAGCCCCTTCCTGATCGACTACCGATTCGAGACGCTGGACGGGCAGACGCGGCTTGTCTTCACTTTCGTGCTGAGCAGACTCGACCTTTGGATGCGGCCCTTCGAGCGCCGGATCCGCCGCGCCGCGCAGGAGGGTGCTGAGCGGGTCGTTAACAATCTCAAGGACCTGATCGAGACCGATTGCGCCGGAGGGACAGTCTGAGGGCCTCGGGGCCGTGCGGCGATCCGCGGACGGGCTAGGAAGCTCCCTTGTCCTCTCGGCGACGACGCAGCGGCTTGGCGCGGCGGAAGGAGGCGGGTTCGTCGGCGGGCGCGGGCTCGAAATGGCGCATGTGCTCCCACACGCGCTGCCGCTCCCAAGGTAAGGGTTTCGGACTGAAGAAGGCCTGTTCCAGCATCAGGATCTGTCCGCGCAGGGGCTCCGGGGATCGCTGCGCAAGGCGCGCGAGGTTACTGGGAGGAGACTGGGGCAATACCAGGGCGCCCCATTCGAGCAGGGCATCGCGCGCCCCCGGCGCGTCAGCGGCATCGTAGGCGGAGCGCACCCTTGCCAGCGCCTCCGTCATTGGATCGCGCGGCTCGGGTTCTGGCTCGGCCTCCGCCGGCGGTCGCGCGGGTGCCCGCGGCGAGCCCGGGCGCCGGTTGCGCCACCAGGCGGCGGCGGTGACGATCCAGGCTAAGGCGAATGCGCCGGTGAGCCAGAACCATGAGCTCCCCTCTCGTGACCCGGTGTCTCGCGTTGCCGGGCGCGCATCCCCTGCTTCCCGCGCCCGCTGCAATGCCGGTTCGTCCGGCGCTTCGGTCCGGGCTGTCCCAACTGGCGTCGACCACGGGGCGAGGGGCGCCGCGAGCCCGCCCGGGGCGGCTGTCGAGTCGGAAAACGCGGCCGGGGTCACCACCAGCTCCCTTGCCGGGAGCATGGCGGTCTCCCAGCGTTCCGTCGCCGTGTTCCACCAGGCCATCCGCAACGGGGGTAGACGATAGCTGCCCGGTTCCTGGGCGGTCAGGAGAATGATCTCCTGCCGGGTGCCGATCACGCCTTGCGGTCGCCGCTCGTCCCACAGGCGCGGTTCGCGGCGGGACTCGGTGATCTGGTAGGGCACATCGATATCGATGGCCGGCAGGGACCGGGACATCAGGCCGTCCGCCCGCAGCGTGATGCGGCGCTCCAGGGGCTGGCCGGTGCGGACCCGATAGGTCGCCGGGCCGCTCTCGACCAGGGCGATGCTGCGCGCCGGCAGCCAGTCGGCGGCTTCCTGACCGGGCGCGGGGGGCAATACCTCGACACTGAGGGCCTTGGAGGCCGCGCGCAGCGGACTCTCCAGAGTCGGAAAACCGCTTCCCCCGGAGGCTCCGCCCCGCGCCCAGCCCTCGAATACCAGCGGCTCGATCTCAACCCGGCCGGCCGCCAGCGGAAAGAGCGCGTAACGGCGTTCGTAGACGCTGCGGCGCTCGCCCTCCCTTGGCGCCTCATAGCGGTCTTCCCCGAGGGGCAGGACGACCGCGTTCTCGACCTGCGGGTCGCGCAACTGGGAACGCACGACCGAGTCGTCCGTGTAGACCCGCGCGGTCAGCACCACCTGCGCCCCTGCCCGCGCCCGGTCGGGCTCGACCGATATCTCCACGGAAGCGGCGGCGGATTCGGTTGCCGAGTCGCCGGCGTCGGTCTGCGGCGCGGCCACGGGAGCTGCCAGCGGCTCAACGGCGGGTGCCGGCTGCTCCGCAGCGGACTGGTACGCGTCCGGCGGCGGCGCGTCCGTCACCGATAGCCGCAAGGGTGGGGTGGAGCCGCCGCCGATGGAAATGGGCGGGACCTCGAGCTCGCCGCTGCGCCGCGGGATCAGCGTCAGGGTCAGCTGTTGGCGCGCGGAGCGGAGGCCGTTGATGACGGAGGTGCTGCGTTGGGAGCGGCGATCGACGATGTCGAAGTCTCGCTCCAGGACCGAGAGATCAGGGGTGACGGGTTGATCCCCCTCCATCTCCAGCACCAGCATGACGGGTGCGCCGTACTGGACGGATGTCGGCTCCAGGCGGGCGTTGACCTCCTGGCCGGAGACGCCGGGCGCGAAGAGCACCAATACCGCAACGAGCAGGTGGAGCGGAAAGCGGGCGAAGATCGCGGAGAAGGATCTGGTGTGGGAGCTTCTCATGCCTTCATTCTAAGGTAAGACGGTAATTCAGCGACCACTAATGGACTGGCCCCCCGTCATTCGCGTTCCCGTCGAGCTCAAGGGTGCCCGCGCGGGCCACCCGACTCACGGCCCGGACATGTTAAGCTCTCTTCAAACCCGGTCGGCCCTGAAGCTGGAAAAGCGATTCACATCGGTACTCACCCACCCGTCGCCTCCGCCGTCATCCGCCGTCCGCCATCAGTGGCGCAGGATGGCCTGCCGAGCGGGCTTCACCCTTTGCTGCGCCGCCTCTACCGGGCGCGCGGCGTGACCTCCGAAGACGGCTGCAGCCTGCCCTTGTCCGCCTTGCACCCGTTCGACGCCCTCACCGACATCGAGCCCGCGGCGGGCCTGCTGGCGGGACTCATCCGCGACGGCGGCTCTGTTCTCGTCGTGGGAGACTACGACGCCGATGGCGCAACCGGCAGCGCCTTGGCGGTGCTGGGCCTGAGGGCGCTTGGTGCCGCTCGGGTATCCTACCTGGTCCCGAGCCGGTTTGCCTTCGGTTACGGGCTCAGTGCCCCGGTGGTCGAAGCCGCGGCGGCGTGGCGCCCCGACCTGATCCTGACGGTCGACAATGGGATCGCGAGCGTCGCCGGGGTGAGGCGTGCCGGCGAGCTCGGCATTCCGGTGCTGATCACCGATCACCATTTGCCGGGTGATGCACTCCCGAGGGCCGCGGCCATCGTCAACCCGAATCGGATTGGCGACCGCTTCCCGAGCAAGAATCTGGCGGGGGTAGGTGTGATGTTCTACCTACTCGCCGCCGTGCGAGCCCGACTGCGGGGGTTGGACTGGTTCCGGCGTGGGCGCCCCGATCCGAATCTTGCCGAGCTGCTCGACCTCGTCGCCCTGGGCACCATCGCCGACGTGGTGAGCCTCGACCAGAACAATCGCATCCTGGTGGAGCAAGGCCTGCGCCGGATCCGCGCCGGCCGCTGTCGTCCAGGTCTGGCGGCTCTGTTGGAGGTGGCCGGGCGCGATCCCGTCCAGGTCACGGCGCGGGATCTCGCTTTTGCCGTGGGTCCGCGTCTGAACGCGGCCGGGCGCCTGACCGAGATGTCCCTCGGCGTCGAGTGCCTGCTGACCGATGATCCCGGGCGTGCCGCGGACATGGCACGCGAGCTCGACGCCCTGAACCGGCGCCGGCGCGAGATCGAGGGCGAGATGAGGCAGCAGGCCGAAGAAGCCTTGGCGGCCATGCGGCTCGACGAGGCCGGTCTGCCACCGGCCCTGTGCCTGTTCGAGTCCGGCTGGCACCAGGGCGTGACCGGCATCCTGGCGGCTCGCGTGCGCGAGCGTCACCATCGGCCGGTGATCGCCTTCGCCGAGGCCGAGGACGGCCTGCTGCGGGGTTCCGCCCGCTCCATCGAAGAGCTGCACATGCGCGACCTGATTGATGCGGTGGACAGGCGCAACCCCGGTTTGATCGAACGCTTCGGGGGGCATGCCATGGCCGCGGGGCTCACACTGCCCGCCTCCGCCCTGGAGCGGTTCAACCGGGCCTTTGTCGCCGAGGTGCGCCGGCAGATCGGAGATACCCCGCCGGCGTTCGAGATCCTCTCCGACGGCGAGCTGCCGCACCACGCCCTGGACCTGGAGACGGCGCGTGTCCTGCGGGATGGCGGACCCTGGGGCAAGGGCTTCCCGGAGCCCCTCTTCGACGGTCACTTCCAGGTCCTGGAGAGGCGGGTCGTGGGCGACGAGCACCTCAAGCTGAGGTTGCAGCCCGAGGATGGAGGTGTTCCTATCGGGGCCATCGGCTTCCGGCTGGGCGCGCTGCTCGGCGGCCCAGGCGATCGCGCGCACCTGGCCTACCGGCTCGATGTCAACGAGTACCGGGGCGAGGTATCTCCCCAGCTGATCGTGGAGCATCTGCAATGGGCGAGCTAGAGGATTTCGATGACCTGGCCCCGGAGGGGCCGAGCAAGAGTCAGGTCAAGCGCGAGTTGCACGCCCTGCAGGAGCTGGCCGAGCGGCTGGTCTCGCTGCCGCGGGCGGAACTGCACCGCCTGGACCTGAGCGCCGCGACCTGGGCCGCCATCGAAGAGACGGCCCGCATCAAGGATCTGCGTGCCCTGCGCCGCCACTACAAGCGTATCGGCAAGCTGCTGGCACAGGAGGACACGGAGGCGGTGCATGCGCTGATGCACGAAAAGGACACGCTAACGCGCCAGGAGACGGCCCGGCACCATCGCCTGGAACGTTGGCGGGAGCGCCTGATCGAGGAGGGTGATGCCGCCTTCAGCGCCTTCCTGGCTGAGTATCCGGCGGTGGATCGCCAGCGGCTGCGCACCCTGATCCGGACCGTCCAGCGGGATCGGGAGCAGGGCAGGGCGGAGTCGGCGCGCAAGCTCTTTCGTCTCCTGCGCGCGGAGGTCGAACGGGCGGAGGGCGGGGCGTGACGAGTCGGTCGAACAGCACGAGGAGGTATGCTCAATGAATCCGGAACGCGATGAGCCGGCGGAGTTGCAGCGCCTGCGCTGGCAATGCCGCCGCGGCATGCTGGAGCTCGATGTGCTCCTCGACCGGTTTCTGGAGGTCGGCTATGGACTGCTGAGCAACGGCGAGCGGGCCGCGTTCTCCCGATTGCTCGATTGTGAGGACCAGCTGATCCACGACTGGGTCATGGGCAAGTCGGAACCTGCGGAGGATGACCTGAAACGAGTGGTGGCCAGGCTTCGCCAAACCCGCTGGTGACCGGGCGCGTCGACGCCCGCCCGCCAGCTCGCAACCTCAGTCCGCGCCGGTCGCGGTCCCAGTGGGTCGCATCACGCCCGCCAGGCGCGCCAGCTGTCGGTCGTGCAGTCGAGCGAGCAGCAGCAGGGCGGCGATGGCGCCAACGAGGGCGTAGGCCATGTCCGACTGCGTGTCCCAGCTGTAGCCCTGCAGCGCGAGAAAGGCCTCGGCGGATTCTCCGCTCGCCTCGGCGACCCACCACTCGATGAGCTCGTAGAAGGCGCTCAGCGCGAGGGCAAAGCAGACGACGAGAAAGAACAGCCAGCGCTCGCCATTGACCACCCGCTGGCGGATCAGGATCTCCCGGGCCAGGATGGCTGGCACGAAGCCCTGCGCGAAATGACCGACCTTGTCGTAGTTGTTGCGCTGCCAGTCGAAGGCGTCGCGCAGCCAGTCGAACAGCGGCACCTCGGCATAGGTGTAGTGACCGCCGATCATCAGGATGATGCAATGTATGAGGATCAGAACGTAACTCAATGTGGTCAAAGGGAAACGGCGATATGTGAGTGCCAGGATGAGGAACCCGATGACGGCGGGGAGCACCTCGAGTATCCAGGTGAAACGGTCCGTCGGGTCGATCGCCGACCAGGCGAGGACGGCAAGGAAAGTGATAACCCAGAGCAGCAGCGCTACGCTCGAACGAGAGATCTGTGCTTTTTTCATAATTATAAACAGATGTCTTATTTATATTACTTCGTGTGACGTGTGAATAAGGGGCTGCGATCATGGCCAAGCACGGGGAAAGGCCCCCTCTGCACCTGAGGCCGGGCTTGTCCAGGGGGCTCGCCCTGTTTCTGCTCCTGACGCACGGCGCGGCCGTGCTCGCCGTCTTGCTCCTTCCTCTGCCTTGTTACGGGCGAGCAGCGCTGGCCGCGGCGGTCGCGGCTGGACTGGCTTACGCGGTCTGGGCGCACCTCCTGCGGGCGCTGCCCTGGTCGGTGCGCGAGGCCTTGTGGGAGCCGGACGGCGCCTGGACCCTGACATTGGGCTCGGGCCGGCGTCTCGAGGCCAGGCTGTCGGCGTCTACCTTCGTTTCACCCTTCCTCGTGGTGCTCAACTTTCGCTGCGGTCGCTGGCGCCGCTGCGCGCTGCTGCTGCCGGCGGACGCCCTGGATCTCGACCTGCTGCGGCGGCTGCGCGTGCGTTTGCGCCTGTCCGGCGAGTCTGGACCGGGACTGCCTGAACCGGCAACTCGATTTCGTTAGACTACGGAAACCGAGGAGACGCTGACTCCGGGGCCTACTGCAAGATATGCTCACGGAGCTTCCTGGCCCGCGGAATCCGCGCATGCGCCAGCGTCCTTCCTTCTCATGGTTCTACAGGTATCGGGAATTTGTCATGCGGATATTGGTAACGGGCGGTGCGGGGTACATCGGCAGTCACACCTGCGTGGAGCTGCTGGAGGCTGGCCACGAGGTGCTCGTGGTCGACAACCTCTGCAACAGCAAGGAGGAGTCCCTGCGCCGGGTTGCCGAGATCGCTGGCCGCAGGCCCGGTTTCGTGGAGGCCGATCTGCGCGACCGTGCTGGCCTGACCTCGATCTTCAACGGCCAGGACTTCGACGCCGTGATCCATTTCGCTGGCCTCAAGGCCGTGGGCGAGTCGACACAGATTCCGCTGGCGTACTACGAGAACAACGTCGGCGGAACGCTCACCCTGTGCCAGGTGATGGCCGAGGCCGGGGTCAAGAACATCGTGTTCAGCTCGTCCGCCACCGTCTACGGCGATCCGGCATCGGTCCCTATCCGGGAGCATTTCCCCACCTCCGCCACCAATCCCTATGGTCGGTCCAAGCTCTACATCGAAGAGATCCTGCGCGATGTCAACGTTTCCGATGGCGCATGGAACGTCGCCCTGCTGCGGTACTTCAATCCGGTCGGCGCGCACGACAGCGGGCGCATCGGCGAGGATCCCAACGGGATCCCCAACAATCTGATGCCCTTCATCTCCCAGGTGGCCGTGGGCAAGCTGCCCAAGCTACGTGTGTTCGGGGCCGACTATCCGACGCCGGACGGCACCGGCGTGCGCGACTACATCCACGTGGTCGACCTCGCCCAGGGGCACTTGAAGGCCCTGGAGAGGCTGACCTCGAGCCCCGGCGTGGTCACGTACAACCTCGGCACCGGCCGCGGCTATAGCGTGCTGGAGATGGTGCGCGCCTTCGAGCAGGCAAGCGGCCGCCCCGTGCCTCACGAGATCGTGGACCGCCGCCCAGGGGACATCGCCATGTGCTACGCGGACCCGTCTCTGGCACGGGAGGAGCTGGGCTGGTCCGCGGAGCGCGGGATCGATGACATGGTGCGGGATACCTGGCGCTGGCAGTCGCTGAATCCGAACGGGTACGACTGAGCCGCGGCCTGCTACCTCTGTGCGCCAGCCAAGTTCGGTGCCAGATGGGTTCGCCGCTGGCCGCCAGATTCAGCCGCTGATCTGATCGAGAACGACGCCGACCTGCTGCACCCGCTTGCCCGGGTCGGCCATGTCCCGGAAGAACCTGAGCCTGTCCCCTCCGTCGAGCTTGAATTCCTTGGGCCGGGTCTGGATGAGCCTGACCAGATGCATCGGGTCGACTTTGGGCTCCTCGCTGAACAGGATGCGCCCGCTGGCGGGGCCGGCCTCGATCTTCCGGATGCCGAGCGGTTGCGCCTTGAGCTTCAGCTCGGTGATTGCAAACAGGCTCTTTGCCTGTGTCGGCAGCAGGCCGAAGCGGTCGATCATCTCCACCTGCAGCTCCTTGAGGTCCTCCGGCGCGCTCGCGCTGGCGATGCGCTTGTACATCACCAGGCGGGTATGGACGTCCGGCAGGTAGGCCTCGGGTAACAGCGCCGGGATGGCCAGATCGATCTCCGCGCCATGGTCGAGCGGGCGGTCGAGCTCCGGCGTGCGCCCCGCCTTGAGCGCGTCCACGGCCCGCTCAAGCAGATCCATATAGAGCGTGAAGCCGATTTCCTGGATCTGGCCACTCTGCTCCTCCCCGAGCAGCTCGCCGGCGCCGCGGATCTCCAGGTCATGCGTGGAAAGCGTGAATCCAGCGCCTAAATCCTCAAGTGATTCAATTGCTTCAAGGCGCTTTTTCGCGTCCTCTGTCATCGCCTTAGGGGGCGGGGTGATGAGGTAGGCGTAGGCGCGGTGATGTGAGCGTCCCACGCGGCCGCGCAGTTGATGGAGCTGGGCCAGTCCGAGCTTGTCGGCCCGATTGATGACGATGGTATTGGCGCTGGGGACGTCGATGCCGCTCTCGATGATGGTGGTGCATACCAGCAGGTTGAAGCGCTGATGGTAGAAGTCGCGCATCGTGCGCTCGAGATCGCGCTCGCGCATCTGGCCGTGGGCGACCTGGACGCGGGCACCGGGCAAAAGGCCTTCGAGCTTGCGCGCCATGTTGTCGATGGTCTCCACCTCGTTGTGCAGGAAATAGACCTGGCCGCCGCGCTTGAGCTCGCGCAGGCAGGCCTCGATCACCAGGGCGTTGTTCCACTGGCTGACGAAGGTCTTGATCGGGTGGCGGGCCACCGGCGGCGTGGCGATGATCGAGAGGTCCCGCAACCCCGACATGGCCATGTTCAGGGTGCGGGGGATGGGAGTTGCGGTCAGGGTCAGGATGTCGACCTCGCTGCGCAGGGCCTTCAGCTTTTCCTTGTGGCGCACGCCGAAGCGGTGCTCCTCGTCGACGATGGCGAGCCCCAGGTTCTTGAACCGGATATTGGGCTGCAGAAGCTTGTGGGTGCCGACCACGATGTCGATGGATCCGTCCTCCATGCCCTGGAGCACATGCCTTTGCTCGCTGGCCGTGCGGAAGCGCGACAGGCTCTCGACCTTCACCGGCCAGTCGGCGAAACGGTCGGAGAAGTTCTGGAAGTGCTGCTGTGCGAGCAGTGTCGTCGGTACCAGTACCGCGACCTGCTTGCCCCCGTGAACGGCCATGAAAGCGGCGCGCATGGCTACCTCGGTCTTGCCGAAGCCCACGTCGCCGCACACCACGCGGTCCATCGGTTTGGGGTCCGCCATGTCGGCGATCACCGCGTCGATGGCTTGCTGCTGGTCCGGCGTCTCCTCGAACGCGAAGGCGGCGGCAAAGGCGGCGTACTCATCGCCATCGGCGGGGAACGCGAAGCCCCGACGGGCCGCGCGCCGCGCGTAGATGTCCAGCAGCTCCGCGGCGACGTCGCGCACCCGCTCCGCCGCCCGGCGCTTGAGCCTGTCCCACTGCTCGCCGCCGAGGCGGTGCAGCGGCGCGGTCTCCTCGGATGCGCCCGTGTAGCGGGAGATCAGGTGCAGGGAGGAAACGGGAACATAGAGCTTGTCGCCCCTGGCGTACTCCAGCGTCAGAAACTCGGTCTGCATCCCGCCGTGCGTAAGGGTCTGCAGCCCGAGGTAACGGCCGACGCCGTGATCCTCATGAACCACCGGTGCGCCGATGTGGAGCTCGGTGAGGTTGCGGACCACCGCCTCGCCGTCCCGCGCGGCGGCGCGGCGCCGGCGGTCCTGCCGCACCCGCTCGCCGTAGAGCTGGGTCTCGGTGACGACCGCCAGCTGCTCGGTCTCGAGATAGAGACCCTGCTCGAACGGGGCGACGGTGAGACCAACGCGCTCGCCGGAGTCGACGAACGCCTTCCAGCCGTCGACCGGTCGCGGGTGGAGGTCGAAGCCGCGCAGGTTCTCAAGCAGCAGCTCCCGGCGCCCGGTGCTCTCGGCGACGAACAGGAGGCGCCGCTCCGGAGCGGCCGCGAAGTCCTGCAGCGCCCCGGCGGGGCGCGCCGCGCGCGCCTGTATGCCCAGCGCGGGCAGGGTGCGGGTGGCGAAGTTCGCGACGGCGCTGAAGCCTCTGCGGCGCTGCGGCACCTCGGCCGTCTGGACCAGGATGCCGGCCATGGCGTTGAGACGCGCGCTCAGCTCGTCGGCCGACAGGTAGAGCCGGGTGGGCGCGAGCAGGGGACGCTCGATGTCGTGGCGGCGCTGCTCGTAACGCGCGTGCACGTCCTGCAGGAAGCTCGCGGCGGCCTCGCGGGCGCGCTCCTCCTCGATGACGATAGTCCGCCCTGGGAGGTAATCGGCGAGGCTCGCGGTTTCCTCGAAAAACAGTGGCAGGTAGTACTCGAGTCCCCCGGGGACGTGTCCCCCGGAGACCTCGCGGTAGATGATGCTGGCCTGGGGGTCGCCCTCGAAGGTGCCGCGATACCGTTGGCGAAAGGCGGCCACCGCCTCTTCGTCCAGCGGATACTCCCGTGCCGGGAGCAGGCGGATTCGCTCCATTTTCTCCCGCGAGCGCTGGCTGTCCGGGTCGAAGGTGCGGATGCTCTCCACCTCGTCGTCGAACAGGTCGATGCGGTAGGGTTCCTGGCTGCCCATCGGAAACAGGTCCAGCAGGGCGCCGCGCACCGCGTATTCGCCGTGGGCGATGACCTGCGAGACGCACTGGTATCCCGCCCGCTCCAAGCGGCGGCGGGTATCGTCCAGGTTCAACCGGTCGCCGATTCCGAGCACCAGGGAGTGGCCGTCCACGTAGTCCCGCGGCGGCAGGCGCTGGAGCAGGGTGCCGGCCGGCACGACCAGCACACCGCGGTCGAGCGAAGGCAGTCGGTGCAGGGTCAGCAGTCGCTCGGAGACCAGCTCCGGCAGCGGCGGGAAGACGTCGTAGGGCAGGGTTTCCCAATCCGGGAAACCGATCACCGGTATCGCCGGGTCGTCGAGAAAGAAGCCGAGCTCCGCCTGCAGGCGGGCCGCGCCGAGCACGTCCTCCACCACGGCGAGGACCAGGCAACGCGCCTGGCGCGCCGCTTGCGCGATGGCGAGCGCGCGGCTCGAGCCGTAAAGGCGACCCCACTGCAGGCGCTCGCCGGGAGAGGACGGAACCGGGGGTTCGAGAGGAGAGCTCAGGCGGGAAGCGGCATCGACGGCAGCGGCTTCAGCGGACATGGTTGGATAGGGGACTGAACGCAGGCGGATGCAATCGATTTTCGCACAGGCGGACCACCGTCTGCACCGGCGTTTCCGTCGTCGCGCCAAGGCGCCTGTATGGGATCTGCGTGCAAACGGGCTCGGACAGGGCTCCGACCACGGACGCCGCCGGGCCTGTCTCAGGCCCTTTTGCTCTCAATAGGTCGATATCAGCTTATTGAGCTGTGCCCCGAGACGCTTGTGGTACTGCACCGCGTCGTCGTAGGCGATCTTGAGCTCGGTGCGCAGCTTGTTCTCGGCGGTGGCACTCGCGGTGTCGACCCCATGCCGACCGTCGCAGATGGCTCTCAGTCTTGCGTTCGATTCGGTGAGTGCGTCGATGTAGGAGACGAGGGCGCCTTGAATCTCCCGGCCGCGGCGAATGGCAAGATCGGCTTGATCGAGATCGCCTAGCTCCTGTCGCGCGATGGCTAATCGTACCGTGAGCCGGTCCAGTTCCTCGGCCAAGGTCGCCGCTCCGTTAGAGGCCGACGGGTGCATGCTCCGTAACAGTCTGCGCGCCGAGAATCCGAACATCGCCTCGTGCACTCTGTGATAACGACAGCGAATGTCGGCCACGTCGTAGAGGGTCTTCAGGAGTTTCGACATCACCCGTTCACCGCGCCAGACGCACCGGGAGGGATCGACGCCCCGGCCGAACCCGGCCGCCAGTGCGTGATTCGTGCTTCCTCATGGCAACAGTGTAACGAATGATCGGGACTTGGTCGTACCCACATGCCCGACCTCCGCGGGCCGGCTTGGGCCGATCCGCTTCTCCGGTCACGCTTTGACGATTACGCCCGTGGAGCAGGGTCGCTGCGTAGACGCTGATCATCGGCCATGCTGGCCAAGATCAGCACGCCATCCAAGAAGCGTGGCTCTTGGATGGCTTCATCTTCAAACGCTGACGAGCTCGAAAAGGGCCTCAATTTCCTGTGCCGCGGCAAGCGCTCAATCGATCTGGGCTTTCCTAGAACACGCCCCTTGAATTGAGGTACCTTCCCAGGTCGAGGTCGCGCTCGAGCAGATGCCTGGTCACCCAGTCGTCATTGATGTCGCCGCCGGGATCGAAACCGACGGAAACCTTGTCGCGCACGGTTGTCAGGAGCGCCTGTAACCCGGCCAGCACCTCCTTGTGCGCGGCGCGATGTTCCGCATAGCCGGGAAAGTCGTACTTGAGCATCAATTCTTCTTCGGTCGCGAAATGCAAGCGCGTGAATCCCACCAGCTCGTTGAGCGCGATGAAGAGCCCCTCGTCCGGCGAGTCCGATTCGGCGGTCTCGTGGAGTCGTCCAACCAGCTCCGCCAGTCTGCGATGCTGCTTATCCATGACCGATACGTTGACGAGGTACTCGTCCTTCCAAATCAGTGCCGCCATTGATCCACCTCCTCTCGTTTTCTCCTGGGAAAACGCTGACTTACTGCGTTTTCCGTCTGGGCCAGGGATCGTCCGAGCTGATCAATGCCAGGATGGCATTTGATCAGCATTTTCCTTAGCGCCGCGTCTTGCACGGGCTGCTCCATCGCGCCTGCCTCCTCCAGCGCGCCCCGTGTCGTGCGCCGGACTACGCCCGGCGAATGCCCCCACAGCCGACGTCGCGCCGCCTCCACTGTCCCGATCCGCGCATCCTGCCGAAGCGGGTGGCCGGATAAGGTCTCGAATCCAATGGTAAACTAACCGTAACAATCAAAAAAAGCGGGCAATCGGTCTTCAACCGGCCTTACGATGGACGGACACTGCCGCGAGCCGGGGCCAGAAGTCACTCTGAACCACTCGCCGTACCAGAACCCAATTTGCGAACGACATCTCATCTCTAGCTATGACTGCGAAAACGCTCATGTCCACTGACCTGGTAACGGTTACCACCGACGTTACCGTCGCCGATGCCTTGCTCAAGATGAGCAAGCACCGGGTCCACAACATTCCCGTCGTGGATGCCGACGGCTCCTTCGTCGGGCTGGTGAGCCTGCGCTGGTTGACCCATGAGCTGCTGCCAACCGCCGCGCGCGTGGACGAGGAAAGCTTCCACATGGATATCGGATTCCTGAGCGACGGATCGGACGAATATCTGCAGCGCCTGCGCGAGATCGGTCGACGGCCGGTCACCGATCTGCTCGAGAAGAAGAAGAAGCTGCGCCTCTGCACTCCGGAAACGCCGATACCCAAGGTACTGCAGCTCCTCTCCGAGAACCCGACCAGCCTGCCGGTGCTGGTGGTCGAGGGTAAACGCAAGCGGGTAGTCGGCATGGTCTCGAACTGGGATGTGTTGACCAAGCTGGCCGTGAACCTGTTGGCGGCCGACGCGGATGGTGCGGAGGGCGGCGTGAACGCCGCCGCCGAAGGTCCGGGCGAGGAGGTGTGACATGATCACGGAGCAAGCCGCGGGCGACATCCTCGGCATGAGCCCGGTTTGGGTCGCGTCGGTGGTATTCGTCGGGACCTACGCCGTCATCGTCTCGGAGAAGATCAACCGTGCCATCGTGGCGCTGATCGGCGCCGGCTTGATGATCGTCCTCGGGATCCTAAACCAGGAGGCGGCGATCCGCGGCGTCGATTTCAATACCCTGGGCCTGCTGGCGGGGATGATGGTCATCGTCGCCGTCTCCCGGCGCAGCGGTGTCTTCCAGTACGTGGCCGTATGGTCGGCGAAGCGGGTGCAGGCCAGACCCTGGGGCATCCTGGTCATGCTCTCCATCGTCACCGCCTTGTTCTCCGCCCTGCTGGACAACGTGACCACCGTACTCCTGATTGCACCCGTGACGCTCCTGATCACCGAGGAGCTGAGGGTGAATCCCTACCCATACCTGTTCGCCGAGATCTTCGCCTCCAACATCGGCGGCACCGCGACCCTGATCGGTGATCCGCCCAATATCATGATCGGGTCGGCGGTCAAGCTGAGCTTCAATGACTTCCTGTTCAATCTGGCGCCCATCACCCCGGTGATCATGGTGGTCACCCTGGGGATCATCTACCTGGTCTGGGGCCGCGGCATGCACGCGAGCGACGCCGCGCGCGAGCGGGTCATGAGCTTCAACGAGCGCGAGGCGATCACGGATCCCGTCCTGCTCAAGCAGTCGCTGTTCGTCATCTCCCTGGTCGTGCTGGGTTTCGTCTTCGCCCATGGCCTGCACCTGGAGCCCGCAACCATCGCCATGGCGGGCGCGGCGCTGCTGCTGTTGTTGACCAGCCTGGGCAACGACCCCGAGGAGCAGTCAGAGCACGTGCACAAGAGCTTCGGCGAGGTGGAGTGGGTAACCATCTTCTTCTTCATCGGGCTCTTCATCCTGGTCCATGGGTTGGAGCGCGTCGGCATCCTGGAGATGCTGGCGAGTCATGTGGTGGACCTGACGGGGGGCGATCTGACCATGACCGCCTTGGCCGTCATCTGGGTATCGGCCATTTTCTCCGCCATCGTCGACAACATCCCGTTCGTCGCCACCATGATCCCGATGATCAAATCCATGGCGCCGATCTTCGGCGGCCCGGAGAATCTCATGCCGCTCTGGTGGTCCCTGGCCCTGGGAGCGTGTCTCGGCGGCAACGGCTCCCTGGTCGGGGCGAGCGCAAACCTGATCGTGGCGGGCTACGCGGAACGGGCGGGGCATCGCATCGAGTTTCTCAAGTTCATGGCGCTTGCGTTTCCGCTCATGCTGGTGAGTATCGTCATTGCGAGCATCTACGTGTATGTCCGATATCTTTGAACGCGGGGACGCCAGCAACGGAGGTCACGACGTGAACGTCGAGTCAGTGATGATCGAGACCGGGGTCGCGCACCCGGGGATGCTGGTGCGGGAGTTGTTCGAGGCCTGCGGCCGCGCGCAGGTTCAGGCCCTGCCTTACGTCGACGAGACGGGGCGTATCAGCGGGCGGATAACGCTGAAGAACGTTCTGCGCATGTCCTGTTTGCCCGAGCACGTGGTCGAGCTGGCGCCACTGCTCAATCCCAAGATGTCCTGCGTCGAGCACGCCGAGGACAAGGCGCGCGAGATCCTGTGCTGCCCGGTAGAGCCCTTCGTCCAGGAGCTGCACAAGACCATCTCGTCGGACGCTCCCCTGATCAAGGCGCTGGCGCTCATGGAGAGGCACGATACCAGCTACATCTTCGTGGTGGACGACGGAGTCTACCGCGGCACCATCACCATTCAGGGCATCGCGGCGACCATGTCAGAGCTCGCGGTATGTCTCCGCAAGGGCCAGTAAGCGCGCCGGGTCCGGAATCCCGCGCGCCGGGCGTCGGTAAGGGTGCTCGGCGCGCGTGCTTGCGGGGGGAGGATCTGAGCCTTGGCGGCCAAGCTGTTCGTGGTCGACGCGGGATCGGGGGAGAAGATCCCTTTCCTCCGCGGCATCCTGGTGCAATCCCTGGTGGCGGCGGGTGCCTCCTTCGCTGACGCCTACGAGGTCGCGCAACGCGTGCGGGAGCGGCTGGACAAGCAGGCCGAGCCCGTGGACACGGCCGCTCTCCGCCGCTTGGTCGGCGAGGAGTTGGAGCAGCGCCTCGGCAAGGACGCCCGGCTGGCCTACGACGCCGGTGATCAGGGCGAACGGCCGATCCTGATCCGCAAGGCCGTACGCGAAGAAATATTCTCCGTCGGCGTCCTCACCCGTCACCTCGAAGGCTGCGGCATCCGCCACGACCAGGCGGCGCGCGGCGCGCGACTGGTGCAGGCCTCCCTGCGGGAGCGCGAGGACGCGGTGGTGGATCATCGGGAGCTGCGCCGCATTATCTTCGAGACCCTGAGAAGCGAGTGCTGCTCGGAGGCCGCGGACCGCTTTCTCTCACGCTGCCGCTTCAACGACAGCGGCGAGTCCCTGATCATCCTCATCGGCGGCGCCACCGGTGCCGGGAAGAGCACCATCGCCGCCCGTCTGGCCTATCTGCTCGACATCGTCCGCACCCAGTCCACCGACATGATGCGGGAGATCATTCGCTGCTATCTGGTCCCGCACGTTTCCCCCACCCTGGGATATTCCAGCTTCGAGGCCTGGCGGGGGCTGCCGGCGGTGGAGCCGCTGCTCGGAGCCGCGGCGGCTGACAATCCGGTGGTTTCCGGCTTTCTGGCCCAGTTCGGGACGGTCCGCGTGGCGCTCGAGGCCACCATCCTGCGCGCCGTCAAGGAGCGCCATGACCTGATCGTGGACGGCGTGCACGTGCTGCCCTCCCACCTCGACCTGGCGGCTATCGCGGATAAGGCGGTGGTGGTTCCGCTGGTGCTCGCGGTCACCACGCTGTCCAAGCTGGACGACCATCTGGTGCGGCGCAGCCGCGAGCAGCCGGATCGGGACTCGGAGCTCCACCGCAGCACGCTCGACGGCATCTGGCAGCTTCAGACCTTCATGGTGGATCAGGCCGAGAAGGCGGGCATCCCGGTCATCGTCAACTGGAATGTCGAGCAGACGGTGCAGCTGGTCATGGACGAGGTGATGGGCCGCATCGGCGCCCGGTATCCGCCTGACCCCTCGTCGCTCGATTGGATGAGCCCATGACCCGGGTGACCTCCGGCTGGAGGACGAAGGGCGGCGACCTCGAGGTCGCTGGCCAGGCCGCCGACGGTGAGACGCGAGCGGAACAGGAGGCGGCCGGGGCCGCGCTTGTCGCGCACAACGGCCGATGGACCTATGCGCCCATCATCCTGATGGCGGTCATCGGCGTCACCGTCACCTGGCTGGTGTTCGCCCAGATCACCGATCTGGAGCAGCAACGGCGCCTCAGCGCGTTCTCCGAGGCCGCCCGCGACCGTCTGCTGGTGGTGCAACGGGAATTGGCTTATGCCCTGGGCATGGTTCAGGACATCGGCGGTTTTTTCGATGCGTCGCGGCGCGTGTCCCGGCGGCAGTTTCGCGAGTTCGTGGGGCCGGCCCTGCGGCGTAACTCCTGGATACAGGCCCTCGCCTGGGTGCCGCGGGTCGAGGCGGAGGAGCGCGAGGATTTTCTCGCGCGCGCACGCAGGTCCTTTCCACCCTTTCGAATACTGGAGACGGGCGAGGGCGGGGATCTCGTGGAGGCGGCGGAGCGGCTGGTGCACTATCCGATCCTGTACGTGCAGCCCTATACGGAGAACAAGGACCTGCTCGGTCTCGACGTCGCCGCGAGCTCGCAGCTGCTAGGGGGGCTCACCGACGTTGCGGCAAGCGTGACGCTTCGCGTGTCGGATCCGAGACCTCTCCCTGAATCGAGCGGCGCTCGATACGGCCTCACGGTAGCCGTGCCGGTGTTCGAGCGAGGCGATGAAGCGGAACGGGAGCCCGGCGCGGAGGACACGGGGGATGAGGTCCCCGAGGATGAAAAGGCCCAACAGGGGTTCGCCGTCGGCATTTTCCGGGTAGGGCAGCTCGTGGAGCAGGCGCTGTCGAATTTGGGGGCCGCCGGGGTGGATATGCGTTTCTACGCCGCCGAGCCCACAGTGGACTCGACGCCCTTCTACGTTCATTCCTCGCGCGCGCGGCTCGCGGATACGTTCGGCACCGATGATGACAGGGAGCTCGTGGGCCATCCCGCCTACATCGGGGAGATCCCGGTCGGAGACCGGATCTGGAGCGTCGTGTGCAACCCGGTGCCCGGTTACTTCGAGCCGGAGTACTGGAGCAGCCGTCTCATTCTCGGCGGTGGCCTGGCGTTCACGGTGCTGGCTTGCGTCTACCTGTTCACCATGATCGGAAGGGCGCAGGAGGTGCGGCGGTTGGTGGCGCAACGGACCCTGGAGCTGGAGCGGACCAACGCCGCCCTGAACAAGGAGATCACGGAACGACGCCGTGCCGAGCGGGCCCTGCAGATGCTCAATATCACCCTGGAGCATCGGGTCGCGCGGCGTACCGCCGAGGCCGAACGCCGGGCGCGGGACCTCGAGCAGTTCGCCTACGTCGCTTCCCACGATCTCAAGGCCCCTCTGCGCGGCATCTCCAATCTGGCCGGCTGGCTCAAGGAGGACCTGAAAGACAAGCTGACGCCCGAGACCGCCGAGCAGCTCGGCCTCCTGCGCGACCGGGTTGCGCGCATGCACGCCCTGGTCGAGGGCGTGCTGGCCTATTCGCGCATTGGTCGCGCCGAGGGATCGGTGGAGGACGTGGATACCGCGAAGCTGGTCGCCGATACCGTCGACTCGATCGCCCCGCCTTCGGGCTTTCGGGTCGAGGTCGCCCCTGGGATGCCGCGACTCTTTACCGACCGCTTGCATTTGGGGCAGGTCTTCGCAAACCTCATCGGTAATGCCATCCATCACCATGATCGGGACCACGGCGTGGTGCGGGTCTCCGGGCGAGATCTGGGGGACCGGTGTGAGTTTCAGGTCGCCGACGACGGACCGGGTATACTCCCGGAGTATCAGGACAAGGTCTTTCTCATGTTTCAAACCCTCACGGTCAAGGACTCCGGCGGCAATACCGGCATCGGTCTGGCCCTGGTGAAGAAGCTGGTGGAGGAGCACGGCGGGAACATCACGCTGAGCTCAGAACGGGGAAGAGGCTCGCGATTCGATTTCACCTGGCTCAAGCAGGAAAAGGAGCAGGATTCCTTCGAGGAAGCAAACGCAGCGTTCGGGGAGAAGCGATGATCGACGAGACGGCCAGCATCCTGCTTGTGGAGGATGATCGTGTGGATGTGATGACGGTGCAGCGCGCATTGAAGAAGCACGCCATCGACAATCCGCTGCATGTCACGCGCACTGCGACCGACGCCCTGGCGATGCTGCGCGGCGAGGGTCAGGCCAAGATCTCTCCTTTGCCGGCGTTGATCCTGCTGGATCTCAACCTTCCGCGCATGAGCGGGATCGAGTTCCTGCGCGAGCTGCGCCAGGATCCGGATCTGCGCCATCTCGCGGTCATTGTCCTCACCTCGTCCAACGAGCCGAACGACCGCGCCGCGGCGTTCCGCTACGACGTGGAGGACTACATCGTCAAGCCGCATTCCTTCGACGAGTTCGCCACGGCGATCCGCACCGTCATCACGGACGCCCTGAGTGGGGAATGAGTCGCTGGGATCAATCCCCTTTGGTCGCGCCACCACCGTTGTCGGTCGATGCCTTTTTCCACCAGGGATGCTTGGCCTCGACAAACTCGTCCCAGTAGAGGTCGAATCGGTTCAGCATGTGGCAGAAGTCGCAGGTCCGCCAGCCGACGAGGCCACCCGCGTAGATGAGCATCTCGTAGTCTGTCTCACCCGCCAGCAGCTGTTCGAGCAGATGCCGGGTGACGGCGACGTCGTTCATGGTGCCGAGCAGATCCTGCAGGCCTTTCATGTGCGAGATGAAGACGTCCATGCCGGCGAACAGGGGACGGAAGAACTCCGCCGCGTAGCGTAGCTTCTTGCACTCGATACGCAATTGGTGCATCGCCGCCGCGTCTTCCCGATCCACGTGGCTGCCGGCGGCGAGCACCCGCCGCTCCTGCTTGTCCAGCAGCTTGCGCGAGTATGGCAGGATGTTCATCGACAAGCGCTTCGCCTCCTTCTTGCGGAGCTCGGCGCTCTCCCAGGCCTTGTTCTTGAGCCAGCCGTCGAAGTCTTGCTTGAAACGCCCGTAGCGCTCGCTGTCCAGCATCGACTGGACCTGCTCCACATAGGTGCGTGCTCTGCGCTGCTCGGCGACCTGCTGCAGCTTTTCGGCTCCGGTCAGGGGCAGCTTGGACGCAACCGCGGCCAGCCCCTCGGAAATGAACACGTCGAGGTCGCGAGCTAGCCCCAGCTCGCCTGCGATCCAGCGCATTTCCTCCCCGATGGGTTCGGTGACGGGCTTTGGAATCGCGTTCTGAAACAGGGTGAGCGCGGAGCGCATGCGTCGAATCGTGACGCGGAACTGATGCACGCCCTCGATGTCTTCCCAACTCCTCGCTGCTTCCTCCCACTCGGTCAGGTATGCGAAGTTGTGCGCCATGATGGTGGCGAACGCCTCGCTGGCGGTCTGGTCGAGGCTAACTGGCGCGGGTGCTTTGGATTTGGTTGGCATAGTCTCTCTTTCGGAACCGGGTCAGTAGTGCTTGTTATCGTGTCGGGTACTGCCGCCGTGTTGGGCTTCAGGCTCGGAGTTTAACTGAAAACAATCCCTTTCCCGCAACGCAGTCGGGCTTTTCCCCGTCGGTTCAGGGCTGGCTAGCTGTCGAGAAAGCGTACTCGCTCGGGCGCGAGGCCGATCCAGACGGCCGTGTTCGGTTCCAAGTGCTCCCGGCCTACGTGGTGCCCGTCGTCCGCCACCAGCCGATGCCGACCGACCGTCACCGTGTAACGCACCAGGTTTCCGAGGAACTCGCTGTCGCTCACCAGGCCGGAGAGCCAGAGCCGCCCGTCCTGCGGCGGGGAATCTGCGGCGGGCCGGATCTCCATGTCCTGGGGTCGAAACATCGCGGACACGGGGCCGCCGTGCATGCCCGCCGGGGCGGCGGGCAGACGCAGGCCGTCACTGCCCTGGAACACCGTGCCGCCGGGCTCACGTGCGAGCTCGCCTTCAATCAGGTTCGCGCTGCCGAGGAAGTGGGCGACGAAGCGGTTGGCCGGACGGTCGTAGAGCTCCATCGGCGAGCCCACCTGCTGCAACAGGCCGTCGTTGAGCACGGCCATGCGGTCGGCCATGGTGTTCGCCTCTTCCTGGTCGTGGGTGACGAAGATCGTCGTGATGCCCAAACGGCGCTGCAGGTCGCGCAACTCGCGGCGCACCCGCACCCTAAGGTTGGCGTCCAGGTTCGACAGGGGCTCGTCGAGCAACAGCACCCGCGGCTCCACGACCAGGGTCCGGGCGAGGGCGACCCGCTGCTGCTGCCCGCCCGAGAGCTGGGACGGCCGGCGGTCCGCGAGCTCGCCCAGGCCGACGAGATCCAGTGCGGACGCCACGCGCCGGCGCGTCTCCTGACGTGGTACGCGTCGCTCCTCCAGACCGAAGGCGACGTTGCGGCCCACGGTCATGTGCGGCCAGAGCGCATAGTTCTGGAACACCATGCCGATATTGCGCTTCCAGGGCGGAAGCGACGCGATGTCCTCGCCGTCGACCAACACCCGGCCGCCCGGACGCGGGCCGAATCCGGCGATGACGCGCAGCAGGGTCGACTTGCCCGAGCCCGAGGGGCCGAGGAAGGCGAACAGCTCCCCCGGCTCGATCTCGAGGTTGATGTCCTCGAGCACCCGATGGCGACCGAACGCCAGGCTGATGCTCTGCAGTAACACGCTGACACCGCGTTGCTCCCCCATCACCATCCCCCTAGCTCGGCACTGTCTCGGCAACCACCCGGTCGCTCCCGCGCGCCCGCCGTCCGCGCTCGATGATGCGATGGGACACATAGGTGCCCAGGCCCACGATCACGACGGCGATCACGCCCAGGGCCGCCCCGGGGCCGCGCCCCGCCGCCGACTGCATGTAGACGTAGATGCCGTAAGACAGCGGCGCGTCGGACTGCTGGGCCACCAGCATCAGGGTGGCGGAGAGCTCGACGGATGCCGTGGCGAAGCTGGTGACGAACCCGGCCAGTATTCCCCCGGACATCAGGGGGACGACGATCCGCCACACGGTGCGTCGCTTGGTGGCGCCCAGGTTCTCCGCCGCTTCCTCCAGGGTCTCGCTCACTTGCTGCAGCGCCGCCACGCAGGCGCGCAGGGCGTAAGGCAGGCGGCGAATGGCGAGCGCGATCACCAGCATCGGCCACCAGGTGGCGAGGGGTTGGCCGGTGACCGGGACCTGAAGGTCGAAGAAGGTGCGCAGGAAGCCGATGCCCAGGACCACGCCGGGGACCGCCAGTGCCGCCGTCGCCGCGTAATCCAGCCACTTGCGTCCCGGCAGCTGGGTGCGCCAGACGATATAGGCGATCGCCGTGCCGAGCGCCACGTCGATGCTCGCGGCCAGTCCGGCGTAGAGCAGGGTGTTGGTGATGTATTGGGACGAGGACTCGAAGACCCGCGCGTAGTGCTCGAGGGTGAAGGCGTCCGGCAGCGGCGCGTAGGACCAGATGGTGCCGAACGACAACAGCAGCAGCCCGATGTGGGGCGCCAGCACCAGGGCCAGAATGAGGAGGATCACGGCATAGGCGCCCGCCTTCTCCCAGGGGCGCAGGTCGCGTTTGAGCAGGCCGCCGCCGCCCTTCTGCACCGACGCGTAGTCGCGGCCGCGGAAGGCGAGGAAGGAGACCCAGAGCGAGAACACGGAGAACAGCACCAGGATCACCGAGATCACATAGCCCATCGGGTCCGTAATGCCGACCGAGGTGATGCGCAGATAGGCCTGCGGGGCGAGCATGTTGTTGACATTGAGCAGCAGGGGCGTGCCCAGGTCGTCGAAGACCTTGAGGAACACCAGGGCCGCCCCGGCGACATAGCCCGGCATGGCCAATGGGAAGACGATGCGGCGGAACAGCCGCAGGCCGCTCGCCCCCAGGTTCTGGGCCGACTCCTCCAGCGAGCGGTCGATATTGATGAGGCTCGCCGAGAGGTTGGTCAGGATGAAGGGAAAGTAGTGGATGCTCTCCACCAGGATGACCCCGTTCAGCCCTTCCATGAAGGGGATGGTGAAGCCGAGGTGCTCGTCGAGCAGCAGGTTCACACTGCCGTTGGTGCCGAACAGCATCTGCATGGCCACGGCGCCGACGAATGGCGGCATGATCAGCGGGATCACGCCCAGGGTCTGGATCAGGACCGCGCCGCCGAAGTTGAAGCGGCTGGTGAAGTAGGCGAGGGGCACGGCGATGAGCGTCGCAATCACCACCGACACGCTGGCCACGTAGAGGGAGTTCCAGAAGGACTCACGGAACAGGGAGGTGCGGAAGAAGTCCTGGAAGTTGACCAGGGTGAAGCCCCCGGTATGGGGGTCGAGGAAGGCGACAAAGACGACCTTAAGGACCGGAACGATCAGGAAGGCCAGCAGGAACAGCGCCAGCGCCACGGCGACGCCGGCAGTTCCCCAATGTCCTCGCAGTGTGCTCAACCCCGGCGGCGCCGAGCAGGGGGCGCGCCCCGGGTCGGGCGCGCGCCGGTCTCGCGGCAAGCGCCGCCCGATTCCCGCCGCATCAGTCCGCCATCCCCTCCGCGCGGCGCGCCATGTCCCTCGCCTTGGCGTAGTTCTCCCGGGCGAAGCGGTCCCACTGCTCCTCCACCTCCGCCTGGCGCTGGGGCACCTCGTCGGTGGCCTTATCGCGCTTCTTCTCGAAGATGGCGGCGAAGGCCTTGTCGTTGGCCTGCTCCTCGGTGATCGGAACGGCGGCGATCAGGGCGCGCGCCCCGTCCACCAGCTTCTGCGCCTCCGGGTTCGGCTTCTTCGCCAGTGCGGCCTCCGCCGCGTAGACGGCCTTGGTGGCCTCCCGCAGGTCGTCGAGGCGGAAGGTGACCAGCTGGTCGTAGAGGGAATTCACCAGGTTGTAGCGGCCCTCGGAAAGGTCGGAGTCGAAGTTGACCGCTGCCCCGATGGAGCTGTCCTCGAACGGGTTGGGCAGCCCGGGGGGCGCCTTGGCGTAGATCTCCGGCTTGACCGGAAGCCGGCTGATCTTGGGGTCGAACAGCAGCATCTGACCCTCGTCGGAGAGCAGGAACTCGATGAAGGCGGCCGCCGCCTGCGGGTGCGGCGCGTTCTTGACCATGCCCACGTTGGCCGGGACCAGGGCGGTGACCGTCGGGTACACGAACTCCACCGGGAAGCCGCTCGCCTTGGAGGAGAAGCCGAAGAAGTCGATCACGATGCCGATGCCGAACTCGCCGCTGTTGACGCCGTCGGGGACGCCGAAGCTGCGCTCGGTGACGGTCTTGAAGTTTCCGGACAGCTCCTTGAGGGTTGCCCAGCCCTTGTCCCATCCCTCGCCCTGCAGAATCGCCTCCACCGTGAGGTGGGTGGTGCCGGACCGGGAGGGAGCGGACATGCCCACGTGCTCGAAATAGATGGGGTCCTTGAGGTCGTCCCACTCCTTCGGCTCCGGCAGCTTCTTGGCCTTGAGGTAGCGGGTGTTGTACATGAGGCCGTAGCCCGAGGCGGCGAAGCCGAAGAAGTATCCGTCGGGGTCGTTGATCGGGAAGCTGCCGATCTTGTCCGGTATGCCGCTGGCCGTCGGCTGATACGGCTGCAGCAACCCCTTGCTCTTGAGCACCGCGAAGGCGTCCGGGGCGGATACCCAGAAGATGTCGGTGGTGTTGTTGCCAGCGGTCTCCTGCAGGTATTTCACGCCGGCGGAGGTCTTCTTGTTGAGCACCTCGACCCTGGTTCCGGGGTGCCTCTGCTCGAAGGCGCTTTGAAAGACGCCGGTAAGATCCTCGGGAAAGGAGGTGACGATTACGAGCTTGTCTTCCAGGGCCGAAGCGGTCTGGCTCAGCCCGAACAGCATACCGACACAGGCGAGCGACGAGCGGCGAAGCAGTTTCTTGAGTGCGAAGTGCATTGGGTATCCTCCCGGTAGTCCCCGTTCAGGGCGTTGTTATCGTGATCCAGCCGGTCCCCGGCGCCCGACGCGCGCGGAGAGCGGGCCGAGTATAGGCCAGTTCCGAGGCTTCTGCGCGCCGAGCAGCGGTGCCGGTGCGGGTGGGCTCGTCACATGGCTCCAAGCGGGTCGCCAATGCTTCGGGTGGGGGACCGTATCCGGCCTGACGCGTTGGATCGAGGACAGGGTCAGGTGAGCCGTCGAGTCCGGGCGCGCGGGTCCCGCTCGCCGCTCTCCTCCGATCTGGGGCACGCCCTCCACGATCTGAAAGACAAGAAACGCGGCGGTGTCCCGGATATCACGGCGGAATACATTCCCGTTCGAGCGGTGCTGCGGATTCGGATGGTGTTTCCCGTGGGCCTGGTGCGATAGCGCAGGGAGTCGCGGCGGCGGAATCGGCCGGCCTCACGGGGCGGGAGTGCCGCCCGGAGCATGACGTCCGGGCAGCCGCCGTCTTGCGGACAAAGGCGCCGGCCATCGGTGGCCGGCGGGATAACCCTTGTCAGGCGATCTGAACGACGATGTCGTGCAGCACGCCGGCCGCGTGCTCGAGGCGGTCGGCGCCGTTGGAGAGGTGACGGTACACCTCCCGGCGCTTGAAGGTCTCGATGACGTACAACATGGCGTCGGCCTCGGCGTTCTCGGTTTTCTGCCTCAGGGCCTCGACCAGATGATCGGCGCTGAAGAGGTCGGCCAATGCGGCGCGGTAGACCTTCTCCGTGTTGCGCTCCGCCTTGCGCGCCGCCGCGGCGTTCTCCTCCGCCTGCATGGGCTTGTCGGAGAGCTTCTTATAGCCGTCGCGCAGTTCCCTGCTGCCGTCGCGCATCAGACGGGCCATCTCAGCCATGTGCTCGTCGGGCTTGATGTCGAGGGCCTCGATCTCGCGCACCGTGGTCTTGGCGTAGTTCAGGATCTCGTCGATGGTGACGATGGCGCGGTAGATGTCCTCCCGGTCCATGGGGGTCGCGAAGGCGTGGTTCAGAATCTCCATGTGCCTGGCCTTCAGCTCATCGCCTTCCTTTTCCTTGGCCCGCACCTCGTTGCCGATCTCCATGTCCCCGGTCTCCATGAACTTGACGAACACGTCCATGGACTGGCAGACCTGTTCGGCTTGGGCGCCGATCAAGCCGTAAAAGTCCGGCATGATGGGGAACACGCGATCGACCAGCCTGGTGACAATTGAGTTGGAGCTGCCGCTCATAGGGGTAATCCTCTGTTATTCAGCATGAGAAGAAGCTAGAACGCGGTGAAATTCAGTTCACGCCGACAATGGCGTTGACGACCAGATAGGTCAGGACCGACACGGTGCCCGCGCCCGGGATGGTGATGACCCAGGTGCTGATGATGTCCCGCGCCTTCGCCCACCGAACGGCCTTGGGACGTTCTGAGGCGCCGATGCCCATCAGCGCGGAGCTGACGACGTGGGTGGTGGAGACCGGTGCGCCGATCATCGAGGCGGTGAAGATTACGGATGCGGAGGTCAGCTGGGCGTCGAAGGCGTGGATGGGGCGGACCTTGAAGATGCCGAAACCGACCGTGCGCACGATGCGCCAGCCGCCGGACAGGATGCCCAGGGTGATGGCCGTGGCGCAGGCCAGGATGACCCAGAAGGGGACCACGAACTCCGTGAGGATGCCGCCGTTGATGAGCACCAGGGTGATGATGCCCATGCTCTTCTGGGCGTCGTTGGCCCCGTGGGCGAAGGCCAGGCCGGCGCAGGAGAAGATCTGGATGCGCTTGAAGAACTTGTTGACGCCGGGCTTGGCCCCGCGCATGAGGAAGAAGACCAGCCGGTGGATCAGGAAGCCCGCCCAGAAGCCGATGATCGGCGAGATGATCAGGGCCAACAGCACCTTGGTCACACCCGTGAACTGCCCCTGGGCGAGCTGGGAGAAGCCCCAGATCACGTGATCGGAGCCGACGGCGACGAGCACCGCGCCGGCCAGACCGCCGACGAGGGCGTGGGACGACGAGGAGGGGATGCCGAACCACCAGGTGATGAGGTTCCAGAAGATGGCCCCGGACAGTCCGCACAGGATGACGGTGACGGAGAGGATGGCCGCGATGTCGTCCAGGTTGACGAACTTGCCGATGGTGTTCGCCACCGCCGTGCCGCCAAGCATGGGGCCGAGGAACTCGAAGGTGGCGACGATCACCACCGCCTGGACAGGCGTCAGGGCCCGCGAGGCGATGGGGGTGGCGATGATGTTGGATGCGTCGTGAAAGCCGTTGGTGTAGTCGAAGATCAGGACCACGGCCACGGCGATGACGACGAGTACGGATAGGATGTCCAAGGACGGTTAAACTCCACAGACGCAGTGGCGCTCGCGCTCGCAGACGACTGTCCGCGCGAACTGGATTACAGCGGACCCTTGGGTCCGCCCCCGACAAGTCGCGAAAATCAAGGGCTGGGGCAGCGCTGAATCGGCGTTGTGCGGCCGATCAGGGCTGCGTATTGTGCCCCCCGGTGTTCTTCTCGTTCCCTGGGAAGCACTGGCGTTGTCCTTCGAATGCCACGCGGCATCATCCGGTTCGCCAATTTATCATTCTTCGGTAACAATACCGTAACATTCACGTTGCTGCCAATGCGGAAGTCGAACGAACGCCTTCCCGCCGCGGTCCCTTCCGGAACATCGATACCAATAGGTGGAGGAGAAAGATGACGACAACGACCCGAACCCGCAGAACCTCACGCCGAGGGGCGGCGAAGCTCGAGACCCCGACCAGTGATGACGGATTGCTGGAGCAGGAGGCGCTCGACATGGACACCGATGATGACGAGACCCCCGAGCCGGAGGCGGCGGAGTCGAAGCGCGGCGGCGGCAACGGCCAGTCGGCCGCAGACGGACAAGAGGGCGAGGAACGCGGCTGCCTCAGTCGCCGAGGCCCCGGCGCCGGTCATCAAGCCCAGCGGTAAGGACGCCGAGGAGTACAAGCTCAAGCAGGCAAAGAAGTCCAGCAACCGCAAAGGGCAGCCGGACGACCTGGCCGAACCTTTGACCAAGCTCAGCGCCGCCGACTACCTCGATCTCATCATGCCCCTGCACGTGGAGCTGCTGAAGATGCAGAACTGGGCCAAGGAAGAGGGGCTGCGGCTGCTGGTGATCAACGAGGGCCGCGACGCGGGTGGCAAGGGCGGAACCATCAAGCGCTTCGTCGAGCACATGAATCCCCGCGGCGCGCGGGTAGTGGCCCTGGACAAGCCGAGCGACCGCGAGCGTACCCAGTGGTATTTCCAGCGTTACATCGCCAACCTGCCTTCGGCCGGGGAGATCACCTTCTTCGACCGCAGCTGGTACAACCGGGCGATGGTGGAGCGGGTCATGGGCTTCTGCAGCGGGGCCGAGGTCAAGGAGTTCCTGCGCTCCGTGCCCGAGCTCGAGCGCATGCTGATCCGCTCGGGCATCACGCTGGTCAAGTTCTACTACTCCGTGAGCAAGAAAGAGCAGGCGCGGCGGTTCAACAAGCGCACCCACGACCCGCTCAAGCAGTGGAAGCTGAGCCCGGTGGACCAGGAGTCCCAGGACAAGTGGGACGACTACACCAAGGCCAAGGAGGACATGTTCTTCTTCACGTCCACCGCCGACAGCCCTTGGATCATCATCAAGTCCGACGACAAGAAGCGCGCCCGCATCAACGCCATCCGTTACCTGCTCAGCCAGATTGACTACCCCGATCGCCGGGACGAGCTGCTGAGCATCGACAAGCGGATCGTCAAGACGGTGCAGGAGGAGATGGGCGTCGAGGACTGAGAGGATTCCCACAGCCGGGTCCCGCCGCCCGGGATGACCGGCAGTCGAGGCGAACGCCGCCGGATGCACCAGCGCCGAGAAGTCGGTGCACCGGCGGCGCGCTTTTTTCATAATTGGCGGCGATCCCCACCAAGACATCACCCGAGGAGGAGTTTGAGATCCCATGTCGAGTTCAGACAAGTCGCTGAAGGGCGCGTCATCGCTGATCAAGGAGCTGCTCGAGACGGCCAGGGCCCAGATCGAGGTCGCGCAGGCGCAGGAGCGGGTCGCGACGGCCCAGGCCGCGGCGCAGGCGGAGACCACCAAGGCCAAGGCCCAGGCCGCCAAGGCCGAGGCGCTCGCGGCGCAGTTGCAGGCGGAGGCCCAGGCGAAGGCCGCGCAGGCCCAGGCCGAGATCGCGGAGGCGCGCAGGCAGGGGGCGGAAGCGAAGGAGCGGGCGGACAAGGCGATGGAGGATGCCCGCGCCGAGGTCGATCGGGTCAGGTCAGAGACCCAGGCGGAGATCGCCAAGATCAAGCAAGCCGCCGCGAAGGAGATCGAGCGTTCGCGGCGGGATGCCCTGTCCGAAGCAGAGCGGATCATCTCGGATTCCAAGGCGGAGCTCGCAGTAGAGGCGCAGGCCCAAGCCGAGACCGCGGCCGCCCAGGCCGAGACCGCGCGGGCGCAGGCAAAGACGGCGGAGGCTCAGGCGAGAACGGCGCAGGCCCTCGCGCAGGCGAGCGCCAAGGAGCAAGGCGAGGCGGCCGCGGCGTTGGAGAAGGCGAAGGAGGCGCAGGCCAGGCTGGACGCGGCTGAGCGCAACGCCAAGGCGGCGCTGGACAGGGTCAAGGATTACTCGGCCGCCGCCACCTCGCCACCTGACGCGAACGCGCGGGTCGACTCCGCCGATGAGAAGCGCGGCGCAGCCAGCGCGACACCTGCGGTTGCCAAGAAGACGGCGACCAAGAAGGGAGTCGTCCCGCGCACGGTTTCCAAGAAGCGACCCGTTTCCGGCGGGTAGCCGATCGGGTTCGACTCCGGGTTCTGTGTGCCTGGCGGTGGGGGCCGGCGTCCCCGGTCGGTCCGTTTCAATCCAGGTATTCCTCGCATGATCCAACACCAGCATCTCAACCTGCGGCCGCGAGGCGGGTTTGCGGACCCGATCCGGCGCGTCGCCGTCCGTCTCTCTGCGCTCTCCGCGGGCGTGGCCCTTCTGGTGGTCGCCTTGATCGCCGCCGCTGCCGAACAGTCAACCGAGCAGGTGTCCCCGGATTGGCTGCAGCTCGGCCTGGGGCTGTTCGGCGGTCTTGCCCTTTTCCTCGGCGGCCTGCAGCTGTTGTCGGAGGGCATGAAGAAAGCCGCAGGCCAGACCATGAAGCGGGTGCTGGCGCAGCTGACCACCAATCGCTTCATGGGCGCACTCACCGGTGCCTTCGTGACCGGCGTTCTCAACTCCTCGACGGTCACCACCCTGCTGGTGGTCAGCTTCATCAGCGGCGGCATGATGACCTTGGCGCAGTCGGTCGGGGTCATCATGGGGGCGAACATCGGCAGCACGGTCACCGCCCAGCTACTGGCCTTCAATCTGTCGGCGTACTCGCTGGGCCCGGTCGCGATCGGCTTCTTCATGTTCTACAGCGCCAAGCGTGAGCGCGTGAAGCACTACGGCATGATGATCATGGGCATCGGGCTGGTGTTCTACGGCATGGGCCTGATGAGCTCCGCCATGACTCCGCTCCGCAGCTATCAGCCCTTCCTGGACATGCTGACCGCGATGGAGCGGCCCATGGCGGGAATCCTGGCCGGCGCCGTCTTCACCGCCATCGTCCAGTCGTCGGCGGCCACGGTCGGGATCGCGATCGCCATGGCGAGCGAGGGGCTGCTGTCGTTGCCGGCCGGCATCGCGCTGGCGCTGGGAGCAAACATCGGCACCGCCGTCACGACGGCGTTCATGGGCATCCTGAGCAGCAAGTCCGTCGATGCCACACGGGCGTCGGTCGTCCACGTCGCCTTCAATGTCCTCGGCGTCTTGTTGTGGCTGCCGTTGATCTGGCTGCTGGTGGACATTGCGGTCTGGCTGTCGCCGTCCAGCCCGGAGTTGGAGGGCTCCGCGCGAGCCGCTGCGGAGGTGCCGCGTCAGATCGCCAACGCAAATACCTTCTTCAACGTGATCAACACGCTGCTATTCATCGCGTTTACCGGCTGGTTCGCGCGGCTTGCGGAATGGCTCGTTCGCGAGCGCCGACCCGAAGAGGGGGTGATCGCGCGGCCCGAGTTCCTCGATCAAGCAGCGCTCGCGGCGCCGACTGTGGCGCTGCAGCAGGTGCGCCTGGAATTGGGGCGGGTCGGCGAAATCGTCGTCGGCATGTTGAAAGACGTCGGACCCGCGTTCCGGGATCGCGACCGGGGGCGTCTGGACGACATCGTTCGTCGCGATGATCAGGTCGATGTCCTGGAGGAGGAGATACTCAGGTACCTGGGGTTGGTCCGCAAGGGCATGCTCACGGACCAGGAAAGCGCGGAGTTTCAGGGCCTGATGATGGCGACCGACAATCTGGAGAACCTCGCGGATGTGATCGAGACGGACCTGGCAGCCCTCGCGCGCAAGGCTTGCGATGTGGACTCCGCGGCGGGCGACGAGTCCCGGGCCATGCTGGAGGAGCTGTACGCCACCGTAATCGAGGCGGTGGAGCTGACGGTGCAGGCGTTGCGCGACAATGACCAGCGCGCCGCCGAATCCGTGTTGATGTTGAAGGTGCAGGTGCGCGAGCAGTCGGAGCGGCTCCTGTCGCGAAAGGCCGAGCGCCTTGCCACGGATGACCCGGACTACCTGACGCTGATCCGGCTGCAGATGTCGTTCGTCGATCAGATGCGCCGCATCTACACCCTGGCCAAACGCATCACCAAGGACGTCCTCCCGCCGGCTATCTCGCGGGCGGAGTAGGCTAAGGAGACGCCGATTATTGGCCATCCTGGCCAAAATCAGCACGCCACCCAAGAAGCGCGATTCTTGGATGGCTTCATTTTCAATCGCTTACGCGCTTGAAAATGGCGCCACATCCATGTGCCGCGGGAAGTGCTGATCAAACGCTTCCCTAACGAGCCCTGCCCCCGTGAGGCTGGGGGCGATCATTGAAAAGACGGCGCCGCGGACGCCTCCCAGGTTAGGCCTTGGGATCTGACTGGTCGTGACCGCGGCCGACCCATGCGTGAATCATTACTGGCAATCGCTTCTCATCTACATTAAATTTCCTAAGATTCATGTAATGAGTGGTCAGTCATGAGATTCATACTCGTTCGCCACTACAAGACCGTCAACAATGAGCAGCGGCGGATTATGGGGTGGGGGGATGCCCCGCGGGCGGACGATTGGGAAGCCGATCTCGCGCATATCGACGAGCTGATCCGTAACCGGGACATCCGCTTCGACGCCTTTTACTCCAGCGCCCTGGCGCGGTCGCGCGAGACATCGCGTTACTTCGCCGAGAAGCGGGGATGCGATCTGGTGCACGCCGCGTACGAGCTCAACGAGGTCAATTACGGGGAGCTTTTCGAGCAGTCAAAGGATTGGGTTGAGGCAAATTTCCCTCAGTACAAGAAGGACCCGGACTTCGTCTTTCCCGAGGGGGAGAGCTTCCACCAGATGCAGCGCAGGAGCGTCGACTTCGTCCTGTCCCTGCAGCGGATGCATGCCAACGACACCCTCCTGCTGGTGGCACACGCCGGGGTGATCCGCGGCCTGATCAGCCACTTTCTCGGACTGGATTTCGCATCCAACCTCAAGCGCAAGGTATCGCACCGTTACGTCGGGGAGTTCGTGGTCGAAAAAGGCGTCTGCGTTTACTACGACGAGCTCGGCAAGCCCTCGGGCTTCGTCAAGGACGGCGTGGTGGAGGTCCCCTACCGGCGCCAGACCAGCGGGGGCACGGGCGGGAGTTACGTCACTGGCCCGGAGCGCGGTTTCAAGGAGGTTGGCGAGTCCGCGGAGTGCGCCGCGGTAGGCGCACCCAGGTTATAGACCCCTCCCCTGAACACGGACGGTCCGAGCCGTCGGATCAGCGCCGTTTGTCGCAGTCGCGGGCGCAACGCCCGCAGCCCTGCTCTAGCTCCCTTCCGTCGGGATCCACCCGCTTCAGCCATCGCTGGAAAAGCACCCATGCCGCGCACAGGGCCGCCAAGGCGAGAATCGACCAGAGGTGGCTCCACATGGCTCAGGCCTGACTGAACAGGCCGGCGAAGCCCATGAAGGCCATGGACAGGATGCCGGCGATGATGAGGTTCATGGCGGTGCCGCGGATCAGCCGGGGTACCGGTGCAAGCTCCGATTCCTCGCGCATCCCGGCCATCAGCACCAGCGCCAGGGTGAAGCCGAGCCCGGCGCCAAGGGCGTAGATCAGGCCCTCCGCGAGCCCGTAGCCCTTGTTGGTGGAGAAGATGGCCAGCCCCAGGATGGCGCAGTTGGTGGTGATCAGCGGCAGGAATATCCCAAGCGCCCGGAACAGCCCCGGGCTCAGCTTCTTGATGACCATCTCGATGAACTGCACCGTGCTCGCGATCACCACGATGAAGCTGATCAGGCGCAGGTACGGGGCGTGGATCAGCACGTAGGTGTTGAGCAGCCAGGCGCACAGGGCGGTGACGAGCATGACGAACACGGTCGCCAGCCCGAGCCGGAAAGAGGTCTCCAGGCGCCCGGAGACGCCGAGGAAGGGACAGAGCCCGAGAAAATAGGCGAGCACGAAGTTGTTGATCAGGAGCGCGCTGACGAAGATCCAGACCAGCTCGTTCATCGCGTCTCGGCCTCCGCCGCGGCCAGCCGTTCGGCGAGCTTCTCCTTGCGCTCCTTCACCCAGCTGAAGAACAGGAGCAGCAGACCCGAGGGTGAGGAACCCCCCCGGCGGCAGGATCATGATGACCCAGGGCTCGAAGTCCGGTCCGAACAGGTCGATGCCGAAGAACCTGCCCTCGCCGAGGATCTCGCGGACGCTCCCGAGCGCGAACAGGGCGAACAAGAATCCAGTCGCCATCCCCAGCGCGTCCACCACCGCGAGGCGCACCCCGTGCCGGGAGGCGAAGGCCTCCTGACGGCCGAGGATCATGCAGTTGGCGACGATCAACGGAATGAAGGCGCCAAGCTCCTTGTGGATCTCGGGGACCAGGGCCGCCAGGGTGAAATCGGTGACGGTGACGAAGGTGGCGATGATGATGATGTAGGTGGAGATCCGCACCTGTTTCGGTATCCAGCGCTTGAGCGAGGACACCAGGAAGCTGGACGCGACCAGCACGAAGAAGGTGGCGCCGCCCATGGCCAGCGCGTTCACCGCCGAGTTGGTCACCGCCAGCATGGGGCACATGCCGAGCACCTGGACGAACACCGGGTTGTCCCGCCACAGGCCCTTGACGAACTCCTGGTAGGCGTCAGCTTGTGCCTTCGACATCGCTCACTCCGCGCTCACGGATTTGTGCCCCCGGAAGCCGGGCCGGACAGCGGCTCCAGGCGCGCGCCCCACACCCGATTCGCCTCGTTGATGATCCGGACCACGGCCTTGGAGGAGATGGTCGCGCCGGTGATGGCGTCGATCTCGTTGCGGGCCGCCTTCTTGCCCTTCTTCACCGCCAGGATCTCAGGGTCGACGGACAGCCCGACGAAGCCCGCCACGAAATCCGCGTCCTTGTAGATTTTGTCGCCCAGCCCCGGGGTCTCCCGGCTCTCCAGGATCTCCATGCCGCTGACCTCGCGCCGCGCCGGCAGATAGCCGTAGAGGAGCCGGATCACGTCCTGGAAGCCAGGACCCGCGCCGGGAACGGCGTATCCGACCAGCCGGCCCTGGCCGTCGTAGCCGGCGAAGACCGCCTCCTCGCCCTTGGCCTCCGACTCCTTCGGAAGCAGCCGGCCGTCCTGGTAGACCAGCCGCTGCATGCTGGCGACTCCGGGCAGCACCTCGAACACCGCCTCGCGCAGAACCTTCGCCTTGTAGGCCTCGATGCGCGGGAGGCTGGCCTCGTACACGGACACGATGATCAGGCCCGAGAGCAGCCCGGCGAGTCCGAGGGTCGCCACCAGCCGGGTGGAGGAGGGCCCCGTGTCCCTGGCGATCGTGCCCGGTTCGCCGTTCACCTGGACCTGATTCCCTTGCCGAAGACCCTGGGCTGGGTGTAGCGGTCGATCAGGGGCGTGGCGGCGTTCATCAGCAGGATCGCGTACATGACGCCCTCGGGAAAACCGCCGAACACCCGGATCAGGATCACGAGCAGCCCGACGCCGACGCCGAAGATCCAGGCCCCGCGCGGGGTGATGGGCGAGGTGACGGGGTCGGTCGCCATGTAGATGGCCCCCAGCAGCAGGCCGCCGGAGAAGACCGAGAAAAGCGGGCCGGGATACTTGCCGGGGTCGATCAGGAACAGCAGGCCGGAGAAGGCGGCGACGCTGGCCAGGATTCCGGCCGGGATGCGCCAGTCCAGGTCCCGGCGCAGCAGCAGGTAGACGCCGCCGAGGATCAGCAGCAGCCCGCTGGTCTCCCCGATGCAGCCGGAGGTCTTGCCTAGCATCAGATCCCACAGGGCCGTGGGCTGGGACTCGAACTTCATCAGGCCCAGGGGGGTGGCTGCGGTCACGGCGTCGTAGCCGGCCTGCATGAATGGCAGGGCAAGGTTGGAGGGCTGCACGTCGAACAGGCCCGCGGGGCCGGACTGCGGGCTCCAGGTGGTCATGGCCACCGGGAAGGCGGCGAGCAGGAAGGCCCGCCCCACCAGCGCGGGATTGAACAGGTTGTGACCCAGCCCGCCCCAGATCAGCTTGCCCAGCCCGATGCTGACTACCCCGCCGAGGAAGGCCATCCAGAGGGCGAGCCCCGGGGGCAGGCTCAGGCCGAGCAGGAGGCCGGTGATCAGGCCGCTGCCGTCGCGCATCCGCTCGTGACGATCGGCCGCCGGGGCGAAGGCCCATTCCGTGAGCACCGCGCCGGAGATGCAGGCGGTCAGGACCAGCAGGGCGCCGAGGCCGAAGTACCAGATCCCGGCCACCGTGGCCGGCAGCAGGGCGATGAGGACGTCGCGCATCGCCTGACCCGTGGTCATGCGCTGCTTGAGCAGCGGCGACGGCTGCACCAGCAGCCTGGGGTCCTTGCTCTTCACCCGGTCTTGCCCTTCCTGGTCCAGAGGTCGTTCTTGGCGCCACGGATGAGCTGCACGATTGGGATCCCCGACGGACAAGAGTAGGTGCAGGAGCCGCACTCGACGCACTCCATCACCTGGGCGCGCTTCATCTCGTCGTACATGCGGGCCTTGGCCAGCCGCGCGAGACGCGATGGATTGAGGAAGTAGGGGCAGGCCTCGACGCAGCGCCCGCAGCGGATGCACGGGTACTCCCGGGGTCGCGCGGTCTCGCGCTCGGTGAAGGCGAGCACACCGGAGCTGGTCTTGATGATGGGGGCATCCAGGCTGGCGATCGGGGTCCCCATCATGGGGCCGCCCATGATCACCTCACGGGTGTCGTCGCTCAGGCCACCGCAGAAGCGCAGCACCTCGCGCACCGGCGTGCCCAGGGGCACGATCAGGTTCGCCGGGTAGGGGATGCCTGGGCCGGAGACCGTCACCATGCGGTCGATATAGGGCATGCCGGTGGCAAAGTAGTCGGCGATGGCTGCCACCGTGCTGACGTTGTTCATGATGATCCCCAGGTCCGCCGCGTGCAGCCCGGCGGGGACCTCGATGCCGAGAATCGACTTGATCATCATCTTGGAGTCGCCCTGGGGGTACTTGACCCGCAAGGGATGTACCCGGAAGCGACCGTCCCCGCCGATGCGCTCGCGCAGGATCTCGATGGCGTCCGGCTTGTTCTGCTCGACACCGATGATGGTCTCATCGGCACCGAGCAAGGTGTGCAGGATCTCCAGGCCCTGCAGCAGGGCCTCGGGACGCTCCACCATCACCCGATGGTCGTTGGTGAGATAGGGCTCGCACTCGGCGCCGTTGGCGATCAGGTACTTGATCTTCAGGCCTTCTCGCAGGGAATACTTGACGTGTGCCGGCAGGGCCGCCCCGCCGAGCCCGACGATCCCCGACCTCTGGATGACCGGGACCAGGTCCTCGAGCGACAGGCCGCGCCAGTCCGGCGGGCGCTCTTCCGCCAGGCGCTGGGTCGCGTAGGGGTCCGCCTCGATCTCGATCGCCTGCTCGTAGCGCCCGTCCGGGAAGCGTCGGCGCCCGATGGCGCGCACCCACCCGGTGACCGGCGCGTGCAAGGCGGTGGAAACGAAGGCCCCGGAATCGGCGATCAGCTCGCCGCGCCTCACCCGCCGCCCGACCTCCACCACCGGCTTGGATGGCGCCCCCAGGTGCTGCTTCAATGGCAGCACGTAACGCGCGACGAAGGGCATGCGCTGGGTGTGCAGCCCCTTGGTGCGCTCCTTCAGCTCCTCCGGGTGGATGCCATGGGCGAAGCCGCGCCTGAGCAGGTAGGACAACGCCTTCACTCGGCCGCCCCCCGTTCAGCGCTTCTGGCTGCGTTGCCGTACCCCGCGAGCACCATCAGCCGTTCCCGGATGTCGTGCCGCGTCTCCTCCTGGTACTGCTCGCGCAACGCCTGCAGACGGTGCTGATAGTCCGCCTCCATGGCATCCAGCTCTGCCTGGTGCTCTGCGGCCACCCGCTCCTTTGCCTCTCTCTGCACCCGCGCGGTGAAGGGGGTGACCAGTCCCGCCAGCTCCTGCAGCACGCGCCAGGCCTGTTGCCGCTCCGCGCAGACCCGGACCAGGCGAGGGTCGACCACCAGGCGTCGGGCCTCGCCCATGCCGGCGTCCTGCTCGACGAAGGGCGTGCGCCCGCGGCGCTGCTGGTCGTTCAGGGCGAGGTAGTCGGCCAGTGCGGTCGGTTGCGGGGCGTCCTCGGCCAGGGGTGAGAACAGGTGCGCGAAGCGTTCCTCGCCGAGCGCCCAGTGCGCGGGCGTGGTGGCCGCCCCCAGGGGACTGTCCGCCCAGGGCTCGAGGGAGTCCGGGTTCCCGTCCAGGTCCAGGCGGGAGCCGAATACGCCCTCGGCATTGGGGTCGTACCGGAACAGCGGAAAGACCCGCGCCGTCGCCGCGGCCCGCGCCCGCTCGAGGGTCAGGTCGGAGGCAAAGCCGTGCCGCGCCGGGCTGGGGGCGTGCAGATGCAGCAGGGCGGGACCGCGGTGACCGAATGCGCCATCCAGGCTGGCGGCCAGGTGATCGGGGACCGCGGCGCAGCTCTGGGCGATATAGGCGCCGCGTTGCGAAAGCGTGAGCAGGGCGAGGTCGATGGCCGCGTCCTGGGTCGGCGCGGGCGGCAGGTCGAGGCCCGCGTGGCCGCCGAGGCCCAGGTCGAGATCCGCCAGGATCAAGACCCGTATCGGCAGGTCGCTGCCCAGCAGCCGGGCGAGCTGGCTTAGGCCGCGTCCCCCCAGGCTCGCGCTGTCCCCGGCGAGCAACAGGGAAGGGCAAAGCGCCCGCTCAGGTCCGTCGAGCTCCCGCCAGGTGAGGCCGTCCAAGTCGGACCAAAGCCGGGCGGCGTCCGCCGGGCGCTCCAGCTCGAGTCGCGCCCTACGCATCTGCGCGAACCCTTTGGTTGCCTGCCTTAGCTGGCCCTCCAGCAGGCCGGCCGCGACTTGGGCGCCGTCCCCGGTCCAGTCGAGGAAGACGGGCTGGGGAAAGGGGTTGTCGGGGAAGGCGCCGGCCCAGCCGACGGCAGAGTCCGGGGAGAGCACCAGCCCCAGCCGGGCACGCCCGAGGCCATGGGACCCCGTCTCCAGGCGCCACGCGAGGTCTCCCAGGTCCCGCGCCAGCCGCACCAGCCGGCGCAGCCGGGTCGCATCCACCGCGCTCTCGATGGCTCCCCCACCTTCGCCGAGGACGGCACCGAGATCGGCTTGCCGCGAGTCGACGGCCTCCAGCCGTCCGGCCAGCGCGTCGAGGTCGTCGGCGGGCAGGGCATCCGCCAGGATGTCCCGGATCAGTGCCCTGATCCGCCCGCGCGTCTCCCCGACCTCCTCGGCGAATGCGGCAAGCAGGGGCGCTTGCCGTGCCTCCAGGACCGCCAAGGCAAGGCGCAGCGCGAGCCTCGCGCCGGAGCCAGGCTCCACCCCGTCCCCGCCCGCCATGGCCGACGCCGCGCCGGGCCGGAGGAGCGACACCGCCAGCGGTCCCACCTGCGCGCGGTCATGAACGGCCTGGACGATGGCGGTGTCCGTTTCCGGCAGATCCTGCCAAACCCCGCGCACCTCGCGCGCCCGGGCCAGCGACCGGGAGCCTTGGCGGGTGTCGCGCAGTGCCCCCGGGTCGCAGGCCTGGACGCAGATCCCGCAGCCCTTGCAGGTCTCGGGACTGAGGCTCAGGGAGAGCAGGGCACCGTTGCCGTCGGCGTCGGTCTCCAGGTCCGCGAACAAGGGCGCGGTGATCGCCAGGGGCAGGCAACCGATGCCGGCGACGAGCGTCTGCAGGGCCTCGCCGATGGCGGCCTTGCGCTCCGCCGGGAAGGGCAGTCTGGCCTCGAGATCCTGGTAGGCGAGCTGGATGAAGTCTCCAGCGGTGGGTCCGGCCGCTTGCGGATCCTGGCAGAGACGAGCGACCCCCGCGGCCAGCTTGGAGGCCAGGGGTCGCAGCGCATCCGCGCGGGCGCGGCGGATGCCGAAGTCGATCAGGCGGGCGGGGGTCAGGGCGACGGCGCCGACGGCACCCTCCGGGCAGGCGCTCCAGCAGGCGCCGCAGCCGGTGCAGAGTGCGGGATCGAAGCTCGGGAGCCGGTCGCGCCATGGACTCAGATCCCGGAAGCTGGAGGACAGGGGCGGAACTGCCGTGAGCGCCAGATGGGGGTCCGGCGCCAGCTCGGAGGTGTTCCCGGTACCGTACAGGACGCCGACATGGTCCCAGAATCGGGGCAGACTGTCGTAGGCTTCCGCGTTCCCGCCCATCCGGCGCACCAGGGCGGGCGCCTCGTCATCGGCCGTGACGGGTCTCTGCGTCAGCGTCTGGGGGAGTCCGGCGGTGGCGACCTCGCGCGGGGCGTCCAGTCCGGCCTCGAACAGGCGCAAGCGCTGCTCGACGTCCGCTGGGCTCAGGCGGAGCATCTCCTCGCGCGCGCCGAGCAGCCGGCGGCGCGTAAGGTCGATGAGCCCGCGCTGCCGGAGCAGGCCGCAGATGGCGCCCAGCAGGTATTCGTCCGTGCCCGCCGCCGGCCCCTCGGCCGGCGCCATCCGGTAGAGGTTGCCCGCGCCGTCCTTCAACCGGGTACGGGTGGAGAGGGTCAGGCGCGCCCACAGCGCCTCGTCGGGGAGCGCGCTCTGCACCACCAGGCTGCCGCCGGGCGCCAGACCGGCACCGGGATCCGGTCCCGGCAGCCCCGGGTCCGTCAGAAGCAGGGCCAGCTCTACCGGCGCCTCGTCACCCGGCTCCCGCAGCTGCAGAGGCCCGCTCGTGATGTGATCGACGCAAGCCTCGCCCCAGGGCCGTGTGAACAGGGCCGGCCTGGCGCGCAGGCGCTGGGCGCCGATGCGGTGCAGGAGGGCGGCGGTCTCCGCGGCCAACCCCTCGCCCGCGCCTCCGGCGTGACGGTGAATCGCGATGGTCAAGGCACCGGCGGGCCTGAGATCCGGCGAGCGGTCCCGTTCGCACCGTCCAAGCCCCGCGATCTCGGGATAGCCGCGGCGCAATCGATCGATGAGCACCTGGCGTTTGGGGAAGGCGCTCGCCGCGGGTGCGAAATCCATCCCCAAGTAGACCCGGGGCTGGACCAGGGTGTCCGCTTCCCGGCACAGGCGCGTCAGGTCCGCCGCCCGCAGGGGAGCGCCGGCAAGGCCGTAGATCGCCGACAGGAAGCGCGGGCGATGTTTCTCGCCCAGGACGGGGTATCCGGCATGGGTGTTGGCCCCGAAGCGGGCGTTCTCCCCGGCGCGGTCGACCGCGGCGCGCAGCAGTCCCAGCAGCGGCGGGTCGCCGGACAAGGGGGCGTCGGTGCATTCCAGGACACACACCCGCACGCCGCGGTCCAGCTTGCGCGCCAGCTCGGCGCCGGGAAAGGGGCTGAGGCAGCGTATTCCCAGCACCCCCACCTTCTGGCGGTGCGCGGCGCGCAGATGATCCGCCACCGCCTCCGCGGTCTCCACCGCGGATCCCATGGCGACCAGAATCAGGCGGGCGTCGTCCAGCCGGTGGGTCGACAGGGGGGCGTGGGTCCGTCCGGTAAGCTCGGCGCAGCGCGCGAATGCGTCGTCCAGCGCCTCTCCCAGGTATCGGTCCAGGAACACGCTGGCCGCCGCGCGCCCGGATCCGCCAGCCTCGTCTGGCACCAGGGCGCCCAGCATGACCGGGTGGTCCGGGTCGTGCCAGCGCGGGGCGAGCCTGCGGGTGTCGCCGAAAAGCAGCCGCTGTGCCTCGATCGGGCAGGGGATCCGGTCGTCGGGCTCGCCGAGCAGGTCCGCAATCAATCCCGCGGACGGCAGCCGCACGTCCTGCAGGGCGAGGGCCGTCTGCTCCCCGTCCATGGCGACGATGCCGGGGCGCAGCACGCGTTCCGCGGCGTGGCGGGCGATCAGGGCGAAGTCCGCCGCCTCCTGCACATTGGCGGCCGCAAGCAGGAAACACCCGGATCCGGCGCAGGCGTGGAAGGCCTCGTGACCGTTGCCCAGGGACGAGCCCGGTCCGCCGAGGGTGCGTCCGGCGAGATGGAGCACCAGGGGCAGCCGCCTGCCGGCGGCGGTTGCGAGCAGATCCAGGCAGGCGGCGAGGTCGGGGCCCGAGAAGAAGCCGGTGGCGCGGACGCCGGACATGGAAAGCCCGATCGCCGCTGCCAGGGCGCCTCGCGCGCCCCCTCCGGCCTGGCTGGACAGGGGCGCGCCCGCGGCGTTCACGCGCAGGCGGCCTTGCTCGGTGCGCCAGGCGAGATCCGAGCCGTCGGCGGGGAAGGAGCCGCCGAGCCCCGCGGCCTCGCAGATCGCGGCCTCCGTCTCCGCGACCGCGGTATTGCCGTCGAGCACGACCGCGCTGCCCGCGTGAGTTCCCGCCCCGTGCGTGGGAGCGCCGAGAATGCGTCTCAGCAGGCGCAGGGCCGAATTGGCAAGGCTAGGCATGCGCGACCCCGCTGCGGGCGCTGATGGTCCGCTCCCGGGAGAATTGCGCTCCCACCACCCACTGAATGGCGCCGGTCGGGCAGCGGAAGGTCGCCTCCGGCAGCGCCGGCCCGCCGGCGCCGTAGTCGACGACGGGGAGGTTGTCCTCCATCCGGATCAGGCCCGGGGCGGCGTCCGCCGCGCAGCGCCCGCAGGCATCGCAGGCCGTGGTGCAGAGCGAGGTGGCCATGTCGCCGGCGAGCGGCGCCCGGCACTGGACCAGGAGGTGATGACTCTCGGGGAGGAGCTCGAACAGGTCCCGCGGGCAGGCCGCGACGCAGTCGCCGCAGGCGGTGCATTTGTCCACCGAGACCCGCGGCAGACCGTTGGCGTTCATCTCGATGGCATCGAAATCGCAGGCGTCGCGGCAGTCCGCGAGTCCGAGACAGCCCCAGGGGCAACCCTTGCCGCCCTCGGACACCACGGACGCCGCCCGGCAGCTCTCGAAGCCCCGGTATTCCGCGATCTGATAGGCCTGACCCCTGCCACCGCCGCAGTGCAGCCTGGCGATGCGCCTCTCCTGCTGGCCCGGATCCACGTCCAGGAGCTCGGCGATGGCCTCCACCGCGTCCGGCGCGGCCACCGTGCAGCGACTCGGCGCCAGCTCGCCCTGGACCAGCTTCTCGGCGAAGGCGTGACAGCCGGGCTGGCCGCAGGCGCCGCAATTGGAGCCGGGCAACAGGTCCTCGGTTTCCTCCACCCGCGGGTCCTCCTGCACGCGCAGAAAACGGTAGGCGACCGCGAGGATGGTGGCGAAGAACAGTCCGAGTCCCGCCATGATGCCAGGTGCCACGATGAAGCTGCTCATCTTGATGCGGGCCTAGCGGTTGAAGGGCGCCGCACGTTCGATCAGGGCCTGCAGCCCGGGCTCGTCGGGGTTCCACGGCTTCCCGGGGTGGATGCAGCGGGCGGGGCAGAGCTCGGCCGCCTCCACCAGCTGGGCATAGCTGGCCGTGGCGAGGTCGCCCAGCAAGGCCTGTTTCTCCTCGTTGTAGACGAACAGCAGCGGGTTGACCTTGAGACAGTCATTGCAGCTGGTGCAGAGCGGGGTGTCTATCCAGGGCTCGTCGAAGGAGAGCTCGGCCGCCGGCGTGGGCTCCTGGGGTTGCTCGATCTCGTCTGCCGCGGGGGCTTCAGGCGCGGTCTCGTTGGCGCTCCGGTCCGAGACGGGCGGGCGCGCGGCGGCGGGCAGGCCCGACGGCAGGTCCATTCCCAGCAGGACGTCGGTCAGCCGCTGCATCGCCTCGCCCGCGGCCTGGCTTCTTACCCGCTCGATCTCCGCGGCATGCTCCGCGAGCAGCTGCTCTCGATCGGCCGCGGCGCGTCCGCGCTCCTCGGCCCGGGTCCGCTCCACGGCCAGGTCGACGTGGCGGTTGCGCACCCCGGCCATGGCCTGGAGGGTACGCCAGAAGTTGAGCCGGTCGAGACAGGCGAGGGCCAGCTCCCGGGAGACCACCAGCCGGTGCAGGATGGCGTTGCCGTCCACCGCCCACACGAAGGGAACCTTGCGGTAGGCCTGGTCCGGGGCCATCGCCAGATAGTCCTGCATGGGGATCAGGGCCTCGGAGTCGCATCCGGGTGGAATCGGGCGGAAGTGATCGCGCAGGCGCTCGATCAGCAGGCAGTAGTCGGCGAAGGTGAACGCCAGTGCTTGCGTGACCTGGATGCCGTTCTCGTCCAGGTACTCGAAGCTGTGTATCGGCCAATCGGCCCGTGGCTCTGGGTTCCCGTCGATGTCCACCGGCGCAGGCTCGCAGTCGTCGGGCTTGGGGTCGGCGCGGAAGAAGGGGTGGGCGCGGCCCTCGATGGCGGCGCCGGCTACCAGCCAGGCATTCAGGGGCACCAGGTCATGGGGCGCGCGCAGCCCGGTGTTGATCAGGTGCAGGCTGGTGCGGGTGGCATCCAGGGCGGACAGGAAGCACTCCATCAGGTGCCGGTGGCGCGCGGAGGAGGACTGGGCAACCGCTGCCTGACGATGGCTCAGGCCCAGATAGCCGAGCTCGGTACGGTAGTGCTGGAAAGGGTTCTCGTCGGTTTCAGCCCCCGGGTTGTTGCTGGGTTGGACCCGCACCAGCACCTGCACCGGACGCCCCGAGCTCAGCAGGCGGGAGAAGGAGCGCATGTCCTCTCCTGCCAAGCGGTCCGCGGACTCCAACGCGATCACGCTCGGGACGAGCAGCAGCTCTTCGGGGGTGAACCCCTCCCAGTCGAAATTGGCGAACCAGGGATCATGCAGGGCCGGATCGTAGATGCCGTCCATCTCCAGGCGGGCAATACGCACGGCGCTGAAGACCTCGCCCAGGCGCTCGGCCTCGCGGTCGAACAGGGCCATTGCCCGCGCGCAGGGATCGGGATCGCTGACGTCCTGCAGGTCCCGGCTCTCGGCGAGCCATTCGCCCTCGACCGTTCCGAGGTGCACGAACCGCACCAGGACCTGGTCCGGGCGCCAGGTGCGGAGCACCTCGAGCGCGCGCTCGATGCGCTCGCGCCGCTGCGGGCTCATGGCCCGGGTGCCGCGGGAGTGATCCATGACGGTGGACAGGGCCAGGGGGTCGAAGCGGGCACCTTCCGCACCCACGCTGTCGCGCGCCTGGCGCGGCTCGATGGATTCGTCGGACTTGCCCCACTCGACGGCAAGCAGGGATTCGAGGCGGCGGATGCAATCGTCGATCTCGGCCTGGAAGCCAACGCGGCGGGGGACGACACGGCTGCGTACCGCGTGAATCAGCAGGTGCAGGGACGGGAAACGCCCGTAGCCGAGCATCTCGCCGTGTCCCGCCTCGTCTTGGAGCAGAGCCAGATCCGCGTCGAGCCGGTCCCGGTCGGCGGCGCGCAGGTCGAGTTGCCGCTGCAGCGCGAGCCCGGCCGCGCCGAGCAGGGGGGATGCCAGGATGGGCCCCTCGCGCTCCCGCAGCACCTTGCGCAGGTGGTGCTCGATCCAGGGAAGATGATCCTTGAGGACGCGCGCCGCGTCGTCCGTCGGGGCGAAGCGCCCGACCGCGCTCTGGAGCCAGTCCGCCACGCGGCAAACGAGGGCGTCCGCCTGCTGCGCCCCATCGCCTTCGTCGGGAGGGAACAGGAACAGCGGGTAGTCGTAACGCAGCCTGGAGGTGTCGCGGAAGGGGTCGAGCAGGGCGGGCAGGTAATCGTTCCCCGCCGTCTCCAGCATCTCCGCCGCCCGCGGGTCTCCGAGATGGAAGTGACGCAGGGTGAACATCAGCTCCCGGGTCGCCCTGGCATCCTTGACGGCCGTCGGCAGGGTCGGCGGGCCCGCGGGGCGCACCCCCGGGATCTGGCTGTTCCCCGACTCCGCCGAAGCTGGTGTGGTGGTCATCTGCAAGCAGTTCCCCTTACGCAAGAAGTCCGCGACCTTCCCGGAGGCCGTGCCGAGGCGTATCCATCGTCAGATGGTGAGCCGGTCCAGCACCTGGTTGAACCCGGAGAGCTTCTGCTCCGACGTCATGCTCGCTCCCTGGCTCGAGAGGTCCTCGTAGCAGGGGGCGGCGGGGTCGTGGTAGAGCAGTCCCAGCGGGATGCGCGAGCCGTCCGCCGCGAGCTGGAAGGCGTGCTGGAGGTCGGACGGGTCGTGCCCGGCGCGCTCTGGGAACTGCCGCAGCACGGCCGGATCGAGCGGGATGCCGTTGGGGTGCTCCAGGAGCAGGAAGCGGGAGGGGTCGCCTTGCAGCGCCTTGGAGACCGAGTCCGCGTACACCGGGCAGCGCTGGATGATGCGCACGAATCCGGTTCCCCGATGGCGGTAGGCGGCCTTCAGGGTCTCGTAGAGCATGGGCGGGTTCCAGTCCACCACCTGGGCCACGAAGGACACGTTGGTGATGCCGAGCGTCACCGTCAGGGGGTTGTGGGCGTCGATGATGGCGCCGAAGGGGTGGGTGTTGGTCTTGAAGCCGAGCGGGCTGGTGGGGGAGGTCTGGGCCTTGGTCAGCCCGTAGATGGCGTTGTCGAACACCATCACCGTCATGTTCATGTTGTAGCGTAGGGCGTGGATCCAGTGGGCGGTTCCGATCGAGAAGCAGTCCCCGTCGCCGGTGGCGACCCAGACGTCCAGGTCTGGACGCCGTGACTTGATGCCGCAGGCGACGGGCAGCGCCCGCCCATGCAGCCCGTGAAAGCCGTAGGTGCCTAGATAGTGCGGCATGCGGCTGGAGCAGCCGATGCCCGACACGCACACTGACATCTCCGGGCGCTGCTGCTCGTCCCGCAGCACGCGCTGGGCGGCGGTGAGAACGCCGTGGTCGCCGCACCCTGGGCACCAGCGGGCCTCTCCACCGGCGTAGTCGCCGATGGTGAAGTAGCGCTCGAAGACCTCGAGCGACCAGTCAGCCTTGAGTCCGAGCATCGGGCGTCTCCCCCTGGTTGATGGCGTCCAGGCGCTGTACGAGGACCTTGTGGATCATCCCCGGCTGCAGCGGGTGGCCGTAGACCACGGACCAGCAGTCGATATCCATCAGGGTGTGGGCCCGCAGCAGCCAGGCGAGCTGGGCGTAGCGCCGGTTCTCGGCGGTGATGAGCGGGGCGTGCGGGTCGTCGCTGTAGTTGATCTCCACGGTCATGACCCGGCGAAAGCGCGCGAAGATTTCCTTGAGCCCCGGCTCCATGGGCGAGAGGAACCGCAGGTGCACCGAGGAGACCCGTTGTCCCAGCGCCCGCGCCCGATCCACCGCTTCTTCGATCGCGCCCATGGTGGAGCCCCAGCCAACCACCAGCAGGTCGCCCTCCTCACCGCCGTACACGGGCGGCGGCTTCAGGGTGCTGGCGAGCGCCGCCAGCTTACGGCTGCGCATGTTGCAGCCGCGCTGGTTGGAGTCGGAGTCGTAGGCGACCTTGCTGTAGGTGGTATGGGCGAGGCCGGTGAGGACGTATTGTCCACCCGCCATGCCGGGTATGGGCCGCGGCGAGAGGCCGGTTTCCGGATCCCAGTTGTAGGGCGGGATGCCCTCGTCCCACTCGGACTGGTCAACCGGCGGGGCGAGCCAGTCCCGGTGTGGCTCCGGGCGCTCGTAGGGTTGTACGCCGGTGGCCAGGTTGGCGTCGGTCATGAGCACCACCGGGGTGCGGAAGGCCTCGGCCAGGCGCCGCGCCATGACCACGAAGTGAAGGCACTCCTGGATGGTGGCCGCGGCGATCACGATCTTGGGAGCGTCTCCCGGTTCGCCGAAGAGGGCGGCGAGCAGGTCTCCCTGCTCGACCTTGGTCGGCAAGCCGGTGGAGGGGCCGCCGCGTTGCACGAGGGCCAGGACCAGGGGGACCTCCGCCATCACCGCCAGGGCCAGCATCTCGGTCTTGAGCGCGAGGCCCGGCCCGGAGGTGATGGTGCAGGCCGTCTTGCCGGCGTAGGAGGAGCCGATGGCGAAGCCGATCGCCGCGATCTCGTCCTCTGCCTGGTGGACGAAGCCCCCGACCTCGTGAAAGACGTCCGCCAGATAGTGGGACGCGGAGGTCGCCGGGGTGATCGGATACATGGAGACCAGCTCCATGCCAGCCGCCATGACCCCGAGTCCCAGCGCCTGATTGCCGTTGGTGACGATGAAACGCTTGCCCGCCGTCTCCGCTTCCGGACGGGGCGGGATCTCGTAGCGGATATCGAGCCGTTCCTCGGCAAACGCGTATCCCGCGTCGAACAGCCGGTGGTTGAGGCCGATGACCTTCTCGCCCTTGCGCTGGAAGGTGACGGCGATCTCGTCCCGCGCCTTGGCGACGTCACGCGAGTAGATCCAGCAGAGCATGCCCAGCACGAACATGTTCTTGCCGCGCCGGGGGTTCTCGGTAATCTCCAGGCAGGCCTTCTCGATGGGCAGCTCATGCACGGTCAGGCCGTTCTCGCGGAACTCGGACACCGCCTTGACGTACTGCGCGCGGATCTCCGGCACCGGGTCGTCGCGCCACTTGTCCTCGAGCAGCACCCTGGTGCCCGGCTTGTAGGCGCCGTTGGCGATGCGGGAGTAGAGCACCTGCTCGTTGAAGGCGACCACCAGGTCCGCCTCGTCACCCATATTGGTGACATAGCGGCTGGAGAGCCGGATACGGATGCCGCTCGCACCCGCCGGGGAGCGTGCCGGGGGCTGGATCTCGGCGGGGATGATCTCCACCGTCCACACGCCGTTGTTCATCTTCGCGCACACGGTGCCGAAGGTCTGGCCCGCCTTCTGGGCGCCCTCCCCGGAATCGCTGACGATCTCGACGATGTGCTCCGGGAGCTTCTGCGCCGGTGATGGGGCGTCGCTCCGGTCAACGCCGGGGTGCGGGCGGACCTCGGGGCTTGCTGCAGTCGTGGTCATCGAGGCTACCTCGGTTCGGCGCGGTGGAGTCTCGGCTCCCACGTGTCCGCGCGGAGTATGGACAATCGTTGCGCAAGGTCCCGATGGCGGGACGCTTCAGATTCCCCTCACGAACCGCGGAAGGGCTTCGGCATCCTCTGCCCGTCGCTCCGCTGCGAAAGCAAAGCAGCATATCCTTCGCAGGCGGCGACCGTGACGGTTTCGGTCACGGGTGCGAAAGCTCAGCGCGTGATGACCACCTGCTGGTACAAGCCGCCGAAGAACACGGCTTTTGTCACCGCTTGCGGGCGCACGTCCCGCGGTATCCAGTCAGCGATTTCCCGTTGCCACAGATCCAATGCGAATGGCTCCAAGGTCTTGAACACGGGCAGCATCAGGTACCTAAGGGGATGCCACCGTCCAGGGCGATGATAATCCACGATGACCAGCTTGCCGCCGGGCTTGATCACCCGCAGTGCCTCGTGCAGCGCGCGCCTGCGCACCTCCAAGGGAAGCTCGTGGAGCAGGAAGAAGAGAACCGCCTGATCGAAGGTGCCATTCGCGAAGCGTAGATCAGAGGCATCCCTTTGATGCAGGAAGACGCTGTCCCCGGCACCGATCTTCCGCCTCAGGTTCTCCAGCTGGATCGGCGCGACGTCCACCACATCCAGGCGCCCGCAGGGGGCGATCCGCCGCGCCAGCGTCGGGGTGAAATCGCCGTACACGCAGGCAATCTGCAGTGTTCTTCCCGAGATGTCGGCCCCCATCGTGGCGAGTGCCGCGTCTCTCAGGCGCGCGAAGTTGCCCCACAGAATCAGGTTGACGATCCATTGGTGCTCGAAAAACCTGACGCTTCGTGGGTCCAGGTATGCCCACCAATAGTTCTTCTGCAGATAGTCGGGGATGACTGGATCATTTTTTCTGTTGTCGTTGGCGGCGATCTCACGCGAGTCCGCTACCTCGACGACGACTGTTTTATCCACTAAGCAAAGCTCCTGGTGCCGTCCTTCCCCGCGCAGGGCCGACCGAACCGAGTTTGTCTTTCGCCACGTACGCCGGGGTTTTCATGATCGGGAGTCGGTTCGCGGGCGCGGTTTACCGCTGGAAGCGGAAGAGCCGCGTAAGCATGCTCGATTCAGAAAAGACGGCAAGGAGTATAGCAACGATTCCGTCACGGCATGTGCAAGGCAAAAAGATGCGAGCGCTTGCCGGTCGATGCGTCGAGCGCAAGTCGGCGCTGGAGGTGGTCTGGCTCGCGTTCCCCGCGCGGGTGCTTGAGCCCGGGTGCCGTGCCGCCGCGTTCGGTCCCCAGCATCGACCGGAAACCCCGGCCCGTGTAGTATTCGCCACCTCACACACGAGCGGGACGCATCAGCGGCATGAGCAAGTTTGTCGAAAAGCTCCGCCTGAAGGAGCTAGCCGAGGAGGACCTTTTCTTTGCCAAGCAGGACGTCGAGCTGATCGAGGCGTTGCGGCGCAAGAAGCTGGCGAAGCTCGCGGATTGCGGCGGGGACAAGGAGCAGGCGCTGGCGGAGGATTTCGAGAAACGCTTCGATGCGGTGACCGAGAAGCACAGGAAGAAACCCCGCAAGCTGCTGCGCCGCTACCGCTCCCTGCTGGATGAGATCCTGGAGGTCTGCAAGCGGCGGCACTGATCCGGCCGCGGGTGTGCTCCTCCGTTGGACCGCGCTCGCACACGCGATCGTTCCGGACTCAGCTCTTCTCCTCCGTGACCGCTAGCAGGGTCTGGATGCCTTGCGCTGTGTGCTCGATATCCACCGCCTCTTCCGCCGTTCCAGGGCGATACTTTTTCAATCGCTCGGCGATTTCCATCAGGTGCGCCACATGTCTCCCGAGGTGGCCGCGGATGTTGTTGAGCTGTTGCACCTTGGCGAGGGCGGACAGGCGCAGCTCCTCCGTGGCCTCGTTCCGACCCGCGGCGTCTTTCGCCGCGTGCAGATCGCGCAAGGCGATTGCCTCGTTCATCGAGGTCTTCCACCAGCTGACGAAGGTGGCCCTGTGGTCGGCCATGGTGTTGAGGGACTCGGCCATGGCGTTGATCTCGTCGCGAGCCCCGGGGACGGTGGCGATGCGCTCGGCCGGGCTCTCGTGGGTCAGTCGGTCCAGCAGCCCCGCCATTTCGCGCACCGGGCGCACGATGCGGGCGGTGATGGTTACCGCGAAGAAGACGCCGAGCAGCACCGCGCACGCGACGATGATCAGGTTCAGGCGGGCGCTTGCGCTGGATGCGCGCGCGATTTCGGCCCGCTTGGCATCGGAAAGCCGGTTCGCCTCGTCGACGTTCTGGGTGACGAGCGGGGTGATCCGGCCCGCCGCCGCCTGCATCGCCCGGTCCAGCTCTGCGATCCGGTGGTTCTGGGCGACCAAGGCCAGGAAGTCTTTCTCATAGTCCGCGAGTAACCCGGTCAGCAGGGTCTTGTCCTGGTCGGCGATGGGGGCGATGTCGATCTGGCGGCGGATGGTGCCCGCGATCTCCTGCACCATGCGCACATACTCGTCGTCGCCGCGCAGCAGGTAGTCTTTCTCGCGCCGGCGAAGCTGCAGAATATTGCTCTCCAGATCGGGGACATAGTGCGCCTCGAGGATGGATTCGATGCGGTGTGCGGAATCGCGGAAGGGTCCCTTGCCCCCCTGGAGCTCGCCGCCGGCGAGCACAATCTCGGCGTAGGCCTCGAACTCGCCGGCGTACACGCCGATCTCGTTGATCAGCGACGACTTTGCGTCGGGGTACAGCTCCGAGGTCTGCACGAGCTCTCGGAACTCGGCGATCAGCGCGCGCACGCGATCGCGGTAAAGCGTCTCGCGCCGCAGGCCGAGGTCCTTCTCGCCCCGGCGGATCTGGAGCAGCTGGAGGTAGAGGCGGCCGGCCTTGAAGTTGCCTGCGCGGTCCTCGAGCTCGTGGACCGTGTCCCGGAAGGCGCCCTGAAGACCTGAATTGTGGTCCAGGCCCTTCACCCTCCAGGCGTCGGCGATGTCGTGGAAGCGGTTGAGGTAGGTCTCCGTGAGCGCACGGATTTGCTGCGCGGTGTGCCGCGACTCCTCGTCCACCTCGCCCAGCTTCGAGGTGGTGTCGAGCAGGGCTTGGGCGTGGGTGTCCACGGCGGTGGCGAAGCCTTCATCCCTCTGCGTGAGGAAGTCGTTCTCGGCCTGCCAGGTCTTCGCAAGCTGAATCTCGATCCCGAGGGCCAGGGACTTTCGCGCCTGATAGACGTCGTGCAGTCGCTCGTAGTCGGCAAGCACCTGCTGCAGGCTGTGGTGGTAGTGCCAGATCACGCCGAGGAACAAGAGCCCCACCAGCCCGAAGCTGAGCCCGATCTTCTCGCCGATGCGCAGTTTGCTCGATAGTCTCCCCACGTCTCCCCCTGATGTGATGCCGATCCGCGGATCTCGGTCGATGTCGCTATTCTAGCCCGACCCGTTGGCTGGCGTTCCTGCGGAAGCCGAGATTCAGGTGCGCTCGGCGCGGACCTTGAGCACGGTGCGTGGATCGGCTTCCAGGACGGTGAAGCGGAAGCCGTCCTCCTGGATGGAGTCTCCTTCCCGCGGGATGCGGCGCGAGCGGGTGACCACGAAGCCGCCGATGGTGTGCGCCTCCGCGACCGGGAGCTTGATATGCAGGACGTCGTTGACCTCGGAGATCGGCGCCCGGCCGCTCATCACGAAGACCGAGTCACCCTCGGGCACGATGTAGTAGTGCCGTTTCTGCTGGTACTCGTCGAAGTCGTAGCCGACGTCGATGTCGCCCACGACCTCCTCGAACACGTCTTCCATGGTCAGGATGCCGATCGCGGAGCCGAACTCGTCCACCGCGATTCCCATGTGGTCCTCCCGCGCCTGCAGTAGGGGCAGCGTCTGGTCGATGGTCTGCTGGGGGGACAGGTAGAGCGGGGGGTAAATGTAGTCCGAAATCGACTTCTCCTCGATGTCCGCGTCGAGGAGATCCCAGGTGTTCAGGGTGAGCACGCCCTTGACGTTGGTGATGTTGCCCCGGTAGACGGGCAGTCGGTTGTAACCGTGCTTGAGCACCAGTCGCACCGCCTCGCCCATGTTGCGGATCTCGTTGAAGCCGACGACGTCGGCGAGGGGGATCATGGCCTGGCCCACGGTGGTGTCGCCGAAGCGGATGATGCGCCGGATGCTGTTCCTGTCGACCGCGCCGCCGGCCGGTTCGTTGATGTCCAGCAGGACCCGAAGCTCCTCGCGGGTGATGAACAGATTCTGGCGGGAAGACGTTCCGCCGATGATCCGGGTCGCGAACCGGGCGATGCGGCTGAAGACGAAGATGACGGGGTAGAAGACGAAGGAGAAGAACCGCAGGCCGTGGATGATGGTGCCCACGATGGCGTCCGCCTTCTGCTGGAAGACGCTCTTCGGAACGATCTCGCCGAAGATCAGGAGGAAAGGCGTCAGGATCAGCACCGCGATGATGTCGCCGGACTCGCCGAACAAATGAATGCAGATCAACGCCCCCAGGGTGGTGATGGTGACCGTGGCGAGGTTGGTCCCGACGAGGGTGGTGCCGAGGATGACGTCCGGGGTGCGGAACATCTTCAGCAGGAGCGCCGCGCCCCGGTCCCCTTGCTTGGCCCGATGCCGGAGCTTCAGCTTGTCCGAGTTGACGATCGCAATCTCCGAACCCGAGAAGAAACCCTTCAGGACGAGGAAGAAGAGAATGACAAACAGCTCGATCACCCATTCCATGTCAGGACTCCTTCTCGTTGGTCGCGTTGCTCGGCGGCGTCTCTAGCGGCTCCGGAGACGGTCCCTCCCCGGGATCCTCGGGGAGAACATCCTCCGCGGGCGGCTCTTCGGTCTTCGCGCCCTCCGGCTTGCTGACACGCAGGCGTTTGATCCGCAATCGCCCGACCTCCACCACGGTGAAGTTGTAGCCCTCGTAGGCGACCGTGTCCCCTTCCTTGGGCAGGCGCCCAAAATGGCGGAACACCACGCCGCCGATGGTGGTCATGACGGGGTCGTCGATGTCGATGTTGGTCAGGTTGTAGAAGTCGAGCAGCCGCATGTCGCCGGGCACGATGTATCCCTGCTCGTCCTGCTCGTAGTCCTCGATGCCTTTCATTTTCCCGGTGATTTCGCCGAAGAAGAAGGTCAGGACGTCCTTGATGGTGACGATGCCCAGGATCTCGCCGAACTCGCCGAGGACCATGGCGACGCGGGTGTTGTGCTTCTGGAAGAAGTTGAACATTTCGTCGACCTTGATCGTCGGCGGGACGAAGGAGGCCGGGCGTAGGAACTCCTCGAGCCGCACCTTCTCCAGGTCGGCGCCGCCGCGGCAGAGCCGCAGCACGTCCTCGGAGTGCACGAAGCCGATCACGTTGTCCCAGTGTCCCGAATAGACCGGCACCCGGGGATGCTGGTAGCGCCTGAAGGCGTCGATCAGGTCCTGAATCGGCTGCCCGGCGTCCAGAAAACGGATGCGGGGACCGGGGGTCATGATGTGGGAGACCTCCGTTTCGGAGGCCTCGAGCAGGTTGTCGATGAGGACCCGCTCGGTGGCGTCGATGATGCCGCTCTCCTCGCCCTCCTCCAGCAGGGTCTTGAGCTCGTCCGGATGGAGGATGTTCTGGCGGTCGACGACGTCACCGACGATCAGGGTCGTCACCCGGTCGGCAACCAGGCGCACCGCTTCCCGCAGCGGTGTGACCACATAGATCCATTTCGGCAGGATGCGCGCGCTGATGTTCTTCGTGAATCCCACCGGGTGGTTGACGGCGATGGTCTTCGGCGTGACCTCGCCGACCAGCAACAGCAGGGGCACCATGACCAGGATGTTGATCCAGCCCGCATCCTGGCCGAAGAGCATGAGCAGGATGGCCGTCATGTTGGCCGAGGACGCGATGTTGACGAGCTCGTTGCCGCAGAGAATGGAGATGATCAGCCGGCGCGGCTCGTCGAGCATGGCATGGATGCTCTCGGAGTGCTGGTCGCGGGTGTTGCGCAGCTTCTGCAGATCGATGCGGCTCAGAGAAAAGAGCGCGGTCTCGGAGCCCGAGAATACGGCCGAGCTCACGAGGAAGACCACCTGCAGAACGACCCGCAGGATGAGCTCGAGGTTGGTGGTGTCGATCGGCATTTGCAGTCTGGTAACGAGTTAATTGCCCTGGGAGGCGCCGATGATTGGCGATCCTGGCCAAAATCAGCACGCCGCCCAAGAGGCGCGGCTCTTGATTGGCTGCACTTTCAAGCGCGTCCGCGCCTGAAGAATGGCGGTATGTCCATGTGCCGCGGACGGCGCTGAATCGATCAGCGTTTCCTGATTGACCGCTTGCATCCGCGCATCTCAGGTGGACGTCGGATGTGAGCGTGTCCAATCCTGCGACGAAAGCGAAACATCCATGGGCGGCCGGCGACGCCTTGTCGCAACAGCACACCGCCACGCTTGCGTTCGCCGGCAGACCCCGCCAATCATAGGCCCGGACGCAACGAATAGCATGATGTCAATCAACTAATGTTGCGAAACGGTTACCAATCGTTCGCCATTCCATGACAATTGCTTGGGGCGGCGAATGGTCCCCGTCGGGGCGTCTTTCGGGAGTCGGGTTTCCTGAATGAGAATCGATAGGACGTGCCTGAACCCGGCTACCTTTGCCGTAAGTCAACACCAGGAGGAGAGTCTATGAAATCTACGAACCCGATCGCATCGTTGTTCGGCAAGTCGCCGTTCAAGCCGATGCAGCAGCACATGGGCATCGTCAACGAATGCGTTGCCGAGGTGCCGAAGATGTTCGAGGCGCTGATCGCGGGCGATCAGGCCGGCGTCGAACGCGCCAAGGACGCGATCTTCGCCAAGGAGCACGAGGCGGATGTCCTCAAGAACGAGATGCGGGGGCATTTGCCCAAGAGCCTGTTCATGCCCGTGGACAGAAGGGATCTGCTGGACGTGCTGGGGATGCAGGACTCCATCGCCGACACCGCCCAGGATATCGCCGGACTGCTCGTCGAGCGCGATATGACCGTGCCCGCGGAGATGGCGGAGGACCTGCGGACCCTGGTACAGCGCTGCGTCGACACGGTCGCGCAGTGCGGGACCATCGTCAGCGAGCTCGACGAGCTGGTCGAGACCGGCTTTGGCGGTCGCGAGGCTGCCCGCGTCGAAGAGATGGTCGAGAAACTCAACAAGATCGAGGACGAGACCGACGAGCTGGGCATGAAGCTTGCCCGGTCGCTGTTCAAGCACGAGGACACCCTCGGCGCCGTGTCCGTGATGTTCTGGTACCAGCTCATTCAGTGGATCGGCGACCTGGCGGACTATGCCGAGAAGGTGGGTGACCGCCTGCGGCTGCTGATCGCCCGCTAAGCCGGGTTCTTTCGTCCGCATCACGATCCGCTTCGGAGCCATCTGTCCGTCATCGGCGGATCCGATTAAACCTTTTCTCTGGGGGAGTCATGGAAATTATTGCTGAATGGGGAACCGTCTTCCTGGTCATGGCCGTCATCTTCGGCCTCTACATGACTTGGGGCATCGGCGCCAACGACGTGGCCAACGCCATGGGCACGTCGGTGGGCTCGGGTGCAATCACCGTCAAGCAGGCGATCATCATCGCCGCCATCTTCGAGTTTGCCGGCGCCTTCATTGCGGGCGGCGCGGTTACCAAGACCATCCGGAAGGGCATCATCGATCCGGCGCCCATTACCGCGAATCCCGAGCTGCTCGTCTACGGCATGCTTGCGGCCCTGTTGGCGGCAGCGATCTGGCTGATGATAGCCTCGACGCGCGGCTGGCCGGTGTCTACCACGCATTCCATTGTCGGCGCCATCGTCGGTTTCGCGGTCGCCGGCATCGGAATGGACGCGGTGGCCTGGGGCAAGATCGGTCAGATCGCGGCGAGCTGGGTGGTGTCCCCGCTGCTCGGCGGCGTGATTGCCCTGCTGTTGATGCTCAGCATCCGTAAGTTCATTCTGAATACCGACAACCCCTTCGCGAAAGCGAAGGCATTGGGGCCCGTGTACGTCTTCCTGGTCGGGTTCATCGTGGCCCTGGTCACCCTCTTTAAGGGTCTCAAGCACCTGAAGCTCGAGTTCACCGAGGTTCAAAGCCTGGTGCTGGCCGTCATTTTCGGTGTCATCGTCGCCGCCGTTGGCAAGATGCTGATCAACAAGGTCAAGCTGGACACGGCCGCCGATAAGACCTTCCACTACGCGAGCGTGGAGAAGGTGTTCACGCCCATGATGATCTTCACCGCCTGCGCCATGGCCTTTGCGCACGGGTCCAACGACGTGGCGAACGGTATTGGCCCCTTGGCCGCGGTCGTTTCCATCGTCAAGAGCGGCGGTCAGGTGGGGCAGTCGGCGGAGCTGCCTATTTGGATACTGATCCTCGGCGGCGCGGGTATCGTCGTCGGCCTGGCCACCATGGGCTATCGGGTCATGCAGACCATCGGCACCAAGATCACGGAGCTCACGCCCACCCGCGGCTATTGCGCGACCCTGGCGGCGGCAACGACCGTGGTGCTGGCCTCCAAGACCGGTTTGCCCGTATCCACCACCCACATCGCTGTCGGCGCGGTCATGGGTGTCGGGCTCGCGCGCGGCATCGGCGCTTTGGACCTGCGGGTGATCGGGAACATCGTCGTGTCCTGGATTGTCACGCTTCCGGCGGGCGCTATTCTTGCGGCCTTGTTCTTCTTCCTGTTCAAGGGGATCTTCGGCTAAGGAAGCCTGGGCCTGGCCGCCTGCGGTGGCCGGAACGAGGCGTTGGGGCGCCGAGTGCGCAGCCGATTGCCTGTCTACTGCGAGGGGCGTGCGCGGGATTCCGGTCCCGTGACGTCCCTCGATCTTTTCCAGAGGTGTTGGATGCAGGCCGGTCTGACATTCCTCATAAGCGCGGTATCGGCATGACGGACATGCTGGAGATGCTTGATCTTCGCCTGGAGCCGGTCCAGGACTGCCAGAGCATCAAGGGCGTCCTGTTTCCGCCGGAGGTCAAGTTTCGCCAGCTCATCGTCACTGGCCCCCCGGGCTCGGGTAAGACAACCCTGATCAGCCGCATCGGCGGCTGGCCGGAGGAGGGGTACATCGATCTCACCCTCAAGGGTTGGTGGAAGGCGCAGTCTCTCTCGCTGCGCCCGCGGGAGATCCATCTGGGCCTCCCGTTCGTCGGGCGTGAAGAGGCGCTCGCGATGTTCGAGCCGGATTGGCTCTCGTCTTGGGATCGGCTCGAGCTAGACCCAGATCGGATTGAGCTGCCTCCGCCCAAGCGTTTCCTGCTGTCCGTCAACTGGCGGGCGCGGTTCGTGTTCGAGTTTCTGCTGCCCGCCCCGGAGACCATTTTCCGGCTGCGGCAGGAGCGTTCGCGGCTGGGTACCCACCCGGTCGACGCGCACCTGGACCTGGGACAGATCCGGCGTCAGGTCGAGGTATTTGGGCAGACGGCGAAATTTTTTCACCGGCAGGGCATGGCGGTGTACGTGCGTCAGGATCTCGACGCCGCGCCGTGCCGGATTATTTGCGAGGCAAACGATTCAGAGCATGTCCGAGCCGATTGACACCGCGCCAAAAGGCTTCTTGCGGCGCTTTCGCGACCTGGTCGCCGATCTGGGCGATTGCGAGGACGTACGCCTCGAGAGCTCCGTTCGCCTGGGAGACGAGAAGGTCAGGCTTCCGTACCCGCTGCCGCCGCTGCAGCTGGTGCTTGGCGGCGAGGACGGCAAGCGCCTCAACCTCTTGCCCGAGGCGACGATGACCGCGGACGGCGGGTCTAGCCACAACGGTGCCTATCTGCTGATCGACCCCGAGCACTATTTCGAGGGCATCAATGGTTTCTATCGTCTCGGCCCGGGCGACGCCATGACCCTGGGTCGGGAGGACGCGCTGCAACAGGATGTGCTGCGGTATCCGAGGTCGGTTGCCGAGAGCCATCTGCGCATCAAGTTTACCGACAAAGGGCTGGTGCTCAAGGACAGGGCTCCAGGACACGGCACCTGTCTGTCACCGCTGTCCGCGGACAGTGCTTGTAACCGACTCGCCGAATGGCGGCGCGGGAAGCTCGAGCGTCTGACACGGCTGCTGCCGGTGCCGCTGGCACCGCTACCGCGCGAGGATGCGATGGAGTTGATCCTTGAGGTCATGAAGACGATGGAGCGCGAAGACCGGCAGGCCATGGATGCCGAGGGACACTGCGGGGGATTGGTGGTCGTTCCCGACGAGCTGAACGCGTTTTTCGTCGGGGATCTTCACGCCCGTATCGACAACCTGCTGGTCGTGCTGACCCAGAACGGATTTCTGGAAGCGCTCGAGGAGGGCACGGGAGCACTCGTCTTCCTGGGCGACGCGGTGCATCCGGACGAGGAGGGGGAGGAGGAGCGCATGGACAGTTCGATGCTGATGATGGACATCCTGTTCCTGCTCAAGCTGGCGTTCCCGGGCCGCGTCTTCCATCTACGCGGTAATCACGACAGCTTCTCGGAGGACATCAGCAAGGGCGGCGTGCCCCAGGGGCTGCTCTGGGAGCAGGCACTGCACGAGGCCCGGGGCGCGAAGTATGCGCGCGCCATGTCCAGTCTCTATGACATGCTGCCCTACGTGGCCCTGTCACGGGGCGCGGTCGCTTGTCATGCCGGGGCGCCGAGCAGCAAGGTGTCGCGGGACATGGTGGTGAATATCCGGCAGCACCCGAAGCTGGAGTACGAGCTCACCCACGTGCGTCTGCGAAAACCCAATTCCCCCAGCGGTTACGGTCGCGGGGACGTGAAGCGTTTCCGCCGCTCTTTGGAAGTCGACGCCGACGCCGCCTTCATCGTGGGGCACACCCCCCTGTCCACGGACGACACCCTGTGGCCGGAGGCCGGGGGAATCGCACACCATCACGTCGTCTTCGGGGCGCATCCGGGTTGGGTCGGCGTCATCGCGCAAGTGGGAAGCCGCTTGGTTCCGCTCCGATATCCGGTCGAGCCCTTGCACAGCGCCTTCAATCGCATCGCCGCGCGAGACCGCTGAACCCCTATCGCTGCCGTGGCGCCCCGGCCGACCGGCAACGAGCTACCAAGCGCACCCGCGGCAGGCAAGAAGCTGCTTTCGCCCGAGAAAATGACGGAACCCTTACGGTTCCGTCATTTAGCTGTAATAATATCGACGGCGATCTTGCAGAGCGCTGCGCGCGTCGAATGGGTGGACGCCAGACGCGCATGGGTTTGACCGCAGCGCTTCCGTGGCAAGTGGAAGGGGATCCCTGCACCGACATGCGAACCGCGCTTTCCCGCATCAAGAATTTAGGATCACGACAATGACTGACAAAGGCCAAGACTCCCCCATCCTCGTGCCGGTCGACTTTTCCGTGCACTCGGAGGCGGCGCTGGTGACCGCGGTTGGGCTTGCGGCTTGCCTCGGGCGGTCGCTGCTCGTTCTGCACGTGGTGCATGACCCCGGGGAGATGCCCGGTTACTACGCGCGGGCGCTGAAGAAGAAGCAGCTGCACCGCATCGAGGACGGCGCAGCGGAAATGCTCGAGGAGTTCCTGGCCCGGGTAGTGAAGGATCATCCGGAGCTGAAGAAGCTGAAGAAGCTCGATTCGATGCTGGTCAAGGGGCTGCCGACCGCGAGGATACTCGAGGTTGCGGAGAAGAAGAACGCCAGCATGATCGTTATCGGCAGCAAGGGGCTCACCGGTATCAAGCATCTCGTGATGGGCTCGGTCGCCGAGCGTATCGTCCACTTCGCCAAGATACCCGTCACCGTGGTCAAGGCCCGCTCCTAGGCCTATACGACGCCCGCGTCGCGCCTAACCCGGCGCGGGCTCCCACCCCAACGTCGCACAGCCGGATTTCAGCCTATGTTCACGCCCAAGTATCTGCTTCGACTACCAATTCCCGCTCCCTCCACCCTCGGCATTGGGTTATTGCTGCTCGGCCTGGCCTCCAGCGCCTGGGCCGGCAGCGACGACGGAGGGATCGATTGGGCGGTCATGACCATGGGGCTCTTCGGCGGACTGGCCCTGTTCCTTTACGGCATGGAGATGATGTCCGACGCGCTCAAGGCGGTGGCCGGCGAGCGCATGAAGGACATCCTCGCCAAGCTCACCACCAACCGCTTCATGGGCGCCATCACAGGCGCCTTCGTCACCGCCATCATCCAGTCCTCGTCGGTCACCACCGTGCTGGTGGTGGGCTTCATCACCGCCGGTCTCATGTCCTTGGCGCAATCCATCGGCGTCATCATGGGTGCGAACATCGGCACCACCATCACGGCGCAGATCGTGGCCTTCAAGGTCACCAAGGCGGCGCTGCTGATGATCGGCGTGGGTTTCACCATGCTCTTCGCCTCCAAGAACGAGCGAACCAAGCAGTACGGCGGCATGCTCATGGGGCTCGGCCTGATCTTCTTCGGCATGAGCGTCATGAGCGACGCCATGAGCCCGCTGCGCAGCTATCAGCCCTTCCTGGACCTGATGAAGACCATGGAGAACCCGCTCGTCGGAATCCTGGTCGCGGCCGCATTCACCGGCCTGGTCCAGTCGTCCTCGGCCACGACCGGCATCGTGATCGTGATGGCAAGTCAGGGTTTCATCACGCTGCCGACGGGTATCGCGCTTGCCTTCGGCGCCAACATCGGGACCTGCGTAACCGCCTTGCTGGCCTCCATCGGTAAACCTCGGGAGGCGGTGCGCGCGGCCCTGGTCCATGTCCTGTTCAACGTCGCCGGCGTGCTGGTTTGGCTCGGATTCATCGACCAGCTCGCGGCCTTCGTGCAGTGGATCTCTCCCGCCGATCCGTCGCTCTCCGGGACCGAGCGCCTGGCGGCGGAGGCGCCGCGTCAGATCGCGAATGCCCACACCATCTTCAACGTTGCCAACACGGTGATCTTCATCTGGTTCACCGGGCAGCTGGCGCGCCTGGTCGAGTGGCTGGTACCCGACCGACCGCTGGAGGAGGAGGCGTTGGTGGTTCGCGCCAAGTACCTTGACGAGGAGCTGCTTTCCACGCCCTCCCTGGCACTGGACCGGGTGCGTCTGGAGGTGCTGCACATGGGCGAGCGGGTGCAGGAGATGATGTCGAAGATCATGCCGGCGATCATCGCGGGCAATAAGGAACAACTGGCCGCCATCCAGCGCATGGACGACAACGTCGATGTTCTTCATGCTCAGATCATCGGGTATCTGGGGAAGATCAGCGGACAGTCGCTGACGGAAACCCAGAGCGCCGAGTTCCTGCGCCTGATGGAGGCCGTGAACGACTTGGAGAACATCGGCGACACCATCGAGACGAACCTCGTGGTGCTGGGTAACGAGCGTATCGACGAGCGGGTCAAGATCAGCAAGCCCACCCAGGAGGTGCTGATGGGCTTCCATGAGGCGGTCAACAAGGCCGTGTGGTCGGCGGTGCAGGCGGTGGCGCAGAAGAACGAGGTGGCTGCCCAGACCGTGACATCCATGAAACAGGAGATCACGCAGATTGCGGAGTCCGCGGCGGCGCATCAGGCGCAGCGCCTGGTGGCGGAGGAGCCCAACCGTATACCGGCTTATACGATCGAGATGGACATCATCGAGAAGCTCAAGCGCATCTACTACTTCGCTAAGCGCATGGCCAAGACGGTCGAGTCAGTGCCGGAGCGCGAGGCGGAAGCCGCCTGATCGCGGCTCGAAATCGCTGGGCACGGCAATCAAGTCTCAGGGCGCGCCCGGCACTTCTCCTGTCATTGCCAGCCCGGCGCCCAAAACGCTTCGATTCCGGGGAGGCGCTGATTCTTCGGCTCTCCCGGTCGAAATCAGCAAACCACCCAAGAACCCAGGTTCTTGGGTGGCTTCACTTCAATCGCTCATGCGTTTGCGTCGCGTCACATCCATGTGTCGCGGGAAGCGCTGAACAGATCAGCGTTCCTAAGCGCCTAGCGGCTCGGTGGCGGTGACGCCTTGAGTCGTGGGCCGATGGATCGTGAGTGGAGCGAAGGGGGCTTCGCCGTGGCCGATCACGACTACCGGGCAGGGCGCGTGCCGGACAACCGATTCCGTGGCGGACCCATAGAGCCAGCGGCCCAGGCCACGCCGGTTATGGCTGCACATGACGATCATGCTTGTGCCGAAGCGCTCCGCAAGCTCTAGGATGCGGGTCTCGGGCACGCCCTCCACGACGACGACGCGGATGTCGCGTATGGCGTTGAGCACATTGTCTGCCTCGCGAAAGGCCGCCAGCCGCTCCTCGACCATGACGCGGGCGATATCGCGCAAGGGAGTCGTATCCCTTGCACCGTGGTTGCGCCGGTACATACCGGTCGTCTCTGCCGTCTCGTGGACCACGTGAACCAACAGCAGAGGTTGACCGAACTTGGTCGCCATCTCCGAACCGTGACGCAGGCATGCCTCGAAGCGCTCGGAAAGATCCAAAGCGACCAGAACGGGTTTGCCCTTGGAACTAGACATAGAGTCAGCCATTGGTTGCTCTCCGTAGAGTCCGTCGCGAAGTTTTTGACGGCTCAAGCATATCGTTGATAGGTTTCCGTTTAATGACGAGCAGAGTGGCCGGCGTCCTGGTGTTTCGCGGTGTTGATTTCGGTCTCGCCCGAGTTAGGAAAACGCTGAATTAATCAGCGTTTTCCGCGACACAGGGATGTGACGCCATTTTCGAGCGCGTAAGCGGTTGAAAATGTAGCCATCCAAGAACCACGCTTCTTGGGTGACGTGCTGATTTTGGCCAGGATGGCCAATAATCAGCGTCTCCTTAGGGAAAAACGATGGCGAAGATCTATGTGATAGAAGGAGCCGGGGGCAGCCCGGTACCCTTCCTGCGGGGGATTCTGACCAGATCCCTGAACGACGCCGGCTTGGCCTTCGAGCAGGCGTACAAGGCCGCGTCCGATATCCGCCAGCGGCTCGGCGAGGTCGAGAGTATCACCAACGACGAGCTGCGCGTCCTCGTCCGCGAGTATTTGGTCGAACACTTCCCTGCCGCGGTTGCGGAGTCTTATGATGCCGCGCGCACGCCGGCGAGCGGAATCCTGGTCCGTAAGTCAGATGGCGAGCTGCAGCCCTTTTCGCGCACCGAGCACGTGCGCTGCCTTTCCGCATGCGGACTCAGCGAGGAGCAGGCGTCCAAGGCAAGCGGCATGATCCTCGACGCGCTCGCGGAGAAGCAGCTGTGGGAGATCACCAGCCGCCAGCTGCGCGAGCTCACGCAGAATTGCCTGGAGGCGCACTTCGGCGAGCGCGCCGGCGAGCGTTACCGGGTGTGGATGGAGTTCAACCACAGCGGGCGTCCGCTGATCCTGCTCGTGGGCGGCACCACCGGCAGCGGCAAGAGCACCGTGGCCACGGAGCTCGCGCACCGCCTGGGCATCGTTCGCACCCAGTCGACAGACATGCTGCGCGAGGTCATGCGCATGCTTATCCCGGAGAGATTGCTGCCGGTGCTGCACCGGTCGTCCTTCGACGCCTGGCGCGCGTTTCCGGCAAGGAGCTCCGGCACGGACGACCCGGACGAGCTGCTCGCCGCGGGTTATCAGCGCCAGGCCGAGCTGTTGGCGGTACCGTGCGAGGCGGTCATCGGGCGGGCCATCCGCGAGCGGGTTTCGCTGATTCTCGAGGGGGTGCACATCCACCCCGAGCTGCCGGAACGCATCGAGCACATCTCCGATGCGGTGGTGGTGCATATCATGCTGGGGGTGCTGAAGCCGGAGGAGCTGCGTCAACGCCTGTCAGGGCGCCGCCACGAGGCGCCGGAGCGGGGCGCCAAGGCTCATGTGGCCAATTTCGAGCACGTCTGGCGGCTGCAGGCGTATCTTCTTTCGGAGGCCGACCGCGCGGGCACTCCGATCATCATCAACGAGGACAAGGACAAGGCCACCAACCTCGTCCTGCAGACCCTGATCGACGTGCTCGCCCGCGCCGAGGAGGACGGCAACGGGGACTAGCCGTAGCGGCCCTCGATGTAGTCGCCGGTCTCCTTGTGTGCGGGGGTTACGAACAAGCGCTCCGTCGGGGCGTGCTCCACCACCTTGCCCATGAGCATGAAGACGCATTCCTCGCTGGCCCGCCGCGCCTGAGCCATGTTGTGGGTCACGATCAGGATGCTGTATTCGCCGCGCAGCTCCCAGATCAGCTCCTCGACCGCCTCGGTACCCTTGGGATCGAGGGCGGAGCAGGGCTCGTCCATCAGCAGCAAGTCGGGTTTCACGGGGAGCAGGCGCGCAATGCAGAGCTTCTGCTGCTCCTCCAGGGACAGTTCGGTGGCCTTGCGTTTGAGCTTGTCCTTGACCTTGTCCCACAGCAGCACTGTGCGCAGGGCCTGCTCCACGATCTCGTCGGCCTTTCCGCCCTTGCCCCGCATGTGCAGCCTGTGTCCGAAGAGGATGTTGTCGCGGATGGAAATGGGCAGCGGATTGGGGCGCTGGAAGACCATGCCCACCCGCTTGCGCACCTGCACCAGCTCTACTGCAGGGTCATAGATGTTCTGTCCCCGCACCTCGATGCTGCCTTCGATGCGGACGTAGCCCAAGCGTTCGTTGATGCGGTTGACGCTGCGCAGGAAGGTAGACTTGCCGCATCCCGACGGCCCGATCATGGAGGTGATGATGCCCGCCTTGATGTCCAGGTTGACGTCGTAGAGGGCCTGGAAGGTGCCGTACCAGAGGTTGAGATCCTTGGTTTGGATGGCGAAGTCCGACGCGGAGGGCTCGGTATGGACCTGCTGTGCTGCTGTGTTCATGGTTGCGTATGGGGCAATCTGATCTGTGGTTCGCGGTCCGCGCTCATGGGCGCCGCCGCGCGTCACGAGTCGGGGCGCAGCGGCTATCCGAAGCGACCCTCGACGTAATCCCGCGTGCGCTGGTCCTTGACGGTTCCGGTAAACAGCTCTTCCGTCTCGCCGACCTCCACGCACTCGCCGCCCAGGAAGAAGGCCGTGCGGCTGGCGAGGCGCCGCGCCTGCTGCACCAGGTTGGTGACCAGCAGTATGGTGACCTCCTTGCGCAGCTCTTTCAGCACGTCCTCAATGCGCATGGTGGTGACCGGGTCGACGGCGATGGAGAACTCGTCCAGCATCAAGAGCTCAGGCTCCTGGGAGAGTGCCCGGGCAATGGTCAGGCGCTGTTGCTGTCCCCCGGACAGCAGGCTGCCGAGGGCGTTGAGGCGGTCCTTGACCTCATCCCAGAGCGCGGCGCGGGTGAGGCAACGCTCCACGATCACGTCCAGCTCGGCCTTGTTCTTGATGCCCCTTAGCCGCGGTGATAGTGCCACGTTCTCGTAGACCGTCATCGGCAGGCCGACCGGCAAAGGAAACACCACGCCGATGCGGCTGCGCAGGGCGTAGACGTTGTTCAGCTGACGGATGTCACGGCCGTTGAAGCGGATCTCCCCGTCCACCTGCATCCCTGAGGTGAACATGTCCATGCGGTTGATCGCCTTGAGGAAGGACGTCTTTCCCGCATTGGCAGGGCCGATAATCCCGAAGATCTCGTGCTCCTTGACGTCGAGGGTAACCCCTTGCAACGCCACGGCATTGCCGTAGCGGATGGTCAGGTTCTTGATCTCGAGCTTGGTGCGGCCCTGGTCGGGGGCGACGGCCGGGCTCTCCTGCTCGGGCGTCGTCGCGGTTGCGGCTTGACTTACCATTTTTTCTTACCCCTCAGCCACATGCGGAAGGCAATCGAGACGCTGTTCATGGTCAGCACCAAGGCGATGAGCACCAGCGCGATGCCAAACGGGACCTGCTCGTCAATGCCAGGCACCTGGGTGGAGGCCACGAACAGATGCAGCGACAGGGCCATGGTCTGGTCGAAGACGGACTCGGGCAGGAACGGGGTGAAGAACACGGCGCCGGTGAACATGATGGGCGCGGTTTCCCCGGAGGTGCGGGAGACCTCCAGAATGACACCGGTGAGGATGCCGGTGATCGCGTTGGGCAATACGACCCGGCGAATGGTTTGCCAGCGCGTTGCGCCCATGTTCCAGCAGGCCTCGCGGAAGGCCAAAGGTACCGACTGGAGTGACTCCTTGGTCGCCACGATTACCACGGGCATGGTCATGACCGCCAGGGTCAGGCTCGCCGCCAGGATGCTGGTCCCGAAGTTGAAAAAGATGACGAAGGCACCGAGGCCGAACAGCGCATGGACGATGGATGGCACGCCCGCCAGGTTGATGATGGCCAGATTGATGACGCGGGTGAACCAGTTGTCGCCCGCGTACTCGCTGAGATAGATCGCCGCGGCGACGCCGATCGGCACCGACGCCAGGAGGGCGACGGTCACGATCCAAACGGTACCCAGCAGCGCCGGTAGGACACCTCCCTCGCGCATCCCGTTCGTCGGATAGGTGAACAGGAACTCGAGGGAAATTACCCCGCCGCCCTCGTAAATCAGGGTGGCCAGGATGATGAGCACCGGGGCGATGAGCAGCAGGGTCATGAGTCCGAACAGCATTCGGAACAGCCCCTGCACCCGGTCGTTTCTCCGATTCAGACTGGTGGCTTGAAACATTGCGTTGGCCGTTGTCATGCCATTACCCCTTGCGGATGCCGCGCACGATCAAATCGGCGGTCAGGTTGATGACGAAGGTGATGAGGAACAGGAAGATGCCGATGGTGAACAGCACCTGGTAGTGCTCGCTGCCCACCGCGGTCTCTCCCAGTTCAGCGGCGATGGTCGCCGTCAGTGCTCGCACCGAGTCGAAGATGCTGTCGGGTATGTTGACGGCGTGACCGGTGGCCATCAGCACGGCCATGGTCTCGCCGAAGCCGCGGCCGACGCCCAGCAGCACGCCGCCGAGCAGGCCGTTCTTGGCCGCCGGCAGGACCACCTTGAAGATTACCTGCCAACGGGTGGCGCCCATGGCCTCCGCTGCCTCCCGGTAGCGGTCAGGCACGGCCTTGAGCGCATCCTCGGCGATGGAGGTCATGATCGGCGCCGCCATCAGCCCGAGGATGATGCCGGCATTGAGCACGTTGAGCCCGACCGGCACGTCGAACCATTTGATGATCAGCGGGTTCATGATTACCAGCCCGATGAAGCCCCAGACTACGGACGGGATGGCCGCGAGCAGCTCCACCAGGACCTTGAGCGCCTCGCGGGTCTTTCCGGTGGCAAACTCCGCGATGTAGACCGCGGCTCCCAGGGAGAAGGGGATCGCCACCAGCATCGCCAGTCCGGTAACGCTTGCTGTGCCCGCGATCAGGGCGAGGATGCCGTACTCGGGGGCGTCGGGGTCGCTCGGAAACCAATAGGGCGTGAGAAAGAACTCGTGGAAATCCATGCGCTCGAAGACGAAGCCGATACCCTCCTTGGTCACGAACACGAAGATCCCGAGGACGAAGATGATGGCCGAGATGCCGCAGACGAAGACGATCGCCTGAACCGCCTTGTCGATGTACCAGTCGAGGTCCCTTTGATCGAAGTCGCTCACGCCTCCGGCGGCTGCGGCGGTATCCGGCCCAGCGGTGCCGTTGGCCATGTCAGGAAGCCTCCTCGCCCCGAAGGGTTGTCATCAGATTGCTGACCTGGACCGCGATCTCCCGGTACAGGGTGTCGTAGCGCTGCCTGAGTTGGTCCTCGGGGAGATCCTTGGCGACCGCTCCGACCTCCCATTCCAGGGCAGTGGTGTGGAAGGGAATGTCCTCCAGGTAGGACTTGACGGGTCCCTGCAGGCTCACGATCACATGGAAATCCGCGAGCTCCTGATGGGATAGGTCCAGCCCGGTGGGTTGGTGGCCGCGCAGGTCCACGCCTCGCTCCTCGAGGAAGCTGAGCACGGACGGGGGTATCGCCGCGGGTTGCCGGCCGGCGCTGCGGTACTCGCCACTGCTGGGGAAGTTCTTGCGGGCGATGGCCTCGGCCATGGGGCCCAACAGGGTGTTGTCCTCGTCGACAAAGAGCACGCGGTAGGTCTTTGCCGCCTTGCTCTCGCCCGTCACCGCGAACACCGTGTCCTCGCACAGGTTCTTGGCCTGGTCGGAGACGCGCTCGAGCATGTTGAAGATGACCAGGTAGGCGAACAGGTCCTTGATGTTGAAATTGTTCCCTTCGCCGACGAGATCGCTGAAGACGGTTTCGAAGGTCCGCTCCACCTGATCCGCCATACCCATGGTGGCCTTCGCCTTGTCGGCGTTGCCCTCGACGAAGGCGGCGACGGCCTGCTTCAGCATCTGCCGCGCCTCGCCGGCCATCAGCTCCAGCTCACGGGCGACCAGGCCTTCGGGACGGCGCGCGAGCTGCACCGATTCCCGCGAGATGGTTACGGCGTAGTCGCCGATGCGCTCCAGGCTCAGGTTCGCCCGGATGACGGAGGAGATCAGTCGCAGGTGTCCGGCGCTCGGAAGATGCAAGGCGATGAAGCCGTGGCACATCCGGTCCAGGGCGCGGCTGGCCCGGTTGATGGGTTGATCGCCGAGCACGGTGGCGTAGGCGAGCTTCTCGTTGCCGGTGAGCAGTGCGTGTACCGCGTCCTCCAGGCCGCCTTCCACACCCTCGGCCAACGCGGCCAATTGTTGTTTGATCCGGGACAGATCCCGCTCGAGACGTTCTTCGTAGTGGGTCATTGCTGCGGCTCCGCAGGGCGCATTTTGGACAATAGATCCCGCTGCAGGCGCGGGGAAGGAGGTCCCCGCGCCTGCAGTCCGGACGGAATCGATCAGTTGCAGGTGACCTTGTGCATCGGGGCGTAACCTTCCTTGGCCACGATGCACTGACCTACGTCGCTCTTGATCCAGTCCATGTAGGCCTTGATCGCGCCCTCGGGCTCGCCGTTGGTGTACATGAGCAGCGGACGGGCGATGGGGTAGGTCCCGTCGAAGGCGGTCTGCTCGGAGGGTGAGACGCAGGGCTTGCCCTCTTCCGGGGCAATGCAGACCGTCTTCACGTGGTCGGTGGCGTAGGCGAGTCCGCTGTAGCCGATGGCGCAGGGGGTCTTCTCGACCAGGTCCACTACGTCCTTGGAGCCATGCATGTCGAGGGTGCCGAGGCGGTACTTGCCCTTCTTGCCCAGCACCGCCTCCTGGAAGTACGCATAGGTCCCGGAGTTGTTCTGCCGGCTCACCACCACGATCTCTCCGGACGAGCAGCCGGGTACCTCGATTCCGAGGTCGCTCCAGTTGGTCGCGCCGCCATCGCGGCCGTAGATCTTGGCCAGGTCGGCGATGATCATGGTGTCCGCGGGATTGTCCTTGTGAATGTACACCGCCAGGGCGTCGTAGCCGACGACGTGCTCCACCGGATGCTGGCCCCGCTCCTCGGCCTGCTTGATCTCCTTGTCCTTCATCTTGCGGCTGGCATTGGCGATGTCCACCGTGCCATTGATCATGGCGGCGATGCCGGTGCCGGATCCGCCGCCGGAAACCGCCACGGCCACGTCCGGATTGACCTTGCCGTACTGCTCGGCCCAGGACTGGGCCACGTTGACCAGGGTGTCGGAGCCCTTGTTCTGTATCTCGGTGCGGGCCTGGGCGTTGGCGGCAGCGAACAACAGGCCGGCGACGGCCACGGGAATTGCGGCTTGGGTTAGGTTCATTTTTTTCTCCTCGGGTGGTTCCCCTCTGCGGGGGGTGAAACTTGACGCATAACAAAACTACTACCGTTCAATTACGATTTTGTTACGAACCCCGCCTGCGGAGAAAAAAACTTGAGGGTAGTGTTGATTAATATTCGCTGCCCACGGCACCTGGATATCGCGCCGTTCTCAAGCATGTAAGGGCTTGAAAATGACGCCGTCCCGGAACTGCGCTTCCTGCGCGGCGCGCTGATTTTGGCCAGGGTGGCCAACACTAATCGTCTCGTGATGGGGTGGGTCCCTGCGATCTTTGTCGGCGGCCGTGGGACTACCTTTCCCAGCGTATCCTGACCTCGTGAATGGCCTGCGCGGTGCTGCGGTGGACGGTCAGGGTGACCGTGCCCTCGTCGACCCGGGTCCCCTGCTGGGGGATGCTGCCGGTCTTGTGCAAGATGAAGCCGGCGACGGTTGAGTAGTGTCCGGCGGGGAGCTTGATGCCCAGTTGCTCGGAAACTTGATCCAACTCGGTGCGGCCGCCGGTCAGGTAGTCGCGCTCATCGAGCTTGTGGAACAGGTCCTCGTCGGGCTCATGGGCGTCGTACTCGTCTTGCAGGTCCTCCACGACCTCCTCGACGATGTCCTCCACCGTGACGATGCCCTCGGCGCCGCCGAACTCGTCGACCACGACCGCGACCACCTCGCCCCCCCGCCGCATGTCGAACAGCAGGTCGCGCACGCTCTTGTTCGCCGGGACATAGCTTGCCGCGCGGATAAACTCCGCGATCGGGCGGTCGTCGTCCTCCCCCAGAAGATCCAGCACGTGCAGCATGCCGGTGATGCGGTCGACGCGCTCGTCGTAAACCGGCAGGCGCACGTGGAAGGTCTCGGTGGCGAGCCGACGCGCCTCGCCGCAGGTCGCCTGGCGCTCGATCGCGGTGACCTCGATCAGGGGGCGCATCGCGTCCTGGACCCGGGTCTCGGTGAAGTTGAACATGCGCCGGATCATCTCCTTCTCCACCGGCTGTATATCGCCGTCGCCGGCGGCCGGCATGTGGAGCATGGTGATGATCTCCTCGCGCAGTGTGAACGGATTCCGGTCGGTGCCCCCCAGCAGCTTGGCGAGCAGCCGGGTGATGGCGCTGAAGATCAGCAAGATGGGATAGAAGAGGTAGGAGAAAAAGCGCAGGGCGAAGATGACGTATGGCGTGATGACGTCGGCGCGCTGCTGGAAGACGCTCTTGGGTACGATTTCTCCGAACACCCAGATCAGGGGCGCGGCCAGCACGACCGCGAGCCAGCTGCCGTTCTCGCCGAACAGGTGGATCATGAGCGCGGTCGCCATGGTGGTGTTGGTGACCACCGCGATGTTGGTGCCGACCAGGGTGGTGGAGAGCAGCCACTCCGGCTTCTGCAGCATGGTCAGGGCCAGCTTGGCGCCCTTGGAGCCCTTGGCCGCCGCGTGCCGCAGCTTCATCTGGTCGGCGCTGACCACGCCGATCTCGGACCCGGAGAAAAAGCCCTCAAGGAGAAGGCAGATGAGGATGATGAGCAGGGTGACGCCAATGTCCATCAGCGCGTCCCCTCTTGGCCGTCGGGGGACTCATGCGCCGCGCGCTCTCCTTCCTCGGTTTCCCCGCCGTTCTCGGGCGTGGGTTCGGCCAGCGAATCGAGTTGATCGCCGGGGTACGTGACGATCGCTTGCGCCGTCTCGGAGGGCGCCAGCGGAACCAGGTGCTCGACGACGACCTCCATGATGCGATTGTTCTCGACCCGGGCGGCCGTGAAGCGGAAGGACTCCACCTCGACCGACTCGCCCTCGACCGGCAGCTCGCCAAAGTGGTGGAGCAGAAGCCCCCCGAGGGTGCGGATCTCCTCGACGTCGAAAGCGGCCGAGTACCTTTGATTGAAGTCATCGAGCTCCATCGAGCCCGGCAAGGCGAACCGGTTGTCCGCGAGCTTGCGTAACCAGTCCTCCTCGGCCTCGTCGGAAGGGTTCGGAATGTCGCCGAAAATGCATTCCAGCAGGTCCGCCATGGTGACCACGCCGGTTACGCCCCCGTACTCGTCCACCACGAGGGCGAAGGACTTACTGCGTTCCCGGAAGGTGTCGAACAGGTCGGAGGCGGACTTGGATTCGGGGACGAAATAGGGCTTTCTGAGTATGCTCTGGAGGGGATGCTTGTCCTCTCCCAGGTCGCCCAGGTCGATGCCCAGCAGGTCGCGGGCGTGGAGCACGCCGACGATGTTGTCACGGTGCTCCTTGTATACCGGCATCCGTGATTGGCGGTTCTGCTTGAAGATCTCGAGTATCTGCGCGGCCGTCGCATCCACCGGGACGAAGGTGACGTCCGCGCGCGACGTCATCAGATCCTCCACGGTCTTGTTGCCGAAGTCGAAGATGTGGTCGATGAACTGGGCCTCGGCATGATCCAAGGTGCCCTCGCCGACGGCTTCCTGCACCAGGGTGCGCACCATGTCCTCGGTCACGATGTTGCCGGGCGAGCGCTCGCGCCCGACGATCAGGGTCGTGAACCAGTCTGAGATCGTCCTCACCAGCCAGCGCAAGGGGGTGATCATGCGCGCGAAGAATTCGATGGGTCCGCTTTCGAAGCTCGCGAACGCGACGTTGTTGCGGATGGCCAGGGTCTTGGGCGTGATCTCGCCGACGACGAGCAGGATGGGCACCATGATGAAGAGGTTGAAGATCTTGTTCTCGGCGCCGAAGACCTGGATGACCATCGCCGCCGAGATGACCGAGGCCGCGACGTTGACGAACTCGTTGCCGATCAGGATGGTGACGATCAGGCGGCGGGGCTCGCTCAGCAGGCGCTGGATCAGGACGACCTTGGGATTGCCCTCCAGGCGCATCTTCTCGAGCTGCGTGCTGTTGAGGGAGAACAGGGACGTCTCAGAGCTGGAGAAGAAGCCGGAAAACCCCAGCAAGATGACGAAGAGCACCAGCTCGATCCAAAACGCGTAGTCCAAGACCGTGATCACCTGTTCCGAGTTGCTCAACCATGCCGCGGGCACCGGCGGGCGCACGGTGTCGTCATCGAACCGTAACAAAAAGCGCTAGCGGCTGCTATCTCGTTGTTATTTCTGTTTGCTCACCGGTGAGTCTGCACCGGTGGAGAGGCACGGATTGCCGAAACCGCTGATGCCGCCGCAGGGGGGTGGCCGGTGCTCGATCAGGTCTCGTCCTCCGCGGGTGGAGCTTCAGACTTGTCTACCCGCGGCAGGCGCGTCAGCAGGACCTGCCGGATACGGCGCTCGGATGCGTCCTTCACCTGGATCTCGAGCCCGTCCAGGGAGAATCGCTCGTCCTGGGACGGGATGCGGGCCGTATAGCCCAGGATCCAGCGGCTGACCGTGTCCGTGGGTTTCCCGGGCAGTTCCTTGTCGAAAAAATTCTCCACCACCCGCAGTTCGACGTCGCCGTTGACTAGGATGCTGTCTTCGGAGACGGCGGCGAAATCCTCCGGAGGCTCGTCTAGCTCGTCGTAGATCTCGCCAACCAGTTCCTCGATGAGGTCTTCCAGGGTCACCACGCCTTGCATGTATCCGGTGTCGTCCACCACCACCGCGAGGTGCTGCTTGTTCTTGAGCAGCATGGGCAGGAGCTGGTCGATCTTCTGATTCTCCGGCACGAACAAGGGCGGGCGCCCGATGCTCATGATCGGGATCTCAGTGTCCCCGGCGAGCTTGGCCTCGAGCAGGTCGCGCACGAACAGCACCATTAGGATCTCGTTGGGGTCGTCGCCGTACAGGGGGATGCGGGAGTAGGTGCCCCTTCGGACCTGCGGCAGCGCGTCGGCGACGGTGCGCCGCCCGTCCAGGGAGAACACCCGACGGACCGGGGTCATCACGTCGCTGGCCTTGAGGTCGTTCAGGATGAAGACCCGCTCGATCATTTCCCGCTCGTCCGCCTCGATGGTTCCTTCCTCCTCTCCGTGCTCCACCATGCTGATGAGCTCGGCCTCGGTGACCATGGGGTCGCCTTCCTTGCCCGTCATCCGCTGCACCCAGTTGGTGAATTTGTTGAACAGCCATACCAGCGGGTAAATCGTGCGCATGAAGGCGTACATCACCGGGGCGATGACCAGGGAGATGCGTTCCGAGTAGCGGGTGGCGAGGCTCTTGGGGGTGATTTCTCCGAAGACCAGGATCAGGATGGTGAGCGCGCCGACGGCGACTCCGGGACCGATGTGTCCGAGCCGTTCGGTGGCGATCACGGTGGCCATGGCGGATGCGGCGATGTTGACCACGTTGTTGCCGATCAGGATGGTGATCAGCATGCGCGCCGGATTCGTTTTCAGGTAGTAGAGGGCGGTTGCGCCGGGCCGCCCCTCTCGTTTCAGGGCTTGGGCTCGCGCGAGGGAAATGGAGACGAGCGCCGTCTCCGAGCCGGAGAAGACGCCAGACAGAAAAAGCAGGAAAAGGAGACCGAGCAGTTCTTGCACTGAAACGCGCCGTCACGGCGCTTAGACGATGTATGCGGCCGGTCGATGATGAACCGGACCGGATTGTAACAAAGTCGTCATGTCCGTGCGCGGGCGCTGCGGTGCGCCGAGGCGGCCAGGACTCCGAAAACCGACGGCCGAATTGATGAGTATCAAGTTGTCACCGTTTTCGCCCGATCCTTGACCGGAATCAAGGTTGCCGGGTGCCGCCATCGGCAGTTTGGACGGCGCGAAGGCAGAACAAGAAGACGAGCGCCCTGGATCTGAATCCAGGGCCCATGTCGTCCCCGAAGGAGTGAAGCGTCCCCGATACGGGGTGGGGGAGCCGGAGGTTCCCGCCGTGGTCTTGTCTCGCTTTTCCGTGCCGTCAACCATGACTTTTGCCGGTCGTTCGGAGTCCGGCGAAGCCTGTCTGCCATGAGAGGAGAGCACTAATGAGAATGACCAGCCGAGGTCGCGTGACCGCCTTGCTGGGAAGCACTTTCGCCGGCCTCACCCTGCTGCTGCAGGTCGGCCCCGCGGATGCCGCCAGGCCCAGCGGCGAGTACGGTGTCGATTGGGGCAAGCCCAAGGGCCAGGAGTGCGTCGACTGCCACATGACCGAGAACCCGGGCCTGTATTGGGAGTGGAACCACAGCCAGCACGGCCAGAACGGCGTCAACTGCCTGGATTGCCACGAGGCCCAGGAAGGGGACGTGGACGCCTTCACGCACGAGGAGGCGCTGATTTCCATCGTCGTGACGCCCAAGGACTGCTCCAAGTGCCACGAGACCGAGTTCGAGGAGATGGACGGATCCCATCACTCCAAGGCCGGCCAGATCCTCGGCTCCCTGGACAACCTGCTCGGCGAGGTCGTCGGCGGTCCCGCCGCCGTGAACGCCGGTTGCCGTCAGTGCCACGGCGGTATTCTCGAGTTCATCACCGAAGGCAAGGAGAAGGGCCAGCCCAAGCCTGGAACCTGGCCGAACACGGGCATCGGTCGCGTGAATCCCGATGGATCCCTGGGTGCCTGCACCGCCTGCCACGGCCGTCACCGCTTCTCCAAGGCCCAGGCGCGTACGCCCGACACCTGCGGCAAGTGCCACGTGGGACCCGACCATCCCCAGATCGAGGTCTACAACGAGTCCAAGCACGGCATCATCTACCGCGCCAAGGTCGATGAGATGAATATGGAGTCGGACAAGTGGGTCGCCGGCGTCGACTACTCGGCCGCCCCCACCTGCGCCACCTGTCACATGAGCGCCGGCATCGACGAGGGTAAGACCCACAACGTGGGCGAGCGTATCTCCTGGACCCTGCGTCCGCCGATCTCCACCAAGATCAACCTGGTGAAGCTGGAGAACGGCGACGAGTTCGACGTACCGGAGGGCAAGGAGATCCCGAAGGTGGGCGACGAGGCCAAGGGCTCCAAGGTGGTCGAGGTCCTGACCTGGGAAGACCGCCGCGGCAATATGGAGAACATCTGCTACAGCTGCCACGCCACCAGCGTCGTGACCGGTCACTACAAGCAGTTCGATGATGTGGTCGACCTCTACAACGAGAAGTTTGCCGTGCCCATCGCCGCCATCATGGGCGAGCTCAAGGACAACGGCTACATCACCCCGGCCCCGTTCGACGACAAGATCGAGTGGACCTGGTGGGAGATCTGGCACCACGAGGGCCGTCGTGCCCGCCACGGCGCCTCGATGAACGGCCCGGACTACACCTGGTGGCACGGCATCTACGACGTGGCCAAGCACACCTACTTCAAGTTCATCCCCGAGCTGAAGGAGGTGGCCATGAAGAAGGACGGCAACGAGGAGTTCGCCACCGCCATGCTCGACAAGCACTTCAAGCCCATCGACGGCCATGCCTGGTACTTCGAGGGCATGAGCAAGGAGGCCATCGACAAGGTGCGCAAGGGCTTCGAGGCCCGCTATGGAAAGGGCGCGTTGAAGTAAGCTGACGGAATCGGCTCAACTGCATCCCCTGCGGCTCACGCCGCAGGGGATTTTTGTTTTCTGAAAGGAGATGTTCGTGCATATTCGTAACGCTGTTCTCGCCGCCATCTGCGCGGCAAGCGTCTCTGGCGGCGTCATCGCTGGTGAAGGCGAAGACCTGATCCGCCAGGGTGAGGCTCAGCTCGCGGAGGGAAAGCTCGAAGAGGCGGTCGCTACCCTGCAGCAGGCGGTGGCGGTCGATCCCAATTCATCCCTCGCCTACACGCGTCTCGGTGGCGCCCAGATCCTGCGTCAGGAGTACGACGCCGGCATCCAGAGCTTCCAGCGTGCGATCACGCTGGATGGCAAGAACGCGGACGCATTCGTCGGGATGGCGGTCGCCTATCTGCATACCGCGCGCTACCCCCTCGCCCGGGCGGCGCTGGAGGAGGCCAAGCGCATCGACCCGGCGAAGCAGGCGAAGGTGGACGAGCTCATTGCCTGGATCGATCAGCGCGTCGCCGGCGAGCCGCGATAGGAGCCCCGCGAGAGGCCCCGGGATTCGGGCTGTGAGGTCGCCGCGCCTGCTAGTCGCTCTCGCGGTCCAACCCGCAGCAGTGCACCGCCTGTACCGGCTCGGCGGCGATCACCGCGCCCGTCACCGGATTCGGTCGGTATAGGGTGCAGCCTTTCAGCCCAAGCTCGTATGCCCGCTCGAAAACCGAGCGGAAGGCGTCGAACGGAAGGTCCTCCGGGACATTGATGGTCTTGGAGATGGCGTTGTCGACCGCAGGCTGCAGCGCGGCCTGCATGGCAAGGTGCGCTTCCGGCAGCAGGGCGGCGGCCTCAACGAAACACGACGGCAAGCGATCCGTGTCGCCGCCGCGTTCGCGCCACAGCCTGAACGCGTGATCCTCCAGATGGACGCACTCAGGCTCGTCGCCGCGCAGACGCATGTGGCGCTGCTGGCGGAAGGCGTAGACCGGCTCGATGCCGCTCGAGACATTGTTCGCCAGCAGGCTGATGGTCCCGGTGGGCGCGATGCTGATGAGGTGGCTGTTGCGAATGCCGTGGTCGCGGATCGCCGCGCGCAGCTCTTGCGGCAGTCGGCGGACGAAAGGCGCCTCGAGGTAGCTCTCCCGCACGAGCGCCGGGAAGGCCACCTTCTCCCGGGCGATGTCCACCGATGCCCGGTAGGCCGCGTGGCAGATCGTCCTGACGATCTCGTTGGCGGTTTCCCGCGCCGGCTGCTCCCCGTAATGCTTGCCCAGCATGATCAGGGCATCCGCGAGCCCCGTGATCCCGAGCCCGATGCGGCGTGCATCGCGGGCCATATCCGCCTGCTTCGGAAGCGGGTAGCCGGAGACGTCGATCACGTTGTCGAGCATGCGCACGGCGACGGCCGTCAGTGCCCTGATGCCCTCGAGATCGATCCTCGCTTCGGGTGTGAATGGGGCGGCGACGAAGCGGGTGAGGTTGATCGCCCCGAGATCGCAAGCGCCGTAAGGGGGCAGGGGCACTTCTCCGCAGGGGTTGGTCGCGCTGATCCGTTCCCGGTAGCGAAGGTTGTTCTCGCGGTTGATGCGGTCGATGAAGAGGACGCCGGGCTCGGCGCAATCGTATGCGGCCCGTGTGATGGCGTCCCACAAGGCACGAGCGCCCAGGGTGCGGAAGATCCGACAGGGCAGGGGGGTTGGCGCCCCGGACCAGGCGCGCTCCGCGTAGTCCCCATCGGCCGCCGCGTCGTCCAACCCGCCCGTTGGGAAGACGAGTGGCCATACGGCATCCGCGCGCACGGCCTCGATGAAGGCATCGGTCACCAGCACCGAGAGGTTGAAGTTCCTGAGCTCGCGGGGATCGCGCTTGGCGTTGACGAAGGCCTCGATGTCCGGGTGGTCGCAGCGCAGGGTGGCCATCATGGCCCCGCGGCGGTTGCCGCCGGAGATCAGGGTCGCGCACATGCTGTCCCAGATGCGCATGAAGGAGACCGGGCCGGATGCAATGGCCCCACTGCGTCGGGCGCGGCTGCCAGCCGGGCGCAGGGTCGAGAAATCGTAGCCGACGCCGCCCCCCTGCTGCATGGTGACCGCGCCCTGCTTCAACGCCTCGAAGATGCCGTCGAGGGAATCCTCGATGGTCCCCATCACGAAGCAGTTGAACAGGGTGACCTCGCGCCCGGAGCCGGCACCGGCCTGGATGCGGCCGCCGGGAAGGAAGCGGAAATCGCTTAGGGCCGCGAAGAAGCGCGATTCCCACCGCGCGCGGTCCCGTCCCTCGACCGCCGCGAGCGCACGGGCGATTCGGGACCAGCTCTCGCCGATATCGGCCTCCGCGCCGCCGTCGGTCCCCGTCAGCCGGTATTTCTCCGCCCAGACGCGCCGGGACACCTCGTTGCTGAAGGGATCGGCCATGTGCCGATTATCGCGGCAAACGGCCGGACCGGTCAGCGGTCACTCGGCCCGCCTGACCACGGGAGAGCGGTTTTCCGCGGCCGTGCACTCGACGTACATGTCGAAGCGCGACGCGGCGGGGAAGGTCTGGGAGGTCACCCAGATCTGGGTAAAGTCCCCGCTCACCTCGGGCAGCACGGCCAGTGCGCTGGCCGTGCGCGACTCGTCGAAGAAGGCGAAGGGCTCGTCGAGGAACAGCATCTGGGGGCCCTGGATCACCGAGTTGACGAGCTTCTGGGACAGGGCCAGACGCACGGCGAGCATGATCTGGCGCTGGGTTCCGCTGGAGATCTCGTCCAGATCCATGAAGTTGCGCTTCTCGTTGGAGAAGGCCTTCACCTTGAGGTTCTCGTCGATCTGCAGGTGCTCGTACCGGCCGTTCGTGAACCTGGGAAGGGAGTCCGCGGCCAGGTTGCGGACCTCGGTGTTGAAGCGCTGGGAGATGTAGTGGATCGCGCCCCCGAGCAGGTCCGCGGCCAGCTCCCGAACCTTGACCCGATGCTGCAGCTCGTCGACGCGGGCGCTCAGGTTGCCGGCGATCGCGGCGAGCTCGCGATGCTTGCGGACGCGCTCCTGCTCGTGGGCGATCATTTCCCCGAGGCGGGCGATGTCCGCGGAGCGGGAGGCGACCGACTCATGAAGCCTCTCCACCTCGCCCAGTGCGGCCTCCTTGGACGCGGCCAGGCCCTGCTCTAGCATGCCGGCGCTCTCGGAGAAGGCCTCGCGGCGGCGGGCGTGCTCGTTGGGGTCGATCAGCGCCGCGCCGGCCCCTTGCGCGAACTCGGCGGCGTGGGAGGCCATGGTCTCGTCATGCAGGCGGCCGAGGAAGGCGAGCGCGTCGGGAAGCGGCATATCGTCCAGGGCGGCGAGGTCCCGCGCCTCCTGGCTGGCGTTCGCCACCTCGTAGATGATCTTCTCGCGCGAGCGTCCCAGTTGCTGCAGTTGGGAGCCGAGGGCGATGCCCCTTCCCATGAAGACAAGAAACAGCACCGTCAGCAGGCAGGCGGCGAGAATGAACCAGGGATGGAACAGGGTACGCCAGTTTGCGCTGAGACTGGTCAGCCAGTCCGCCAGCACCGTCGCCTGAGGGCTCTCCGGGGCGAGGCCGAGCAGCCCGGTCACGCCCCAGGCGGCGAGGCTCAGAAGCAACAGCACGAACATCGAAACCTGTGCGGTGCGCCGGCTGGATGCGGTCCGCTTCTCCGCGGCGAGCAGCTCCGCCTGGCGGGCGGCGAAGGTCTGCTCACCCGCCTTGAGGCCGGTCGTCTCGGGGCTGCCCAGCAGACGCTCGAGCTGACCGCGGTAGGCGGCGGCCCTCGCGCTCAGGCTCTCGAAGATGCCGAGCCGCTCGCGCGCGTCGGCGGCCGCTGCGGCAAGCTCGTCGAGCGGTTGCGCGGTGGCGGGCTGGGCGCGGCAGTCCGGGGTGATCTCGGCAAGCAGCGCTTCCAGCGCCCGGGCCTGATTCCGCCGTTCGTTGAAGGATGCCTCCGGGTCGATTCCCTGCCAGGCATTCGCGCCGGCTCGCAGGTGGTGCGTGATCCGATCGGCCTGCTCCGCGGTGTCCTTGCGCTCGGCGATGCGCAGGCGGTCGCTGCCCAAGGCGGACTCCTGCTCTTCGAGCTGCCCCTGCAGGGACTCCAGATGCCCTTCCTGCAGGTCCAAGGCAGCAATCTGGGCCTGGATGTCGTTAAGCTCCGCACCGGTCTCCTCCGCTTGCTGACGGGAGCGCTCCGCCTCGTCCACGCAGTTTCCGACCACCTTTTCGAGGACATCGACGCCCGCCATGGCCTTGACCGCGAAGCTGTGGGGGTGGGGGGTGGTGATCTCGCGCTGGGCTAGATAGAAGGACTCGACAAACTCGGCATACCCGAATCCGATGATGTCCTTGAGCGCGCTCTCCACCTCATCGATGCCCCGAATCATCGGCGTCTCTCCGGCGCGGCTGATGCTGGCGCCGTGGTTGCCGAGCTCGTCGAGGAAGCGGGCGACCTGATAGCGTTGGCCGTCGGGGGTGGTGAAGTCGAGCTTGATGGAGCAGCGTGACTCGCCCCAGCGGATGACCTTGTCCAATTCCTCGGGTCCGAGGGAGAAGGTGCGGCCGAACAGCGCGAAGCAGATGCTCTCGCCGATGCTGCTCTTGCCGGACTCGTTGTCCCCGATCACCGCGATCAGCCCGCGGGCGGGGACGTCGCTGAGCTCCAGGAGTGAGTATTTGAGGACGTTCTCGGCCCTCACGCTGTTGATGATCATTGCCGGATCTCGATGGTCGTGCGTTGCTGACGGTTGGCCCCGGGGAACGACACCCGGTGCCGATCGGCTTCGTGCCGGGTCTTGGCCCTCACGGGTGAGCCGTCAAGGGGGCCTGACCGACGGCGGCCTGCCGCATGGGTGGTGATATGGCGCCGGTCAGGTGCTGAGCTTCCCCAGTACCAGCTCTACCGCCTCGTGGAAGGCCGCGGCGTCGAAGTCTTGGTCCGCGTTTCGCCTGCGTTCGTACTCCAGCTCCGCGAAGGCGGCGAAGTCCTTGGCGGGGCCGATGAGCTCGCGGGGCTCCGGCTGGTCTGGGGCTGGTGTTTCGGTCATTGGTGGAATTCCGGTGTCGTTGTTGTGGTGCGCCGGGCGGATGCCGTGGTCGCGTTCGATGCGGCTGGCCCAGGCAGGGACGAAGTGTAGAGGATGGCTCTCGATTTGACACCCCGTTCGTAGGGTTAACCTGATAGCGGCGAGCAGCTGGGGGCAACCCGAGACGCGGTGTCGGCAACCGTCGTGGCCGGGCGATGGTGCAGGAAGCCGCTAATTATAGAAAAGCCCCGCGCGTGCGGGGCAAAGGGGAGGGGAGGGGGGAGTCTGCGAGAGCGCTAGCGAGTACCGTCCCGCTCGCGTCAGGCGGGATCGCCCCCCCCGGGATGCCGGGGAAGACGTTTCATTGCGGTTGGCCGCGGTCCCTTGGTCTCAATCCGACTGGGACCGCGCCGATCCGGCGTTTCAGTTGAGGCCCTTGAGTCGATTGATCTCGGCGTTGCGCCAAGCGGTGATCGGTCGCCATGGGCCGTAGAGGATGTCCTCGTCCGTGAAGGGCTCGCCTGGGTAGACGCAGCCGACCAGCCACGAGGCCGGCTTGCGCAGCGAGGCCGGGATGCCGTCGGTCTCGGTGTGGCAGAACATCTCGTCGGCCATGCCGTCGGGACGCGGTTGATCGTTGACGAATGCGGCGATATCGAGGGCGCTCTGGGCGGTCAGGGTAAGCGGGTCGCCGAAGGGCATGTGCTGCCTGACGTAACCGGCCAGGTTTTGGCTGTTGTAGAAGGCGGCACCCCGGGAGTAGCCGTCCGGGCCCCATAATGCCGGGACCCGCGGGCGGTTATCGCCGCGTCGGTACTCGCCGCGGCCCGGGCCGTCCTTGCTGTGGCAGGATGCGCACTCCTCCTCGTAAAGGCTCTCGCCGGCGGCTGGATTGGCGAACATGTCGGCCACGTTTGGGCCGGCCGATGGCAAGCCATTGCCCGGAAGGTTGACCCAGCCGGGTCCCTGCATGTTGGGGTCGGTTACGCCGTCGGCGAGCCACTCGATGTAGGCCACCATGTCTCGCATCACGGGGTCGTCCTTGCTCGGGGTCTGGGAGGTGTTCATACAGTTGCGGAAGCAATCGATGATCGAGTCTTCCAGGTCGCGGTTGTAGTTCAGTGGCCGGAAATAGGGCAACGCCGCGTACTTGTCCGGCGATTGGTACATTGGCGTGCCGAAGGGGACGTGGCCGCCGGTGAAGTGGCAGCTCGAGCAGGCGGTGGTGGTGGTTGCGTAGGGCGTCCCGTCGGGGAACTTTTTGTTACCGTCCGGCCCAAGCGTCCGGCTGGTGTGGTGGATATACCGGTAGCCCCGGCGGACGTTGGCCGGGGCCGTGCCGATCTTACGGCAGTTGAACCAGGCGCCCATCTCGTCGCAGTCGGGCTCGACGATCTTGCCGTCGAACCCGAGGTTGTCGGCGAGCGCGAGAGGCGTCAGCAAGGTCAAGGAACAAGCGATAGTCGCGATCTTCTTCATCTCACTCTCCGAATCCGCCGTTGGCGGCGGTGCTTGCGATATCCGGGACCGGACGCCGGTCCCGCCGGGGTCGGCCTCAGGCTGTCTTGCAGGTCTTGATGCCGAACAGGGTGTAGGCCGGGCACCAACCGACGAGTCCGGTGCCCAGCGGCACGGCGCCGATCCATCCCCAGGTTCCGACTGTGCCGGTGGCGGCGAGGGCGATCAGGAGGAGTCCTGCGCCAATGCGCAGAACGCGGTCGAAGGTTCCGGTGTTTTTTTGCATGGCCTGTCACTCCGATGGATTGCTTGGAACAGGCGCCGTGAGGCGCCGACGGGTGTAGCCTGCACCCGTGGGCAATCCGCTTCAGTGACTAGGTCACAGATAGGAATCTGCCATGCGCTGCAGTGCGCGAGGGTCGAGCACCCCCACCTCGGAGCGGCCCAGCTTTACCAGGCCGGCGGACTCCAGCCGCTTGAGATGACGCGATACCACCTCGCGGGCGGTACCCAATTCCACCGCGATTTCCTGATGGGTGGCCTGGATCGGCCCCGTATTGTCGACGCGCGAGAGCAGGTATGCGGCCAACCGCCGATCGACCGGGCGGAAGGCGACCTCCTCCATGCGCGCAATGACCTCGGCGATACGGCCACCGAGATTGATGAAGACGAAGCGGCGAAAGGCAGGGGCGGTTTCGAGGGCGCGGTCGAAGGTGGCCTTGTTGACCACCACGGCGCTCACCGGGGACTCGGTGTATCCCTCGGCCGGATAGTCGTCGCCCGACAGGATGCAGCAGGTGGTGAGCACGCAGGATTGGCCGGGCAGAACGCGGTAAAGTACCGCCTCCCGCCCGCCCTCGCCGATGACCTGGACGCGGACGCTGCCCGACAGCACGAGAACGTAGTTTTCACATGGCGAACCGGCGCGAAACACGGCCTGGTTTTCCGGGATGGTCATCGCACGAGCGGTGTCGAGCACGCTCTGGCTCTCCTGGTCCCCCGCTGCCAGCGCGGGAAACAGGTCTCGCCAGATCTGGGCGCGGCCGCTCATGGCCCGGCCATAGGGGTTGCGCCTCTGCCGGACAAGGTCCAGCCGGCTTTGGCAGGGTGGTTCGGAGCAACGGGAGCAGCAGAACAGGGCATCCAAGTATCCTCGGTGTATCGTCCCGGGAAACGCGGATGCATCGGTGTTCCCCGCGCGACAGAGACCTGCGTGCCGACGATGCCGGAATGGCCTTTGGTCGGCGTCTGCCAAGCGTAGCAAACCATCGCGTCGACCGTCAGGTTACGGCTCTTGGGACGCTCGCTCGCGCGCGGTAGGTCCCGTGAACCGGAGAGTTTGCGGTCGGTGCCAGGGTGGATAAGGAGCCGGAGCTTGGCTTGAAACAGCGTTGGAATCCCGTTCGGTTTTTTCCGATTCGACGTCCGCGCACCGAATACGTTTGTGTGATTTAATCTCGCGCCATGTTTCGACCCCTCCCGTTGTACGTCGGCCTTCGCTACACGCGCGCCAAGCGGCGCAACCACTTTATTTCCTTCATCTCCGCGATCTCGATGCTAGGCATCATGCTTGGCATCGTGGCCCTCATCGTGGTGCTGTCGGTCATGAACGGCTTTCACAAGGAGATTCAGGAGCGCATCCTGGGCATGGCCTCTCACGCCACCCTCACCGATCCCTATGGCGACATGGCGGATTGGTCCCAGGTGCTCGGTCGCGTGCGTGCCCACCCGGCGGTCGTGGGCGCGGCGCCGTTCGTCGAGCTCCAGGCCATGCTGGTCAATGGCTCCAGCGTGAGCGGGGCCCTGATGCGCGGCATCCTCCCCGAGGAGGAGGATCAGGTGGCGGAGCTGCGCAAGGACATGATCCGGGGCTCGGTGGATGACCTCAGGGAGGGCGAGTTCAATATCGTCCTGGGCCAGGAGCTGGCGGCCGTGCTGGGGGTGGGCGTCGGCGACAAGGTCACGGTCGTAACCCCGCAGGTCAGCGCCACGCCGATCGGCATCATGCCGCGGCTGAAGGCCTTTACGGTCAGTGGACTGTTCGCCGTCGGCATGTCGGACTACGATCGCGGCGCCGCCTTCATGCACATGAAGGACGCGGCCAAGCTGATGCGCCTGGGGGACGGGGTGACCGGGGTGCGCCTGAAGCTCACCGACCTGTTTCAGGCGCCGATGCTGGCGCGGGGGATCGCCGAGGACCTGGGAGGGGCCTACCGCGTGATCGACTGGACCCAGCATCACAAGAATTTCTTCGCCGCGCTGCGCACCGAGAAACGGATGATGTCGATCATCCTGTTCCTGATCGTTGCGGTAGCGGCATTCAACATCGTATCCACCCTGGTGATGGTGGTGACCGACAAGCGCTCGGATATTGCGATTCTCCGTACGCTGGGGGCCTCGCCGGGTAGCGTCATGTCGATCTTCATGGTCCAGGGCACCACGATCGGCGTCGTCGGGACCCTGCTAGGGGTGATCGGGGGCGTCCTGCTGGCCTTCAACGTGGAGGCCATTGTCGCCTCGATCGAGGGTCTGTTCGACGTCCATTTTCTCGACCCGAACATCTACTACATCAGCCAGATGCCTTCGGACGTTCGGCTCGGAGATGTCGTTCGCGTCGCCCTCGGGGCCTTCCTGATGTCGTTGGTCGCTACCCTCTATCCCGCGTGGCGGGCGGCGAGGACCGACCCCGCAGAGGCCTTGCGCTATGAGTGAGGCGTTGCCCGTGCTCGAGGCGTCCGGCCTCGCCAAGACCTTCCGCGAGGGCCCTCAGGAGGTGCAGGTACTGCGCAGCATCGATCTGGCCATTCATGCGGGCGAGCGGGTGGCGGTGGTGGGTGCCTCGGGTTCCGGCAAGAGTACGCTGCTGCATTGTCTGGGGGGACTGGACAGGCCCAGCGCGGGCGTTGTGCGCTGGGAAGGCCGCGCCGTGTCCGGACTGTCGGAGCGTGAGCTCGGCCTGCAGCGCAACCGCAGCCTCGGCTTCGTGTATCAGTTCCACCACTTGCTGTCGGAGTTCAGCGCCCTGGAGAACGTGGCCATGCCCCTGCTCATCGGCCGGTCTACCCCGGCTGAGGCGCGAGACACCGCCGCGGCCATGTTGGAGCGCGTGGGGCTGGGGCATCGCGCGGACCACAAGCCGTCCGAGCTTTCGGGTGGCGAGCGCCAGCGGGCCGCCATCGCCCGCGCCCTGGTGACCCAACCCGCCTGCGTGCTTGCGGACGAGCCGACGGGGAATCTCGACCGCCACACCGCGGAGCGTGTGCAGGAGCTGATGCTCGAGCTCAACGAGGAGATCCGCACCAGCTTCGTGATCGTGACCCATGACCACCAGCTCGCCGGGCGCATGGATGCGATTTGGCACCTGGACGACGGTGTCCTGATCCCCGGCCTTGGCGACTGAGGCGGTGTTGCCCGACGCCGGCTCTGCAGGCCGGCGCTAGGCTCGCTGACGGTCCTTGTCGCCGGTCTGGGTGCCGAAGGTTTTTCTCAGCCGCTCCTTGCGCAGCTTGATCTGCCGTGTCAGGTTCCAGCGCCAGATGCCTTGGACTGTGAAATAGCCAATGGCGGCACAGGCGATGCCGCACACCAGACCGCCAACGGTAAGCGGGGCGATAATCTCCATCCAGTTGCGCCACTCGAGCCAGAAGTCTATGTGAAGCGGCGGCTTACTGCTGGGGATGCCCAGTATCCATATCCCCACTCGGTAGGAGAGGTAGTACATCGGCGGGATGGTTATCGGATTGGTGATCCACACCAGGGCAACGGAGATCGGGAGGTTGACGCGCAGGGCGATCGCCCCGCCGGCGGCGATCACCATCTGACCAAAGGGCGGCAGGTACATGACGAACAGACCTACCGCGAAGGCGCCTGATACCGATCGGCGGTTGAGGTGCCAAAGATTGGGATCGTGCAGCAGCTTGCCGAACACCCGTAGCTGTTTGTGCTCGTGGAACTTTCCACGGTCTGGCGTGACCCGTTTCAACCAGTGTTTCAAGGTGGCGGTCCGGCTTGCTCTAGGGCCTCGTCAGAATGGCGTGTTTCGGAGTGGCGGTACGGTCATGGGGTAGGTCTCGCGACGGCGCTCCCGCGGCGCTGGTCCAGGCCCTTGGTTTGGGGCGCAAGTATAAGCGAGACCGGGCGGTTGGTTTCACGGAAGATACGGCTGGCCCGGGGAAGGTGAACATGACGGAACCGGGTGCCTTCCTTGAATAAGCCGCTAGCCCGCATTTCGGGGGTGCGGATGGGATTCGCCGGCAGCGCGCTGGGGTTTGCCGTCGGTGTCCTGCTGCTCTATCTCGCGCCCGGGCTGCCCGCCTTATGGCCGCTCGTGAGCCTGTCCGTTGCGCTCGCGGTGGCCTCCCGCTTCTTTCCCGTGCTTTGGCCGCTGGCCTTTCTCGCGATCGGGCTTGCCTGGGCTCAGGTCCACGCCTGCCGGATGCTGTGCGAGCCGTTTCCAGAAGGCTACACCCGCCAGGACCTTGTCGTGGAGGGCCGCATCGCCTCCCTACCCGAGGAAACCGCTGGCGCCGTGCGCTTCCTGTTTCGGGTCGATAGCGCTCGGCGGGAGGGTCTGGATATCGGGTTCACGGGTTTGGTTCGGCTGGCCTGGTACGTCGATCAGCCGGACCTGCGTCCGGGTGAGCGATGGCGCCTGTCGGTGCGCCTGAAACCACCCCACGGTTTCGCCAATCCCGGCGGATTCGCCTACGAGCGCTGGTTGTTTCTTCAGGGGATTCGCGCAACCGGTAGCGTGCGCGACAAAGGGGTCCATCAGCGCTTGGAAGACGGCCCAGGGCGCTATCCGATCGACCGCTGGCGACAGGGGCTGCAACGTCATATTTCTGACACGCTGAGCGGCGAGCCCGGCCAAGGCCTGGTGCGTGCCCTGGTGCTCGGGGACCGTTCCGGTCTATCGCCCGAGCAGTGGGAGGTGCTCGCCCGGACCGGGACCAACCACCTGGTCGCGATCTCGGGGCTGCATGTCGGACTGGTGGCCGCTTTCCTGTTCTTTCTCGTCCGCCGCGCCTGGTCTCTCAGCGCGCGTCTCGTGCTCGCCGCACCCGCTCCACGCGCGGCCGCTGTCGTCGCCTTCCTGGGCGCCTTCGGCTACAGCGGGCTCGCGGGCTTCGCGGTCTCGACCCAACGTGCCCTCATCATGCTCGCCGTGGTGCTCGGCGCGATCTTCTGGGGGCGGATCGTGCGCCCCGCGGCGGGCCTGTTGCTCGCCCTGGTGGGGGTGTTGTTGCTGGACCCTGGCGCAGTGTTGTCCTACGGCTTCTGGTTGTCCTTCGGTGCGGTGGCCGTTCTGCTCTACAGCCTCGGGCGGCGGTTGCCGGATGCCAGGGTCTGGAGCCGCTGGGGCCGCGCTCAGTGGGCCGTGGCGGTGGGGCTGCTTCCGATGCTGCTCCTGTTGTTCGGGCGCGCGTCTCTGGTCGCGCCGCTCGTCAATCTGCTCGCGGTGCCCCTGTTCAGCCTGATCCTCCTGCCCGGTGTGCTGACGGCGACGATGGCAAGCCTGTTGCCTGGACTCGATTCGCTCTTGGTGGGGGCGGCCTATGTCCTGGACCGGGGGTTCGGGCTTCTCGTGGAGGCATCCACCTGGTCTTGGGCGGTGGCGTCGGTATCCGGACGGCCCGGCTGGGTGTGGGTGTCCGCCTTCTCCGGCGCGCTCCTGCTGTTGGTTCCGCGGGGGGTGCCGGGTCGCTGGCTGGGCGTCCTGCTTCTGTCGCCCTTGCTGCTGGTGCGTCCAGCCGTGCCGGCTCCGGGGGAGGCCGAATTCACCCTGCTCGACGTGGGTCAAGGCCTCTCTGCCGTCGTGCGCACTCGTCACCACGCCCTGGTCTACGATGTCGGACCTGCATACGCCAGCGGTTTCAACACGGCTGAGGCCGTACTGTTGCCGTTTCTGCGCGAGGAGGGCATCGAGCGCATCGATCTCCTGATATTGAGCCATGCCGACCGCGACCACGCGGGGGGATTCCCGGCCCTGAACGCAAGGATTCCAATTGGTGGCGTCCTGAGCGGCGAGCCTACGGGGGAGAAGGCACGACCTTGCCGGACCGGCGACGCCTGGACATGGGACGGCGTGCGGTTCGAGCTCCTGCATCCGGATGAGGAGGGGCTAAAGGGCAACGACAGCTCTTGCGTGCTCAGCGTGCGCACCTCGGGTGCGAGCGTGCTGCTGCCGGGGGATATCGGCGGCCGCGTCGAGGACAGGCTCGCGGCAGAGATGGGGACGAGGTTGCGCAGCGATATCCTCGTTGCCTCGCACCACGGGAGCGCCGGCTCCAGCTCGGCGGTCTTCCTCGCCGCGGTGGCGCCGCGGTACGTGCTCTACTCGACCGGGTTCGCGGATCGCTTCGGTTTCCCGGCGCAGGAGGTGCGTGAGCGGGTGGCCGCTCTGGGTGCGGCCCAACTGGACACGGCCGCGACCGGGGCCATTCGGTTCCGCCTGGGCAGGGATGCGTTGGTCGGACCCGACCTCCATCGTCAGCGGCAGCGCCGGCTCTGGACGCATGTTCCGTTTGGGGCGGAGCGGCCGTTTTAGCGGCGCTCCCGCTTCGAGTATCATGCGAGCTTGCGCATGCCAAGAGCCGAGGAGAATCCCTGTTGTTGGAGTTGATGAAAGCCGGCGGCTGGCTGATGGTGCCCATCGTTGCCTGTTCGGTCATCGCCACCGCAATCGTGTTGGAACGCCTGTGGACGCTCCGTCGTCAGCGCATCATGCCGGACCATCTCGTGAGTCGGATCTGGCAGTGGCACCGCACGAATCAGTTATCCGCCGAGCGCATCACCGAGGTCCGTGACGGCTCACCCCTGGGACGTATGCTGACCGCCGGTCTGGTCAACCGCAATCACTCCCGCGAGGTCATGAAGGAGGCCATAAACGACACCGGGCGCCAGGTGGTCGCGGAGCTGGAGCGCTATCTGAACACCCTCGGGACCATCGCCTCGGTGGCGCCCCTGCTCGGGCTACTGGGGACGGTCATCGGCATGATCGACGTCTTCAGCGTCATCATGTCCGCCGGGACGGGCAATCCGGGCGTGTTGGCGGGCGGGATCTCGAAGGCGCTCATCACCACCGCCGCCGGACTCTCGGTCGCGATTCCGACGCTTATGTTTCACCGCTACTTCAACAGCCGGGTCAACAAGCTCGCGATCGCCATGGAAGAGCAGGCCCTGAAGCTGGTCGAGGTCATGAAAGGCGAGCGGGAAGAGGTGGAGGGGACGGCGACGTGAACCTGCGCCCGCGCCGCGACGATATGACGGACATCAACCTGACTCCGCTGATCGATGTCGTGTTCCTGCTGCTGATCTTCTTCATGGTCTCCACGACCTTCAAGGACGATGCGCGCATCCAGGTCCAGCTGCCGGAGGCCCAGGGGGAGGAGGCGCCGGAGGAGGAGCCGTCGGTGCTCGAGGTCACCATCGACCAGGAAGGCGTCTTCTACGTCAACGAGCGGCAGGTGGTCGACCGCAAGATCGAGACCCTGAAAAAGGCCCTGGCCGGAGCGGCCGGCGATAACCGGGAACTCCCGGTGATCATCAAGGCGGATGCCAAGACTCCCCATCAGGCGGTCATGTCGGTCATGGACGCCGCCAGTCAGCTTGGTCTGCTGCGCTTTTCCTTCGCCGCTACCCGACCTGACGAGTCCCGATGAGCGTTGCCGGCGGCCTGGCCTCGGGCTCGGTGGCGCACGTCTATCGGCGGCTGCTGGGTTACGCCAAGCCCTACTGGCAGGCCTTCTCCGTCTCCGTCGTCGGTATGCTCGTCTTCGCCGCCACCGAGCCGGTGTTCGCGGCCATGATCAAGCCGCTGCTGGACGGGAGCTTTGTCGATCGCGACCCGGAGGTGGTGCGCACCATGCCTTTCCTGCTGGTGCTGCTGTTTCTGGTGCGGGGTGTGGCCGGCTTTTTTGATGCCTACTTTCTGAAGTGGGTCGGGCGCCGCGTGGTGGCGGATTTGCGCCAGGCGATGTTCGAGCACCTGCTGCGGGCGCCCGCCCGCTATTTCGACAACCACAGCTCGGGTCAGCTGCTGGCGAAGTTCACCTTCAACGTGGAGAACGTCGCCAGCGCGACCACCTCCGCGGTGACCACCATCGTGCGCGACGGATTTACCATCATCGGACTGATGGGCTACATGCTGTACATCAACGTCACGCTCGCCGCCATCTTTCTGCTGATCGGCCCCGTCATGGCGGGGGCGGTGAAGTACGCGACCAAGCGCTTTCGCCGTGTCAGCAAGCGTATTCAGGACCGGATGGGGGAGCTTACGCACACCGCGCAGGAGGTCATCGATGCGCAGCGGGTGGTGCGCGCCTTTGGCGGTCAGGCCCGCGAGACCGCGCGCTTTCATCGGGTCAACGAGAAGACCCGCTCGTTGCAGATGAAGATGATCGGCACGGAGGCGGTCAGCGTGCCTCTGGTGCAGCTGATATCCGCCATCGCCATCGCCGTGATTGTTTACCTCTCCACCCTGCAGGGCCTGCGTGCGGACATCACCATCGGCACCTTCATGTCCTTCGTGGTGGCGATGGGCCTGTTGCTTCCGCCGGTCAAGCGGCTGACCTCGGTCAACGCCCAGCTGCAGCGCGGCATCGTGGCCGCCGAGAGCATCTTCGAGCTGCTCGATAGCGAGGTGGAGCGGGACACCGGGACGCGCACCCTGCAGCGGGCGGTCGGGCGCGTCGAGTATCGGGGCGTGCGCCACGTCTACTCCGAGGACAAGGGGTCGGTGCTCGAGGACATCAGCCTGGCGGTCGAGCCGGGAGAGTCGGTCGCCTTCGTCGGCCGCTCCGGGAGCGGGAAGACCACGCTCGTGAACCTGCTGCCGCGTTTCTACGATCTGGTGGGGGGGGAGATCCTGATCGATGGCATCGATATCACGGAGCTCACGCTGAAGAGCCTGCGGGCACAGATCTCGCTCGTGACCCAGGACGTCGTCCTGTTCAACGATACGGTGGCCAACAACATCGCCTACGGCCAGAACCGAGAGGTGGACCTGACGGAAATCGAACGGGTGGCTGAGGCGGCCCATGCCCTGGATTTCGTGCGCGAGCTGCCCGAGGGCTTCGACACCCTGATCGGGGACCGCGGGGTGCTGCTCTCCGGCGGGCAGCGCCAGCGTCTCGCCATTGCCCGCGCCATGTTGAAGGATGCGCCGATCCTGATCCTCGACGAGGCCACCTCCGCCCTGGACACCGAGGCGGAGCGTCACATCCAGGCCGCGTTGGAGGAGCTGATGCAGCGCCGTACGACCCTGGTCATCGCGCACCGTCTGTCGACCATCGAGAAGGTCGACCGCATCGTGGTCCTGCAGCGGGGGCGAATCGTGGAGCAGGGACGGCATGACGAGCTGCTGCTTCGCGACGGGTACTACGCCAGGCTGCACCGGCTTCAGTTTCCGATCGCTCAGGACGTCGGCTGATGTCGCCGGAGGGGATCTGGTACCAGGGCGGTCATCCCCTTTCGACTCTCCTGCTTCCCTTGTCCTGGCTATATTGCCTGGTTGCGCGGCTGCGGCGACTCGCGTATCGCAGGGGTTGGCTGCCCAGCCATCGCGTGCCCGTCGCCGTGATCGTGATCGGCAACCTGACCGTGGGCGGGACCGGCAAGACGCCGCTGGTTCTGTGGTTGACGGGCTTTCTGCGCCGGCGGGGTTTCAGCCCCGGGGTCGTCACTCGGGGGTACCGTGGGTGTTCCGAGGAGTGGCCGCGCATGGTGACCGCCTCGAGTGACCCGCGGGAAGTGGGGGATGAGGCCGTGCTTCTCGCCCGGCGCAGTGGCTGTCCGGTGGTGGCGGGTCCTGACCGGGTCGCCGCGGCTCTCAAGCTCGTCGCCCTCGGCGGGTGCGATATCATAGTGACGGACGACGGCTTGCAGCACTATCGTCTGCGTCGGGACCTGGAGATCTTGGTCGTGGATGGCTCGCGCGGCTTCGGAAACGGACGCTGCCTGCCCGCCGGACCCCTGCGGGAGCCCGTTTCGCGCCGGCGGCATGTCGATTTCTCCGTATGCAACGGCGGCGGCTGCGAGGAAGGCTGGGAGATGCGGTTGGTTCCGGAGGCGTCTGGTCAATCTCCGCGATCCCGAGCTCTCGCGCGAGGTCGCCGCGTTGAGTGGCCACCGCGTCACCGCCGTCGCGGGTATCGGCAACCCGGGGCGGTTCTTCGCATTGCTGCGCGGCCACGGACTGCACCTGGATGAGCGTCCTTATCCGGACCATCATCGGTTCAGCGCGGCGGATGCCGCGTCCTGGCCCCGGCAGCCGGTCGTGATGACCGAGAAGGATGCGGTCAAGTGCGAGGCATTTGCCGGTGAGGATTACTGGTATGTGCCGGTAACCGCGCAAATGGATCCTCATTTCGAGCAGGCGCTGGCCGAGCGGCTGGCGACTCTGGCGCCGCCGATCTCGGTGGGCGGATCAGGCGCGGATCGACGCGCCGCAATCAACTGATACGGGGCCGGTAATGGACAAGAAACTGCTGGACATCCTGGTTTGTCCCCTGTGCAAGGGCGATCTGTACTACGACAAGTCGGCGCAGGAGCTCATTTGCCGCGGCGACCGCCTGGCCTTTCCCATCCGCGATGACATTCCGGTGATGCTGGAGGACGAGGCGAGGGAGCTCGCGGCCGACGAAGAAGTGCCCAAGAAGTGAGCCGCGGGAACGGCGACGTGAAAGAACCGGATTTCAAGGTCGTCATTCCGGCGCGCTACGGGGCGACCCGCCTGCCCGGCAAGCCCTTGCTCGAGATTGCGGGCAAGCCCCTGATACGGCACGTGTGCGAGCGCGCACTGGAGAGCGCCGCCAGTGAGGTCGTGGTGGCCACGGATGACAAACGTATCGCGGAGGTCTGCGGTGGCATCGGTGTTGCGGTGGCGATGACGCGTGCGGATCATCGCAGCGGCTCGGACCGTATCGCCCAGGTCATTGCGGATCGCGGGTGGGGCGAGGATACGATCGTCGTCAATCTCCAGGGTGACGAGCCGTGCATGCCGCCCGCCCTCATCGATCAGGTCGCCCGGGATCTGGCGAGCCACGACCGTGTCGGGATGACCACGCTCGCCCACCCCATCGCCGATACCGAAAGCCTGTTCGATCCGCATGTGGTCAAGGTCGTCACCGACGCCTCGGGCTACGCGCTCTACTTCTCCCGTGCCCCGGTCCCGTGGCACCGGGACGAGTTCCTGGGGGGCAGGAAACCCTTGCCCAAGGGCGTGCAGTTCCTGCGTCATATCGGGTTGTACGCTTATCGCGCGGCCTTCCTGCGGCGCTTCGTGAGCTGGCGGCCTTCCCCCCTGGAGCTGGCGGAGTCCCTCGAGCAGCTGCGCGTCTTGTGGCACGGAGAGGACATACACGTCAGTCTGGCCCGAGAGGCGCCGGGGCCGGGCGTCGACACCTCCGCGGACGTGCAGCGCGTCCTCGGCTTTCTCGGGATCAGCGGAGGCTGATCGACCAACGCCCTTCTGCCGGGCGTTTGGGCGTACCCATTCGCCTTTTCCGCCGCGGCCCGATCGGATCTCCGTTTTGGGGCCTTAGGTGTCCAGTTGCTCAAGCAGCTCGGTGAGCTCCGCAGACATTCCGTCGCGATCTCCTCCGAAGATCGGGACTTGCGTGATGTCATTGCTCCGGTACAGCGCCTGTCCATACTGATCAGTCTGGATGGGAGGTAGCCCGCCTCGGGTCTCCAGAACCAGTGTGCCGTCGTCGGCCAGAACCTCGATCAGCCGGTACCGCCTACCCCGGAAGATGCACTCGGTTCCAATTCGCGTCCGAAGGCGCCGCATGAAATCGGCTCCTTGCTCGAGATCCGGTCCACCGGAGCTAGCATTTCTTGTCATCTCAGGTAGCTGGGGATGATCCGAAAAATCAACAGTCTCGACGTGGACATGGTCATGATCGCGGGTTCCGTGCTCGCCTATACCACCGGTGGCAATTCTTTTAGTATGGTTCAGCCCGATCCAGGGCCTCATAGATAAAGGAAGAGGACAGAATGTACCTTGCTAGAACGAAGACAGCAGCCGCGCTTCTGGCGCTGGGAATGGTCGTGAGTACCGCCGGGCACGCCTTCGGATTTGGTGGCGGACCCTCCGAGCCGGGCTCCGGCGGCGGTTATGGTGCGGGCCCCGGTAGCGGCGGTTACAGACCGGGACCCGGCGGTGGCGGTTACGGACCCGGTCCCAGCGGTGGCGGTTTCGGACCGGGACCCAGCGGCGGGAGTTACGGACCAGGGCCCGGCGGCGGCTACGGACCGGGACCCAGCGGTGGGAGTTACGGACCAGGGCCCGGCGGTGGCGGTTACGGACCGGGACCCGGTGGTGGCGGTTACGGACCGGGACCCGGCGGTGGCGGCTACGGACCGGGACCCAGCGGTGGCGGCTACGGACCGGGACCCAGCGGTGGGAGTTACGGACCAGGGCCCGGCGGTGGCGGTTACGGACCGGGACCCGGCGGTGGCGGTTACGGACCGGGACCCGGTGGTGGCGGTTACGGACCGGGACCCGGCGGTGAGCGGTTACGGACCGGGACCTAGCGGTGGCGGTTATGGACCGGGACCCAGCGGTGGGAGTTACGGACCAGGGCCCGGCGGTGGCGGCTACGGACCGGGACCTAGCGGTGGCGGTTACGGACCGGGACCCGGTGGTGGCAGCTACGGTCCCGGGGCTGGGCCGGGTGACGATTCGGGGTCCAAAGGCTTCAACCCAATGAATATGATGAAGAAAATGCCCAGTCCCATGCAGATGTTCGACAGTAATAAGGACTGAGCGGCCGACAACAAGCGTTAGGGGTCAGGGTGCGCCCCGGCGGGCGCACCCTTTTTTTCGGATACACGGGGGCGGGACGTGCCCGGCCGTTCGTCAGGATCGACCCCGACCTCCTTGCCAAATCACGACTCCCTGCCCACGGTGTTTGGAGGCCATGAGATGAGTGAGCGATTAGATGTCATGTTTCCCGGCGGTAAGCGCGTCGATATCGATGTCGGGGGCTTTCGGGTGTCGACGGACCAGTCCATCAAGGCGGGAGGAGGCGCCTGCGCTCCCGAGCCGTTCGCCCTCTTCCTTGCGTCCGTGGCGGGTTGTGCGGGCATCTATGCGCTCAACTTCTGCCAGACGCGGAAGATCGCGACCGAGGGATTGGGGCTCGCCATGTCCTGGGAGCGAGACCCGGCTCATCCCCTGCAAGCTACGGTGCGCTTTCAGCTTAGGCTCCCCAGCGGCTTTCCTGACAAGTACCGCGACGGAATCGTCAGGGCGATGGACCTGTGCGCGGTGAAGAAGCATATCCAGAATCCGCCGCGGTTCATCACTGAAATCCTGAGCTGAGTGCTTGCCGGACGCCTGGATACCAGCGCAAAAAAAGCCCCGCGGTTGCGGGGCGATTCACCACTGAGGAGGTCAGAGAACGGAAATGACACAGGGAAAAATCCGTCTCATTTACGAGTAAGCAGACACCATGCCAACGCGCGCATTGGGGAAAATCGTATATTTGTTAATATGTTGATGCGCGGATTAGATGGTCTCTAGTGGTGGGTCAGATTCTAGGTCGCACCGGCATCAGGCATCGACTCCCCAGGCGCACCATTTTTGCGCGAACCTTGGGCGTGGCCTGGAGGCTTGGGTTGCTGCTTGCGTCAGTTTTCTCGCACGTCCTGCTCGCGGCGTCGGCGCAAGCAGAGAACACCAGTCGCCCACCCCATCAGGAGGCGCGGGGTTGGTTGCAGCTCGAGCAGGATCAGAGAGACTATCGCCAGCGTGTCGAGCCCCTGCCGCCACGGGATGAGGCAGCGCTGGACCTGCTGGAACAGCGTCAGCAGGATCGGACTTACCAACTGCAGCAGCAACAACGGCGGGGGATGGATGCGGACCGCCGGGATCAGCGAGCGCGGACTGCCGGGAAGCGACCCCAGTCCGGGTCGCCCTCCGGTATCCCGCGCGACGATGCCCGGCAGCGTCTCGATTCGCGTCTGCAGCGCGAGACGCTGGCCCCGGATCGCCCGTGACCGCCACGGGAGCGATGATGAAGTAGTTGGCAGTAGTGGGTGTTCCGGCGCCAGATGGCGCTTAGCCGACCCTGATATCGGCTAATTTTCTGGTGTCGCAGTCAGTCGACGAAGTGGGAAAACAGATGTCGCAAGCTCGGACGATCAAGGTGCTTTTTGTCTGCATGGGCAAAAAAAAAACCTATCTATAATACACACAACATCATCCACATCTACTATAATAACCATAATCACACTCATATCTGCAGGTCACCCACGGCGCACGGCGTATTCCGCGGGTTGATCGCGCGCGAAGGGCTGGAGCAGTCGGTCGAGATCGACTCGGCGGGGACCCATGCCTACCACGTCGGGGAGCCCCCCGATCGCAGGGCGCGGGAAACGGCGGGTCGGCGGGGCATCGATCTGGCCGACTTGCGCGCACGTCGCGTGGCCGCGGAGGACTTCGATGACTTCGACTACATCCTGGCCATGGATGAGGACAACTTCCGCAACCTGTCAGGGATCTGTCCGCCTGCGCACGAGCACAAGCTCATGCTGTTGATGGATTTCGCTCCCCATTTTCGCATCCGTGAAGTGCCGGACCCCTACTACGGTGGTCCGGCGGGCTTCGAACGGGTGCTCGACATGGTGGAGGCCGCCGCCGAGGGGTTGCTGGCGGATATCCGCAGGCGCTTGCCTTAGGCCCGATTTTCCTGGGGCCTGCTCGATAGCCTGCCCCTGCGCGACGGCGCCATTGCGGGCGGACCGACCCGGGGAGAGACACGGATGCGCCTGCCGACCTCGCAAGGGGCGTCCTGCGTCACTGCTTGATCGCGGTTGGCGACTCGGTCTGCGAGGAATCGTTCCTGGGCGTCTGGTCCGCTTTATCCTGCACTAGCTGCGCGCCCGGTGTCCGCGACTCGGCGGCGGGCTGGGGCTTGGTTGCCTCGCCCCTGGTTGTTTCCTTGCTCGTCGCCTTTTCCGCGTCTGGCGGCGAATGCTGTGCCACCTCCGCTTGCGGGGGGGGGGAGGGGCGACTCCGCCCGGTTTCACCATCTTCCCGCGGCTTCACGTCCCCAGGGCCCGGCTCACGGGTCGATTCTGCAGGGGGGGTGCGGGTCTCGTTGTCAGCTGCCTGAACCTCGCTGGGCCTCGGTTCCGTTCGCCGCCGGGGGGAAGCGGTCTTGGGTTCCGCCTGGCGGCTATCGGGCGTCCCGGCCTCGCTGCCGGTCGAGGTTAAGTCCTGCTCCGAGGCCCCTTCTTCATTTCGCAGGCCTTGGCCGGCCGTCTTCTTTCTACCGCGGCCACCGCGGCCCCGCCTGCGACCAGAACGGTTCCTGCGCGTTGTCTCGGAATCACTCCCTCGGGCGTCGGGCCGGTCCTCCGCCGACTGATCCGGCGCTCCCGTTGCCGGTCTTTCGACGGCGGCCTCGGGCCCACCAGGGAAGCCGACGTCCTGCGTGGAGGATGACGCTGTCGTTTCGCCTCCTGGCGTGGAGGGCTTCCCCTCGGGCGCCGCTTCGCCCGCGGACATGGCGCGATCCTCCTGGGCGGCGACTTGCGCCTGCGCTCTGGAGCCGTCTACTGGCATGCGGTTACTCTCCGCCGCGCTGGGTTGCGGTCTATTCTCCGGCCGGGCGCCGGCGACTTCCGATGCAGCCGGCGGTGGCGCTTCGACGTCGGACGGGCGCCGCGCCTCCCTGCCTGCAGCCTGTCGGTTCGCCTGGACCTCCGCCTGTCGGGAAGATGGGCCCTCCGTACTCGCCTGGGGCGCGGGTCCAGCCTGCCCATCCTGACGTCGCGCCTCTCCGCCACGCCTGCCACGGCCTCGACCACCCCGGCGGGATCCGCGCTGCCTGTCTCCCGGGCGGTCGCTCGGGGTCTCCGCGGCCTGATGTTGCCGCTCGGTTTCGCGCGGGCGGCTCGCGGCCGGCTCCGCGGGCGTGCCTTGGGCGACAGTCGCACGCTGGCTCGGTCGGTTCTCGGCCGGGCGTCTCTCGCGCTCGGGCCGGTTCGGGCGCCGAGCTTCCGTCTCCGGTCGCGGTCGCGCCGCGCCTGAGGTGGTGGCGCGATTCTCGGGGATGCCCGTTTCCCGGGTTCCGACGTCGCCGTGTCTGGAGGCGAACAGATTGGTCCAGATGCGTTTGAGCAGGCTCTCGCTGTGGCGGTCCTCCTGGATCGGCTGGGCGGCCACGACTTGGCGAGGAGGCGGCACCGGAGAGGTGGGGGCGATCTGCTTGACCGCGGGCTCCTCCAGGCGCGGGGCGTCGCCGATTTTGGTGAACTCCGGGGAGGCGGCAGGGGCCTCGGCGAGCTCGTAACTGGGGTGGTCCTTGGGAAGCTTGTCGAGGTCTTGCGAGCGGATGCGCTCGATTCGGTAGTCGGGCGTTTCCAGGTGCTGATTCGGCAGGAGGATGACCTCCACGCCCTGCCGCTGCTCGATGTCGAGGATGCCGCGCCGTTTCTCGTTGAGCAGGAAGGTGGCGACGTCGACGGGCAGCTGCGCGAGGATGCGCTGGGTGTTCTCCTTCATCGCCTCTTCCTCGACGATGCGCAGGATGGACAGCGCGAGGGATTCGACCCCGCGGATGGTGCCCTGGCCGCGGCAGCGGGGACATACGAGCTGGCTGGACTCGCCCAGCGAGGGGCGCAGGCGCTGGCGCGACATCTCCAGAAGCCCGAAGCGGGAAATGCGCCCCACCTGCACGCGCGCACGGTCTTGCTTGAGCGCCTCGCGCAAGCGGTTCTCGACTTCGCGCTGGTTTCGCGCCGGCGTCATGTCGATGAAGTCGATGACGAACAGGCCCCCGAGGTCGCGCAGGCGAAGCTGGCGGGCGATCTCGTCGGCGGCCTCGAGATTGGTGTTGAGGGCGGTCTCCTCGATGTCCGCGCCTCTGGTGGCGCGGGCGGAATTGATGTCGACGGAGGTCAGGGCCTCGCTGTGATCGATGACGATGGAGCCCCCGGAGGGCAACTGCACCGCGCGCTGGAACGCGGACTCGATCTGGCTCTCGATCTGGTAACGGGTGAAGAGTGGCACCTCGTCTTCGTACAGGCGCAGCTTCTTCAGGTTGTGGGGCATCACCTGGCGGATGAAGGCCTCCGCCTTCTCGTACATCTTGCGGTCGTCGACCACGATCTCGCCGATGTCCGTTCGCAGATGATCCCGGATCGAGCGGATGATGACGTCGCTCTCCTGATAGATCAGGAACGGCCCTTTGCGCTCGGCGGCGGACTGCTCGATCGCGCTCCAGAGCTGCATCAGGTAGTCGAGGTCCCACTGCAGCTCCTCGACGCTCTTGCCCACGCCCGCAGTGCGCACGATGAGACCCATGCCCTCGGGTATCTCGAGCTGACTCATGGCGTCGCGCAGCTCGGAGCGATCGGTTCCCTCGATCCGGCGCGACACGCCGCCGGCGCGGGGGTTGTTGGGCATCAGGACCAGGTAACGCCCGGCGAGAGAGATGAAGCTGGTCAGTGCCGCTCCCTTGTTGCCGCGCTCTTCCTTTTCGATCTGGACGACCACTTCCTGGCCTTCCTTGAGGACCTCCTTGATGCTGATACGGGAGCCGGGCTTGACGGCATCCTGATCGAAGTAGCCGCGGGCGATTTCCTTCAGCGGCAGGAAGCCGTGTCGTTCAGCGCCGTAGTCGACGAACGCCGCCTCGAGGCTGGGCTCGATGCGCGTGATGACCCCCTTGTAGATGTTGGCCTTTTTCTGCTCTCGGCCGGGGGACTCGATGTCAAGATTGAATAGTTTCTGGCCGTCGACGATCCCAACACGCAACTCCTCCGGCTGAGTTGCGTTGATCAGCATTCTCTTCATGTGTTGTTGTCTCGCAATCGGATGCGTGCGCGTCGTGAGCGGGCGCAGGTGCTTCGAAAGCTCCGGCCAGGCGCCGACGCGCTCCTGTCGCCCGCCGCCCCGGAGGAAATCTCAGTCTCCAGGGCACGGCCGTGTTCGGCGTCGGTCCGGGCTGTCGCTCGGGCACGCAAAAAAGTCTCCTCGGCGCGACCATGGCTTGTGCCGCGGCCGCCTCTGTCGGCTCAGACGGCTCGCGCCTGGCCGCTAATCGGAGCGGTATGGGTTGGGAAGAGGCTGGCATGCCATCGGTCTCTGTGACCAGACGTAACGCGCCAGCGTCGGCTCGGTGTACAATCCGCGGCGACCTCGAACGCGCGGGCCACGCCGGCAGACGCGCCGGTCGCGAGCGATTCGCGCTCCAAGTTGGCCGCGAGCGGAGGGGACTCGGGCAAAGGAGGTTGGATGCTCCGTTCCTCCGCCGCGATTGCCCTAGCTCGGGCTTGGTCGACACCCTGTCTGATCGCTGGCAGCCGTCGGTATCTGTTACCGCTGCGTGCAGGGATGTCGGGAAGCCGGTGGACTGCACCCGAGAGCGGGTCCAACCCAAGGGGTCGGGGTGCCTTCACCCCGGTGGCTTAACGCCGCCCCGAAAAATCGTAAACGCTTCCAAGTAGCGTTAAGCCCAGAATACTAACAGCGATCAATAGCTTCATCAATCGAGCTGGCGCAAAGCACGAGCCCAATCAGGTGCCGACAACCGAGTCCAGATCAGTCCCGCCCAAGGTCGAGCTCGTCCGCATTGACGGTGAGCTCGACGGACAGCGCATCGACAACTTCCTCATGGCGCGGGTGAAGGGCGTGCCGCGCAGCCACCTCTACCGCGTGATGCGCCGTGGCGAGGTGCGTGTCAACAAGGGTCGGGTGAAGCCCGGCTACCGCCTGCAGGAGGGAGACCTTGTGCGCATTCCCCCGCTGCGCACCGCGGCGGCGGAGGAGGCGCCGCGACCTCCGGGAAACCTGCTGGAGCGCCTCGAGCGGTCGGTGCTGTACGAGGATGAGCGCCTGATCGCCGTCGATAAGCCGGCGGGCCTCGCGGTGCATGGGGGCAGCGGGCTGAGCTACGGGCTGATCGAGGCCATGCGCGTGCTGCGGCCCAGCGTCGATGTCGCCCTGGTCCATCGCCTGGACCGGGAGACGTCTGGATGTCTGCTTCTGGCGAAACGGCGCAGCGCGCTGCGGGAGCTTCACAGGCAGCTCCGCGCCAATGCGGTGGACAAGCGCTACATCGCCCTGCTAGGCGGCCAGCTGCCGCGGCAGAAGGTCGTGGTCGATGCCCCGCTGCGCAAGAATACGCTCCAGAGCGGGGAGAGGGTCGTGCGTGTGGATGCGGCCGAGGGCAAGGCCGCGCGGACCATCTTCCGCGTCCTGGGCCGAATCGCCGGCCTGAGCCTGGTCGAGGCGGAACTGGTTACCGGACGCACGCACCAGATTCGGGTCCACGCCGCGCACCTGGGGATGCCGGTCGCCGGGGACGAGAAGTACGGCGATCAGAGTGTCAACCGCCGGTTGCGGCAGCTCGGGTTGAGACGCTTGTTTTTGCACGCCGCCGCCCTGAGCTTCGCGCCCGAGAGCGGCACGGGGACAATCCGCATCGAGGCACCCCTGCCGGCGGAGCTGAAGGCCGTGATCTCGGCACTCGAGCGATGAAGTTCAAGCTGATCGTCTTTGATTGGGACGGCACTCTGATGGATTCGGAGGCCCGTATCGTCGCCTGCATCCAGTCCGCCTTCGCGGACGCCGGCCATCCGCCCCCCTCGCGCGAGGCGTCGCGCGACGTGATCGGTCTCGGCCTGGACGAGGCGATGGCGGCCCTCTGGCCCGACGGCGGTGTGCTGCAGCGCCGGAAGGTCATCGAGCGTTACCGGCATCACTTCCTGGAGGCCAACGAGACGCCTTCGGACCTTTTCCCCGGCGCGCTCGACGTGCTCGATTGGCTGAGCGAGCAGCACTTTCTGCTCGCTGTGGCGACCGGCAAGAGTCGGCGCGGACTCGACGCGGTGCTGCGGAGCACGGGTCTCGCGGAGAGATTCCACGCCACGCGCTGCGCGGACGAGACCTTCTCCAAGCCTCGCCCGGAGATGCTGCTGCAACTGATGGACGAGCTTGGCGTTCACCCCTCGGAGACTCTGATGATCGGAGATACGGAGTACGACATGGAAATGGCCCTGAATGCCCGGGCGAGCGCACTGGCGGTGTGCTACGGGGTGCATGCGCCCGAACGCTTGCTCAGGCACGGTCCCCTCGGTTGCCTGGCCGCCGTGACCGACATTCCTGCATGGCTTGAAGCCTGGAGCGTCGGTATGAACTGGCGATTCTGGCGCAAGTCCGATCCCCTGCCGGCGCCGGGCGACGAGGACTGGGAAAAGGCCCTGGTCAACCGGGTGGTACTCGACAGCCTGAAGGACCGTCGCAGTGCGCGGCGCTGGGGAAACCTGTTCAAGCTGCTGACCTTCGTCTACCTGTTCGCGCTGCTGGTCCTGCTGTGGCCCGACAATCTGGTCGAGAGCGTGAAGCCGGCGGAGGAGCATACGGCCCTGGTCGAGATCAAGGGCATCATCGCCCCCGAGACCCAGGCCAGCGCGGAGAACATCGTCAAGGCACTGCGCAAGGCCTATGAGGACGAGAAGACCAAGGGCATCATCCTGCGCGTGAACAGCCCCGGCGGCAGCCCCGTGCAAGCGGGCCGCGTCAACGACGAGATCCGCCGCTTGCGCGAGGAGCACGTGGACATCCCTGTCTACGCCGTGGTGGAGGACATCTGCACCTCCGGGGGTTACTACATCGCCGTGGCGGCCGACAAGATCTACGTCGACAAGGCGAGCCTGGTCGGCTCGATCGGTGTGCGTATCGATGCCTTCGGCCTGGAGCAGGCGATCGAGGAGCTCGGGATCGAGCGCCGCCTGCTGACCGCCGGGGAGAACAAGGGCATTCTGGACCCCTTTTCGCCTCTGCCTGAGGAACAAAAGGCCTTTCTACAGGGCATTCTCGATCAGATGCACCAGCAGTTCATCGGTGTAGTGAAGGAGGGCAGGGGCGACCGGCTCCAGCCGCGAGACGACCTCTTCAGCGGGCTGTTCTGGAGCGGCTCGGAGAGCGTGAAGCTCGGTCTCGCGGATGAGCTCGGCAGCGCGGACTATGTGGCGCGCGAGGTGATCGGGGCCGAGGAGATCGTGGAGTACACGGCGAAGAAGGATCTGCTGGAGCGATTGGCCGATCGCCTCGGTGCGTCCTTCGCCGCGTCGCTGCTGAACACCCTTGGAGTCGGCGGCTACGGCTTCGCGCGCTGAGAGCTAGCCCTCGCCGGTTGCCTGTGATGACAGGACGTCGACCCCCTCCGTCTCCAGCATCCGGATCAGGCGGATCAGGGGCAGGCCGATGAGCGCATTCGGGTCCTCTCCCTCCAGGCGCTCGAACAGCGCGATTCCCAATCCCTCGGACTTGAAGCTCCCGGCGCAGTTGTAGGGCCGCTCGCGGTCTAGATACGAGGCGATCTGCGATTGCGACAGCGGCCGGAAGTGGACCCGGAAGGGCTCGCACAGGACACGGGCTCGATTCGTGCGGGCGTTCAGCAGGCAAAGCCCGGTGTAGAAGACGACCGTCTTGCCGGACGCTCGGCTCAGCTGCTCGATCGCGCGCTCCCGGTCGCCAGGCTTTCCCATCACCCTGCCCTCGAGGCAGGCGACCTGGTCGGAGCCGATGATCAGCGCCTTCGGATGGAGTGCGGCCACGGCGCGCGCCTTGTCTTCCGACAGCCTGACTACCAGCTGCTGCGGGGTCTCCCCCGGGCGGGGGGATTCGTCCGTTTCGGGTGCGGCGGTGGTGAACGAGATCTCGAGCCGCTCCAGCAGCGCACGCCGGAAGGGGGACGTCGAGGCGAGGACCAGGGGAGGAGGAGACATGGCGGGGGTCGGGCCGGGCGAATGGGCGAACGAACTATTATAGCCCAGGTTCAGAGATCCCCATTCAGGGTCGAGGTTGAGCTTGGCCGGCCATGTCGCAAGACGATTCACCTCGCGAAAAAAAGCCGGAGGAGAGCTTCGTGCTCGCCTCCGGCCTTCGGGTGTTGGGCGAAGAAGCTAGCTCAGATCTCGCCCACGGGGCCCCCGACCACATCGCCACCGCGCGGTCGGCGGTCTCCCGTCGCGCCGGTGCCGGTCGGAACGTCGGGGCTGCCGCCGTCATCCTCCGGCGGGCGCACCGGACGGCCCGCCATGATGTCGTCGATCTGCGCGAGTGTGATGGTCTCGTACTGGATCAGGGCGGCCGCCATGGCATGCAGCTTGTCCAGGTTCTCCGTCAGTATCCCTTTCGCGCGCTGATAGTTGCGGTCGACGATGGTGCGGATCTCCTTGTCGATCGCGCGCGCCGTGTCGGCCGAGATGCGCTGCTGCTGGGTTACGGCGCGGCCGAGGAACACCTCTCCCTCATCCTCCGCGTATGCCAGGGGGCCAAGGTTGTCCGACAAGCCGTAGCGCGTGACCATGGCGCGCGCGATCTCGGTGGCGCGTTCGATGTCGTTGGAGGCGCCGGTTGTGACCGACTCGGGCCCGAAGATCATCTCCTCGGCCAGGCGGCCGCCGAACAGGGTGGAGATCTGGCTCTCGAGGATACGCTTGCTGTGGCTGTAGCGGTCCTTCTCCGGCAGGAACAGGGTCACGCCCAGGGCGCGGCCACGGGGGATGATGCTCACCTTGTGCACCGGGTCGTGCTCCGGGACCAGCCTTCCCACGATCGCGTGTCCCGCCTCGTGGTAGGCGGTAAGCTTCTTCTCCGCTTCCGACATGATCACGCTGCGTCGCTCGGTGCCCATCATGATCTTGTCCTTGGCCTTCTCGAACATGTCCATGTTCACGTCCGGCAGACTTGCGCGTGCCGCGAGCAGCGACGCCTCGTTCACCAGGTTCGCCAGATCCGCACCCGAGAACCCTGGGGTGCCGCGGGCGATGGTGCGGGGATCCACGTCGCTTGCCAGAGGCACCTTGCGCATGTGCACCTTCAAGATGGCCTCGCGTCCGGCAAGATCCGGCAGTCCCACCACGACCTGACGGTCGAAGCGGCCGGGCCGCAGCAGCGCCGGGTCCAGCACGTCCGGCCGGTTGGTCGCGGCGATGACAATGATTCCCTCGTTTCCGGCGAAACCGTCCATCTCGACCAGGAGCTGGTTCAAGGTCTGCTCCCGCTCGTCATGTCCGCCGCCCAGGCCGGCGCCACGGCGGCGCCCGACGGCGTCGATCTCGTCCACGAATACGATGCAGGGCGCCTTTTTCTTCGCCTGCTCGAAGAGATCACGCACGCGGGAGGCGCCCACGCCCACGAACATCTCCACGAAGTCGGAGCCGGAGACGCTGAAGAAGGGCACCTTTGCCTCGCCCGCGATGGCCCGCGCGAGCAGGGTCTTTCCGGTCCCGGGCGGTCCCACCATCAGCACGCCGCGGGGAATTCTTCCTCCCAAGCTGCTGAACTTCTGTGGGTTGCGCAGGAACTCCACCAGCTCCGACACCTCCTCTCTCGCCTCTTCGACGCCGGCCACGTCGGCCATGGTCACCTTCACCTCGCCCTCGGCGTGCTGGCGCGCCCGGCTCTTGCCGAAGTTGAACAGGCCGCCGCCCCCCGAGCCGCCGGCCCCCGCGCTGCGGCGCATGAACCAGATCCAGACACCGATCAGCACCAGGAAGGGGAGCCAGGCGACCAGGATCTGGGACAGGAACCCCGGTCGTTCCGGCGGCATGGCGCGGATGGTCACGTCGTTCTTCAGGAGATCGCCGACGAGTCCTGAGTCCCCGGGGTTGAAGGTCTCGAAGTAGGAACCGTCGCTGCGGCTGCCCTTGATCGTCTGCTCCTGTATGGTCACCTCCGTGATGGCGCCACTCGCGAGCTCGTCGAGGAACTCGCTGTAGCTGATCTTTCCCGAATTCGCCGGCTGCGGCGCATTGACGCTGTTGAGCAGCATCAGCAGCCACAAGGACACCGCGATCCAGAGGATGATACTGAGGGGCTTGGACTTCATGTTGCTCTGCCTCGGAGTGATTCGTTAGATTCGCCGTCCAGGCCTTGCCGCCTCGTGGGGCGGGATAGGCTTGAGGTCCTTTCGAGGGTAGATCAGGGCAGGCTATCAGAATTAAAGCAGCGCAGAAATTCGGGCAATCGCGTGACCGAGCGGCCGACGTCTGGTTGAGTCCGGAGATACGCTTGGCCGCAACCCGGAACAGGAAGCGCTTTCGCCTGCCTAATCGATGCGAACGAACATCGAGCGGTCGCTCGCCGCACATTGCATTCACGGGGTGGTTAGACCATGGATCGTCATCTAGTTTCGCTCGCTGGGGCCTTTTTGGTTGGGGCGCTCGCCGGCGCGGTAGCGGTGGGAGGGTGGATTGCTGCGCCCGTGCCCGAAGGGTCGGGCGACACGGGCGAGGCGGCCATGGCGGAGCAGTCTGGTAGGGCGTTGGCGACCACCGTCGGCCCCGAGCTCGTCACAAGCGGGGACGCGCCCGCCTCGCCACCGGAGACCCCAGCTCAGACCGCGGGCGAGTCGGACGCCTGGGACGCCAGATTGAGGGAGATGACCGCAGGCTGGACGCGCCTGCAGGAGGCGATCATGCGGCTTGACGGGCGGGTGTCGGGCCTCGAGAAGCGACTCGGCGGCGCTAGCGCGGCAACGGATGCAGGGTCCCCCGAGCGGCCGGCCACCGCGGAGGATCGACGCGCCGTCCTGACGGGCGCGGGAGTAGCGGAGGATCTGGCGGCGGACATCGTGTGGAGGGAGGCCCAGTACGAGCTGGATCGCCTGGAGTTGAGGGATCTGGCCATCCGCGAGGGTTGGTTCCGGAGCGACCGCTACCGCGAGGAGCTCGCACGCGTGGAACGGGAGAAACCGGATCTGCGCGCGGAGATCGGGGATGATGCCTTCGACCGTTATCTTTTCGGTGCAGGGGAAGACAACCGGGTGCGCATCAGCTCCGTCATCGCCGGCTCATCGGCGGAGACCGTGGGGCTGAATCCGGGCGATCTCATCGAACGCTACGACGGGAATCGCGTTTTCAGCTTCACCGAGCTGCGCGAGGCCACCACCGGGGGAGATCGTGGGGAGTTGGTGCCCGTCGAGATCCGCAGGGCCGATGGCAGACGCGATCAGCTCTGGCTGCCGCGGGGACCCCTCGGGGTGCGGATGGATCTGATCCGCACGGACCCGGACGCCTGAGCCCGGTCCAGCCAGGCACCACGATCCCTGGGTCGCGTGCCGATTCTGGCCAGGATGACCAAGGATCGGCGTCGCATTTGGAGCGCGTCACTCGACGCGGATCTCCGCCTCCAGCACACCGTGACGGGTGAAGAGCGCAATCAGGTCCCTGGTCGCCGAGCGGGTACGCTCGAGCAGGCGTTCACGAGTCCAGGTTCGGGGCTGCACACCCTTCGGCGGCATCAGATCACCCGACTGGAGATCCGCCACCAGCTGTTCCACCACCCGATCCTCGGCCAGAGAGCCGTCCAGGCGGGTGATCAGGCGCGCGGCGAAGGCATCGAGGTCGAGGTTGCCATGGTGGATCGTTGCGATCCGTTGGTGGCCGGCCTCCACTTGGGCCCGCGCAAGGCGGCTGGCGCATGCCTGCGCCCCGCGTGATCTGCGCAGCCGCAGCGGACCCGTCCGGGCGATGATCGCGCGATGGGCGAACAGGCTGAAGAGCTCCGCCAGGCACTCGTTGACCTCGGTCGCAAGGGCGCCGCCACCCGCGCCCGCGACTTGCGCCGCCGCCTCGGGCATCACCTCGTCGAGCGGCAGGCAATCCGGGTAGTGCGCCGCGAGCCCCAGCAATAGGGCCTTCGTGAGCGGGTGCGAGACATCCAAGGTCGTTCCGTTTGCGGCGACGAACGGTGCCGGCCTGACGCGGCGCAGATCGGGCTTTCTCGCCGGCCGCAGGTCCGCGGCGAACGTCAGCGTGGCAAAGCGGTCGAGGTCGATCTCGTCCTCGAGAGCGGCGTCCGCTCGGCACAGCAGGCTCTGGCGGAAGTTGCGGTTGGTCACGAAATCCAGCCACTGCTCGAGCTCGATCCCGTCATCGATGTCCGCGAGCGACCGTTCGATCTCATCGCCGTAGGTCGAGGGGAAGAGGGTCCTCAGCTCGGTGTCGCACAGGTACCGCAGGCCGTGGCGTTCGCTATCGGCTATGAAGTCGGTGAACAGGAATGCCTGGTTGTGTTCCGCCAGATACTCGAACAGCAGGTAGCTCGGGTGGGCGTCGCGCAGACTGGCGATCTCCTCCTTGAGGTAGCGCCCGCTGAGCGCCCCCATCTTGTCGACGGCCGTCCCCAGGCGAGTCAAGGCGGCCTCCGCGGCGCGAAGCTTTGCGGACGGGGAGTCTGCCTCGCGGCTGGCATAGAGCAGGATATCCCGCAGCATGCCGCGCATGCGCCAGCCCGGCAGGGTGTTGTAGCTGACGTAGAACAGTCCCTCTGGGGCCAGCAACCGGCCGGCGAGCCCAAGCAGATGCGCCCGCACCTCGGCGGGGACCCAGGAGTAGACGCCGTGGGCGATGATGTAGTCGAACTCTCCGAGGTCTTCTCCCAGGGCCAGGATGTCGCCCTGGCGCAGATCGATGTTTGCGAGCTCGAGGCGCCGCGTGAGGGCCAGCCCTTCGTCGATCTGGGACCGGGAAAGATCGACGCCGACGAAGCGCGCTCCGGGAAGGTGCCACGCCATCGGGATCAGGTTACCGCCCGAGGCGCATCCAAGCTCGAGCACCCGGCAGCTCCCCGGATCAGGGGTATCGAGGCCGAACAATCGGCCCAGTACCGCCAGGTGACCTGGGTGCGTCTCGGGGAAGGCGATGCTCTCGTAGGGCAGGATGTCGTAGGGGTCCATTGCGTTGTCCGGCGCGGGGAGACGGGCGGATTGTGCCTGAGCCGGACCAGTGCGTGAAGTGCTCGGCGGCGACTGGCCCCGTCGCCGCCGTTTCCGTTCGGTGGGCCCTCAGCGGGCCGCCGCCTCCGCGAGCCCGGCAAGCGCGCCGCTCACCTTTTCGACCACCGGCTCGCAGCCTGCGAGTCCGTGGCGCTCCGCGAGCCAGGCGGGGTCGTTGTAGCTCACGCGAACAACGCCCTCGCTGTCCTGCCAGATGAGCGCCTTCAACGGCAGGTCGATCGCCACCGTCGGCCCGCATTTCATCAGGGCGGTACCGATCTTAGGGTTGCCGAAGATCACGAGCTCGGTCGGGGGAAGGGACATGCCAACCGATTGTGCGCCGGCCGCGTGATCGATGCGGTTGAAAACCTTGAGTCCCTTCTCCTCGGCGGCGGCGACGAACTTTTCCGTCGTGGTGGGGACGTCGTGTTTGCTCTCGACCGAGATGAGGCCGGCAGCCTGCTGGGCATGAGCGGCGAGGGCCGTCGAACCGAGTAGTAGAAAGAGCGTTGCGATTCGTCTCATGGGCGATGTCTCCTTGGTGGTGGAATCATTGGCGGGAAGTCGAAAACCCTGGATTAGGGTTGCCTTGGGTCCCTGTCGGCAATGGAAAGCGCCGCGTCGGCTGTCGGGAAAGGGAGTCGGGAAATACGCGAGCCGCAGGGGGAAGGTAAGCCGAAGGACCGCGTTTTGGCAAAGAATCTGTCGGGTGGGAAACGCTTGAAGGCAGATCGCCCTCGCCGCGCGACGGAACCTCAGCCTTGTCCGGGGAACTGAAGGTGGCGGCACCCAGGATGCCGCCACGGCCTGGTAGGCAAGCCTGCGCGGGAAAGCGGGTCCCGCTCTGGGTCCGCGCGTCGGCCTACCAGTAGGCGAACAGCTGGCCGCCCTCGACCTTGTGGTCGAATTCCCGCAGCGGGCGGTTGCCGATCTCCACGCACTGCCCGGTCTCGACGTCGAAGGCCCAGTGGTGCTTGGGACAGGTGAGCCTGTGGCCATCCAGGGCGAGATGCGGAATGTCGGTGACCTGATGGGGGCAGCGCGAGTCGAAGACCTTGATCAGGTCCACCTTGCGGTAGACGAAGAGATGCCGGCCGTCCGACTCGAGGAAGCTGATCTCGCCGTCGGTCATTTGCGCGAGCTCTCCCACCCGGTGCCAGACGGGCTCGGCGTCCAGGTTCTCGGGGCGGAACTCGGGAATGTCCATCTCGAGCAGGATGTCGGTGGCCCACACGATCTTGGCCAGGCCGAGCACCGGAAAGGCCATCAGCAGGGCGTCGATCACCTCCTGGGGGCTGGCGCCGTTGCGCAGTGCCCTGGTCAGATATTGCCTGAAGCCCGGCTCCGTCTGGACGGCGACCTTGGTGATCACGGATATCAGGTCGCGGGTTCGGGTGTCGAGGTGGTCCCCGGCCTTCTTCAGGAACTTGAAGTAGGCGCCCATGGCCTCGGGGCGGACCTTGACCAGGTAATTCAATGCGTCGCTCATAAGGGTCTCCTGCTGAACTGGCTGCTGACGACGGCCCCGGCTCTTTCGGCGGGGCGCCCCCGCTATTTTCCACCATGCCGGGCCGGCGCTCGACCGGCACAGATCAGCAAAACCCGTTTTGCACGGGGAGTCGTACTCCAGGCCCGCGCCGGCAGATCAAGCGATGAGCTCGGCGAGCTTGGTCTCGAGAATCTTCGCCAGCTTCTTGTAACCGTCGTCGTTCGGGTGGATCTCGTTCTGCCAGTCCGGACTCGAGCCCGTCTCCTCGAGCTTGGCGCGCTTGAGGGTGCCGCGGGTGTCCAACACGTAAAAGTTCTTGATGCGGTTCTGGCCCTTCTGGAGTGACAGGATTCCCTCGGCCAACCGATCGATCAGGTAATCCGCGACCGGCACCCAAGCCGATTGCGGCACTTGGGCGCCCTTCAGGGCCGGGTAGAGCCATGGGCCGAGGCTGAGGAAGAAGAACCGCGCGGGCGCGTTGCGCGGTGTGGCGTAATCGTAGGTGTGGGTGATCATCGGCGCCTTCTGGTAGTGACTGCCGTAGCCGGCACGCAGCCCTGCGAGGCGCCGGTAGCCGCCCTGGACCTCGTCGATCAGCTTCTGCAACCGTTCTTGGTCGCAGTAGTCCGCCGGACCGCCGATCGAGGAGGCATCCCGGCGCTGTTCGGGAATCAGGATGTCGTCCGCCTCATCGATCAGGTCATTGCCTCCGCCGCTCAGCAGAATCGCCCTCCAGTTGCAGCCTGGAGTCGTCAGGGCTTCTCGAAAGTTGCGGTTCTTCGCGAGCTCGGAAATATGAACGATGGTATCGCCGGGAAAGGCGCAGCTGACGATCTGCGTGATCTTGCGGAACCTGAGCGCGAACAGAAGGTTGTAGGCAGGGAAACCGCTCATGGAAAACCAGGAGTCTCCCTCGGCCAGCAACCGTTGTCCGGGAAAGCTCGGAAGCCCCGTGCCCGAGTGCATGTCGGCCCAAGGGATCACCTCGGGCCTGTGTTTTCCTCTCGCCATGTTTTCCTCCGAATGATGTTGTCGACGCGAGGCGAGCCAGGCTCCGGGAAGTTCTTGCTTACATCACGGTCCCCGTCAGTTCCTGGGAGAGACCCATTATTGGCTATCCTCGCCGTTTATCGGCCTGTTCCAATGCTGTCAGCCGCGTAGTCCAGCTCCGCGATCAAACCAACTCGACCAGACTCGTATTCGTTAATCGACGGAGGTGTGCGGAGACTGGGGGCCCAGAAGCTGAGCCCCGTTAATTGTAAGGTGATGGGTAATTGCTCGGCCGCGCCGAGCATACCGGCGCCAGGGGCGGGAGTGAGCTGAGGCTTGACCTTGTGGGCCGACTTACCCCACTCGCTGTAGATGAGACGACTTGAACTCTTCGCGCTGCGCCTTATCGGCCGGGTTGTATCCAGCTGCTTCCATCTTCTCTCGAAGCCATCCGGGAAGCGGGCCGCGAGAATAGCTGTTGGCGGGGTTGTCGGGATCGACATAGCGGGCGTATTCGGCGGAACGGGCGCGCTTGGACGCGGGCTTTTTCCTCTTTGACAGTAAAGCGACTACCTCATCAACGTGAAAGCCGCGTTCGGTGATCTTCTCGCCGATCTCCTTGGCGAAGTCGGACAGCTCGACAGTACGCCGCTGTTTCAGGGCGGTTTCGAGCTTCTTACGATCTGCTTCTATCTGCGCCAGCTGACTCTCGATCTGCTCGATTGAGAGCTCGTCGGATTCCTGTTTCTTTCTTGCCATTCGGAAGCTCCAAGTTGTTATCAAAAAATGCCGCGGCTATTCTAACGATTGACGCGGGCCAATGCCAACTTAAAGAAAAGCAAGGAAGAGAAGCAAAGGCAACGCTGATTTAAGTCGGTGCTCGCCGAAGCACAAGGAAATGTCGGCGTTTTCCAGCGCCTAATCGTTCGAAAATGAAGCCATCCAAGAACCACGCTTCTTGGGTGCCGTGCTGGTTTTGGCCAGAATGGCCAATGATGAGCGTCTCCTTTGGTGACGATAATGGCGCAGGAGTTGACCTGCGCTCCGCCATTGCCAGTCCACCTATCCCACAGAGTAGGCATGGCAAAGGGCCGACAGTCATGGAGATGGATAAGGAATGGGATCTTTTCCCTTTGCCGGTACTCCATTCATAGAAGGGCTCGGTTCGTACCCCGCGTCTCCGGTAGCGTGAACGCATTGCGACAAGCCGGCCGCGATTTGATCGTCTCGGCAAGGGGGTATTTTGACCCGGTGGTAGCCCTCAGGTGCAGGAAGATCCGTACGACAGAATGAAGGAAACGCTGATCAATTCAGCGTTGCCCGCGGCACAGGGATGTGCTGATTTCGGCCAGGATGGCCAATCATCAGCGTCTACTCAAGCTGCGCAGGCTTTTTATGGAGCGTTGAGCAAAGGCCGTCGGGGCAATCCTTCGAGTCGCGGGCCATGCTTGGCGCGCGCGGGCGCTTCGGATTTCGGAAATGCCCAATGAGGCGGACGCGGCGAGTCCATCTTGTACAATGGCGCAAGCCCTAATCGTTTTCGGGTCGATGCTAGGCGTCGGCACCTGTTTCCACTGTGGAGGTATCCATGCCCCGTTACCGCTCTCGCACTACCACCGAAGGCCGCAACATGGCGGGTGCACGGGCCCTTTGGCGGGCGACCGGCATGAAGGACGAGGATTTCGTGAAGCCGATCGTGGCGGTGGCCAACTCCTTCACCCAGTTCGTTCCCGGGCATGTTCATCTCAAGGATCTGGGGCAACTCGTGGCGCGTGAGATCGAGAAAGCGGGTGGTGTCGCCAAGGAGTTCAACACCATCGCCGTCGACGACGGCATCGCCATGGGGCACGACGGCATGCTCTATTCCTTGCCGTCGCGGGAAATCATCGCCGACTCGGTCGAGTACATGGTGAACGCACACTGCGCCGATGCCCTGGTGTGCATCTCGAACTGCGACAAGATCACCCCGGGCATGCTGATGGCGGCGCTCCGGCTCAATATCCCGACGGTGTTCGTCTCCGGCGGTCCAATGGAAGCGGGTAAGGTGCTCCGCGGAGGCCGCGAGCTGCACCTGGATCTGGTGGACGCCATGGTCGCGGCCGCGAGCCCCGAGCAAAGCGATGCGGACGTCGCGGAGTACGAGCGGTCCGCCTGTCCGACCTGCGGCTCTTGCTCGGGGATGTTCACCGCGAATTCGATGAACTGCCTCACCGAGGCCCTCGGCCTCAGCCTGCCCGGAAACGGTTCGTTGCTGGCAACCCACGCCGACCGGCGGGACCTCTTCCTCGAGGCGGGACGATTGGTCGTGGAACTCGCCAAGCGCTACTACGATCAGGACGACGAGCGCGTACTGCCGCGCGCGGTAGCCTGCTTCGAGGCGTTCGAGAATGCGATGAGCCTCGACATCGCCATGGGCGGGTCGACCAACACCGTCCTGCACCTGCTCGCCGCTGCCCATGAGGCGGGCGTCGACTTCACGATGACCGATATCGACCGTTTGAGCCGCAAGGTGCCGAACCTGTGCAAGGTCGCCCCCGCGACGCAGAAGTACCACATGGAGGACGTGCACCGTGCCGGCGGCGTCATCGCGATCCTGGGAGAGCTTGACCGCGCTGGCTTGATTCACCGCGATGTCGCGACCGTTCACAGCCCGACCCTGGCCGATGCGCTGGCGCGCTGGGACGTGGTGCGCGGCGCCGAGGAGCAGGCCCGTGTCCGTTATCTCGCCGCGCCCGGCGGTGTTCCCACCCAGGTGGCCTTCAGCCAGGACAACCGCTGGCCGGAGCTCGACCTCGACCGCTCCGCGGGTTGTATCCGCGACCTTGCCCATGCCTACAGCCGCGACGGCGGTCTCGCCGTGCTCTCCGGCAACCTTGCCGAGCACGGCTGCATCGTCAAGACGGCGGGCGTGGACGAGTCAATTCTGACCTTCGCCGGCCCGGCCCGTGTCTTCGAGAGCCAGGACGAGGCGGTGAAGGCGATCCTCGGCGATCGGGTCAAGCAGGGGGACGTGGTGGTGATCCGCTACGAGGGACCGAAGGGCGGACCAGGCATGCAGGAGATGCTCTATCCCACCAGCTATCTCAAGTCCAAGGGGCTTGGCAAGGCATGTGCGCTGATCACGGACGGCCGCTTTTCCGGCGGCACCTCCGGTCTCTCGATCGGACACGTATCGCCGGAAGCGGGCGAGGGCGGGGTCATCGGCCTGGTCGAAGAAGGGGACCGGATCGAAATCGACATCCCGCACCGCAGGATCAACCTGATGGTGCCGGAGGGCGAGCTTTCCGCGCGCCGCGCCGCGATGGATGCGAAGGGACCGGCTGCCTGGAAGCCGGCGAAACGCGAACGGCGGGTCTCCGCGGCCTTGCAGGCCTACGCGGCACTTACCACCAGCGCGGCCCGGGGTGCGGTCAGAGATGTGTCTCAGCTGCGCTGAGAGGCGTGCCCTGCGCCGCGAGACCCGGCGCAGGGCGGCGGTTTCGTCGGCGATGTCCGATCAGAGCGATCCCCAGGAGCTCTTGCGCCGCCGGAAGCGCAGATGCGGCAGGATGAGGCCGATGAGCACCCCTCCCACCAGCACCCCGGCGCCGATCAGGAACCAGCGCTGCGTTGTCTGGTTTCTGAGCTCGCCGTTCTCTTGCTGGAGATCGGCCGTTTGCCGCGCCAGGTCGGCCACGTTCTTACGCAGCTCCGCCCTTTCCTCGGTGATCTGCATCACGTTGGCCGAGGCGTGACGCAGGGTGGCCAGCTCCTGCTCGAGCTGCTCCCTATGCCGCTGCAGGTCCTCGTGATCGATTCTCAGCTGCTCGTGCGCGGATTGCAGCTCTGCGAGCTGGGACGCGAGCTGATCCGGTGCCTGCTGCAGCTCCGCCAGCTTGGCCTCCATCGCCGCAAGGCGGTCGCGAGCGGCGGGCTCCGTGAGCAGTTGGCGCTCCAGCACGAACCCCTCGGTCCCATCCTCGGTGCGCACGCGCGCGTAACCGGTGCCGTCATTGACGCTCAGGACCTCCACCGGCGCGCCGCTCGGCAGCATGCGTATGATCTTGTGACGCGTACTCTCGCCCCTGCGGAGCGTGATCTCGGTCTGATCCGTGATGTAGCGGGTCTCGGCCAGGGCGTGGCCGACGGTGCAGAGACTCAGCAGCAACAGAAGGACGCGTATCACGCAAAACCTCTCATGGTGGTGGGAGATCGACCTCCCTAGTATTTCAGACCCGCGCGCAGGCGCTCAAGCGCCAGGTCAGGATGCGTTGCCGGGCATGGCGCGGAACCTGCGGCGATCCGATGCGCGAAACGGACGGCCGCCTTTCAAGGGGTGCCGACGAGCAACAGCTCGAGCAGGGCCTTCTGCGCATGCAGCCGGTTCTCTGCCTCGTCCCAGACCACCGAGTGAGGGCCGTCGATGACCGAGGCCGTCACTTCCTCGCCGCGGTGGGCGGGCAGGCAGTGCATGAAGAGCGCGGTCGGTGCTGCCAGAGCCATCAGCGCATCGTTGACCTGATAGGCGGCAAAGGCGTCCTCGCGCAGCTTCTGCTCCTCTTCCTGACCCATGCTGGCCCAGACGTCGGTCACCACCAGGTCCGCACCGCGTGTGGCGAGGGCCGGATCGCGCAGTACGGTGCAGCGATCCTGGGCGGCGGCGAGCACGTCAGCGTCCGGATCGAACCCCTGCGGACAGGCGATTCGCAGCTCGAAATCGAACAGCCTCGCCGCGTTGATATAGGAGTGGCACATGTTGTTGCCGTCGCCGATCCAGGCCACGGTCCGGCCGCGGATGTCTCCGCGATGCTCGAAAAAGGTCTGCATGTCCGCGAGCAGCTGGCAGGGATGGAAGCGGTCCGTGAGCCCGTTGATGACCGGGACTCCGGAGTGCTTGGCGAACAGCTCGAGCTTTTCCTGCTCGAAGGTGCGGATCATGACCGCGTCGACCATGCGCGAGAGCACCCGGGCGCTGTCCTCGATGGGCTCGCCGCGGCCGAGCTGCGTATCGCGCGGAGACAGAAAAATGGCGTGGCCGCCGAAGTGGGCCATGGCGACCTCGAAGGAGACCCTGGTCCGCGTCGACGATTTTTCGAAAATCATCGCCAGGGTCCGGTTCTTCAGGGGCTCGTAGACCGTGCCGTCCCGGACCATGCGCTTGAGCTCGCTGGCACGCGCCAAGAGCCCTCGGGCCTCTCCGCCGGTCAGGTCAAGCAGGGTGAGAAAGTGTCTTGGTACCGGATTTTCCTTGCCCATGTTCGTGTAGCTCATTCAGTCGGGCGCCTTGTCCAGAAAGTCCCGTATCAGTCGAGACAGCGTTTCCAGCAGCAGGTCCGCTTCCGCCTGCTCGAGGATCAAGGGTGGCAGCAACCGGATGACCTGCTCGGCGGTCACGTTGATCAGCAGACCGGCCTCGAGCGCGCGTTCCACCAGCACCCCGCAAGGGCGGTCGAGCTCGATACCGAGCATCAGCCCCCGCCCCCGGACTTCGCGGACCCCTTCGACCTCGGCCAGCCTGGTTCGGAATCCCGACGACAAGTACTCGCCCATGCGGCCCGCCTTGTCGACTAGACCCTGGCGTTCGATCGCCTCCAGCACCGCGGCGGCCGCCCGGCACGCGAGCGGGTTGCCACCAAAGGTCGAGCCATGCGTTCCCGGTCCCAGTACCTCGGCCGCCTCTCCTCGCGCCAGGCAGGCGCCGATGGGAACGCCGTTGCCCAGCCCCTTCGCCAGCGTCATCACGTCTGGCAGGATACCCGCGTGCTGATGGGCGAACATCCGGCCGGTGCGGCCCATGCCGGTCTGGATCTCATCGAGCATGAGCAGCCAGCCGTGCCGGTCGCACATCTCGCGCAGGCGCGGTAGGTAGTCGTCCTGCGGGACATTGATGCCACCCTCGCCCTGGATCGGTTCCACCAGCACGGCGACCAGGTTGTGGCGGTTTGCCGCCGCGGTCTCCAGCGCACCGATGTCGTCGTAGGGTACCCGCACGAAGCCCTGCACCAGGGGCTCGAACCCGGCTTGCACCTTGCGGTTTCCGGTGGCGCTCAGGGTGGCGAGCGTACGCCCGTGGAAGCTCGCTTCCATGACCAGTACGGCGGGCTGCTCGATGCCGCGGCGGTGGGCGTGCAGCCGCGCGAGCTTGATCGCTGCCTCGTTCGCCTCCGCGCCAGAGTTGGCGAAGAATACGCGGTCCATGCCGGCGAGGGTGGTCAGGGCCTCGCCCAGCGACTCCTGCGCATCGATACGATAGAGGTTGGAGGTGTGCAGCAGGGTGCCGGCCTGGTCGCACAAGGCGTCGCGCAGGCCAGGGTGGGCGTGACCGAGGCCGCAGACCGCAATCCCCGACAGGGCATCGAGATAACGTTTGCCGTCGGAATCCCAAAGCCAGACGCCTTCGCCGCGGGCGAAGGTCACGGGCATCCGCTTGTAGGTGGCCATCAGGGGTTCGCTCATATGCTGAACCGGCTCCCAGAAAAACAAAAAGGCGGTTTCGCGTGGACGGAAACCGCCTCCTGGCATCGGACAAGGCGCGAAAGTATAACCGGACGCGCGAAAATCGAACAAGTGCCGCCCCTCGCGGCAAAGAGGGCGCGGCTATTCAGGACGAAGTGGACGGGGTTTGCGGATCAGAAGCCGAGTACGAGCTTGACCAGGAGCAGCAGGATGGCGAGGCCGCCGACGATGTGCCAGATTCGATCCAGGGTCCGGAGCCGTTGCCGCCTGTACTCGATGGCCGCGTCGAGGGCGGGATCACTCGCGAGCAGAGGGTCGAGGTAGCAGCGGCGATGAGTCAGGTCGCTCGCGTCCACTGCCGCAACCGCCGCGATCGGATCGCTGCGGTAGAGGCCGGCGTCGATATCCACCAGGCGGTGACGCAGGGCCGCATGGGCGTGCATGCGGGCGGCGCTCACATCGTCGAAGCGCGCCGCGTATCGGACCAGGGTCCCGGTACGGTCCCGGGTCGAGAACGCAGGCGGGGCCGCGGTTTCCCTGATGCGCACCATGCCTGGCTGGCGTTTGTCGGTCTCGATCAGAAGATAACCACCGTACATGCGCGAAGCTTATCCGATCGGAGCGGAAAGCACTCGTCGCGGCCCGAGATGCCCCGGGGTTGGAAGCGAGCAGCGCGTGAGCGGTTGCTCAGGCCGCCCCCTCGCCCCATGCCATCTCCCAGTTGGAGCGGTCGACGAGGCGTTTGACCTCCCGCGAGACCCTGGCCTGCAGATTCGGCTCGTAGGTCTCTCCTCGTTCCCAGTGCGCTGCGGCCTCCTCGGCCGTGAGCGGGAAGCCCTGTCGGCACAGCTCCCAAACGGCCTGCTCTTGGCTGCTCGTCATAGTCGTAACCCCCTCGAAACGTTCGAAACTCCCCTGCGCTGATGGCCTGGAGGAAGACATACCCGGCATCCCAGGGGTCGGCGCGCAGGGTCTCGGGTGAGATTGTGTTCAATGCGAGACATATATGATCTACCCGAATCTCGAAAACCTCAGTTAAAAAAGTAGCTTAATTTTTTTACCTGACAAGGCCGGCGTTCTATTGCCACAAAATAGAGACATGCTGGTTCTGAGGTACAAGATCGGCGCGGCCGCGCTGGATGTCGTTTCGCAGCACATGGGCGGATCGGCGACCGATTGCGTCGATTCGGGTCAGTTGGAGAGAGGCTTCACCGTATTGGGGAGCTGCTCGCGGATCACGCCCGCGAGGGCGTGGAGGGCGGCCGGGCGCGGAAAGCTGCGGCGATAGACGAGGGTGACGCGACGGTATGCCTCGGGCAGCTCTAGGCGGCGCGCGATGATGCCGCTGTCGGTCATCCACCCACCGCGGATTGCCAGCGCGGGCACCAGGGTGCATCCGAAACCGGCGCCTACGAGCTGCAGCAAGGTCTCGAGGCTTGCGGCGCGCAGGTCGGCCATCTCGCCCTGTTGGGGCCGGTCGGCGAGGTGGCATACCTCCATCACCTGATGGGTCAGGCAATGACCCTCCGAGAGTAAGAGCAGATCGATCTCCTCGAGATCGCGCGCCGTGATCTCGTCCTTGGCGTAGATTGGATGCGCGCGCGGGTGGGCGAGCCAGAAGGGCTCGTCGAAGAGGGGTATCTGCGCCAGGTCCGCTCCCTCTTCGGGGGTTGCGACCAGGACGGCGTCGAGCTCGTGGCGGTGAAGCCTGGCCATGAGCGCGTCCGTTATCTCCTCCGAAAGCACCAGCCGCAACTGCGGGTAGCGCTGTTTCAGCGGCACCAGGATCAGTGGCATGAGATACGGGCTGAGCGTGGGGATGGCGCCGACGCGCAGGGGACCGGCCAAGGGGTCCCGCTGGGCGCGAGCGACCTGCTCGATGGCGTTCGCCTGCTCCAAGAGGAGCCGGGCATGTTCCAGCACCGCCTCACCGATGGGCGTGATCTCGACCGAGCGATTGGTGCGCTCGAAAAGGGTCACGCCGAGCTCATCCTCCAGCTTCTTGATCTGGCCGCTCAGGGTCGGCTGGCTGACGAAGCAGCGTTCTGCCGCCCGTCCGAAGTGGCGGGTATCGGCCACGGCCAGGATGTACTTGAGGTCCCGTAGGTTCATAGCCGCTGATCATAGCCTTCTTCGATCAGCCCAGTCTAAGGATGAGACGTTGATTATTAAAGCCTGGCCAAAAGTTCATCGCTCACCGCGTGCAGGTGTCGATTGGCGATGCCTTGCGCGTATCGTGGGGTCGGCTGCTGCTCTCGGGCCGTGAACCTCGCTGCGAGAACAGGGTGCCGACCGTTGGTCTTGGTGGCCGATCCGGAGCGCGGACCGGTCGCGGGAGCTGTAGGTATTGCGGTCATGGGCCAACCCCTTCCTCGGGTTTCCAGGGACACCCGAACTCGTCCATACTTGAAACGTCATCTTCGACGCCAAACATCCGTCCCGTCTACGAGAGTTGGCCCGCGGCATGTCTATCTACATCGTCGGCCTCGTCGTTGCCCTCGCGGTTCTGGCTGTTCCCCCGATACGGCAGGCCGTGCTGTCGCTGATCGGGCTCCTCGCCGTCGCGGCGGTCGCGGTGACCGGTATCGGCTTGCCCGTCTGGGCGCTGTACGAGGCTAAACCCTGGTTGGTGTCGGCGCTGCCCACGGTCGTGGTCGCGCCGTCCCAAGCGGAGGGCGATGGAGCCGCGCGGGGCGAGCGCGAACGGGATGACAAGGCGCTCGCCGCGGCCCAAGAGGCCGAGCGGCAGCGGATCGAAGAGGAACGGCAACGGCAGGCGGCGGCCCAGCGGAAGGCTGAAGAAGCGAAGCTTCGTCGCACCGCCGCGGCCGAGACCGCGAGGTCGGTCGTCGACAGGGAGCGCACTTACGCATCTCTCGCCGCGTCTTCCTCCCGGCTGCGGGGGCTCGATCAGGTATCCTTCGATCTCCTCGCGATCCGGATTCCCAGTTGGCGGGACGGTCAACTGGCAGAGCGGGAGCAGGGGTTGATCCGAGTTTGGCTTGAGTCCATCGGCTTGACGCCGGATGAGACGGCCGAGATCCACACCGCCAATGGATGGGGGACGGTCTATGACCTTTGGAACCAGGACAAGGCCGCGGCCGCGGAAGAGGAGGACCCTCTGCAGCCGCGAGTCGCGGTGCGGGCAGCGCCGGAGCCGATTCCAGATCCAGACCCTGAGCCAGAACCGGAGCCCGAGCCCGAGCCGGAGCCCGAATGGCAGCGGGTCGATCCCGCACCCTATCCTCCGCCCCGGGCGAGCGTTCCGGCCTTCAGGCCAAGAAGCCAGGCGGTCGCACCGCGGAGCCCGGAACCGAGGACTCGATCCGCACCACAGCCGCGAGTCGGTCCCTTCGGTTACTGATATACGGTGCTGAAAGGGCGTTGCTTGTCTTTCGACATCGGCCCCTTCGTATCTCGCGAGAACGCTGTCCAATACAGCGATCCGGCTATCCCAGAACAAGCCTCATTCGGGCCAGGATGGCCAATCATCAGCGTCTTCCTAAGGAGCTTCGTGACCCTTTCCGGGGCGCGTTGCAGGTACGCTGCGCCTAGGACCCGGAATGAAGGCATTGGTGCGGGCGGCGTAGTCGACGTAAGCCGGCCGCCGTTCGGCGATGTCTTTTTCGAGCAGCGCGACTCCCGATACCCGCAATAGCAGAGCGGTCATCAGGATCGGGGAAAGCACCGTCCACCAGGCGCCGGCGGATAGCGCGAACAACCAGAAGGCCCACCAGATACAGGCCTCCCCGAAGTAGTTGGGATGGCGGGTGTAGCGCCAGAGCCCCCGATCCATGACCTTGCCCCGGTTGCGCGGGTTCTCCCTGAAGTCGGCCAGTTGCTGGTCGCCGATGGCCTCGAAAAACAGGCCGATCAGCCATAAGGAGACGGCCGCGTAGTCCAGCCAACCCAGGGGCACGGTCGAAGAGATCGCCATCAGCAGGGGCAGGGAGATGATCCAGGCCAGCGTTGCCTGCAGCCCGAACACCAGATAGAGGCTCTTGAGCCAGAAGCCCGGCTCGTTATTGCGGCGCATCTCCTGGTAACGACGATCCTCGGGCTCGCCCCGGCTGCGGCGGGTGATGAACACGGATAGACGCACCGCCCATACGCCGGTGAGGAAGAACACCAGGTAGGAGCGATCGCTCACGGCCGGCACGTTCAGAACGTACAGTGTCGCCATCAGCAGGAAAAAGAGCGACCACAGGGAATCGGCGATGCTCACATCGCGCTTGGCGATGCTGACCAGCCAGGCGCCGATGCCCATGCCCAGGGCGGCGGCGAGGCCGGTCGCGTACGTGTTCAGGTCGAACAAACTAAACCTCCATGCCCGTGCGGTCAGCGGACGAGGACGTATTCAAGATTTCTCCTACGGTTGACCGATTCAAGGTGCGGCGCAGAGGGGCCGAGTCCCGCTTTCCCACCCGAACCTGAGAGGTGTCCGGGCTCTGTTTCCGTCGGCGGCCTTCGGAGCATCTGACCGAACATGCTGTCTGCCGCGGCAAGAACAAGCCCGCGCCAGGTGAGCAGCTGGCGTCGCCTGGCGGAATTACGCCCCGCCCCGGCTCTGCTACTATCATCCGCGGGCCGCGCGAGGCGTCTCGCGCGGGCATCCGAAACACACAAATTGATCCGGGAGAAGCGATGAACAGGCATTGGATGAGGCTCGGCGCGGCCCTGACCGCGGGCGTCCTAGTGGTAGCCGGGTGCGCCACGGACGAGTACGGCAATCCTCGGGCCGCGACCGAAACCGAGAAAGGGGTCGGCATCGGCGCCGTCACCGGCGCGGCCCTGGGCGCCCTGGTCGCGGACAAGTCGGGCAAGGGCGCCGCGATCGGCGCGGTGGGCGGGGCACTGGTCGGCGGTCTGGTCGGCAACTATATGGAGCAGCAGCGGCGTGATTTCGAAAAGGTCCTAGCCCCGGAGATCGCGGCCGGCGTTATCCGGGTCGAGAAGCTGCCGAACGATCAGCTCCTGGTCGGCATGACCGGTGAGACCGCCTTCGAGGTGGACTCGGACCAGATCAAGCCCGGCTTCTACAGCACTATGGACAAGATCTCGGGCGTGGTGAACAAGTACGGCAAGACCCAGCTCGCCATCGCGGGACACACGGACAGCACTGGCTCGGCGCAGTACAACCAGCAGCTCTCGGAGCGCCGCGCCGACGCGGTGCAGAACTATCTGCTCAGCGACAACGTCTACCCGGCACGCCTCAGCGCGGTCGGCTACGGCAAGAGCCGGCCCATCGCGAGCAATGACTCGGAGGCAGGCCGCCGGCTGAACCGCCGCGTCGATATCACCATCATCCCGGTAGTGGATCAGACCTGACGGCCGCGACAAACCCTCCCGCCGCTGCAGGGGTCACGCCCCAGCGGCTTCTTCGGCGGGGCGCCCGCTGGTTTCAGTGCGCGTGGGGGATGGCGGGGGGCAGCTCTTGTCCTGTGACGACGGCGGACAGAGCGGCCAAGGGGTCGCTCTCCGAGGTCGCGACCACCCGGACGCCGTGGCGCGCGAGGCGCTGGACGAAGCCTTGCCCGCAGCCCGCGGTGATGACCACGTCGACCGCGAAGATGGGGTGGTCATCGCCGTGATACTCGTGCAGCGACATGTCCCGCGGCAGCTCGAGGCGTTCCGGCTCCCCCGGCTCAATGTCCTCGCCCGCCTCGAAGATCAGGAAGCGGCGGGTCTTGCCCGCGTGCCCGGTGATGGTCCGGTAGTTCTGACTGGTCATGGCGACGCGCATCTTGGGAACCCCCTTTGGCCTGACTGCCGCGTCAGGCCGCCTGACCCTGCCGGTCTCGCAGTCCGTTCGCCCAATCCTCCATGGCCGCGTTCGCTACCGGCATCGGGGCCTCCATGAAGGTAACCACGAAACCCTTGGTGGTCTCCGCCACGCCGATGGAGCGCGGGCGCAGTGCCAGTGCCTGTGGATGGGGCAGCGTGATGCCGAAGCAGAAGACGATGTTCTTGGCCGCGAGGATGTCCGCGGCGATCTGTCCCTCCGGCAATGAGCCGGTGTGGGCATAGTGGTCGAAAACCGCGATGAAGCGTGCACAACGGTGCTGCTCGATGCGTGCGGCAGAGGTAAGCAATGATGTCGTCGACCGATCCACAGCTCGTTTCGCTCTTGGTCAGCTCCAGGCTGAAAACGGGATAGTTCTCCTGCAGTAGCCGCTGTCTCACGCCGTTCCTCCGTCAGACGCTGGGAACGCAGATCTTGCGACCGCCCACGGCGAGCGCGGTGCGGTAGAGCAGGTAGACGACGACCAGGGTGACGAAGCTGAGCAGGGCCCAGCCGGTGGCGGCGAAAGTCACGAGCCCGGTGCGCTCGTACATGACCAGGCTGGCGATGGTGATGGCCGCGAGGGGAAAGGAATAGGCCCACCACGAGAGGTAAAACTCGATGCGAACGAACCGCGCCACCTGAGTCACCAGCAGCAGCGTCAAAAAAAGCCCGCTGTAGTAAAGAAATCGGGCGAAGGCGTCGATCGAGCCCGTCAGCTGTACGTAGGCGAGGAACCCGATTGCCGGGGGCGCGATCAGGATGAAAAAGGTAGGCATCAACCGCGAGTCGAGCGGCTGGTGGAACAGCACGCGGTACATGATGATGGCGAGGAGAACGAGCCAGAACAGCATCCCGATGCTGAAGAAGAACCAGGAGACCTCCACGAATCCCAGCGGAACGCCGGCGATGGGTACCAGCGCGTTGCCGACGACGGGAATGAACCAGGCCGGATTGAAGTGATGGATCTCGAAGTGCTCGTGATGGATCCAGACGCTCATCACGTAGAGCGTGAACAACAGGTGCAGCACGGTCCCGATCACCCACAAGATGCCCGCGATTGGCGGCCATTGGTGGAGCGCTGCCGTGCCCAGCAGGATCAGGCTGATCGACAAGGTCGGGAAGAAATTCAGCTGCACCGGGTGGGCAAGCTCCTTGCGCACGGCATCGAGGTGCCTGAACAGCTTGTTGAGATACAGCACCAGGAGCAGCAGGAAGCTGATCGCGGCCAACAGCGAGCAAGGCGCCGGACATCTTCAGCTGCAAGCCATAGGTGACCTCGGCCTTCTGCCAGGCGATGGACAGGCCGGTCAGTCCCATCACCATGGCGAAAAAGGAGATCGGGAAGAACCTGAGTCTGGCTTCTTTGGTCGTCTGGTCGCTCATCGGGTGCGCTCTTAGCTCGGGCCGTGCCTTGGGACCGGGCCCGAGATCTCATCCACACACGTTGAGCCGCCGGCGAAAGCGACCGTGCGCGACCACGAGGAGAAGACGTCGAGTCCCTGCGATGCCCGGGCTGTCGGCGGTGCACACAGCCACGATCACACCCGAGCACACCGCACAGCCTAGGCGCGCGGCCGACAAGCGGCATTGAAAAAGGTCAATCCGACCCCGCGCGTCTTCGACCGGGCTATTCGTCGGCGATACGGTGCAGGTTGGGAATGTCGAGCAGAAAACGGCTCGCGCTGGCCTCGACCAGAAGACTCTGGCGCTTGAACTCGGCGATCGTCCGGCTGGTGGTTTCGGTCGTGATGCCGAGCATCGCTCCCATGTCCTCGCGGCTGAACAGCTCGCATTCGCTGCTCTCGCGGTCTCGAACCAGGCGCAGCAGCAGGCGAGCGACACGCTGACGCGCGGAACCGGTGGAGAGCTCGGTCAGCCAGGCGTCCGCCTCCTTGAGCGCCCGCTGCCAGCGCGCCATGAGCTCGCGGTGCAGCGTCGGGTTCTCGTCGCTCAGGGTGCGCACGACGCGGGTGGGGAAGCGGCAGACCTCCGTGGGCTGAAGCGCGATGGCGTGGTGCTGGTACCCGTCGTCCACCAGCGCCTCGAGGCCGATCACGTCCGTACGCTTGGCGAGGCGGACGATGCGCTGGCTGCCGTCGGGCAGGAACTGCACAAGTTTGAGCGATCCGCTGCGCACCGTGTACATGTAATTCCCGGGATCACCCGCGCGATAGAGCGTGGTGCCCGGCTTGAGCAGATACTGATCGATCGGGTCATGGATGCGCTCGAAATCGGCCTCCCTGAGACCGGCGAACAGCACCGAGGTACGCAGCGAGCAGTTGAGGCAATCGGCCTCGCCGGACCAAGCCTCCCGCAGTGAGACGTTTTTCGCCATCGAAAATTCGTGTATCTTTCCCTACGCGAGCCCGGCGGGTGCGACGAACTCAAGAGTTTAACCCAAAATGGTCAGGGGGGCTGCGAGCTGATTCGGCCGGCGCTCGGCGCCGGCGAGCCTGGCTTAGCCCGCCCTAAGGCAACACCCGCCGACCTTGGACTAAGATTCGTGCAGTTGATGTCTTGTCCGACAGGAATCGCCCGTGCCCCATCCAAGCGCCTCTGAAGAACCCTCGCCATCCTGGCACCAGACCCGCGGCGCTCTCTCGCGGGAGTTCCCCGACGCCTTGATCGCCTGCGACGAATACGGCGCGGTCGGTTACCTGAACGCGCGCGCCGAGCGCCTTCTCGGCCTCGAATCCCGTGTCGTCCTCGGTCGCCCCATGCTGTCCCTGTTCACGTTGGAGATGCCAGGGGGGGCTCAGGTGGACGAGGGCTTTCTCGCCGGCTTCCGGGAAGGTCGGGCGGTGCCCCATGCGTGGGACCAGTGCGTGCTCGTGCGCGAGGACGGCCGGCGTTTGGAGCTTGCATGCGAGCTCGTGGTGCTCGGTCCCAGCGGTCTCCTGATCTTGATGCGTACGGCGGCCGATGCGGGGGAGCGCAGCTCCCTTGCGTACCGCGCCAGCCACGATGCGCTCACCGGGTTGCCCAACCGCACCTATCTGCAGGAGCGCTTGGGCAATCTGCACCGCAGCGCGGAGGCCCAATGCGTCGGCTATAGTCTGCTGCTGCTGGATCTCGATCACTTCAAGATTATTAACGACCGCTTCGGGCACGCGACGGGTGACCAGGTGCTGGCCCAGGTGGGACGGCGCATCGTGCACAACTTGCGGGAGGTCGACACGGTCGGCCGCTGGGGGGGGGAGGAGTTCCTGTGCCTGCTTCCGCAAGTTGACCTCGGTCTGGCCGAAGAGATCGCCGAGCGCATCCGGTTCGGTCTCGAGGCGGAGCCGGTGGATTTTCAGGGCCGCCAGGTCCGCGTCACCGCGAGCATCGGCGTTGCGACTTACCCCCAGGATGGGCTGCACCCCGATGCGCTTTTGGCGAAAGCGGACGCCGCCCTGTACGAGGCGAAGCGTTCCGGCCGCAACCGGATCCAGAGTGTCACTCGCCACACCGGCAACGTTTTCGCACTCGCCAACATTATCGAGACGTCGTTGCGCGAGGATCGGGTGTTGCCCGCGTATCAAACGGTCTTCAACCTGGTGACGGGGGAAGAGAGCGGTGCCGAGGCCCTGGCGCGCATCCGGCTCGATGACGGCCAGGTCATGGAGGCGGCCTACTTCATCCCCGCCGCGGAGCAGCTGCATCTCGTGCACCTGATCGATCACCGCATCATCCAGGGCGCGGTGAGGCGCTGCGTGCAGAGAATGATCGATCATCGACCGATTTCGGCCATGTTCGTCAACTTCTCGGCCGACTTCCTGCGTCATCCGGAGTTGGTTGCGGACATCGTCGCGACCGTCAAACAGAAGTGCGAGGAGTGCGGGGATTTGGTCGGCGCCACCAAACCTCTGGTCGTCGAGATCACCGAGCGCCAGTTCATGGAGAACATGGCGGAGGCGAAGCAGGCACTGGAGCCCCTGGCGGAGATGGGTCTGCGGATCGCCATCGACGACTTCGGCGGCGGCTACTCCTCGCTCAAGTATCTCGCCGAGCTCCCGGTTTCATTCATCAAGCTCGAGGGCTCGCTGGTGCGGCGCATCGAATCCGAGCCCCGGGTGCGCGCCATCGTTCGCGGGATCCAGGACCTGGCCGCGGACCTGGGCGTCATCACCGTCGCCGAGGGGATTGAGTCCGAGAGCACCCTGCAGCTGCTTCGCCACTTGGGAATTGACTGGGGGCAGGGCTTTCACTTCTGCCCGCCTGTCATCGTCGAGTGACGGCGCCGCCGGTCGCCCGTCAGTCCGCGGCGGCGGGTGCTTCTGGCAGCTGGTAGTAGCGCGCGTTGAGATAGCTCGCCACGTCCCGCACGTCCTCCTCCTTCCAGCCCAGGCCCATTTCTCCCTGCCAGATCCGGACCGTCTGCCGAAGCGCTTCCGGGCTGTCGATCTTGCTGTTGACCCGAAAGTGGATCTCCGTCAGGTGGCAGTGGTAGCAGTAGTTGCCGTAGAGCAGGCGGCCGCGCTCGGTACTCGCCGCCTGTACGGGTACGCATGCGATGGCAAGGAGAAGCGGAAGAGTTCGCGGTATCATGATCGGCCTTTCGGGACCACCGGCGCTGTATTCAGTGTAGCTTCAGCGGCGTGCGTTGCGTCCCGGCGAGAATCAAACCGATGCCCCTGATCAGTCTGCAGTCCGTCACCCTCTCCTATGGGTTGCCCCCGTTGCTGGAGGACGTCAACCTCGCCATCGATCGCGGCGAGCGCGTCTGCCTGGTGGGAAGCAACGGCGCCGGCAAGTCCACCCTGCTGCGGCTGATCATGGGGGAAATCCAGCCGGACAGCGGGACCGTCCGGGTCGGCGAAGGCGTCACGGTCGCCCGTTTGACGCAGGAGGTACCAGCGGACACCCACGGTCGCGTGTTCGACGTGGTGGCCGGCGGACTCGGCGATATGGGCGATCTGGTCCGTGATTACCACGACCTCGGCCGGCGTCTGGCGCAGGCGCCGGACCAGCGACTCCTGACGCGGCTGTCCGCGGTTCAGCATGAGCTCGAGAGCGGTGGTGGCTGGGAGATCGAGCAGCGCACCGAGCGCGTCATCTCCCGCCTGCGCCTAGACCCGGACGCCGAGTTCACCGAGCTCTCGGGCGGACTGCAACGGCGGGTGCTTCTGGCGCGCGCCCTGGTGTGCGAGCCCGATCTGCTGCTGTTGGACGAGCCCACCAACCATCTCGACATCGACGCCATCGAGTGGCTGGAGTCGTTCCTGCCCGAGCTCCCCGGCGCCCTGCTGTTCGTCACCCATGACCGGGTCTTCCTGCGCCGGCTCGCCACCCGCATCCTGGAGATCGACCGCGGGCGGCTCACCGACTGGCCCGGCGACTATGAGAATTACCTGCGTCGGCGCGAGGAACGCTTGCATGCCGAGGCGGTCGCCAATGCCCGTTTCGACCGCAAGCTCTCCGAGGAGGAGGTCTGGATCCGCCAGGGCATCAAGGCCCGGCGTACCCGCAACGAGGGCCGCGTGCGCGCCCTCAAGGCGATGCGCGAGGAGCGGGGCGAGCGGCGCGCGCAGATCGGGCAGGCGCGCATCCGCCTGGGCGAGGCGGAGCGCAGCGGAAAGCTGGTGGTCGAGGCCGAGGGGGTCACCTACGCCTGGGGTGGCGATCCCGTCGTGCGCGAACTGGACACCCTGATCCTGCGCGGCGACAAGGTGGGGATCGTGGGACCCAACGGTGTGGGCAAGAGCACCCTGCTCAAGCTTCTGCTGGGCGAGCTCGAGCCGGACAGCGGGCGCATCCGCCGCGGCACCAATCTGCAGGTTGCCTACTTCGACCAGCTGCGGGCCAGTTTGGATGAGGACAAGAGCGTTCAGGACAACGTCGCCGGCGGTAGCGACAAGGTCACGGTCGACGGCAAGAGCAAGCACGTGCTGTCCTACCTCAAGGACTTCCTGTTCGTCCCCGAGCGCGCCCGTCAACCGGTCAGCGCCCTGTCCGGGGGCGAGCGCAACCGCCTGCTGCTGGCGAAGCTGTTCACCCAGCCCGCCAATCTGCTGGTGATGGACGAGCCCACCAATGACCTGGACGCCGAGACCCTGGAGCTGCTCGAGGACCTCCTCATCGGCTTCGAGGGGACCCTGCTGCTGGTGAGCCATGACCGCGCGCTGTTGAACGCGGTGGCGACCAGCACCCTGGTGTTCGAGGGGGAGGGCAGGGTGCGCGAGTATGTGGGCGGCTATGACGATTGGTTGCGTCAGCGCCCCGCCGCCGTTATCCCGGCTGCGGCCGAGAGGCCGTCGCGCCCGGCCGCGCAGCCGGCGCGTTCACCGGATACCCGATCTGCGCCGGGAAAGCTGAGCTACAAGAACCAGCGGGAGCTGGCAGCTCTGCCGGCGCAGATCGAGGCCCTGGAGGCGGAGCAGGCGGACCTGCACGCGCGGATGGCGGACCCCGCTTTCTATCAGCAGGCAGGTGGCGGCATCGCCGTCGCAAGGGAACGGCTGGCCGCGCTCGAGACCGAGCTGGAGGCGGCCTACGCCCGCTGGGAGGCCCTCGAGGAGCTCAAGTCCGGCTGACGCCCTGGACTTCTGGCGCAGCCACCGGCTCGGGAGCAACGTCGTCTCATCACCACCCGCACGCGGTCTGGTCTGTCCGCGCCGACATGGCTTAGTATTCGCGGCTCGACCTCAGCCCTGACGATCGAGGAGCGCCCGTCTTGAAGTTCACCGTCGAGGAATTCCGCGCCTGGGACAGTAAATGCGTCACCCTGCTCGGCATGTCCGGGGTCGGCAAGACCTACCTCTCGGCCCTGCTGCGGCGTCAGGACTGGTTCCATTACTCGGGCGACTATCGCATCGGCACGCGCTACCTCGACGAGCACATCCTCGACCTGATCAAGAGCCAGGCCATGCAGGTCCCGTTTCTCGGGGATCTGCTGCGGCGGGACTGGATCTTCATCCGCAACAACATCAAGGTGGACGATCTGGGCCCGGTGCTCAGCTTCGTCGGCAAGCTCGGGAACCCGGAGCGCGGCGGGCTGCCCTTGCGGGAGTTCAACCGCCGCCAGGCCCTGTACCGGGAGGCCGAGATCGCGGCCATGAAGGACCTGCCCCAGTTCGTCCGAAAGGCGAAGGAGATATACGGGTACAGCAATCTGGTGAACGACGTGGGCGGCAGCCTGTGCGAGCTCGATGAGCCCGGGCGTGATCGACCTGCTCGCGCGCCACAGCCTGATCCTCTACATCCAGGTGCCGGAGGCGGACGAGATCAAGCTCATCCAGCGCGCCCAGGCCGATCCCAAGCCGCTGTACTATCGCCCCGAGTTCCTCAGCGCGGCGGCGAAGGACTATCTCGAGACGCGAGGGCTGGAATACGTGGCGGAGATCGATCCGGACGACTTCACCCGCTGGGTCTTTCCGCGCCTGTTCCACTCCCGCGTGCCGCGCTACGAGGCCATCGCGCGGCCGCACGGCTACACGGTTGGCTCCACAGAGGTGGCCCAGGTCCGTGACGAGCGCGACTTCCTGCAGCTGCTGGAGCAGGCCATAGCCCGAAAAGGTTGATTCCATGCCCATCGTCGCCCACACCGACCTCCCCACCTTCGATCGCTTGCGCGAAGAGGGTCAGACCATCCTGGACCCGGATCGGGCGCTGCATCAGGACATCCGCGAGCTCCACATCGGGCTGCTCAACATGATGCCCGACGCCGCGCTGGCGGCGACGGAACGCCAGTTCCTGCGGCTGATCAACGAGAGCAACCAGATCGCCCAGTTCTTCGTCCACCCCTTCACGCTCGACGCGCTGCCGCGCGCCGCTGCTGCGCGCGATCACATCGAGCGCTATTACGAGCCCTTCGGGCGCATTCGCGAGGACGGCCTGGACGCGCTCATCATCACCGGCGCCAACGTCAGTCACCCCAATCTCGGGGACGAGCCCTTCTGGGAGCCGCTGATCGAGGTCATCGACTGGGCGGCGGAGAACGTCACCTCCACCCTTTGCTCCTGCCTCGCGACCCATGCGGTGCTCCAGTTCCGGTACGGTCAGCGCCGCTATCCGCTGCCCGGCAAACGCTGGGGCGTCTACGCCCACCGGGTGGTCAACAAGCGCCATCCGTTGGTCAATGACGTGAACACCTTGTTCGACGTGCCCCATTCCCGTTTCAACGAGATCGGTCGCGACCAGTTCGATGCCGCCGGCCTGCGCGTGCTGGTCGAGAGCGAGCAGGCAGGGGTGCACCTGGCCGTGAGCGAGGATGGATTTCGATTGGTGTTCTTCCAGGGGCACCCGGAGTACGACACTGTCTCCTTGCTCAAGGAATACAAGCGCGAGGTCAACCGTTTCGCCCTTGGGCAGCGCGAGGATTACCCGCCGATTCCGGAGAACTACGTCCGCCTGCGGGACCGGGCCATTCTCGAGGAGCATCGCGACCGCATCCTGGCGGCACTCGACAGCGGACGAAAGCCGCCCGAGCTCCCGGAAGACCGAATCGCTGCCGGACTCGACAACACCTGGCACGACACCGCCGAGGGTGTCGTCGGCAATTGGGTGGGCAAGATCTACCAGCTCACCCACAGCGACCGCAGACTGCCGTTTATGGACGGCGTCAACCCGCGCGATCCGCTAGGCCTCGACTGGTAGATTCGCTCCCGCCGTCCTGTTCAGCGTCCGCTTCTCCTTGATCCGCTGGCCGATTGCGAGCCTTCGCGAGCTTGGACGGCAATGGTCTCGCGTGGACGCCCGCACGGCACCTGTGTGGCAAAAAAGTCGAATAGACTTGCGCCTTGTTGCATTATTTTCTTCCAGAGATCGTTTTCTTAAGGTTTTTAAGAAAAATGTGAACCAAGGCATGATTTTATGTGTCATATGCATCCTTGCCATTTGTTGCGGAGAGGTCTAAGCTTTAAGTCGGCGAAAGGGTCTGCGCAAGAAGTCAAGCGTTCTTTTCGGGCCAAGGGTCTCTGGCTGGTTCCAGAACGCAAGACCGGAGGTTTCGGCGGATCCGGCAATTCTTCAGGCACAAGATTTACGGGACGGGTAGGTCAGACATGTTCGACGAGCAAAACAACGTGATTCGTTACAAGTGGAATCCGAGTACGGAAACCGGATTCAGATTGCGCTTCGATGCGCGCAATGGGCGGCGGCGTGGATTTCGCCGTTACCACGTCGAGGATTGGGCCAACCACATCGTGATGAACGAATGGGGTTGCGAAAGCCTCGATGAGGCGCTGGGCGTGCTGAGGCACTTCTTCGACATCGATGTGAGCCAGGAGCGCCATCGCATCGAGGATGTCTTCCCGCAAAACGCCTAACCACGCTCCCCGCGAGCGCGGGGCGGGGTCGAAACCAAAAGGGCCGGCAACGGCCCTTTGTTCGTTGTGTCGGCGGATCTCGCCAGAGCGGCCGTCGTTTCCGGTTTGCGGTTCAGTAGACGGGAATATTAGAATGTAGCGATTATTCCTCTCGCCCAGAGTCAAGGTGTCCGCCATGCAGGAACCTATTTCCGACCGCGCGATCGGCCGGGTCGAGATCAAGGAAACCACCTGCTACATGTGCGCCTGCCGTTGCGGAATTCGGGTTCACCTGCGTGACGGCGAGGTGCGCTACATCGAGGGCAACCCCGACCACCCGTTGAACCAGGGCGTGATCTGCGCCAAGGGTTCATCCGGCATCATGAAGCAGTACTCGCCCGCCCGGCTGACCAAGCCGTTGCGGCGCAAGGCAGGGAAGGAACGCGGGGAGTCCGCGTTCGAGCCCATCTCCTGGGACGAGGCCTTCACCACGCTGACCGAGCGTCTGCGCGCAATCCGCGCGGAGGACCCCAAGAAGTTTGCCCTGTTCACCGGCCGGGACCAGATGCAGGCCCTGACCGGCATGTTCGCCAAGCAGTTCGGCACCCCCAACTACGCCGCCCATGGGGGCTTCTGCTCGGTGAACCTGGCTGCGGGACTGATCTACACCATCGGCGGGTCCTTTTGGGAATTCGGCGGGCCAGATCTCGATCGGGCCAAGCTGTTCGTGATGATCGGCACCGCTGAGGACCACCACTCGAACCCGCTGAAGATCGCCATCTCGAAGTTCAAGCGCAAGGGCGGCAAGTTCGTCTCCATCAACCCCATCCGCACCGGCTACTCAGCGGTCGCCGACGAGTGGGTGCCCATCAAGCCCGGCACCGATGGAGCCCTGCTGCTCGCGATCATCCACGTGATCATCAAGCAGGGCCTCTATGATCGCGATTTCCTGGTCCAGTACACCAACGCGGCGGAGCTGGTGATAGACGACCCGGAGCGGGATGACGACGGGCTCTTCTATCGCGTGGAGATGCACGTCGAGGAGGGCTGCTTCGATCCCGAGAACAAGCTCTGGTGGGATCCCGACATCGGCGCCGTCGGCACCCACACCCCGGGGGCCGAGCCGCGTTTGCTCGGCACCTACGAGCTGGACGACGGTACCCGCGTCAAGCCGGGCTTCCAGCTGCTGAAGGAACGGGTCGAGGAATATACCCCCGAGTGGGCCGCCGGCATCACCGGCATCCCGGAAGAGACCATTCGCCGTCTGGCCCACGAGATGGGCGTCACCGCCCGCGATCAGAAGATCGAGCTGCCGATTCAGTGGACCGACTGCTGGGACAACGACCACGAGTCCGTGACCGGCAATCCCGTGGCCTTCCACGCCATGCGCGGCCTCGCTGCCCACTCCAACGGTTTTCAGTCCATTCGCGCGTTGGGGATCCTGATGACCATCCTGGGCACCATCGACCGGCCTGGCGGCTTCCGCCACCGCGCGCCCTTCCCGCGCCCGATCCCGCCCTGTCCCAAGCCGCCGAGCGGGCCGGAGTGCGTGCAGCCCGATACCCCTCTGGACGGGATGCCGCTGGGATGGCCGGCCAAACCGGAGGACCTGTTCGTCGACGAGCACGGCGAGCCGGTGCGGATCGACAAGGCCTTCTCCTGGGAGCACCCGCTCTCGGTCCATGGCCTGATGCACAACGTCATCACCAACGCCTGGCGCGGCGACCCGTATCCCATCGATACCCTCTTCCTGTTCATGGCCAACATGGCCTGGAACTCGTCCATGCACACGGTCGAGGTGCGCAAGATGCTCACCGCCAAGGATGAGCAGGGGCAGTACAAGATCCCCTTCCTGGTGGTCTGCGATACCTTCGCCTCCGAGACCGTGGCCTTCGCCGATCTGGTGTTGCCGGATACCAGCTACCTGGAGCGCCACGACGTGCTCTCCATGCTCGACCGGCCCATCTCAGAGTACGACGGCCCGGTGGACTCGGTGCGCATCCCGGTAGTGCCGCCGAAGGGGGAGTGCAAGCCCTTCCAGGAGGTGCTGATCGAGCTCGGCTCGCGGCTCAATCTGCCCGCCTTCGTCAAGGAGGACGGCAGCCGCAAGTACCGGGACTACCCCGACTTCATCGTCAACTATGAGACCTCCCCCGGCTCGGGTATCGGGTTTCTCGCGGGTTGGCGCGGGAAGGGGGGCGAGAAGTTCCTCAAGGGGGAGCCCAATCCCCGCCAGTGGGAGATGTACGCCAACAACGGCTGCGTCTTCCACCACGAGCTGCCGAAGTCCTACCAGTACATGCGCAACTGGAACAAGGGCTACCTGCACTGGGCCCGGGCGCACGGCATGACCCGCTACGCCGAGCCCATCACCCTCAACCTCTACTCCGAGGTGCTGCAGCGCTTCCGGCTCGCCGCGCGGGGCAAGTGGCCGGGACGCCAGCCGCCGGAGCGCTTGCGCCGGCGCGTGGAGACCTATTTCGACCCGCTGCCCTTCTATTACGAGCCACTCGAGACGCGGCTCACCGATACCCAGCGCTACCCGCTCAACGCGCTCACCCAGCGGCCGATGGCCATGTATCACAGCTGGGATTCGCAGAACGCCTGGCTGCGTCAGATCCACAGCCACAACTACCTGTTCATGAACCCCAAGGTAGGAGCCGCCAACGGCTTCGACGACGGGGACTGGATCTGGGTCGAGTCGGCCCACGGCAAGGTGCGCTGCATGTGCCGCTTCTCCGAGGCCGTAGAGCCCGGCACCGTGTGGACCTGGAACGCGATCGGCAAGGCCTCCGGCGCCTGGGGCCTTACCCCGCGGGCGGACGAGTCGCGCAAGGGCTTCCTGCTCAACCACCTGATCTCGGAGGAGCTGCCGCCCAACGAGTGCGGCGAGCACCTCTCCAACTCCGACCCTGTCACCGGCCAGGCGGCCTGGTTCGACGTGCGGGTGCGGGTCTACAAGGCCGATCCCAAGGAGCCCGCGATGACCTGGCCCCAGTTCGAACCGCAGCAGCGTCTGCCGGGACAGGAAAAGCGCCGCGGGCGCTGGCAGGCCTACGTCGCGGGGATGTTCAAGAAATAGCGGCCGACCTCCAGCCGCCGGCTCGGCGCCGGGCAGCGCAAGGCTGGAGGGCGAACGCCTGAGGCTCAGCAATGACCCAACTCGCACTCGTCATCGACCTCAACGTCTGCGTCGGCTGCCATGCCTGCGTGACCTCCTGCAAGCAGTGGAACACGTCCGGCTGGGCTGGTCCCATGTCCGACGAGAACCCTTATGACGCGGACCCGACGGGCACCTTCTTCAACCGGGTGCAGACCTTCGAGGTAGGCAGCTTCCCGAGCACCGAGACGATCCACTTCCCGAAGAGCTGCCTGCATTGCGAGGAACCGCCCTGCGTGCCCGTCTGTCCCACTGGCGCCTCCTACAAGCGGCCTGACAACGGGGTCGTGCTGGTGGACTACGACAAGTGCATCGGCTGCAAGTACTGCTCCTGGGCATGCCCCTACGGCGCGCGGGAGATCGACGAGCAGCAGCGGGTGATGAAGAAGTGCACCCTGTGCATCGACCGCATCACCGATACAAGCCTCCCGGAGCGCGAGCGCAAGCCGGCCTGCGTCCTCGCCTGTCCCACCACGGCGCGGCTCTTCGGCGACGTCCATGACCCCGGCTCCGAGGTCTCGGTGGCCATCCGCGAGCGCGGCGGCTATCAGCTCATGCCCGAGTGGGGCACCAAGCCGGCCAACCATTACCTGCCGCGCCAGAAGACGCGCATCCACATCGATGAGGAAGAGCTGGTCCGGGCCGACAATCCGTTGCGCAAGGAGGACCTCACCACCTATACCGGTGAAGAGGCGCTGGACGACGTGGCCTGGTAGCGGCGGTCCGCGCGCGGCAAGCTGGATTTGATGGGGCCGGGGACGGCCCCGCGAAACGAGAGTCATCATGCATCCTGCCTTCTCCGTCATCTTCCTGACCACGCTGATCGGCGCCGGGCAGGGCCTGTTCCTCGCCCTGTTCACGGGTCAACTCTACGCCCTGGCCAACCTGCTTCCGGCACAGACGGAGCGCTTCTACGCCCTCGGCAGCCTGATCTCCCTGGCGCTCCTGCTCGCTGGCCTGGTCGCCTCGTTCTTTCATCTCGGCCATCCCGAGCGGGCATGGCGGGCGGCGGCCAAATGGCGTACCTCCTGGCTGTCGCGCGAGGTGCTGGTGATGCCCGTGATGATTGTCCTGGTACTTGCGTACGGGTCGGCCCACTACCTCGGTCTCACCCGGCCCCTGTTCACCGTGGCCGGGATTCTGCCCGTTGACCCGACACTGCTGATCGGCGCACTCGGCACTGTCGTCGCCTTCGCGCTCTTCGTCAGCACGGCCATGATCTACGCCAGCGTGAAGTTCCTGCAGGAGTGGCATTCGCCCCTGACCGTCGCCAATTTCACGTTCCTGGGAATCGCCTCGGGCTTCATGCTGGCTGCCGCCTACTCGGCCTATCTCGGCAACGAGCTGGTGGTGTTCTTCGGCACCTGGGCCGTCATTGCGACGGCCCTGGGTTTCGTCACCCGCGGCGCAGCGCTGGCGCGCAATCGCAAGCTCAAGCGCAAGAGCAGCCTGCAGACGGCCATCGGCGTGCGCCACAAGGCCATGGCCCAGAAGGCCCAGGGCGCCACCGGCGGCTCCTTCAACACCCGCGAGTTCTTCCACGGGAGGCGCCCGGGCACGGTGCGCGGGGTGCGCAACCTGTTCCTGCTGCTGGCGTTTCCCCTTCCGGTCGCGCTCATCGCGATGGGCTATGTGCTCGCGTCACCCGCCCTCGCGCTCGCGGCCTTCCTGGTGCAGTACCTCGGGCTGGTGGCCGAGCGCTGGTATTTTTTCGCCGAGGCCCAGCACCCGCAGAACCTCTACTACCAGGGCGTGTCCTGAGCCGCTGCTCGCCGCCGAACCGGGCGGATACCGGGAAGGCTTGTGCGCTGCCGGTTTCGGGGTGCGTTACTCCAATAGCGCGGTGAGCGGGTCTCCCGGCGGGACTTCGACCGCCGGCCTCTCCTCGATCAGCCAGGCCGTGAGGCGCGAATCGCGAGCCGGCCACTGTCCCTTGATGCGGTTCTCGGGGGCCTGACCCTGGAACGCCAGATAGCTGTACTTGCCGTAGTGGGGCAGCTTACGGGCGAGACCGGGGAGCGCGGCCGCGTTGCCGGCGGCGACCCATCCGACTGGCGCGCCCTCACGCTCGCTTACCAGCGCGACGCTCGTACCTTCTCCGTTGAGTTCCTCGCCAGCGAGGGCGATTGATCTCGTCTCGGGGTCGAGCCTCGACGGCGAACGGGCCTCCGCGAGTGCCGGGAGAAACCGGTTGCTCCAGCCCAGAAGCCAGATCGGGCGGTCGTCCGGCAGCGCCTCCAGCTCCGTGTCCGCGATGACCTCCCATCCCGGCGATCCGCGCATCCAGGCGGCCGCCAGCTGACGGTAACCATCCGCGAGGTCGTTTGGCGCGGCGCTGGGCAGCACGATCAGCCCGCCCTCGGCGCCGAACACGGCGCTCAGCGTCATCGGGGACTCGCCGGGGACGAGGCGGCGGAACAGGTCGAAGCGGGGATCGGCGGCGACGCGCAGGGGACGCGCCGGCAGGGTCAGGTCGAAGTCGGCCGTGCGCCCAGGCAGAGGGACGACGTGCTCGGCAATTTCGCCTCCCTCGAGATGGACCGCCAGCGGAACCGTCAGCGGGAAGGGTGCGTCCTGCTGGGTTTGTCCGAGCCGACCCCGCAGGCGGAACCCGTCTCCGGCCCGCTCGGCGGTGACGTCCGACAGGGTCAGCTCGGGAGCGCCGACGCGCCCCGTCCACTGGGCGAAGAAGTCGGTCAGGTTCCGCCCGCTTTCCTGCTCGAAGGCACGGCGCAGGTCGTCGAAGCCGGCGGTGCGGAACAGATTGTCGCGGTAGAACCGCTGCAACCCGGCGACGAAGACGGGATCGCCCAGGTCCCGGCGCAGCATGTGCAGCATCATCAGGGTCTTGCCGTAACCGATCGCCTGGGAGGCCGAGCCGTGGCGGCCGCGGAAGTCGCGGATCGGGAAGTCCTTGCCCTCGCGTACATAGTCCGCGTAGGCCTTGAGCGTGTCGCGGCGGTAATCGGCTCCCTGCCCCTGTCGTTCCTTGAGCAGGTGGTCGGCGAGGTAGGCGGTGAGGCCCTCGCTCCAGTTGCCCGTCGCGTAATCGACATAGACCCCGTTGCCCCACCAGTTGTGCAGAACCTCATGGGGGTAGGAGGTGTGAACGATGAAGGGCAGGCGGATCACCCGCGGTCCGAGCAGGGTGAAGGAGGGCATGCCGTAGCCGGTCTCCCAGAAGTTCTCGACCAGGGCGAACTTGGCGTACGGGTAGGGGCCGATGAGCCTGCTGTACAGGTCGAGGTACTCGCCGGTGGCGGTCAGATAGCGCTCGGCGAGGGCAGGGTCGGGGTCGCGCAGATAGACTTGGGCCTCACCGCTCGAAGTGGGCATGGCGTAGCGCTCGAAAGGCGCGGCGATCAGGTAGATGTCGTCCTGTGGCTGGTCCTCGCGCCAGCTGATGCGCACCCCATCCGGGGTACTTGAGACCTCGGGGCCGGCACCCTGGGAGACGGCGCTCCAGCCGCTGGGAAGCTGGACGCTCAGGCGAAAGGTCTGCAGGGCTTCGGGAATGTGCGGATACCATCCGCTGTAGCCGTCGAGCACTACGCCGTCCTCTGCGATGGTGCCTCGGCTCTGCTGGCGCGATCGGCCCATGCCCTCGCGGACGTCTTCGAGCTCGTGCCGGATGCTGCCGCCGTAGCGCAGCGTCACCGGACCCGGCCCGCGGACCTGCAGCCGGTATCTCTCCAGGTGGCCTTCCTTCCCCCCGGGCGTGAGGACGGCGTCTCCCCCGGTGACGCGGGGTTCGAGCCCCTGGTGCAGGTAGAGGGTCCAGTCGCCGCGCTCCGGCGGTAGCGTCAAGGTATCGGTCGCGGCGAGCGTTCCGCGCCCCGGGTCGACGATCAGGTCGATCTGGTGTCCGACCGTCGCCTCGGACCCCGCTTCCGCGACCGCGGTCAACAGGGGCAGAAAGAATAGGAACCTAAGAAACCTGGTCATGTCGTAACTCCGGTGTACGCCCGGCGAATGGCCGGTGCTGCGCGGCTTGGTCCATAATGCGGTGGCGAAAACCCGATTTCTACCCGGTGTCGCGCGTCGCGCCCTTGGCGGAATCGCCGCTTCCTTGAAGTCGGGAATGGAGACCAGAGTAAGGACCCGTGCAGCAACAGGCTCTCACTAAAGTGCGCAGGACCCTCCGCGCCGATCTCAACCATGCTCGGTCGCCCCGCCGACGAGGCGGCAGCCAATGATCTCGGGGATACGATCCATGTCTAGAATGTTGTTCAGCTCCGCGCTCGCCACGGCACTCTTGCTCGTGCCCGTCTTGTCTGCCGCTGGCTATGTGCCGCAACCGGGGGACACGGGAGACGACGAGATCATCGATACCCGCACGTCGGTGGTGGACCTTTCCAGCCTGTCGGACCTGCAGGGTCTGATCGACAAGCTCGCCGACAAGCGCGTGGTATTCGTCGGCGAGCAGCACGACCGCTACGAGGACCACCTCAACCAGCTCGCCGTGGTCGCGGGACTGCACGAAAAGGACAAGGACCTGGCGATCGGCATGGAGTTCTTCCAGCAGCCATTCCAGCCCCATCTCGACGCCTTCATCGCCGGGGAGATCTCGGAGAAGGAGATGCTGCGGCGTACCGATTACTTCGAGCGCTGGCGCTACGACTACCGGCTCTACCGCCCGATCCTGCGCTTCGCGCGCGAGCACGGCATCCCCGTCGTCGCGCTCAACCTGGAGCGCGAGATCACCGAGAAGGTGGGGGACGGGGGGATCGAGTCCCTGAGCCCGGAGGAGCGGGCGCGCATCCCCTCGGAGATCGATCGCGATGATCCGGCCTACCGGCAGCGGGTTCTGGCGGTATTCGAGCACCACCCGCAGAAGGACAATGCCGATTTCGAGCACTTCCTCGAGGTGCAGCTGCTGTGGGACGAGGGCATGGCGGATCGCGCCGCCCGCTACCTGCGGGAGAACCCGTCGAAGTCCATGGTCATCCTGGCGGGCGCCGGCCACGTCGAGCATGGGCAGGGAATCCCCAAGCGCCTGTTGCGGCGCGTGCCGTCGGAGTCCGCCATCGTGCTCAACGGCACCGCGCGCGAGCTGGATCCCGGTGTCGCGGACTTTCTGCTCTATCCGCGGCGGGTGGAGCTGCCCGCGCCGGGGCTGCTCGGCGTCCTCCTGGATCTGGAATCCGCGGGCGAGGGCGTCGGCGTGCAGGGTTTCGTCGACAACAGCGGGGCCAAGGCCGCCGGCATGGAGGAGGGCGACCGCATCGTGAAGGTCGGGGACGACGAGATCACCTCCTACGCGGACGTGCGCATCTCACTCCTCGGCAGTCGGCCAGGACAGAAGATTCCGGTGGAAGTGCTGCGCAAGCACGTGATCACCGCCGACCAGCGACTGCGCTTCGAGGTGGAGCTGCATTGACCCTGTCGGACACGGCCCGCCGTCCCGAGCTTCTCTCCCCGGCGGGCACCTTGAAGAACATGCGCTACGCTCTCGCCTACGGGGCGGATGCGGTCTATGCGGGGCTCCCCCGTTACAGCTTGCGGGTGCGCAACAACGACTTCGGAGCGGAGCATCTCGGCATCGGGATCGCCGAGGCGCACGCCCTCGGCCGCCGCTTCTACCTCGCCTGCAACCTGATGCCCCACGGCGCCAAGCTTCGGACCTTCGTCGCCGACATGGAGCCGGTCATCGCCCTCGGACCGGACGCCCTGATCATGGCCGATCCCGGGCTCATCATGCTGGTGCGCGAGCGGTGGCCGGACACGCCGATCCATCTCTCGGTGCAGGCCAACACGGTCAATGCCCAGTCGGTGCGCTTCTGGGCGGCGCAGGGGATCGCCCGGGTCATCCTCTCGCGGGAGCTGTCCCTGGACGAGATCGCGGACATCCGCGACGCCTGCCCCGATATCGAGCTCGAGGTCTTCGTCCACGGCGCGCTCTGCATCGCCTACTCCGGGCGTTGCCTGCTCTCCGGCTACTTCAATCACCGGGACGCCAACCAGGGCGCCTGCACCAACTCCTGCCGCTGGGAGTACCGGGTGGGCGCGCACGAAACCTCCGCGACCGGGCAGGAACGCCATCCCGGGGCGGACGAGGTCTACCTGCTGGAGGAGTCCAAGCGTCCGGGGGAGTACATGCCGGTGTTCGAGGACGAGCACGGGACCTACATCATGAACGCCAAGGACCTGCGCGCGGTCGAGCACGTCGAGCGCCTGGTGCGCATGGGCGTGGACTGCCTCAAGATCGAGGGCCGCACCAAGTCCCATTACTACGCCGCCCGCACCACCCAGGTCTATCGCCTTGCCATTGACGACGCCCTGGCCGGCCGCTCCTTTCGCAGCGAGCTGCTCGCGGACCTGGAGGGGCTCGCCAACCGGGGCTACACGGAGGGCTTCTACCGCCGTCACGCCCCTGCCGAGCTCCAGAACTACGAGCGTGGGAGCTCGGACAACCAGCGCCAGATCTTCGTCGGCGAGGTGATCGCGAGCGAGGGTGGCTGGGCCGAGATCGAGGTCAAGAACCGCTTCGGGGTAGGCGACGAGCTCGAGCTCATCACCCCAGCGGGAAACCGGCGCTTCCGGCTGGAGCGGATGAGCGATACGGAGGGAAACGCCCTGCCGCTGGCGCCAGGCGCGGGATACCGCGTTCGCATCCCGGATCCGATGGCGGCGTGCTCGATGGGCCTGCTTACGCGCGCCCTGTGAGGGCAGGGATCTGACCGAAAGGTCGCGATGGCGACGCGAGCTTAATCCGGCCGACCTGCCGTTCCCACGCTCGGCACGGACACAGGCCGCGGTCCTCAGTCTCCCGCGAACAGGAACGAGCAGAGCAGGGTCGAGGCGAAGTAGAAGTTGAAAAGGGTGTGCAGCGCCAGGCTTGGCCAGAAGAGTTGCGTCTTCATCACCAGCCAGGCGGAGGCCGTTCCGAGCACCAGGAGCGGCAACAAGGACAGGCCCGCCCGCCCATGGCTCAGCGCGAACAGCACGCTGAGCAAGGTCGCCGCGATCCACCAGGTCCAGCCGCTCGAAAAGGTTCTGCTCAGATACAGAGGACCACGATACAAGGTCTCCTCCAGGATGGGCGCCACCAGCAGGGCGGTGAACAGGCAGAAGGGGTCGGGCCAAAGGGTCTTGAAGCCCGCCTGAACCCACTCCTGTATCCCCGTTTGAAGCCCGAACAGCTGCTTGAGAAGGAGCGGAGCCTCGAATGGGCGCTCGCCGAAGATCGAGGGGCAGAGGTAGGTGCAGAAGGTGGTGTCGTAGAACAGGTAAACGACATAGTTCTTGACCGCGACACTCAAGATCGCCGCGGCGAGGCACACCAGGACGTACTTCCAGGCCTCACGAGTAGCCATCGCTGTTCCCGGGCTCTGCCAGCACCGGGTCCAGCGGCCTTGTCTGTCAGGTCAGGGCGTCAGGCGATCCAATGCCTTGGCCGGGAGTGCGGTCCCAACCCCGGTGACGGGATTCATCGCACTCCTGCTTTAAGCATTGCAGATTTCCCCGGACAGGGAAGGCTTCTCTGACCTATTCGACCCACTCGATTAAGTGGTGCAGGAGGGGACCCGCGTCCTCCTCGCTGATGACCCGGCCCGCAATCGAGTGGCCGGCCTCGACCACCGTTGTCGCATCGCCGCTGACAAGGGGGTGCCAGTCTGGCAGGGGCTTGCCTTCCGCCACCAGCCGGTAGGCACAGGTGGCGGGAAGCCAGTAGGGATCCTCCAGCACCGCGGGCGTCAGGGTGACGCAGTTCGACACGATACGGGAGCGGTTGGGGTAGTCGGCGCAGCGGCAGCTATCCGGGTCCAGCAGCTTGCAGGCGACGTTGGTGTAGACGATGCGCTTGGTGTCCTCGTCCTCCAGCTTCTCCAGGCAGCACTTGGCGCAGCCGTCGCACAGCGATTCCCACTGACGCCGCGTCATGGCGGAGAGGGGAACGGTCTCCCAGAATCGGTCGTCGGCGTCATGCATGGAGGAGAAGTGGCCCGGCAGGGGCGGGAATGATGAGGATGGAGAAACGAAGACTCCGCCATCCTCTCGGAGCGCGGATTATACACCCGTGGGCGCGAAGCTATAATCCGGCACAAGCCGCCCGTCGCCATGGGTTGCCAGACAAACAAGTGAGATCGCCGAGATGCATGAACAGAACGGAGTGATGCAGACGCCGATGGGCGCGGTGGGCGTGACCTGGGCGGATGAGGTCCTCCTCGGCGTCGACCTGGAGCCCGAGCGGTTTCCGGAAACGCCAGCGGATCTGCCCGATGCGATCCAGCGTCAGCTCGCCGCCTACTTCCAGGACGGGGCAACGCGCTTCGACCTCGACTTGGGCCTGCGCGGCACGCCGTTCCAACGTCGGGTGTGGAAGGCGCTGCAGGCCATCCCGCCTGGAACCACGACGACCTACGGCGAATTGGCGGCGGCGCTCGGCACCAGCGCCCGTGCGGTTGGGGGCGCCTGCAGGGCCAATCCCTGCCCCATCGTGGTCCCGTGCCACCGGGTGGTGGCCGTCGACGGCCTCGGGGGCTTCGCCGGTGACCGGAGCGGCCGCAAGGTGGAAGTGAAGCGCTGGCTCCTGCGCCATGAGGGAAGCCTCGGTGACTGAGGCAATCGGGTCGCGGTGGCGCGAGCACCCTCGCGTTCCGCCGGCTTTCCCGTCGGCCCGATCCAGGAAGCTCAGCACGTGATCGACGACGCCGAGAAAGAGCTCATCGAGCGCTTCGCGGATGCCCTGTGGATGGAGCGGGGCCTCAGCGTCAATACCCTCTCCGCCTACCAGTCGGATCTGCGCGCCTTCGCGCTGTGGCTGGCGGGCGAGCGCGCGCGGCGGCTGGCGCAGGCGCGACGCCTCGACCTGCTGGATTATCTGACGCTGCTCTCGCGCCAGGGACGAAAGCCCCGCTCCGCGGCGCGGCTGCTGTCGTGTCAGCGTCAGTTCTATCAATATCTGCTGCGCCTGGGGACGATCCGGGAGGACCCCAGCGCCCGCGTCGATGCGCCCAGGCTCGGGCGGCCCCTGCCGAAGACCCTCACCGAGACAGAGGTCGAGACGCTGCTCGCCGCGCCGGACACCGACGATCCCCGCGGGCACCGCGACCGCACCATGCTCGAGCTGCTCTACGCAACGGGCCTTCGGGTCACGGAGCTGGTGTCCCTCACGCCACAGCAGGTGAGCCTGAACCAGGGCGTGGTGCGGGTGACGGGCAAGGGCAGCAAGGAGCGCCTGGTGCCCTTGGGCGAGGAGGCGGCGGCCTGGCTGCGCCAGTATGTGCGAGGGCCGCGCGTCGATCTGCTTGGCGGTCGCCTCAGCGATTTCCTGTTTCCCACCCGCCGCAGCGATTGCATCACCCGCCAGGCCTTCTGGCAGCTGATCAAGCGCTACGCCCTGGAGGCCGGGATCGCCAAGGCGCTCTCGCCGCACACGGTCCGTCACGCCTTCGCCACCCATTTGCTCAACCACGGGGCCGATCTGCGCGTGGTGCAGATGCTGCTCGGTCACAGCGATCTCTCGACCACCCAGATCTACACGCACGTCGCACGCGAGCGGCTCAAGCAGGTGCACGCCAGGCATCACCCCAGGGCCTGACGTTGCCGCCTTGGGGAGAGGTTGGCCTTTGATCAGCATTTTCCTTGAGATAAAAAATCGTACCTGCGAGGCTGGGAAAATCGGGTGGATGAATCGGGTGCTTGAGGCGGCGAGGCTACCGCGCCTGGCGGCAGTACACCCGCGCGTTGAGGCTATCGGGATCGAACACGTCCGTAGATCCGGAAGAGTTGATAAAGGTGGCAGATGAGATGCTGTATCTGGCGAAAGCGCAGGGGCGCAACCAGGTTAGTCCCTCACCTCTGAAATCTTGAACAAAACGGCAAGAAGTTCAAAGGGCATTTCTCACCAGGGTAGGCTGCACGAAGTATTCTCGGATGACCGAGGCGGTGACAAGTACGCGACGGCCCAGCGTGGTGAGGTAGTACTTGTAGGTGTGGGCCACCTTCTTGATCAGGCCATGAGTGCGCAGGCGCTTCAAGATGTAGGAGGAGCGCCCCGGGGAGAGGCCATCGATGTGCGCGCGCAGATCGGCGGCGCGGAAGCCGGAGATTGCCCATTCGCCGCGACCCAGGGTGAGGAAGAGGCGGTAGTCCGGGTTGAGAAACAGGTTGAAGCCGCGAAAGGATCGGCCCTTGGTCTTGGCGGGTGCGGCCATTTTGGCGATGGCCTTCTGTCCGGCATCGGGATTGTCGAGACAGGCCATGGAGGCGAGGTAACGGTCGTTGGCGGCGCGCATGACCTGGCGCAGGTCCTTGAGGCTGTAGATGCTCTTGCGTAGCGGGGCGAGCTTGAAGAGGCGCTGGCCGTTGCGCTGTTCCACGTAACGGTGGTGTTTGAAGAAGGAGACATCGTTGACGGTGCACTCGACGCGGGCGATGAGGGCGAACTTGTCGTAGAGCTTGATGCTGGCCGGCCCCATTGAGTGGCGGATGCGGGTGCCCTGGATGCGGGTGGAGAAGTCGTTGCCGAGCTCGTCGTGGTAGGCACTGGTGAGCTTGCGCCCGAGGAAGGTGGCGACATGCGCGGCCTTGATGATGTGCACGGCGGTGCGCACGATCGCCTCGTAGAGCGGCTGGAACTCGGCCTGGCGGCGAAAAACGACGTCGGTGGCGTACTCCGCCTGCATGAAGCTCCAGTGGTAGCCCGAGCGGAAGTGGTGCAGGAGCGGACAGAAGCGCTGTGCCCAAGCGGCGAGGCGCTCATGGAGCATGGGTGCGCTGAGGGCGTCGGCGAGCTCCTGCGCCTTGTCGGGATCGGCGATGAAGGCGAAGGCGTTGTCGAGCATCTCGAAGCCAATACCGGCTTGGCACAGTTGGCATGCCAGCCAGGCATGGCCGTTGAAGTAGACCTGCAGCCGGAATGGTGCCCAGGTCGGGACGCGCACGTAGCACAGCCCGAACTGCTCATCGATGAAGTAGAAGTAGTAGTGCAGGCACTTTCCGGACGTGGGCCTGAGGAAGGTGCGATGGGTCGTCTTGTCATGCCACGGCCGATACGAGGGGCAGGACTCCATGCGCTGCCCGCCAGGGAAGTGCGAAGCACGAGGCGGGTAGTCCCCGGCAGGCGTAGGCGCGTGCGTGGGGCCGTAGCGGCGCAGGGGCCGTAGGTCCCGGAGCGAGCGAAGGGCCCATGCAAGCGCATCCGATACGCCGTCGAGCCATTTGTGGGAGCCGTCGTGCGCGGCTTCCCAACGAGGAAGTCGGGCGCGGGGGCGGACGCAGGGCGTCCGGGGCACAGAAGAACTTGTCGCCATTTCCCGAGTCCCGGCGGCACAGGATGTCCCCGCCGGGTATCACGAGGGATAACGCGACACTCCAAGCCGAGAAGATGTGCACCAGCCCGGGGTGATCGCCGCGCGCGGCGAGGATCTCCTTGATACGCGCCTCCTTGCGCAACGCCTTGAGCTTGCGGACAAACTCGATCGTCAACCCCGCCTCGTCGGCGATCCGCTCGGCGTTCGCCCGCAGCTCTTCGCGCAAGGGCTCGGCCCAGCGGGGAAAGTCGAACAGGCGGACTTTGTGGTAATCGAGGAAACCGGCCATCGCTCTCGGATGGCAGATATCGGGCAAGGTGCCGGTGATCACGACCCGGTCGAAGCACGCGAGTGTGCTGCTGATGCTGGCTTGGTGGCGTTCGACAAACGCATTCATCGCCAGAGCCTCTATCGTTCAGGACCTACCCGTAACCATAGATGCTCAGGCCTGTTTGGTTCCGGCTCGGCCGGGTTGGGCAATGCCTTTCTTGATTAGAAACAATCTGCAGCCAGGCTGACGAACTGAGCCACCGAGGGGCGCACCCTGACATGCGCTGCCCGCCAGGGAAGTGCGAAGCACGAGGCGGGTAGTCTCCGGCAGGCGTAGGCGCGTGCGTGGGGCCGTAGCGGCGCAGGGGCCGCAGGTCCCGGAGCGAGCGAAGGGCCTATGCACGCGCATCCGATGCGCCGTGGAGGCATTTATGGGAGCCGTCGTGCGCGGCTTCCCAACGAGGAAGTCGGGCGCGGGGGCGGACGCAGGGCGTCCGGGGCACAGAAGAACTTGTCGCCATTTCCCGAGTCCCGGCGGCACAGGATGTCCCCGCCGTGTATCACGAGGGATAACGCGACACTCCAAGGTTTTTCTGCGAGCGGGGTGCGTCATGGCCATGAATCGTGTTCAATTGCAGCGAGGGATGTCGTTGTTTGAGTTGTTTCAGCAGTTCGGGACCGAGGCTCAGTGTGAGGCGGCGTTGGAGCACGCGCGCTGGCCGCAGGGCTTTTTCTGCCCCCGCTGTGGTGGTGCGGCCCACTGCATGCTGGGCGTCAGAGCCCGCAAGACCTTCCAGTGCAACACCTGCCGTCACCAGACCTCGCTGATCGCCGGCACCCTGTTCGAGGAGACCAGGCTGGGCCTGACGGTGTGGTTTCTGGCGATGTACCTCATCAGTCAGGCCAAGACCGGTCTGTCGGCTTTGGCGCCGAAGCGGGACTTGGGGGTCAGCTATCCCACCGCCTGGCTCATCCACCACAAGCTGATGCAGGCGATGGTTGAGCGCGAGGCCGGCTATGTGCTGTGCGGCACCATCCAGGTCGATGATGCGTACCTCGGCGGCGAGCTCAACGGCGGCACCGCCGGGCGTGGCTCGGAGAACAAGGTGCCGTTCATCGGTGCGGTTTGCCTTGATGAGGAGGGGCACCCGCTGCGCGCGAAGTTCACGCAACTGCCGGGCTTCACGCGCAAGGCGCTCGCCGATTGGGCCAGCGCCAACCTCAGTCCCGCCAGCACCGTCATTTCCGATGGTCTGGCCTGCTTCGCTGGCGTCACCGACGCCGGCTGTACCCATCAGCCCACCGTCGTCGGCTCGCGCAAGCCCAAAGAGTTGCCGATGTTCCACTGGGTCAATACCGTCCTCGGCAATCTTAAGACCAGCCTCAGCGGTGCCTACCACAGCTTCGGCTTCAACAAGTACGCCCAGCGCTACCTCAGTGCCATTGCCTATCGCTTGAATCGCCGCTTCAAGCTCTATGCTCTGCCCAATCGAGTGCTGGTGGCGGCTGCGCTCCGCGGGCCGTGCCCCGCTCAGCGGATCCGATCGGCTGAAACACATTGCTAATCAAAGAGTTTTTTCAGCGGCGCGGAGAACGACGCGGCCGTCAACGACCGGCGTCTCACAAGGCCTTGATGAAGACCTTGGAGTTGCGGCGGTAGTTGTAAAGGGACTGCCGCTCCATGGGCAGGTCGCCGAGGCCGGAGGGCTCGAACCCGCGCTCGCGGAACCAGTGAGCGGTCTGGGTCGTCAGGACGAACAGACGCCGGATGCCCCGTTGGCGGGCGATACTCTCTATGCGCTCGAGCAAGCGGTCGCCGCGGCCACGATCCCGATATTCGGGATGAACGGCAACGCAGGCGAGCTCTGCCATGTGGTCGGCGTGGTAGCAGTAGATTGCGGCGCAGGCGATCGCCATACCGTCGCGCTCGAGCAGGAAGAAGCGGTCGATCTCGGTCTCGAGTCGCTCTCGCGAGCGGCGCACCAGCACACCGGTTTCCTCCAGCGGTCGCAGCAGCTCGAGGATCCCGCCGACGTCGTCGATGCGCGCCGGGCGCAGCTCTTCATAAGGTTGCGCGGTGATCAGTGTGCCGACGCCGTCCCGGGTAAAGAGCTCACGGAGCAGGGCGCCGTTGGTGCGGCGGCTGATGAGATGGACACGCTTGACTCCCTGCATGCAGGCGTCGGCGCCGGCGCGGAGAGACTGGGCCAGATCCTCCGGTAGCGGCGGAGCTGCGCGCAGCAGGTCCTCGACGTCCCCGCTCAGGACGTTGGAGATGATGTTGCCGGCCGCGTCGATTACTCCCGGCTCCTCGAGGAGGAAGATCAGCTTGTCAGCGCCGAGGGCGATGGCGGTGGACCGGGCGACGTCCGCCGCGCTGAGGTTGAACACCTCGCCGGTGGGCGAATAGCCGACGGGAGGCACAAGCGCGATCGCGCCATCGTCCAGGCGCTGGCGTAGCGAATCCCGGTCGATCCTGCGCACGACGCCGGTGTGCAGGTAGTCGATCCCTTCCAGCACGCCGAGGGGCTTGGCGGTGACGAAGTTTCCGGATGCGACCGGGATGCGCACCCCCGCCATCGGGGAATTGGCGAGCCCGAGCGAGAGCAGGGCCTCGATCTCGACCCGCAGGGCGCCGGCGGCCTCCTTGACGCAGGCAAGCGCCTGGTCGTCGGTGACTCGCAATCCCCCGACGTAACGCAGCGCCGCGCCGCGGGTCGCGAGCCGCTGCTCGATCTGGGGCCGTGCCCCATGCACCAGAACCAGTCGGATACCCAGGCCGTGGAGCAACGCGAGGTCGTGGATCAGGTCCGGAAAACGGCAGTCCGCGACCGCCTCGCCGGCGAATGCGACGACGAACGTGCGTCCGCGGTGGGCATGGACGTAGGGTGTCGCCCGGCGGAACCAGTGCACGAACGGGTCCACTGCAGGATTCTCGTCCTTTGCTGGGGAGATCTCGTCAGCCATCGGAGGTTGTGCTCATCTCGGGTATGTCTTGGCCGGAACGCATCCTCGGATTCGGCCCTTGCCGGAGTCTCGGCGTCGGCGCTGGCCACGATGCGGTAGAGGTGGCGCTCGCGCTCATTCGATGCCGAGCTTGCTCAGCCGGTAGCGCAGGGAACGCAGGGTCATTCCCAACCTGCGCGCGGCGGCCGTGCGGTTCCAGCGGGTGTCTTCCAGGGCCTGGATGATCGCCTTTTTCTCGACCTCGCCGAGGAAGTCCTCCAGGGGCTGATCGTCGCTTTTCGGCCCGGTCGCGGTGCTCGCCGGCTCGGTCCGTGGCAGGTGGAGATCGTCCGCCTCGATGACATCGCCCTCGCTCAGCGCAAGGGCGCGCTCGAGAATGTTCTCGAGCTCCCGCACGTTGCCGGGGAAGGGATAGCGTCGCAGCACGGCAAGGGCCGCGGCCGACAGCGCCGGTTTGGCGTCTCCGGACTGGCGGGTGATGCGCCCGGAGAGGTAGTCCGCCAGGTCCGGGATCTCCCGCACGTCGTGCAAGGGCGGGTGCGCAGCTCGATGACGTTGATACGGTAGAACAGGTCCTGGCGGAAGGCGCCGTCCTCTACCTGCAGGTTGAGGTCGCG
>CAVORB010000045.1:0-59475 GCA_963698495.1 uncultured Gammaproteobacteria bacterium | reverse complement strand
GGAATCCGCCCGCCCCCGCACAGTCGCCCAATCTTTCCGAAGTTCCCCGTTCTCCCCGCACCCAGCGGGCATTCTTTCTGTGACAGAGGCCGCTTCCTCGGAAGACGACAGCCACCACGCGTTGGGCTAACAACACCGGCACGATGGGTTCACGAGCAAGGATGCCCCCGCCCTGGAACTACCGGGAAGCTATTTCGCCATCCGGAACGTCGAGGCTACGGTGTTTTTTTTGTGCTGGATTGGTGGGGGTCCGCGTACTTCTCGCGCAACTGCTCGTAGATTTCCAGCAGCAATTCATCTCGCTCGCTCTTCGGGGGCCAGAGGGCCGAGACTTTCTGGGAAAAGAAACGCGTATCCCGCACGGGGGTTGCCTTGCTGCGGGGAAGTTGACTTTTATCCATTGTATCCTCCTGAGGCAGTTTGGTACGGCGTTACCCTCCAGGGAAAAGAGGGTGTCTGCCCGACGTGAGAACTGTGATGCAGTTCACAGATTTTCGTTTTTCGGCATTCCCAATCCAGACCGCAGCATTTCGCAGGCGCGGCATTCCCAGCGCTCTGAAACATGCCGACTGCGACCCACTATTAAAGTGAATTCTCGAAACGAGACCGCAACGCAAAGCCTGTTATAGGAAATGTTTTCTTATCCACAGTTTCTGTGGATAACTCTGTGAATTATAGGCTTCGGAATCGCACAGACATTAAGGACTGTTAACGATTTGTCGGATTGGTCACATTTTGGCCATCTATTTTTAATCGGGAAATCATAGAGATACGGAATATCGCCGAATACTGATCAATTCCGCTCGGCTAGCACGGTTGATTTTCTCGGTCAATAGGTTTCTGTGTACAGATCGACAGCTCCGTTATCTGCAAGACATGGATCGTCCGACAATGTTCCCCCGGTTGCGATCATGCGGCTTGGGGCGGTTACCAATGGCGAACGAGTCAAGCAGGCGCGCCGGCACTTTGTTGCGGCGACTGATCGCCCGATCGGGGGAGCGAAACACACGTGAATCAGCGCAATTGTGCGTGAAGCATCACAGACGCAGCAGTGGCGGATAGGTACTCTGGATACACGGTCAGGTAATCAACCTTGCGACCGTGGGCCTCGCCAGGGACGGCATCGGCTCTATCTCCATATTTTGGGTGGTGTCTTGCGCCCTGGCGATCCCGTCAGGGCGTCTTCTTTTCTGAAACCGCTTCGGGGAAACGCGACCGCCCTGCCTCTCGTGGATGCTCCTGACCGAGTGGTTACGGGGCGCCCGGACCTGTCCGATTATGCTTCGCCGATGCTGCTGGCCCTTCTGCGGACGGCGCGGCGCGCGGCTCGCAGCGAGGCACCGGAGCCCACTTCCGCCAGGAGCCGCGGGTGCGCTGTGTAACCCTCGTCTGACTCTCACGCCCCGCGCTCGCGCCGGGGCGTTTTGTCTTCACGTTCCATCACGAAGGCGGGAATCCGCCTGTGCCCACGTAAATGTTCGTGATCCAGCGCGATTGGCTTCCATAGGCGACGCCTTGTCAACGCTTCTTTGTTCGCCTGATGACCGCGAGGATTGTAGAAGAGGCGGCTGGAGACGTCCGGTGCAGGGAAGTCAGAGACGGTATTGCCTCCGATCACCGCCTTCTCCACTCCCAAGATGGGACCGGGTTGGGGTCACGCCACAACCCCGCCTTCCGCGCTCGCGCCTCCTCCTCAGCGAAAGCATACCGCTCTCGCTCCTCCTCGGGCGTCTTCCATGCCCATTTCCTTGTGGTGAGAGAGGACCTTCCGACGTAGCTCCGCGTAAGGCATGGTCTCATTGCTCGGACCCGTCTCGTGGGCGTGGAGCACCCACTCGGCCATCAGCAGCATCTCGACCAGAGTCGCGTACTCTTTCTTCGTGAAGCTAATCTTCCTACCCTGTCCTTGTCAGCCATCGCGGGCCGGCGTCACGGGTGTTGAGGAGGCGCCTCCCCACTCATCCCTGGAGCCGCCGGAAACCGAAGTGTCGACAGCGGCGTGCTGCCTGACAACTGCAAGGCGCGCCTCTGCCGACAAGGACCACCGTCATGCATCTAGCTGATCGGCGAGTGCCCGCAGAAGGCTCCCTCCGTCGCCCCGCCACGCACTGCCATGCATACAGGCGAGCGTTACCGGGTTTGTTGACGCTAATCGCTCCAGCATCAGACGTGCGTTCCTCGTGTGAGAGAAGTAGTCCATGGCGTGCCGGAAAGCCTCACTCGGCCCGAGAATGTCTGACTCCGTGACCGGCGGCAGGTCGGCTCCGCCCTGCGTGAACAAATCGCCACAGAGTAAAGTGCGTGTTTGCTCCTCCATCAGAAACCCGCACTCCCACGCGTGCGGAAGGTGCGGCGTGTCGTACCAACGCACGAAATGCGAGCCAAGTTTCAGCAGTTCCCCGTCGGCGAGGGCCGTCGGTGCGCGGTCTGCAAGATCATTGATCGACACCATCGCGGCAACGTTACCGCACAGGGGAACAGACGAGGGCGCGGCCTCAAGCCATTGGTTGAGCGAACCACATTCATCCGCCTCCACATGCGAAAAGGCGATGTAGCGAAGCTTGTCCGCAGGCAAGATGCTCTCAACCGCTTCACGCACCAGCGGAAACATCTTTCTCAAACCCGTGTGGAAGAGCAGCGGTTCATCATCGACGATGAGGTACTGGTTAAACGAGAATCCGCCGGCGCCGTCGACGACGACGGGGGTATTGATGCGATAGATCCCGTCAGCGACCTCGTGCACGTTTGTGCCGGACATACTGTTCGTCACGCTCATAACATTTCTCCGGGCAAAAAGCCGATGGAAGATGTTGCGTTGTCCGCGGTACCTGCCGACAACCTGACGACCCACTTCTATCCGGTCCCGACACCGCATCCGCAGGCAACCTGACGCCTTGCCATGTTTCAACCGAGGTTCCGGAAGGACAGGCCGCCCCGGCGGATGTGCCGTGCGTAGGTATCAGCATAGTCGGTCCTCAGCAGGTCGCGTGCGCCTCCCCCTCGCCGCCTCCGAATTACGGGAGAGAGCACAAGCCAGCTTGCCGCCGCGCGTTCGCGTACCGCCTGTGCCGGAGTTCAGGAGAGAGGCCCCGCGAGTGGAAAGCTGAGCCGAGCGGGAAAACGCCTTATCTGATCAGACGAGATGATCGCACGCCTTTCGCCATGACGGGATTCTGGGAGAGATGGCAGGGGTAGGACAAAGAACTGAGTCCTGCACGATCATCGTCACAGACGCAAACACGCTCGGACGCCCTGGCCGCCATGTTGAAGCCTATCGGTTCAGCGCAGTGGACCATGCACCCAGTATCCCGGCAGGTGAACACCCCCCGCAACGATGGGCCAGAACTGATCAATGCCATGGTTGACTAATCTCAGTGATACCGTTCAGTGGATTGGATTAGCAGTGACACTGCGAGCTTTTATATTTGGAATATGGCAGGTGTTTTTCTTCACCTCAGTCCCTACAATAAAGGGTGCAACTACTCAAAAATCAGTTTGGAGTTCCTGAATGGCACGAAAGAAACAAGATAGTGGCGAAATGTCGGCTCAAGCGATTCAGAGCCAGCTTGCCGAGATGGAAGCAGAGCGCAAGCGGCTTGAAGTCGAACTCAAGAAACGGATGGCGAGCGAGATCACCGACTTCGCCAAAGAGATCGCCGCGATGATCACCGAGCGCGGCTATCAGGTCGATGAGGTCGTCTCCTTGCTCGGTAAAGGTAAGCGATCAGGTTCCCGGCGACGCGCCTCGGCTGCATACGCCCACTACATCGATCCTGACAATCCCGAGAACGTGTATTCCCGAGGTCCTCTGCCCAAGTGGCTGACCGGGAAGATGACCGCGGCGGGATTCGACCCCGGCGACAAGGCGCAGCGGGAGGAGTTCAAGGCAACACACCTTACGAGAGCCGCCTGAAACCAAAAAACCGTTCAATAGCGCAGCAGACCCGGCCAACGTGCCGGGTTCTGCATACCGGGAGCGCCTTTGTCATCAAGCGGCTATGTGGACATCCATTGTCGCTCCAGAGCAGAACGAAGGCGTCATCAGCCGAAGCTCTCGGAATCTCAACACACGCCGAGAACAAGCGCAGCATGGATAGTGACGCAGCCGATTTGCAAGCTCCCCTTGAACGGTTACAGTTGTGGATATCCCCATCGCAAAAACGAGACGCCCCATGAAGCTAGAGTACGAAGAGATCGAGGATAGCTACGACGATACAACCAAAATCCGGACCATGACCGAGCAGGCGATCGTCAAGAAAAAGGGGTTGCTCGTCCGCACAACCGTTTACAGCCCCCATCAGCTTAGTGTCCACGTTGTCTTCATCCCCGGAGGGAAGCCGTTTGACCCTGTAGTCGCGTGACGCTTCTAAATCCCAGCTTCCATTTGGCGGAACCAAGGTGTCGGTTCCGCCCCGGTCGCCCCACCTGTACCAGGTGGGCACCGCAAATATTCTCGTCTACCACACTCCGACGGTCCTGAGCGCCAACGCCCACAGGTAGATCCTTTGCTGCGCCTTGGCCACGTCGAGCACATAGACGGTTTCGCTATCCACCACACCAACGACACGGCATGTGAGAGTCCGAGCAGCCACCAGGCCGGGATACGGAAAGAGAATCAGGAGGGTTTGAGCGCGGCGCACGGATGCTGCGCATCTACCGAAACATCTCACCCGGCTTCCCTCTCCGCCCAATGCTGCAACGGGCGGCGGGATGTGGTCGGCAAACGGGGCGGGACCTTGGCTACACCGACCAGCAATTGGGCTCCTTACATCACATCAGTTCCTGGGTGATGAAGAGATAAACCATCGCGATGGCAACCACGGTGACGGCAAGATAAGGAATCAGTATGCAGATACCAGGCAGATCGTTGCAGATCTTGCTGTATCTGCACAGCCTGCAGTTTCTCACTTTGTTCACCTCCGTTTCTTCCGGCGTTCGAGAGCAGGCGCGATTGAATGTGGGGGCTATACTCGCCTAGTCAACGCATAAGTATACGCGGCTATTCTAATTCGGCGGCCACCCTGAGGCTGAGTCGAGCGGCGCGCAGGCATGGTCGCATGGCCAAAAAAGGGCGCTGATCCGCCGAAAAGCTGATCCGAGTCAACAGGGAAGCCAAGCCAGAGCCTATGGTCAAGGTGTGGGGCCCGTCCGCTGTGCCTGGCCCGAGCACCCGAGAGATCTTTCTTCCCGAGAGGGGGGAAACCGTGGTGAACATCGAAGTCAAACGCCACCATATCGACACCCTGGACGACCCGGTTCTGCCCGTCGCCAAGCGCGGGAAGGCGTTGCTGTGTGACCCGATGCTGAACAAGGGCAGCGGGTTTCCGGACAGCGAGCGCGATGCCCTGGGCATCCGTGGCCTGGTGCCACCCCAAGTCGTCAGCATCGACGACCAAGTGACGCGCGTGATGGAGAACTTCCACCGCCAAGACAGCGACCTGGAGCGCTACATCCACCTGGAGACCCTGCACGACCGCAACGAGACCCTCTACTATCGGGTCCTGCTCACCCACCTGCGCGAGCTCACGCCCATCGTCTACACGCCGACAGTCGGCAAGGCCTGCAGCCACTTCGGCCACATCTACCGGCGGGCCCGGGGCATGTACTTCAGCGCCGCCGAGGTACCCTGCTTCGAGGACATGGTGCGCAACTGGCCCGAGGAGGAGGTCGACATCGTCGTGGTCACGGACGGCAGCCGCATTCTGGGCCTGGGGGACCTTGGCGCGAACGGCATGGGTATCCCCATTGGCAAGCTCTCCCTCTACGTGGTTGGTGCCGGCGTCTACCCCTACCGCACCCTACCGGTGATGCTCGACCTCGGCACCAACAATGCCGCCCTGCGCGAAGATCCGATGTACCTAGGCGAGCGTATTCCGCGCCTCAGCGGGGACGCCTACTATGCGGCCGTGGACGCCTTCGTGCGTGCCGTGCACGGGCGCTGGCCCAGCGCCCTGATCCAGTTCGAGGACTTCTCCAACGACCATGCCTTCCCTCTGCTCGCGCGCTACCGCGACGACATCCTGTGCTTCAACGACGACATCCAGGGCACGGGAGCGGTCGCCCTCGCCGGAATCATCAGTGCGCTACGCACCACCGGCCAGACACTGGCTGACCAGCGGGTGATGTTCCTGGGGGCGGGCTCTGCCGCGCGAGGCATTGCAGATGCAATCGCCTCGGGTATGGTGCAGGCGGAGGGGCTGACGCTGGAGCAGGCCCGCGAGCACATCTGGATGGTGGATACCAAGGGTCTGGTCACCCGCGCACGCCTGGCCTCCCTGCCCGAGCACAAAAGACCCTTCGCGCGCGACGAGCCGCCGCTGACCGATCTGGTGGAGGCCATCCGCCATGTGCGGCCCTCGGTCCTGATTGGGGTATGCGGCCAGCCGGGGGCCTTCACCGAGGAGGCGCTGCGCGAGCTTACACGCCATTGCCCGCGGCCCATCGTCTTCCCCCTCTCCAACCCGACTGTGAAGGCCGAGTGCACCGCCGAGCAGGCCTACGAGTGGACCCAGGGAACGGCGATGGTCGCCAGCGGCAGCCCCTTTCAGCCAGTATCCCGAGGGGGACGCCTGTTCGTGCCTGGGCAGTGCAACAATATGTACGTCTTCCCGGGGGTCGGGATGGGGGCCGTGAGTTGCCGGGCACGGCGGGTGACGGACGCTATGTTCTACGCCGCCGCGCGTACCCTGGCCGAGCAGGTGGGGGAGGATAGCCTCGCGGTGGGACGCCTGTACCCGGACCTTACCCTGATCCGCGAGATCTCGGTCCGCATCGCCACCGCCGTGTGTGAGGTCGCCTTCGACCAGGGCATCGCCGGCATCGAGCGCCCCGACGACCTCGAGGCCTTCATCCGTGGGCGAATGTTCGAGCCGCACTATGTCCCCTACGAGGCCGTATGAGGCAACGGCTAGAGAGCATAGCTCGGGGCGTCGCGGGCGTTTTTCGGCCACGAGCTCAGGAGCACGGATAACGTTTCCGCGTCTTCTGTGACGCGTTGTCCTGGCCGGGAAGGAAGTGCCTGACGTCAAGCTCTGCCGCGATGCCCAACAGTACGTCATCGACGACGACCGCACGCCGCCAGCCGAGCAGGAGGGCCTACCCTGGGGCATTGACGCCAACAGGATCGACGAGGACCACCCGATCCCGTTTTGACATCCCGGTTCTGGGCGTGTCGATGCGGTGATGTTTCCATGTTGTCAGCGCGATTGTGGTGGAGCGTGGCCATGGGCCAAGGTTGCCGAGCGTGCTGCGTCTGGCGATGATCGCTGGGGGTATTCGGTGCTCAGGTTTAAACGCCGTCCACCCTCGCGCGGCGGCCCAGACGAAAACCCTTACTTCCGAAACCGACCCAGGCCCCGCGAGAACGCCTCGGCCGGTCGCTTCTAGGCTCTCTTGGCCCTTGTAGATGGCTCGCGCGGTGCCGATCAAGGCTGTCGGGTTTCTTCTTTGTCCCTTTAGATGTGCCGGGAGAAGGGAGGCAAGGGCCGAAGTAACCTCTGGAAGCCGGCTAGAGGCCTGTGCGGGTTGAAAAAGGCCGTCTCAGGCCCGCAGTGCCTCCAGCAGCGGTCCGATCCCAAGGATGTTCATGACCCGCTTGAGATTGTAGGCGAGCACATGCAGGCTCATCTCAGTTTGGACGCGCGGCAGTGTCTTGGTGAGAAAGTGGGTGTACCCCATCCACGACTTGATGGTGCCGAAGGGGTGCTCCACGGTCTGTCGGCGCAGGCGCATGTTCTCGGGCTGGGCATCGAGCCGTGCCTGGACGTTCTCCAAGATGGCTTCGTGCTCCCAGCGTCGAATCCGGCGCTCCTTGCCGGTGGTGCACTGTCCCTTGATCGGGCAGCGCGGGCATGCCGAGCTCCAGTAGGTGTCGAGGGTGCGCCCGGCTTCCACGTTGCGGCAGCGCCAAATCAGGCGCTCACCGGCAGGGCAGCGATATTCGTTGGCCTGTGGGTCATAGCGAAAGCGCTCTCTGGCGAAGAGCCCCTTGGCCTGGTTGCCTGAGGTCTGCGGCTTGGGCAGGACGATGGTGATGCCTGCCTCTTCGCAGGCGAGGATCTCTTCGCCCTTGTAGTAGCCGCGATCGGCCACGGCGGTCAACTGCTTGCTCGCCATGGCCTCGCGAGCCCTCTCGGCCATGCTCGCCAACTGGTCGCGGTCACTGCCGATGTTGATCACCTCCTGGGCGACGATGAGGTGGTGCTTGGGCTCGACCGCGATCTGCACGTTGTAGCCGACAATGCCACTGCCGCGCCCGCTGGTGGCCATGGAGCGAGCATCGGGATCGCTCTCGGAAATTTGCTGATCGGGCGTCTCGCGCAGCTCACGCTCGATGCCCTTGAGGCGCTTGATCTCTTCTTTGAGCTTCTTGATCTTCTCCTCGAGCCGCCCGCGCTTGGCCTGGCCGATGGCGGATTCTTCCCGATCGGTGCTGTCGAGCTGGCTGAGGTAGCGGGCAATGCTCTCGTCGATCTGCTCCAGGCGCCGCCTGAGCTTCGCCTGGGTGTAGTTGCGATCGCGGTTGTTGACCGCCTTGAACTTGCTGCCGTCGATAACCGCCACCGCTTCGGGGAAAAGCTGAAGGCGACGGCACAGGAAAATGAACTCACGGCAGACCTTGCGGATTGCCTTGCCGTTATCCTTGCGAAAGTCGGCGATGGTCTTGTGGTCCGGGGCGAGCCGCTCGGTGAGCCACATCAGCTCGACGTTGCGCTGGGTCTCGCGCTCCAGGCGGCGGCTCGACTGGATGCGGTTGAGGTAGCCGTAGATGTAGAGCTTGAGCAGCATCGCCGGGTGAAAGGCCGGGCGACCGGTATCGAGAGGATCGACCCGCGTGAAGCCGAGCTCGCGTAGATCCAGCTCCTCGACGAAGACGTCCATGACCCGCACTGGATTGTCCTCGGCGATGAAGTCCTCAAGGCGTTCGGGAAACAGGGTGGTCTGTCCGCGTGCCTGGCCCGCGACAAATCGCTTCATGCCTGCCTCGTTCTCTCTGTCCCTGATGAATTATACCGCGGCGAGCGTTTTGACACAGTCTGGGTCGTTCTCGGAAGTGGGGGCAACCAGCGCCCAGCCGGCAGCTTGCAGGATCGTCGGCAGGTCCACGCTACAGCATCGGTGACTCGGGCCAGCTCGAACGCATCGCGCGCGTCGAGCTGCACCGCTACCTCGCTGCTGCCCTGATGGTCAGCGCCATCTCCCGGGCCGGGCCCTCGTGGGCGCCGGGTGCATCGGCCTGATCGACATCCACGGCAAGCTCGCCGAGGGGGGCAACACGCTGCCCAGCACGGCGGCGAGCTGTTCGGCCAAGCCGGGCTGACAGGTCCGCGGGTAGCTATACAGGCGTCGGACCGGCAGGCGCCACCTCGGGCGCGCGGGCCGGCGGCGCAGCTCCAGGGGCGCGTGCAGGCCGAGGACAATGGCGCAGGGAGAAACAGGGACGGACCCTGTGGTATCCCCTTTACATCCCCTCTATGGGGCGACGCGCACCGGCCCAATAGGCGATTGCGGCGCGAACGGACGCTATCTTTCAAAAGAGAGATCCGCCGATCCGAGTCGGACCGGCACAGTTGCCTTCGGAGCCGACCCATGACCGCCAGCGCCCCCGGCCAAGCACCAAACTCCCGCACCGCGCGGCTCCGAGCGCTGCTCGGGGAATTCAGCGCGGATCCCCACTCGGACCTCCCCGCCGCGGTCCAGAAGGCCGTTTTCCTCGCTCGCGCCCTCCAGGAGCGCGCCGCGGCGCTTCAGACCGCCCAGGAGCGCCGGCAGCAGGAGGAGCTGGACGCCATCATGCGCCGCCCCGAGGACAAGGCGACCCTGGTTGCAATCACCGATCAGGCCCTGCGCTCCCGGAATGCCCCCAGGGCTGCGGAGCAGCTCATCCACATCCTGGACGTGCAGGGGGTTCCGCGCTTCTTCTCGCCCCTGGACAAGGCACTGCTCCAGGGCTTCCGGTCCTTCGGCACCTACCTGCCGGGGGTGGCCATGCCCATGGTCAGGGAGAAGCTGCGCGAGGAGACCGCCAATGCCATCCTGCCGGCGGAGGAGGAGCACCTGCTCGCCCACCTGAGGGCCCGTCACGGCGAGGGGCTGCGCATGAACCTCAACCTCCTCGGCGAGGCCCTGCTCGGGGAGCGAGCGGCGGAGGAGCGACTGAAGACCTATCTCGACCTACTCCAGCGCCCCCTGATCGAGTGCATCTCGGTCAAGATCTCCACCATCCATTCCCAGATCTCGGCCCTGGCCTTCGAGGACACGGTGGATGCCCTCTGCGACCGCCTGGAGCTCCTATACCGCGAAGCCGCCCGCATGCGCTTCCGGCGCCCGGACGGGGTCGAGGTGCCCAAGTTCGTCTACCTGGACATGGAGGAGTACCGAGACATGCGGATCACCGCCGAGGCCTTCATGCGCACCCTGGACCGGCCCGGCCTTGAGCGGTCGAGCGCCGGCATCGCCCTGCAGGCCTACCTGCCGGACGCTTTCGCCGTGCAGCGGCGCATCAACGCCTGGGCCAGGGCGCGGGTGAGCGCGGGCGGTGCGCCGGTCACCATCCGGCTGGTCAAGGGCGCCAACATGGAGATGGAGCGGGTGGACGCGGCCCTGCACGGCTGGCACCAGGCCCCGTTCCGGACCAAGCCGGAGACGGACGCCAACTACAAGCGCATGCTCCGCGAGGGGCTGCGCGCGGAGAACATCGCCGCGGTGCGCTTGGGTGTCGCCTCCCACAACCTCTTCGACGTGGCCTATGCCCTGGTGCTCGCCGAGGGGCTCGGGGTGCTCGACGCGATCCAGATCGAGATGCTGGAGGGCATGGCCAACCACCAGCGCCGCGCCCTGTCCGAGGTGGCGGACAACCTCCTGCTCTACGCCCCCGCCACCCGCCGGGAGCACTTCGTCCACGCCATCGGCTACCTGGTGCGGCGCCTCGACGAGAACACGGGCCCCGACAACTTCCTGGGCCATGCCTTCAAGCTGCGGGTGGACAGCGAGCCCTGGGGGCGGCTGACTGAGCAGTTCGTGGCCTCCTTCGGGCTGATCGACGGCCTCTCCGACAGCCCGCGCCGCACGCAGGATCGGACCCTCCCGGCGCTGCGCCCGGACGAGCATCGGCTGGGTCTCGACGGCTTCGTCAACGAGCCGGACACAGACCTTTCCCTGCCGCAGAACCTCGACTGGGCGCGGGCGATCATCGAGCGCTGGCAGCCGCGCTGCGGCGACCGCGCCGCCGACATTCCGCTGGTAATCGCCGGGCGGGAGATCCGTGAGGATCGGGCGCTGAACGACTGCCTGGACCCCTCGCGCCCGGGCACCGTCGTTGGCCGCTACCGGGAGGCGACCGACGCCGACCTTGCGGAGGCCGTCGCCTGCGCCCGCGTCGATCCCGCCGGCTGGCGGGACCTGAGCTCGGAACGGCGCGCCGGGATCCTGGGAGACGTGGCCCAGGTCTTTCGCGAGCGCCGCGGCGAACTGATCGGCGCCGCCATGGCCGACGGCGGCAAGACGATCCCCGAGTCCGACCCCGAGGTCTCGGAGGCCATCGACTTCCTCGACCTCTACCGGCGCAGCGCCTTGTCATTCCAGCGCATGGAGACGCTTCGCGCGCGACCGAGGGGCGTGGTTGCCGTGATTTCGCCCTGGAACTTCCCCATCGCCATCCCCGCAGGCGGCGTGGCGGCGGCCCTGGCGGCGGGCAACCGCGTGATCCTCAAGCCCGCCTCGGACACTGTGCTGGTGGCCTGGGAGCTGGCCCGCTGCTTCTGGGACGGTGGCGTCCCCCGGGAGGCCCTCCAGCTCCTGCCCTGCCCGGGCGGCGGCGTGGGGGCCGAGCTGGCGGCACATCCGGGTGTCGACGCCGTCATCCTCACCGGCGGGACGGCAACCGCCCTGCGCATGCTCCAGCGGCGTCCGGACATGCACCTGATGGCCGAGACCGGCGGCAAGGACGCCACCATCGTCACCGCCTTGGCGGACCGCGACCAGGCGATCAAGCACGTGCTGCACTCCGCCTTCAGCCACGCCGGCCAGAAGTGCTCGGCGACCTCCCTGCTGATCCTGGACGGGGAGGTCTACGACGACCCGGCCTTCAAGGCCGCCCTGTGCGACGCCGTGGAGAGCCTGCCCGTCGGCTCGGCCTGGGAGCGCACCACCCGAGTCGGCCCCCTGATCCGTCCGCCCAGCGGCGTCCTGGACCGCGGCCTCAAGGAGCTGGAGCCCGGCGAGCGCTGGGCGGTGATGCCGAGGCGGCTCGGCCACAATCCCCAGCTCTGGTCCCCTGGCGTGAAGTGGGACGTGAAGCCCGAAAGCTTCACCCACATGACCGAACTCTTCGGACCCGTGCTCGCCGTCATGCGCGCGCAGGACCTCGACGAGGCCATCGACCTGGTGAATGCGACCGGCTATGGCCTCACCTCCGGCATCGAGAGCCTGGACGAGCGCGAGCAGGAGACCTGGATCGAGGGCATCCGCGCCGGCAACCTCTACGTCAACCGGGTCACCACCGGGGCGGTGGTACTGCGCCAGCCCTTCGGCGGCATGGGCAAGTCCGTCTTCGGCCCCGGGATCAAGGCCGGCGGCCCCAGCTATTTGGCCCAGCTCATGGACTTCGAGGACGCCCTCGTGCCCAGTTGTATCCCGGAGGCGGGTGAGATCGCCGACCCCCTGCTCGCCAACCTGGACGCCCGCCTGCGTGCCGACCGCTCCCGTCTCCCCGGCGTCCCGGAGGCCCAAATCGACCGCGTCCTCGTGGCCATCGCCAGCTACCAACTTGCCCTGAAGACGGAATTCGGGCGAGAGCACGATCCTTTCCGGCTGGTCGGGCAGGACAACCTCCGCCGCTATCTGCCGCTTTCTTCCGTCCGCGTCCGGCTCCATCCGGACGACGGATTCTTCGAGGTCGTGGCCCGGGTGGCCGCTGCCCGCACCCTGGGCTGCCGCGTCCAGCTCAGCTTCCCGCCCGGTTGCTTGGCGGCTGGCCTGGCGTGGCTGTTGGAGGCTACCGCCGGCTGGGGCGGCTCCCGTGAGGCGGTCGAGGAGAGCGATTCGGCCCTCGCCGATGTCATCTTGAGAGGGGAGACCGAGCGGGTACGCTACGCTGCCCGCGAGCGAGTGCCCCCGTTGATCTTCGCGGCGGTGCCGGGCTCCGGCGTCTACCTCGCCGCCGCGCAGGTGCTCGCCGAGGGTCGTGTGGAGCTGCTCTGGTACCTGCGCGAGCAGAGCATCAGCCGCGACTATCACCGCTACGGCAACCTCGGCCGGCGGGGCGAGGAGGAGCGTGCAACCGTGGTTTGAGGAAAAGAAAAGGGGGATATGGAGGTGATCCCGCTACCGCGTCTGCACTTTTGCAGCGCCGGGCCTCGAACCTCGGCGATGGGCAGCGACCGGCCATCACCGGACGTAGCACCGCCCCCGAGGAGCGGCAGTAGTTTGCCGGAAAACTGAGGTTTGGCGGCACCGCAGGATACGTGAAAAGAACCCGTGGCAGCGTCGCCTTCAGCCGATCCTCGAATCCCCGCAAATATCTGAGTGGTTTGCTAGGTTTTCTGCTATATTTACTATTAAGTCCTTAAATAATCTCAGATGCAGTTACGAGAAGGACAACCCCTCAACCATTTCGGAGAACGAATGATGAAACGTCTACTTGCAGTGATCGCATCGAGCTTCTTTGCCGCGGGAGTTAGCGCCGCCGGGTTCTACAGTGGCCTCGACGAGGGAAACTCGGATCTGTCTACGCAGCGCGTGAGCGCCGACGACATCGCTGGCGTGCAGCCGAGCGTCGGAGACAGCACTAACCGGTACCAAGGCTGGGCGCGCGGCAACCCCGACCTGTTCAAGGCCGACCGCAGTGGCCCGAATGGTGCCACCACCGACCCTGACATCTACCAAAGTCAGGGCGGAAACCCTGACCTTCAGTTCTGAGGGGTTGGGTTGAAGTAAGGGAGCGGGAATTGGCCCGCCCCTCTCGCTCACCGAACCTTTCCGAAGCCACCGTCGCCCCGCTCCCAGCGGGGCTTTTTCTGTTGGCGCCGATCACAGGTTCGCAGCGCCGATGTCGGCTTGGCGTGGCAAGGGACTTTCGGCCCTATGCGTATACCATCACTGGTGCCGCCCCATTTTGGGAGTTTTTGCGGAGTGCGCGGATGTCCCGTGGTGAAGCAGGTGGGACACACTCGCTGCGTCACGAGACAGGCGCGATGCGCGCTGGATACATAAGACGCAAGGGGTGCAAACGAAGAATCCTGGTGCCCGCGGAGCGAGCGGATCCCGGCGCTAGCAGACTGTCCTATCTGTCGCCGGCCATTGCCCGATGTCTGATGCGCAGAACCGCGGGGGCTTGCGGAGAGCTGGCTCGAGAAGGCATCACCACGGCCCGCAACGGGGCGCTGCTCACAGCGCCCGCCGAAAATATCTTCGGCGGGCGTGGTCCGTTCGTCTCTGCCGATGGAACTCTGCGGCGCGCCGGCTTACTTGTTCTCGCGTGTTGTCGCGTCTTTGATGCTGTCGCCGGCCTTCTCCATCTGGTCTCCGACATGTTCGACCGCCTCGTCGACTTGCTTGCCGGCTTGCTCGGCCGGTCCTTCCTGCTTCTCGCAGCCGGACAGTGCGGCAAGCAACGCACCGACAGCCACGGCTGTGCCGACAATTTTGACTGGCCTCATGACTCATACCTCGTAATCGTAGTGATCTGCGTACCCGCAGGGGATAGTACATCGGCAGACCGTGTCGGCCGTGTCACGCTACCCACGTCTTTCGGCCAAGACCGCACGGATGCCAACCGTCGGGCGGCGCCGGGCTGTGGGCACTGCACTGCAGGCATGTCGGCTCCGATGGTTCGAGGATAAGGTGAGCCCTGATCGCCGTCTGTCTGCTGCCGCACATTGCCCGCGGCCAGGCGGGTACCGGATGCCGCTGACGGACATTCCGCCTGATGCCGGTAACGCCGAGCTGCCTGCCGAAACTGTACGCTACCGCACACAGGTGAAGGAGTGGGTATATAATTGCGATGGCCTTTAAGGCTTTCGACACGGCTCGTTTCCTGAGGCGATGCCGGCCTCACGGACAGTGGGAGTCGTTCATGACAATGACAGTGTCTGATGCCCCCCCGCATGACCCCTGCCAGAACCACCTGCTCGCTGCCCTGCCGACGGAGGAAAGGGCGCGCCTTCTCCCCCATCTGGAACTGGTTCCGATGCGGCTGGGCGACACGGTTTGTGAGTCCGGCGCTTCGATGCACTACGTCTATTTCCCAACCACCGCCATCGTGTCCCTGCTCTATGTCACGGAGAACGGCGCATCGGCCGAGGTCGCCGTGGTCGGCAACGAAGGGATCGTCGGGGTCTCCCTCTTTCTTGGGGGCGAGACCACGACCAGCCGGGCGGTTGTGCAAAGCGCCGGCCACGCCTATCGGCTAAAGGGCCCGTTGCTCAAGGAAGCGTTCTTTCGCGCCGGTCCGATGCTGCGTGTACTGCTGCGTTACGCCCAAGCGCTGCTTACCCAGATGGCGCAGACGGCGGTGTGCAACCGGCACCATACGGTGGACCAGCAGCTGTGCCGCTGGCTGCTGCTGAGCCTGGACCGCCTGTCGTCCAACGAGTTGGCCATGACCCAGGAGTTGATCGCCAACATGCTCGGGGTACGCCGGGAGGGCGTCACCGAGGCGGCCGGGAACTTGCAGGCCGCTGGGTTGATCCGTTACCACCGCGGCCACATCGCCGTGCTGAATCGGCCCGGGTTGGAGGCGCGCGTCTGCGAATGCTATCAGGTGGTCAAAAAGGAGTTCGATCGCCTGCTCCCGGATGCAGCCGGTCGGTGAAAGCCTCCTGAGATCAAACGGTCCTCAGCGTCGTTGGAGACTCGTCCGTTTGTAGGGCAGCAGCGGGTTCCGGTTGTGTGAGCTGCCGCAGCAACCGACTGCACAGACGGATTGTGCGGCACCGTACGGACGGCTTGGAATGTTGCGCGTATACATCTGCTGTCGCAAGTGGTCGTGCGCGCATCGCCAGCGAGCGCTGGACCAGCGGCGTAACGGAACCCGGGCGGTGCAAGTCAGGGCTGTTGCACCACCCATTCTGCGGAGGGAATCGGGCCAAGCATCCTCCTTGTCAAACGAGACATCCAATTTAGGAAAGATATTATGAAAACCTCAATACTCGCCGCTGCAATCGTTGCCTGCAGCCTGTCTGCCCCGATCGCAACGGCACAAGAAGCAGCTGCGCCAGGAGGGCCGATGACGGGTGGCCCCCAGGGTGGTCCGGGCATGATGAGTGATCCCTGGGGCGATCGCGGCATGATGGGCGGACCCCAGGGCGATCCGCGCATGATGGGCGGACCCCAGGGTGGTCGCGGCATGATGGGTGATCCCTGGGGCGATCGCGGCATGATGGGCGGGCCCCGGGGTGGTCGCGGCATGATGGGTGATCCCTGGGGCGATCGCGGCATGATGGGCGGGCCCCAGGGTGGTCCGGGCATGATGGGTGATCCCTGGGGCGATCGCGGCATGATGGGCGGGCCCCAGGGTGGTCGCGGCATGATGGGTGATCCCTGGGGCGATCGCGGCATGATGGGCGGGCCCCGGGGTGGTCGCGGCATGATGGGTGATCCCTGGGGCGATCGCGGCATGATGGGCGGGCCCCAGGGTGATCCGCGCATGATGGGCGGGCCCCAGGGCGATCCGCGCATGATGGGCGGGCCCCAAGGCGATCCGCGCATGATGGGCGGGCCCCAGGGCGATCCGCGCATGATGGGCGGGCCCCAAGGCGATCCGCGCATGATGGGCGGGCCCCAGGGCGATCCGCGCATGATGGGCGGGCCCCAAGGCGATCCGCGCATGATGGGCGGGCCCCAGGGCGATCCGCGCATGATGGGCGGGCCCCAAGGCGATCCGCGCATGATGGGCGGGCCCCAGGCGATCCGCGCATGATGGGCGGGCCCCAAGGCGATCCGCGCATGATGGGCGGGCCCCGGGGTGGTCCGGGCATGATGGGCGAGCCCCAGGGTGGCCCGGGCACGACGGGCGGGCCCGAGGGTGTTCCCACTTCAAAGTAATCTCAGAGCCTACCTGACATGTGGCAGGCACTATGGGTGATGCCAATGGCGCTGAGGCGCCGCTTAAGCGGCGCCAAGCCCTGTTATGCGACGGGCCCATGTCATGACGTCTCGGCAGGCGCGGTAGCGAAGAGTTGGCAACCGAAGTCCGGGGGTCACGCTGTGTATCACAGGCTGGCCCCCGGCTTACTTCTGAACGCAGGACGTTCTGGGTAGGCCGCCGCGGGCCCTCACAGCAGTCGTCGCCGAGCTTGCGATCGATGTGGACCTCAGCACGGTCATGCCTACCGAGGTCTTTCCAGGACCACCCGGTAGGCCTCCAAGCCTCGATTGAGAAAGGCGAAAGCCGATCCCCAGAGATAGAGCCGGAATCGCCGGTAGAGCGCCTCGCCCCAGCGGCGGATGATTTCATCCCGCGCGGCTTCTAGATTCTCGGCCCAGGCCTTGCACGTGAGGTAGTAGCTGTGACGGTCGTTGTAGACCGCCAGCACGTCTAGCGGCGTCTTGGCCGCCGCGGCGAGGAAGTCGTGCAGGCAGAAGTAGGAATGGTCGCCGGGAAAGATATAGCGCGAGACGAAGGTGGGCTTCACGTACTTTTCCCGGAAAGCACTGGCGTCGAGATAGACCCGTCCACCCGGCTTCAGCAATCGCTGGAGTCGCCTCAGCACGGCGGGATAATCGGGCAGATGCTCCATCACCCCGAGGATGACGATGGCGTCATAGGGCTCACGCGAGTCGTACAACAGAAAATCCCGATTCAGCACCCGGGCGGGAAGCTGGAGGCGCTGAATCAAGTCCTTCAGGAACTGTTCCGACTGGTCGGAAATCGTCAGGGCGGTGACCTGAATACCGCGCCGGCCCGCATGTTCGGTGAAACTGCCCCAGCCGCCGCCAACATCGAGGACGCGATCCCCGCGCTCCAGACCGCAGGCCTCGACGGCAAAGTTCAGCTTGCGGCACTGGGCCGTTTCCAGTGCCTCGTCATCGCGCTCGAACACCGCCTGCGAATAGCACCGGCTCGCGTCGAGAAATTTGAGATAAAAGTCATTGTCGAATTCGTAGTGCGTCTCGATCGCCTGCCGGTTGGCGGTCGACCGCCCGATGAGCCAGGGTGCAATGCGACGCCACAGATAGTCCAATGGGTGGCTGTCGCGCAACGCTCCCCGCAGACCGACGAATTGCAGCATATCTCCCACAACGTCCAGGCTGCCCGCCATATAGGCCTCGCAGATGCTCAACTCATCCAACCGACCGAGGGCCGCCAGGCCATTGCGATCGCGGACCATGATATCAACCGCAGGTTCGCCTTCTCCAAAGCGGTAGGCGCGATCGCCCCACAACCGGATCTCAAAAGGAACCTCGACCCGATCGGCAAAATGTTTCTGAATCCGCCGCAGTATCCGGTCATAGAGCGCCGGCGATTCGGGTTTGCTAGAAAGACCCATCGATTGCTCCTTCTCGAACGGAGGATTGTTCCGGTGCCACGCCACGTCGCTACCTGACCTTCGTGGGGAGGCCGTTTCCCCCTGGTACGCATTCGGCGTCAAAACCGAATCCGCTCCTCGTTCTGCCGCCCGGGTTTCCTCTATGCCAGGAAAGCGCACGTGCCCTCCACGGAACCTGCTGCTAGCAATCGGGTGCTTGCGGCCTAACCGCGCAAAGACTCCGCCACTTGATCGGCTTTCCTTCGCGAAGGTCGCGGCGCTTGACTGTCAATACACCCGAACCGGCAGCAAAACCCATGGGTAACATGCGACTACCGCTTCTCGAACTGGTGCGGATGGTCACATGTCACGCTTGACGTCTTTCGCCGTCTCGCTCACGGCCTCGCCGCCGCGTTCGATATCCTTGCCGGCTCCTTCGATCGTGTTACAGCCGATCAACCCAGCGATCGACGCCAGTACCAACAGTGCCATGAATCTTTTCATCTCAATTTCCTCTTGCTACCGGTTCAATAAGGCCCACCGAGCACCGGGGAAAGTGCGCGGCGCCCACAAGCCGACGATGAACCCCGAAGCCACCTGAGCCACCTGCCGCCGCGGGCGTCGGCGCCTTTGCCCTGGACACCTGTGGCGAGCTCCGCCATCAAGCCCAGGACGTTCTGCGAAAGACCCCTTCTCGCTCTTCGGTCAGATCCGGCCCAGTAGGACCAGGATCAGTAGGACGACCAGCACGAGCCCGATCACCCCGCTGGGGGCATAACCCCAGGAACGGCTATGCGACCAGGTTGGCAGCGCCCCGACCAAGAACAGGATTAGGACGATGAGTAGGATTGTGCCGAGTGTCATGCTCTTTCTCCCGTTACAACCAGTAGGTCAAACGCCTCCTGCGCTATGGCTGCCGGCTTCCCTTGCGGCACCTCTTGCATCTATCGAACGATCTCCGGCGATCTCCGGCATTCGCATGCAACGCGCTCATTCCAGGGCTGGGCCGATCGTAACCGCCGCGACACGCTAACGCTGCAACAGCGGAATGAGCCCAATGATGCCGACGACGATCAGATACACGGCCACAAAGTAATTCAGGAATCTGGGCGCAACCAGAATGAGTATGCCAGCCAAGAGGGCGATGGCCGGTGTTAAGACTGCATTGGATAACTCGATGTTCATGGGATGTCTCGTTTGCTCGTCTGTACTGAAGGTGCCGCCCGCTTGGGGGGCGGAATTACCGCACCTCGCGTCTCAGTAAGAATCCCGAAGCACGACCGGCAATCAGAAGTGGGCCCACTTCTAATCCTGGACCTCATGGACCTTCTCCCAATCCTTGATCTGCTGTTCGGCTTCCTCCTGCGCGATCCCGTACTTCGTCTGGACCAATCCGAGAAGGGCGTCGCGTTTGCCGGCGATTTGAGTGAGCTCGTCATCGGTCAGATCGCCCCATGTATCCTTCGCCTTGCCCATGAATTGCTTCCAGTTACCCTGCACTTGATTCCAGTTCATTTGTTTCACCTGCCAGTTGTTGATAGTCAAATGATTCTTCAGACCCCTCGACGCAGCTCAAGCGATAACCACTGCACCGACGCCCACTGAACGGAACGCCTGCTGCGAACTCATCGAGAGAGACCTCTTGCGCCGAGACGCTTTCTCTCCGTCCTGCCTAAAATATAGACCGGGCCGGGAGCTGGGTATGGGCGCTACCGTACATAGCGCGGCTTTTTTTCGAGCTCGGCACGCTCGCGCAATAACGTCAAACGAAAAACAGAAAATCTACGAGCTCGATGAACAGACGCGCCATGGTCTGTTTGCCGGGCGACGCGGCTGGCGCCCGTCTCTGGACGGCATCCGGCACCGCTCGGGCGCTTAAGGCAGCGTTCGGGACCTCAACGGACCGGGCGCTTGAGGGCGTCGGGAAGGAGGCGATCGGTCTCCTTCTTGACGACGGCGTAGCACTCGCAACACAGCTCTTCGAGTCTGGGTCGGTTCAGCACCGTGATATGTCCACGGCGGTATTCGATGACGCCTTGCTTGTGCAAGCGGCCAGCGGCTTCGGTAACGCCTTCGCGGCGCACGCCGAGCATGTTGGCGATCAGTTCCTGGGTCATGGTCAGTTGGTTGCCCGCTAGCCGGTCCAGCGAGAGCAAGAGCCAGCGGCACAGCTGCTGGTCGATCGTGTGGTGACGGTTGCAGACCGCCGTCTGGGCCATCTGGGTGAGCAGTGCCTGGGTGTAGTGCAGCATGAGGTGCAGCAGCTCGCCGTGGCGCGCGACCTCGTCCTTGAAGCGCTTCCCCAGCAGCCGGTAGGCGTGACCGGCGCTCTGCACGATCGCCCGCCCGGTGGTGCTCTCGCCGCCCATGAACAGCGCGATGCCGACCAGCCCCTCGTTGCCCACCACCGAGATCTCCGCCGATGCGCCGCTCTCCATGACGTAGAGCAGGGAGATGATGGAGTCGGTCGGAAAATAGACGTGGCGCAAGGTATCTCCTGACTCATACAGGACCTTGCCCAGCGGCATGGGTGCCGGCTCGAGGTAGGGGACGATGCGATCCTGGACTTCCGCCGGCAGGGCCGCCAGCAGATGGTTTTGTTGCGGTGTGGGCGTCGGTGACACTTCACGACCCTCCTTCGAGGAGACTCCCTTTCGCCCAAGATCTTAGTACAGTGACCCCGGTCCTGGGTATGCTGCCGTACATAGCAATCCCGGCTGCCCGGCCACGAAATGACAATCAGCTTTAGATACCCGAGGAAACGTGCTGCCGGCGCCGTGCAGAGTGTGGCGCCATGCGCCGCCTTCCAACCGTTATCAGCCCTCGCTGATGCACCAGATCCACTCATACCTCCGGGGCGCGATCACGATGCGCGGTACGTTATCGCGCGGGTCGAAGGTATGCCAGCGCCCGCACAGGTGGGCCTTGAACCAGGACGCGACGCAGACTGTTCCCTTCAGCTTAGAGATAGATCAGGATAGTCAGATAGTGGCTGATGCTGCCCGCTAACACGAACAGGTGCCAAACGCCGTGCGCCCAGGGGAAGCGGCTGTCGAGGGCGTAGAAGATTACACCAAAGGTGTAGAAGAGCCCGCCCGCGACGAGCCCAAGGAGACCCGCCCGGGATAGGGTGGCGACCAGCGGGTCAAGGGCGAGGAGGATGAGCCACCCCATCGTGAGATAAAGGACCACCGGGAGGATACGCCGGCCTTTCTGGGGAAGGCTGTCGGTGAGAATGCCGATACCGGCCAGGGTCCAAATGGCACCGAACATCCACCAGCCGGTCCACCCCTGCAGCACCAGGAGGCTGAACGGGGTATAGGTGCCGGCGATCAGCAGATAGATCGCGTCATGGTCGAGTACCTGAAAGACCCGTTTCGCCGAGCCCCGCAGACTGTGATAAAGGGTCGAGAAGACATAGAGCAGGAAGAGGGTGGCGCCGTATACGCTGAAGCTGACGATCCGCAGCGCCCCACCCTGCATTCCGGCGAAGGTCACGAGCACGGCGACACCGACCAGCGCGAGTGCCGCGCCGACCAGGTGCGAGATGCTGTTGAAGCGCTCCCCAGCGTGCAACGGGGCCTACTCCAGAGGTCCTTTGGACCTTGGCTATGTGTCAACCCATCGGATGCGCGGCTGTAATGAATGTTTCGCAGTTAGGATCATGGGTGTCCGCTGGCGGCAATCGTTGATCATTTCTTAGCCGACCCGGAGCTGCATCCTGCACCCATGTTGTCTAGCACGAAATAGCGCGGGCGTCGCGGCCGCACACCGTCCTGCCGCATCATTTCGACGCGGCGGCCGTGGCGTTGGCGGGTCTGGCCACCAGTTCCGACAGCAGCAGCCCGTCCTGCCGGCGGAGCTCGTGACCGCCGGCCACCACCCGGATAGTGGCGCGGCCATTCAGAGCTGGCACCCGGCGGAGGTCCTGACTGTATGCGGGCACGACCTGGTCGCCCGGCAGCCCGTATGCGCCGCCGCGAACCACTGCGACGTAAACGATGGCAGGGTGCTGGCGACCGTTGAGCCAGTACAACAGGTTGCCGGGCACCGGCGGGGAGAGGTCGGCGAGGACCCCGCGCGAAGACTGCACGGTGCGATACAGGTCGTCTCCCACCTTGCGCTTTACGAACCAGCGCTTGATCCCGCCGAACAGCCCGCTGTCGTCGGTCGCATCCAGCGCTTCCGAGGCCCGCTCGGTGCCGAGGTGGGGGGCGGCGATGGTGATCAGCCGGGTGACCGTTCCCGCGCCGTAGTTTACCAGTGCGAGCCGGGCTACGACGCCGCCGGCCGAATGCCCGATCAGATCGACCGCGTCCGTCGGCTGCCGGTGGGCGATCGCGGCCAGCATCCCGCCGAGAAGGCGCGCCTGTTCCATGAGCGGCGCGGTGGAGGGCAGGTCGACAATGTAGACCGCGAATTCCCCCGCGGGTGGCCGGACCGGCTCCAGGCGCACCCCGCTTCGGGTCGACTGCCAGGTGCCGGCTAGTTTCCAGCCAGCTTGCTCCAACACCGGCAGGACTCCACTCTGCTGCCAGGAAGCAGCATCTCCGAGGTAGCCGTGCACCAGCACCAGAATTCGCCCGGCGCTGGCGGGGCCGGCGAACACCAGTCCGAGCGCGCAGCACAGGGCTAACCACCACCGACTGCGCCGACGCGTCATGCCGCTTCCTCCGGGTCGGTCGAAGGGCCCGTGCCTTCTCGATGCTGATCCAGTCGCCGGCCGCCGGGGACACCGGTGGCTGGTGTGCGTGACGCCCACCCCAGCGGGGGTCGAGTCGTCCCGACCTGGCGACCCGCGCACGGGCGCAATCGCTGCCCTCCAGCCGTCGCCGGCTTGGGTGGAACGCCGGATGCGCTTTCGCCGTCTTGTCGGCGGGCCGCAAAGCGGATGGCTCTGGTCCGGCTCGCCGCGAGCGCTCCCGCCGCCTCCCGCGACGTTGGCCCACCCACCGGCGTCGGACTCCCGACGCACAGCGCACAGGGCGCGCTGGGGGTCCCGCCAGGGGGCTTACTGTTGGTAGTACTGCGTCCGCCGATTCCCGTTCTGGTCGTAGTAGTAGTTCTGCTCCTGTTTCTTCTTGTCCTGATCGTAGAGGTAGCCGCCGAGGGCACCGGCACCGGCGCCGATCAGGGCGCCCTTGCCCGCGTTGCCGCTGACGGACCCGATGGCCGCGCCAGTTCCGGCCCCGATAAGGGCACCGCTGCCGGTGCGTTCCCCCGTGGTGGTGCCGCAGCCCGCCAGGGCGACGACGGAGAGTACGAGTAAGCAGATCGTGGTTTTCATGGGACGAGACTCCTCGGGGAACCGAAGATGGCCCCGCTCGTGGGGGTGACAATTTCAGCATACGACATGGGCACACGGTTAGATAGGTCGCGGCCCGACACCTACCGCCGTCGGCGCGGCCTCGGGCGCGGCTCCACGGTGCGTTTGCGCCATGACGGATAGGCGCTTGGGTTCCAGTCATCCCGAATCTCGCGCGCCGCCTCAAGCCAATCCTGATCCGCGTGGTTTTCGCGGTGGCCATGCTGCTCAGAGAGCTCATAGGCGCGCTTGCCGATCTGCAGGGTCGCATCGACAGGTGTCCTGCCCAGGATGGGCGCGGCAGTGGGATCGAAACACCCGAAAATGCAAACAGTTTCACGCGGTCGTTCACGAGGAACTACACCAGCGTTTAGCCCCAGACGATCTACGCCGTCGAGCGCGAACCCCCGACAACTGCTGCGTCATCGCGTTGAACCGAAGCGGTCAGGATTACGCGCTCCCGGTGCGCCGCAACCTGCCCGCCAGGGAGCTGCTACGCAATCAACCAATCCGCGGCGACCGCGTCATCGTACCTGCTCGCCAGGCCATCATCCTGCACTTCGAGGAGGGGGACAGCAGGGGTGGCCATCCCGCCCCAGTCCGCAGGCAATCGGCGAACGTGCTCCCGGGGAATGTCCCGCAGGAGAAGAGCGCCCCAGCGTGAACAAAAGGCCAGACGGTCGCCTTTGCACGTGCCCGGTCTGACAGCTTAGGCAGAGCCAGGCTGGTTTGGATGGCCGGCCACCCAACAGGTGACAAGCGGCGTCCGAGGCGGAATTCCTGCGTTATGGCCTTTGCGGATATCTTTTTTGGGCCTTGGGCCGAGCAGACCTCTTCGTACGTTAACGTACAGACTAAGCACGCGTCTGCGGCTAGCCTTCTCATCGATTCTGGCGTTTCTACGTGAGTAGTCCAGCCTCTCGCAACACTGCTCGCCCTGTACGCTGCCGCAACGGAAGGTCCGGGGGTGGAAGAAGGGGCAGCGCCGAAATCTAGATGCTCAATTGGCCATTCGCCAGTCGAGATTGTCACGAACTCACAGCCTGGAAGCACGAACATGTACAACATGCGTATTCACATCCGACCAATCATTCTTGCGGCCGCGGCAATCGTCGCGGTGAGCGTCATGACTCAGGCAAGCGCAGCAACCGCCGAGGATTTGGACAAGGATTCCCGGCAGGCGCTGCAGACACTCTACAAGACCGAGCCTCTTGCCGAGACCCTTTCGCGCACCGCCAAGGCAGTGCTCGTATTCCCGAATATCGTCAAGGCTGGCCTCGTGTTCGGTGGCAGCTATGGCGAAGGCGAGATGATAAAGGGCTCGAAGGTCGTCGATTATTACAACTCCGTTACCGGATCCTGGGGTCTGCAAGCAGGTGCCCAATCCTACGGATATGCAGTGTTTCTGATGACAGCTGACGCCGTTCGCTATGTCGAAGAGACGAAGGGTTGGGAAGTCGGCGTCGGTCCGACCGTTGTCGTGGTTGACGAAGGGGTCGCGAAGAATCTTTCGACATCCTCGCTCAAGGATGATGCCTATGCGTTTATTTTCAGCCAACAAGGGTTGATGGCGGGAGTCAGCATCGAGGGAACGAAAATCTCCCGAATCGACCGGTAAAGCAGAGAGCGCGTAACAAAGGTTGTGAGAACCGGTTCTAACGCGGCCTCCCGCAAGTCAATAATCCAATAGGACAATCCCCATGCCTCTAATCAACTTGGTTGTCATCTTGATCGTGGTCGGCGTATTGCTCTGGCTCGTCAATACCTACATACCAATGGACCGAAGGATCAAGAACATCCTGAATATCGTCGTCGTCGTTGTTGTCGTTTTATGGTTGCTGCAGGTTTTCGGCATATTGGGATCGCTGGGCGGCGTCCGTATCGGCAACTGACGCAGGTTCGTCAGGGCTGGTCGTCGCCATAAGCCCCAACCGGGCGACGACCATCCGCAGTCCGATCAACGCATCGAAGCCGGAGATCGCGTCGAACAGCTGCTCGTCGATGCCACTCTGTCGCGAACGATGGCGTGTCCCACGGAGATCCTCCGGCAATCGATTCAGAACAGCTTCTCGCCGGGTCCGGCAAAGTACCAGATAACGAGACCGATCAGAGGCAGAAGAAGCACCACCAAAGTCCAGATCAACTTTTCAACAGTCTTCGCCGAACTTTGCAGAATCATTACAATCGCATAGATATCCGCGATCAGGATGATGAGGCCGCCGATTCCAGTGATCTCCATCGGTTTCTCCAGGCCAGGTTTCGTTGGGTGCTTGGTGGCAATATGTTTTCTGTCAGGAGCGTACCCTGTCAGCCAGAGCACTGACTGAGCGCATCGGGTCGCATTGACATTATCGAGCGGTGCAAATTCGGGCCTTGCCGTCAGCGGTCCGGTCGGAGCTCTTCACATGATGTTGCGTTCATCGTCACGCCGGCCATGTGTTCCTGCCAGTCGTCGGCGGGGGCAACAACCGCCTGGCCGTCCTGCGCGACGCCATCGACCGGCGCCGCCTGTTGCGCACACTTTCCCGTCGTCGCCGGAGCGGATTTACGCGATGTCGTTGGAATAGGCCGTCGCTCGGCGACGGTAGTTGGATACTAACCCCTCCCAGTGCACGTGCCAGTCAGGGTCGGGTGCAGAGGCTCATGTCCACGGCGCTGTCATGGCCCTGGAGAAGCCTGAGGGGCCGTCGTCGGGCCACTTGGTCATCCCGGATCACGCGGGCCCACCGTCAAGCCTTGCACAAGGATCGAGAACACAACCACGAAGTAGGTGAGGGTCAGCACCAGACTGCGCGAGCAACGAAACGGGCAGCCATTCACGGGCAAGCTCCTCGAGACCCACCGGTGTATCGAGCCGGCGAACAGCAGGAGCGCGAGCAAGCCATGCAGCACGACCTGGTTGGAGATCTCCGGCGTTGTTGATCTTTCGTCGCGGACTCGCGGCGGTGTCGCTCATGTCTTTATTCGTTATGGATTCGGGTCTTTCATCTGTTTCTCGGCGAGGGTTGCGGAAGCACCCGGCAAGAGATTCTCGCCTTCCTTCAGCGGTTGTGCCTGTCGTGCCTGTTCCTCGATGACAATGGCCTCGCTGTATAAGCCGGCTTCCGCTTTCGTGGACACCACATCGAGTTCTTCATGCCGCGCTTGAGCGGAGAGCCGTTTCCCCTGTGCAGCCGCGTGCGCCTCTGGCGGTTTCCCCTCGAGCATGGTGACGGGGATACCTTGCGGGAAGACAACCTCCCGGGCTTCGTCGGGCATCGAGATGCCCTGTTCCTGAAATGCACGTTTCACCAGCCGGATCACCGAAGAGCGCACCTTCAACCAACTGTGTTCGCGGCCGTTGATCCAGAAGTAGACGCGCAGGTTGGCTGTAGACGTCCCCAGACTGTCCGCCAACACCGCGGGCTCGGGATCGTTCAGAACGGCAGGGTGGTCCGCCAAGACCTCTCGTGCAATCTCCTGAGCCTCGTTGATCGCATCGTCGTAGCCGATGCCGACGACGAAGTCCTCGCGCCGGTTGGCGTTGGTAGTGAAGTTGCTGAGGGTGCTCTTGTAAATGCTGGCGTTCGGGATCTGCACGAGATTTCCATCGAGGGTCATCAAGATCGTGGTGCGCATGTTCAACTGCTGTACGTAGCCGGTCACGCCGGAAATCTCGACCAAGTCGCCGGTCTCAAACGGTGGCTGCATGCTGAGGAAGATGCTCGCCAGGAAATTCTCGGTGATGTCCCGGAATGCGATACCGACGATCAGGCCGATCAGACCGGTGCCGCCGACCAGCGTCAAGGCCAGTTGCGTCAGGCCGGAGACTCTCAGAATGAGATAGACGCCACAGATGACAACGAGTCCGCCCGCCGCACGCGCGATCACATTTTGCAGGAGTTTGGTCCGAATCCGAGGGCGCAGCAGCGCTTGGACGCCGCGAGTTGTCAGCAGGGCACTGCCCACCGACAGAGCCAGAATGAGTAGTGCAAAAACAAGGAAAGGCAGCGCGCGGATGAAGTCGCGCCATAAGAGCATTACGCCGCTCCACGCTTGGCGGAAATCCCATACCGACTGCTGGGTCACCTGCAACCGGTTGGCCACGGCGACAACGTCCTGCGTGTTGTGCGCCAGATCGCCGGCCCATTTCTTCAGCTCATCGGACTCCACCTTGCCATTGAGAAAGACGACGCCTTCCTCGACCCGGACTTGTGGCTCGGTGAACCAGTCGGTGGCATCCAGAACACGCTGGAGTCGCTTGCGGATCTCTTCATCGTGCGCGAGGGGTTTTACGTCTACCTTTGCGGGTGCCTGGGAGAGCTCTTCTTTGGCGGGTGCGGTCAGCTTCTGCGCTTCGCCGGCCTTGCCGGCGGGTTCCTGCGCCATGACCGTCAATGTCAGCACGCAGCACGCAGAACCGAGCAACACTGCCCTCGGAAACAGGTTATGACAACTGCGAGGCAATCGTTGCGTGGGAACACTCCCGCCCGGAACCGCTGGATCGCGGTTCCTGCCTCGGTACTTGCCGACCAAACTCTCGATGTAAGCGCCGAGCTCGAACCGCATCGCAGACAACCGCTGACTGGTAAATTTCGCCGCGCCACAAAAAAAAAGCCGCGCCTTCCCGCCTTGCACTGTAACGATCACACCGCAATTCGCTAAACGGGTCTTGCTTGCCATTTCGCGGTCCGATGTCACGACGCTATTCCGTCTCTTCCTCAACGCTCAAAGCGGGCTCGCCTTTGAGCGCTTCGCGCACATCCGTCAGCCGCCGTGCGAGCCGATCGCGATCATGTTTGGATTCGATGGTGCGACCGGCCACTTCGGCAAGCCACTGCACCTGGTTACGGATCGCCCGCCGCCGGCGCTGGCTAACCGTGCGATCGGCAAGGGTCTCCAGGGCGCCGAGCATGCGCGCCATGATGCCGGCATTGCCTGCAGCGCTGCCCCTGATCTGGTCGAACGCCTCGCCCAGCAAACCTTCAAACGTCGGGGCGATGACGATCATGCGCAGCTCGCCTTCTTCATAGAGGCACGATCGAGGGAATTCCCGGGGAGCCGACCGCGCCAGAATCGCCGTCAAGTAGTCTATGCACATCACGGCCGTCGAGGTGTCGTTTACACCGGGCGAAAGCGCTTTCAACGCTATATCTACGATCTGCCTGATACCGAAAGCGGGGTCCTGTGCCACCGTGCGCTGGCGGCTGATGCTGAAAGCGGCATTCAGGGCGGCAATCGTCTCTTGATCCGGCGGGTCCTCCAGGGCGAACGATGCCAACGCGGTGCTCTGGACAACGAAATCGCCGACGCCGCGCTCCGTCCGCAAGACGGTCTTCCGGTCCCGCGACAGACGCAGGAGCGCATCGCTATCCAGGCTCTGGATGTAACCGTTCGTCTCTGCCGGCACTGCACGCCAGGTTCCCTCTGCAAGATCTTGGAGCGCCTGATCTTCCTCCGGTCCATTTCCGATATCTTCGGGAAAAAGCCGATCAATGGCCGCGATGGTTTCCTGCGTGATCGACGCGATGATGCTGGAAGCCTGAATCGACGAGGCGATGTGATGAATAAAGAAAATGAGGACGACGACGCCGCCGAGGGCCAGTACAAATGCGAAGAACACCGCCAGGCTGGGAACGAATTCCGCTTCGCCGCCGTGAATGGAGCGCAGCACGATAAGGCAATAGGTGAAAATGCCGGCGAAAATCCCGAGCGTGCCCTGGGTCACACCGCTGCGCATGAAGTTCCGCAGGATCCGCGAGGTGTATTGGCTCGAAGCGAGCGTCAGCGCCACCAAAGTCATGGAGAAGATGATGCCCATAACGGACATCATCGATCCGGCAAGCGTGGACAACATCTGGCGCGCGCCTTCCGCTTCGGTTCGAAACAGGCGTGGCCACTGGGCCAGCCAGTTTTCACCCCAGACGGTGTCCGCTTGGATCAAAGCCAACGCGATAGCAATGCTGTCCGCGACGACCAGCGAAGGTACAAACCAAAAGCTTGACCTGATATCGCTGAAGAGTTGTCTCAGTTTGTTCATGGGTCAGCCTCCAAGCCCGGGGGTCGCAGTTCGTTATTCGGTAGGGTGGTCAGGTGGTTGATCTCTTCCGAGGCAAACTGCGGATTTCCGGCAGGTCCTGTCCGTGCTCGTCGATGTACTGCTTGTGCTCGATCAGCTTTTTCTTGGCGAATGCCTGGTTGAAATCCGTGTCGCTCAAGCCGCGGGGGTGTCTGCTTGGCGACTGCAGTTTCATGAGGTCGACGACCTTGACCACGCGGATCTTCGGCTCGGGCAGACGCTCGCGCAGGGATGGAGGCGGGGGCGAGGGTCTCGGGCGTGGGCAAGTTCTCCGCAGCATGCCATGACCACGTCCAGCGCGACCGCCTGGTCGTTGCTGGCCCACCGCCAGATGCCGATGCCCTCGCCGCAGTGCTTGACGGCGGCGTCCATCGTCAACCACTGAGGTCCCAATTTACAGACCTAATCCTTATCGATGTCTTCCCTGGATTTGAAATGCGTCTTGGACACATTCACAGAACCTTTTAATCCCTCCCAGACATTATCGGTTTCCGCTTTGAGTCGACCCCAAGAGCTTTCGGTGGCGACCCTCATCTCGTCGAGCTTTTTCTCGCCTTCCCGGCGTTTGGCGCGCACTCCAACGAGTTGTTCCTCATGCTTCGCCCTCGGATCTTCCTTGACTGCATGCGCCCTTACCTGCAAAGGGTCTATTTCCGCTCTGAATTCATCAAGCTGCTTCTTCATTTTTATTAGGATTTCATCTTTATTCAACATTTCGGTTTGCTCAAAAAAGACTTCTGGCTCGCGAAGCGAGCGAATGCTGGGGGATATGAACGGTTACGACGAATCCTCATCGCCCGTAGAAATCCAGTGCGGATTGGCGCGAGCCATCGGCATCTACAGATTTCTGCTGGGTCCGTTCTCCACCGGTTAGAACGGTTGGGGTGACTTTCACGGCGTAGTTGCCGGGCGCCAATCAACGATATGGCCTCTCTCCTGTCATACGGCATCAGCGCCGAATGGAACTCAGGATATTCGCCCGCCCGGCAGGCGTCTGTTCGCTGGCGAACGGAGCATAACAGTACTCGGAAACCGCGCTTTGCGAGCGCCGTTTTGAAAAATCCCGAGTCAGATCAGGCCGATTCCGCCGCGTAATGGCCGCAAGGCTACGGACCTGGCAATGTTCCGGGGGTGGCCTCCTCAGTCTTCGCCGGCAGCGCAGCCGTCCACAGCCGCACCAGGGTCAAGCCGAGCGCGAGTAACGGCGGGCCGATGAAGATACCGATGAATCCAAAGGCGGAAACTCCTCCAAACGCGCCCAGCACGATCAGGAGCAGGGGCAAACGGCTGCCCTGGCTGATCAGGTAGGGTTTGACGAAGTTGTCGATGCTGCCGATCGCCAACACGCCCCACAAAGCCATGAAAATTGCCCATGCCGTGTTGCCCTGGCTGAACAGCCAGAATGTGGCGCAGCCCCAAATCAAGGGCGGACCGAACGGAACCATGGAAAGGAAAAAGGTTGCTACGCCGAGCAGAAAGGCACCCGGCACGCCGGCAACGATGAATCCGATCCACGCGACCAGTGCCTGGGCCAGTGCCGTGCCGAAAATGCCGTTTACGACGCCCGCGACGGTGCGCTGGATGCTTCTCAGCATATCCGCACCGACAGGTCCGGCAAACTTTTCCAGCCCGATTCGCAGTGTCCCGACCAGGGCATCGCCGTCGCGAAAGAAAAAGAAACCGATGAATACGGCGAAGGTCATCTGCAGCAGGCTCCGGCCGATTGTCTTGCCGGCGAAGAGCAGGAAATCTTTGGCTGGCTCCAGTAGCCTGTGGAGTAGTGTCACCGCCTCTTCGCGGCCGCCGGCCAGCGCCTGCCAGTATGCGTCGAGCTGCGTGCCGACGAGGGGAATCTCGCTGAGCCAGACCGGCGCAGTGATCGGGCCGCGGTTCAGCAACGTCCTGGCCGCCTCGACGATAGTCGTCACGTTGTCCGTGAGACGGACGGCGAGCAACGCCGAAGGCACGATCACCAGCACCATCAGCAACAGCACCATCGCCAGCGCGGCCAGGGTGGATTTTCCCCGCAACACCCTGCGCAGCCGTTCATACAACGGCCAAGTGGAAATGCACACTACCACCGCGAACAGAATGGCGGGAATGAAAGGGAGCAGGACCAGATAGCAGCCGACGACGACGATGCCGATTGCGGCCAGCTGCGCAAATTGCCGCAGGCTTTGTTCCATGGGCATTCTGGTCTCCGCCTCGATCGATTACTCCTTCTCGGCCTTCGTCGCGTCTTGGACGTTGTCGCCGGCTTTTTCGGTCTGCTTTCCGGCGCTCTCTAACCCTTGGTCTACTTTCTTGCCGGCCTGCTCCATGTCGCCTTCCTGCTTATCGCAGCCGGGGAGCGCGACAAGCAACGCACTCGTGGTCAGGGCTGCACCGATGGGCTGGATGAGTTTCACGATTCATTTCTCTCACTGAATGTGATGAGCTGGGGAGTGATGTATTGGCAACTCATGCCGGGCAAATGACTCTCTGCGCCGAGATTGCGCTGCAGACATTGCAGGCTCTGGATGTTGGCTCAAACAGACTTACGTTATGCCAAATCTCCTTCCCCGTCTGTCTGCTGGCGTACATAGCCGGATATCGACCAGCAGCTCTGCCTCCGGCAGTTGCCGAGCCTGGTCCGCCTGCCCTTGAACGAGCTGACCATGCCCCGGGGAGCTGATCGACAACATGCTCGCGGTGCGCCGCGAAGGCGTAACGGAGGCGGCTGCCGCCCTACCCGCCGTGGGCGCTATGTGCGCTACCGCCCGGACATTCGCCCGGTTTTGCGCCAGGCTGCAAAATACCGATCCCAGGGAAACCGTTGGCTTGCGGTCCCTATCCGACATCGGAATGGCAGCGTTGCCTTTCCGGGTGCCGCTTGCCGGTTTTTCCAACCCCAGGAGAGCTCAGGTGCCGCCGACCAAGCCCGACTCCGCCGCCAATCGTCTTCTCGCGGCTTTGCCGCGTAAAGACCGCCGCCGTTTTCTGGCGCGCTGCGAGCCGGTGGACCTGGTGTTTGCCGAAGTGCTGGTGGAGCCCGGCGAGGGCGTTCGCCACGTCTATTTCCCCGCGGATAGCTTTATCTCCCTGATCACGCCGACCGACGGCTGCGCCAGCCTGGAGGTTGGATTGGTCGGCAATGAGGGGATGCTCGGGGCCTCCCTCTTGCTCGGGGTGGATGTAGCACCGCTGCGCGCCTTGGTGCAGGGCCCGGGCCCGGCGCTGCGCATGGAGAGTGTGCCGTTTTGCCACGAGCTCGATCAATGCGTTGCACTGGAACGGGAGCTGAAGCGCTATCTCTACGTGGTGATGGGCCAACTTGCGCAAACCGCGGCTTGCACCCGCTTCCATATGGTCGAGGCGCGCCTGGCCCGCTGGCTGTTGATGACGCGGGACCGGGCGCACTCGGACGGGTTTCATGTCACCCACGAATTCCTGGCATACATTCTGGGTGTTCGCCGCGTCGGCGTCACCAAGGCTGCCACCGCACTGCAAGATCGCGGACTGATCCGCTATCGCCGCGGGGATGTCACCATTATCGACTGCGGCGGCCTGGAGGCCGCTTCCTGCGGTTGTTACGCGGCCGACAAGGCGGCCTACGCCCGGATCATGGGTTAGCCCCAGTTTGACATTCGAGCTCGCAATCTGTCGATAGTACAGACCGGCTGAATTCATTGTGCTTATTGTGCGCCGGGACATGTCTTGTCGTCATAGATGAAAACTTCGTCTGCCAAATACGAGCACCTCAAATTGTCACGATCCGACTCTATGCGTCTTAACTCTTTTGTTTGCTGGACGCAGTAGCAACAACTTGATCCGGTTTCCGACAGATATTGTGAATTGCAGTCGTAACTACATCGCGTTGTTCGTGACCACTCGCTGCAATTCTTTTGTTTCCATTTCGATTTGGTTTCATCGTATAACCTTTCGAGTTGTTCACACTGGAACCTGACCTTCTCGTTGTCGATCTGAACAACACGTCTTTTGTTTCGGCAGAACTTGTCAAAGCAATAGTTTCTTCCATATTTTACCGCTTTGCCGTCGTCGACACTCCTAATTTCTTCTTTCATACACTCATAAAACGTGCTGGGCTCGAAAAACCAACCCGCTTCCCCTTTGACTGAGACCAACAACGAAACACCGCAAAAAAGCATGAGGGAAAACCGATTCGCGTAATATGCGGAGGGCATGGAGAACACCGCTGTAGCAGGGCTGTCGAGAATTCAAGAAGAGAAGGACGATTCAGCGGGTGCGCCATGGCGTCGACGAGCTGGCGCGCGGCGTCACGCGGAAGTTGCGGGTCCGTGCCCAGGCAACCGCGAGCTGGCCGGTGGCCCGGAGAGCGACGATGCCCACCGGCGCCAGTACCCAATCGGCCGCGCCGTCCGCCTGTACCACTGCCAATATCGCAGTTGCCAGGGCTTGATGCGGGCATTGCACCTCGGGCCCCGTCCACACGAGCTTGGGGGCAACGTGTCGCTTCGCCCTCCCGGCGTCTGTACGTCAACGCACATACAGGAAGAACCCTGCAAACGATCGGGTGGGTAAGTGAAGTATCTCTTGCTATCGGACTCAAAGAGCGTAGTGTTGTATTCCTGACTATTCCAGTCAGTATTTACAGGCGCAACCAGCACTCCGCTGACATGCCTCACAAGGACACACACTTGAAAGAAAATACCGAAGGACTGCAACAAACCGAGACTTCAGGCAAAAACATTGCCGAGCGTACGATAGAGCTGGCGAGCCAGGGCTGGAATCGTGCCAAGTCCGTGGCACTGGCCAAGAGCGAAGACATCGATCTCAACGACGAGCATTGGGCGGTGATCGTCTTCATGCGCAAGCATTACCGGGAGCATGGCCTGCCGCTCAATGCGCGGACGACGGCCAGGGCGCTCAACAGGCATTTCTCGGGCCAAGGTGGCAGCAAATACCTGCGCGAGCTTTTCAGCGGCGGACCGGTGACGCAAGGCGGCCGGATCGCCAATCTGCGTACCCCCGCGTACGCCACCGACCCTTCGTTCGGCACCAGCTACTGAAGCAGCCGGGGTTCGATCCCGGACGCGGCTTCTCGCATGGTCGCTACATCGTCGCTGACCTTGCCAGCTAGCGTCGACGAACGAACCATAGCACCCAGCAGTGCGGGACCGAGCGGATCGTCCGGGTAACAAAGAGCCATTCAGCTCCGCCTCCCGTCGCTCGTCGGGTGTCCTTTCACCATGATCAGGAGTAGACACAATGTCCAAGTCACAGAGATCCAACAGGGAAGTGAAAAAACAGGCATCACTGACGCCGAAGGAAAAGAAGACGGCCAAGCGGGCAAAGAAGCATAGCGGTGATGCAGCGCCCTTGATTGTCAAAGGTTCCTAAGCTCAAACCATGACCGATCGCCCTGACAGGGTATCCAACTCAAGTCGTAAGAATTTGTCCATGTAGCGTCTCATGAAGTCCGAACAGTTCACCCTGGACCACCTGACCTCGGGGCTCGTGTCCTTCTATCGGCAGACGCAGGTAAAGTGCTTCGGGCGATTGCGCGCGGCGCTGGGGGCTTGCGAGGTTACAGACAACGGCGGCGGATCCCGCTACTACCTTCTCAACGAGTCCGGCCAAGAGTACTACCGCGGTATCTGGATCGACTGACCGCGATCTCCCGAGATATCGGCGGCGGCCGAACGCGCCGCCGCTCCCTACCTGCGGAATTGCTCACGTTGCTCCGCGCCGGGTGCCGAACGACGCGGCGGCAACCTCCGCCGATATCGTCAGCCAGCCTGAACCTATCGAACGCCGCGAGCGACGCCCCGGTCGACGTTACGGAAAATCCAGAGCGCGGTCCCGAGCGGCATGGCGTTTCCGGAGTCGCCGCCGAAACCATCCCAGTAGGAAACTGGAGCCATTGACATTAGCAAGAACTGCCTTAAACGGGCGTTTCGCTGCTGCAGCGGATCGGTCCTATTCCTCGTTGGCGTCTGCTTGTTGGTAGGACCAACGTTTCTTTGGCTCGATTCTGGTGCCGGCTGGATCTTTATCGTCGCAACCTGCTCGACCCTCGTAGCTTTCAGCATACTGGGTGCCGGAGGCTGCTGTGGTGCCGAGCTCGGAAGCCGACGCATTGTTCCAAGAGCCTGACGATCCGATTTCTCGTAGTATCGTCGTGATGGTGTCGCGACCGGGCGAATGGCGCCGATGGGGACGCGAAGCCGGGTACCCCAGCGGCTACCCGACGGCCGCCAACTTGGGGGACATCGTGCGGGTATTGGGGTGGACAAGCGCAGATGTCCTCGAGGGTACTGTTTGCCTGGATGGGCGGACCCTGGCAAGGCAACGCAGACGTTTCATGCAATCTGACAATCGACTTACCTCCGTCTACCATGACCTTCGCACTCTGGACCCTCGTCATCGGTGTACTTCTGATCGTCATGGTCCTATCTGGCACCTTGCTGAGCCGGTTGCCCATGAGCAACGCCATGCTCTATTTGGCTGCTGGCTTCGCCCTCGGTCCGGCCGGGTGGGCAGTCGTGATGATCAATCCGCTGACCCACGCCCCCATCCTGGAGCGGGTAGCCGAGGTGGCGGTGCTGATCTCGCTGTTCTCGGTCGGACTGAAGCTGGGCCTGCCCCTATCGAACCGGGACTGGCTGTTGCCGCTGCGCCTGGCCTTCGTGTCCATGACACTGACCGTAGTACTGATCGCCGTCGTCGGGGTGCTGCTACTCGGTCTGCCGCCGGGCGCAGCCATCCTCCTGGGCGCGATCCTCGCCCCCACCGACCCGGTACTTGCAACTGCCGTGCAGGTCGAATCGTCCGGTGATCGCGACTGCCTGCGCTTCGGCCTGACCGGGGAGGGCGGGCTTAACGACGGCACCGCGTTTCCGTTCGTGATGCTGGGCCTGGGCCTGCTGGGTCTGCACGATCTGGGTATGGGGGGTTGGCACTGGCTGGCGGTAGACGTGGTCTGGGCCACCGCTGGCGGCCTACTGATCGGCGGCGCCTGCGGCGCGCTCATCGGCGGGCTGGTGGTCTATCTGCGGACCCGTCATCGGGAATCCGTCGGGCTGGACGAATTTCTCGCCCTCGGGCTCATCGCCCTCGCCTACGGGGCCGCCGTGCTCGCTCACGCTTATGGTTTCCTTTCCGTGTTCGCCGCGGGCTTGGCCCTGCGGCGGGTAAAGGAGCAGCCGGGTATGCTCCATCTCTCCGCTGCCGAGGCAACCCGGCTGCCGAAGCGACCGGCCGGTAACGAAACCGACGCCACCCATGCCCATCATGCCAGCGCCTACATGATGCACGCGGTGCGGGGCTTCAACGAACAAATGGAGCGGATCGGCGAGCTGGTCGTAGTCCTTATGGTGGGGGCTATGCTGCCGTTCGTCGATCTTCGCGCCGGCGCGGTGGGGCTGCTGGTGTTGGTGTTCTTGGCGATCCGCCCCTTATCGGTCTGGCTGGGCCTGCTCGGTGCGCCGATCTCGCAGGATCAGCGCGTTATGATCGCCTGGTTCGGTATCCGGGGTATCGGCTCGATCTACTACCTGATGTACGCCATCGATCATGGCCTGCCCCGCCCCTTGGCGGAACAGATCACGGTCATCACCCTGGCCGCGGTGACGGTCTCCATCGTGCTGCATGGCATCTCCGTGCGGCCGATGATGCATCTCTACTGGAAACGAACGGTGCGGTAAGGACCCCTGGTGGGCGGAAAATGGAATGAAGAGCCACCCCCATAAGCTTCGCTTTCGCCGTGGTGAGGCCTGAATAACGCTTCGATGCGAGCCTCCCTTTGCTTTGGCGACAACCCACGGTTGCGGGGCACGGGTACGCCGGCTCTGCGCTCGGGGATCGATTCCTCATTGCCGAGCGGCCGATTGCAGTCGATGACGCGACGCGAGTCGCCGCTCAATATCAAGTGCCCAACGACCCGCAAGCCGGCTTGCCTGGCAGCCGAGGCGCCACGGTGGCCCCCTCGATCTCGCCGAGATCCGTGCTACGGACACCGCAAGGGGCGCTGCGATCAGATCCGCCAGAGGGTGGAAGAGACCACCTCCGACTCCGACAAGGAGAAGCTCCAGGAGCGCCTGGCGAAGCTCGCCGGCGGCGTGGCATTGATCAAGGTCGGTGCCGCCACCGAGCTGCAAAATCGCGGACTGATCCGCTATACCCGCGGGGATGTCACCATCATCGATCGCGGTGGCCTGGAGGCCACTTCCTGCACGTGTTACGCAGCCGACAAGCCGGCCTACGCCAGGATCATCGATTAGCGCGCCAAGGTGTTGGTCAGGGTCCCCAGGTGTACCCGGGAACGATACCGCCGGTAAGCCGACGTCTGCAGAGGTCCAGGTCGATGAATCGTGGCGGATCGCCTTCTCAGCGCAACCGACCACCTTTCATTGCACGCAATCGCGCGTCGAGTTCCTCGATGCGTTCGATCAGATCGAGAGCGAGAGCGGCGCCGGCAAGGTTGACCCCAAGGTCGCGCTGCAGATGAAGCGTGATACGAGTGCGTCGCAGGCTGCTGGCGGGAAAGCACCAGTAGTAGCCGCGTCTGCCAGCGGGTTCCAGTATCCCCTGCTCCACCAGGGCCTCGATGAGCTCGGCCTCGACGGCAAAGCAGCGGCACAGCTCGGCCAGGGTGAAAGTCCTTTGTTCGTCGATCAGCTCGACGGGGGGCGCCGATGGGTCTGTCTCGTTCATGGGATCAGGATACCCCCATTGTCGCGCGCGGGTTGAATCCGAGTTGGCTTTCCATTTGCCTATACAGGGTCTTGGCGGCATCGCTGTCCGCCGGCGGCAAAGCCACCTGCAGAACCACATACAGATCGCCGGGCTGCTTGCCGGCCAGGCCCCGGCCCTTGAGACGCAGCTTGCGTCCCTGCGTGGAGTTGGCCGGAATCTTCAGGTCGACGACCCCGGTCGGGGTCGGCGCCTCGATGCAAGCGCCGAGCGCGGCCTCCCAGGGCGTGACCGGCAAATCGAGGTAGATGTCCGAGCCGTCGACGCCATAGAGCGGGTGGTCGCGGAATTCCACCTCCAGATATAGGTCGCCCGACTCGGCGCCCCCGAATCCGGGGCCTCCCTGGCCCACAAGGCGGATCTGTTGGCCGGGACGGATACCCTTGGGAATGCGCACGCTCAACGTGCGCTCGCGGGTGGTGACTTGCCCGTCTTCGGTCAGCGCCGGCACAGGCAGGGAGATGGAGCGTGTTGCGCCATTGAAGTTGTCTTCGAGATCGATCGACACCCTGGCATGAAGGTCTTCCCCGCGGATACGGAAGGTCCGTCGACCCGCCGTACCACTGGGGGGGGCGTGACCACGTCCGAACAACTCCTCGAAGAAACTGCTGTGTACACCGGCGTCGGCTGCGGTGTAACCACCGCCGCGAAACTCGAAACCCGCGTCCCAGTCCGGCGGCGGATGGAAGTCCTGCCCAGCCTTCCACCGCCTGCCGAGCTGATCATATGCCGCGCGTTTTTCCGGGTCCTTGAGCACCTCGTAGGCCTCGCCCGCCTCCTTGAAATGCGCTTCGGCATCGGGCTCTTTGCTCACATCTGGATGGTACTTCCTGGCGAGCTTGCGATGGGCACGCTTGATCTCGTCTTGCGTGGCATCGCGCGCGACACCCATGGTCTCGTAATAGTCCTTGTACTCCATCACATACTACCGCATCCCACGCCAGTCCCGGATTAGCCGCTGCTGTCCCACATCAGATTGCACTTCGCCTTTGCCGCAGCCTTGAGCAATTCGATCAAAGGCAAGGCGCGGTGCGCGAGACTTACCGCAGGTTCGTCGTCCTCTCCTTGCGCAGACTCTCCCGGCTCCGGCAACTGCTCGTCCGCCGCGACCGCAGCCTCCAGACGCTCCAGCGCCGCTTCGACATCCTCCGCGAGGAGAGCGCCTGGCACCGTGCCGCTGTGTCCCATCAATTTGAGCAGTCGGACTGCCACGTCGCCGAACATCGTTATGTCCGCGTAGGCCGGACAGGAAAAGGTGACTAACATAATGACTCATCTCCCTCAGGTATCGCGCAACGACGAGCTGTTTTCGGGAAAGCGAATCGAGCCGCCCCAAGCGTAGGAACCGTTCTCTCCGCGCGCATGGACTGCTTCCGCGACCTCATGGATCCGTTGCCGCGCTGCACCGAATGCCTTGAGGAATCCGGCTTCGGCGTTGTTCATCCCTGGAAAACGCTTCTTGAGAGCGTCCCCTCCCACGAAGAAAGAAACCCACGCTACTTCGTCGTATCCCCAGAATCGGATGCGGTTTTTCGATGCGTCGAAACGGCAGCTTGGGTTCGGTAAGTTCAGCTTCATCAATTGCTGGGCAGGCTGCGAGCCGGAACGAGATTGCCATGCGGGCACATCGCCCTTTCAAGCTTTCAAGAAATGGAATAAATCACTGTCCGGCTGATCCCGAATGTGTGATGTCCGAACAGAGATTCTCCTCCTCTCGCTTAAGATCGTCCGTTCGCCAGCGCACAGAGCATACGACAATGTCTATTCGCTCTATCCGGTCGCAGACATCCTCCAGCGGCATACTTGCCCCACCTTGGCTCTTTTTTCCCGATGAGCCCCCGGGGACAGGGTCGCCCGGTTACCGGGCAAGAGGGTACATTCGTAGATCTGTCACGCTGGCCGTCGTTGTCCCCGGCTCATCGTTCTGGCGATTATTCCCGATCCGACGCGCCTGCTGTCTAGTGGGCGATCCGCTTCGATCCCAACCCGCATTCGTCTCATCAATTAATGTGATGAGCTATTTCCTGAGTAAATGACTAGGGTATAAGTAATCATCGCCACATCCCATGCCGGAAACCGGCGTCTTCAGAAAGGGGTGGAGCTTCCGCAGGGAGCGGCGCACAACGTGCAGCTTTTCAAGCGGCGGCGATGAGTCACCGGAGATCAGCATGTTGACATCGACACTTTCCCGGATGGCGCCAGCCGTCAAGTTCGAATTCCCGAATTGGGTCGCCACCGATGCGATGCCGCGCGATCAGGCCCAGAGTCATCGGATTCACGAGCCGGAGTACCGCATCAGTGCCATCGACCCCATGACCGGCGACGATATTGAAGACGTCACGAGTCATCCATCCCTGGTAGACGGCAATCTGACCATCTATTTCGAAACGGAGGCGACCCGCAAGGCCTATCTCGCCCGGCCGATCGACCACCCCAATCTGCGCCTGCCCTACCCCGCCGCGGATGACGACGACCGCGGCGGCTGAGCTCTCGGTAGGTGACGCTTCGCGGTTCCCACCGGAGCACCGTTGTTGATAGCATTGGCGGCTACTCAAGCCGGTAGTACAAACGTGGTTCCCGCCATGACCATGGAACCCTCTTGGAAGGACAGCATCTTCCGTCAGCGTGAAGAACTGGCGAGGATGCTGCGGGAACCGATCGCGTTGCTGGCCAACAAGTGCGCGCCGGTGTGGGGCGATCGGGAGCGGTTGAACGCCGTACTCATGGAGGGCTTCTCGAGCATTCCGTATTGCACCTATCTGTATGTCGCCGGTAACGACGCCACGCAGATCAGTGACACCGTCAGCAAAGCCGGTGTCGTGCCCGGCCACTATCTCCGCAATCGCGCCGAGCGCCCCTATATGAAGGAGGCGATGCCGGCGTGGGGCTTTCTGTTGTCGGATGCCTATATCAGCCTGGGTGCGCATCAACGGCCGTCGCTGATGGCGCTCCAAGTCGTTGTCTCGGGGGCAGGCACCCTGGGGTACTTAGGCGCGGATTTCGACCTGCGCAGCCTGCCGGTGACTTCAGCGCTTTACCTGGAGCCTGACCAGTGGCGACAGGTGAAGGGCGACCCGGCGATCCGCGGCACGCTGTTCCAGCAGACCCGGACCGAGAGCCCGATGGACCGCAATATGCAAAGCGCGCTGTCGATCCTGGAAGAGCTGCTCACGGAGCGCGGCGTCTTCCAGTGCCAGATTCACTTCTCGAGCAGCCAAGTCACCATCTGGATGATCGATGACCCGCTGCGCTATCGCATCCTCGACCATGAAGTGCTCAAGGATCCGGACATCTGCCTGGTATACCCGTCGCGGCCCTACCCCGAGGACGCCACGATACCGCGGACCGAGATAGCCCGGATTTTGGCCGCCATGCGAGATCTGCGCACAGTCGATACGACCATCTACCTGCGCACCGCCTCCATCAACGTTTTCAACGGAATCGTAAGCCTGACCTTTTCCTGTGACGGATCACACTACATGCGCTACGACGAGTTCCTCGCCAAAGGCGCCACTTTCTGGACTGGAACAGCAGGGTAATCTGCACACCGCACGGCGTCTGGGATCAAGCCCACGCTCTCTTGATCATCCCGGCGATACGCCAGTGACGCGCCTATCGCGTGGACGTAGGGTCATTGTTTTTCGCCAGAACCTGGGAGACCAGCGGCATCGCGGTCTGGGTCCATGCCCTTCAGGAACTTGAACAGATCGCTGTCCGTGGATAGGACCAGAGTCGTGTTCTCCTCGATGATGGTCTTGTAAGCCTGCATGGTCCGGGTGAATTCATAGAAGGCCACCGCTTCCCGGCTCTGGTTGTAAGCCCTGGCGTAGATCTCGGTTGCCTTGGCGTCCGCCACGCCGCGGATCTCCTCGACCTGCCGGTAGGCCTCGGACTGGATCTTGTTGAGGTCTCGCACCCGATTCCCGCGAATTCTGGCGGCTTCACCGTTGCCTTCGGACAGGAAGCGCTCCGCGATCTGACGCCTTTCGCTGATCATTCGATCGTAGATCTTCGGACGCACGCTTTCGTTGTAATTGATCCGCTTGAAGCGGATATCGAGCAGTTCGATACCGAACACCCGAACCTTCTCGGCGGCCGCGGCGAAAATCTCCTGCTCCACCAGATTGCGTCCCTTCTGGATTGGCACCAGCGAACCCAGGTCCCGTTCCGCGTCGGTCAAGAGGGCATCGCGCAGCGGCACGCGATCCTTGGTCGTGCGGATGATCTCGATCAACTCGTGCTTGGCGACCGCGTTACGCGTCTCGCTGCCCAGAATATCGTCCAGCCGGGACTGGGCGCTGCGCTCGTCGCGCAGGCGCAAAAAGTACTGCAGAGGATCGGTGATCCGCCAGCGGGCGAAGAGGTCGACCGAGATGTACAGCTTGTCCTTGGTCGGCATATCCGATGGATTGCCGTCCCACTCCAGCACCCGTTTGTCGATGGGATTGACGTCCTGGATGAAAGGCACCTTGAGCTTCAGACCGGCGGACGTGACGGGCTCGCCGACCGGCTTGCCGAACTGGGTGATGATCACCTGCTCGACTTCGCTCACGGTATAGATCGAGCTGATCGCGACGTAGATCCCGATGCCCACGACCGCCAGGATGGCGACTGATTTTTTCATGGCCGATCCTCGTTCCGGGAATCCAGGTTCAGCAACGGCAAGATGCTGCGCGTCTGCTCGTCGATAACGATCTTCGAGCGTATGCGCGGCATGACGTCCTGCAGGGTCTCGATGTAGATGCGGCGGCGAGTGACCTCCGGGGCCTTGGTATACTCCGCCAACAGGGCGCTGAACCGGGCGACATCGCCTTCCGCCTCGTTGATACGCTTGAGCCGGTAGCCGTCGGCCTCGCGGATGCGCTGATCCTTCTCGCCCTCGGCCAGCGGGATCACTTTGTTGTAGTCGCGCCGCGCTTCGTTAATCAGTTTCTCCTTCTCCTGCTGGGCCTGGTTGACCTCGTTGAACGACTCCTGCACCGGCTGCGGCGGATTGATGTTCTTCAGTTGCACCTGGTCGATGCTGATCCCCATGGCGTACTTGGTTGAGAGCGCCTGCATCTTGGTCAGCGCTTCGGTTTCGATTTCCTGTCGGCCGATGGTGATCACCTCGTCCACGGTGCGATCGCCGACGACTTCGCGCATGACCGATTCGGAAACGTCGCGGAGGGTTTGACTCGGATCCCGAACGTCGAAGAGGAATTTGAACGGGATCGGAGATACGGTATTGCACCACCCATTCCACCAGAGCGGCGTTGAGGTCACCGGTCACCATCTCCGTTTCCCGCTTTGTTTCCCCTTCTCCGCCGCTAGGACTCTGGTACGGATCGGTTGCGCCCGGGGTCGTAAACCCGAATTCCTGCTTCAATTGTCGCTTTACGGGAACGATCGTAGCCGTGTCGATACCCAACGGCAGCTTGAAATGCAGTCCCGGCTGCACGTCCTTGAGGTACTTGCCGAAACGTTGCACGACGGCGACCGAGTCGCTCGGCACGGTGTAATAGGCCGTCCATGCGCCCAAGCCGAGCAGAACGAGGATGGCGAGGACGATGAGTCCACGCGGGCCACCGCCTGGCAGGAACTGCTTGAGCCGATCCTGTCCCTGTCGGACCAGATCCTCCAGATCGGGGGGCGATGGGACTCGGCTGGTCCAGGGACTGCCCCGACCGCCGTTGGTGTTTTGCGATGGCATTGGGAAGATCTCGCCTGTTAGCTGCGCTTGATTAGTCCGAATAAACCGACATTCCTTCGTTTTCCGCTCTTTCTACGGCCTGACGGTCAGCCTGTTCCCGCTTCGGAGACGCGTTCGGCTCGTCGGTAGCTACGTGGGATGCGGCTGTTGGCGTTACCTCATCGGATTCGCCAAAGGCGAACGTCCTTCCGAAGGCCACTTTCTTTACGATCGTGTGTATCGACATTGGATCTCTCCTGATTGGTGGGCTTGCCATCGAATTGGATCGCCCTTCATCCCAATCACATTTTCCTCCTCATCTTGCCAACCGACTGTGCGCCAGCGTACATAGCCAGGGACGATCTCTGTCGCACCCCGGCTCCATGTTCTCGGCGGCCGATCCGTTTTCCGCAACCAATGTACACTGACGCACAGACGCCAGTCGGTCGCCACTGATACAAATCATCGCGACCTCGTGGTATCCAGACTGAAGCACCAAAGTGGTTAGAGACGACGGACCATCCGCGAACCTGGTCACCACTGCTGATTCTCTGGAGCGCGCCGATGACGTCCAGGAACGAGCCCGATTCACGCGATAAAGAGCAACCGAAGATGCGACGACCCTATGCCATGTCCATGTGCCACCTAATTTTTCTCGCGCTTCTGGCGACCGTATCAGGCCATGTGCTTGGCCAGGGTCATTCCCTCGGGGTTCCCGAGCATGCGGGCGCGAAACGCTATGGCAGCGGGTGGGAGTGCGATCGGGGCTATCGAGAGACCGACGGTGCCTGCATGGCCGTCAAGGTGCCGGCTGACGCATACGCGACCGATACCTCCTACGGACCTGGTTGGGAGTGCAATTGGGGATATCGGAAGGTCGACGAAACCTGCATGGCAATCGAGGTGCCTCCTCACGCCTATCTCGACGACTCCGGAAGCGCAAGCTGGACATGCGATCGAGGATATCGACCAGTTGACGGGGCTTGCGCCTTCATCAAGGTGCCTCGGAACGGATTCTTGACGGGCGATTCATACGGGACGGGCTGGAGATGCGATCGAGGATACCGAGCGGACAAAGACGCCTGCATCGCCGTCAAGGTGCCTGCGAACGGGTATCGGACCGATGCTTCGTACGGGTCGGGTTGGACGTGCGATCGGGGCTATCGAACGGCCGACGAGACCTGCGTGGCCATCGAGGTGCCTGAAAACGGATACTTGACAGATGCTTCCCACGGGCCGGGCTGGAAATGCGATCGAGGATACCAAGCGGCCAGGGAGGCTTGCGTCGCGTTCAAGATTCCGGCGAACGCTCATCTCGATTATTCCGGAAACGACTGGGAATGTAACGCGCCTTACCGCAAGCGACAGGGCAAGTGTGCTCGGATTTGAACGGAATCGCCGCGCGCTGTCGCTTCAGCGACGCATCAGGAGAAGAATTGCAGGTAAGCTTTGGCCATCGGAGAACTCTGGGATCTTTCGCGATGCAAGTTCATAAACGCTTCCGGCTCTTCCTTGCCTTCGCTGTTGGTCTGATTGCGAGCGATATCGCCCGATCGGAAACGGTTCTGGGCCGCGTGACCGTCAGCTTCGAGGTGGCTGGCGAGGCGCACGCGGTCGTAATCCCGTCCGGCTTTCGCTTGGAGCTGCTCACCGAGGCACTGCAGTCGCCGCGTCTTCTGACCTTCGCCCCCGATGGCGACCTCTTCATCGGCTCCAAGAGCGGGCGGGTCTATCGGTTACGCCCGCCGTATCGCGAGCCGGAGGTGTTCGCCAATCCCGGGGGCTATCCCCACGCCGTGGCATTCCGCCCCGGCGAGCTCCTGATTGCGTATACAGACGGTCTCTACTCCGCTCCCTACGAGCCTGGTCGGGCGCCACTGCGGCGCGGCGAGCAGCGCCTCCTCGCGGCGTTGCCCGCTGGCGGGGGAGGACATCGCAGCCGCACGGTGCGGGTCGGACCGGATGCCCAGATCTACGTGAACTTCGGCATCAGCGGCAACTGCAGCAACGAGTACTTGGGGGAAGACTATGCGTTTCAGGACCGCCGCGGTGGCGTCTTGGTGCTGGACGAGAGTGGCCCCAAACCGACGTGGCGGAACTTTGCGTCCGGTCTGCGCAACCCGATAGGTTTCGACTGGCATCCCGACACGGGCGCCTTGTACGCCAGCAACAACGGTCCGGACCATTGGGGCTTCGAGCTCCCGCCGGAGTACTTCAGCCAGCTCATGCCGGGATCCTTCCATGGGATGCCTTGGTTTCAGTTCAACGGCGAGAACCTGCGTCGGGACAATCGCATTCGGGTCCAGCCGCCGAGACCGGCGGAGGCCGTGGTACGTCCGGTAGCCACGTTTCCCGCCCGCAGCGCACCAATGGCCGTCTCCTTCGTTCCGCGGGGTGCGCTGTTGCCTGATCTCGAAGGGGACGCGATCATCGCCCTGCGTGGGTCTTGGGCGACGCGGCCCCACGGTTGCGCGTCTGGGGATCCGGCCACGCGGCGTGAGCCGAAGCTGGTGCGCGTTCGCTTCGAGAACGGTGAGCCGCGCGCCGTCGACGACCTCATGACTGGCTTTCAACGCGAGGATGGGAGCCGCTGGGCACGCCCGGTCGGGGTCGCTGTCGGTCCCGACGGCGCCCTCTATTTCGCCAGCGATGCCGGCGCGAATGCCCTCTTTCGACTCAGCCCCGGCAACGACCAGCCGCGTGGCTAAGTCGGCCGCAGCTCTCTCGGTACCTCCACCGAGGCCTCGGCCTCGAAGGATCGGCCCTAATCGCGTTTGCGTCGGCCGCATGTTGCGGCATCCCAGGCAGGGCGATCGGCAGCTCAGCGCGTCGACGCAAGAAAGAGAGACCCTCATCGGAAAGTACCGCGCGCTCCTCTTGCTGTTGAACCTCGCTTTAGCACCCGCCATGGCCGCGCAGGATGCCGGCGGAAGTTACAACCTGTTGCTGAAGGCGTCGCTCACCGATGACTGGTTCGTGATCTCGCGCTCCAATGTTGCCACGCGCAACAACTTCCGTGATGAATTCCTCGCCTACACCGGCGCATCGCTCGGCTACCAGATCACCTCCCGGCTCAGCCTGAGGATCGGTTATCGGCGCGCGTGGTTCCGCTTCGCCGAGGACTGGCAGCCCGAGGATCGCGTGATGCTGGAGGGCTATTTCGCGGACCGTATCAACGGCTTTCGCCTCACGAACCGGCTCCGTGCCGAGGGCCGATACTTCGACTGGCGAGACGACGACCTGCGACTGCGCAACGAGATCACCCTCGAAGCGCCCTGGGATCTCACGCCCCTCGCGCTTCGACCGTATGTGGAGGAAGAGGTCTTCTACAGCACCAACGCCGGTCGTTTCGAGGCCAACTGGCTCGGTGGTGGACTTGCGTGGCGGCCGGCGGACGGTGTCAAGCTCAAGATCGGATATCGGTGGAACCGTTTCCGCGCCGGCGACGACTGGGCGAATCGCAACGTGTTGGTGACGGGCATCAACGTGTTTTTCTGACCCCTAGAAGAGAATCAGCGCCTCGGGGCGACACGCCCCCGCGTAGTGTGGCGGGACAGCGCTTACGAATGAGAGCGCCGTTCGGCCGCGAAGCAGGCACCCGGGTCGCCTGAGAGAATTCTCGTCAGGGCGAGCAACGTCTCCCCTCCGGTACCGCGGGCGCGGAGCCAGGCAGTGGCCTTGGCGACCGCTTCTCCACGTTGGTTACCCGGGTCGGTCCCCTGCCCCGCCGTTGCCTCGGCAGTTCGTGCTCGCGCTCGCCGTTTCTCCGATGGGGCGTGAGGATGCGACGTCGCTGACGCCCGAGAGGTTACCGCCGTTGATACCGAAGCGTCTCGTGTTCCCGTGTCTTCAGCGGACACGCAGTGACGGGATGGCGACGCGACGGCGGCGTGGGGTGTCCCCTCCTCCAGCTGGCGCCCGGTCTTCCCGCTTCCCTCGCTCTCCGACGGCTTCGTTGGCCCTTCGATCCCGGGATCGAAGGTCTCGGGCTCGGAAGCGTCCGCGAGCCCGATCGCCGCGGGAGGCGCCCCGGCGAGCACCAGCTCGGGCGAGGCCAGGCGCAGCATCGAGAGCGTCACGGCTTGTCCATCGCGAGCGAGCGGAGCGGGCGCCAGACGCCAGTAGCGAGGAGTGCTTCCCGTTTCCTGCCGCGGGATCGCGTGGCCGCGTTCCAGGAGGATATCGGCCAGGGTGTCCGGGTCGCGGGGGATGCCGGGGACCTTGTCGGCCGCGAGCAGCGAGACGACGTCCTCGGCCCCGGCGGGCCAGACCAGGTGCAGGCCTTCGGCGAGCATCCACAGGCGCGCGCCGGGGACGTTGATCTGCCATTTACCGCCTCGGGCGAGGCGGCGCATAGCATCGAGTAGATACCGATCCACCGGCACGCCGAGCGAGGTGGCGGCGGGGTCGATGTGGTTCTCGCGCAGGTCCCGCTCCACGGATGCCCGGTCGGCCTCCGTCACCAGGCTCCCGAGCACCGCCCCGTCGTCGATCCCGGCCACGGCGGAGAGGAGGCCCTGCATGATCTCGGGATCGGCATCCACCAGCCAGGCGGTGACCTCGGGGGTGAGGATGCGCTCCAAGACTAGCAGGCCGAAGGTCTCGTGGCGGGCATGGCGGCGCTCGCGCCAGCGTAGGAAGTAATGATCCACGCCATTGGTCGCCGCCCAGTCGGTGAGGGAGCCGAGCAGCGGCCGCCAGGTGGTGCGGCCTTCGCGGTCGGACACGGACAGATCGGAGACCGGCTTGCCGGCGTCGTGGAATAGCCCGGCGAGTCCTGCGGCCAGGCGCCAGCGCGGCTCCAGCTCCCGGCGCTCGGCGGGGCTGCGGTCCAGGGCGAAGATGCGGCCCTGGCTCGCCTGGGCGGCGTGGAAGGCGACCTCCAGGCCGTGGCGGAACAAACCTCCGGCGCCACGATGATGGTGCGCCTCAGAGGCCGGGAGCAGGTGGACGAAGGCGGCGTAGCGCTCGACCACCGGCCGTACCAGCGTATCGAAGCGCGAATCCGTGAAGGCCAGTCCGTCTTGCAGCCGGGCGATCAGCTCGCGCTGAGTGGCAACGATCCGCGCCGGCGCGGCGACGGGGAGCCCCTTCAGGAATGGCGGGTAGCGCGGGATTTCGGGGTCGTCGAGGGACGTGACATCCGGCTCCGCGGGCGCGGAGCTCGAAGGAAGCTTGCGGCGGCCAAACAGTCCCATCCCGACATGCTGCACCCAACCGGGGGACAGCCGTGAGCCCGAAAGATGGCGAAAATGACGCTCTTTCGAGACGCCGCCGCGGATCTCCGCGGATCGCGCAGATGCAGGCACCTTGGACAATTTCCAGCCAAAGGCGCAACGCCCGACGGTTCGAGAGGCACTTAGCCCCTCCCTACACAGGCTATCCACAGACGCGGTAACAGGAACGGGGGATAAGAGGAGGTTACGAGCGCGGGGCCGCGGTGTATCGAGCACGCATGCAACGCAAGCCCTGATGTGCCTGCTTATGCGTCGGAACGCAGGTTCACGAGCACTGGAACGAGAAGGAGAGGGGTGGCGCCGGAGGAAGGAGCTTGCTACCGCGATACTGCTTGCTGCTCACAGCCTCCCACCGACGCCAAAAGCGTCCGGGCGTCGGGGCGGCATTGATGGGATGCAATGTGCTTGGCGAAACCCGCGCGGGCCTGCACCTCCCTGTGCATGACGCCGCGTTCAGATCAGATCGAATCCCTTACTTGGTCGCAGCAGGGGCAGGAGCCGCCGGGGCCACCGGAGCGGCATAAGACGCCGCGTAGGGGTATCCGCCACCGTAGTAGGGAGCGCCGTAACCGCCGTACGGGCCGTAGCCGTAGGCATCGCGGTAGCGGTTGTACCCGCGACCGGAACCACGCCCGCCGCCGGACATGCTCATGTCGAAGTCACCGAAGCCATCCCCGAACATGTCGTTCCACCAGTCGTTGCCGCCGGAACCGTAGCCGGGACCACCGCCCCAGAAGGCGGAAGCAGAGGCGGACACACCGAGCAGTGCCGCGATCGCGGCAGCAGTAGCAAGCTTTTTCATAGAGGTTCTCTGAGTTGTAGGTATCTGGGTTCAGCAAATGAGGGTGTTTTTCTTTCGCTCCCTCAATGACGAACCACTGTATTAGTATTTCATGATATTCTCAACCTTTATTTTCAGGCTGTCTTCCACGCCGAACCCCACAAGCCCCGCGATCACCGCCCCTCTTCCATGGCACAGCCGACGCTGAGCCTGCGAAAACCCAAGTCCGTTCTTTTCGGACTGGTTCCAAGGTCCCCTTGGCGACACCGGGCGAGACAGGGTCAACGGCGCGTTGGCAACGGGTAGCAACCCGCTTGCGCCAGGGACTTCTTCGGCGAGGGCGGACTGACCGGGTCTAGAGCGTCTCGTGGGTGCGACCGGGAGAGATCTCTCTTTGGCTCCCGGACTCACGGGCACTCTGCCCGAGCGCCTCGCTCACCGCCTGTTCCAGCTTGGCGTGCAGGCGAAAGGCCGTGCGCACCCGCGAGACGCTGCGCGCGAGGCGCCGGATCTCGGCGAAGCGCTCCTCCAGCGTCTCGGCGAGCGCGATCTCCCACGGCTGGGCGACGGCGGTGAAGGCCGAACGGGGATAACGATCGCCGGTTCCGCGCCGGAGGTAGGTCGTGAAGGTCCGTGGCTTTGTCCCGGTCTTGTTGACCCAGCGCCGGGTGAACCACTCGATGGCGAAGGAACCGGGAGCAGCCCGGGCGGTGCGCAGGGTACGCACCCGCACCCCGAGCCGGCCCCATTCGCTGCGCGGGCGTTGGGCACGCTCCTGGGCGGCACGGAGGTAAAACCGTGATGCCACCTCCCCTGCTTCGGCGGCCAGGTCTTCCAGGCGTGCCTGCGCCCAGCGCTCGATGGTTTCCGCGATTTCCGGTCTCTCTTGGGACATGCTCCGCGACCCCCGTGTTTCCACATATCTAACTCATGTGAAACACGACCTCTGTATTCGCCCGCATCCTTGAGCCCCCGAAAAACGGGCATTTCGGGGACTTGTTTCCGCCCGCATGCAGACCGGTAGGGGTGTCTTCGCCCGCACGCTTTTTCCGATTTCAATCAATCGGTTGCGCGTCGCCAATTTTTTCGTGTTTCCGCCCGCAGGTTTCGACCACTCCCTGTATTCGCCCGCACCCCCCGCACTGACGGATTTTCGGGTGTGTTTCCGCCTGCATGCAGACACAGAGGCGTGTATTTGCCTGCAGGCTTTTTTCAATGCGCTCAGTTGGTTACAGCCATTGAATTGGGCGGTGTATTTGCCCGCAGGTTGCGACCGCTCCCTGTATTCGCCCGCACCCCGATTCCGGCCTCGCACTACACCACAGCCGCCCTTCTGGCACCGCCGCGAAAGGGCACGGTTTTCGGCCGCTTTTCCCGGCGGTCGTGCGGGGGGATCTCGGGCATGCTCCTCTCACCCTTGTGTACCGCCAGTGTACCTGGCGTGTACTTCCTGTCGCAGAACGGCTTGGGAAGAGCGGTTTCGTGACCGCTTGTGTACCGCCAGTGTACCTGCAGTGAACGTGAGGACCGGATGACCGTCATCGGATTGGATGTGGGCTACTCGAACCTGAAGATCGCCGTCGGCGAGGCCGTCGGATCGCCGCGCATGATCGTCCGCCCCGCGGGCGCGGCACCAGTGGATCGGCTGGGCGAGCAGATCGGCGCCGCGCGCCTGCAGGACGCCGTTCTGGTCGAGGTCGAAGGCCAGCGCTGGGCCGCCGCGATCGAGCCGGCGCGGTTCGAGGGCTGGCAGCGCTCCCTGCACGAGGACTATGCCGCCACGCCGGCCTATCAGGCACTCGTGAAAGCGGCCCTGGTGCTCGCCAACCGTCCGGTGGTGGACCGACTGGTCACCGGACTGCCGGTCGCCCAGGCGCGGGAGCCTCGGCGGCGGGAGGCGCTGCGCCGCTCGCTTGTCGGACGCCATGTCACCGAGCGGGGAACGATCGAGGTCGGCGAGGTGCGCATCGTGCCGCAGCCGGTCGGGGTCTTCGTCGATCTGCTGTGGTCGGATCTGGACGCGGAGACCCTGGCTTGCATCGAGGAAGGCACCGTGCTGGTGCTCGATGCCGGCTACTACTCCTTCGACTGGGCGGTGATCGTCGCCGGGGAGCTGCGCCGGGGTGCCTCCGGGACCAGCCTGGAGGCGATGTCGGTCCTGCTGGAGCGCGCCGCGGGGCGAATCGCCGAGCAGCACGGCGGACGTCCCCAGCCGCTGGCGCTGGAGGCGGCGCTGCGTCTAGGCCGGGAGCACGTCCTGGTGCTCGGGCAGCGGGTGCCGCTAAAGCCCGCGCTGGATGGTGCAGCACGGGAGGTCGGCGGGGTCGCCCTGGAGGCCCTGCGCCAGGCCCTGCGGCGGGAGGACACCGACGTGGGTCTGGTGGTGGTGACCGGGGGTGGCGGTGCGCTCTACGGGCGTCAGGCCACGGCGCTTTTCCCCGGCGCCGAGGTGCGGCTCGCGCGCGACCCGGTCGGCGCCAATGCCCGCGGGTTCTTCCACTATGGCAGGCGTTGAGCCCGGGTGGCGCATCGTCGTGCACATCGGCTCGAGCCAGCCGGAGCTGCGGGCCGCGCTCGCGGAGCTGCCGTCACGTGCCCGGGCCGAGCGGCTGCGACAGCTCGCGTTGATCGGGCTCTACAACCTGCGTTGCGGGTCGACTTCCGCCGACGATTCCGCCGGCCGCACAGGTCGGCGAAACCCGCACCGGTCCTCGACGAGCGCCGGGAACGTCTCCTGCGGTCGCTCGGCGCCGGGGAAGAGTGACGTAACACATTGATCTATATTGATATTCCTAAAGAAATATTTTCGTCTCCGTATTGCCTGCCATGCCGGGTGTCCTTACGATGTTCTTAAGCAAAAGAGGCTGCTTCGTGCTTCGGTCGCGCTTGATTCTGGTGCTCCTGCTGGGCGCTCTTGCGGCACCAGCAACCGCGCTGGATCTGTCGGGAACACGCTGGGACGTTGATCGCCCGACGTCACGCAATCGACCCGGTTCTGCTCTACGCGCTCGCCCTGCACGAGACGCAACGGCCGAACGGCGATGGCCAGGTCTCACCCTGGCAGTGGACGGTGGGGTCATCTGCAGGTCGTCAGTTTTACGACAGTCGGGAGGAGGCACGGGCCGCGCTCGGCACCCTGTCTGCGGGGGGCCGCGACCTCGAGGTCGGGCTCCTGCAGGTCAGCCTGAAGCGCCACGGGCATCGCGTCGGCGATCCCGCGACCCTGCTCGACCCGGGCGTGAACCTGGGTGTCGCCGCCAGCTTGCTGGCCGACGCCATCGCTTCCGCGCGGGGCGACCTGGCACTCGGTGTCGGTCACTTCCGGTACCCGGATGACGACGGCGCGGCGCGGACCTTCGGGCGACGGGTGCTCGCGGTGCGCGAGGCGTTGCATGGCCCCTCACGCAGGCTGGAGGTCGGCTCGGTGATTAGCCTTTGGCGCACCAACGCGGTGCTCGACCTGGTGGCCGGTCCCGAGTCGCGCGGCAACTACAACGCCTGGTACCGCGCGGCGCACCAGAACACGTTACAGCTGGCGGATCTCACGGTGGGCGAGGTGCGGGCACTGCAGAAGCGGCTGGTGCGCGCAATCGGCGGTTCCGCCATCGGGCGCTACCAGATCATCGACGACACCTTCGAGGGGCTCGTCGGACGCATGGGGCTGACCGGGAAGGAACGGTTCACCCCCGCATTGCAGGACCGGATGGCCATGCGGCTGGCCAGGGACGCCGGTCTGGAAGACTGGATCGAAGGGCGCCTCAGTGACGAGCGTTTCGCCGCGAACCTGGCGCGGGTGTGGGCGGGACTGCCCGGCGATCATCGGGGACGGAGCTTCTATGCCGGGATCCAGGGCAACCGGGCCACCATCGGCTGGCGCACCCTGGTCGCCTCCCTGCGGGGCATCCGGGCCGGCACCATCGGAAACGAGTAGACACGAGGACAGACGATGCGCGACGAGTCACCAGCGCCCCTCACCACACCCGTGCCCGCGGCGGTCTTTCAGCTCAACCTTTCCTATCTCCTGCTCGCCCAGCGCCTAGTCGGGCAAGATGTTGTCCAGGCCGAGGTCGTGCTGGGGGTGAGAGAGCCCCTCACCTCCTGGCTGCGGGAGGCGAGCGCCGGTGCGATCGCAACGCTCGCAAGCTCGCCGGTCGCGGTCCATGCCCTGCGGCTGCCGCAGAAAGCGGCGGCGAACGTGCTCACCGCCTGCATCGACGGGCGCTGGCTCGGCCCCGCCCATGTGGCCCTTACCGCCGTGGAGGGGTCGCGTGAGCGTTCTGGGTGATCTTGAGCGGCTGGAGCTGGCCGTCGAACTGCTCCGGCGCAAGGCCCGGGTCTCGATCGTGCACCACGAGACGGGGGTCTCGCGGGCGAAGCTGCGCGTCCTGCACCGCGAGATCCACGGGCACGGCGCCCCTAGCGGGCAGATCCCGATGATTGGGGGCGCGACCATCCAGACCCGCGCCCAGCAGGTCCACGCCGGGCTCTTCGCCGCGCTCTACGAGCGCTACGGTGGACCCTCGACGACCCGCCAACTCGACATCCGAGCCGTCATGGACGCCCACGACCTCTATCTGGCCATGGTGCCGGGGGAGCCGAAAGTGGACTTCAACACCGCCTGGGTCATCGCCCGGGATCTGCGCGTGGGCACCGCGGAGCTGCGCTACTGCGTAGCCTGCGAGCTGCGTTACCTGGTCGCCAGCGCCAGCCGGTTGGTCCCGACCTGCCCCTTCTGTACCCTGTATGCGCGCCGCGGTGGGCGCACCCAGGCCCGGATCGTTCCCCCGGAACCTTAAGGCGAGCCTGCAGCGGAGCCGGGCATAACGCCGTGGCTCCCGCCACCGGACGATAGATCGTAACGCATCTGGAGCGTTTACCGGCCGGGCAGGCGGACGCGGCGCCGCATCCGTGCACGGCAAACGTCCTGAGAAATACGGGTAGCATACGGTTTAACTTCCTGGCGATCGGCGACCGCGAGTGGATGAGCGTGGCGGACTTTGGCCGAGTGTGGCGGTCCGCCTTCCCTCAGCCAGGATCAAGGGCGCTGCGGTATCATGAATCGTTGCCCTCACCCCAACCTATTCTCGCTGGTAATGAGGGCGACGAGGGGCGCGTCCACAGCGTGGGTTGACTCAATGGAAGGTGACAGCAATGAAGAGCCGTTACGCCTGGGTGCTGCTGTTTGGCCTGGGGCTGGTGGGGGCCGCGGCGGCCGGGGAGGCGAGCCGCATCGCGCTGCGGGACGGCAGCGTCATTTCCGGCGAGGTCGTGGGCTTCGCGGACGGCCGTTACCTGGTCGAGTCGCCCGCCCTGGGCCGGGTGACCATCGACCAGACGCAGATCCTCTCCCTGCAGCCGGGTGGTGCAGCCGCCGGCTTGAACGACGGGTACGGCGCGCAGATCTCGGATCTCCAGCAGCAGATGATGGGTAACGCCGAGATCATGGGCATGATCACCGCCCTGCAGAGCGATCCGCAGCTTCAGGCGGCCCTCGCCGACCCGGAGTTCATGCAGCTGGTGAACTCCGGGAACCTGGGCGCGCTGCAGGACAACCCGCGGTTCAAGGCCCTGATGAGCAGCCCCGCCTTGCGTGCCCTGCAGGGACGTATGACCGGTCAGTAGCCGGCGCCATGGCGCGACCACCCAAGGGGTGTGGGTAGTCTGCACCGCGGCCAGTAAAAAGATCCGATCGAACACCCCGTGGACCCCGGGGCTTCATCGCACCGATCGCCCCCGGACTACCCGTGAGTGCGCACCGTATACCTGCGAACAGTCCTAAACCCTCCTCCCTCTGGTTCCTGAGCGAGAACGAGATGGGATCGAGGTCGAGGCCCCGCCGTTGCGGCCTTCTTGATCCCAGGCGTCCCAGCTCGCGTCGGCCAGCTCGGGCACAATCCTTTGCAGCTGACTGGGATGAACGAGCCAGAATCAAACTGATGTCAGACCGCTGAGGATGCAGCGGCCTTCGTTTCGTGATCCCAATATGGCTCGTCGGAGATGCGTTCGGCCATGAAGTCCACAAATGCCCTCACTTTGGGGGCAAGATGCTGCCGCTGCGCGAAGACAAGGTAGATCGAAACCTCTAGCGTTTCGTAATTCGTGAGGATCGCGCGCAACCGTCCCTCCTGAATATCCCGGCCAACAACAAATGTAGGGGTTCGCGTAACACCGGCACCGTTCAGTAAAGCCTCGCGCAGCGCGAGACTGTTGCTCATCCGTATCGACCCTGTGACAGGCACCGAAACGGGCTTTTCGCCCGGCGCACGAAAGTGCCACTCCAGGGCGGACTCCTGGTACTGATAGGTGATGACATTGTGATGTCTGAGCTCATCCGGAGTACGAGGCCGCCCGTGGCACGCAAGGTACTCGGGTGAGGCGACGATAACGTGACGGCAGGGTCCCAGGCGTCGTGCAACCAGCGAGGAATCCGGCATGCCGGAGATTCGTACCGACACGTCGAACCCTCCTTCAATCACGTCGACCTTGCGGTCGTCGAGGTTCATGTCGACCGCAAGCTCGGGATAGCGCTCGAGAAACTCCGGGATTGCCGGCGCGATGTGCAGCACGCCGAAGGACATCGGCGCGTTGATACGCAAGATGCCACGAGGCTCACCCTGGAGCCGTGAGACCTCGGCCTCCGCTTCCTCGATCTCCTGCAGGCCTCGCCGGCTCCGCTCGTAGAAAGCCCTACCGACCTCGGTGAGGCTCAAACGCCGCGTGGTGCGATGCAACAGCCTCGCCCCCAGGCGGTCCTCGAGTCGGGTCACGTACTTGCTGACCACGGATTTGGACAACGACAGCCGCTCCGCGGCAGCCGTGAAACTGCCGCTGTCGACGACCTGTGCGAAGACGGCGATGTCAGTCAGTGAATCCATGCGGCAAGAGATTACTCAATATTCGTGAACAATATTATTCCATTGGGCAGGATTATCAAATTCATGCGGCCCAGTATCCTGAGGATGACGGCGTAATGCCGTCAGATACACCGACCAACAGGAGGACCGGATGAACCAGACACTTAAGCAACTGCTGATCACCGCGGCGCTCGTGCTTGCCGTTGCTCTTCCAGCTAAAGGCACCGAGCGAACCGTTGGCAACAGCCCGTGGGGTCCGAATGACGAGATCGGACGTCTCAATCTGATCACGGCGGAATCGCGAAACGCCATCCTGTCCCGGATATCCGGAGGCGCCGTCTACGACTTGTCGGTGGACTACTTCATCGGCATGCCCAGCTGGCAAGCCGCCGGAGACCCGCACTATCGGATCTGGATGACGCACACACCGCACGGCACCGTCGTCGATGACCCACTGCATGTCGGCACCGCGATGAATGAGCACGTCAGCTATAGCGGCGCCGCGATCTCCATGTACACCCACATGGGCACGCACATCGACGCACTCGTCCACTTTGGTCTGGACGGAAAGATCTGGAACGGATTCAAAGCCGAAGAGCATCTCGGCGATCGGGGCTGGCGAGTGGCCGGCGCCGAGAAGATCCCGCCGCTCGTTGCGCGCGGTGTGTTGATCGACGTGGCCGCCGCGAAAGGACTCGAAATGCTGCCCGATGGCTATCGAGTCACACGCGATGATTTGGTCGCCGCATTGAAGAAACAGAACACCGCGCTGCACGAGGGTGATGTGGTGTTGATTCGCACCGGGCGCATGAAGCTCTACGAGGATGCCGAGGCCTACATGCGCAACCCGCCTGGATTGGGAATGGCAGCCGCACGATTCCTGGTTGAAGAGAGCGGTGCCATGGTGGTCGGCGCAGACAACCTGAGCTTCGAGGCCTTTCCGTCGGAGTTGGAGACCGAGTACGTGCCGGTCCACACCTACCTCCTCGCGGAGCAGGGTACACCCATCATGGAGCTCGTCTACCTGGAGGAGCTCTCGCGCGACCAGGTCTACGAATTCGCCTTCATCGGCGGATCGCTCAAGCTCCGCGGGGCCGATGCGGCGCCCATCCGTCCGATCGCGATGCCGGTCAGGTAACCAAGAAGGAGGAACGAGCGATGTCAGGCACAATAGGAAGGATTTCCGCGCGTATCGACCAGCCGACACGGCGGCGTCAGTCGTATGTGGCCGCGGCGGCGTTGCTGGCTGCTGGGCTGCTACTGGCCGTCTCGACCAATCTGGCGAAGGTTGCGCAAGGGATCGGCGTAACGCCCTTGGCCTACCTGACTTGGTCGCTGGCGGGTGCCGCCTTGCTGTTGACCCTGGTCTCCTACTTCCGGGGTCAGACCGCCAGAGTGAACCGACGCTCGGTGGAATACTTCGTCGTCTCCGGATTCCTCACCGTAGCGGGGTCCAACCTCATCTTCTTCAACGCGGTGACCCATCTGGGCGTCAGCTTCGTTGCGCTGATGATCTCACTGCCGCCGCTGCTGACCTATGTCGGCGCGCTGATGCTGCGGATGGAGACCTTCTGCTGGTGGCGAGCAACCGGTGTCTTCCTGGCGCTCGTCGGCACGACCTACTTGGTGGTCCGCAAGTGGTCGGCTCCGGATACGGACACCGCGTGGATCCTCGTGACGCTGATCGGACCGGTATTGCTCTCGGCGGGCAATCTTTACCGAACGCGGCGTTGGCCCCCGGGTGCGACCGCGGAGTCCCTGGCCCCCGGCATGCTGCTGGGTGGGATTGTCACACTCATGTTCTTTTCCCTGGTGCCCGGCTGGTCCCTCGCCATCCCCACCGAAAGCGCCTATGCCGGACCCTTGATCGCAACGCAAGCGGGTGTGTTCGCGGGACAATTCCTGCTGCTATTCGTGCTCCAGAAAGCCGGAGGCCCGGTGTTTATGAGTCTGATGGGCGGCGTCAGTGCGGTATTCGGCGTGCCCATTGCCATGCTCCTGCTGGCGGAGCCCGCCCTCCCCGCCATCCTGCCGAGCGCCACGCTGATCGCAGCAGGCATCGTCTTGATGTTGCTGGGCGTGACGGCGTGCCAGCGACAGACATCCCTATCACCCCGAAACTGCAGGTAAGGGCCATGAAAAAAGCCAATCCGATCAACATCCAGGTCATCGATCATGTGGTCCTGCGGGCCAATGACCTCGGGAACATGATCTCGTTCTACAGCGAGGTACTCGGTTGCCGCCTCGAGCGGGGCCCGGGTGAGAGCGGACTCGCGCAACTTCGCGCGGGCGATTCTCTGATTGACCTGGTCGCTGTAGACGGGCCGCTCGGCCGCAAAGGCGGCCGCGCCCCCGATCAGGCGGCACCGAATATGGATCACCTGTGC
>CAVORB010000044.1:0-19636 GCA_963698495.1 uncultured Gammaproteobacteria bacterium | reverse complement strand
ACGTCTCGACGTGAGCCTGCTGCCAGGACAACCTCATCGAGCCCATCCTCGGCATCGTCGATCCCCGGCGCGACGATCGCATCGGCTTCGTCGGCGGCATCCGCGGTCTGGACGGACTGGCGCGCCGCGTCGACGAGGGCGGGATGCGGGTCGCCTTCTCACTGCATCCCACGCGCATGGAAGAGCTGATGGCGGTGGCGGACGCGGGCGAGGTGATGCCCCCAAATCGACCTGGTTCGAGCCCAAGCTGGCGGACGGACTCGTCAGCCATGTGATCGACTGACCGCGGCCAATTCGACCCCCCCCGCGCGCGGAAGGGGGTTACACTCAACGCATGGTCAAGCCCGTCTACAACCTGCCCGACGACGAGCCGGACGACGCGTCTGTCGCCAGCCACTGGCTCGCCGCCCTGCCCGAGAATTACCCGAGGCGCGACCGCAAGCGCATCGCCGAGGCCTGCGATCTGCTGATCCGCTGCCGCGGCGATCAGATGCTCGAGACCGGCGAGACCCAGGTCCGACACCTGCTCTCCACCGCCGACATCCTGGTCGGGCTGCGCATGGATGCGGAGACCCTGGTCGCCGCGCTGCTCAACGGCTGTCTGGGCCGCCCGGACGTCACCGCGGAGCAGCTCAGCGAGCGCTTCGGCCCGCGGCATCGCCCGCATGGTGGCGGACCTCGCGCGCATCGACCAGATCGCCAACGTGGACGCGGTGATCGCCGCCAAGGACCAGGATCAGCACGAGGAGAACCTGCGCCGGCTGCTGCTCGGCATCGCCGAGGACGTGCGCGTGGTGCTGGTGGTGCTGGCCGAGCGCCTGCACCTGATGCGCAGCATCAAGGGCCTGGACGAGGAGCGCCGGCGCAAGATCGCCCGGGACAGCCAGCGCGTCTACGCCCCGCTGGCCAACCGGCTCGGCATGTGGCAGGTCAAGTGGGAGCTCGAGGACCTCAGCCTGCGCTACCTGGAGCCCGCCGAGTACAAGCGCATCGCCAAGCTGCTCGACGGCCGGCGGGCCGAGCGCGAGGACTACATCGCCGAGGTCATCGCGCACCCTGCAGGAGAAGTTCGCCGAGGCCGGGATCGAGGCCGAGATCACCGGCCGGCCGAAGCACATCTACAGCATCTGGCGCAAGATGCAGCGCAAGAAGGTCGACATCGAGCAGATCTTCGACCTGCGCGCGGTGCGGGTCCTGGTGGACGACATCGCCTCCTGCTACGCCGCGCTCGGCATCGTCCACGGCCTCTGGAAGCACATCCCGGAGGAGTTCGACGACTACATCGCCACCCCCAAGGGCAACCTGTACCAGTCCCTGCACACGGCGGTCATCGGACCCGAGGACAAGCCGCTGGAGGTGCAGATCCGCACCCGGGACATGCACCGCCACGCCGAGCTCGGTGTCGCCGCCCACTGGGCCTACAAGGAGAGCAAGGCCCACGACGCCGAGTTCCAGCGCCGCGTGGTGTGGATGCGCAACTGGCTGGAGCGCAAGAACGAGGCGAGCCGCGGCGCACTTCGCCGAGCGCTTCAAGTGCGAGTCTCGAGCCGGCCCATATCTACGTGCTGACCCCCCAGTCCAAGGTGATCGAGCTGCCCAAGGGCGCGACGCCGCTCGACTTCGCCTACGCCATCCATTCCGAGATCGGAAACCGCTGCCGCGGTGCCCGCGTCGACGGGCGCATCGTGCCCCTCAACCAGCCGCTGGTCAGCGGTCAGACGGTGGAGATCCTCACCCAGAAGAACGCCACCCCCAGCCGCGACTGGCTGAGCCCGCACCACGGCTACATCACGACCTCCAAGGCCCGCAACCGGGTGCGCCAGTGGTTCAAGCAGCTGGACTACGACCGCTACGTCAGCGAGGGCAAGGTCCTGCTCGAGAAGGAGCTCGCGCGGCTGGGCATCGAGGAGAAGCCGCAGCTGGACGAGATCGGCCGCCGCTACAACTTCCACCGGGGCGACGACGTGCTGGCCGCCCTCGGCCGCGGCGAGCTCGCGGTCGGTCAGGTCGCGCGCCTGGTCGGCGAGCCCAAGACCGAGGAGCGCAAGGAACCCGAGCGAAGACCAGGTCGCCAGGCAGGCGCCAGGCAAGGGCACCGGCGGCCGTCCCGAGGTCGTGGTCGAGGGCGTCGACGACCTCATGACCCACATGGCCCAGTGCTGCAAGCCGGTTCCGTACGACCCCATCGTCGGCTTCATCACCCGCGGCCGCGGCGTCACCGTCCACCGCCGCGACTGCCGCAACCTGCGCAAGATGCCGGCGCCGGAGCAGGCGCGGCTGATCGACGTGAGCTGGGCCGACCAGCCGGCCGAGAACGCCTACCCGGTGGACATCCTGGTGCTGGCCGCGGACCGCAAGGGCCTGCTGCGGGACGTCTCCTCGGTGTTCTCCGACGAGGATATCGACGTCGTCGGGGTGAACACCGTCTCCGACCGCCGCACCGACCGCGCGACCATGCGCTTCACGGTCGAGGTGAAGGACATGGATCAGCTCGACCACGTCCTGATCAAGCTCGGACACATACCCGACGTCCTGGACGTGCGGCGCCCGAACTGACTACAGGCGCGCCGCGTCGGCGCGACCTCAGCCCTACCCCGCCCAGTCGAACTCCCCGCGAGCACGAGCGCGCCGCAGCCTCGCTTGACGACAGGCGCCGATCGCGGGACCTGGAGCTCTCATGGCAGGACGAGATCGCCGGCGGTATGGAAGCGTGAAAGGGGTCACGAACCGGGACCCGGGATGCCCGGATCATGTCGGTCACCTTGCCCCGGAGACCAGCGCATGACCGACTACGACCTTCACGCCTGCCCCCACTGCGGCGACCCGCTGGTGCGTTGGCGGCCGCTACCGGACGAGCAGCCGCAACGGCTCGCCGACTGTGTCGGATGCGGCTGGACGGGCGACTGGTCCAGCACCGAGCCCGCGATCCGCCTGTCGCCCTTCACCCCTGAGCGGATCGTCTCCTGGTACCGTCGCCAGCACCTGGGCCCCTGGTCCTCGGAGTCATGGAGCCGGCTGCGATGGCTGGGCCGCTATGCGCAGCTCCAGGCATTCAAGTTTCACGGCCGTCCGCCGCGCCGCGAGCATCTCCAGCCGCCCGAGCCGCGACCCTCGTTCGCCGGCATGCGCGCCCTTTCCGCGCTGGATGCCGGACACAGGTAAGCCCAAGCGTGTCGCCATCGAAGGGATCGAATCGGCTCGTCCACCGAATTGCGGCGCATGCGTGCCAGAGGAGAATGGCGCGGAACAATTACGGGGCCAGGCGAAAGCCTGGCCCCGTTGTTGTGTTGGCGGGCCATCCAGGATTCCGACAAAGCGACGGGTTCCGGCCGGGAGGATGAAGTTCGCGTCCACGTCTAGCGAGCCGTCTGTCGCACCGGCCGTTCACATCGCCACTTCCGAATCGACCCCAAGGAGACAATACGCCCTTGAACAGATCAAGGAGCGGTCCAACTGAAAGCGGACATGGTTACGCAGCGCCCCGAGGAGTGGCCGAAGCCTGCCGCCAGTCGTGCTCTCCCGCTAACGTGAAGCCGAGCACGGCGCCCGGCTCGCTTCGTTACTCGGTCAGATACCCGGTAACGTCCAGCACCAGATGCACCGCGAGGTTGGTGTAGTTGTAGACATTGAGATCGTAGTCACAGGTCGCTGCCGCCGGATCGCACAGGGGCACCAGCACGCCATTGGCCACCGCGGTCGCGTCGGACTGGTAGTTGATGGTGGAGGCCGTCGGCTGGCTCTCGCCGTAGGGATAGAGAGTCAGGTAGCCGCCGGTGCCGCTGCCCAGCGGGCGCACGGCCGTGACGTTGACGAACACGCCCCTTGCCGTGGCGGGCACGCCGCAGTCGGCTTCTCCGCCCTGGCCGGTGATCAGGGCACCGGTCACGAAGAAGGGCACGGTCTCTCCGGGGCGAGGCGATCCCCGGAGAAGGTCGAAAGCTGCGGGTCGGCGGTACGGGTGTCCACCGCCCGGCAGGGCGAGACGGTGTGGATGACGTAGGGGCCACCCGCCTGGGCCGTCGGGCTGAAGGTGAACCAAGCCAGCAAGGTGCTGATCGAATCCGTATCGAGTCGGTGTGCGCATGTGTTTCTCCCAAAAGCGAATCAGGGCGCCGGCGCGGCCGAGATAGCCGGTGACGTCGATCACCAGATGCACCGCGAGGTTGGTGTAGTTGTAGACGTTGAGATCGTAGTCACAGGTCGCTGCTGCCGGATCACACAGGGGCACCAGCACGCCGTTGGCCAAGGCGGTGATGTCTGCCGGGTAGTTGACGGTCGAGGCGAGCGGTCGGCTCTCGCCGTAGGGGTAGACCGTCAGATAGTTGCTGATCGCGCTGCCCTGCGGACGCACCGCGACGACGTTGGCGAACACCCCGGTGGCCTCGGGGGGGATGCCGCAAATCGCCGCTCCACCCTGACCGTTGATCAGGTTTCCGGTGACGAAAAACGACACGGTCTCTCCGGGGGCCAGACGATCCCCGGAGAAGGTGGAAAGCTGCGGGTCGGCGCCGCGGGTGTCGACCACCCGGCAGGGAGAAACCGTGTAGACCTTCTGCCGCGGCAGCGCGCCGCCGCTGTCGTCGTCGAGGATGGTGACCCTGGCGTTCACCGTGTTGGTGTCGGCGCTGGTCAGTTGCAGACTAAAGCTCTCGGTGCCCTCGGCGGTAGCGTCGTCGATGATCGGCACCGATACGCTCCTCTGGGTCTGGCCCTGCGTGTAGGTCAGCGTGCCGGCGGTGGTCGTGTAGTCGCTGCCGGCCACGGCGCTGCCGTTCTGGGTCTGGTAGCTCACGACCACCGATTCCCCGGCGCCGGGCGCCGGCGAGAGATTCACGGTGAACACGGCGGCTCCGGCACCCTCGTTGACCGCCACATTGCCGACGCTGAGCACGTAGCCCGCGTTACCGCCAGTGCCTTCCGCCACGTTATGGATCTGGTCGGCTTGGAGGTTCCTGAAGGTATCGACCAGACCGCTCGGCCAGTGCACCTGCAGATCCACGGTGGTGTTCGCCCCCAGCCCGAAGTGGATGCGCGGGAAGTTCTGGGATTTCTTGTGCGCCCCGTTACCGTTCTCCCTGATCTGGATCTTGCCGTCGGGGGTGATGGCATAGACGATCGCGCCGATGCCGTCGCGGTTGGAGGTGACGCCCTCGAGATCGGCCTGAATCCAGTGGTTGCCGCTGGCGCCGGTATTACGGAACAGCTGCATCCTGCCGGCGTAGGAGAAAGGCCTGAACAGGTGTCCGTTGGTCACCAGCACATCGAGCCGGCCGTCGTTGTCGTAGTCGCCGAGACTGACGGTGTCCGCTCGCCCCTCGGGCATCTGACCTTCCGCGCCGCCCGCTGACGGCACGGGCACCAAGGTGCCATCGCCCTGGTTCTCGTAGACGACGTTGGGCAGGTTGGACAAGATCACCCGTGCAGGCGACGTAGACATCGAGATCCATGTCGTTGTCCAGATCGCCGGCCACGGCCGAACCGCAGGAGCGATTGACCGCCTGGATCAGGTTCGAGCTGTCGACCAGCTGGTGGTTGGCGTTCTGCAGGAACAGGTAGGGTGAACCGCCCGTTGGCTGTCCGAGGAGCGCGCCGCCCACCGTGCTGAGCTGGGAAACGGAGGTCGCAGCGCGGACAACCATGCCGATCATCCAGGAATCAATTCCCGAGTACCGCACCTGCCACTGGCCGTTGACGACGCCGATGTAGACCCCTCTGGTCACGTTGGGATCGCGCGGGGCGATCCCCTGCGCCTGATCCGCCGTCAACGTGAACACGACATGACGCGGGGCCTGGCCGGGAAGCTGCCCCGGATAGGTCAGCTGGTAACTGCTGTCGGCCGGATTCGTGCCCGCCGCTCCGATGAAGATCTCTTCAACCGCGGTCCACCAGTCGAACTCGAAGGTTACGGCGCCGACTGCGTTGAAGTTGTACCCGGCATCGAACGCGACGTTGGAGTCGAACCAGGAATGAATCACGCGGTCCCCAACAGGGCTCACCACATTCGTCGCCGATGAGCCGCCCGGGCCGAAGACGTCGCTCAGCAGGTCGCCGTTGAAGTCGCCCACTGCAAGGTCGTAGGGCCAGGCGATGTAGAGGTCGTTTCCGATGACGCTGTTCAGCTCCTGGAACGGCAACTGGGTGACGTCCCACACGCGCTGCACCTTCGCCGAGTCCGAGCAGATGACTTCCTGCACCCCGTCGCCGGTCAGCTCGATCAACACGGCGTGCTGGCAGGCGACGTCGTTGATAAGATCGACGCCGGTTGACTCGTCGAGCACGAAGAGGGGATCGCCGTTCGCGGCGGTCTGCTGACGAAACATGGCGGTGGGCGTTCGATAGGCGGGGTAGTTGTCCCTGGCCGTGATGAGCACATCGAGCAAGCCGTCCATGGGGGGCAGGTCGAAAAACAACGGTTCGCGCCCGCCCGTAGGCATGCGTCCAGCCCGCGCCCAGGTCTCGGGATACGTGAATCCCAGCTCCCCGCCGCGGTTGTCGAAGGTCCCCGTGCCGAGGTTCTCCCACATCGGGAAGATGTAACCCGCTCCCGTAACCTCCATCAGGTCCTTGTCGCCATCGTTGTCCCAATCCACCGAGCCGATGCCATGGGTGTCCGGGTTCCAGTCTCCAAGCGGCACCTTGCCGCCCTCCGGAATGGTGGCGGTGCCCGTCAAGACCTGATCTGCGAGATCGTCGAACTGCCGCGCGCCGGCCGCTACCGGTCCGCCAGGCTGGTTGAAGTAGAACACCGCGGGTGTCCACTGGTGCATGTCGGCGTAGATGTCGGCATAGCCGTCGCCGTTGGCGTCCATGAATCCGGTTCCGTACGTCTCACCGATGGCGGTGATCCCGGCCAACGAGCTCACTTCTTGGAATTGGATCTCGGCGAAGGCGGCCGAGGTGCCAAGGGTCAGCATGACCGCCGCTGCCCGCGCGGGCGACAGGGCGTGGCGCATAAGAGTATTCATCAAGTCCTCCTCTGAATCGAGCGACCCCGGCGGAATCAGTCAGTCCATACGAGGGAAAGAGCTGCACCCAGTAATTTGCAAATTACAGGCCAGTGTTGCACCCGGCACTCGAATCAACAGGCAACCACTCATGCAAATTTCCATTCGAGGTCTTTCCGAGACAGTCGCCTGGTGCACCGTTCAAGTTTCGGCAGGGACCCGCATTGGGCGCCAATCGCCCAAACACGGTGACGGCGGCCGGAAAAATCGCGTTGAGGAGCCGAGTTGCAAGAACGACGCGCTGTCATAGTGTCGTCTCTCCATTACAGTTTGGGTTTCACGAATGCGTTCGTGGATGAGCCAGCGGTGCAGGCAGCTGGCGATCTCGCGCCCGCGAGTCGCGGCCCGCATCGCGCGCGACTCGAATAGCTCAAGCCCTCCAGCCGCCGAGGAAGGCGTGTCGGCTCCCGTTGAGCCCGCCTTCACCCAGCCGACGCAGGCCAGCTCGCTCGATTCACATGTCGCGCGCCGCCCTACAAGTGCGACACGGAGCCGGGCACGCCTGGGCGCCCCCTTGTACCGGAACCGAATCCTGATAGATTCTTTCCGTCGCGACCGATGCGGCTGCGCGACGGAACAGACCCGGGGTCCGCAGCAATAACCCCTTTTTCCGCCGAGTTAGGCGCCTTCCAGATGAACAGCCGATCGTTCGTCCGACTACTTCCTTTCCTTGCATGGTTTCCGATCAACGCCACGCTCCTTCGCGGGGACCTGATCGCCGGCATCACTGGCGCACTGGTTCTGGTACCGAAAGCGATGGCGTACGCCCAGCTCTCCGGGCTGCCCGTCTACTACGGCCTCTACGTGGCGCTGGTGCCTGCGGTGCTCGGCGCGCTTTGGGGCTCATCGCGACAGCTCTCGACGGGGCCTGTCGCGATCGTGTCTCTCATGACGGCTGCTGCAATCACCCCGCTCGCGGTTCCGTTCACCGAGGAGTTCATTGGTCTGGCGTTGGTGCTCGCCCTGATGGTCGGCGTTACCCAGCTCACCTTGGGAGTGCTCAAGCTGGGGTTACGGTGGTCAACTTCGGTGTCGCGGAGGCCAAGAGGGGTGGCGTATCCTGTTGACTGATCACGACCATGTCACAGTCGACAGAGGTGGATACGCCATGAGTCCGTCTACGCTGGAGATTCTGTCACAACCGATCGGGGAAACGGACCGTGCCCACGCTTGGCCATGTCCGCGTTCTCGCTGGCGCTGATGCTTGGGCTCAAAAGGATTCCGGGCCTCTCTAAAGTTGAGTGTTCTCATTGCCGTGGCGGTGACCATCCTGGTCAGTGCCGCGGTGGATTTCGAGCACAAGACCAAGGCCAACCCCGAGCACATCGCAGACGCTGCCGCCCGGGAAGCGGTCAAGGCCTACGCTGCCGCGGACGCCCGCTTCGCCGATCTTTCAGCCGAGATCGCCATGCTTTCGAAAAAACTTGCGCCGAGCGACAAGAGCCAACGATTGCAGGGCCGCCGCCGACCTCGCACACGAGATCGAGGTCAGGAAGCTAGACCTCGCCGCGCTCTTCGAAAGAACAAGTCCCGCTTGCGCAGCCTACGCAAGCTGAGGTTCGCGCGCGGCAGGGCAGAGGAAGAGGCCGCCGCTGACATTTATTCGCAAGGCAAGGTGCCGCCAGGCGTGGAGACCGATGGCCGCAACTGGCGCATCAAGGACTGGGGTTTTCGGGTGGTGAGCACACGACTTGGCGCAAAGCCGCGTCAGACGTGGGCTGCAGCGATATCAAGAAATTTGGCGTGTGCCTACGCGCCGGAGGGTTGGCTGGGGTGCCCGGAAATGGCCAGAACCCGCTTGGGTAGCGGGATTGCGAGGGATTTGTAGACCTGCCGGACGGGTTGCGGGACCTCGTTTATTCGAAAAAAACGCTGCGTCGGTGTGTGAAACTCCGTCGCCTGGAGGGCATCCAACGTGCCTCGGATACGGAACCAGGATTGCGAGCAAGCCAACTCCGCCACACGCTCGATGAGCAAGGCGAGGACGCAAATCCGCACATGCGCCTCAATGCGATGCGGAAGCCAATGAAACATTGGGGTCATCTTGATCTGTGTCCGCTTCAAAGAACGAAAACAGCGCTCAATGACCAGAAGGCCTTTATAGCCGCTGGCGGCATCCTCCAGACTGATCGTATCGTCATTGGTTTCCAGCACCCATTTTCCATCGTAGCGCTGCGCTTCGCGGATGGCGGCGCGGTCAATGCGAATCCGACCCTTTGCAGTAGTAGTCAGATAACGCTTGTAGCGACCCGAGGCCAAGAGCTCGATCGCCCATTGGGCGTTGGCGTCTTGATCCGGATGACGCGCCAGCTCCGCCTCGAGCTCCTCAATGCGTTGCGCCCGAAGGTGCTGTTGGCGTTCGGCTTCTTTCGGGTTGTAACACAGCACGTAGCGGCGCCGTCTCTCCCCATCGCCGACGAGCACTTCCTTGGCGTGAAGATTCTCTTGAATCACTTTGAATCGACCTGGTGCCGAGAGGACCTTCTGTTTGATCTCCGCCACGCTGGCCAGGCGCGTCGCCAGCAAATATTTCCCGCAAGCGCGACCCAACTCCGCGCGATTCTCCTTGGAGTTCATCCCGGCATCGGCAACAAACAGGGCACGACTCAATTTCCAACCACGAAGATCCGCCTTGATCTGTTCGACCGTCGTGACGTCCGTTGTCTTGCCCGGAAAGACCCAGCAACGAACCGGAAGCCCCTCGCGGGTCACCGCCAAGGCCACCACCACTTGAACCGCCCAACCGCCTTCCTTGGGTTTCCCCCATTGCCGTAATCCGCTCCCCAACTCCTCGCTCTCCTCGTCTTCCTCATCGACCGAGAACGAAGCCGTCGTGGTGTCGTAGAACACCAGATCCACATCCAGATTCAACAGATCGGCGGTGCGAAAAAACACCGCTTCCTCAACTTCACGCGCCTCGGCGTAGAGAAAATCCATCGCCTCGTACATCTGTCGCAGCAACAGTCCTTGACACGAGGGTAAGTAGACTTTCGATAGCCAGCGATCCCAAACGCCCAGCTTAGACTCCGGTTCACACAACCGATTCGCCGTCATCGCCAAGAGGGCTCGCTCGTACTCTGGCGCGCGCCTTTTCTTGCGCAGCTTCTCGCGCAGAATTTCCCCAATGCCCAGACGGTTCCAGAGGGCTTCGATGACCACCACCGGGCCCAACCCGACCGTGCGGACCAGCTTGATATCCCCTGGCAAGGCGTTGTTCGCACACCCACCTTCTCCCTGCACGAGCCGATCAATGACCTCCAGATCACAAACCCGAGCGATGGACTTGCACAGACGAACCAGCTCATCGCGATCCAGCTGATCGGCGCGACCAAAATTGTGAACGATCTGAGCTACTGGCTTGCGCGTCTCTGGATGGCGCTCGTTGTGCGCGAGTTGGTAATACTCGGTCACGCTGCCGTCTTTGTTCTTCCTGCGTGTGGTGCGTAGGTACATACCTACGAATATACCGTGTACTACCCGCAGAATAAAGCTACTTGCTCATTCGCGTGTGCCTACAAGAAATCAGCCTCGGACAGGGAGAACCCACCCGAAACCCGCATAAATACTGGACCTGGGCGCGCTAAATCCGACGATATTGGCCTACAACCCGAAAACGTCAGTCTATCAATCGGTTGTGGGGCGCCAATTTTTTCGTGTTTCCGCCCGCAGGTTTCGACCACTCCCTGTATTCGCCCGCACCCCCGATAGCGGCGGATTTTCCGGCGTGTTTCCGCCCGCATGCAGACAGCAGGGGCGTGTATTTCGCCCGCAGGCTTTTTCTCAATCCGGTCAGACGGTTACGCGAACTGAATTGGGCGGTGTATTTGCCCGCAGGGTTCGGACCGCTCCCTGTTTTCGCCCGCACCCCGATCCCGCCTGCGCACTACACCACAGCCGCCCTTCTGGCACCGCCGCGAAAGGGCACGGTTTTCGGCCGCTTTTCCCGGCGGTCGTGGTTGGGGATCTGGGGCATGCTCCTCTCACCCTTGTGTACCGCCAGTGAACCTGGCGTGTACTTCCTGTCGCAGAAGGGCCTGGGAGAAGCGGCTTCGTGACCGCTTGTGTACCGCCAGTGTACCTGCAGTGAACGTGAGGACCGGATGACCGTCATCGGCTTGGATGTGGGCTACTCGAACCTGAAGATCGCCGTCGGCGAAGCCGTCGGATCGCCGCGCGTGATCGTACGCCCCGCGGGCGCGGCGCCCGTGGATCGGCTTGGCGAGCAGATCGGCGCCGCGCGCCTGCAGGACGCCGTCCTGGTCGAGGTCGACGGTCAGCGCTGGGCCGCCGCGATCGAGCCGGCACGCTTCGAGGGCTGGCAGCGCTCCCTGCACGAGGACTATGCGGCTACTCCGGCCTATCAGGCACTGGTGAAGGCGGCCCTGGTGCTCGCCAACCGTCCGGTGGTGGACCGGTTGGTCACCGGACTGCCGGTCGGCCAGGCGCGGGACCCTCGGCGGCGGGAGGCGCTGCGCCGCTCGCTTGTCGGACGCCATGTCACCGAGCGGGGAACGATCGAGGTCGGCGAGGTGCGCATCGTGCCGCAGCCGGTCGGGGCCTTTGTCGATCTGCTGTGGTCGGATCTGGACGCGGAGACCCTGGCTTGCATCGAGGAAGGCACCGTGCTGGTGCTCGATGCCGGCTACTACTCCTTCGACTGGGCGGTGATCGTCGCCGGGGAGCTGCGCCGGGGTGCCTCGGGGACCAGCCTGGAGGCGATGTCGGTGCTGCTGGAGCGCGCCGCGGCTCGCATCGCCGAGCAGCACGGCGGGCGTCCCCAGCCGCTGGCGCTGGAGGCGGCGCTGCGTCTAGGCCGGGAGCACGTCCTGGTGCTCGGGCAGCGGGTGCCGCTGAAGCCCGCGCTGGAAGGTGCAGCACGGGAGGTCGGCGGGGTCGCCCTGGAGGCCCTGCGCCAGGCCCTGCGGCGGGAGGACACCGACGTGGGTCTGGTGGTGGTGACCGGGGGTGGCGGTGCGCTCTACGGGCGTCAGGCCACGGCGCTTTTCCCCGGCGCCGAGGTGCGGCTCGCGCGCGACCCGGTCGGCGCCAATGCCCGCGGGTTCTTCCACTATGGCCGGCGCTGAGGCCGGTTGGCGCGTCGTCGTGCACATCGGCTCGAGCCAGCCGGAGCTGCGGGCCGCGCTCGCGGAGCTGCCGTCACGTGCCCGGGCCGAGCGGCTTCGTCAGCTCGCGTTGCTCGGGCTCTACAACCTGCGTTGCGGGTCGACTTCCGCGACGATTCCGCCGGCCGCACCGATCAGCGAAACGCAGACCATCCTCAAGGAGCGCCGGGAACGTCTCCTGCGGTCGCTCGGCGCCGGGGAAGAGTGACGTAACACATTGATATATCGTGATATTCCTAAAGAAATATTTTCGTCTCCGTATTGCCTGTCCACCAGGGTGTCCTTACGATGTTCTTAAGCAACAGAGGCTGCTTCGGTCTTCGATCGCGCTTGATTCTGGTGCTCTTGCTGGACGCTCTTGCGGCACCGGCAACCGCGCTGGATCTGTCGGGAACACGCTGGGACGTTGTCGCCCGACGTCACGGAATCGACCCGGTTCTGCTCTACGCGCTCGCCCTGCACGAGACGCAACGGCCGAACGGCGATGGCCAGGTCTCACCCTGGCCGTGGACGGTGGGGTCATCTGCAGGTCGTCAGTTTTACGACAGTCGGGAGGAGGCACGGGCCGCGCTCGGCACCCTGTCTGCGGGGGGCCGCGACCTCGAGGTCGGGCTCCTGCAGGTCAGCCTGAAGCGCCACGGGCATCGCGTCGGCGATCCCGCGACCCTGCTCGACCCGGGCGTGAACCTGGGTGTCGCCGCCAGCTTGCTGGCCGACGCCATCGCTTCCGCGCGGGGCGACCTGGCACTCGGTGTCGGTCACTTCCGGTACCCGGATGACGACGGCGCGGCGCGGACCTTCGGGCGACGGGTGCTCGCGGTGCGCGAGGCGTTGCATGGCCCCTCACGCAGGCTGGAGGTCGGCTCGGTGATTAGCCTTTGGCGCACCAACGCGGTGCTCGACCTGGTGGCCGGTCCCGAGTCGCGCGGCAACTACAACGCCTGGTACCGCGCGGCGCACCAGAACACGTTACAGCTGGCGGATCTCACGGTGGGCGAGGTGCGGGCACTGCAGAAGCGGCTGGTGCGCGCAATCGGCGGTTCCGCCATCGGGCGCTACCAGATCATCGACGACACCTTCGAGGGGCTCGTCGGACGCATGGGGCTGACCGGGAAGGAACGGTTCACCCCCGCATTGCAGGACCGGATGGCCATGCGGCTGGCCAGGGACGCCGGTCTGGAAGACTGGATCGAAGGGCGCCTCAGTGACGAGCGTTTCGCCGCGAACCTGGCGCGGGTGTGGGCGGGACTGCCCGGCGATCATCGGGGACGGAGCTTCTATGCCGGGATCCAGGGCAACCGGGCCACCATCGGCTGGCGCACCCTGGTCGCCTCCCTGCGGGGCATCCGGGCCGGCACCATCGGAAACGAGTAGACACGAGGACAGACGATGCGCGACGAGTCACCAGCGCCCCTCACCACACCCGTGCCCGCGGCGGTCTTTCAGCTCAACCTTTCCTATCTCCTGCTCGCCCAGCGCCTAGTCGGGCTAGATGCGGTCCAGGCCGAGGTCGTGCTGGGGGTGAGAGAGCCCCTCACCTCCTGGCTGCGGGAGGCGAGCGCGGGTGCGATCGCAACGCTCGCAAGCTCGCCGGTCGCGGTCCATGCCCTGCGGCTGCCGCAGAAGGCGGCGGCGAGCGTGCTCACCGCCTGCAACGACGGGCGCTGGCTCGGCCCCGCCCATGTGGCCCTTGCCGCCGTGGAGGGGTCACGTGAGCGTTCTGGTTGATCTGGAGCGGCTGGAGCTGGCCGTCGAACTGCTCCGGCGCAAGGCCCGGGTCTCGATCGTGCACCACGAGACGGGGGTCTCGCGGGCGAAGCTGCGCACCCTCCACCGCGAGCTCCACGGGCGCAGCGCCCCAAGCGGGCAGATCCCGATGATTGGGGGCGCGACCATCCAGACACGCACCCAGCAGGTCCACGCCGGTCTCTTCGCCGCGCTCTACGAGCGCTATGGCGGACCCTCGACGACGCGCCAGCTCGACATCCGCGCCGTCATGGCCGCCCACGACCTCTATCGGACCATGGCGCCGGGGGAGCCGAAAGTGGACTTCAACACCGCCTGGGTCATCGCCCGGGATCTGCGCGTGGGCACCGCGGAGCTGCGCTACTGCGTAGTCTGCGAGCTCCGCTACCTGTTCGCCAGCGCCAGCCGGTTGGCCCCGACCTGCCCCTTCTGTACCCTGCATGCGCGCCGCGGTGGGCGCACCCAGGCCCGGATCGTTCCCCCGGAACCTTAAGGCGAGCCTGCAGCGGAGCCAGGCATAACGCCGCGGCTCCGGCCACCGGACGATAGTTTGTAACGCGTCTGGAGCGTTCACCGGCCGGGCAGGCGGACGCGGCGCCGCATCCGTGCACGGCAAACGTCCTGAGAAATACGGGTAGCATACGGTTTAACTTCCTGGCGATCGGCGACCGCGAGTGGATGAGCGTGGCGGACTTTGGCCGGGTGTGGCGGTCCACCTTCCCTCGGCCCGGATCAAGGGCGCTGCGGTATCATGAATCGTTGCCCTCACCCCAACCTATTCCCGCTGGTAATGAGGGCGACGAGGGGCGCGTCCACAGCGTGGGTTGACTCAATGGAAGGTGACAGCAATGAAGAGCCGATACGCCTGGGTACTGCTGTTTGGCCTGGGGCTGGTGGGGGCCGCGGCGGCCGGGGAGGCGAGCCGCATCGCGCTGCGGGACGGCAGCGTCATTTCCGGCGTGGTCGTGGGCTTCGCGGACGGCCGTTACCTGGTCGAGTCGCCCGCCCTGGGCCGGGTGACCATCGACCAGACGCAGATCCTCTCCCTGCAGCCGGGTGGTGCAGCCGCCGGCTTGAACGACGGGTACGGCGCGCAGATCTCGGATCTCCAGCAGCAGATGATGGGTAACGCCGAGATCATGGGCATGATCACCGCCCTGCAGAGCGATCCGCAGCTTCAGGCGGCCCTCGCCGACCCGGAGTTCATGCAGCTGGTGAACTCCGGGAACCTGGGCGCGCTGCAGGACAACCCGCGGTTCAAGGCCCTGATGAGCAGCCCCGCCTTGCGTGCCCTGCAGGGACGTATGACCGGTCAGTAGCCGGCGCCATGGCGCGACCACCCAAGGGGTGTGGGTAGTCTGCACCGCCGCCAGTAAGAAGATCCGATCGAACACCCCGTGGACCCCGGGGCTTCATCGCACCGAACGCCCCCGGACTACCCGTGAGCGCGCACTGTATACCTGCGAACAGTCCTAAACCCTCCTCCCTCTGGTTCCTGCGCGAGAACGAGATGGGATCGAGGTCGAGGCCCCGCCGTTGCGGCCTTCTTGATCCCAGGCGTCCCAGCTCGCGTCGGCCAGCTCGGGCACAATCCTTTGCAGCTGACTGGGATGAACGAGCCAGAATCAAACTGATGTCAGACCGCTGCGGGTGCGGCGGCCTTCGTTTCGTGATCCCAATATGGATCGTCGCAGATGCGTTCGGCCATGAAGTCCACAAATGCCCTCACTTTGGGGGCCAGATGCTGCCGCTGCGCGAAGACAAGGTAGATCGAAACCTCTAGCGTTTCGTAATTCGTGAGGATCGCGCGCAACCTTCCCTCCTGAATATCCCGGCCAACAACAAATGTAGGGGTTCGCGTAACACCGGCACCGTTCAGTAAAGCCTCGCGCAGCGCGAGACTGTTGCTCATCCGTATCGACCCAGTGACGGGCACCGAAACGGGCCTTTCGCCCGGCGCACGAAAGTGCCACTCCAGGGCGGACTCCTGGTACTGATAGGTGATGACATTGTGATGTCTGAGCTCATCCGGAGTACGAGGCCGCCCGTGGCGCGCAAGGTACTCGGGTGAGGCGACGATAACGTGACGGCAGGGTCCCAGGCGTCGTGCAACCAGCGAGGAATCCGGCATACCGGAGATTCGTACCGACACGTCGAACCCTCCTTCAATCACGTCGACCTTGCGGTCGTCGAGGTTCATGTCGACCGCAAGCTCGGGATAGCGCTCGAGAAACTCCGGGATTGCCGGCGCGATGTGCAGCACGCCGAAGGACATCGGCGCGTTGATACGCAAGGTGCCACGAGGCTCACCCTGCAGCCGTGAGACCTCGGCCTCCGCTTCCTCGATCTCCTGCAGGCCTCGCCGGCTCCGCTCATGGAAAACCCTTCCGACCTCGGTGAGGCTCAAACGCCGCGTGGTGCGATGCAACAGCCTCGCCCCCAGGCGGTCCTCGAGTCGGGTCACGTACTTGCTGACCACGGATTTGGACAACGACAGCCGCTCCGCGGCGGCCGTGAAACTGCCGCTGTCGACGACCTGTGCGAAGACGGCGATGTCGGTCAGTGAATCCATGCGGCAAGAGATTACTCAATATTCGTGAACAATATTATTCCATTGGGCAGGATTATCAAATTCATGCGGCCAAGTATCCTGAGGATGAGGGCGGAATGCCGTCAGATACACCGACCAACAGGAGGACCGGATGAAACAAACACTCAAGCAAATGCTGATCACCGCGGCGCTCGTCCTTACCGTTGCATTCACGGCAAACGGCGCCGAGCGAACCGTTGGCAACAGCCCGTGGGGTCCGAATGACGAGATCGGACGTCTCAATCTGATCACGGCGGAGTCGCGAAACGCCATCCTGTCCCGGATATCCGGAGGCGCCGTCTACGACTTGGCGGTGGACTACTTCATCGGCATGCCCAGCTGGCAAGCCGCCGGAGACCCGCACTATCGGATCTGGATGACGCACACACCGCACGGCACCGTCGTCGATGACCCACTGCATGTCGGCGCCGCGATGAATGAGCACGACAGCTATACCGGCGCCGCGATCTCCATGTACACCCACATGGGCACGCACATCGATGCGCTCGTCCACTTTGGTCTGGACGGAAAGATCTGGAACGGATTCAAAGCCGAAGAGCATCTCGGCGATCGGGGCTGGCGAGTGGCCGGCGCCGAGAAGATCCCGCCGCTCGTTGCGCGCGGTGTGTTGATCGACGTGGCCGCCGCGAAAGGACTCGAAATGCTGCCCGATGGCTATCGAGTCACGCGCGATGACTTGGTCGCCGCATTGAAGAAACAGAACACCGCGCTGCACGAGGGCGATGTGGTGTTGATTCGCACCGGGCGCATGAAGCTCTACGAGGATGCCGAGGCCTACATGCGCAACCCGCCTGGATTGGGAATGGCAGCCGCACGATTCCTGGTTGAAGAGAGCGGTGCCATGGTGGTCGGCGCAGACAACCTGAGCTTCGAGGCCTTTCCGTCGGAGTTGGAGACCGAGTACGTGCCGGTCCACACCTACCTCCTCACGGAGCAGGGTACACCCATCATGGAGCTCGTCTACCTGGAGGAGCTCTCGCGCGACCAGGTCTACGAATTCGCCTTCATCGGCGGATCGCTCAAGCTCCGCGGGGCCGATGCGGCGCCCATCCGTCCGATCGCGATGCCGGTCAGGTAACCAAGAAGGAGGAACGAGCGATGTCAGGCACAATAGGAAGGATTTCCGCGCGTATCGACCAGCCGACACGGCGGCGTCAGTCGTATGTGGCCGCGGCGGCGTTGCTGGCTGCTGGGCTGCTACTGGCCGTCTCGACCAATCTGGCGAAGGTTGCGCAAGGGATCGGCGTAACGCCCTTGGCCTACCTGACTTGGTCGCTGGCGGGTGCCGCCTTGCTGTTGACCCTGGTCTCCTACTTCCGGGGCCAGACCGCCAGGGTAAATCGGCGCTCGGTGGAATATTCCGTCGTCTCCGGATTCCTCACCGTAGCGGGGTCCAACCTCATCTTCTTCAACGCGGTGACCCATCTGGGCGTCAGCTTCGTTGCGCTGATGATCTCACTGCCGCCCCTGCTGACCTATGTCGGCGCGCTGATGCTGCGAATGGAGACCTTCTGCTGGTGGCGAGCAACCGGTGTCTTCCTGGCGCTCGTCGGCACGACCTACTTGGTGGTCCGCAAGTGGTCGGCTCCGGATGCAGACACCGCATGGATCCTCGTGACGCTGATCGGACCGGTGTTGCTCTCGGCGGGCAATCTCTACCGTACGCGGCGTTGGCCCCCGGGTGCGAGCGCGGAGTCCCTGGCCCCCGGCATGCTGCTGGGTGGGATTGTCACACTCATGTTCTTTTCCCTCGTGCCCGGCTGGTCCCTCGCCATCCCCACCGAAAGCGCCTATGCCGGACCCTTGATCGCAACGCAAGCGGGTGTATTCGCCGGACAATTCCTGCTGCTGTTCGTGCTCCAGAAAGCCGGAGGCCCGGTGTTTCTGAGTCTGATGGGCGGCGTCAGCGCGGTATTCGGGGTGCCCATTGCCATGCTCCTGCTGGCGGAGCCCGCGCTCCCCGCCATCCTGCCGAGCGCCACGCTGATCGCAGCAGGCATCGTCTTGATGTTGCTGGGCGTGACGGCGTGCCAGCGACAGACATCCCAATCACCACGAGACTGCAGGTAAGGGCCACGAAAAAAAGCCAATCCGATCAACATCCAGGTCATCGATCATGTGGTCCTGCGGGCCAATGACCTCGGGAATATGATCTCGTTCTACAGCAAGGTACTCGGTTGCCGCCTCGAGCGGGGCCCGGGTGAGAGCGGACTCGCGCAACTTCGCGCGGGCGATTCTCTGATTGACCTGGTCGCTGTAGACGGGCCGCTCGGCCGCAAAGGCGGCCGCGCCCCCGATTCGGCGGCACCGAATATGGATCACCTGTGCCTGCGGGTAAGTCCTTGGAACCCTGAGGCCGTGCTGGAGCACCTCAGAGAACAGGGCGTTGATGTGGGCGAGATCGTCGACCGATACGGCGCTTCTGGCAACGGCCCCTCGCTATACATCCAGGATCCGGAAGGCAATACCGTGGAGCTGAAAGGTTTGAGCTGATCCGTTTGAGAATGGAGGAAATCAATGACTATCGAGAAGATCTGTATCGTGGGGGCATCCGGAAAACTCGGGCGGTACATGGTGCAGCAGGCCCTGGATCGGGGTTACGAGGTTGTCGGCGTGTGTCGCGCCCAAAGCGTCGGCAAGCTCGATGCCTTCAAGGGGCGCATCACCATCATCCCGGGAGCAACAAACGATCGCGAGGTGATTAGGGAAGCGGTAGCGGGCTGTGACGGCGTCCTGACCGTGCTGGTTCCGTGGGGCGTTGACGGCTACGCATCCGGAACCGCACAGGCGGTACTCGATTACGCACCGGCGGAAGCGCGGCTCATTTTCTCGTGCGGCTGGCACATCACCAAGGACGGCAGGGATGTGTATTCGTGGACTTTCAAGACAATGTTGAAAACCTTGGGATGGCTCGCGCGGCTGTCTCGCGTTGTTGACATCGACGACCAGGTCGAGGCGTGCCGTCGCATCTTCGCGAGTGACAAGCGATGGACGGTGGTGCGTGGCAGCGATCTTGAAGAGGGTGAGAGCCAGGGACTTCCGGTATGGAGTAAGCACGTCGGAGATCCAATCCTGAAGAGCAACCTGACCCGCAGGGTGGACTTCGCCCTGTTCATCGTGGAGGCACTGGAGAACGACGAGTTGGTACACGA
>CAVORB010000043.1:0-15665 GCA_963698495.1 uncultured Gammaproteobacteria bacterium | reverse complement strand
CGAGGGTGCTGCTCTGTAAGATGCTGATTATTGGCCTTACTGGCCAAAATCAGCGTCACATCCTATGTGCCGCGAGCAGCGCCGAACTGATCAGGGTTTCCCCAAGACGCCGATTTTTCGCCAGCCTCGCCGAATCAGCCCCACATTCATGTGCCGGGGAGAGCGCTGACTTGGTCAGCCTTCGTATGGGCTTTCGCCGACCTGACGGTCGGAATCGGAACCCGAACGTCTCATTCGCCGTTGCAGGTGACAGTGACTTGCCTGCGGTGTCCGTGGGTGCGGTGCTCGTAGAGGTAAACGCCTTGCCAGGTACCCAGCGCGCAACGTCCGTCGCGAATCGGCAGGGTGAGGTCGGTCTTGGTCAGCACCGAGCGGACGTGGGCGGGCATGTCGTCCGGCCCCTCGTCGGTGTGCTCGAACAGGCGGTCCCCGTCCGGGATCAGGCGGGACAGGAATGCCTCCAGATCACGGCGAACCGTGGGGTCGGCATTCTCGCACAGGATCAGTGATGCGCTGGTGTGGTGCAAGAACAGGTGGCAGAGGCCGGTGCGGACGCCTGACTCACGGACCGCCTCGGTCACTTGCCGGGTAATGTCGTAGGTGCCCCGCCCGCGGGTGGCTACCGCCAGTCGTTTCTGTCCGATCATCGCGTTCTCCCGTTTTTCGGGCGCCCGATATGCTCATCGGCGCCCATCCTGGCAAGGCGCGCCGGGTCCGGGTATTTTGGTTCCCGGCGGCTCGGTGCCGTCATTTAATCAGACCGACGGAGCCCGCGGAAGCCGATGAGCCAGGCGTTGGACAAGGTGCCGGTGGAGGGGCTGCGCGGGGTGGGACCCCGGGTCGCCGAGCGCCTGGGTCGGCTCGGCGTCGCCACGGTGCAGGACCTGCTGTTCCACCTGCCGCTGCGTTATCAGGATCGAACACGCCTGATTCCGCTGCGCGATCTGCGTCCGGGAGACGAGGCGCTGGTGGAAGGGGAGGTCGCCGACGCCGGGATCGCGTTCGGGCGCCGCCGCTCGCTCAAGGTCTGGCTGAGGGATCGGGAAGGCGACGGTCTGCTGCTTCGCTTCTTTCACTTCTCGCAGTCCCAGGCGGTCGGATTCAAGCCAGGGACCCGACTTCGCTGTTTCGGCGAGGTGCGCCGCGGGCCGCAGTCGATGGAGATGATCCATCCCGAGTACCGGCTGGGTGCCACGGACGATGCCCAACCGCTGGAGAGCGCGCTGACCCCGATCTACCCGACCACCGAGGGGCTTCAGCAGTCCTCCCTGCGCTCTCTCACCGATCAGGCCCTGGCGCTGCTAGATGTCCAGGGCACCACGGTGCGCGAGCTCCTGCCCGCCGAGGTCGTCGGCCGCTATGGGCTGCCCCCGCTGGCAGAGGCGCTGCGCGTCCTCCACCGGCCGCCGGTCGCCGTGAGCGCGTCGGAGCTGCGCGAGCGCCGGCACCCGGCGTTCCGGCGCCTGGCGTTCGAGGAATTGGTCGCCCACCAAGTGAGTCTGCGGCGGCTGCGCCGGCGCCAGCAGCGGGTCGCGGCGCCGGTGCTCGACGGCGGCGGCGAGCTGCGGGCGCGTTTTCTCGGCGGTCTGCCGTTCGCGCTCACGGGAGCGCAGCGACGGGTGGCAGATGAGATCTCGGCCGATCTCGACCGGCCCTACCCCATGCTCCGCTTGCTGCAGGGAGACGTGGGTTCCGGCAAGACCGTGATCGCCGCCCTGGCTGCCCTGCAGGCGGTGGAAGCGGGATTCCAGGTGGCGCTGATGGCGCCCACGGAGCTGCTCTCGGAGCAGCATCTGCGAAACCTCACCATCTGGCTTGAGCCCCTCGGGCTGACCCCGCTCTGGCTCGCCGGCCGTCACAAGGGTGGGGAACGCACCGATCTCCTCGCTCGCATTGCCCGCGGGGATGCGATGGTCATCGTGGGTACCCATGCCTTGTTCCAGGAGGAGGTGGCGTTCCACGACCTCGGGCTCGCCATCGTCGACGAGCAGCACAGATTCGGTGTTCACCAGCGCATGCGCCTGCGGGAGAAGGGCGCGCGCGACGGCCGGGCTCCCCATCAGCTCATCATGACCGCAACCCCCATCCCCCGCTCCCTGGCCATGACCCTCTACGGGGATCTCGACCTGTCGGTGATCGACGAGATGCCCCCGGGCCGGACCCCGGTGACGACGGTCGCGGTCCCCGACGCGCGTCGTGACGAGGTGATCGCCCGGGTGCGCGATGCCTGCGCCGACGGCCGGCAGGCCTACTGGGTGTGCACCCTGATCGAGGAGTCCGAGGCGCTGCAGTGTCAGGCGGCGGAGGACACGGCGCGCGCGCTCGCCGCGGCGCTTCCGGGCTTGCGGGTCGGGCTTGTGCATGGTCGGCTGAAGCCAGCGGAGCGCGAGGAGGTGATGGCCGCATTCGCCGGCGCTACCCTCGACCTGCTGGTGGCGACCACGGTGATCGAGGTCGGCGTGGACGTGCCCAACGCCAGCCTGATGATCGTCGAGAACCCGGAGCGGTTGGGTCTCGCCCAGCTCCATCAACTGCGGGGCCGGGTGGGGCGAGGCTCTGTCGAGAGTCATTGCGTCCTGCTGTTCCATGCGCCCTTGTCGCACCAGGCCCGAGAGCGGATCGAGATGCTGCGCCGCAGTACCGACGGCTTCGAGATCGCGCGTCGGGACCTGGACATGCGCGGTCCCGGCGAGGTCCTGGGCACGCGCCAGACGGGAGACGTCCAATTTCGCATCGCGGATCCCTTGGCGGACGAGCACCTGCTCGCCGCCGCCCAGCAGGCTGCGGACCTCGTCCTGGACCGGTGTCCCGACCTGGTTCTGCCCCTCATCGAGCGCTGGTTCAGGGCCAAAGTGGATTACGTCGGCGTCTAGATCCGATCTCGGCGGCATGGAACCGGCGTTCCCGGGCTCCAGGCCATGCCGAGGCGATCGCCGCGCCTGCAGGCGCGGCGCGCCCTGTGTCATAATCCCCGCCCGTCGCCGAGGTGTGCACTTCAGTCGCCAGTGCCGTGAGCCAACGAAACCGGAACATGAACCTTCCAGAGATCGAGTCAGGACATCCGCGTGCGCCGAGCTGGTTCGAGCGGCTTGCCCTCTACGCCAGGCTCGTGCGCCTCGATCGGCCGATCGGCATCTTTCTGCTCATGTGGCCGGCGCTCTGGGCGCTGTGGATTGCCGGGGATGGCAACCCTCCCTGGGCGGTCGTGCTGATCTTCGTGACCGGGGTGGTCCTGATGCGGTCGGCCGGGTGCGCAATCAACGACTACGCGGACCGCGACTTCGACGGAAGCGTGGCGCGCACCCAGGGGCGTCCCCTGGCGAGGGGTCTCCTGCGCCCGGGGGAGGCGGTCGGGGTGTTCCTCGCGCTCAGCCTCGCCGCTTTTTCCCTGGTGCTGCTGCTTAACTGGCTGACCATCGCCCTGTCGGTGGTCGCGCTCGGCTTGGTCGTGATTTATCCGTTCATGAAGCGCTACACGCACCTGCCTCAGCTGTTCCTCGGCGCCGCGTTCGGATGGGCGGTGCCCATGGCATTCACCGCGATCACCGGAACCGTGCCTGCGTCGGCATGGCTTTTGTTTTCGGCCACGGTGGTGTGGGCACTGGTCTACGATACCCAATACGCCATGGTTGACCGGGAGGACGACCTGAAGGTTGGGATCAAGTCATCCGCGATCCTCTTCGGGCGTCACGATCGGTTGATCATCGCTGCGCTGCAGGTAGTGCTGCTGGTCATTCTCACCTATGTTGGCGTGTTAGCAGAGCGGGGCGCCTGGTACTTCGGGGGGGTCGCGGTGGCCGGCGCACTCGCGCTCTATCATCAGTTTCTGATCCGCGACCGCGATCCGGCCGCCTGTTTCGAGGCCTTTCTCGGCAACAACTATCTCGGGATGGCCGTGTTCGTTGGGCTGGTCCTGGACTATGCGCTCCAGTGACGCGTCCGCGGCGGACGAACCGGCGGGCGTCGTGCGGATCAAACTTTGAACCTTGCCCGTGACCCGGCGCGGAAGAATATCAATTCGACGGTGCTCCTCCGGGGTGCACCACTTTTTGGAGGATAGTCAGAAATGTTCCTGAGAGCCTTGTTGCAGACGGTCCTGGGTATGTTGATCGCGGGCCAGGCGCTGGCCTTCGATGAGGGCATCGACTTCACGCAATTGGCCGAGCCGCAAGCCACGGAGACGGGAGACAAGATCGAGGTGCTGGAGGTCTTCATGTACAGCTGCCCTCACTGCTACCACCTCGAGCCCGATATCGACGCCTGGCTGAAGACCAAGCCGGAGAACGTGGAATTCCGGCGTATGCCGGCGATCTTCGGACCCAAGGTCGAGCCTCACGCCCGGGCCTTCTACGCGGCGGAGCTCATGGGTGTGGAGGAGAAGTTCCACATGCCCCTGTTCAGCGCCCTGCATGACAAGAAGCTGCAGATCTGGGACGAGGACGCCCTGGTCGCCTTCGCAGAGGAGCAGGGCATCGATGGAGAGGAGTTCCGCGCGGCCTACAACTCCTTCTACACCAACATGAAGGTGCGGCGGGCCACCGAGATGGGTCGCCGCTACGGCATCGACGGGGTTCCGGCCGTGGTCGTCAACGGCAAGTACCGCACCAGCCCGTCGCAGACCGGCAGCCGGGAAGGGTTGGTCAAGGTGATTGATTACCTCATCGGCGTGGAGTCGGGGCAGGTGGCGGCCGACCAGGGCGCGCCTAAACCGGCGGGTGGCTCGTGAGCGCGGCGCGGAGGGGTTGATTTCTGACGCCCTGGAATCCCCGGGCGGTATCCCGCTCTGCGTGAACCCGACGCCTAATCGTAGTAGGCGGGTTTGACCTCCTCGATGACCTTGGCGTCCGGGTTCGGGAATCGCTCTACCACCCAATCGGGCAGCTTTGCCTGATTGGCGTGGTAGAGGGCCTCTGACTCGATGATGATGAGCACCAGCACGGTCACCATCACGGGCAGGATCCCCAGCCCGCCGATCAGGGCCATCACCGCCTCCTTCATCATCCCCAGGTAGGTATATCCGACCCAGCCCAGCGCCATGATCGTCAGCAGCATCGTCAGCATGACGATGAAGATCTTGCTGCGACGCGCACAGACCTGCCAGTGACACATGGGGTACCAGGGATCCTGCCGCAGGGACCTGCGCGCGCGCCATAGCGTATAGCCCAGAATGCTGAAGGAAATGGCCGGGATCATGGCCATGACCCAGGGGAAGCTACCCGCCACGCCACCGGCGGCAACCGCCATCAGGATGTGGTTTCCGATGAGGTTGGTCAGGAAGAGCTCGTGGGGGACATTGGCCTTCTTGATCTCTTCTGTGCTGACTTCAAAGCGCATGGAGGCTTTCCGTCCGGCTTAACGATAAGCGGATCAGAATACACTAACGATCCTCGCGCTTCACCCTGACATGGCGCCACAACACCGGTTCTCGGTCGTGGCCAGGCGGCGGCGGATAAGCGGGTCAGGGAGGTGCTGATCAGTTCACCGCGTCCCGCGGCACAGGGATGTGACGCCACTTCAAGCGCGTAAGCGATTGAAAATGAAACCATCCAAGAACCGCGCTTCCTGGGTGGCGTGCTGTTCTTGGCCAGGAAGGCCAATGATCAACGTCTTAGGCCGCGCCGCACACCGGGCAGTGCGGGTCGGCGGGAAGCCGGACGGTGCGGAACTCCATGGTCATGGCGTCCATCAGCAGCAGGCGTCCGTAGAGGGGCTCTCCGGTACCGGTGAGGATTTTCAGGACCTCCGTCGCCTGGATGCTGCCGATGATGCCCACCACCGGCGCGAGTACGCCATTCGCCGAGCAGGTCTCGTCCACGCTTCCATCGCGCGGATACAGACACTGATAGCAGGGTCCTCCAGCCTTGCCCGTGAAGGTCGAGACCTGCCCCTCGGTGCGGATGGCGGCCCCGGAAACCAGCGGCACGCCCGCCCGAAAGCAGGCCTCGTTCACAGCGAAGCGGGTGGCGAAGTTGTCGCAGGCGTCCACCACCACGTCCACACCCGAGACCAGAGCCGGCAGGGTCGACTCGCTGATGGCGACCTTCCGGCCCTCGACCCGCACTTCCGGATTGAGGGCGCGGAGGGCCTCGGTCGCCGACTCGACCTTGGTCTTGCCGATGCGCGCCGTGCCGTGCAGGATCTGGCGCTGAAGATTGGAGAGGTCCACCGCGTCGAAATCCGCCACCACCAGCCTTCCCACGCCCGCGGCCGCCAGGTACATGGCCACCGGTGAGCCGAGTCCGCCGAGACCTACCACCAGCGCGGTGGATTCGAGCAGCCGCTGCTGTCCCTCGACGCCGATGGTGGGCAGCATGATCTGGCGGCTGTAGCGCAGCAGTTGGTCGTCGTTCACGGTGCGGCAGCGACTCGGGATCAGCGACCGGCGGACGAGTGGGCGCTCTCGGCAGCTCGCGGGCTGCCTTGTCCATTCATGCGCGACACCTGGCCGCGCATGCCCTCCGTGGCGCCCGCTACAGGTATCGTCGCCAATGCTCGGGCCGATGGTCGCGGCAGCCGTGCTCCAGGGTCTGATAGCGGCTGGCAAAGACCTTCTGTATGCAGTTGCGCTCGCCGCGGGCGCACCCGCAATTGGCGCGGAAGGTTTCTTCCGAGTAACGGTAGAGTGCCCGCTTGATGCGGTGCAGGAGCTTGTTGTCGAGATGCAGGCCGAGCTCGCCGATGGACTCCTCGATCTCCTCGAGCGTGATCTGCAGCAGGTCGTAGCTCACGGAGAGCAGCCGCGCCGAGAGCGGCTCGGCACGCAGAATTCCCGGGACGTCGGCCAGGAACACGGATGCCCGATGCGCCTGATCAGGCACCGGGTGCAGCTCGCTGAACGGGATCTGGCGATGCTTGACGCGGTCGGCTTCGGAGATGTCCATAGAATTTGTATGCTAGTCGAGGGCTCGAATTTATCAAGAACCAAATCGTCGGTCCGGCCTCGAGTCTTCCTCACCGGGTGTGCGCGGTGTTCCCGCCCGTCCGCCCCAGATAGCCGAGGGTCGCGCGCTCCAGTCCGGCGAGGTCGCGGCGGGTCTCGAGGCACCGGAAGCCGAGCCGCGCCAGGATCTCTCGCACGTCGGCGCCCTGGTCGAGTCCGTGCTCCAGGATCAGCAGGCCCCCGGGCGAGAGGCAGACAGCGGCCTCGGCGGCGATGCGGCGGATGGCGTTCAGCCCGTCAGCTCCCGCGGCCAATGCGCCGAGGGGCTCGAAGCGCAGGTCGCCCTGACGCAGGTGCGGGTCGCCGGCGCGGATGTAGGGCGGGTTGCTGACGACCGCGTCGAGGGTGGCTGGCCGGATGGCCGCAAGCCAGTCGCCGCGCAGGAGACAGGTGTTTCCGGGCACGAGGTGACGGAGGTTTCCGGCGGCCACGTCGGCAGCTCGAGGGTCTTGCTCGATGGCGATCAGGCGCCAGACGGGCCGCTCCCGGGCCAGCGCGGCGGCGATCGCGCCGCTGCCGGTGCCGGGATCGGCGACGGACAGCCGTCGGTCGGCGGGCAGCAGCTCGAGCGCGATCTCGACCAGCAGCTCGGTCTCCGGACGTGGGATCAGGGTGGCGGGACTCACCCGAAGCTCCAGGGTCCAGAACGCCCTGCGACCGAGGATGTAGGCGATGGGCTCGCCCGCCGACCGACGCCCCAAGAGCTCGCGGTAGCGGGCCCAGGTCTCTGCCGTCAATGCATGCTCCGGCCAGGCGATGAGCAGCTCGCGCGAGCGGCCCGTGGCCGCGACGAGCAGCAGCTCGGCCTCCAGGCGAGGCTCCGCGTGCTGCAGTGCCCGCAGGCATTCGGCGCCTTGGCGCAGCGCGTCGCCGACGCTGGTACCAGGGTTCTTGAGGTGGCGGTCGAGGGGCTTCAAGCGACCGCCGTCAGGCATCCATCATGGCCGCCAGCTGCTCGGCCTTGTACTCCTGGATCAGCGGGTCGATCACCTGGTCGAGCTGCCCCATCAGGATGTCATCGAGCTTGTACAGGGTGAGGTTGATGCGATGGTCGGTCACCCGGTTCTGGGGGAAGTTGTAGGTGCGGATGCGCTCGGAGCGATCGCCGCTGCCCACCTGGAGCTTGCGCGAGTGCGCCTGCTCGGACACCTGGGCCTCCTGCGCCTGGGACAGCAGCTTGGCGCGCAGCAGTGACAGGGCGCGCGCCTTGTTCTTGTGCTGTGATCGTTCGTCCTGGCATTCCACCACGATGCCGGAAGGCAGATGGGTGATGCGTACGGCGGAATCCGTCTTGTTCACATGCTGCCCGCCGGCGCCGGAGGCGCGATAGGTGTCGATGCGCAGGTCGCCGGCGCCGATGTCCACATCGTCGATCGCCTCGACCTCCGGAAGGACCGCCACGGTACAGGCCGAGGTGTGGATGCGGCCCTGGGACTCGGTCTCCGGGACACGCTGCACCCGATGGGTGCCGGCCTCGAACTTGAGACGCGAGTAGACGCCGCCCCCGCTCACGCGCAGGACGACCTCCTTGTAACCCCCGAGCTCACCCTCGCTGGTGCTCATCTGCTCGACCCGCCAGCCTGCCGCCTCGGCGTAGCGCAGGTACATGCGCGCGAGGTCGGCCGCGAACAGCGCCGCCTCGGCGCCGCCGGTACCGGCGCGGATTTCCAGGAATACGTCGCACCGGTCGTTGGGGTCGGGCGGCACGAGCAGGCGCTTGAGCTCCGGTTCCAGCGACTCGCGCCGCTGCTGGGCGAGGCCGAGCTCCTCGCGTGCGAGCTCGGCCATCTCGGGGTCGGAGAGCATCTCCTCCGCGCTCGAGATTTCCGCCTCGGCCGCCTCGTAGCTGCGGTAGCAGCTGACCACCGGCTCCAGCTGCGCATACTCCTGGCTCAGGCTGCGGAAGCTTGCCTGATCGCTCTGCGTCTCCGGGTCTGCGAGGAGGGCCGTGATCTCGCCGAAGCGCTCCGAGATGCGCTCCAGCTTCTCGCGGATCGATGGGTTCATGAACGCGAACCGGGCTTGGCGGTCAGCTCGAATAGCTCGTTCGCGGCTTCCAGGAGCTCCGCATCACCGTCTCGCCCGGCGCGGCGCAGGCGGGCGCTCGGCGAGTGCAGGAGTTTGTTGGTGAGCGTGTGGGCGAGGAATTCGAGGACCTCTTCGGCGGGCTTGCCGCCTTGTAGTCGACGCAGGGCGCACTCCAGCACCTCGTCGCGCAGGCCTTCGGCGCCGCGGCGGTAATCCTGAATCACCGCCATGGCGTCCAGGGACCGCAGCCAGGCCAGGAACTCCCTGGTGTGGAACTCGACGATCTCCGCCGCCTGGTCCGCCGCCTCGCGACGCGAGCGCATCCCGTCCTCCACCACCCCCTGGAGGTCGTCTACCGTGTAGAGATAGATGTCGTCGAGCTCGCCGACCTCGGGCTCGATATCCCTCGGAACCGCGATGTCGACCATGAAGATCGGGCGATGCTTGCGCGCCTTCAGCGCCCGCTCCACGGTGCCCTTTCCAAGCACCGGCAAGGGGCTGGCCGTGGAGGAGATGAGGATGTCCGCTTCCGGCAGGTGGTGGGCGAGCTCGGTGAGAGCGATCGCGAAGCCGTCGAACTGGGCGGCGAGATGGTGCGCGCGTTCGACGGTGCGGTTTGCGACGATGATACGTCCGACGCCGTGTTGGTGAAGATGCCGCGCCGCGAGCTCGACCGTCTCTCCGGCGCCAATCAGCAGTGCCGTCTGGTCCTTGAGGTCGCTGAAGATCTGGCGGGCCAGACTTACAGCGGCGAAGGCCACGGACACGGGACTGCTTCCAATCGCGGTGTCCGTCCGCACCTGCTTGGCGACCGAAAACGTGTGCTGGAACAGGCGGGACAACAGCTTGCCGGCCGTGCCGCTGTCGCGCGCGGTCTGGAAGGCGCTTTTCACCTGCCCCAGGATCTGGGGCTCACCGAGCACCATCGAGTCCAGCCCGCTGGCCACGTGCAGCAGGTGGGAGACGGCATCGCCGTCCAGGTGGGTGTAAAGGTAAGGAGTGATCCGATCCGGGTCGATGCCGTGAAACTGGCCGAGCCAGTCGCGGACATAGTCCTCGCCGGTGCCCGCGAGCACACAGTAGATTTCGGTGCGGTTGCAGGTCGACAGGATTACCGTCTCTTCCACCTCGGGCCCTTGGGCCAGGCCGCGCAATGCGCCCACCAATATATCCGGGCCGAAGGAGATGCGTTCGCGAATCTCCACCGGTGCTGTCTTGTGATTGAGTCCTACGACCAGGATCGTCATCAGGAGGGCTGGATTGAACAAAGTCTCTAAATTCTTTGGGATTGTGCTCTAGGATGCAAGCTGGAATCGCTCGTCGGCCGTCGGGGGCACGGCGCTGGCGAGCTGTGCAGGGTGGGTGTTTGGTAAGGAACTGGCCGGTTATACTCGTATCCAAATGTCCATTGTTCACTCACGGTGTTCCGATTCGATGTCTCGCCGATCCCGCAAACTGATGCTGATGGTGTTGCTGTTGCCCGGCTTGAGCCTCGCCGCGTCACCGCTCCCGGATCCTTGGTCGCCGATGGGCATGGCTCCGTCCAAGGGCGAAGCACGGGGGGCCGGGGCCGTGGACGCGAGCGCGCCCGAGCAGGAAGAGGCGTCTTCGGACCAGCCGTTGGGTATGACCCCGGACCTCGTGTACGCGGTGCTGGTCGCCTATATCGCGAATCAGCGCGGCAACCAGGAATTGGCCTATACCCACTTCCTTCACGGTGCGCGTCTGGCGCTGGACCCGGACCTGGCCGAGGCGGCGGCCGGGATCGCGCTGGCGCTCAAGGACGCGGACGCAGTCCAGAGTGCCATCGATACCTGGCTGGAGCTGGCCCCGGACTCGATGGCCGCACACCAGATCGCCGCCTTCGTGCGTCTCGAACGGGACGATGTCGACGGCGCCATGGCGCACCTGCGGCGCATCATCGGCCTCGCCGCGGAACGGGGGGAGGACGGATTCCTCCAGGCCGCCCGGCTGGTGAACAAGCTGCAGCCGCCGGAGCGGCGCCTCGGGCTCATGGAGACCCTGACGGCGGACGAGCCCGAGAACGCGGACGCCTGGTTCGCGCGCTCTTTGGTGGCTGCAGGGGCCGACCGCTATGACGATGCGGTGGAATCGGCCAAGCGAGCCGCGCAGCTGCGCCAGGGTTGGAACGAGCCACGCATCTTCCTGGTGCAGGTGCTTGTGAGCCAGGGCAAGAAGGACGAGGCGCGGGCCGCGCTCGAATCTTTCGTTGACGAAAGCCCCGACGACCACGGGCTGCGCATGCTGTACGCCCAGCTGCTGGTGGACGAGCGCGAGTTCGCGCGCGCCAGGACCATGTTCGAGTATATGCTCCGCGATAAGCCGAAGGAGCCGGACGTGCTGTTCGCGATGGGCATACTGTCGTTACAGCTCGAGGAGCTGACGCAGGCGCGGGAATACTTCTCCCGTCTGCGCGAGACGGGACAGCGTCGAGACGATGCCTTCTACTACCTGGGGCAGATAGACGAGCTCTCGGAGGACCTCGACGCGGCGGCGTCTTGGTACAACCAGGTCGAGGGCGAGCATGCCCTGGACGCCCAGGTCCGCGTCGCGCGGATCCGGGGCGAGCAGGGGGCCGTGGAGCGGGCCCGCGAGATCCTGCAGCAGCTGCGCGACCAATGGCCAGACGAGGCAGTGACCCTCTACCTGATCGAGGCGGAAATGCTGCGCGAGCTGGAGATGCCGCGCGATGCCATGGCGGTGTACGACAACGCCTTGATCGCCCACGCCGACAACCCGGATCTGCTCTATGCCCGCGCACTCCAGGGTATCGCCCTGAACCAGTTGGACATCCTCGAGCGGGACCTAAAGGCGATCATCGAGAAAGATCCGGAGCACGCCGATGCGCTCAATGCGCTCGGCTATTCGCTGGCGGACCAGACCGACCGCTACCAGGAGGCGCTCGGGTACATCGAGCGCGCCCTGGCCCTTAAGCCCGAGGAACCGGCAGTACTCGACAGCATGGGTTGGGTGCAGTTCCGGTTGGGCAATCTCGACGCATCCGTCGAGTATCTGCGCAAGGCACTCTCCCTGATGCCGGACGGAGAAATCGCCGCCCACCTGGGCGAGGTGCTGTGGGCCAAGGGCGAGCGCGACGAGGCGTGGCGTATCTGGGAGGAGGCGCTATCGCGCGATCCGGATCACGCCTACCTGCTGCGCGTGATCGGTCGCCATCGCGTGACCAGCAACTCCACGCTCGATCACTGATGTCCCCGTCCCGCGCGGAGCCGTACTGGCCCGCGCCCGCCAAGCTCAACCTGATGCTGCGGATCCTCGGGAGGAGGCCGGACGGCTATCATCGCCTGCAGACGGTCTTCCAGCTCATCGACCAGGTCGACCTGCTGCGTTTCGAGGTCAGGAAAGACGGCCGAATCCGCCGTGTCACCGACCTTCCCGGGGTGCCGCCCCACCGCGATCTGATCGTGCGCGCCGCGCGCTTGCTTCAGGAATGGACGGGAAGTCGCCTCGGCGCGGACATCTGGGTGGATAAGCGTTTGCCGATGGGAGGTGGTCTCGGGGGCGGCAGCTCGGATGCGGCGACGACGCTGTCCGCCCTCAACCACCTCTGGGGTACGGGGGCGGGGGTGCAAGCCCTGATGCCGCTGGGGCTGAGGCTCGGGGCGGATGTCCCGGTGTTTCTGCGGGGGATGTCCGCGTGGGGGGAGGGTATCGGAGAAGAGCTGACCCCCATCCACTTGCCGCAACCCTGGTACCTGATCTTGTCGCCGCGATGCGAGGTCAGGACCGCGGACGTGTTCGCGGCGCCGGATTTGACAAGAAATTCACCCCCAATCACAATAGCCGACTTCATTGCTGGCGATGACCAGAACGATTGCCTGGAAGTGGTGCGGCGTCGCTACCCTCCGGTGGCCGAGGCTCTCGACTGGCTTGGGGGCTTTGGTCGGGCACGGCTGACCGGCACCGGCGCCTGCGTGTTCTCAGCGTTCGCGTCGGCAGAGCAGGCGCAGGCGGTGCTCGCGAGGGCACCGGCTGAATTTCGTGCGTTCGTTGCCCGCGGACTGAATCGCTCCCCGCTTCTAGATCGGTTGGGCGAGTAATTTTTTGGGGCGTCGCCAAGTGGTAAGGCACTGGGTTTTGATCCCAGCATTCCCAGGTTCGAATCCTGGCGCCCCAGCCATTGACACGGATGAGCTTATGGCGGTCCGCTTTCGACCCGCGGAACTGTCCGCATCTCATCGCAGCCGGTGGTAACCGATTCGACGGGGAGAACGGTCGTGCCCGCCAGTCACATGATGGTGTTCTCCGGAAACGCCAACCTGGAGTTGTCAGCGGAGATCGCGGTACACCTCAACGTACCGCTTGGTAAAGCCGTCGTTGGCCAGTTCAGCGACGGTGAGGTGATGGCCGAGATCCAGGAGAACGTGCGCGGACGCGACGTGTTCGTGGTGCAGCCCACAAGTGCGCCCACCAACGACAACCTCATGGAGATGTTGGTGATGATGGACGCCCTGCGCTGGGCGTCCGCCAAGCGCGTCACGGCCGTGATCCCCTACTTCGGGTACGCGCGCCAGGACCGGAGGCCGCGCTCGGCGCGAGTTCCCATCACTGCGCGGCTGGTGGCAAAGATGATCGGCCAGGCGGGGGCAGACCGGGTGCTCACGGTGGATCTGCACGCGGACCAGATCCAGGGCTTTTTCGACATTCCCGTGGACAACGTCTACGCCTCGCCCATCCTGCTCGGCGATGTCTGGCGGCAGAAATATCCGCGGTTGATGGTCATATCCCCGGACGTTGGTGGTGTGGTCCGTGCGCGGGCTCTGGCCAAGCGGCTCGACGACGCGGATCTCGCGATCATCGACAAGCGTCGGCCTCGCGCCAACGAGGCCAAGGTGATGAACATCATCGGTGAGGTGGAGGGCCGTTCCTGCGTGCTCATCGATGACCTGGTCGATACCGCCGGGACGCTTTGTCAGGCGGCAGCGGCGCTCAAGGGCCACGGTGCGGCGAAAGTGGTGGCCTATTGCACGCACCCGGTGCTTTCCGGGCCGGCCGTTGCGAACATCAGCGGCTCGCAGCTGGACGAGCTGGTGGTAACCAACACCATACCTCTGCGTCCGGAGGCTGCGGCCTGTGACAAGATCCGACAGCTCAGCATCGGGGAGCTGCTGGCGGAGACCATGCGCAGGGTCTCGAACGAGGAGTCGGTGAGCTCGTTGTTCGTCGACTAGATTGTTCGCCCCGGGAGCCGCGGTTCGCAGTACGCCCGATCAGTTTGAACTTTGCGGTTCCATGAGAACCGGAAAGGCGGTGAGGCCGTTCTCGCCGCCCTTGCCGCCGCTGCCGTCTTGGTCGCGAGACGGGGCGGTTTTTTTGGTATCGATGCGGAGATAGTCTACATGAGCGCAGTGATCGAGATTAACGCGCGGAACCGCAGCGACGCGGGGAAAGGTGCGAGCCGCCGCCTGCGTCACGAGGGCCTGGTTCCCGGAATCATCTATGGTGGTGGGAAGGATCCCGCGAAGATCAGCGTCGTCCATCACGAGCTGGTGCACGAGATGGAGCAGGAGGCCTTCTTTTCCAGCGTGCTTACGCTGCGCGTTGACGGCAGCGAGGAACCCGTGGTGCTCAAGGACATGCAGAGACACCCGGTGAAGCCCTTCGTCATGCACGTCGATTTCCAGCGGATCAAGGCTGGCGAGAAGATCCACATGACCGTGCCGATTCACTTCCTGAACGAGGAGACCTCGGCGGGCGTGAAGAAGGGCGGCAGTGTGCTGCATGCCCTCACCGAGCTGGATATCGTCTGTCTGCCGAAAGACCTGCCCGCCTCCATTGACATCGACGTGGCCAGTCTGGACATCGGCGACGTCGTGATCGTCTCCGACCTGCCGCTTCCGACCGGGGTGGAGCTCGACTCCGACGTGGACCCGGACGAACGGGTGGCGTCGGCCGTGAAGATCGAGGAGAAGGCCGAGGAGGAACTGGAGGAAGAGGCGGAAGGCGGACTGGAGGCCGAGGGCGAAGGTGCCGAGGAGGCGGACGAAGAGCCAGAAGACTGACCTCCCGCGATGTCCGGCGGCCCTTCCGCCGGACCGCCCTCCTCGCTGGAGCGGCGGGTGTCCGCGCTTCATACCCGAGGACTTCGGTCGCATGAGCGAAACACCGATACGTCTCGTAGTTGGTCTCGGTAATCCGGGACCTCAGTACGAGGCCACCCGCCACAATGTCGGTTTCTGGTTCACCGAGCATCTGGCCGCACGCAATGGAGGCCGGTTTCGGTTGGAAGCCAAGTTTCATGGATTGCTCTGCCGCTTGCAGGTGGGCGGGGTAGATCTAAGGCTTCTGAATCCCACCACCTTCATGAACCGCAGCGGCCAGTCGGTCGCCGCGGTGGCCCGATTTTTCGATATCCCGCCCGAACAGATCCTGGTCGCCCACGACGAGCTGGATTTGCCGGCAGGGACTCTGCGTCTGAAGAAGGGCGGCGGCCATGCCGGGCACAACGGCCTGCGCGACATCATCAGCGCTCTGGGGAGCAGGGACTTCTGGCGCCTGCGCATCGGCATCGATCGCCCGGCCGATCGCCAGCAGGTGGTCAACTACGTGCTGAGTCGGCCATCCCGCGAGGATGAGGCGCTCTTGCTGGACGCTCTGGACGACGCAGAGCGCTGTCTTCCGGAGGTGCTGGCCGGTGAGTTTCAGAAGGCCATGAACC
>CAVORB010000042.1:0-70621 GCA_963698495.1 uncultured Gammaproteobacteria bacterium | reverse complement strand
CGGTGGCATCGCTGCCTACAAGACCCCGGAGCTGGTCCGCCGTCTTCGGGCAGCAGGTGCCGAGGTGCGGGTGGTCATGACCCCGGCCGCACGCGCCTTCATCACCCCGCTGACCCTGCAGGCGGTCTCGGGCTACGAGGTGCGCAGCGACCTGTTCGATCCGCGGGCCGAGGCGGCAATGGGGCACATCGAGCTCGCGCGCTGGGCCGATCTGGTCCTGGTCGCGCCCGCCAGCGCGGATCTGATGGCGCGCCTGGCCGCGGGTCTGGCCGATGACCTGCTCGCAACCCTGATCCTGGCCACGACCGCGCCGTTGGTGATCGCGCCGGCCATGAATCACCGCATGTGGGAGCACCCGGCCACGCGGGAGAACGCAGCTCGGCTCGAGGGTCGCGGAGTCCGGCTGCTGGGACCCGCCGAGGGCGATCAGGCGTGCGGCGAATGGGGCTTGGGGCGGATGCTGGAGCCGGACGACATCGTCGCGGCCCTCGCGCTTGATCGGACCCACATCCTCGCCGGATGCCGCGTGGTCGTCACCGCGGGGCCGACCCGTGAAGCGGTCGACCCCGTCCGCTACGTGGGAAACCGAAGCTCGGGACGCATGGGCTACGCAGTGGCCGAGGCGCTCCGCGAGCGGGGGGCTTCGGTGGTGCTGGTCAGTGGGCCGTGCGACTTGCCGCCGCCCCGGGGCGTGGAGCTGCTGCGGGTGGAGTCCGCCCGGCAGATGCACGAGGCGGTGATGGAGCGCGCCGGTGCCTGCGACATCTTCGTCGGGGCGGCGGCGGTCGCGGACTATCGCCCGGTCGCGCCGGCGAGCGAGAAGATCAAGAAGCACGAGTCGGCGCTCACTTTGCACCTGGTGCGCAACCCTGACATTCTTTCCGACGTGGCCGGTATGATCGGCGGCCCGTTCACCGTCGGCTTCGCCGCCGAGACGGAATCCCTGGAGCGACACGCCTTGCGCAAGCTCGAGTCCAAGGGAATCGACATGATCGCCGCCAACCTCGTCGGCAGCGAGACCGGCGGGTTCGAGCGTGCGGACAACGCATTGCTAGTGCTGTGGGCGCGGGGGCGGCAGGCCTTTCCCTTGATGCCGAAGGTCCGGCTGGCCGGCCTGCTGGCGGACCTGATCGCGGAGCGCTACCTTGCACAGACTGCAAGTCAAGATACTTGATCGACGTCTGGGCGGGGATTATCCCCTCCCGGAATATGCGACCGAGGGCTCCGCGGGTCTCGACCTGCGGGCGATGGTAGACGAACCCTTGGAGCTGCGTCCCGGGCAGAGCGAGCTTCTGCCGACGGGGATGGCGATCCACATCGGCGAGCCGGGCCTGGCGGCGCTGATCCTCCCGCGCTCCGGCTTGGGCCATAAGCACGGCATCGTGCTCGGAAACCTGGTGGGCCTGATCGATTCGGACTACCAGGGACAGCTATTCGTTTCCTGCTGGAATCGCGGGCACGCGCCTTTCCGGATCGAGGTCGGCGAACGCATTGCCCAGCTGGTGCTGGTGCCCGTGCTGCGCGCCCACTTCGAGCTGGTGGACGAGTTCGAGGACTCCGTCCGAGGTGCCGGCGGTTTCGGCCACAGCGGGCGGTCGTGACGACGCCCGGGCGGGCGTCGAGGTCGCAACAGATGCAGGTTTGCACCAGGGGACGCACCGAGCATGCGTTTGAGACGCGCTGGAAAATCGGAACAACCGGACAAGGCGAACGCTAAGCCGGTCAAGCCCGATCGAGTCCCCGGGCTTGCCCGATTCTGGGCCTTCTCGGTAGCCGGTGTCGCCGTCGTGCTCCTGGGCGCGGTTGTGGCGCTGGCGGTTGTCTGGATGGATCGGGAGCGTGATTTCGGCGCCGATCAGGCCGCGCGCACCGCTTCCTTGATCGCGAGCGATCTGGGCAATCGGGTGGCGGTCCAGCGCGAGCTCTTGCAGCGGTGGACCTCCGACCCGGCGCTGCGGGAGGCACTGCGCAGCGGCAAGACGGACGACCGGCTCGTGGCCGAGGAGACGGTGGCAGCGCGGTTTCCGAACGCCTCGCGGGTACGCCTGACCGAGAAGGATCTGCAAGGGCCCGAGGCGATGGATGCTTACGGGTTGAGCTACGCGGGACTGGACCTGTTGCAACAGGCCGTGCGTCAGCGCGAGGTCACGCCCCTGGAGATTCACCTGCTCGGCCAGCAGGGGGTGCACCTGGCGATCGCGGCCCCTGTCCTCGACGAGGCGGGCTCCGAGGTGCTCGGCGTGTTGCACGTCGCCTTTCCCTTCTCCCTGCTTTCGTCGCCGTCCGCGCCCGGGGGCGTTCGGGTCCTGCTCCAGCAGCGCGCCGGCGACAAGGTCGCGACCCTGGAGCCGGAGCAAGGCCGGGTGGTCGAAACGGCGGCAGCCGACGCGGGTGCGGACGTCAACGGGACGCGTCTGCGGGTCGTGGCCAGTGCCGTCGGCGGCGTCTCCCCGGGTGGAAGCGAGCTGCTCGTCGCCGGGATCGCTTACGCGATTCTACTGGCGCTGATGGCGGCGGTGCTTTGGCTGCCTCAGCAGGCCCTCAAGTCTGCCCTGGAGAAGGACCACGCGAGCATTGTCGCCCTCGTCGAAGGCGCGTTGAAGAACGAGCCTCTGCAGCGGGTCCGCTGCCGATTGGCCGAGACCGAGCCGGTCCTTGAGGTCCTCGGGCGTCTGCTGCGGGGGGTGCGGCCGGGGGCGGCCAAGGCCCCCGGAGCCTCCGCCACGGAACCGACGGCAGGAGACGAGGCCGGCGCCGAGCAGCCGTCATCCCCGCCCGGTGAGGCGCCGGGAGCAGGGACGCTGCAGCGCGCCCCCGCCCGGGCCGGAGGTCAATCACGCTCCGAGGTGCCAGAGGCGATATTCAGGGCCTACGACATCCGGGGCGTGGTGGGGCTGGATCTCACGCCCGATCTGATGCAGGGCATTGGCCGGGCCGTGGCGGCCGAGGCCGCCGATGCGGGCGATAAGATGGTGTTTCTCGCGCGAGATACCAGGCCCACCGGCGGCGGACTCGCCGAGGCGCTCGCGGCGGGGCTGCGTGCCGGCGGTTGCGATGTGATCGATCTGGGTGTCGTGCCCACGCCCGTGCTCTATTTCGCGACTCGCTATCAGGGTGACACCTCCGGCGTCATGGTTACCGGAAGTCACAACCCCGCGGAGTACAACGGGCTCAAGGTGGTGATCTCCGGAAATACCCTGGAGGGGGCGGGGATCGCGGGTTTGCGCGAACGCGTTCTGAACGGGGCCTTCACTTCCGGTTCCGGGACCTACCGGCAGGCCGATCTGGTGGCGGATTACGTGGACCGGGTGGAGAAGGACGTCGCAATCGCCCGCACCATGAAGGTCGTCGTCGATTGCGGAAATGCGGCGGCTTCCGGCGTGGCCGTCGAGCTCTACCAGGCCCTGGGCTGCGATTTGGTCGAGCTCAATTGCGATCCGAGCGCCGGTTTCCCCGATGGGGAGGTGCCTGATCCGTCGCGTCCGGGCGCGATGGAAAATCTGCGTCAGGCCGTGCTGTCGGAGGCTGCGGATATCGGCTTCGCTTTCGACGGCGACGGCGACCGCCTTGGCGTGGTCGATTCCGGGGGCGAGGTCATCTCGACCGATCGGGTGCTCATGCTGTTGGCCGCGGATGTGCTGTCGCGTCATCCTGGGATGGATGTGATCTTCGACGTCAAGTGCAGCCATCACCTGGCAAGCGAGATCCTGCGCAGCGGTGGCCGACCCGTGATGTGGAAGTCGGGACACGCGCCCCTCAAGGCAAAGCTCAGGGAGACCGAAGCCCTGCTTGCTGGCGAATGGAGCGGGCACATCATCTTTCAGGAGCGCTGGTACGGGTTCGACGATGCCCTCTACGCTGGCGCGCGCCTGCTCGAGGTGCTGGCCCTCGACCCGCGGCCGAGCGCGGAGATTTTCGCGGCCCTGCCGGTGTCTGCCTACTCCACGCCAGAGCTGTTGGTGGCGCTTCCGGAAGGCGAGTCGGCGGAGATCATGGACATGGTCATGGCCCAGGCGGAGCAGCTCAAGGGGGTCGAGGTGCAGACCATCGATGGGTTGCGCGCCGAGGTCGGTCGCGCATGGGGCTTGGTTCGGGCGTCAAACACCCAGCCGGCCCTGGTATTCAGGTTCGAGGCCGAGGATCAACAAGGGATGGACGGGATCCAGGACCTGATGCGCGGGCTCCTGGGCCAGGTTGCCCCGGACCTGGAACTGCCTTTCTGAAGGCAAGACGCCGATCGTTGGCCATCCTGGCCGCATCGGCGCGCCATCCAGGGAACGCGATCCTCGGATGGCTTCATTTTCAATCGCTAACGCGCTTGAAGATGGCGTCGCTTCCACGCGTCGCTGTAGGCGCTGACTCGAACAGCATTGTCATGGGTTTCCGGTAGCTCGCTCGGGGTTTCATCAGGGGTCCGATTGGGGAATCAAAGATGTCACTGGCCTTGGAACGCGCTCGCAATATCGCCCATGTCCTGATCGAGGCGCTGCCCTATATCCAGCGTTTTCGGGGCAAGACCATGGTCATCAAGTACGGCGGGAACGCCATGGTCGAGCAGGCCCTGAAGGAGGGGTTCGCGCGCGACGTGGTGCTGATGAAGCTGGTCGGCATCAACCCCGTCGTGGTGCACGGCGGCGGCCCCCAGATCGGCCGGTTGCTCGAGCGCCTCGGCAAGGCCAGTGAGTTCGTCCAGGGCATGCGGGTAACCGACAGCGAGACCATGGACGTGGTGGAGATGGTTCTGGGCGGGCTCGTCAACGCGGAGATCGTGAACCTGCTCAATCGTCATGGCGGCGCCGCGGTCGGGTTGACCGGGAAGGACGGCGATCTCATCCGCGCGCGCAAGCTGCTGCTGCGCCGAGACGCGCCCGAGCTCAAGGCGCCGGAAATCATCGACCTCGGGCACGTGGGCGAGGTGGAGAGCATCGACGCCGGGGTCGTCGACATGCTGGTGCAGGGGGATTTCATTCCCGTGGTGGCACCCATCGGGGTAGGCAAAGACGGCTTTTCCTACAACATCAACGCGGACCTGGTCGCGGGCAAGATGGCAGAGGTGCTCGGCGCGGAGAAGCTGCTATTGCTGACCAACACGCCAGGGCTTCTGGATGCCTCGGGAAACCTGGTCCCCGAGTTGGACGTCGGCAGCATCGATCGTCTGATCGGCGAGGGCGTGATCACCGGAGGCATGCTTCCGAAGATCCAGTGTGCCGTGGACGCGGTCCAGGCGGGGGTCGGCTCGGCCCACATCATCGACGGGCGGGTCGAGCACGCAATAATGCTGGATCTGTTCACGGATGAAGGTGTCGGGACCCTGATCCGCCGCCGTTAGCGCTTGTCACTCGCCTCCCGCCGCCGAACTGCGGATACCGCGACGATAAGAGGGCGCCCTGAACGGATGTCCACGCGGGATCGGGGCGCTCCGGTCTAGTCGGCGTCCAGCGCCGGGCGAAAACCCTTGATGATGTCCTGCGCGGCGGGACTGATACAGGTCTGCTCGCCTTGAATGGAGTTCTGGCATTGCACGTCGAGAAACAGTGAAGCGCCCTCGCCCTGTTTGTCCTGGATACGAGACAGAATGAGGGTTATGTCGCTCTCGTTCCTGGGTGGTGCCGTCAGGACAAGGAATGGCGTGTCGGTGTAGAGCTGCGTCATGGCATGCTCCCGGACATAGGCGCCAGCCCTGCTCCAGAGCCGGTCGCACTCGGCGGCGGCGTTGCAGGTCACGATATTGTGCAGGACCGGCTTCTGGTACTCGTCTTCCTTTGGCGCCTGGTCCTCGGCGAGGTTCTTGAGCTGACGGAAGCGTTTCAGGTCCTTGTCGAAGGTCTCGCGGATCCTGTCCTTCTGGGCCTCGCGCCCGAGAATGGTTGAATAGGACCTGGATATGCCTTGCTCGGTCGCCGTGATGTTGTCGCTCAGTTTCTTGGGGATGGGTTTTCCCGCCCGCTCCAGGTCGGCCGCCTCTCCCTGCAGCCGCGCCAGCCATTCCTGCTGACGACGCGCGTTGGTCCTCGTCGCCTGGATCATCCCGTCGATGGACGCGAGCTTGCCGTCGCGGGCCATGATGATGTCGTCATCCGACCTGAAGGTGCGAAGCAGAACCTGGTCGGCGGTGCGTTGCTTCTCGATCAGGCGCTCCTGTTCGGCGCGCAACCGCTCGAGCTCCCGCTCTTTCTGAACCTCCTCCGGGGTTTTGGCCGGCGGGATCGTCCTCACCCGCACCCCCTCCTCGCTGATCTCGGTGTGGCCCCGGTCGACCTGGGTCGGCGGGAGGGTATCCGTGTAGTGCACGTTTCCCTCCGCGTCGACCCAGCGATAGACGCCGCCTTGCGCGCCGCAGGCGAGCACCAGGAGCAGGAGCAGTATCGACGGGCGGGCTCGATGGGACATGCTCAGGTTGCCGGAATCCTCGGGTGACATGGCCGCATATAGGTAACGCGCGCCGCGGAAGGTTGCAAGCATCGGCGGCAGGTCAAACGCCGTAGCGTTCGCGGTAAGCGCGCACCGCATCAAGCGGCCCACCCGAATCCGGCGATTCCTCCAGGTAGGCGACGAGATCGGCAAGGGTGACGATGCTGTAGACGGGGATGCCCATGCTCTCACGCACCTCCTGGACGGCCGAACGCCGGTCCTGGCCCTGCTCCTGGCGGTCCAGTGCGATCACCACGGCCGCGGGGCGGGCGCCGTGGCGGGCGATGATTTCGACCGACTCGCGCACCGATGTGCCCGCCGTGATCACGTCGTCGATGATCAGCACATCTCCGGCGAGAGTGCTGCCGACGACGTCTCCGCCCTCGCCATGATCCTTCGCCTCCTTGCGGTTGAAGGCGTAGGGAACATTTCGCGCATGATGGTCCGCGAGGGCGATGCTGGTGGCGGCGGCGAGGGGAATCCCTTTGTAAGCGGGGCCGTAGAGCAGGTCGAAGGGGATCTCGGAGCTCACGATGGCGCTGGCGTAGAATCGACCCAAGCGGGCGAGGCTCGCGCCGGTGTTGAACAGTCCGGCGTTGAAGAAGTAGGGGCTGTTGCGGCCTGATTTCAGGGTGAACTCGCCGAACCTGAGCACGCCGGTGTCAAGGGCGAAGCGAAGGAAATCCCGTTGGTAGTCCAGCATTTCTCGTCTTCCGGGCAATTGCGTCTGGAGAGTTGGGAACCTCTCGATCAGTGCCCCGAGTTCGGTGCCGGGTGCCGGGGCAGATCGGCCTTTCCGCGCCTCGTTTTCGGGCGACACGCGACGCGCCACAGTTTAACCTACGAACGATCGATATTCCCGGGAAGCGGATCGCGTTCTTGCGTGTACGCCGCTGGCGGTTCGAGGGCGACGCGAGCGGTCCCGGCGTGCACCTGCCCCGCGCGGGCGGCATCGCACGTAACCGAAATGTGTTAAGAGAATCGAGGGCGGAATGGAGAAGGAACAACGGGGAGGAGGGACGTGGCTCGGCGCGTTCCGGGTCTATCTGCATCCCCGGGTCATCGCGATGCTTTTTCTCGGCTTCTCCGCCGGACTTCCCTTGCTGCTGGTGTTCGGAACCCTCTCGGCCTGGCTGCGAGAGACGGGTATCGACCGCAGCACCATCGGCCATGTGTCCTGGGTCGCGACCCTCTATGCCCTGAAGTTCGCCTGGGCACCCCTCGTGGATCGCTTGCCATTGCCCCTGCTGACGCGCGCCCTCGGTCAACGGCGTGGGTGGATGCTGTTGGCGCAGGCGGGAGTGGTCGGCGGATTGCTGCTGATGGCGACCAATGATCCAAGCCAGGCCCTGGGTCTGTTGGTCGCCGCGGCCCTGTTGGTGGCCTTCTCTTCCGCCACCCAGGACATCGCCATCGACGCTTGGCGGATCGAGGCGGTGGAGCCGGATCTGCAAGGGGCGATGGCGGCAACCTACCAGATGGGTTATCGGATCGGGATGATCATGGCCGGAGCGGGCGCACTCTACATCGCCGAGTTCTATTCCTGGGGCGTGGCCTACTCGGCGATGGCCCTGTGCATGTCCGTGGGTGTGGTCGCCGTGCTCCTGGTGCCGGAGCCGGAGCAGCGGGTGGATCGCGACACCTGGCGGCAGGAAGAACGGGTCGTGCGCTTCATCGAGGACTCGGCTCATCTCTCCGCGCGCTGGCGCCGCCTCGGCGCCTGGTTCATTGGCGCCGTGGTCTGCCCCTTTACGGAGTTCTTTTCGCGCAACGGCAAGCTGGCGCTCGCGATCCTGGCATTCATCGGCGTGTTTCGCCTGTCCGATATCACCATGGGGGTCATGGCCAATCCCTTCTACATCGACATGGGCTTCAGCAAGGCCGACATCGCGAGCGTCACCAAGGTCTTCGGGCTGATCATGACCATGGTCGGTGCCGCGCTGGGCGGCGTCCTCGTGGCGCGCTTCGGGGTCATGCGCATGCTGCTCCTGGCCGCGGTCCTGGTGGCTGGAACCAACCTGATCTTTGCCTGGCTGGCGACTCAGGCGCCTGACATCGCGTTGCTCGCCCTGGTGGTGTCAGCGGACAACCTGAGCGGCGGACTGGCGGGCTCGGTGTTCATCGCCTACCTCTCCGGACTCGCCAACCGCGCCTACACGGCCACCCAGTACGCATTGTTCAGCTCCCTGATGCTGTTGCCGGCGAAGTTCCTCGGCGGCTTCTCCGGCGACGTCGTGGACGCGACCGATTACGTCTTTTTCTTCAGCTACGCGGCGGTGCTGGGATTGCCCGCCATCCTGCTGGTGCTCTATCTGATGCGGGTCCGGAATGGGTCTCCGGCGGACAGGACCCGGGAGCTTGCGCGAGACCGGGCGGGGGAGACACCATGAACGTGACCGGGAGCCTGACGACCGCATTCCTGGTCGGGCTGCTCGGCGGTGTGCATTGCGTCGGCATGTGCGGCGGTATCGTCGGTACCCTGGCCATGGGCCTTCCGCGGGAGGTGAGGGGCCGGATCGGGAGGATGCTTCCCTACCAACTGGCCTACAACGGCGGACGCATGGCCGGCTACGCGGTCGCCGGGGGGCTCATGGGTGGGTTGGGGACCATGATCGTCCAGATCCTCCCGCTTCAGTATGCGCAGCGGGGACTCTACGTCCTTGCGGCCCTGTTCATGATCCTGTTGGGTCTGTACCTTGGTCGCTGGTGGCTTGGGTTGGAGCGCCTGGAGCGGCTGGGCGCCAGTGTCTGGCGCCGTCTGGAGCCGATGGGGCGGCGACTATTGCCCGTCCGCTCGCCCGCGCAGGCGTTGGGGCTGGGCTTCGTGTGGGCCTGGATTCCCTGCGGTTTGGTGTATAGCGTCCTGATCTGGTCGGTGGCCTCAGGCAGCGCCGTGCAGGGTGCGCTCGTCATGCTCGCTTTCGGCCTCGGAACCCTGCCGACCTTGCTGGGCATGGGGATGCTCGCCGGTGCCGCGGCCCGCTTCGCCGATCAGGACTGGATGCGCAAGCTCTCAGGAGCGCTCGTCCTGGGGTTTGGTTTGTACGCCTTGTGGCAGGTATTCCTGGTCTAGCCACCCAACCCGAGCCCCGCAGTCGGAGCAACACCGCCCCCAAGGGCAAGCAAGGTACGAAGATAAGCTTGTAAGGCCGCCTCTGTGTATCGAGGCAGCCTGCGTGCGCTTGCCCTTGCTGCGGCGATCAGTTCCCGAAGAACTGTTGGTCCATGTCTGATGACGAAGGATTCGGCGGCCCCCTGCGGCTTGACCTCGATACTGAAGTCGACCGTCTGTCCGTCCTGTACTGCGAACTCGCCGATGTAGTAGATGGCGTCCTGTTCCTTGACCTCCCGCATTGGCAGCCGGTTTTTCTGCCCGGTCAGCTCGACGGTCTGCACCTCCACTTGAGCCGGTACCGAGGACCCGGTCGTCCCCTCGGCGTCCTTGACGACGCTGACGTTGAGCATGCCCCGGAAGTTGCTGCGCTGTATGCCGTACGCCTTGGCCACCTCGGGGGTCAGGGTGCTTGTGGTAAAGGCGTTGTGGTGGATGGTGAACCCTCCTACGCTCGTGCTGTTCTCGGCGAAGGCCGCAAGGGGCGTGAGCAGTGCGGCGGCGCAAGCGAGGGCGCAGAATCTGCGTCGATTCATGATCTGATCCTCCATCGTGAAACGGTCATGATTATACGTGTCGAAATAGACGCGTAAGGCTACACCATAAGAAGACCGCCGGGCCAATCGGGTTGATTCGCCGCACGCGGGCGAGGGTCGGGCGGCGTATCTAGGCCGAACCGGCTACCAGGTGGGGCTTGCCAGCGCGCTGCTCGTCGAGCAGCGGGTTGTAGTGGACGGCGTTGTGGATGTTTCGCAGGGCGGTGAGCTGTTTCGCCAGCTCCACGTACTGCTTCTGCATGTCCTCGATGCGGCTCTGCAAACTGTCCTTGGAGCGACCGATGCGCTGCAGGTTTTCCAGCCGCTTCTCCATCATGCGCTTGTGCTCCTGAATCTGCCCGGCGAGCGGTTGCAACGAGTCCCGGATCCAGCCGTCGAAGTCCCGCCGCAGTTGGTCGAACAGGATGCGGGCGCGGTTGACCAGTTGCTGGTGGAAGCGTCTGATCACCACGCCCTGCTCCGCGAGCGCCATGCCCCTACTCTTGCGGAAGGCGTCGACCTCTTGACGGAGAAGCTCCATCTCCACACGGAACTTCATGGGCACGAAAACCTTTGGTGGCGCAACGTTAAAACCGAATTCCTCTTCGAACCGCTGGTAGGTGAATCGCACCGTCTTGCGGATACGCTCGCTTTCGGTAGACACCGTCTCCATCGTTCGGCGAAGGTCGTCGAAGAGCCGCTTCATCGCCGACGAGAGACCGCGAGTGGTCCAGCTTTGAACCATGTCGGCGTGGGCCTTCTCGATCAGTCGGTCGATGGTGTCCCGATCGAGAACCTTGCGGCACAGGCGCGTCTCGACGATCAGCTCCTCGCGGCTCCCTTGAAACTGGTGGACCCCCTTGAGGTACAACTCCTGCTCTTGGCGCGTCTTCTCAAGCAAATGCCCGATCACGTCGTCGCTCTTTTCGCGCAACTGCTCCAGCTCCTGCAGCTGACTCTTGACGTGGCCGATGCGGGTCGAGATCCGCGCCCGATTCCGCTCGAGGAGCTGCCCGACGTCCGCTTCGAGAGCATCGACCAGCAGTTGGTGCTTGGTCTCCAGCATCCGCGAGGACAAGTGGCGCTCGAGATCCGGCAGGCAGCTCTTGCGCAGCAGCACCTCGTCGTGCCGCACCTTTGCTACCAGGGCCTTCTGCGCCGAGACCGGGAACACCATCTTCGGGTCGATACCGAGAATCTCGGCGGTTGATGCGCGCTGCTTGTCTACCCCGGCTTGCGCGGCTTGCGCCGTCTGAAGCTCATCCCACAGGACGTCGATCTTGTTCAGGACGACGATGATGCCGCGCCGGCGTCCGCTCTGGAACCCCTTGAGGTGGTGTTGCCACATCTCCAGATCGCTGCGCGTGACGCCCGTGTCCGCGGACAGCACGAACAGCAGCGCTTGGGCGCTTGGGAGCATGTTGAGCGTCAGCTCGGGCTCGGCGCCCAGGGCGTTCAAGCCCGGGGTGTCGAGGATCACCAGGCCCTGCTTGAGCAGCGGGTGGGGGAAGCTGATCACGGCATGGCGCCATTTCGGAATCTCCACCTTCTGCGCGGTGAGCTGTCCCGCCGTTGCCAGACCGAAGGACGAGAGGCCGAGTCGCGTCGCCTCGGCCATGGAGACCGTCTTGGTCTGCAGGACCTCGTTGAGGGTGGAGGACATCTGCTCCGGATCCTGAATGTGGAGCGGATAATGCACCCACTGCTTGGGGTCGCTCTTGATCTGCGCGATCGGGATGTCCTGAGCGCGGGTCTCGATGGGGAGCAAGCGCACGTAGGACTCGTTACGCTCGTCGTCCCACAGGAGCTCGGTGGGACACATGGTGGTTCGGCCGGCCGCGGAAGGCAGCAGCCGGCGGCCGTAGTCGGCAAAGAAGACGGCGTTGATGAGCTCGGTCTTGCCGCGCGAGAACTCCGCGACGAAGGCGATGGTCAAGCGGTCCTTGTCGAGCGCGTCCAGGGTGTGGCGGATGCGCTCGCGGGTCTCGGCCGTGAGCTGACCTTCTTCCTCCAGCCATCCCTCCAGCTCCAACACCGCCCGCGAGACGCGCGTCTTCCATTGACGGTAAGCAGCTAGGCGCTGTTGGATGATCGGGGTCTGCATCAGCAGCCTTCCCTAAGAGGCGGAATGACCTGGACCTTGGCTAGAATTTAGTATAACTGACGTTCCGTGGACGAACATCGGCTATTTGCCCGCTCGGTTTCCCAGCGTGATCTTCTTCGCAACATGGCATGGCGGGCGACACTCCATGGCCTTAATCGGACGGTACGATGTCAGGCAGGCGGGCGGGTGCGCGCACCCGCAAGCGCTTGAGGCGCGCCCGGCCTCCGGCAACCAACTCCACCCGCGACTGGGGAACCTCGAAGACGGCGGCGAGAAAGCGCCGCAGGTGCTCGTTGGCCTTCCCTTCGATGGGCGGTGCCGCGATGCGCACCTTCAGATGGGCACCCTCGGGACCCAGGAGCTCGTCCCTTTTCGCGCGGGGCTGCACGCGGACGCTGAGTAGCAGGTCGCCATCCTGCCAGCGGAACCAGCTGGAACCACCGCGGGGCGTCAAAAGGGACTCGCCGTCAGCAGTTTCAGGGGCGGTAGCAGCAGCATCTCGATCAGGACCAGGGCGATCATCGCCACCATGGGGGCGAGGTCCAGCCCCCCGATGGGCGGAACCAGTCTCTGGGCCGGGTCGAGGACCGGCCTGGTCAGCTTGTCGATAAGCCCGAGAGCCGGGTTGTAGGGGTCCGGATTGACCCAGCTCAGGATGACCTTGATGAGGATCGCGAAGAGATAGATGTTGAGCACCAGGGCCGCGAGCGCCGGAATCGACCATGCAATCGCTCCCAAGGGGTTGCGTCCCAGACCGAGAATGACCGCCAGCAGGGCGAGCTCGGCGCTCTTCAGGAGCCAGGCGAGGGCCAGCGAGGAAAGGTCAAATCCCCGGTAGCCAGGGATTACCCGCCGCAACGGGCGCAGCGCCGGGGTCGTGACCTTGACCACGAACTGGGAGATCGGGTTGTAGAAATCCGCCTTCGTGAGCTGGAGCAGGAAACGGATGACCACCACCGCCGTGTAGAGGCCGAACAGCGTCTGGACCAGGAAAACGACGGGATTGGTGAGATAGGAATCGATCATGACTTTTCTGCCAGCAGGCGGGAAAGCTCTTCCGAGCGCGCCTTGGCGGCGCGGACGGCTTGGGCGAGGAGGTCGCGGAAACCGCCCTCCTCGAGCGTGCGCAGGGCGCTTTCGGTCGTGCCGCCCGGCGAGGTGACCCGTTCGCGCAGCGTCTGCGGGGGATCGCTGCTCTCCATCGCCATGCGCGCCGCGCCGAGGGCGGTTTGGATGGTGAGCAGGCGCGCGCTGTCGGGGTCGAGCCCAAGCTCGGCGCCGGTTTGCTCGAGAATCTCCATTACGAAAAAGAAGTAGGCGGGGCCGCTGCCGGAGAGCGCGGTGACCGCGTCCATGAGCTCCTCACGCTCCACCCATTGGGTCAGGCCGCCGGCGCGCAGGATGGTCTCTGCCTGGTTGCGCTGCGAGTCGGTGACCTCGGGCGAGGCATGCAGGACGATGGCCCCGGCCTGAATCATCGCGGGCGTATTCGGCATGGCCCGCACCACGGGGACACCTCCCCCGAGCCAGGACTGGATGCTGTGCTCGCGGATCCCCGCCATGACGGAGATGATCAGGGGCGCCGGACGGTCCAGGACGGGGGCCAGTGCCTGGCACACGGTCCGCGCCATCTGGGGCTTGACGCACAATAGCACCACGGCGGCATCCCGCACCGCCTTGGTGTTGTCGGCCGTCGTGCGCACGCCGAAACGCGCGGCGAGGTTGTCGAGCTTGGCCCGGTCCGGGTCGCTGACGAGAAGACCGCGCGGCGCGTGACCGTCGGCGACGAGTCCGGCGACCAGGCTGGCGGCCATGTTGCCGCCGCCGATAAAGCAAATGGTCTCGCGAGTCATGGTCGGATCTGCGTTTGTCGTTGATTGCTCTTCGCCGTGCTCAGGCGCGTGGGCCGAAGACGGCGGTTCCAATTCGCACCAGGGTCGCGCCCTCGGCGATGGCCGCTTCCAGATCGTCTGACATTCCCATCGACAGTGTCTCAAGCGGACAATCGGGCGTCGCGAGGCGGTCGCGCAGCTCGCGCAGGGCGCGGAACGGCAGCCGTTGAGCCGCCTCGTCCTTTGCCGGCGCCGGCAGTGTCATGACGCCCACGATATCCAGCTTTTCGAGTCCCACGCAAGCGGTGAGGAACGAGCCCAATGCGTCGGGAGCCAGCCCGCCTTTGGTCGCCTCGCCCTCCAGGTTGATCTGGACGCATGCCTTGAGTGGCGGCAGCCCGGCCGGGCGTTGCTCGGATAGCCTGCGGGCGTGGTGCAGGTCGCACAGGCTGTGCACCCAGGCGAAGTGCTCGGCGATCTGGCGGGTCTTGTTGCTCTGGATGCGGCCGATGAAGTGCCACTCCAGGTCCAGGTCGCCGAGGGCCTCCATTTTCTCCAGCGCCTCCTGCAGATAGTTCTCGCCGAAGGCACCCTGGCCGGCGCGATAGGCGGCGCGAATCTTTCCCGCATCCTGCTTCTTGCTCACGGCCAGTAGGGATACGGAGCCATCTTCGCGCCCGGCGCGCAACGCCGCGGCGCGGATGCGCGCGCGGACCCTTGCGAGCCGCTCGGCGACGGCGGTGTCGTCAGGACCTTGTCCGAGCACGGCGCGCGTCAGTCCTCGCCGCGGAGGTGGCGAACCAGCTTGGTCAGGGCCTGCCCCCGGTGACTGAGGCTATTCTTGGTGCTGGAGTCGAGCTCGGCCGCACTGCAGTCGTGGGTCGGCACGAAGAACACCGGATCGTAGCCGAAGCCGTTCTCGCCGCGGGGCTCGAACAGCACGCGCCCCTCCCAGGTCCCTTGGCAGATCAGGGGGGTGGGGTCCGCGGCGTGGCGCATGTAGACCATGAGGCATTGAAAGCGGGCGGTGCGCTCGGCCTCGGGGATGTCCCCGAGGTCGGCGAGCAACCGTTCCAGGTTCTCCCGGTCGGATGCCCCTTGACCGGCATAACGGGCGGAGTAAATGCCGGGTGCTCCCCGCAGGGCGTCCACCTCTATTCCGGAGTCGTCGGCGATGGCGGGCAGTCCGCTGTGCTGCGCGGCATTGCGCGCCTTGAGGATTGCGTTTTCCACGAAGCTGAGCCCGGTTTCCTCCGCCTCGGGAACCTGGAACTCCCCTTGCGGGATGACCCGTATGCGCTCGTCGAGCAGCAACTGGTTGATCTCCCGCACCTTGCCGGCGTTATTGCTGGCGAGCACGATCGACTCGCCTCTGTGTGCTCCGCTCATGGCGTTGTTTCTCCGCAAGACTTCATCGCACGGTGGCGATCGCGGTCAAGAAGCCGTCATTGCGCCAGGGCGGCGCGCTGGGCGGCGAGTATTTCGCCGATGCCGGCCACCGCCAGGTCGAGCATGGCGTCCATGTCGGCGCGGCTGAAGGCGTTTCCCTCCGCGGTCCCTTGGACCTCCACGAAGCGCCCGCTCGCGTCCATGACCACGTTCATGTCGGTCTCGGCGCTGGAGTCCTCGGCGTAGTCCAGGTCCAGCACCGGCTCGCCGTGGTGGATGCCCACGGACACGGCGGCGATCTGTGCGGTCAGGGGATCGCTCTCGACCTGACCGTGTCGAATCAAACCCTGCACCGCGTCGTGCAACGCCACCCAGGCGCCCGCGATCGAGGCCGTGCGGGTCCCGCCGTCGGCCTGGATGACGTCGCAGTCCAGGGTGATGGTGCGCTCGCCGAGCAGCGTCAGGTTGGCGGCGGCGCGCAGGGAGCGACCGATCAGGCGCTGAATCTCCAGGGTTCTGCCTCCCTGCCTGCCGCGGGCAGCCTCGCGCGGGGTGCGCTCGCCGGTCGAGCGCGGGAGCATGCCGTACTCGGCGGTGATCCAGCCGCTCTTGCGGCCTTTGAGAAAGTGAGGCACCCGCTCCTCGACCGTGGCGTTGCACAGGACGCGGGTGTCGCCGAACTCGACGAGGACGGAGCCCTCGGCATGACGCGTGAAGCCACGGATGAAGCGCAGGGGGCGCATCTGGTCTGGACGGCGCAGGGATGGTCGCATGTCGGCTCGTCGGTGATTGCTGTGGGCGCACATCTTCGGCGTCGATGGGAGCGACGTCAAATCCGCCGGCCAGCGCCCGGTCGTCAGTCGGTGAAGGCCGACTGCGAATCGAATTGCGAGAACTCCGAGAAGCGGCTCGAAGGAACGTCAGCCACATGTTTTCGCAGCTCGTTGAGCAGTTCACCCGCCTCGCGGGGGCGACGCGTCGGGTCCATCTCCATTGCCCAATCGACGGCCTCGAGCAGGAATGCGGGGTAGCGGTCGCGGAACTGGCGCTTGGCGGGTACCAGCGTGTCCTTGGTGCGGCGGTCGATGGACGCTGGCGGCGTCTTGCCCTCAATGCAGGTGCGGATGCTCGCGCCCACCGCGTAGACATCGGTCCAGGGGCCGATTTGGCCGCTGCGGTAATACTGCTCCACGGGCGAGTAACCGGCCGTGATCACCTGTCCTCTCGGCGTATGGCCGTGGGACAGGGCGTGGACAGCCCCGAAGTCGAGCAGCAAGGGATCGTTGCCGTGGCGCAGGTGGATGTTTCCCGGCTTGACGTCGAGGTGCAGCAGGTCGCGTGAATGAACCAGCGTCAGGGCGTCGAGAACGGGCAGAAACACCTGGAAGATAAACGCGGTGCTCAGTCCGCCCTTGCGCTCGTGCACGTAGCTGCCGAGATTTTTGCCACGCTCGTACTGCATGACCAGATAGGCGGTATTGTTGGCGAGAAAGAAGCCCGACACGCGCACGATATTCGGATGTTGCAGCGAGGCCAGCGCCTTGGCCTCCTGGAAGAACAGCCTGCGGCCGCGGAACACCCGCTCGGCCTGCCTGTCGTCCACCGGGACGAGCCGCAGCGAGGAATCGCGACGGGCGAGCTTCTTGGGGATGTACTCCTTGATCACTACCTCGTCACCGGTTTCCTCCTCCACCGCCAGGTAGATCAGGCTGAATCCGCCCTTGCTCAGCGCCCGGGTAATGCGGTAGTGGTCGATCACGGTCCCGACGGGTAAGGTGTCGCGGCCGCTGGCCATGGGTGCGGGGTCTCTTGCGGGGGCTGGAAACATAAGCGTGGAGTATGATACCCGGACGCCGGGAGCTGTCGTGAGAAGCGCCTCGCATTTCGCCCTCGCAACGCCTTGAATGGGGTATTTGATGACCAAGAGCATGACCGCCTTCGCCCGTGAGTCCCGGCAGGGCGATGAGGAGGAGTTGACCTGGGAGCTGCGTTCGGTCAACCACCGCTTTCTCGAGGCCTTCGTGCGCCTACCAGAGGAGCTACGATCCCTGGAGTCCGCCGTGCGCGAGCGGCTGGCCGCGCGCCTCGGCCGCGGCAAGCTCGACTGCACCCTGCGCTATGCGCCGACCAGTGGGGGCGCGGGTAGGCTATGCATCAATCGGCGCTATCTGGAGCAGATTCTCGCAGCGGGCGCGGACGTGGCGTCGATGGTGGGACGCGCGGGCGAGCCGGATCCCTTCGATCTTCTGCGGTGGCCGGGCGTCCTGCAGGAAGAGGAGCGCGACCTCGGCGCCCTGGGACAACGGGCCCTTGATCTCCTCGATACGGCGCTCGCGACCCTGATCGCAACCCGGGAGCGCGAGGGGGCGCGCCTGGCGGAGATGATCCGCGATCGCTGTCAGCGTCTTGCCGCCTCGGTGACCGAGGTCAGCGCACGCATGCCCCAGGTGATGGCGGAGGTCCGCCAGCGCATCCTCGGGCGGCTCGAGGAGGTCCGCGCCGAGCTGGACCCGAATCGATTGGAGCAGGAGCTGGCGCTGTTGGCGCAGCGCTTGGACGTGGACGAAGAGATGGACCGCATGCAGTCCCACGTGCGAGAGGTGCTGTCCGTGCTCGAGAGCCGCGAGCCCGTGGGACGCCGGTTGGATTTCCTGATGCAGGAGCTCAATCGGGAGGCGAACACCCTGGGATCCAAGTCCTCGGATGTGCAGGTCACGCGCCTGGCGGTGGAAATGAAGGTCCTGATCGAGCAGATGCGCGAGCAGGTGCAGAACATCGAATGAGACCCAATCTATCTGCGGGCGGTGGCATCCTGCTCATCGTCTCCGCGCCTTCCGGTGCGGGCAAGACCAGCCTGGTCAAGGCGCTACTGGAGCGTGACCCGGGCTTGGGTTTGGCCATCTCTTACACCACGCGCCCCCCCAGGGCCGGTGAACTCGACGGCGTGCACTACCATTTCGTCGAGCAGCGCAGGTTTCTCGAGATGGCAAAGGAGTCGGCCTTCCTGGAGCATGCCGAGGTCTTCGGCAATCACTACGGAACCGCCGAGGCGAGCGTGCGGGCGGACCTGGCCGCGGGCCGCGATCTCGTCCTCGAAATCGACTGGCAGGGCGCCCGTCAGGTGAGGACGCGCATCCCGGCCGCCGTCTCCCTGTTCATTCTGCCGCCCTCGGCGTCCGCACTGGAATCCCGGCTGCGCGGCCGCGGTCAGGACGACGATCAGATCATCGCCCGTCGCATGGCCAAGGCGCGGGAAGAGATGGCGCATTACGGGGAGTACGACTACCTGGTGGTGAATGATGTCTTCGACGTCGCCCTGGACGATCTATCCAGCGTGGTCCGCGCCGAGCGCCTGCGGCGCGCGCGGGCCGAGGAGCGGCTCGCCGCGGCGTTGCCTCGGTTGCTCGGAGATGGCGGGTAGACTGAGTAGTCGCGCCCAAGGTGCCGCGAAATCCGATCTTTGCGGCTCGCGGGTCCAGGGGAGTTCTGCTAACCTAAAAAGTTAGCCGTTTTCCATAGGCGGAGGCTGTTCGGCGGGGCAGGCGCGGGGCAGCGGGTCCGCAGGGCATGGGTTCCCCCGATGATCAGCTTTTTGCGCACCGCGGCATCGCGCACCCCGCTGCGATCGCCGCCCTGATTTTTCCTGGAGAGTTAATCGACATGGCACGAATTACCGTCGAGGACTGCCTCGATCACGTGGACAATCGTTTCGACCTGGTCCTGCTCGCCACGCGGCGGGCGCGGCAGCTGGCGGGAGGCGTGGAGCCCCTGTTGCCCTGGCAAAACGACAAGCCCACGGTCATGGCCTTGCGAGAGGTGGCGGCCGGTGTACTCAGCGACGAGGTGCTCGAGGAGCAGGTCGTGGAAGAGGAGGATGCGACCAAGGCGCTGGAGCAGGCATTGGCGGAGGAGCTGGCAGCCGACCTGCGCGCAGACTCCCGTGAATAGGCGCCGTCAATGCTGAGAGGCTCTCCCGGGGAGAGGGCGCCGGACGGGCGGACGCGACCGCCCTGAGAGATACTGGCGTGTCAACACCCGCATCCGTATACCCGGCCCTGGCATCCGACGCGGCGGACCTGCCTCGCTACCTGATCAGCGACCTCTGCGCCTTTCTCGAGTCCTATCTCACCGACGACCAGATCCGCGAGGTCTACCGCGCCTATATTTTCGGCGCGGAGGCCCATGAGGGCCAGCGGCGCAAGTCCGGCGAGCCCTACATCTACCATCCCATCGCGGTGGCGCGCATCCTGGCCGAGATGCGGATGGACCACAAGTGCCTCATGGCGGCGCTGCTGCACGACGTCATCGAAGATACCCCGACGGCCAAGGAGCAGCTCGCGCTCGCGTTCGATCAGGAGATCGCCGAGCTGGTCGACGGGGTAAGCAAGCTTACCCAGATCGACTTCAAGTCGCGCGCCGAGGCCCAGGCCGCCAGCTTCCGCAAGATGCTGCTGGCCATGACCAAGGACATCCGGGTCATCCTGATCAAGCTCGCCGACCGGCTTCATAACATGCGCACCCTCGGGGTCATGGCGCCCGAGAAGTGCCGGCGCGTCTCGCGGGAGACGCTCGAGATCTACGCCCCGATCGCCAACCGCCTTGGGATCTATGGCCTGCGTCTGGAGCTCGAGGAGCTCGGCTTCAGCCATTACTGGCCCTGGCGGCACGCCATTCTGGAGCGCGCGCTGAAACGCGCCCGCGGGGCCCGCTCCGAGCTGGTCGCGACTGTGGAGCATGCGCTGCGTCAACGCCTGCGCCAGGAAGGCATCGACGGTCAGGTGGTGGGTCGCCAGAAGCATCTCTACGGCATATACCGCAAGATGCGCGACAAGAAGCGCTCGTTCACGGAGGTGGTGGACGTGTTCGCGTTTCGCGCGATCGTCGACCGGGTGGATACCTGTTATCGCGTCCTCGGCCAGGTGCACAATCTCTACAAGCCCCTCCCCGGTCGCTTCAAGGACTACATCGCCATCCCCAAGTCAAACGGCTATCAGTCCTTGCACACCGTCCTGGTCGGTCCTCAGGGGCTCCCGATCGAGATTCAGGTCCGCACCGAGGACATGCACCGCGTCGCCGAGGCGGGCATCGCCGCCCATTGGATGTACAAGTCGGGGGCCGATGACGACGGCAACCCGCAAGCCCTCGCGGCGGACTGGCTGCAGAATCTGCTGGAGATGCAGCGCGGCGCGGGGGACTCGGTGGAGTTTCTGGAGCACGTCAAGGTCGATCTGTTCCCCGACGAGGTCTATGTCTTCACGCCTCGCGGCCAGATCATGGTGCTGCCCAGGGGCGCGACGGTGGTGGACTTCGCCTACGCCATTCACTCGGACGTCGGCAACACCTGCGTCGCGGCCCGCATTGAGCGCCGCCTGGCGCCCCTGCGCACGGTGCTCCACAGCGGGCAGACGGTGGAGATCATCAACGCCCCGGGGGCCGTGCCGAACGCCGCCTGGCTGAACTTCGTGGTCACCGGCAAGGCGCGCGCGAACGTGCGCTCCTATCTCAAGAACCTCCAGCGCAAGGAGGCGGAGGCCCTCGGCCGGCGCCTGCTCGACGCGGAGCTGAGCGACTTCGGCCTCGACCTGGACCGCTTGGCGCCGGAACGGCTGACGTCGTATCTGGCGGAGGCGAGGCTCGACGGCCTCGGCTCCCTGCTCGTGGATGTCGGACTCGGCAACCGAATGCCGGCGCTCGTGGCGCGCCGGCTGCTTTCGGACGAAGGCGCGGGCGCGGAGGCCGGCCGCGAGGACGAGCATCACCACCGGCTCTCGATCAAGGGCACCGAGGGAATGGTGGTCACCTATGCACGCTGCTGCCGGCCGATCCCGGGGGACGACATCGGAGGTCTGTTCAGCCCTGGCAAGGGCATCGTGGTGCACCGTCAGGGATGCCGCAATCTGGGCAACTTCCACAGCCAGAGGGACAAGTGGCTGGACGTCGACTGGGCCAGCGACGGCAACGCCGATTTCTCCACCGAGATCCGGGTCGAGGTGGGAAACCGGCGCGGCGCGCTGGCCACGGTGGCGGCGGCGATCGCGGAACAGGGCTCCAACATCGAAAACGTGCAGTCGCGGGACAAGGACGGTTTGACGAGCACCCTCGACTTTCTCATCTCGGTCCGTGGGCGGCGTCACCTTGCGCGCATCATGCGTCGCCTGCGACAGATCCCGCTGGTCGTGCGGATCAGCCGCATCGGGCGCTGAGCGCGGTTGCAATTCCGGGCGCCGGCCTCAGTTTCTTGAATCTTGCCTGTACACGTGGCAGGCCCCGAAAGACTCATCTCAAGCGGTACCGGACATGACTGAACTGACAATGGACGAACGTCTCCTGCTGACCAGACGGACCATGAGCCTCCTGGAAGGCTGGGACCTCTCGGCGCGGGACATCGCCGCCATCCTCTGCCTTCCCGACTCGGTCAAGATTCGGGCGATCGCCCGCTTTCGCGACGAAGAGCCGTTCCCGGACGATCCGACCGTGAACCGTCGCATCGCCTACCTGATGCGCATCGAGGAGGCCCTGCATACCTATTTTCCGCGCAATCCCGAGATGCGCGATCTGTGGGTGAAGCGGGGCAACCGGCAATTCGGGCGCAAGGCCCCGATCGCCGTCATGGTGGAGGAGGGCGAGAGCGGAATGGTCTCGGTGCTGTCCCATCTCGACTGCACCTTCGCGTGGGACATGACCGGCTCGAAGTCCGAGTACAGCCAACGCAGCGGTTGACCGCCCCGCCTCCGGGCGGGGAAAGGCAGCCAGTGGCCGCTCGTCTCCTCCCGCGATCGCCTCAGCGCGTGGATTGGGGGTTGAGCGCCGGCAGCAACGGTCGGCGGAACATGGGTTTCGACTTGCCCAGGCGTAGCCCTCGGCTGCGCCCCACTTGCTGACGGAACTGCTTCTTCCAGCGCCGGAAGTCGATGTCCTGCTTGCCATAGAGCGCGGCATCCAGCTGTTGCATCAGGCGCTGTACCTGCCCCGGGTCCGCCGCCGGCCGCAGGGCCAGGATTCGCCCGGTCACGCCAGGCAGCGGTGTCTGGCCGTCAAAGTTCAGGTGACGGCAAGTGGTCTCCTGGAAGCGATCCGCCCAGGCAGCGGGCTCGTTCTCCCTGTCGGCCGCGCTGACGCACATCAGGAACTGGGACGAGGGCGGCAGGGCGCGGATCAGACGCGGCTTGATCCCGCCGAGAAGCGGCGCGGGATCGAGACGGCGGCCCAGGTCCGCGATCTTGGCAATCGTCGTCTGTCTGGTGCTGCGTAGACGCGAACGCAGGCGCTCCGCGAGGGGACTCACGTCCGCCCGCGCCGGCACCCGGCCCTGGTACCAGACACCGCCCCAGTACCCGAGCAGCAACAGGACCAAGCCGACCAAAGGCAGCCAGAACCAGCTCACCCCGCCGCCGCCCGCGCTGTCGGCAGACAGCGACATCCCGAAGGGCCCGCTCTCCCCCTCGACCTTGAGGGTGCGGATGGGAAGGCCCGCGTACTCCTTGGTGCCGCTGGTCACGTTCCACCAGGCGAGCCGGATCTCCGGCAACTGCAGCTTGCCACCCGAGCGCGGCACCAGCGTGAAGTACTCGGTGCGTTTTCCCTCCAGGCGGCGTCCGTCGGCCGACAGGCTGCCTTCGGTCAGGGTCTGCTCGCGGTAGACCCGGAAATCGGCGTTGCGCAGCATGGGCTCCAGGCTTGGGAGCTGGCTGCCGGTCGCGCCGGTGGCCGTCAGCTCGAGCACCAGGGTAACGGGCTGTCCCTCCTCGACCTCGTCCCCGCCGTCCAGGGTAGCGTTCAGGGTCAGGTCCTTCAGCGGCAGCCAAGGCCGCACCGAGGCCATTGCCGGACGCACTTGCAGCAGCACCGGATCGCGGCTGGTGGCCTCGAAGCGGATGCCGCCCGGGCTGCCATAGCCGTAACCATTGCCCGACTCATTGCCGACAACGGTCAGGCTCGGCAGCTCCAAATCACCCGCGCGCAGGGGTGTCAGCGTATAGATGAACTCGTTGACGATCTCGCGCTGGCCGTCGCTGCCGGTGCGCGAGCGGGCGTTCGGTCCCTCCAGCTTCTGCAGCAGGACGTCGTTGCTGGTGGCGAACTCGGGGGTGGCGGTGTCCAGGTTGCGGTCGCTGACCACCCGCAGCTTGATCAGGACGTTCTCTTGCACATACGGCTGGTTATCGGAGACCTCGATCTCCAGGCGTGGTGGGCGGCTGGTGTGCTGGCCTTGTTGTTGCCCGTAAGGCGACCCGTATTGGCCGGGCCAGCCCGGTTGGTAAACGCCGCTGGGTTGGTAGCCGGGTCCGGGCTGGAATCCCTGCGTTTGACCGGGCATCTGGCCCGGTCCTTGCCAGCCGGGAGGCTGGTACCGGGGCGGAACGCCGCGGGCGTTGTTCGGATCCTGGGGTCTGAACTGCCAGGGGAGCGGTCCGGGTGGGGGCTGATTTCCCCGGTCCGACCCGCCGGGAAAGGGGAGGGAGAAGTTGAACGCCCCCACCTCCGTGACGGCGAGCAACGCCAGAATCAGCGTGCCGGTGGTTCTAAGCCAGCGCATCGATCGCCCTCCCAATGACTACCAGGGCCTGCTTTCCCGCAGGGGCCCGCCGGACTCGCGCATGAACTGCATTTCCTCGAGCATGAACTGATTGCGCATCAGCAGCGAGGGGTCACCCTCGACCTGCTGGAGACGCTGCTCCATGATCGCCATGCCCGGCCCACGCACGGGCAGGCCGCCGAGGGCGGCCGCCGCCGCTTGCTCCGCCTCGGGCTCCATGTCCGACATGGGCTGTTCGCCCAGCTGGTCGAAGCGGTCCACCGCGTCGGCGGAGCCATCCTCTGGCGGCGCATCCGGTGGCGCCATGTCCGGCGGCTGATCGCGGCTGGTCCCGCCGGCGCCGGCCTGCTCTTCGGGGGGCTCCTCGCCCTCCTCTCCGACCCGCTCCTGCTGCTCCTCGGGCGTTTCCTCCGGCTTGCCCGGCGTCTCGCGCTCCTCGTCCGGGCGCTCGCCCTCGCCGGGTTTGTCCTGCTCTCCGCCCTCTGTCTGCTGGTCTTCGGGCTCAGGCTCTTCGCCCTTGCCCTCCTCGGGGCGCTCCTGCTCCTCTCCGCCGCCGGTGTCTTCCTCCGGTCTCTGCTCCTCGCCGCCGGCGGCATCCTCCTGCTTCTGCTCGTCGCCCTGGTCGCCCTGTTCCTTTTGCGGCTCGTCCTCTGCGCCGGATTCCGATTCCGCCTCTTCCTTGCGCTCCTCGCCGCCGGTTTCCTCTTCAGGCTCCTGCTCCTCGCCGCCGGCTTCGTCCTGCTGTTTCTGCTCCTCGCCCGTCGCCTCGGACTCCTGCTCTTGCTGCTCCTCGCCGGCCTCGGACTCCTGCTCCTGGTCCTGGCGCTCCCCCGCCGAATCCGTCGGCTGCTCCTGATCCTGTTGCCCCTCCTGCTGCTCGCTGGGCTCCGCCTCGGACTCGCCCTTCTGCTCCTGTTCCGAGGCCTCCCCGCTCTGCTGTTCGGTGTCTTCCTGCTGTGCGCCTTCGCCCGACTCACTCTCCTCGCTCGGCTCACCCTCCGATGACTGCTGCTCGGACTCCTGCTGCTGCTCGGACTCCTGCTGCTGCTCGGACTCCTGCTGCTGCTCGGACTCCTGCTGCTGCTCGGACTCCTGCTGCTGCTCGGACTCCTGCTGCTGCTCGGACTCCTGCTGCTGCTCGGACTCCTGCTGCTGCTCGGACTCCTGCTGCTGCTCGGACTCCTGCTGCTGCTCGGACTCCTGCTGCTGCTCGGACTCCTGCTGCTGCTCGGACTCCTGCTGCTGCTCGGATTCCTGCTGCTGCTCTGACTCCTGCTGCTGCTCGCTCCTCCTGCCGTTTCTCTTCCTCCTGTTCGCGGCGCTCCTGCTCCTCTTTTTCCCGCTGTTCCTGCTCGCGCTCTTCCTGTTCCTCTTTCTGCTCCTCGAAGCTCTCCTGCTCGATCCGAGCGAGCATGGCGCGGGCCAGGGCCAGGTTGTGCTGGGCGTCCTCGTGGTCAGGGTTCTCCGCCAGCACCTGTTCGTACGCCTCTGTCGCCCCGGCGAAATCGCCGAGCTGGAAACGCGCGTTTCCCAGGTTGTAGGTTGCTTCCTCCTTGATCTCGGGGCGCTCGGCGCGGCTGAAGGCATCGGCCGCTTCCTGGTAACGCTCCGCACGGTAGAGGGCGACGCCGCGGCGGTAGCTGTCGCTGAAGCCCTCGATGGCCTTCGCGTAGTCGCCGGATTGGAAGCTCTCGTATGCCTCCTGCTCCTGGTTCAGAAACCATCCGGCATGGGTTCCCGCGGCGAGGGCCATCGACCCAATCCCCGCGCCGATGAGAAGCATGCGCCTCATGGTCCTCGCCTCCTGGCCGTCGCGCGGCCCCGGAACTGGGGCAGCAGGAGGGCGGCGAGGAAGAGCAGCGGCAGGTAGTAGCGCTCGTTCCAGACCCGCGTGCGCTCGTCCCCGGCCTCGGGCGGGAGGCGGGTGACGGCGGCCGCCTCGAGGATTTCCTCGGTGTCGTCGTCACGGAAGCTCGCGACCTGGTAGCTGCCCTGGCCGGCCCGGGCAAGATCCTCCAGCATGGCCTCGTTGAGCGCGGAGCGGATGGGGTTGCCCTGGCGATCCATGATCCAGCCCCCCTGCGGGGCGGGGACCTGGGCGCCTTCCTCGGAGCCGATGCCCAACACGTGGAGCTTGATGCCCTTCTCCGCCAACCCCTCGATCCGGGATACCAGGTCGGGCTCGTCGAAGTCCCCGTCGGAGATCAGCAGGATGGAGCGGGCGCTGTCCTCGGGCAGGCTATCGAGCAGTACCTCCGCCCGGTCCAGGGCCAGATGCAGGCGGCTGCCCTGCAGCCTCGCGAGCTCAGTGGACAAGGCGGGCAGGGCGTTGAGGATGGTGAAGGTGTCCTCGGTGATGGGCGAGAGCACGTGGGGTACCGAGGCGAAGGCGATCAGGCCGAGGCGCACCTCGCGGTTCTGCAGGATCAGGTCCTGCACCTCCTGACGGGCGCGCGCGAGGCGGTTGGGCGCCACGTCGTCGGCCTGCATGGAGCGCGAGATATCGAGCAGGATCAGCAGATTGTTGCCGGGGTGGAAGAGGCGCACGTCCGTATAGTCCCAGCGCGGTCCGGCCAATGCGGCGATCAGCAGCGCCCACAGCAGGGACCAGCGCAGGAACCGCCCCCAGCGCTCCGTGGCCTTGAGCTCGCGGGTGCCGGTGAGATGCGGTAGCAGGTGCGGGTCCGCGTAGCGGTGGATGGGGCCGCGTGCGGCCTTTGCCGCGCTGCGCCACAGCCAGATCGCCACCGGGATCAATGCCAGGAGGCCCCAGAACCAGGCGGGCTGCTCGAAGTGGAATCCGGCCTCAGGCACTGGCGACCCTCTTGGCGAAGCGCTTGCGGCCCTCGGGGAACAGTCCGATGCCCGAGCAGGGCGAGCACGGCGACCGCGAGGGGGATGCGGTAGAGCGGGCGCGGCAGGAAGGCGGTGCGGGACTCCGCCTCGGTCTTTTCCAGCTCGCTGACGCGGCGCGAGATCTCCTCCAGGGCGCTGGTGTCGGTGGCGCGGAAATAGGCCCCGCCGCTGATGTTGGCGATGCGTTGCAGGGTGTCCTCGTCCATGGTCAGGTCGTCCCGGTACTTGATGACGCCTTCCTCCAGGATCGGGATGCTCTCCTGCTTGCTGCCGACACCGATGACATAGATGCGGACACCGGCCATGCGCGCCAGTGCCGCCGCCTCCAGGGGGGCGAAGCCGCCGGCGGAGTTGTCGCCGTCCGCAATCAGAACCATGACCCGCGAGCCCTCGGGGCGCTCGCGCAGCTTCTTCACCCCCAGGGCGATGGCGTCGCCCAGGGCGGTACCCTGACCGGCGATGCTCGGCACCACACCGTCGAGTAGCTGGCGCACCGCCACCCGGTCGACGGACAGCGGGGAGAGCACGAAGGCCTGACTGCCGAAGATGATGAGCCCGATGCGGTCGCCCTCGCGGGCGTCGACGAAGCGGCCCATGACGCCCTTGACCACTTGCATCCGCGTTACCTGTTGGCTTTCGACCGTGAAGTCCAGGGCATCCATGGAATGAGATGCGTCCACCGCCAGCATCAGGTCGTAGCCGGGTGAGCTGACCTCGGTGTGGGCCTCCAGCCACTGGGGCCGCATCAGCGCGACGACCAGCGCGGCCCACAATAGATAGAGCAGGGCCTTGTAGAGCCAGCCGGCGAGCTGACGCCGGGGTCTGCGCGCCTGATAGGCGGCCTGTAGCTCCTCGAGGTGGGGGTGCAGCAGGGTGATGCGCTGGCCCTCCAGGCCCTCCTCCTTCTGCTCGCGCTTCTCCGGCCACACCAACGGCAGAAGGAACGGCAGTGCCAGCAGAACCCCCGCCCAAGGCCAAGCGAACTCAAACATGCTTGGGGTCCTCCGCCGCGACCCACTCGTAGGCGGCGTCGATCAGGGTGAGCAGGTCCTCTGTCTGGCTCGGCCGGCCCGGGGGGGCGTAGGGTGCATCCAGCAGGGGGCGGCCGCGGTCGGACCAGTCGAAGCCCTTGGGGTCGTTGCCCTTGAGCCAGGCGAGCCAGGGCTCGCCCGTGAGCCCGGCGCAGGACTCGCGCCCGAGACGGGCCATGGCGATGCGCCGCACCAGCTCCGAGAGCTCGCTGGCGGTCTGCTTGAGGTCCTGGGTCCCGGCGCGCTTGCGCAGGCCGCGCAACTGGCGCGCGGCGTCCCAGCGCCAGCTGCCCATGGTGAAGACCGGCAGGGGCGGGATGCGCAGGCGGATGGAGGTCCGGAACCGCCACGCCAGCACTGCCAGGGCCACGATGGCGGCGGCCAGCAGCCACCATCCCGGCGCCGGCGGCCACCAGGGCACGCCCTGGATGCCGTGGATGTCGCGTATTTGGTCGATGCCGGGAAACATGTCAGACCGTCCGCGAGCGCGCCCGCTGCTCCAGGCTGTGGATGAGGGAGAGATGAATCTCCTCGTCCGTTCGCACCGGGAGCAGGATGATGTTGAGCCGGTAGCACATGGCCTGCAGCATATCGCGCCGTTCCTCCCAGATGTCCCGGAAGACCTGGCGCGCCTGGGGATCGTCGGTGTCGATCTCGATCAGGGTGCCGTCGGTGCCGGTGAAGGTCGACACGCCCATGGACGGGATCTCCCAGTCCGCCGGGTCGTCCACCGGGATGAGGGCCACGGAGTTGCGCTGGATCAGGTTGCCCAGGATGCGCTCCATTCCCAAGGCGTCCCGGTTGAGGTCCGCGATCACGAACACCAGGGACCCGGTGGGGATGCCGCTGGTCGCGCGCTGCAGGGCGCCGCCGAGGCAGTCCACGGATTTGTCCTGAGTCGTGCCCGGCACCGTGAGGGTGCGCAGCAGCTGCCACAGGGCGCGGCGGCCGCGGGAGGGCCTGAAGTGCTGCAGCCCCGCCACGGGATCGCCGAAGACCAGGCCGCCCACGCGGTCGTTGAGCCGGCTCGCGGCCCAGCCGATGAGCGCGGCCGCGCGCGCCGCCTGCACCGACTTGAAGGTGCCGCGGGTGCCGAAGCTCATGTGGGGACCCTTGTCGACGCACAGGACCACGCAGCGCTCGCGCTCCTCGCGGAAGACCTTGAGGTGGGGCTCGTTGATGCGGGCGGTGACCTTCCAGTCCATGTAGCGGATGTCATCGCCCTCGCGGTACTCACGCACCTCCTCGAAGTTGACGCCCGCGCCGCGGAACACGGAGGCGTACAGCCCGGCGAAGGAGGAGTTGACCAGGTGGTGGGAGGGCAGGCCCAGGGTGTGTGCCTGGTGGCGCAGCTCCAGCAGGTCGTCGAGACGGGGGTAGAGGCTCATGCCGCACCCCCCTCCAGGCCGAAATCCTTGGGCATCGGGGGCTGCGTCGCACCCGCGACAAAAATGGCACCAGGGCGTCGCCCGATTGCGGCGAAACCCCGATCCCGAGTCGCAGTGAACCAGGGATGGTGTATCTGCGACATCGAAACTAAGGAATGGCGACCAGATTCAGCAGCCGATTCACGAACTCGTCGGTGGTGATGCCCTCCGCCTCCGCCTCGAAGGTTAGCAGGAGGCGGTGGCGCAGGATCTCGGGGGCCACGGACTGGATGTGATGAGGGGCGACGAACTGGTCGCCGTCCATCCAGGCCCGCGCCCGGGCGCAGCGGGCGAGTCCGATACTGGCGCGGGGAGACGCGCCGAAGCGGCACCAGCGTGCCAGGTCGGGATCGTAGAGCTTAGGGTTGCGCGTTCCCTGGACCAGGTCGACGATGTAGCTGTTGAGCTTGGGGTCGAGGTACAGGTTGGCGACGTCCCGGCGCATGGCGAACAGCTCCGCCTGCGAGAGTCGCTTGGCCGGCGGCGTGTAGTTGGTCTTCTGCTGCTGGTGGTCGAGCTCGAGGATCTTGAGCTCCTCTTCCCGTGTCGGGTAATCCACCACCGCCTCCATCAGGAAGCGGTCGAGCTGGGCCTCCGGCAGGTGGTAGGTGCCCTCCTGCTCCACCGGATTCTGGGTGGCGAGGACCATGAACAGCTTGGGCAGCGGGTAGGTGCGCTGGCCGACGGTGATCTGGTGCTCGGCCATCGACTCCAGCAGCGCCGACTGCACCTTGGCGGGCGCCCGGTTCACCTCGTCCGCGAGCAGGACATTGTGGAACAGGGGTCCCGGCCGGAACTCGAACTCGCCCTTCTCGTGGCGGTAGATGTCGGTGCCGATCAGGTCCGAGGGCAGCAGGTCCGGCGTGAACTGGATGCGATGGAAGTCGCCCTCCAGCGCCTCCGCCAGTGCCTTGACCGCCGTGGTCTTGGCCAGCCCGGGCATGCCCTCTACCAGAAGATGGCCATCGCTCAACAGGCAGATGAGCATGCTGTCGATGAACGCCTGCTGGCCGATGATGCGCGAGGCGATGTGGTCGCGGACGGGTTTGAGATCTGCGGGGGTCATGCGGTACTGCTTCGGGTTTCCGTGGCTGAGGGCGGGTCGGTGCTCGGACCGGCGCCGAAGTTGAATGGGCCGCTAGGCGAAAAAGTATCCTGACGGTTTTCCTGGTTGAGCGCAAGCCCCGTCGCGGCACTTACCCATCTGATAAATCAGCATATTCTGATGTTTTGTCGCGCGCCCCGCATGCGCCGGGGACGCCTGAACATTTGGCGCTCGAATTGCCTGCCCGCGCCTCCGCGACCTCGACCGAGCATCCCTTGGGCGGCAACCAACGGAGGCCAGTCCGGGCCGGGTCGCTGAGTACGCGCGAGCCGCGGATTCGCAGCGCGTCTCCGAGACGGGATCGGCTATACTACGCTGTTCCGCGGCACCTGTCCCTTCACCTGGGTATTGCGTCAACCGCGGGCCCGCCGCTGTCACCCGGAGCTCCCCAACTTGATCGAGAATCTTCGCAACATCGCCATCATCGCCCATGTCGACCACGGCAAGACCACGCTGGTCGACAAGCTGCTGCAGCAATCCGGCACCCTCGGCGATCGCTTCGGCCCGGTGGAGCGCGTGATGGATTCCAACGATCTGGAGCGGGAGCGCGGCATCACCATCCTGTCCAAGAACACCGCCCTCCGCTGGGGCGATTACCGCATCAACATCGTCGACACGCCGGGCCACGCCGACTTCGGCGGCGAGGTCGAGCGCGTGCTCTCCATGGTGGACTCGGTGCTGCTGCTGGTGGACGCCCAGGAGGGGCCCATGCCACAGACCCGGTTCGTCACCAGCAAGGCCTTCCAGCACGGGTTGCGGCCCATCCTGGTGGTGAACAAGATCGACAAGCCGGGGGCGCGGCCCGACTGGGTCATCGACCAGGTGTTCGAGCTCTTCGACCGCCTTGGGGCCAGCGACGAGCAGCTCGACTTCCCCATCGTCTACGCCTCCGCCGTCAACGGCTACGCGGGGCTCACGAACGACGTCACCAGCGGCGACATGACTCCGCTGTTCGAGGCCATCGTCGAGCACTGCCCGGCACCGGCCGTGGACCCGGACGGCCCGTTCCAGATGCAGATCTCCACCCTCGACTACAACAGCTTCGTCGGCGCCATCGCCGTGGGGCGCATCCAGCGCGGCACCGTCAAGCCCAATCAGCAGGTGATCGTGGTCAAGCGTGACGGGGACCGCCACCGGGCGAAGGTGGGCCTGGTCTACGGCTACCTCGGACTCAACCGCAGCGAGGTCCCATCGGCGCGGGCCGGGGACATCGTCGCCATCACCGGCATGGAGGCCCCCAACGTCTCCGACACCCTGTGCGACCCGGAAAACGTGGAGCCCATGCCGCCGCTCACGGTGGACGAGCCCACCGTGACCATGACCTTCCAGGTCAACACCTCCCCCTTCGCCGGGCGCGACGGCAAGTACCTGACCTCGCGCCAGCTCAAGGATCGCCTCGAGCGGGAGCTGATCCACAACGTGGCCCTGCGGGTGGAGGAGGGCAACGATCCGGAGAAGTTCCGCGTCTCCGGCCGCGGCGAGCTGCACCTGTCGATCCTGCTGGAGAACATGCGCCGGGAGGGCTACGAGCTGGCCGTCTCGCGCCCGGAGGTCATCTTCCGCGAGATCGACGGCGTCATCTGCGAGCCCTACGAGCAGCTCACGGTGGATCTGGACGAAAGCTCCCAGGGGGCCATCATGCAGGCCCTCGGCGAGCGCAAGGGGGAGCTCAAGGACATGGTTCCCGACGGCAAGGGCCGGGTGCGGCTCGACTACGAGATCCCCTCGCGCGGCCTGATCGGCTTCCAGACCGAGTTCATGACCCTGACCTCGGGCACCGGGCTCAAGTATCACGTCTTCGACCACTACGGCCCCGCCAACCAGGGCGGGATCGCCCCGCGCCGCAACGGCGCCATGATCTCCAACAGCACCGGCAAGGCCCTTGGCTACGCCCTGTTCAACCTCCAGGAGCGCGGGCGCATGATGGTCTCCCCCGGCGAGGAGGTCTACGAGGGCCAGGTGGTCGGCATCCACTCGCGCGACAACGATCTCACCGTCAATCCGCTCAAGGCCAAGCAGCTCACCAACATCCGCGCCGCAGGCTCGGACGAGAACATCCTGCTCACGCCCCCGGTGCGCTTCAGCCTGGAGCAGGCCCTGGAGTTCATCGAGGACGACGAGCTGGTGGAGGTCACCCCCAAGGGCATTCGCATCCGCAAGCGCTTCCTCAAGGAGCACGAGCGCAAGCGGGCCGGCCGGGGCGCTTGATCAGGGGAGCGGGGGGCAGCGGCAGCTCCCCTGCGATTGACAGTCATCATTGAGGATCTTTCCAGTTTCCGCCTAGGGTCGAAGGTGGCCAGGTGTTCGTTCTGGTTGTGTCTCCGCCTGGCCTCCGGTCAGCAGTAAAGACACACGCCAGATCATGACGCGAAAGGAGGTTTCCATGACTGGAAACGGAAGATCTAGGCACCTGCACGCGCTCCCCACCCTGCTCCTCGGACTCTCGGTTCTGCTCGGCGGCTCGGCCGTGGGCAGTGAGAACGAAGACGACGGGGCAGCATTCTCCCTCACCCCGTTCTCCCGCGTGGCCGTGGTACATCCATCCGGGTACCCGGTGGAACAGGCCAAGGCCGTGGCGACCGCGATCGCAGCCTACGTAGCGACGGTTGACGATACGTTGCCGCCCACGGAGTTTCCCGCCAACTGGATTCTCGGCGGGTTAGAGGGTGAAGCGACCGAGGAGGCCATCGAAGAGGCGATCCTACGCGTCCCGACGCCCGAGCCCGGTAAAAAGGTGAACATCGTCGAGATGTGCAACCCGCTGTTCGCGAAGAAGGCCCTCGGCGTGCTGCCCGTAGTGGACGGAGACGACATGACCAAGATCGCCGACGGCTACATTCATGCCCCGGCGCTGCCGTGCGAGGTCGCCATCTATGCCGAGGAAGGCGAGATCAGGGTCGACATGCTGAACCCGGAGGCGATCTTTACCCTATTCTTCACCGACGTCCTCTTCGGCGACCAGATGAAAGATCCGGACTTCGCCGTCGAGATCCAGCAGCTACCGATGCAGGTGAACGAGGAGATCCGCACCATCATCTACGCGGCGCTCGATCAGGGCGGCTTCGACTATGAGGCTTCCGACACACCGCTCGGCCCCGAGTACGAGAGCCTGGACCAGGTCGCCGAGACCGTGGCGGATACGCCCTTCCAGTCGCCCTACGTGCACTTCGTCTACGAGAAGCGCAATCGCCGCGACTTCAGCCCTGACGACGTGGCGGCGGTCGCCGACTCGATCATCGCCACCCTCAACGACCATCCGCCGGGACTGGACGCGCGGCTCAACATGGAGGACTGGCGTGCGGCCCGCCCGACACCGCTGCCGATCCCGGGCAACCTGGTGATCGAGGCCTGCTCGCCGACCAACGCCATAGCTGCCATGAGCCTGGGGCTGGAGCACGCCACGGCGCTGCCGTGCGAGATCGCGGTCAAGGCCCTAAACTGGGACGGCGTCGGCGGCAACGAGCTGCTGATGATCACCTACCTCGACCCGCACTTCATGTTCTCGGCGCTGTTCAGCGATGCCTTCGACCAACTCTCGGATGAGGAGCTCGAGGACTTCCTGGCGCTGCCGCCGCTGGTGCTCGAGGATCTGCAGACCATCGTCAAGTTCGCGCTGCGGCCGAACCGCTTCGGCCTGAAGCAGATCAAGCTGCGCAAGCCCGAGCAGGTCTTCTTCGACATGCTGCCCGCCGAAGGCGACTAGTTGGATCGGGAGGCGAAGGCACGAGGGCAGGGAAGCCCTCGCGAGACAAGTCTGATCCCCACGCCATCACGGGCTGGCAAGGGGCCTCAGGCGACGAGCGGCGCTTCAGCCTCCCTGGCGGCGATGTCGTCCTGGGCGCCCCGCTGACAACCCGTGTGGCAGCGGATACAGGCCTGCAACGGACGTTCGGCTTAACGTACCTTCCTGTCTCCGGTCTTCGAGACGGGCGGACCGTATCCGGTGTTCCGCCAATGCCTGAGGGTATCGCGGCTGACACCACTTCCACCGCTTCACCTGGAGTCAGTGACTTTTCCTTCATGTAGCCCTCTCGTTGTTCTGAGTCTGTGGGTACACACCACAATATGTAGTGGGGAGAGACAGTAGTCATAGATTTCGGTGGCGCTGCCTGCCATGCGTCAGGGCAGTCCGCGGGCCGGGCCGGACGCTCGGCGCACATCGTCGGAACCCTGGCCGCGAGCAATGATTAGCATTAAGAAATATGCCGGATGGGATCCTGTCCGCTGCCTATACTGATCCGGCCATCGAAGAAATTGATTACTAGAGGATCCGATCCCGATGAAATCCCCCGTAAAAGTTGCGATTACCGGCGCTGCCGGACACATAGGCTACGCGTTGGTGTTTCGCATCGCCTCCGGCGCCATGTTCGGTCCCGACCAACCGGTGATCCTGCGTTTGCTCGAGATCCCCCAGGCACAGGATTCCCTGAAGGGTGTAGGCATGGAGCTGGAGGACTGCGCATTTCCGCTGCTGCGCGACGTCGTGATGACAGACGAGGCGTCGATCGGTTTTCGGGACGCGGATTACGCGATCCTCATCGGCGCCAAGCCGCGCAGCAAGGGCATGGAGCGCAAGGATCTCCTGACCGAGAACGCCAAGATCTTCTCCGCCCAGGGTCGCGCCATCAACGACTACGCGGCGAGTCAAGTGCGCGTGCTGGTGGTGGGCAATCCCGCCAACACCAACGCGCTGATCGCCGCGTCCAACGCGCCTGACCTCGACCGCGCCCAGTTCACGGCGATGATGCGGCTGGACCACAACCGGGCCATCGGTCAGCTCGCGAGCAAGACGAGCTCGCTCGTGGCCGACGTCACCCGCATGACGGTCTGGGGTAACCATTCCACCACCCAGTACCCGGACATTGGCAACTGCCTGGTCGCCGGCCGCCCCGCGCTCGAGCTCGTCAGCCGTGACTGGGCCATCGATCACTTCATTCCCTGTGTGCAGCGTCGCGGCGCGGCCATCATCGCGGCCCGTGGTCTGTCCTCCGCCGCCTCCGCCGCCGACGCGGTGGTGGATCATATGCGCGACTGGGCGCTTGGCACACCGGATGGCGACTGGGTCAGCATGGGCGTGCCATCGGACGGCAGCTATGGCATCAGCGAGGGTCTCGTCTACTCCTTCCCGGTGACCTGCAAGAACGGGCAGTTCCAGATCGTCCAAGGCCTGGAGGTGGACGACTTCAGCGTCAGTCGGATGCAGGCGTCGGAACAAGAGCTGCTCGGGGAGCGCTCGGCCATCGAGGACCTCTTGCCCAAGAGATAGGGTCCCGCGCGTGATCCAGGCCGGCGCGCTTGCCGCGCCGGGGGCTCGCGCGCTTTACGCCTCCGCACGCCCCGCCTAGACTCGAAGGCCGGGAGAAAACGCGGTGTCGGGGGTTGCCATGTCCAAGCTGGGGGGCGTTTCGTCCGTCCGCATCCTTGCCTTTTCGGCGCTCGTCTGGCTTGTCGTGCTTCCCGCCGGCGGGTCGGCCGCGCCGCTGACGGCGGAGCGGCGGATGGTGGTGGTCGAGGGGGCGGACTACTTCGGGCTCGATTACGACGTGCTGAAAGAGGTCGAGCTGGCGGCCTGCGAATCCGCCTGTCTCGTCGACGCCCGCTGCAATGCATTCACGTACAACACCAAGGCGCGCTGGTGTTTCCTCAAGAGCGAGTACGGCGACTTGCGACCCTTCGCCGGGGCCGTCTCCGGTCACATCGCCCAGGGCGCCGAATCGGCGTCCGAGCGCGAGGCGGTCCGCATCTCCGAGCTCGGTTTCCTGCCACCGGCCTACATTGAGGAGGCCCGCGCGCTGTCGGACCGTGTGCACGAGAGCGCGGCCGGCGGTGGGTCACTGGATGCCATCACCGCCGACGCCCGTGCCGCCCTCAATGCCGGAAACGCCCTGCGCGCGTCGGATCTCTACGCGCGCGCGGTCGGGCTCGCGCCCGCCAGCAGCTCGCTTTGGCTGCGGCTGGCCGAGAGCAGTCTCGCCGCGGAGTCGCGCGACTGGCAGACCAAGGAGCGTCTCCAGGAACATGCCAGCGCCGCCGCCGTCAACGCCTATCTGCGCGCCGAAACCGGAATGGAACGCTCGGCCGCCCTCGCCCAGCTGGGCCGGGCGCTGGCGGCGCGCGCGGCCTGGAGGCCTGCCATTCGCGCCACGCGCGCCGCACTCGAGCTGGCCGACGATCCCGAGCTCCGCGCCGCGTACGACAAGCTGATCGCCGAGCACGGCTTCCGCATTACCAGCCATCGAGTGGACTCCGACGCGGCCAGCCCGCGGATCTGCCTGGAGCTGTCCGATCCGCTGCCGCGGCGCTTCGCCCGGGTGGACGAGTTCGTGTCCGTGGAGGGGGCCGACAGGCTCGCGATCGAGGCCGGCCAGAAGCAGATCTGCGTCGATGGCGTGGTGCACGGCGGGCGCTACCGAATCCGCGTGCGCGCCGGTCTTCCGGCGTCGGACGGCGAGGTGCTGCCGCGGACCGCCGACCTCGACATCTACGTGCGCGACCGCCGGCCCGCGGTGCGCTTTCTCGGCCGCGCGTACGTCCTGCCGCGCGGCGGCGCGGCGACGATACCGCTGATGTCGGTCAACAGCGAGCGGGTGCAGGCGCGGCTCTACCGCGTGGGCGACCGCGGGCTGGCCCGCACCGTCGCCGACGACACCTTCCTCAAGCAGCTCTCGGACTACGAGTCGGAGCAAATCGCGGAGCAGACGGGCGAGCAGGTATGGGGGGGTACGGTGGAGGTCCGCGCCGAGCTCAACCGCGAGGTGACCACCGCGGTTCCGGTCGGGGCGTTGATCGACCAGCTCGAGCCTGGTGCCTATGTCCTGACCGCGCGGCCGGCAGAGGCGGTCGGCGAGGACCACGAGGTCATGGCGACCCAGTGGTTCGTAGTCTCGGACCTCGGCCTGGCAACCCTCTCCGGCAACGACGGCCTGCACGTCCTGGTGCGCTCCCTGTCGAGCGCCGGGCCGGTGGGTGACGTCTCGCTGCGGCTGGTGGCGCGTAATGACGAGGTCCTCGGACGGGCGCCGACGGACGCCGCTGGCTATGCCCGTTTCGACCCGGGCCTGCTGCGCGGCAGCGGGGGCAACGCGCCAGTGCTGCTGGTGGCAGAGGGTCGTGACGGGGACTATGGGCTCCTGGACCTGACCAAGACGCCCTTCGATCTGAGCGACCGCGGCGTCGAGGGCCGGCCCGCGCCCAAGCCGGTGGATGTCTTTTTCGTCTCCGAGCGCGGTATCTACCGCCCGGGCGAGACCGTCCACCTGACCGCGCTGGCGCGCAACGCGCGGGCCGACGCGGTCCCCGGGCTGCCGTTGACGGTCGTGGTGAAGCGCCCGGATGGGGTCGAGCATGCCCGTCTGCTCACCGAGGATCAGGGACTTGGTGGACGGCACCTGGCGTTCGAGCTCCTGCCCGGCGCCATGCGCGGGACCTGGCAGGCCGCGGTGCATGCCGATCCCCAGGGTCCGGCGCTGGCCTCCCTCTCGTTTCTGGTCGAGGACTTCGAGCCCGAGCGCCTGGCGCTGGCGCTCACCAGCAGCGCCGCCTTGCTCGACCCCGCGCACCCGGCATCGTTGGCGGTCGACGCCCGCTTCCTCTACGGCGCGCCGGCAACCAACCTCGCACTGGAGGGGGAGGTCCTGGTGCGGGCCACTGACGTCCTCGCTGCGCATCCCAGATTCCGCTTCGGGCTCGCGGGCGAGGAGGTCGAGCCCATGCAGCGGGCGCTCCCGGCGGCGGAGACGGACGCCGACGGCAAGGCGCGGCTGATTCCGGCTCTGCCCGAGCTGACGCCGACCAGCCGCCCCCTCGAGGCGGAGTTGCGGGTGCGGGTGGTCGACAGCGGAGGACGCCCGGTGGAGCGCGCCCTCACCCTGCCGGTGGCGGACCCGCAGGTGCGCCTGGGTATCCGTCCCCTGTTCGACGGGGCGGTCGACGACGGCGGTACGGCGGGCTTCGAGGTGATCGCGGTGGGATCGGATGGCGCCCGGGTGGGCCGCGAAGGGTTGCGCTGGACCCTGTCCCGGGTCCATCGCTCCTTCCAGTGGTACGAGATGGACGGCAAGTGGGACTACGAGCCCGTCGTCACCCGTGAGCGGGTCGCCAGCGGCAACCTGTCCCTGGACGGACGGGATGCCGGACGGGTCGAGGCCAGGGTCGGCTGGGGCGGCTATGAGCTCGAGGTCACGGATACCGCCGGCGGTGCACTGCCGGCGTCGGTGGGTTTCGAGGCTGGCTGGTACGTGGCGCCGGCGGCGGTGGACACGCCCGACCTCGTCAAGGTATCGCTGGATCAGCCGCGTTACCGCGTCGGCGAGACGGCCCGGGTGCATATCGAGCCCCGCTTCCCCGGGCTTGCGCTGGTGATGGTGGTCGACGATCGTCTGGTTGCCATGACCCCCGCGGAGGTCCCGGCGCAGGGGGCGACGGTGGAGCTTCCGGTCACCGCGGACTGGGGTCCGGGCGCCTACGTGACGGCGGTCCTCTTCCGACCGATGGACCTGGATACCGAGCGCATGCCCGGACGCGGCCTGGGGCTCGCCTGGGCCGGGGTCGATCCGGGGGAGCGCAGGCTCAAGGTCGAGCTGGATGCGCCCGCGCGCGCCGAGCCGAGAGGGCCCGTCTCGCTGTCCGTCGCGCTTGGCAACCTTCCGGCGGGCGAGGAGGCCTACGTCACCGTCGCCGCCGTGGACGTCGGCATCCTCAATCTCACCCGCTATCAGACGCCCGCGCCGGACGAATGGTACTTCGGGCAGCGCGCGCTGGGGATGGAGATCCGCGACCTCTACGGCCAGCTCATCGACCGCATGCAAGGGGTGCCCGGAACGGTGCGTTCCGGCGGCGGCGCCGGCCTGATGCGGTTCGAGGGACCGCCCCCCACCGAGGCGCTGGTCGCCTTCCACTCGGGCATTCTCCGGTCGGACGCGCGGGGCGGGGCGTCCGTGGCCTTCGATCTCCCCGACTTCAACGGCACCGTGCGGGTGATGGCCATGGCCTGGTCGGCGAGCGGCGTCGGGCACGCGGCGCGGGACGTGCTGGTGCGCGACCCGGTGGTCGTCACCGCCAGCCTGCCGCGCTTCCTGGCGCCCGGTGACCAGTCGCGGGTGCTGCTCGACCTCAGCCATGTGGAAGGGCCTGCCGGAGAGGTGACGCTCGCCGTGGAGGGCCCCGGCATCCTGACCGGGGGAACGGCGACGTCCCGGACCTTGAATCTGGGCGAGGGAGGCCGTGCCCAGGGTCTCGGTGCCGATCAGGGCAGAGGCCATCGGGGATCATCCCCTGTTGATCCGCCTCACGACCCCGGACGGCCGCGTACTCGACAAACGGCTCACGGTTCCGGTGCGCGACAACGCCCCGGAGATGGTGCGCTCATCCAGCGCCAACCTGGGGCCCGGCGCTCGCCTGGTGCTCGATTCGGGGCTGTTCGAGGGGTTGATGCCGGGCACCGGCGCGCTGACCGTCTCCGCGGGTGCGGTCGTGCGCATGGACGTCCCGGCCCTGCTGCGGGCGTTGGACCGCAATCCGTTCGGCTGCGCCGAGCAGGCCACCAGCCGCGCCCTGCCGCTGCTCTATCTCAACCAGGTGGCGCTGGCCGCGGGTCTCGGCGCGGATGCGGATGCCGCGGCGCGGGTGCGCGATGCCATCGCTGGCGTGCTGGCCAAGCAGTCCTCGGACGGAGGGTTCGGTCTCTGGGGGCCGGGCGGGGGGGACCTGTGGCTGGACGCCTATGTGACGGACTTTCTCACCCGCGCGCGGGAGCAGGGCTACCAGGTGCCGGAGGCGGCCTTCGGCTCGGCCCTGGACAATCTGCGCAACCGGCTGGCATACGCACCGGACTTCGACCGGGGCGGCGAGGACGTCGCCTATGCGCTCTACGTGCTCGCCCGCAACGGACGGGTGGCCATCGGAGACCTGCGCTACTACGCGGAGACCAAGCTGGAGGCCTTCGCCACACCCATGGCCAGGGCCCAGATCGGCGCCGCGCTCGCCCTCTATGGGGAACGCCTGCGCTCCGATGGGGCCTTCCGCTCGGCCGTTTCCCTGCTCGATCGCGGCCCGGACGAGGGGGGCTGGCGCGCCGATTTCGGCTCCGAGCTGCGGGACGCGGCGGCGCTTCTCGCCCTTTCCGCCGAGGCGGGGACCGGCGCCGTGGACCGGCCTAGGCTGGCATTGCGGGTCGGAGAAGGGTTGAGCAGCGCCGCGCGCACGAGCACCCAGGAGAACGCCTGGCTGCTGCTGGCCGCCCACGCCCTGGACGCGGAGGCCGCCGGACGGTTCGCGCTCGGCGACGAACTGGTCGAAGGAGTCCTTTACCGAGGGTTTTCGGCAGCAGACATCGACGCGGCGGAGGTGATCATCGCGAATCGTGATGACGGGCCGGCGGAGGTCCTGGTCACCGTCAGCGGCGTTCCCGTTGCGCCCCCGCCCGCCGGAGGCAAGGGCTATACCATCGAGCGCGCCTATTACGATCTGGACGGCCGGCGTACCGACGCCTCCCGCGTTGCGCAGGGCGAGCGCCTGGTGGCGGTCGTCACGGTGACCGCGGACCGGCAGCGCGCAGCGCGTCTGATCCTGAGCGATCCTCTGCCTGCCGGGTTCGAGATCGAGAACCCGAACCTGGTAAGGGCGGGCGACATCGCCACCATCCCTTGGCTGGGTCTGCTGGAGGCCCCGGCCCACAAGGCCTTCCACGCGGATCGCCTGGTCGCGGCCGTGGAGCGCGGGGCGAAAGACGGGCGGCAGTTCCAGCTCGCCTACGTGGTGCGGGCCGTCTCGCCCGGCGTCTTCGAGCATCCGCCGGCGACGGTGGAGGACATGTACCGGCCGGCGCGCCGGGCCTGGACCGGCGGGGGTAGGGTCGAGGTGGTCGCTCCCGCGCCCTAGCGACCGCCCGCCGAGACGAGGTGCCGAATTGAGCTCCGAGGCCGTGGTGAGGGGGCTTGCGCGCCCGCGAGGACGACCCGGCAGGGCGGTCCAGGCGTCGGCGCGCGTTCCGCTGATTGGAATGCTGGCCGGGGCGCTTCTCGCCGGGGGCCTCGCCGCCCTGCTCGCCCTGGTGAACGGGAGTCGTGCTCCCGACCTGGCGGTACCGACGTCGGCACTAGTGCTCGACCGCGCGGGGCGGCTGCTGCGGCCCTTCACCGTCGCGGGCGGCCGCTGGCGGATGCCGGTGGACCTGGCCGAGGTCGATCCGCGACTGATCGCCATGCTGCTGGCCTTCGAGGATCGGCGGTTCCGGTCCCACGCGGGGGTCGATCCTCGCGCCCTCGCCCGGGCCGCGTGGCAGATGCTCGCCAATGGCCGCATCGTCTCCGGCGCCTCGACCATCACCATGCAGTTGGCGCGGCTTCTGGATGGGCGCACGACGCGCACCCCGGGCGGCAAGCTGGCGCAGATCGCCGCTGCCCTCGCCCTGGAGCGGCGGGAGAGCAAGGACGCGATTCTCACCGCCTACCTGACACTCGCCCCGTACGGCGGCAACATCGAGGGCGTACGCTCCGCATCTCTTGCCTGGTTCGGCAAGGAGCCAGCGCGGCTCACCGCGGCCGAGGCGGCGCTGCTGGTCGCGCTTCCGCAGGCCCCGGAGGCACGTCGTCCCGACCGCCATCCGGAGGCGGCGCGCCGGGCCCGCGACCGGGTGCTGGCGCGCGCGGCCGAGTCCGGGGTGATCAGCGCGGATGAGGCGGGGCCGCGAGGCGCGAGCCGGTACCGAGGTCGCGGCGTCCTTTCCCGATGCTGGCGGCCCACGCCGCGGAGCGCGCGGTGCGCGAGCATCCGGAGCGAGGGGTGCACCGCCTGACGCTGGATGCAGGGCTGCAGGAGCGGCTTGAGCGGCTCGCCGCGGAGCGGGCGGAGCGCCTGGGCGCGCGGGTTTCGGTGGCCCTCCTGGTGGCCGACCATCGCAACGGGGACATCCTGGCGTCCGTGGGCTCTGCGGGCTTGCTCGATACCGGCCGGGACGGCTTCATCGACATGACCCGTGCCCTGCGCTCCCCCGGTTCCACCCTGAAGCCGCTGATCTACGGCCTCGCCTTCGAGGCCGGGATCGCCCACCCCGAGAGCCTGGTCGAGGACCGGCCCGCCGGTTTCGCCGGTTACGTCCCGACCAACTTCGACCGCAGCTTCCAGGGAACGGTGACGGTGCGCCGTGCCTTGCAGTTATCGCTCAACGTCCCTGCGGTGAGGCTGCTCGACGCGGTGGGACCGGCGCGACTGGTGGCGCGCATGAAGCGGGCGGGCGCGCAGCCGGCGTTGCCCGACCTTTCGCCGCCTGGGCTCGCCATCGGGCTTGGGGGCGTCGGCGTGCGGCTCACCGATCTGGTGGCCCTGTACGCCGCGATCGCCCGCAACGGCCGCTCACTCGTCCTCACCCAGGATTGGCGGGATCGCGCGTCCGTTCCGGAGCCGCGTCAGGTGCTCGACGCGCGGGCCGCCTGGTACGTGACATCGATCCTCGCGGGAGTCCCGCCTCCCGCTCATGCCGCGCCCGAGCAGATCGCCTTCAAGACCGGAACCTCTTACGGCTACCGGGATGCCTGGGCGGTGGGCTTCGATGGCCGACATGTGGTCGGGGTCTGGGCCGGGCGACCCGATGGCGGCGCCGTTCCCGGCCTGACCGGTATCGAGGCCGCCGCACCCATCCTGGTGGATGCCTTCGCCCGACTCGGGCAGCGGACCCCCTTGCCAGCGCCGCCGCCCGGGGTCTTGATTGCGTCAACCGCCCAGTTGCCACCGACCCTGCGGCATGCGGGTGGCGGGAACGGGGGATCCTCGTTGTTCGCGGATGGTCCGGAGATCGCGTTTCCGCCGCAGGGCGCGCGGGTGGATCTGGGTCTCGGCGCCGGTGCCGGGAAGGGACTCGCCCTGAAGGTTCGGGGTGGGTCCCCGCCCTTCGTTTGGTTTGCGAACGGAGCGCCAGTGGAGCAGGCGGCATTCGCCCGGACGGCGGTGTGGGAACCGGAAGGGCCCGGCTTCACCACCATCGCGGTGGTCGACGGGCGGGGTCGATCGAACCGCGTCAGCGTGTTTCTTCAGTAACCGAAAAGAAAAACCCCCGCCTGCATCCTGCAGCGGGGGCACGTCGCCGGGCTTGGTTGGCAAGTCGATCCGTTGGGGCCGAGGCGTCCTGCAGCCTGTCTCTATCCTGAATCCTTGTTGGCGACGGTTAAATGGTGACACAGCCGCGGCTAGGAAAATGTCCTACGTTTCCGGCTTGTTTGTAGGATAAATCTGACGCGTGGATTGCGACGCCCAGTTCCGCCTCGTATTCTTCGACGAATGAATCACGACCTTTACCCCGTCATCGAGCCCTATGCGACCAGGCAGCTCCAGGTTGACCAGGTCCATACCCTGTATCTGGAGGAGTCGGGGAACCCGAATGGCATTCCGGCCGTGTTCCTCCATGGGGGGCCGGGGGCGGGTTGTGAGCCCGCCCATCGTTGTTTCTTCGATCCCGAGCGCTACCGCATCGTTCTCTTTGACCAGCGTGGCAGCGGGCGTTCTACGCCGCACGCATCGCTCGAGGCCAACAGCACCTGGCACCTGGTGGCGGACATGGAGCGTATCCGCGAGGCCCTGGGCATCGAGCGCTGGCTGGTGTTCGGCGGCTCCTGGGGCTCGACCCTGGCCCTGGCCTATGCGGAGACCCATCCGCAAAGGGTCCTCGCACTGGTGGTGCGCGGCATCTTTCTTTGCCGCGACGAGGAGATCCGCTGGTTCTACCAGGAGGGGGCGAGCTGGGTCTTCCCCGACTGGTGGCAGGACTTCCTCGCGCCGATTCCGGAGCCGGAGCGCGGCGACATGCTGCAGGCCTATCATCGGCGGCTCACCGGGGTCGACGAGGTGGCCCGCATGGCGGCGGCCAAGGCCTGGTCCGTCTGGGAGGGGCGCACGGCGACCCTCCTGCCCAACGAGGACGTGCGCGCCCACTTTTCCGACCCTCACGTGGCCCTGAGCCTGGCGCGGATCGAGTCTCACTACTTCGTGAACCACGCCTTCTTCGAGCCTGACCAGATACTGCGGAACGCAGGGCGTCTTGTCGGCATCCCGGGGCTGATCGTCCAGGGCCGCTACGATCTCATCTGTCCCATGCGTTCGGCGTGGGACCTCCACCGTGCCTGGCCCACCGCGGGACTCGAGGTCGTGCCGGATGCTGGCCATTCGGCCTTCGATCCCGGGATCCGCCGCGCCCTGGTGGCGGCCACGGACCGCTTCGCGCGCACGCTCGGATGATCGGGCTCTTGCAGCGGGTGCGCTCGGCCAGGGTCGAGGTCGGGGACGAGACCGTGGGCGCCATCGATCGCGGTTTGCTGGTGCTGGTCGGGGTGCAGAAGTCCGACGACGAGGCTAGGGCGGACCGGTTGCTGGAGCGTCTGCTGGGCTATCGGGTCTTCCCCGACGGGGCGGATCGCATGAATCTCAGTCTGCGCGACATTGGCGGCGGCCTGCTGCTGGTTCCCCAGTTCACGCTGGCGGCGGACACCAGCAAGGGCACGCGGGCCAGCTTTACCTCGGCGGCCCCGCCGGACGAGGGACGGCGCCTGTTCGACTACCTGGTCGCGGGTGCGCGTGACGCGTATACCGATGTACAGACCGGGCGCTTCGGCGCCAACATGCAGGTCAGCCTGGTCAATGATGGTCCCGTGACCTTCTGGCTGGAGAGCTGATCCGGGTCCCGGACGCGCAGGAAACCCGCCCGATAGCGCCCGCCGGGGCGCCCTGTGGTTTAATACCAAGCTGTCGCCGTCAACCATACAGATCGATCAGCTCCGTGGAAGACAAGACCCTGCATCGCGTTGCGGAAGTGGAACGCAATACCCTGGAGACCCGCATCCGGGTCCGGCTGGACCTCGACGGCACCGGCCGCTCGAGCTTCGATACCAAGCTGCCCTTCCTTGAGCACATGCTCGATCAGGTTGCCCGGCACGGGCTGGTCGATATCGACATCGAGGCGCAGGGCGATCTGCACATCGACGCGCACCACACGGTGGAGGACATCGGCATCACCCTGGGGCAGGCGCTGGCAAGGGCAGTGGGCGACAAGAAGGGTATCCGCCGCTATGGTCATGCCTACGTGCCCCTGGACGAGGCCCTGTCGCGGGTGGTGATCGATCTGTCCGGGCGGCCCGGGCTGGTGTTCGACGTGAGCTTCACCCGCGGCGTGATCGGCGCCTTCGACGTCGACCTGTTCCACGAGTTCTTCCAGGGCCTCGTCAACCATGCGGCGATGACCCTGCACGTGGACAACCTGCGCGGCAAGAACGCCCATCACCAGGCGGAGACGGTGTTCAAGGCCTTCGGGCGGGCGCTGCGCATGGCCCTGGAGCCGGACGCCCGCATGGCGGGGGTTACGCCCTCCACCAAGGGTTCGCTGTGAGCCGCCGAGCCCTTCTTGTCGAGGTGACCTTCCCGTGCTGCTGATTCCCGCCATCGATCTCAAGGACGGGCGCTGCGTGCGCCTGCGCCAGGGCCGCATGGAGGACGAGACCGTGTTCTCGGACGACCCGGTGCAAGTGGCCGGCCGCTGGGTGGCCGAGGGCGCGCGCCGCCTGCATCTGGTGGACCTCAACGGGGCTTTCGCCGGTGAGCCGGTGAACGGTGAGGCGATCCGCGCCATCGCGGCCGCCTATCCGGAGCTTCCCATCCAGGTCGGGGGCGGCATTCGCGACGAGGCCACCATCGAGGCCTATCTGCAGGCCGGCGTGCGTTTCTGCATCATCGGCACCCAGGCGGTCAAGGAGCCGGAGTTCGTCTCCCGCGCTTGCCGCGCCTTTCCTGGCCATGTGATCGTCGGCCTGGACGCCAAGGAAGGGCTGGTCGCCATCAAGGGCTGGGCGGAGGTCACCGCGCACCGGGTGGAAGAGCTCTCGAGGCGCTTCGAGGATGACGGCGTCACGGCCATCGTCTACACCGACATCGGGCGCGACGGCATGCTGACCGGGCCGAACGTCGAGGCCACCAAGGCCCTGGCCGATGCGATCTCCATCCCGGTGATCGCCTCTGGCGGCATCACCGACCTCAACGACGTCCGCGCATTGTGTGTCGTTGCAGGCAGCGGAATCATGGGCGCGATCACGGGACGGGCAATCTACGAGGGCACCCTGGATTTCGCCGCCGGTCAGCGTCTGGCCGACAGTTGTGGAACCGACTCTAGGGGCGCTACCGTGAACGAGGACTGGCTGGATACGATCAAGTGGGACGACAAGGGCCTGGTGCCCGCCATCGCACAGGAGGCCGGGACCGGCAAGATCCTGATGATGGCCTGGATGAACCGGGAGGCGCTCACGCTGACCCAGGATACGGGCCATGCCGTCTACTGGTCCCGGTCCCGCGGCAAGCTGTGGCACAAGGGGGAGGAGTCGGGACATCAGCAGGTCGTGCATGCCATCCGGGTGGACTGCGACGCGGACGTCGTGCTGCTGGAGGTGGAGCAGAAGGGCGGAATCGCCTGCCACACCGGGCGGCACAACTGCTTTTTCCGCGAGCTGCGTGACGGCGAATGGACCGAGATCGCCCCGGTGCTCAAGGATCCCGATGCCATCTATCGAAAATCCTGAGCAGGGCGATGGGCTCTCCGTGACCCATCGGGTATCGGAATCAGGCGTGAACGACGTCCTGGAGCGCCTGTCCCAGGTTTTGGAGGAGCGCAAGCACGCGGACCCCGACGGCTCCTACGTGGCCAGGCTGTATGCGAAGGGTGTCGACGCCATTCTCAAGAAGATCGGCGAGGAGGCGACCGAGACCGTAATGGCGGCCAAGGATGGGGAGGCCGACAAGATCGTCCACGAGGTGGCGGACCTGTGGTTCCACACGCTGGTGCTGTTGGCTCACCGGGGGCTCGGCCCGCAAGCAGTGCTCAACGAGCTCGACCGGCGCTTCGGGCTCTCCGGAATCGAGGAAAAAGCCGGCCGCGGGAAGTGAGTGAGGGACTGCATCCGGGCATCCTCTTCGGGTATGATCGCGCATCCGCACCGGGGTCCGCGCCAGCGGCGGCGGCACCCGCCGCGCACTTGGCGCCCACCGGCGATTGAACTAGACGACTCGCCGTCTCGCGCAGACGGTATCGGAGGCAACCATGGGTATGGGTGGAATCAGTATCTGGCAGCTGTTGATCATTTTGGTCATCGTGCTGCTGCTTTTCGGCACCAAGCGCCTCAAAAGCATCGGCTCGGACCTGGGCAATGCGGTCAAGGGCTTCCGCTCGGCCATGAGTCAGGACGAGGCGGAGAAGGACGAGGAGCCGAAGAAGCTCGAGGAGACCGCGGCCAAGCGCACCGCCGAGGGTGAGGCCGCCGCCAAGGAGAAGGACAAGGTCTGAGCGCCACGATCCCGACTGAGTCCCCCTGATGTTTGACGTCGGATTCTGGGAGCTTGCCCTGGTCGGCCTGGTGGCCCTGCTGGTCGTGGGCCCGGAGCGCCTGCCCAAGCTGGCGCGCACGGCCGGACTCTGGCTCGGTCGCGGGCGGCGCATGCTGAGCTCCGTGAAGGCGGAGATCGACCGTGAGCTCAAGGCCGAGGAGCTCAAGCAGATCCTCGAGAAACAGGCGAAGAGCAATCCCCTGGAGACCATCTTGGAAGAGCCCGGCGACAAAACGCCCGCAACCGCGCGCAAGGGCTCGCCGACGGGCGGCGACAAGGGGAAGGACACCAGCTCCCAATGAGACCCCGGGGCGGAGTCTCGACGCCGGTCGCCGTTTCGGGCCTCCCGTAGTTCTCGCACTGACGGCGCGGGGGTCCGGCGACACGCCCCAGTCGAGGGACGGCGACCCGCACCTTTCATCAACCCAGGCGACGAGAATCCCCCTATTCCGCCATGTCCTCACCGGCGAACCATGAAGAACCCGGTCCGGAGCAGCCCTTCCTCTCCCATCTGGTAGAGCTGCGGGACCGCATCCTGCGCATGCTGGTAGCGGTGCTGGTGGTGTTTCTGGTCCTGTTCCCGTTCGCCAACGACATTTACATCTACGTCGCCGCGCCCCTGATGGCCCAGTTGCCGGAGGGGACCAGCATGATCGCCACCCAGGTGGCCTCGCCCTTCCTGACGCCCTTCAAGCTCGCCCTGGTAGCGGCGGTCTTTCTTTCCATGCCCTACCTGCTGTATCAGTTCTGGGCCTTCGTGGCACCAGGCCTGTACCAGCACGAGAAGCGGTTTGCGGTGCCGCTCGTGGTGTCCAGCATCGTGCTCTTTTACCTGGGCATGGCGTTCGCCTACTACGTGGTCTTTCCCCTGGTGTTTGCCTTCCTGACCGGCACCGCACCCGAGGGGGTGGCGGTGATGACCGACATCACCGCCTACCTGGATTTCGTCCTCACGCTCTTTTTCGCCTTCGGGATCGCCTTCGAGATCCCGATCGCGACCATCTTGCTGGTCTCCGTCGGCATCACCACGCCCGAGGATCTGCGCAAGAAACGACCTTACGTGATCGTGGGCGTGTTCGTGGCCGGGATGCTGTTGACGCCGCCAGACGTGATCTCGCAGACTCTGCTCGCCCTGCCCATGTGGCTGTTGTTCGAGCTCGGGATCTTCTTCTCCCGTTTCTTTCTGCGCCGCAGCGAGGCCGGCGGCGAGGGGAGTGATTCGGATTACGCCGTTGGCGCCGCGGCGTCCGGTGGCGGTGGCCTTGCCGCACGCGGAAGCGATGATCCACCTTCGGGCGGCGATTCGCCCAGCTCCCCTCCCGGCGAGGGAATTGACGTCAGGTCCGGCGGGGACTCCGTGGTCGGTCGCGATATCTCCGGGGGCGACCCGTTTGACAACGGGCGCTTCCGTCCGTTGACGCCGGACGAGATGGAGGCGGAGCTCGATGCCATCGAGTCGGACGAGGACATCGAGCCGCCGGACGAGAGCGTCACGGATCCGGTCGCGCGGAAGCTCGAGCGCGTCATGGAGCTGCGCGAAGATGAGGACGAGGCTGGCGCCCGTGCGCTGCTCTACGAGGTGCTGGCCGACGGCGACGACGATCAGCGGCGAGTGGCGCGCAACATCCTCGCGCAGCTCGATCAGCCGTAAAGAAGTGGCCTCCCTCGCTGGGCCGGCTGCGGCGTGTATCGAGTCCGGGCCCGGATCTCGCCCCGCGTCCGCGTTGTCCAACAGTCCACGCGCCTGGTCGGCGGTCACCGGTCCCGCAGCATGGCAAGCAAACGCTTCCACTGGCTCGTGAGGCGCGAGGTCTACGGCCTCCTGCTCTCCGTCATCGCGCTGGTCGCTCCCCCGGCCTTGGCCGCGAACGACCTCGCGGGCAACCCCTCCCCCTATCTCGCCATGCACGGACAAGATCCGGTGCAGTGGCGGGAGTGGGGCCGGGAGGCTTTGGCCGAGGCCAGTGCTAGCGGCCGGCCCCTGTTCGTTTCCAGCGGTTACTTCGCGTGCCACTGGTGCCACGTGATGCAGCGAGAGAGCTACCGTGATCCGGATATCGCCGCCCTGCTCAACCGGCATTTCGTCCCGGTCAAGCTGGACCGGGAGCTACACCCGGCCCTTGACGCCTACCTGATCGGATTCGTCGAGCGCACGGCGGGCCAGGCCGGCTGGCCTCTAAACGTGTTTCTCGCGCCGGCGGGCTATCCGCTGCTGGGACTGACCTACGCGCCACCAGGGGAGTTTCGCGCGCTGCTCGAGCGTGTGGTAAAGGCGTGGTCCGAGCAGAGCGCAGAGCTCAGCGAGCTCGCCCGCCGCGCCGCCCTGGAGCGCGCCGAGGCGGAGTCGGAAACGGCGGCCGACCCGATGGCGCGCGTCTCGGCGGACGCGCTCGCCTCGGCGTTACGACGCCAGACCCGGCTGATCGGCGACCAGCTCGCCGGGGGCTTCGGCAACCAGGCGCGCTTCCCCATGGCGCCCAACCTCTCCGTGCTGCTGGAGCTGCAGGCCCGCGCCCCGGACGAGGAGCTGGGGGCGTTCCTGCGCCTGACCCTCGACGCCATGGCGAACCGAGGGCTGCGGGACCATCTCGGCGGCGGTTTCTTCCGCTACACGGTCGATCCCGACTGGCAAACGCCGCACTTCGAGAAGATGCTCTACACCCAGGCGCTGTTGGCGTCCCTTTACCTGCGTGCGGCCGTGGTGCTGGAGCGGCCGGGTTACCGGGAGGTCGCCCGCGACACCCTGGATTTTCTGATCGCGGAGATGGCGGGCGACGAGGGTGCCTACATCGCCAGCCTGTCCGCGGTCGACGCCCAGGATGTCGAGGGTGGCTACTACCTGTGGCGCGGTGATGAGCTGGCTCGGCTGCTGACCGAGGACGAGCGTCGGCTGTTGGCGCTGGTCTGGGGTCTGGAGGGGCCACCCGAGCACGCCGCGGGTCTGTTGCCCATGCGGGAGCAAGCACCCGCCGACGCGGCGCCGGGTCTCGGCATCGACCCCGCCGAGGCCGATTTGCTGTTCGAGCAGGCCCGGACCAAGCTGCTGGAGGCGCGGCGGCAGCGAGACCTGCCGAGGGATGACAAACGGCTGGCGGGCTGGAACGGCCTGGCCCTGAGCGCGCTGGTCGCGGGTGCTCGAGAGCTCGGAGAAGATCGCTACCGGCAAGCGGCGTCGGCGCTGCGGGACTATCTGGTGGAACGGCTCTGGGACGGAGAGAGACTGCACCGCGCGGTCTCGGAACGGGGCTGGATCGGCGAGGCGACCCTGGAGGACTATGCCTTCGTTGCGCGCGGGTTGGCGGACTGGGGCGCGCTATCGGGCTCGCCGCCGGACCTCGCGCTGTCAAAGCGCCTGGTGAAGCAGGCCTGGGGACGATTCCACCGGAACGGCGGTTGGGCGCTCGCCGCCGAGCCGCTGTTGCCCGCGGTCCCCTCCGAGCCGGCATTCCCGGACAGCCCTCTGCCATCCCCGGCGGCGGTGCTCATGGCGCTGACGCTGGAGGGCGAGGATGCCGATCTCATCGCCCGCGCACGGACGGCCTTGGAGAAGGGGTTGCCGGTCGTCGCCGCCAATCCTTTTGCCTTCTCCGGCCAAGCCTGGTTGTCGATCGGGGGTGCAACCCCCGACAAAAGCGCCGACTGATGGGCGTTTCCTCGGGATGCGCCGCACTATTCGCCGCGCCTGGCGGCATTCCGCCGGGCAATGCACTATTATTGACCCCACGCGACACAACTATTGATAAGTTCAATGGCATCGGGCTCTCAGATCCACTACAAGCAGAACCGGTTGAAACAGCTGCGCGCCTTCTGCCATGCGGCGCGCACCGGTAGCGTCAGCGCGGCCGCGGAGCAGATCTTTCTGAGCCAGCCGACGGTGTCGCTCCAGATTCAGGCCCTGGAGCGGGAGTTCGACACCCTGCTCTTCGAGCGGCGGGGGCCCAAGATCAAGCTGACGCCGGAGGGCGATCTCCTCTACCAGTTGGCGCAGCCACTCGTCGAGGGCATGGACAAGCTGCAAGAGACCTTCGCCACCCACTGCGGACGGGTGGACCAGGGAACGCTGGACATCGCGGCGGGCGAGTCCACCATCCTCTATATCCTGCCGGAGCCGGTCGGGCTCTTCACCAGCCGTTTTCCGGGCATCGAGCTCAAGCTGCACAACGTCACCGGCCGCGATGGTCTTTCCATGTTGCGGGCGGACGAAGCGGATCTCGCGGTGGGCTCCATGCTGGAGGTCCCGGATGACATTACCTATCGCCCGGTGGTCACCTACGGACCCAAGCTCATCACTCCCTTGGATCACCCCCTGGCGGGCAAGAAGGACGTGACATTGGAGGAGATCGCCCCCTTCGGTTTGATCCTGCCACCCCGGCATCTCAGCACCTGGCGGATGGTGGACCTGGTTTTCCGGCAGCACCACCTGGGTTACAAGGTTACACTCGAGGCGGGCGGCTGGGAGGTGATCAAAAAATACGTGGAGCTCGGGCTCGGCATCTCCATCGTCACCGACGTGTGCCTCACCGGCGATGACCGGCTTGCGAGTATCCCGCTGGAGCAATACTTCCCCAAGCGCAGCTACGGCATCGTGCTGCGCCGTGGCAAGTTCCTGTCCCCCCAGGCCAAGCGCTTCATCGAGGTAGTGGACGAGGTATTCGCGGGGCGGGAGGTCGAGCCCTATCAGCAGGCGGTGGGCGAGGGCGAGTGGGAGGATGCCTACCTGGGCTGAAGCTTGCGCCGCGGCATTCGGGGCCGGGCTCGCGGATGGGTCATCGGTCTCACAAAAAAGAACAGCCCCGCGAAAGCGGGGCTGCGTCGTCAAGGAGACCCAAATTATTGGCCATCCCGGCCAGAATCAGCGTCACGTCCATGTGCCGCGGGGAAGCGCTGACCCGATCAGCGTTTGCTTAAGGGCGCGAGACGGGCTGGGTTGACCCCGGAAGCCCGGGCGTCACTTATAGGCGCCAACGCCGCAGAAGAAGCCCTCGTTGTTGGTCAGGACGTAGCTGGTCTTCTCCTTGATCTCCTCGCTTCCGGGGTAGGGCCACTTGTAGTCGACCCAGCCCTCGCCGGGATCCTTGGCGACGGCGATCATGTCCTTGAAGAGCTCGTCCCCGTACTTGTTGAAGTCGGCGAGGTTCTTCCCGACCAGCTCCGGCTTCTTGGCGTGATAGAGCATCACACCCTCCATGTCCATGCAGAAGACGTAGAGGTCCTTCTCCTGATAGCCGCCCGCCGGGTCGGAGAAAATGGCGAAGGCCTTCTCGCTGCCTGTGTCGTTCACCGCGGCCTGCGCCTTCTGGCTCAGCGCCTTGGCCTCGTCGGGGGTCGCCATTTCGCCGGCGATGGCGGCGGACATCAGGGCCGCCCCTATGGTCATGGCAAGTATCTTGCGCATTGTTTGTTTCCTCCAGTGTGGTGTGGAGAGCCGAACATAGACCAAGCAGTGGGGTTGGTCTAGCTTTTCACTGCGTCAGGCGCGCCGGCGGGTCCGGACGCGGGGCATCGGATCTGGCGCGGGCGCTTCGGACGTCGGTTCGCTGCATGAACCCGTTCGCATCGCCGCGTGCTGCCTAACGCGAATCGGCTCGATCTGCCGCCGGGCTCCGGGACTGGAATGCCGGGTGCTCGTCCGCGCGCACCCGTTGCGGCGTGTCGTAGACCTCCCGGTCGTGGTGACGAAGCTTTGACCAGGCCGCGATTCCGATCACGATAGCGATGATCATGGCGGCTGCGGCAGCGTGACGACGTGTCATCGTAGGGACCCCATGGCCGGTTTCCGAGCTATCAATACCAGACCAGCGACCCAGCGCGAAAGCCTCCTGGCGAGAAAGCAATGTGTCCAGAAGCGGCCGTCCTGAGCGACCTCGCGCGAAGGCTGCGCTGTCGGCGGGGCACGACGGCCCATGGATTCGGCGCATATCCGGCTGGGGCGCGCCCGGTGCGAAGACGCGTTGGCCGCGGTGGTTTTGCTTGTCCGATCAGCACTCGCTCATGATCTGGCATGCATCTGGCAAGACACTTCGCATAAATCGAACCCGCGTTCAGCAAGGAGCCGTTCTCATGAGCTACCATTTACAGCCGTCGAGCCGGAAGGGAAGCAGCGATCAACTCAACACCGCCTATTGGCTTCAGACTACGCTCGACCAGTACGAGGTCCGTGAAATCAGCGCCCGCAAGGCGGTTCAGCTCATCGCGAGGAAGCGCTCGAAACCGGCGGAGATGCCGCTCGTGCCCTCCCAGGACTAAGACTTCAACACCGCGCAAGCTGTGCAGCCGCCTTGCGGTCTCCGTATTCGATCCTGACATAGCTCGGCCGGGGTGCCATCGCACCCCGTTTCTCTCGCTTTCCCCTTCCCGACTTGCCCATTGCGTCCGGCGGAACTACCCTTTGGCGGTAATTGACCGAGTAACACGCTTGGTTAAGCCCCGCCTTCCGGCGGATCGCCTTCAGGTTTCGGATCCTAGTCAGCACTCAAGGAGCTATAGACCATGAAACGACCCCTCACCAGCACGGCCCGCCTGCTTTCCGGCTCACTCATCGGCATCGCCGTCGCATTCGGATCGACCGTCGCGCAGGCCGAGGCCATGAAGGCGTCCGCAGAGATCAAGGGCTGCGAGAACCCCGAAATCAGCGGTACGGCAACCCTCGTGGAGGCGGTCACGGCCGAGGGGATCAAGGAGGTCACGGTGGAGATGACGGTGAAAGGGCTGAGCGACGGCAAGCACGCCGTTCACATCCATGAGGTCGCGGCTTGCGAGCCGTGCGGAGCGGCGAAGGGCCACCACGACCCGGGTCCATTCGGCGAATCCCGGCCGGACAGCGCCGGTGACGAGGTTCCCGCCAAGGACATCAATCACCCGTACCACATGGGTGACCTGATCAACATCGAGGTCAAGGACGGGGTAGGGCGCATGAGCCACACGACCAACAGGATCACGCTCTCCCCCGGCCGGCTGACGATCCTGGACGAGGACGGGAGTTCCTTCATCATCCACACCAACGAGGATACCTACTGCGACGAGGAATCCGACCTCAAGAAAGGCTGTGCCGGCGGACCACGCGATGCCTGCGGCATCATCAAGCCGATGGCGGGTTGAGGTCAGGGGTTGCTCCGCTCGAGTCCCCGCTCGCCGGCGCCGATGTCGGCGCCGGCCCTAGCGCACGCGAAAGGTCGAGAACAGCCGGCCTCCTAGATCCATGACTGCGGCGGAGACAGGCATCGAAACCATTCCGCGCAGCGTCGGGTCCAGGGCGGTCTCCGTCCTGCACCCCTGCAGCGCGTAATCGCCGACGCCCGCGGCCGCGAGGCGCTCCATCAGCGGCCCGAGTGGATCCTCCAGGGTCCAGCCGGGCAGGACCGTGGTGCGGACCTCGATTCTGATGCCTGCCCCGAGCAGTATCCGCAAGCTCTCCCAGGCTCGCTCTCCCGAGTCCGCGACGCCGGTGATGGCTGGGTAGCCTTCGGGCAGGGCCTTGATGTCCAGTCCCACCCAATCGAGCATGTGGACCAAGCGCCGGAGGCGCCGCGGATAGCACCCTGCGGTGTGCAGGCCGATCTTGAAGCCCAGGGTCGCCGCCTCCCCGATCGCCGCAGGGAGGGCCGCCTGTAGCGTGGGCTCGCCGCCGCTGAAGACCACGGCGTCGAGCAGGCCTATGCGGCGCTGCAGGTGGCCGCGTACCTCTGGCCAGGAAATGAGTCGGTCGGCGGTCCCGCTCAGAAGGTGGCCGTTGTGGCAGTAGGCGCAGCGCCACGGGCAACCCTGGCAGAAGACGACCGCCGCGAGCTCGCCCGGGAAATCCACCGTGGTCAGCGGCGTCAGACCTCCGGCGGCGAGATGCTCCGGTGCTCCCTGTCGCGTGCGGGGGTCGGCCGCGGACAGAGGCACGCCGCCAGGCGGTGAGCGCGTCGCGTCCTGGTTATCCGTCCTGGCGCTCGGGTGCATCGAACGGGACTCTTGGGCGAGGACTTAGGTCAGCCGCCGCGCGCCGAGGGGCAGTCCCGGCCCCGCTCGACGAAGTACTGACGCTCGATGTGCTCGGAGCGCTTGCCCGCGTTGAAGGCGGACACCGGGCGGTGATAGCCCATCACCCGCGTCCAGATCTCGCAGCGGGTGCGTTCCTCTTCTGTCAGCTCGATGCCTTCGTTCGTGGTCATAGCTTTTCTTGCTCCTGTCGTCTCTACGGGATGGTGTGATGGAATCTGGCGGTGATTCTCGTGGCCGTGGTCAATGGCACGCGCGGGCATCCGGTGCCTGCGCCCCGGCGCGCTTGCGTGCGATCAGCTCCTGGTCGCAGGCGGGACAGAACTCGTGCTCGCCGGCGATGTAGCCGTGCTTGGGGCAGATGGAGAACACCGGCGTCACCGTGATGTAGGGCAGGCGGAAGTTGGTCAGGGCGCGGCGCACCAGCCGCTTGCAGGCCTCGACGCTGGAGACGTGCTCGCTCATGTAGAGGTGCAGCACCGTGCCGCCGGTGTACTTGCTCTGCAGCTCCTCCTGCATCTCCAGCGCATGGAAGGGGTCGTCCGTGAAGCCCACGGGTAGCTGGGACGAGTTGGTGTAGTAGGGGGCATCGGGGGTGCCGGCCTGGATGATGTCCGGGTAGCGTTTGCGGTCCTCGCGGGCGAAGCGGTAGGTGGTGCCTTCCGCCGGGGTGGCCTCCAGGTTGTACATGTGCCCCGTTTCCTCCTGGAACGCGACCATGCGCTCGCGAACCCGGTCTAGGAAGCGCACGGCAAGGGCCCTTCCGCGCTCGGTGACGATGTTCTCGGCGTCGCCGGTGAAGTTGCGGACCATCTCGTTGATCCCGTTCACGCCGATGGTGGAGAAGTGATTGCGCAGGGTGCCGAGGAAACGCTTGGTGTAAGGGAACAAGCCAGCGTCCAGATGACGTTGGATGACCTTGCGCTTGATCTCGAGGCTGTTGCGTGAGAGCTCCAGGAGCTCATCCAGCCGGGCGTGGAGCGCCCGCTCGTCGCCGCGGTGCAAATAGCCGAGGCGGGCGCAGTTGATGGTCACTACGCCGAGGGAGCCCGTCTGCTCCGCGGAGCCGAACAGCCCGTTGCCGCGCTTGAGCAGCTCGCGCAGGTCGAGCTGCAGTCGGCAGCACATGGACCGCACCATGTTCGGGGAGAGCTCCGAATTGATGAAGTTCTGGAAGTAGGGCAGCCCGTACTTGGCTGTCATGGCGAACAGCCGGTCGGCGTTCTCGCTCTCCCAGGGGAAGTCCGGGGTGATGTTGTAGGTGGGGATGGGGAAGGTGAAGATCCGCCCCTTGGCGTCGCCCTCGGTCATCACCTCGATGTAGGCGCGGTTGATCAGGTCCATCTCGGCCTGGAGCTCGCCGTAGGTGAAGGGCTGCTCCTCCCCTCCGATCACCGGTACCTGCTCGCGCAGGTCCTCCGGGCAGACCCAGTCGAAGGTGAGATTGGTGAAGGGCGTCTGGGTCCCCCACCGCGAGGGCACGTTCAGGTTGTAGATCAGCTCCTGGACGTACTGACGGACCTGCTTGTAGCCCAGACCGTCCTTGCGCACGAACGGCGCCATGTAGGTATCGAAGCTGGAGAACGCCTGCGCCCCCGCCCACTCGTTCTGTAGCGTCCCCAGGAAGTTGACGATCTGCCCGACCGCGGAGGACATGTGCCGCGGCGGACCCGCCTCGACCCGGCCCGGGACCCCGTTCAGGCCCTCGGCCAGCAGGGTGCGCAGGGACCAGCCTGCGCAGTAGCCGGCAAGCATATCCAGATCGTGGATATGGACGTCGCCCTGACGATGGATCTCCCCGATCTGCGGCGGGTAGACGTGGGACAGCCAGTAGTTGGCGATCATCTTGCCGGAGGTGTTCAGGATCAGCCCGCCCAGGGAATATCCCTGGTTCGCGTTCGCCGCCACCCGCCAGTCGGAGCGGTCCAGGTACTCGTTGATGCTACTGGCGACGTCCACCAGGGTGCGCCGGTCCTCGCGCAGGCGCGAGTGCTGCTCGCGGTAGACGATGTAGGAGCGGGCGGTCTCGAAGTGGTTGGCGGCGATCAGGGTCTGCTCCACCACATCCTGGGTGCCCTCGATGTCCGGCAGCCGACCTGACTGATAGCGATGGGCCAGCACCTTCACCGCCTGTGCCGTCAGCAGCGCCGCCTCGGCCTCGCCAAACTCCCCGGTTGCCTGGCCGGCGCGCAGTATGGCGGACTCGATCTTGCCGGCGTCGAACTGAACCTGGCTACCGTCGCGCTTGATGATGCGGGTCGGCAGGGTCGCAAGGCGGCTGGATGCGGTGGTCATCATCTCTCCAATCTTTTTCAGAACACAAGATATTGTGTCGTGAATTATAGAAATTACTAGATATCGGTTTTTGACTGAAGTCAAGTAGGCCTCAGTTGCCACTGGAACGGAGGATTCGATCGGGGGAGAAACTTGCGAAAGGGTCTTTCCGTCATTGCGCAAGGCGGCAGCGGGGCTCCTGGGCCTGGCGCCAGGACCGGATGGAAGTCGCCGCGTGGTTGGTTCGCAATCTACAATTACCCCCACATCGTGAAGTATTGGAGCCCCTCATGACCAAGACCGCCATCCAGGTCATCGACCGAGCGGCCGCGCTTCTGGATGCCCTGGCCCGTGCCGGGGGCTCCGCCAGCCTCAAGATCCTTTCCGCGGATGCCCAACTGCATCCGTCCACGGCATCGCGGATCCTCACGTCACTCATGGCACACGGCTACGTCGAGCGGACGGGGTCGGGGCGTTACAAGCTCGGGGTGCGCCTGCTGCAGCTGGCGGCCAAGGTGGGCACCCAGCTCGACGTGCGCCGGGTGGCGCCGCCCGTGATGGAATGGCTGCGCGATCAGGTGGGTGAAACGGTGAACCTCAGTCTGCGTGACCGCGACGAGGTGGTCTACGTGGAGCGCGTCACCTCCAGCCAGATGATGCGGGTGGAGCAGGTGGTGGGCAGCCGCGCACCCCTGCACGTGACCGCGGTCGGCAAGCTCTTCCTGGGGGAGGCGGGTGACTCCGAGGTTCGATCCTATGCCTTGCGGTCCGGCCTGCCCTCCTACACCCGACACAGCATCCGCGATGCGGAAACCCTGGTGAATGCGGCGCGCCAGGCCCTGGCCCAGGGTTTCGCGTTCGACGACGAGGAGGCCGAGCTCGGCGTCGGCTGCATCGGCGTTCTGGTGCACGATGCCCAGGGCGTGGCGGTGGCCGGACTCTCCGTGTCCGCCCCGCGGGAGCGCCGCCGGGACGAGTGGGTGCCTCTGGTTCAGGAGGCGGCGCGAAGGATTTCGGAACGGCTGGGCTACGCGGCCCCCGACCCTGCCGCGGTGCCCGCGGACCTGCCGGATTAGCGGGAATCGCTTCCGCATGGCGAGCCTCAACGCGCAGGCGCGCCCGCTTCGGCAGCCGGTGCGGCCGCGTGCGGTCTGCCACCACCTCGGGCAGGTGGCGCTGGTGCTCTCGATCCTGTTGACGGTGCCGACCCTGTTCGCCTTCGCGAGCGGGGACACCCGCCTTGCCTGGTTCCTCCTGCTGGCGTCCGTAGTGCCCGCGCTCGCCCTCGGGACCGGCGCCTGGCTGTCGCCCGGGGAGCGGCCCCTGCAGGCCAGTGAGGCGTTGGTGGTGACCGCTCTGGCCTTCGTCCTCGCGGCGGGACTCATGACCGCCCCCCTGACCGCGACCGGCCTGGCTCCGTTGGACGCCTGGTTCGAGGCGGTATCGGGGGTTACCACGACCGGCCTGACCATGGTGCCGGATCCCCAGCACCGCTCGGATGCTTTTCTGTTCACCCGCGCCTGGATGCAGTGGTTCGGGGGCCTGGGCATCGTGGTGCTGTCGCTGGCCCTCGCCTTCGGGCGCGTGGCGGACATGCGCCAATTGGCTGATGCCGCCGCGGAGGAAGAGAATCCGATCCTGGGGGTCCGCATTCACGCCCGCCATGTGCTGGCGGTCTATCTGGTGCTGACCGCGGCGGGGCTCGGGTTGGTCCTCGCCGCGGGGCTGCCCCTGTTCGAGGCCCTGATCCACACCTTGAGCGCGGTCTCCACCGGCGGTTTCTCGGCGTTCCCGGACAGCCTGGCCGGACTCGACCGTCGCGCCCAGTCGGCCCTGTTGATGACGGCCTTTCTGGGCGCGTTGCCGCTGCCCCTGTTCTATCGCGTCTTCGCCCGGGGCGCGCGGGAGCTGGCGCGGGACCCCGAGCTGCGGGCGCTGGCCGCGGCCGCATGCGTGGTTGCCCTGCTGCTGTGGCTGCTCGGGCGCGTCGCCCCCGCCGACGCCCTGATGCAGGCCCTGAGCGCCCAGACCGGCACCGGATTCTCGAGCCTGGACGTCGCGGCGCTCGAACCACAGGCGAAGTGGGTGCTGGTGTTGTCCATGGTGACCGGCGCCGGGGTCGGTTCCACCGCGGGTGGCGTGAAGCTGCTGCGGCTCCTGATCCTGCTGCGGGTGATCCAGTACGCGATCCTGCGCGCCCAGACCCCCCGCCATGCCGTGCTCCAGCCCTCCCTTGCGGGACGCCTGCTGGAGCCCGCACAGATCGAGCACGCCCTGCTGCTGCTCCTGCTCTTTCCGCTGGTGATTCTCTGCTCGTGGCTGCCTTTTCTCGCGATGGGTCACGATCCGCTCAACGCGCTGCTGGAGGTGGTCTCGGCGACCGCCACCGTTGGCCTTTCCACTGGCATTACCGGGCCCGAGCTCGCGCCGTGGCTCAAGGCCGTGCTGACCCTGGACATGCTCGCCGGCCGGGTGGAGGTCTTCGCCCTGCTGGTGCTGTTGTATCCTGGCACCTGGTACAAGCCCTGAGCGCCGGATTGCCGGCCTCGATTCGAGCAGGAGCCTTCGACATGCGTTTCGTCTTCATCGGCAGCGGGACCCTGGCGGTGCTTACCGGGCGCATGCTCGTGGAACGCCGGCACGAGGTGGTCATGGTCGAGCGGGATCTGGAGATCATCGAGCAGATCCGCGAGGAGCTGGACGTCGGCTTCATCCACGGCGACGGTACGCGCCCGGCCATCCTGCGGGAGGCGGACCCGGAGGCCACCGACATGCTGTTCTGCGTCACCCACGACGATCAGGCCAACATCATTGCCAGCCTGGTCGCGCGCTCGCTGGGATTCCAGCGGGTGGTGACCAAGATCGAGGACCCGGAGCTGGAGCATATCTGTTCCGAGCTCGGTCTCGCGGACTCCTTGGTGCCCATGCACACGGTGGGGCGTTACCTCGCGGATCTGGCCGAGGGGCGGGATATCCCCCTGGTATCGGACATCCTGCGCGGCGACGCGCGGGTGTTCTCCTTCCGTGTCGGCGAGGAGCAGGCGTCGCCCGTCGCTGACCTGGCCCTTCCGCAGGCCGCGCGCGTCATCTGCGTCTACCGCAACGGCGACGAGCTCCTGCTCGCCGAGCCCGACACCCGTCTGGAGGCGGGCGACGAGGTCGTGGTGCTCACCCGTGCCCGCCATCTCGAGGCGCTGCGCGAGCGGTTCGCTTGAGCGGCGGCGGTTGACGATGGCCCCGGCACCCCTGGAGGTCCTGCGCGACGTCTTCGGTTTCCGGGAGTTCCGCGGCGCCCAGGCCGAGATCGTCGCGCATGTCGCGGCGGGGGGCGATGCCCTGGTGCTGATGCCCACCGGCGGCGGCAAGTCCCTCTGCTACCAGATCCCCGCCCTGGTGCGGCCGGGTACGGGGGTGGTCGTCTCGCCCCTGATCGCCCTGATGCAGGACCAGGTGGAGGCCCTGCGTCAGAACGGCGTGCGCGCCGCCTGCCTCAACTCCACGCTGGGCATCGAGCAGGCTCTGGGGGTGGAGCGGGCGCTGTCGGACGGCGAGCTGGACCTGATCTACATGGCTCCGGAGCGCCTGGTCACGGAGCGGACGCTGGATCTGCTCGCCCGATCACGCATCAGCCTGTTCGCCATCGACGAGGCCCACTGCGTGTCCCAATGGGGGCACGATTTCCGTCCGGAATACGCGCAGCTCCACGTGCTCGCGGAACGCTTCCCCGGCGTGCCGCGGATCGCGCTGACCGCCACCGCGGATGCCCCTACCCGCGCCGACATCCTCGAGCGTCTGACGCTGCAGCGGGCGCGGCCGTTCGTCAGCGGCTTCGACCGCCCGAACATCCGTTACCGCATCGGGCAGTTCCAGAGCCCGCGCGAGGAGCTGCATCGTTTTCTCGCCCGCGAGCACCCCCGGGACGCGGGCATCGTCTACTGCCTGTCCCGGCGCAAGGTGGATGCGGTGGCGGAGTGGCTCACCGCCAAGGGCTGGACGGCGCTGCCCTACCACGCTGGTCTCGGGGCCGAGACGCGCGCGCGGCACCAGGAGCGGTTTCTGCGCGAGGACGCGGTGATCATGGTCGCGACCATCGCCTTCGGCATGGGCATCGACAAGCCGGACGTGCGCTTCGTCGCCCATCTGGATCTGCCCAAGAGCGTGGAGGCCTACTATCAGGAGACCGGAAGGGCCGGGCGCGACGGCCTGCCCGCCGATGCATGGATGGCCTACGGGCTGCAGGGCGTGCTCACCCTGCGCCAGATGATGGAGCAGTCCGGGGCCGACGAGCGTCACAAGGCCGTCGAGCGGCGTAAGCTGGAGGCCATGCTCGGCCTGTGCGAGATCGCCAGCTGCCGGCGCGAGGCCCTGTTGCGCTATTTCGGCGACCGCTATCCCGCGCCCTGCGGCAACTGCGACAACTGCCTGGAGCCGCCCGATACCTGGGACGGGACCTTGGCCGCCCGACAGGCCATGTCCGCGGTTTACCGGACGGGGCAAAGATTCGGGGTCAACTACCTGATCGCCCTGCTGCGTGGTCAGGACGACGAGCGCATGCGCCGCCTCGGCCACGACCGGCTCCAGGTCTTCGGTCTCGGTCGCGAGCTGGAGGAGGGCCAGTGGCGCTCCGTTTTCCGCCAGCTGGTGGCGCGGGGCCTGCTTTCGGTGGACGTGTCGGGTCACGGCTCGCTGCTGCTCACGGAGGCGGCACGGCCGGTGCTGAGAGGGGAGGTGCCGCTGGAGCTTCGCCGGGACCGCAAGCCGAAGCGACGCGGCAGAGATGCCCCGCGGATGGACCTCACCGGGGACGATCTGGCGTTGTGGGAGGCGCTGCGCAGCAAGCGGCGCGAGCTAGCCGCGGGGCAGGGGGTACCCCCCTACGTCATCTTCCACGATACGGTACTGCGGCAGATGGTGGAGCGGCGGCCGCGTGACTTGGCCGAGCTTGCCCTGCTGGATGGGGTCGGCGAGCGTAAGCTCGCCCGCTATGGGGACGATTTTCTCGCCGTTCTAAGAGGTTACCCGCCGGGGCTGCCCGTCGGGTAACGAGCGAAACGTCCGGGGGGCGGCTTTCCGCCGGCCTCCCCGGACGCCGTCGGTCAGTACCGGCGGCCGCCACCGCCGCGCGGGGGACGCTCGGCGCGAGGCTTGGCCTGGTTGACCTTCATGTTGCGGCCCTTGAGGGCCGTCTCGTTCAGCGCCTTGATGGCCGCGTCGGCCTCGGAGTTGTTCGGCATCTCGACGAAGCCGAAGCCCTTGGACTGCCCGGAAAACTTATCGGTGATCAGGCTTACGCTGGAGATCTCACCGTACGCCGCGAAGGCATCCCTGAGGTCGTCCTCGGTGACGCTGTAAGCCAGGTTTCCTACGTAGATATTCATCGCTTCTGTCTCTATCGCTCTTGTGTGTTGTGAAAGTGGGAAACGGCCGAGCAGTCAACACACAAGCTACTCGACGGTTGCCGCCGCCCGGGTCCACGGAACGGCGAATTCATGCCGCGGCTACGGTCCGGGCTGCCCGGCTCGGCGGTCGCCTCGCCATGGGCGGCGTTGGCCTCGGCGTGGCTCCGCCGACGCTCCGTTCACCCGTTGGCGCGACTCGGGAGCCGCGACGGTCCCGGGGCGGGGCTCGAACCCGGCGACGGTGTGCAACGGGATCTCTCGCCTCAGCACGCGCTGAATGTCGACCAGCAGCTTGTGCTCATCGGGGCTGACCAGCGACAGGGCGGCGCCCTCGGAGCCGGCGCGGCCGGTGCGCCCGATTCGGTGCACATAGTCCTCCGGAACGTTGGGCAGCTCGTAGTTCACCACGTGGGGCAGGCGGTCGATGTCCAAGCCGCGGGCGGCGATGTCGGTTGCGACCAGCGCCCGCACCCCGCCGCGCTTGAAGTCCTGAAGCGCCCGGGTGCGGGCGCTCTGGCTCTTGTTGCCGTGAATGGCGGCGGCGCTGATGCCGTCCTGGCCGAGCTGGTCGGAGAGCCGGTTGGCGCCGTGCTTGGTGCGTGTGAACACCAGGACCTGCTCCCATCCTCCGCTGTGAATCAGGTGGGAAAGCAGCTCGCGCTTGCGGGTCTTCTCCACCGGGTGGGCCACCTGATGGACGGTCTCCGCCGCCGTGTTGCGGCGCGCGACCTCGATCATGACGGGGTCGTGGAGCAGGCCGTTGGCCAACTGCTCGATCTCCTTCGAGTAGGTGGCCGAGAACAGCAGGTTCTGTCTCCGCTTGGGCAACAGCGCGAGCACCCGGCGGATGTCATGGATGAAGCCCATGTCGAGCATGCGGTCGGCCTCGTCCAGCACCAGGATCTCGATCCGGGAGAGGTCGATGGTCCGCTGGCCGGCGTGATCCAGCAGCCGTCCGGGCGTGGCGACCACCAGGTCCACGCCTCGGCGCAACCGGTCCATCTGAGGCTGTATGCCGACGCCGCCGAAAATGACGGCCGAGCGCAGAGGCAGGTGCTGTCCGTAGGTGCGAAAGCTTTCCTCGACCTGGGCGGCGAGCTCCCGGGTCGGCGTCAGGATCAAGGCGCGAGGCCGTCGGTCCCCGCTCGGCCTGGACTGCAAGAGCTGCAGCATGGGCAGTGCGAAGGCGGCCGTCTTGCCGGTGCCGGTCTGTGCCCCGGCGAGAATGTCGCGTCCGGCGAGGACCTCGGGGACGGCGCGGATCTGAATGGGGGTCGGTTGCGTGTAGCCGCGCGCCTCGACGGCGCGAACCAGCTCTTCCATGAGGCCAAGTGTGCGAAATGTCATCAATACTCCTGGGGGAACCTGGCTCGAATCCAAAGGCTCCCGTGTGCTCCGAACGTCAACCGCTGGGCCGGGTTGGAGCTGGGTATACAAGGGCCTACCCGGGGATTCCGGGCCGGTCTAGGCGGGGCCATGGTGTCTATGCGGGTGAGCCTTCGGAGGGGGAATCGACCGTGAGACAGGGCGCCGACCGGTCGGCGCTTTTTCGTGAGGCCGGAGTATACCCCAGAACGCAGCTCAGGAAAGAATTATTTGCTGGCGTCCCGAGCGGCGTTGTTGCCCGGGATGATCTGGTGGATCATAAGCGCAGGAAAGGGCGGAACCCTCACGGTTGTAGCGGGGAGGTTGGTTCCATCGCACACATCCCGGATGGCGTTCTCAGCGTGCCGGTGTTGGCGGCGGGCGCGGCGGTTACCGCGGGCGTCCTGGCGCTGGCGCTTGGCCGCCTCGACTACGAGCGGATTCCGCAGGCGGCCGTACTGGCCGCGACCTTCTTCGTCGTCTCGGTGATCCACGTCCCCTTGGGTCCGGGCAGCGTGCACCTGTTGCTCAACGGCCTGATGGGGCTGGTGCTGGGGTGGTCCGCGGTTCCGGCGATCCTGGTGGGGCTCATGCTGCAGGCCGCCTTCTTCGGCTACGGCGGGCTCATCGTCCTGGGGGTCAACACCATGAACCTGGCCTTGCCCGCCCTGGCCTGCTCGGCCTTCTTCGGAGCCGCGGTGCCCCGAACGCGAGGGCGCGGTCAGTTCTGGCTGGGCGCGGCTGCCGGGGCGCTCGGGGTGTTGCTGACCGCGGTGCTGATGAGTGTTTCCCTCGCCCTGAGCGGCAGGGAGCTGATGCCGGCGGCCCAGGTGATCCTCGCCGCTTATCTTCCCCTGATCGTCGTGGAGGCCGCGGTGACGGGAGCGGTGATCGCCTTCCTCGGGCGCGTGGCCCCAGAGATCTTGTCATCTCAGCCGTTGGGAGCCCAATCGAAGTGACTCGCGCTGCTGCTCGCCGGGCCCTGCCGCTTTGTCTCGCCGCGTGCTTGGTCCTCGCTTGTTCTCTCGTGTCGGAGCCCGCGGCCGCGCACGGGCTGGAGGTTTCAGCCTTCGCCGCGGGGGACCGGGTCGAAGGCTCCGTCCGCGGCAGCGACGGCGGCCCGGTCGCCGGCGCACGCATCCGCGTCATGTCGCCGGCACGGCGCGTGCTCGCCGAGCTCGAATCCGATGCACAAGGCCGATTCGTCTACCGAACGACGGCCCCCGCCGATCTCCTCGTTCGCGCCGAGACTCTGGATGGCCACGCCGCGGAGTGGACCCTGACCGCGGCAGAGTTTGCCGGCGACCCGCCCCCGCGCCCCGGATCGACGCCAGATCCCGACCTCGAGCTCATGGTTGAGCAAGCGGTGGCCAGGCAGGTGCGGCCCCTGCGCGAGCAGTTGATCGCCCATCAGGATCGGATCAGGCTGCAAGACCTCCTCGGCGGCATCGGCTACATCCTGGGCTTGGCGGGCCTGGCGCTCTGGTGGCGAAGCCGCGGAAGCCCCCGCGGGTGATGAACGGTCTCGGCACCCTGGCCGCCGACGGTGAACCGGGCTGGCTGGGCAAACGAGACGCGCGGCTGCGCCTGGCCGCGGTTCTGGCGTTCGCGCTGGTCACCGTCAGCCTGCAGGGATTCACGCCGCTTCTGGTCGCCCTGGCAGCCGCCCTGGTGCTGGTCTCGCTGGTCAGGCCCGACTGGCGCCTGCTCATCCGCCGCATGGCGGGACTGGAGGCCTTTCTGGCCCTCCTGTTCCTTACGCTGCCTTTTTCCGTGCCCGGGGAGGCATGGGTCCGGTTCGGACCCTTGACCGCGAGCTGGGAAGGGGTGTTGCGCGCGGGCTTGATCGCACTCAAGGCCAATGCGGTGGTCCTTGCCCTTTTCGGACTGGTGGGGACGCTGGAGCCCGCCGCCATGGGGCACGCGCTCGCGAGGCTCAAGGCGCCGGACAAGCTGGTGCACCTGCTGTTGTTCACGGTGCGCTACCTGGGGGTGCTGCAGGAGGAGCTCCTGCGTCTGCGACGCGCGATGCGCGCCCGCGCCTTCGTTCCCCGCAGCGACCTTCATACCTGGCGCGTCACCGGCTGGCTGGCGGGGATGCTGCTGGTGCGGGGCTTCGAGCGGGCCCGCCTGGTGAGTGCCGCGATGAGGTGCCGCGGTTTCCAAGGTCGCTTCTACTTGCTGGACACGGCGGCATGGGAACCGGCCGACACCCTGCTGTCGCTCGTTTTCGGTGCCGGCTTGGCTGCTCTGCTCGTCCTGGACCGGCTGGGATGAGCGCCCCGCTGCTGGAGCTAGCGGGAGTCGATTTCGGCTACCAGGGCCGGCCGGTGCTCGAGGGGGCGGATCTGGTCCTGCACCGCGGGGAGCGGCTGGCGCTCGTCGGCCCGAACGGCTCCGGCAAGACCAGCCTGCTGCACCTGCTGGTGGGCCTTTTGCGGCCGACCGGGGGCAAGGTAAGGGCCTTCGGCACCGAGCGGCACTCCGAGGCGGACTTCCGTGAGGTCCGGCTCCGGGTCGGGCTCCTGTTCCAGGACTCGGACGATCAGCTTTTCTGCCCCACGGTGCTCGAGGACGTCGCCTTCGGCCCCTTGAATCAGGGCCGCGGCGCCGATGAGGCGCGGGCGGTCGCCGAGTCGACGCTCGATCTACTCGGGCTCTCGGGGCTCGGTGAGCGCGTCACGCACCGGCTCTCGGGGGGCGAGAAGCGATTGGTGGCCCTGGCCGGGGTGCTGGCCATGCAGCCCGAGGTGCTGTTGCTGGACGAGCCCACCAACGGCCTGGACGAGGCGACGGAGCAGCGTCTGGTTGAACACCTGGCGGGCCTGCCCCAGGCCATGATCTTCGTCTCCCACGACCGGCGCCTGGTCGGCAGGCTCGCTACCCGCGCCGTGCTGCTGCGCGACCGCCGCGTGCTTGCGGCGGCGATTCATGCCCACCCGCACACCCATACCCATGCCCACGTCCACGTGCATCCGATCGGAGAGGTGGCCGACCGCGAGCACCAAGGCACCGCGCCGCCACACGGCGACCATCACCGCGAAGAGTAGCGCCTAGTTCGCCGGCCAGTGGTCGGTGGCGATGCCGTCTCCCAGGTCCGCCTCGATCAGGCGCTGGCGCACCCTGAGCAGCCTCTCGATCAGTCGCGGCTCGAAGGCGCCGTACGCCGCCGCGTCCGGCTTGCGCTTGACCACCACGCCGAGTAGCTCGGTGATGGCGTTGCCGATCGAGTTCTGACTGATGGTGACCAGCAGCTTGCCCTCGTCGTTGCGGTAGATGAGCTGCTTGAAGGCGGGCTGCCAGCGGATCGAGTTGGCGTAGGCCGGGTCCCGGATGCAGTGGTCGCGCACCTTTTTCGCGGTCGCGAGGAAGTCGTTGTCGAAGAGCAGGACCCGTTCCACCTGCTTCTCGAAATAAACGTCGGGCAGGATCGGGGCGTTGCGGCTTGAGACCTGGGAGAAGAAGGTGCGGTAGAAGTCGAGGAAGCCCATCAGGATGGAGTCGTACTCCTGCCAGAAGCGGATGTCCCTGAGCGCGTCGGCGCCGCCCTGGATCTCCCAACAGGGCAGGCCCTCGGGATAGCCGGTCAGCGCGAGCTGGGACTCGGCGCTGTGCGCCGTCTTGAGAATCCGCAAGTCCAGCGCCTCGTCGAAGAAGCGGCGGTAGACATCGCGCATGTAGGCCTGGAACAGGCTGTGCTGGCCGCCGTCGGTGAGGTTGGGGTTGGCGGGGTCGGCCTGATCTGCGGCCCGGAGCTGATCCATCGGGAAGACGATGAAGTGATTGTGCAGCATGCGGATGCTGGGCACGCCGGGGGACGTCAGGGGCCAGGTGGCGTCGAGGCTCGCCTCCCCGGCGAGGACCAGCGCCTCGGCCGGGTCCGGGTACTGCTCCAGCATGTAGCCGATGATCACCTGGTTCATTCGGTTCCAGACATGCTTGACGCCCTCCGGCACCTGGGTGCGCCGCACCGGCCTGCCCAGCGGATTCAGGATCGCCTGGGAGGTGTTGTAGATGATGGAGCAGTCGAACTCGCTCGAGTGGCCCAGGGCCTTGCGGTACAGGAGCAGGTTCTCCGGATTCACAAGCAGGCCGTTGTTGTGCACCAGATCGTTCAGGTTCTCCGTGCTGTTGAAGAACTCGTTGGGCTTCATGCCCTCCGGTACCTCCAGCGGGATGGGGCGGAAGGGGGTGACGATCTCGCGCGGGCCGGTTTCCATTGCTCTACATCTCCGATGCTGCTTCGGGCGGGGAGGAAGACGGGGCTTGACCCGCTATCCTACCCGAAGTCCGAGCCTCGCGGCCGGGGCCGAAGAGACGCCGCCACCGGAAACGGGCGGCTTGGCGGGTCCGAAATGAAGGATATCCTGTCCTTGTTGTCCTTCGTCTCCTATAGTTGGTCTCGACCCGAGGATGGACAGCCCCCAACGCCCTGCCTTATCGCGCCCCGAGGCCGCGACCGGGTTGGCGCAGAGAAGCACCCAAGTCGAATGACGAGGCCGCTTCGCCGGTCGGCGCTCCGGCCGGTGGCATGCTCGTCGCGCTTGGCAAGCTTCCCGGGGATTGAATCGTTTTTTTTCCACCAATCGTGAGGAGAGTATCCAATGTCGGAGAATCGGGAAGTCGTGGTTCTGAGCGGTGTGCGGACCGCTATCGGCGGTTATGGCGGCAGCCTGAAGGACCAGCCCCCGGCGGACCTTGCCGCGGCCGTGGTGCGCGAGGCGGTGAGCCGCGCCGGAGTCGACGCGGCGGATGTCGGACACTGCGTGATCGGCAATGTCATCCACACCGAGCCGCGGGACATGTACATCAGCCGGGTCGCCGCCGTGAACGGCGGCCTGCCGGTCGAGACCCCGGCCTTCACCCTCAACCGTCTCTGCGGCTCCGGCCTGCAGTCCATCGTCTCCGCCTCCCAGGTCATCATGCTCGGAGACGCGGATTGCGCGGTCGCGGGCGGCGCCGAGGTGATGAGCCGCGGTCAGTATTGGCTCCCGGGCATGCGCTGGGGCCAGCGCCTGAACAGCGGTCAGGTGATCGACGCCATGGTCGGCGCCCTGACGGATCCCTTCGACGACTGCCACATGGGCATCACGGCGGAGAACATAGCCGAGAAATGGGGCATCTCGCGGGAGGATCAGGACGCCCTCGCGGTCGAGAGCCATCGCCGGGCGGTCGCGGCAACCGACGCGGGTTACTTCAAGGGCCAGATCCTGCCGGTCGAGCTTAAGAGCCGCAAGGGCACGGTGGTCTTCGATACCGACGAGCACATGCGGCGTGATGCCTCGTTGGAGGGCATGGCGAAGCTGCGCCCGGTGTTCCGCAAGGATGGCTCCGTCACCCCGGGCAACGCCTCCGGAATCAACGACGCGGCTGCGGCGGTCGTGCTGATGGAACGCGCGGCGGCCGAGGCCAAGGGCTTGAAGCCCATGGCGCGGCTCGTCGGCTATGCCCTGGCTGGCGTTGAGCCCAAGTACATGGGCATTGGCCCGGTTCCGGCGGTGAAGAAGCTGCTCGACAAGTGCGGCGTGAGCATCGGTGACATCGACGTGTTCGAGGTCAACGAGGCCTTCGCCGCCCAGGCGCTTGCCGTCTGCCGCGACCTCGATCTGCCCATGGACAAGACCAACCCCAACGGCAGCGGCATCTCCCTGGGTCACCCGATCGGGGCCACCGGCACCATCGTCACCGTGAAGGCGCTCCACGAGCTGGAGCGCACCGGCGGCCGTCTCGGGCTGGTGACCATGTGCATCGGCGGCGGGCAGGGGATCGCCGCGCTGTTCGAGCGGATGTAGTCTGGCCGGGCACGAATCGCTCTGCGCCGGGCGCGGCTTCAAGCCGACGCTCCACTTGGCCCCATGGACGGGGCCTTACACCGCTTTACCCACCGATTCACGCGGCGCTTGGTCGAG
>CAVORB010000041.1:0-52613 GCA_963698495.1 uncultured Gammaproteobacteria bacterium | reverse complement strand
TCCGGACGTGGGATCAGGGTGTCCGGCGTCACATGAAGCTGAAGCGTCCAGAAGGCCTGCCGCCCCCGGATATAAGCGATCGGCTCACCGCGCAGGCGGCGCCCCACCAGGGCGCGGAAGCGGGCGCAGGTCTCGGCTCCAGGGCACATTCGGGCCAAGCGACAAGCTGCTCGCGGGTGCGCCCTGTGGCCTCCACGAGGAGCAGCTCCGCCTCCAGCCGTGGATCGCCCGAGGCAGTGCTCGCAGGCGATAGGACGCCGCGCGGAGCGCTTCGCCGACGCTGGACCAGCGGCCGACGTGGCGGTCAGGTGCTTCGCGCCGCCATCAACCGTCGGTAAGGGCCGCCAGCTGCTCGGCCTGGTACTCCTGGATCAGCGGATCGATGACCTGATCGAGCTGGCCGGTGAGAATCTCCTCGAGCTTGTACAGGGTGAGGTTGATGCGGTGGTCGGTCACCCGGTTCTGGGGGAAGTTGTAGGTGCGAATGCGCTCGGAGCGATCGCCGCTGCCCACCTGAAGCTTGCGCGATGCTGCCTGCTCGGAGTGCCTGGGCCTCCTGCGCCTGGGACAGCAGCTTGGCCTGAAGCAGAGACAGGGCGCGGGCCTTGTTCTTGTGCTGGGATCGTTCGTCCTGGCACTCCACCACGATGCCGGACGGCAGGTGGGTGATGCGGACGGCGGAATCGGTCTTGTTGACGTGCTGACCGCCGGCGCCGGACGCGCGGTAGGTGTCGATACGCAGGTCGCCGGCGTTGATGTCCACGTCGTCGATCGCCTCGGCCTCCGGCAGCATGGCGACCGTGCAGGCCGAGGTGTGGATGCGGCCCTGGGACTCGGTCTCGGGAACCCGCTGCACCCGATGGGTGCCGGCCTCGAACTTGAGCCGCGGAGTAGACGCCGCCGCCGCTGACGCGCAGCACCACCTCCTTGTAGCCGCCAGCTCGCCCTCGCTCGCGCTCATCTGCTCGACCCGCCAGCCTCCGCCTCGGCGTAGCGCAGGTACATGCGCGCGAGATCGGCCGCGAACAGCGCCGCCTCCGCGCCGCCGGTGCCGGCGCGGATCTCCAGGAAGACGTTGCGCTGGTCGTTGGGGTCGGGCGGCACGAGCAGGCGCTTCAGCTCCGGCTCCAGCGCCTCCGTCGCTGCTCGGCGAGGGCGAGCTCCTCGCGGGCCAGATCCGCCATCTCCGGATCGGCGAGCATCTCCTGGCCGCGCCATCTCCGCCTCGACCTCCTCGTAGCTGCGGTAGCAGCTGACCACTGGCTCGATCTGCGCGTACTCCCGGCTCAGATCGCGGAAGCTCGCCTGATCGCTCTGGTCTCCGGGTCGGCGAGCAGGGCCGTGATCTCGCCGAAGCGCTCCGAGATGCGCTCCAGCTTCTCGCGGATCGATGGGTTCATGACTGCGAACCGGCCTTGATCGGCAGCTCGAACAGCTCGTTGGCGGCCTCCAGCAGCTCGGCCTCACCGTCTCTCCCGGCTCGGCGCAGGCGGGCGCTCGGCGTGTGCAGGAGCTTGTTGGTGAGCGTGTGGGCGAGGAAATCGAGGACCTCCTCGGCGGGCTTGCCGCTCTCCATCGACGCAGGGCGCACTCCAGCACCTCGTCGCGTAGGCCTTCGGCGCTGCGACGATAGTCCTGGATCACCGCCATTGCGTCCAGGGAGCGCAGCCAGGCCAGGAACTCCCCCGTGTGAAACTCGACGATCTCCGCGGCCTGGTCCGCCGCCTCGCGGCGCGAGCGCATCCCGTCGTCCACCACCCCCTGGAGGTCGTCTACCGTGTAGAGATAGACGTCGTCGAGCTCGCCGACCTCGGGCTCGATATCCCTCGGAACCGCGATGTCGACCATGAAGATCGGGCGATGCTTGCGCGCCTTCAGCGCCCGCTCCACAGTGCCCTTTCCAAGCACGGGCAAGGGGCTGGCCGTGGAGGAAATGACGATATCCGCTTCCGGCAGATGGTGGGCGAGCTCGGTGAGGGCGATCGCGAAGCCGTCGAACTGGGCCGCGAGATGGTGCGCCCGCTCGACGGTGCGGTTGGCGACGATGATACGCCCGACGCCGTGTTGATGGAGATGCCGCGCCGCGAGCTCGACCGTCTCTCCAGCGCCGATCAGCAGCGCCGTCTGGTCTTTGAGGTCGCTGAAGATCTGTCGGGCGAGACTCACCGCGGCGAAGGCCACGGACACGGGACTGCTTCCAATCGCGGTGTCCGTCCGCACCTGCTTGGCGACCGAAAACGTGTGCTGGAACAGTCGGGACAACAGCTTGCCGGCCGTGCCGCTGTCGCGCGCGGTCTGGAAGGCGCTTTTCACCTGTCCCAGGATCTGGGGCTCACCAAGCACCATCGAGTCCAGCCCGCTGGCCACGTGCAGCAGGTGGGAGACGGCATCCCCGTCCAGATGGGTGTAGAGATAGGGAGCGATCCGATCGGGATCGATGCCGTGAAACTGCCCGAGCCAGTCGCGGACATAGTCCTCTCCGGTGCCCGCGAGCACACAGTAGATTTCGGTGCGGTTGCAGGTCGACAGGATTACCGTCTCTTCCACCTCGGGCCCTTGGGCCAGGCCGCGCAATGCGCCCACCAATATATCCGGACCGAAGGAGATGCGTTCGCGTATCTCCACCGGCGCTGTCTTGTGATTGAGTCCTACGACCAGGATCGTCATCGGGAGGGGCAGGTTGAACAAAGTATTTAAATTCTTTGGGATTGTGCTTTTGGATGCAAGCCGAAATCGTTTGTCGGCGGTCGGGGGCAGGGCTACGGCGAGCTGTGCAGGGGGGAGGGTGTTTGGCAAGGAACTGGCCGGTTATACTCATATCCAAATGTCTATTGTCCACTTACGGTGTTCCGATTCGATGTCTCGCCGATCCCGCAGATTGATGCTGATGGCGTTGCTGTTGCCCGGCTTGAGCCTCGCCGCGTCACCGCTCCCGGATTCCTGGTCACGTACGGGCATGGCCCCGCCCAAGGGAGAAGCACGGCGGGCCGGGGCTCTGGACGCGAGCGCGACCGAGCAGAAAGAGGCGTTATCGGATCAGCCTCTGGGTATGACGCCGGATCTCGTGTACGCGGTGCTGGTCGCCTATATCGCGAATCAGCGCGGCAACCAGGAACTGGCCTATACCCATTTTCTTCACGGTGCACGGCTGGCGCTGGACCCGGACCTGGCCGAGGCGGCGGCCGGGATCGCGCTGGCGCTGAAGGACGCGGACGCAGTCCAGAGTGCTATCGATACCTGGCTGGAGCTGGCCCCGGACTCGATGGCCGCACACCAGATCGCCGCCTTCGTGCGTCTCGAACGGGACGATGTCGACGGCGCCATGGCGCACCTGCGGCGCATCATCAGCCTCGCCGCCGAACGGGGCGAGGACGGATTCCTCCAGGCCGCCCGGCTGGTGAACAAGCTGCAGCCGCCGGAGCGGCGCCTCGGGCTCATGGAGACCCTGACAGCGGACGAGCCCGAGAACGCGGACGCCTGGTTCGCGCGCTCTTTGGTGGCTGCAGGGGCCGACCGCTATGACGATGCGGTGGAATCGGCCAAGCGAGCCGCGCAGCTGCGCCAGGGTTGGAACGAGCCACGCATCTTCCTGGTGCAGGTGCTTGTGAGCCAGGGCAAGAAGGACGAGGCGCGGGCCGCGCTCGAGTCTTTCGTTGACGAAAGCCCCGACGACCACGGGCTGCGCATGCTGTACGCCCAGCTGCTGGTGGACGAGCGCGAGTTCGCGCGCGCCAGGACCATGTTCGAGTATATGCTCCGCGATAAGCCGAAGGAGCCGGACGTGCTGTTCGCGATGGGGATTCTGTCCTTACAGCTCGAGGAGCTGACGCAGGCGCGGGAATACTTCTCCCGTCTGCGCGAGACGGGACAGCGTCGAGACGATGCCTTCTACTATCTGGGGCAGATAGACGAGCTCTCGGAGGACCTCGATACGGCGGCGTCTTGGTACAACCAGGTCGAGGGCGAGCATGCCCTGGACGCTCAGGTCCGCGTCGCGCGGATCCGTGGCGAGCAGGGGGCGGTGGAGCGGGCCCGCGAGATCCTGCAGCAGCTGCGCGACCAATGGCCCGACGAGGCGGTGACCCTCTACCTGATCGAGGCGGAAATGCTGCGCGAGCTGGAGATGCCGCGCGATGCCATGGCGGTGTACGACAACGCCTTGATCGCCCACGCCGACAACCCGGATCTGCTCTATGCCCGCGCACTCCAGGGTATCGCCCTGAACCAGTTGGACATCCTCGAGCGGGACCTAAAGGCGATCATCGAGAAAGATCCGGAGCACGCCGATGCGCTCAATGCGCTCGGCTATTCGCTGGCGGACCAGACCGACCGCTACCAGGAGGCGCTCGGGTACATCGAGCGCGCCCTGGCCCTTAAGCCCGAGGAACCGGCAGTACTCGACAGCATGGGTTGGGTGCAGTTCCGGTTGGGCAATCTCGACGCATCCGTCGAGTATCTGCGCAAGGCACTCTCCCTGATGCCGGACGGAGAAATCGCCGCCCACCTGGGCGAGGTGCTGTGGGCCAAGGGCGAGCGCGACGAGGCGTGGCGTATCTGGGAGGAAGCGCTTTCGCGCGATCCGGATCACGCCTACCTGCTGCGCGTAATTGGTCGCCATCGCGTGACCAGCAACTCCACGCTCGATCACTGATGTCCCCGTCCCGCGCGGAGCCGTACTGGCCCGCGCCCGCCAAGCTCAACCTGATGCTGCGGATCCTCGGGAGGAGGCCGGACGGCTATCATCGCCTGCAGACGGTCTTCCAGCTCATCGACCAGGTCGACCTGCTGCGTTTCAAGGTCAGGAAAGACGGCCGAATCCGCCGTGTCACCGACCTTCCCGGGGTGCCGCCCCACCGCGATCTCATCGTGCGCGCCGCGCGCTTGCTTCAGGAATGGACGGGAAGTCGCCTCGGCGCGGACATCTGGGTGGATAAGCGTTTGCCGATGGGAGGTGGTCTCGGGGGCGGCAGCTCGGATGCGGCGACGACGCTGTCCGCCCTCAACCACCTCTGGGGTACGGGGGCGGGGGTGCAAGCCCTGATGCCGCTGGGGCTGAGGCTCGGGGCGGATGTCCCGGTGTTTCTGCGGGGGGTGTCCGCGTGGGGGGAGGGTATCGGAGAAGAGCTGACCCCCATCCACTTGCCGCAACCCTGGTATCTGATCTTGTCGCCGCGATGCGAGGTCAGGACCGCGGACGTCTTTGCCGCGCCGGATTTGACAAGAAATTCACCCCCAATCACAATAGCGGACTTCATTGCGGGCGATGACCAGAACGATTGCGTGGAAGTGGTGCGGCGCCGCTACCCTCCGGTGGCCGAAGCGCTCGACTGGCTTGGGAGCTTTGGCCGGGCACGGCTGACCGGCACCGGCGCCTGCGTGTTCTCAGCGTTCGCGTCGGCAGAGCAGGCGCAGGCGGTGCTCGCGAGGGCACCGGCTGAATTTCGTGCGTTCGTTGCCCGCGGACTGAATCGCTCCCCGCTTCTAGATCGGTTGGGCGAGTAATTTTTTGGGGCGTCGCCAAGTGGTAAGGCACTGGGTTTTGATCCCAGCATTCCCAGGTTCGAATCCTGGCGCCCCAGCCATTGACACGGATGAGCTTATGGCGGTCCGCTTTCGACCCGCGGAACTGTCCGCATCTCATCGCAGCCGGTGGTAACCGATTCGACGGGGAGAACGGTCGTGCCCGCCAGTCACATGATGGTGTTCTCCGGAAACGCCAACCTGGAGTTGTCAGCGGAGATCGCGGTACACCTCAACGTACCGCTTGGTAAAGCCGTCGTTGGCCAGTTCAGCGACGGTGAGGTGATGGCCGAGATCCAGGAGAACGTGCGCGGACGCGACGTGTTCGTGGTGCAGCCCACAAGTGCGCCCACCAACGACAACCTCATGGAGATGTTGGTGATGATGGACGCCCTGCGCTGGGCGTCCGCCAAGCGCGTCACGGCCGTGATCCCCTACTTCGGGTACGCGCGCCAGGACCGGAGGCCGCGCTCGGCGCGGGTTCCCATCACCGCGCGGCTGGTCGGCAAAGATGATCGGCCAGGCGGGGGCAGACCGGGTGCTCACGGTGGATCTGCACGCGGACCAGATCCAGGGCTTTTTCGACATTCCCGTGGACAACGTCTACGCCTCGCCCATCCTGCTCGGCGATGTCTGGCGGCAGAAATATCCGCGGTTGATGGTCATATCCCCGGACGTTGGTGGTGTGGTCCGTGCGCGGGCTCTGGCCAAGCGGCTCGACGACGCGGATCTCGCGATCATCGACAAGCGTCGGCCTCGCGCCAACGAGGCCAAGGTGATGAACATCATCGGTGAGGTGGAGGGCCGTTCCTGCGTGCTCATCGATGACCTGGTCGATACCGCCGGGACGCTTTGTCAGGCGGCAGCGGCGCTCAAGGGCCACGGTGCGGCGAAAGTGGTGGCCTATTGCACACACCCGGTGCTTTCCGGGCCGGCCGTTGCGAACATCAACGGCTCGCAGCTGGACGAGCTGGTGGTAACCAACACCATACCTCTGCGTCCGGAGGCTGCGGCCTGTGACAAGATCCGACAGCTCAGCATCGGGGAGCTGCTGGCGGAGACCATGCGCAGGGTCTCGAACGAGGAGTCGGTGAGCTCCTTGTTCGTCGACTAGATTGTTCGCCCCGGGAGCCGCGGTTCGCAGTACGCCCGATCAGTTTGAACTTTGCGGTTCCATGAGAACCGGAAAGGCGGTGAGGCCGTTCTCGCCGCCCTTGCCGCCGCTGCCGTCTTGGTCGCGAGACGGGGCGGTTTTTTTGGTATCGATGCGGAGATAGTCTACATGAGCGCAGTGATCGAGATTAACGCGCGGAACCGCAGCGACGCGGGGAAAGGTGCGAGCCGCCGCCTGCGTCACGAGGGCCTGGTTCCCGGAATCATCTATGGTGGTGGGAAGGATCCCGCGAAGATCAGCGTCGTCCATCACGAGCTGGTGCACGAGATGGAGCAGGAGGCTTTCTTTTCCAGCGTGCTTACGCTGCGCGTTGACGGCAGCGAGGAACCCGTGGTGCTCAAGGACATGCAGAGACACCCGGTGAAGCCCTTCGTCATGCACGTCGATTTTCAGCGGATCAAGGCTGGCGAGAAGATCCACATGACCGTGCCGATTCACTTCCTGAATGAGGAGACCTCGGCGGGCGTGAAGAAGGGCGGCAGTGTGCTGCATGCCCTCACTGAGCTGGATATCGTTTGTCTGCCGAAAGACCTGCCTGCCTCCATTGACATCGACGTGGCCAGTCTGGACATCGGCGACGTCGTGATTGTCTCCGACCTGCCGCTTCCGACAGGTGTGGAGCTCGACTCCGATGTGGACCCGGAGGAACGGGTGGCGTCGGCCGTGAAGATCGAGGAGAAGGCCGAGGAGGAACTGGAGGAAGAGGCGGAAGGCGGACTGGAGGCCGAGGGCGAAGGCGCCGAGGAGGCGGACGAAGAGCCGGAAGACTGATCTCTCGCGAATGTCCGGCGGCACTTCGCCGGACTGCCCTCCTCGCTGGAGCGGCGGGTGTCCGCGCTTCATACCCGAGGACTTCGGTCGCATGAGCGAAACACCGATACGTCTCGTAGTTGGTCTCGGTAATCCGGGACCTCAGTATGAGGCCACCCGCCACAATGTCGGTTTCTGGTTTACCGAGCATCTGGCCGCACGCAATGGAGGCCGGTTTCGGTTGGAAGCCAAGTTTCATGGATTGCTCTGCCGCTTGCAGGTGGGCGGGGTAGATCTAAGGCTTCTGAATCCCACCACCTTCATGAACCGCAGCGGCCAGTCGGTCGCCGCGGTGGCCCGATTTTTCGATATCCCGCCCGAACAGATCCTGGTTGCCCACGACGAGTTGGATTTGCCGGCAGGGACTCTGCGTCTGAAGCAGGGCGGCGGTCATGCCGGGCACAACGGCCTGCGCGACATCATCAGCGCTCTGGGGAGCAGAGACTTTTGGCGCCTGCGCATCGGGATCGATCGCCCGGCCGATCGCCAGCAGGTGGTCAACTACGTCCTGAGTCGGCCATCCCGCGAGGATGAGGCGCTCTTGCTGGACGCTCTGGACGACGCAGAGCGCTGTCTTCCGGAGGTGTTGGCCGGGGAGTTTCAGAAGGCCATGAACCGACTCCACGCCGGTCGCTAATCGAGCGTGGCGGGCGCGCTATCAGAGCGCCTTTTCGGGACCGCGAAAAAAAAGCCGCCCTCGGGCGGCTTTTTCCATGATGCGAGGATCTATCAGTTGAACAGCCAGCCGAAGTTCACGCCGATCTCGTACTGGTACATGTCGATCGAGGCGGCGCTGGTGGTCGTGAACTCGCCGGGACCCTTGACGGTTTCCTTTGGCGCGTACATGCCCCAGAAGGTCACCTCGTAATTGTCGCGCGGACGCCAGCTTGCGCCGAGCGTAAAGTGATCCTCGATGACCGCCGGGCGCCAGCGCGTTGAAGGCGACCTGGCTGCCATCGATCGGCTGATCGCCGTGGCTATATCCCGCCTGCACGGTCCACTGGTCATTGATCTCGTACTGGGCGCCGAGCTTGAAGACTGTCATGTCGTCCCAGCCGAAGCCTGCACCCTTGCTGCCGCCGAGGCAGTAACGGGCATCGTAGCCCATGGGGTTGAAGAGGTTGCACTTCTCGAACAGGTTGTTGTCGTTGGCGACGGCGTCGATATCTCCAAAGCCGATCCACTGCACGTCAAGGGCGAGCGTCAACCGCTCGTTCGGCCTGAAGGCGGCGCCGATGGCCGCAACCGCGGGCATGTCGAAGTCGCCGTTGTCAGCGAAGAGGTCCGAGTATTTGTCGAACTCGCTCATGTACATCTTGGTGCGGTACGAGGCGCCAAGGCTGAACATGGGGTTGATGTCCCACAGCGCGCCAATCTGGAAACCGTACCCCCAGGCCGAATCGTTGCCCCTGTCGGTGAGGTTGGTGGCGATGCCGGGCATCCCGGTCGAAAGGAACGTCTGGGTGAAGGTCTGAGTGAAAGGCGCGAATGCGCCGAGGCCCTTGGCGCGGAACTTCTGGTAGCCGATCAGCCCGCTGACGCCGAGGCTGAAGTTGTCGGCAACGTCGCGCGCATAGCCGAGGGAGATGCCGAGCTGCTCCAGGTTGACGCCCGCATTGCCACCGCCGAGCCTGGGAAGCCCAGGGAAGGGTGGGTTGGCCTGGCGTTATTACCGCCGTATGTGCCAAGTCGCCCGAAGGTGTCCGCGCTCGAGTACTGGGTGTTCATGCCGCCGTTACCGAATACGGCAACACCGACGGCGCTGACGTCGTCGATCTGGTGCGTGTAGCCGAAATTGGGGATGAAGAAGTTGGTGTGCCGACTGTCAACCTCTCCGCCGAAGGGGGTGCTGCCGATGGGAGCAATATTCACACCCGTCATGTCGGTCAAGTCCGTGCCCTTGTATCCACGCTGAGGGACGAACCAGGAGAGGCCGACGTCGGCCCGCTGACCCACGCGGGTCAGGCCCGCCGGGTTGCCCACGATGCTCAGGGAGTCCTGCGGCAGGGCTGCCTCACCCGCGCCCGCCATACCTTTCGCATGAGGTGAGTAGGCGTGGGACATATAGCCGTTGGTGGCGTAAGCGGCAGGCAATGCCGTTGCGCAGGCGATGGCGACGGCGGCAGACAAGATTTTCCGGTTCATGATGTCCTCCAGGTGAATAGCAAGCCGCCAATCGTTCGTTAAGGAAGGCGGTGTTGGTCTAAAGCGGCATGTTGCAAAAAGATATAAGGTTTGTCGCAATAATGGGAAAAACGAGACCGGATGTCAACTTGTTTCCTAAGGAGAATTCCAGCAGACTCAGTGCGATCCGGTTTACTGACGCAAAAATACAACAGGCGCCGGCGTGCGGTCGTTCTGGTGGTTGGGAGGCGTTGAGCCGTGAGGCCTGGCAGGGGGCCTGCATATCCCAGAGGTGCAGGAGAGGTACCTGAGGATGAGCGGGGGTCCTGACAGAAGGCTCCCGCGCCGAACCGCACTCGCGACGGTGGCGCGGGAGCCGGCCCTGCGCGTAATGCTTACGGGCAGGCGGACTTGTCGCCGGGGACCTTGCCGGTCAGCACCAGGAAGCCGTCGAACGGTCCCATGACCCCCATGGCCTCGCCCTTGGGACCCTTGAACTTGAGCTTGCCGGTCATCATAGCGCCCATGGCGCCGCAGCCGAACTTGCCCTCGCCCATACAGGTCCAGTCCTCATCCGTGGCATACATCAGGTAGTCGACGTCGTGGTTGAGCGTGGCGTGCTTCACCGCGCCCCCGTAGGTGCACTCGGCCTTGCCGCCCTTGTCGGAAATCTCGAGCTCGACCTTGCTTGCGGCGCCGCATTTGTCGCGGTAGAGGTGAATGATCTTGTAACCGCGTTCCGCGTTGTTTGCGGCCCAGGCGTCACCACCCAGGTCGGCCGGCAAGTTCGACGAATTCCACGCCTTGCACATTTCTGCCGCCCATTGGGCGTCCATGAAGGTGCCGGCGTTTGCGCCCGCGCAGAAGGTCAGCGCCAGCAGTGGAAGGGTAAGTTTGGCTTTCATCTTGTTCTCCTCGTCAGAGCAAAGTGGTTTGGTGCGCTCGACGCGCGCGAAATCTCCGTCGTTATCGTTCGATCGTCCCCAGCGCCGAATGGTAGCGGCGGGAACGCTCAATGCGCAACGGCGTCGGGGGAGTTGCCGCTTTTTTGAGTGTGGGCTCAGGCGGGAAGTGCCGGCGCTCGCCCCACCGAGAAGTAGGTCAGGCCGGCGGAGGTGACCACGCGCGGGTCGAACATATTGCGCCCGTCAAACAGGACGGGATGCCGCAGACGGGACGCGATGGCCGCGAAATCCGGGCTACGAAACTCGGTCCATTCGGTGACGATCGCAAGGACATCCGCTTCGTCCAGCGCCTCCATGGCGTCGTCTGCGAGAACCAGATCCGGTCGATCCCCGTAGACGCGACGGGTCTCCCCCATCGCGACCGGGTCGAATGCCCGGACGTTGGCGCCAGCCTGCCACAGGGACTCCATCAGCGCGCGACTGGATGCCTCGCGCATGTCGTCTGTATTGGGCTTGAACGCCAGTCCCCACAGTGCGACGACGCGACCCGTGAGATCACCGCCGAAATAGTCGCTGATCTTGCGGAACAGAAGGTCTTTCTGGCGGAGGTTAACCGACTCGACGGCAGTGAGCAGTTGCGGTTGGTAGCCAACGGCCCGCGCCGTCTGCTCCAGCGCGCGTACGTCCTTCGGGAAGCAGGAGCCGCCGTAACCGCAGCCAGGGTAGATGAACTGGTAGCCGATGCGGGGGTCCGATCCGATTCCCACCCGCACCTTCTCGATGTCCGCGCCTACGGCCTCCGCGATGTTGGAGAGCTCGTTCATGAAGCTGATCTTGGTCGCGAGCATCGCGTTGGCGGCGTACTTGGTCAGCTCCGCGGAACGGACGTCCATCACCATGACCCGGTCATGGTTGCGGTTGAACGGCGCGTAAAGGGCGCGCAAGAGCTCGCCGGTGCGCGGGTTGTCCGTGCCGACGATGACGCGGTCCGGGCGCATGAAGTCCTCGATGGCGGCGCCTTCCTTTAAGAACTCCGGGTTGGAGACGACGTCGAACTCGAGCTCGACGCCGCGCCCGGCCAGCGTGGCCTGTACCGTTTCCGCGACCTTGTCCGCGGTGCCCACGGGCACGGTGGACTTGTCCACGAGTATGCGGTACGCGCTCATGTGCTCGCCTACGGTGCGGGCCACCGCCAGTACGTGGGTGAGGTCCGCGGAGCCGTCCTCGTCGGGCGGGGTGCCCACGGCAATGAATTGAAACAGGCCGTGTGCTACCCCCTCCGCTGGATCCGTCGAGAACCGCAGCCGGCCTGCCTCTCGGTTCTTGCGAACCAGATCCTCGAGACCCGGCTCATAAATCGGAATCGCGCCCGCGTTGAGGACAGCGATCTTCTCCGGGTCGATGTCGATGCAGAGAACGTGATTTCCGACCTCGGCAAGGCAGGCGCCCGTCACGAGACCGACATAGCCGCTACCGAAGATGGTTACGTCCATTGTTACGAGGATCCCAGGTCGAGCGTGTTGTTGCAGCGAATTCCGGCCTGCCGAGGGGCGGATGTGGTCGTGCCGACGGGGCCGGAAGGTGGCGGCGGATAGTACAGGAAGCGGCATAGGTCTGCCAAATCGGGCGGCGATCGGGGTCGCTGGCGGCTGCTGTTCGCGTGTTGACAGCCTATTGTGGATTGCTTAGTATGCTCCGCTCGTTTCGGAGGGGTTCCCGAGCGGTCAAAGGGATCAGACTGTAAATCTGACGGCTCAGCCTTCGGAGGTTCGAATCCTCCCCCCTCCACCAGACGTTTCCGAGCCGGCGTCGTCGCGCATGGTCGTGCCCCAGGGGCGGTCCGGCGCCGCGCTCCCGACGCGGCTTGGGTGGTGGAGTTGGCGAAGGCGCGGTGGCCCGGCGGTGCATCCGCCCGGAGTCAGGCCAGCGCGCTCGTGGGAGGCGGCTTCGGTGCATGGCGGGTGTAGTTCAATGGTAGAACCTCAGCCTTCCAAGCTGATGACGTGGGTTCGACTCCCATCACCCGCTCCAATGGCGTGAAAAACGGGGTAGATCGACGCGCCCATGTAGCTCAGTTGGTAGAGCACACCCTTGGTAAGGGTGAGGTCATCGGTTCGACTCCGATCATGGGCTCCATTCAGCTTGCCGCGGGATGCGTGCGACCGAGCGCGCGACGTCAAATTTTAGGTTTCACGTGGAGACCAGTGCATGTCCAAAGCAAAATTCGTACGAAAGAAGCCGCACGTCAACGTTGGGACGATCGGTCACGTGGACCATGGCAAGACGACGCTGACGGCGGCGATCACGAAGGTGATGGCGGCCAAGTACGGCGGCGAGATCAAGGCGTTCGACCAGATCGACAACGCTCCCGAAGAGCGCGAGCGCGGGATCACGATTGCCACGGCGCACGTTGAGTACGAGTCCGACAAGCGCCACTACGCGCACGTGGACTGCCCGGGGCACGCCGACTACGTCAAGAACATGATCACCGGCGCGGCGCAGATGGACGGGGCGATCCTGGTGGTGTCCGCCGCCGACGGCCCGATGCCGCAGACGCGCGAGCACATCCTGCTCTCGCGCCAGGTAGGCGTACCCTACATCGTCGTCTACCTCAACAAGGCCGACATGGTCGACGACGCCGAGCTGCTGGAGCTGGTGGAGATGGAAGTGCGCGAGCTGCTCTCCAGCTACGACTTCCCGGGCGACGACACCCCGATCATCGTCGGCTCCGCGCTCAAGGCGCTCGAAGGCGACGAAGGCGAGCTGGGCGCCGAGTCGATCGTCAAGCTGGTAGCGGCGATGGACGACTACATCCCCGAGCCCGAGCGCGAGGTCGACCAGCCGTTCCTGATGCCGATCGAAGACGTATTCTCGATCTCCGGGCGCGGCACGGTGGTGACCGGGCGGGTCGAGCGCGGGGTGGTCAAGGTAGGCGAAGAGGTCGAGATCGTCGGCATCCATCCGACCACCAAGACCATCTGCACCGGCGTGGAGATGTTCCGCAAGCTCCTGGACCAGGGTCAGGCGGGAGACAACATCGGCGTGCTGCTGCGCGGCACCAAGCGCGACGACGTCGAGCGCGGACAGGTGCTGGCCAAGCCCAAGAGCATCACCCCGCACACCCACTTCGAGTGCGAGGTCTACGTGCTGTCCAAGGAAGAGGGCGGGCGTCACACCCCGTTCTTCAACGGCTACCGGCCGCAGTTTTACTTCCGCACCACGGACGTGACCGGCTCCTGCGAGCTGCCCGAAGGGATCGAGATGGTGATGCCCGGTGACAACGTGAAAATGACGGTCAAGCTGATCGCCCCGATCGCGATGGAAGACGGGTTGCGATTCGCCATCCGCGAGGGCGGGCGTACCGTCGGCGCCGGCGTGGTCTCCAAGGTTATCGAGTAAGTTGATTGGGCCGCACGTAGGCGGCCCGTTTTTCCTAGGCCAGTAGCTCAACTGGTAGAGCAGCGGTCTCCAAAACCGCAGGTTGGGGGTTCGAGTCCCTCCTGGCCTGCCACATTCTTGCAGCGTCTGTCTACTGCGCGGTAGTTCATGAATGCACGAGCTGAGGCCGGCGCCACCGGTTTGGATACAGTCAAGCTGGTGGCGGCGGCCATCTTGTTGATTGCCGGAATTTACGGCTTTTACCATTTCGCGGCTTACTCGACATTGCTGCGCGTTGTCGGGCTGCTTGCGATCGGCGGACTTGCGGCTGCGATCGCGCTCCAGACGGATCAAGGGCGCCGCTTGTGGCAGTTCGCCGGAGACGCGCGCAACGAGGTGCGCAAGGTGGTATGGCCAACGCGCCAGGAAACCTTGCAGACGACGCTCATCGTCATCGTCATGGTGCTCATCCTCGGCATCATCCTGTGGCTGTTCGACATGATGCTGATGAGCATCCTGCGATTCCTCACGGGGCAGGGAGGCTGAGGATGGGGCGACGTTGGTACGTGATACACGCCTACTCGGGCTTCGAGGGCCAGGTGAAGCGCTCTCTGGAGGAGCGCATCAAGCGCGCCGGCATGGAGGAGTTCTTCGGCACCGTGCTGGTCCCGACCGAGGAGGTCGTCGAGATGCGCGGCGGCCAGCAGCGCAAGAGTGAGCGTAAGTTCTTCCCCGGCTACGTGCTGGTCAACATGGAGTTGACCGACGACACCTGGCATCTGGTCAAGAGCGTGCCCAAGGTGATGGGTTTCATCGGCGGCACCGGTGACCGTCCCGCGCCGATCCCGGAGAAGCAGGCCGAGGCGATCCTGCAGCGGATGCAGGAAGGCGTGGAGAAGCCGCGGCCCAAGGTTCTCTACGAGCCCGGAGAGGTCGTGCGTGTCGTGGACGGGCCCTTTACGGATTTCAATGGCGTGGTCGAGGAAGTGGATTACGAGAAGAGCCGCCTCAAGGTGTCGGTGCTCATTTTCGGCCGCGCGACACCCGTCGATTTGGAGTTTGGGCAGATCGAAAAGGGCTGACGGTAGCGCGGCCATGGCGCCCGGTACGCGTAGGCTCTGCCGTCGGATGGCGATTCCGGGTCGTCCGACCCTGCCGTAAGGGACTTACAGCAACATTCTCTCGGCCGACGAGAGTATTTCAATGCTCCATCCGCGATACGGTTGGAGGCGGGGAGCCGGCCTGCGCGCCTGGCGTTATCACCCACAGGAGATCTAACGATGGCAAAGAAAGTCTCAGCTTATATCAAGCTGCAGGTCAAGGCTGGAGAGGCGAACCCGAGCCCTCCGGTCGGTCCCGCGCTCGGCCAGCACGGCGTCAACATCATGGAGTTCTGCAAGGCGTTCAACGCCAGGACGCAGAATCTCGAGAAGGGGTTGCCGATACCGGTCGTGATTACGGTCTATTCCGACCGCAGCTTCACCTTCATCACCAAGACCCCGCCCGCTGCCGTGTTGTTGAAGAAGGCGGCAGGCATCCCGAAGGGCAGCAGCACCCCGAACACCGTCAAGGTGGGCAAAGTCAATCGCGCCCAGCTCGAGGAGATCGCGAATACCAAGATGCCGGATTTGACCGCCGCGGACCTGGATGCGGCGGTGCGGACGATCGCAGGCAGCGCGCGCGCGATGGGTCTCGACGTGGAGGGTGTGGAGTAATGGCCAAGCTTACGAAACGGGCGAAGATGATCCGCGAGAAGGTCGAATCCGGCCGGGTCTATGCCGCTGAAGAGGCCTTTGTCCTGCTGAAGGAATTGTCTACGGTCAAGTTCTCCGAGAGCGTGGAGGTTGCCGTCAATCTGGGTGTCGATCCGCGCAAGTCCGATCAGGTCGTGCGCGGGGCGACCGTGCTTCCGCATGGCATCGGCAAGCAGGTCCGGGTGGCCGTCTTCACGCAGGGCGCGAATGTGGACGCCGCCGCCGAGGCCGGTGCCGATCGCATCGGAATGGAAGACCTGGCCGAGGACGTCAAGGCCGGCAATCTGGACTTCGACGTGGTGATCGCGTCCCCCGATGCGATGCGCGTGGTGGGTCAGCTTGGCAAGATCCTCGGGCCGCGCGGCCTGATGCCCAACCCCAAGGTTGGTACCGTCACGCCCGATGTGGCCGAGGCGGTTCGCAACGCCAAGGCCGGCCAGGTGCGCTACCGCACCGACAAGGCGGGCATCATTCACTGTCCGCTCGGCAAGGTCGATTTCGAGCCCGCGGCCCTGCGCGAGAACCTGCAAGCGCTGCTCGGCAACCTGATGAAGGCGAAGCCGAGCACCTCCAAGGGTGTTTTCATGAAGAGGGTCACGGTCTCCTCGACCATGGGTCCGGGATTGCCGGTAGATCATCAGTCGCTGTTGTCCTGAGCGGCGGAGAAGCTCGGCGGCCGCCTGGATGTGGTGGCCGCTACGCGGAAATTTTGGCGGTCAGGGCATCGTCCTGACCGCGGTTGGATCTTTGGGGCGCCGGCAGGCTTGCCGGAGGCCGTCAAAGACCGCAGGCGCTTGGTGCTCGGATACGGATCGTGCGAGAGCCCGGCTTAATCGACCAAGCCTGCGCAGACGGTGCTCCCGAATCAGTTTGGCGCAGCCCCGCATGGGGGCACACCTCTGAAGACGGTGCACGAGTGAATCGTCCGCCAATCGCCAGGGAACTGGCGGAGTGCGGGCACCAGTCGGGAAAGCGGGGCCGCTGGCCCCGATCAACCCAAATCAGGAGGTGACGGCTTTGGCACTGAATTTCGGTCAAAAAGAGGCCATCGTCGCCGAGGTCGCGGAAGTCGCGAAAAGCGCCTATTCGGCCATCGGGGCCGAGTACAGGGGGCTGACGGTGCAGCAGATGACCAACCTGCGCGTGGAAGCGCGCAAGGCGGGAGTCTATGTGCGCGTCGTCAAGAACACCCTGGCGAAGCGCGCGTTGCAGGGGACGGATTTCGCCTGTATGGAGGGAGGTCTGATCGGACCGCTGGTCCTAGCCTTCTCGCAGGAAGATCCGGGCTCTGTCGCGCGCGTGGCGCAGGCATTTGCAAAGGAGCACGACAAGTTCCAGGTCAAGCTGATCGCCGTTGGCGGAAAGCTGCTCGACCCGTCGGAACTCGGCACGCTGGCTACGATGCCGACCTACGAGGAGGCGATCAGCCTGCTCATGGCCGTGATGAAGGCTCCGGTGCAGAAGCTCGCGGCGACCATCAACGAGGTCCCGGGCAAGCTTGTCCGAACCCTCGCGGCGGTCCGCGATGCCAAAGAGGCGGCGTAACCTGTACGGTAACAACCCAAGAGATTTGCGTTTTTAGGAGACAACCATGTCCGTTTCGAAAGACGATATCCTGGAAGCCATCGCCAATATGACGGTGATGGAGGTCGTCGAGCTGATCAGCGCGATGGAAGAGAAGTTTGGCGTGACTGCCGCCGCAGCCGTCGCCGCCGCACCTGCGGCAGCAGGTGGTGCGGAGGCTGCGGCCGTCGAAGAGCAGACCGAGTTCAATGTCGTGCTGGCGTCGTTCGGCGCCAACAAGGTCTCGGTGATCAAGGCCGTCCGCGCGCTCACCGGGCTGGGCCTGAAGGAGGCCAAGGACGCGGTGGAGGGCGCTCCCAACACCATCAAGGAAGGGGTTTCCAAGGACGAGGCCGAGGCGGCGAAGAAGGCGCTGGAAGAGGCTGGCGCGACGGTTGAGATCAAGTAACGGCGTCCTTGCGTCGTTCGATCTTCACCGCGGACCAGGGGCTGGCGGCATCAGGCCGCCGGCCTTTTCCTGTTTGTACGGCACCGGGCTTACCGTAGCGGCCCGGTTCCGGCGCGTGCTCTGAAGGCACCTCCGGGACCCGGGGGCGGGGTGTCGTTGCGAAATCCCCAGGGACTTGTTCTCTAGAACTTCGAGGGAAGGCAGTATGGCCTATTCTTTCACCGAGAAAAAGCGCATCCGCAAGGACTTCGGCAAGCGTCCCAGCATCCTGGACGTTCCGTTCCTGCTCGCCACGCAGATCGATTCCTACCGGGGCTTTCTCCAGGAGAGTCTTCCGGCCGCCAGGCGCGACGATCTGGGTTTGCACGCGGCCTTTAAGAGCGTGTTCCCGATCGAGAGCTACTCGGGCAACGCGGTGCTGGAGTATGTCAGCTACCGTCTCGGTGAGCCGCCCTTCGACGTGCGCGAATGTCACCTGCGCGGCGCCACCTACGCCGCACCTTTGCGCGTTCTGCTGCGCCTGGTGATCTACGACAAGGAAGCGCCGGCGGGCTCCAAGGTGGTCAAGGACATCAAGGAGCAGGAGGTCTACATGGGTGAGCTCCCGCTCATGACCGAGACCGGGACCTTCATCATCAACGGCACCGAGCGCGTCATCGTCTCGCAGCTGCACCGCTCGCCGGGTGTGTTCTTCGATCACGACAAGGGCAAGACCCATTCATCCGGCAAGCTCCTGTTCTCGGCGCGGGTGATTCCCTACCGCGGTTCCTGGCTGGACTTCGAGTTCGATCCCAAGGACAACGTGTTCGTGCGCATCGACCGCCGCCGCAAGCTGCCGGCGACCATCCTGCTGCGGGCGCTGGGCTACAGCACCGAGCAGATACTCGAGCGCTTCTTCGAGCGCGATGTCTTCCATGCCGGCGACAGCGGCTTCGAGCTGGAACTGGTGCCGGAACGGCTGCGCGGCGAAACCATCGGCTTCGACGTTACGATTGCCGATGAGGTCCTGGTGGAGGCCGGTCGGCGCGTAACGGCGCGCCACATCCGCGAGTTGCAGAAGGCCGGCATCGACCGTCTGGTCGTCCCCAACGAGTTCCTCGTCGGTCGTACCATCGCGCGCACGCTGGTCGACACCGAGACCGGGGAGGTGCTGGCGGAGGCCAACGCGGAAATCACCCCGGAGCTCCTCGATGCCCTGATCGAAAAGGGGGTCGCCACGATCGAGACCCTGTTCGTGAACGATCTGGATCAGGGTCCCTACATGTCCGAGACCCTGCGCATCGATCCGACCACCACCGACCTCGAGGCTCAGGTCGAGATCTACCGCATGATGCGCCCCGGCGAGCCCCCCACCAAGGAAGCGGCGCAGAATCTGTTCCACAACCTGTTCTTCGCGCCTGACCGTTACGATCTCTCGGCGGTCGGCCGCATGAAGTTCAATCGGCGGCTGGCGCGGGAAACCGAGGATGGCCCCGGTATCCTCTATGACGGCTGCTACTTCGGCAATCGCTCGGATGACTTCGCCCAACAGCTCTTCGCGCAGCAGGGCGACAGCTCCGACATCATCGACGCGCTGAAGGTATTGGTGGAGCTGCGCAATGGTCGCGGCAGCGTGGACGACATCGACCACTTGGGCAACCGCCGCATCCGTTGCGTCGGCGAGATGGCCGAGAACCAGTTCCGTATCGGCCTGGTGCGGGTCGAGCGCGCCGTCAAGGAGCGTCTGTCCCTGGCCGAGTCCGAGGGCCTCATGCCCCAGGAGCTCATCAATGCCAAGCCGGTGTCGGCGGCGATCAAGGAATTCTTCGGCTCCAGCCAGCTGTCGCAGTTCATGGACCAGAACAATCCGCTGTCCGAGGTCACGCACAAGCGCCGGGTCTCGGCGCTCGGCCCCGGCGGGCTGGCCCGCGAGCGAGCCGGCTTCGAGGTGCGCGACGTGCACCCTACCCACTATGGGCGCGTGTGTCCCATCGAGACGCCTGAAGGTCCGAACATCGGTCTGATCAACTCGCTGGCCGTCTACGCGCGGACCAACAAGTACGGCTTCCTGGAGACCCCTTACCGCAAGGTGGAGGAGGGCCGCGTCACCGACGATATCCACTATCTGTCCGCCATCGAGGAAGGCAATTACGTCATCGCCCAGGCCAACGCCGCGCTGGACGACGGCGGTCAGCTGGTGGACGCGCTGGTGTCCTGCAGGCATCAGAACGAATTCACCATGAAGGCCCCGGAGGAGGTCCAGTACATGGACGTCTCTCCTCGCCAGATCGTCTCGGTGGCGGCCTCGCTCATTCCCTTCCTGGAGCACGATGACGCCAACCGCGCGCTCATGGGCTCAAACATGCAGCGGCAGGCGGTACCGACCCTGCGTGCGGAGAAGCCCCTGGTCGGCACCGGCATGGAGCGGGTGGTGGCGGTCGATTCCGGCGTTACCGTCGTGGCCCGCCGTGGCGGCGTGGTCGAGTCGGTCGACGCGGCCCGCATCGTAGTGCGTGTCCACGACGAGGAGGCGATGAAGACCCCGGAAGAGCCCGGAGTGGACATCTACAATCTCACCAAGTACACCCGCTCCAACCAGAATACCTGCATCAACCAACGCCCCCTGGTCTCGCCCGGCGACGCCATCGAGCGCGGCGATGTGCTGGCGGACGGCCCGTCCACCGACATGGGCGAGCTCGCTCTGGGACAGAATCTCCGGATCGCCTTCATGCCCTGGAACGGCTACAACTTCGAGGACTCCATCCTGATCTCGGAGCGTGTGGTGCAGGAGGACCGCTTCACCTCGATTCATATCGAGGAGCTGACCTGTCTCGCCCGCGACACCAAGCTGGGCCCGGAGGAGATTTCGGGCGATATCCCCAACGTCGGCGAGGCGGCCCTGTCCAAGCTCGACGAGTCGGGTATCGTCTACGTCGGCGCCGAGGTGCGTGACGGCGACATCCTGGTGGGCAAGGTTACCCCCAAGGGGGAGACGCAGCTCACCCCGGAGGAGAAGCTGTTGCGCGCCATCTTCGGCGAGAAGGCCGCCGACGTGAAGGATACCTCCCTGCGCCTGCCCTCCGGCATGGCGGGGACCGTGGTGGACGTTCAGGTGTTCACCCGCGACGGGGTGGAGAAGGACAAGCGCGCCTTGCAGATCGAGGAGCAGGAGCTCGAGCGCGTGCGCAAGGACCTGGACGACCAGGCGCGCATCATGGAGAACGACACCTTCCAGCGCGTGGAGCGGATGCTGATCGGCAAGGTGGCCGACGGTGGTCCGCGCGGCCTCAAGGCGGGGGCCAAGATCACCAAGACCTACCTGCACGAGGTCGCCGAGAAGGACGGCCGGGACATCTGGATGGAGATCCGGTTGCGCAACGAGGAGTCGGCCAGCCAGCTCGAGGCCGTCGCCGCCCAGATCAAGCAGCAGCGCGAGGATTTCCGGGGCCGCTTCGATACCAAGAAGCGCAAGATCACCCAGGGCGATGACCTGGCGCCCGGCGTGCTGAAGATGGTGAAGGTCTACGTGGCGGTGAAGCGCCGCGTCCAGCCTGGCGACAAGATGGCGGGCCGTCACGGGAACAAGGGCGTGATCTCCATGATCGTTCCGGTGGAGGACATGCCCTTCTCCGCCGACGGACAGCCGGTGGATATCGTGCTCAATCCGCTCGGCGTGCCATCGCGCATGAACGTGGGCCAGGTGCTCGAGACCCATCTCGGGTGGGCCTCAGAGGGCATGGGTCAGAAGATCGGCCAGATGCTGCGGGCGCACACCGCGGTCGCGGAGATTCGCGGCTTCCTGGAGCAGGTCTACAACACCGGCGGGCGGCAGGAGGACCTGGGTTCCCTGAGCGACGACGAGATCCTGGACCTGGCTGCCAACCTCACGGGGGGCGTCCCCTTGGCCACCCCGGTGTTCGACGGCGCTTCCGAGGAGGAGATCCGCGCCATGCTGCGTCTCGCGGACCGGCCGGAAAGCGGACAGACCACACTCTACGACGGCCGCACCGGCGAGCCCTTCGAGCGGCCGGTGACCGTCGGATACATGTACATGCTCAAGCTCAACCACCTGGTCGACGACAAGATGCATGCGCGCTCGACCGGGCCCTACAGCCTGGTCACCCAGCAGCCGCTGGGCGGCAAGGCGCAGTTCGGAGGGCAGCGCTTCGGCGAGATGGAGGTCTGGGCCCTGGAGGCGTACGGCGCTGCCTACACCCTGCAGGAGATGCTCACCGTCAAGTCCGACGACGTCAACGGCCGTACGCGCATGTACAAGAACATCGTCGACGGCGATCACCGCATGGAGGCGGGGATGCCAGAGTCCTTCAACGTGCTGGTCAAGGAGATCCGCTCCCTGGGCATCAACGTCGAGCTGGAACAAGACTGAACAAGGGCCGAGGGCAGGAGCCCGGGCAGCGCGCGGCGCGCTGTCCCGGGTCCGCCGCCTAGACGCTGGAGACACTGAATGAAAGATCTTCTCAAGATTCTGAAGCAGCAGGGGCAGGTGCTGGAGTTCGACGCCATCAAGATCGGCTTGGCGTCGCCCGACATGATCCGCTCCTGGTCCTACGGTGAGGTCCGCAAGCCGGAGACCATCAACTACCGCACCTTCAAGCCCGAGCGCGACGGCCTGTTCTGCGCCAAGATCTTCGGTCCCGTAAGCGACTACGAGTGCCTGTGCGGCAAGTACAAGCGCCTCAAGCACCGCGGCGTGGTGTGCGAGAAGTGCGGGGTGGAGGTCACCCTGGCCAAGGTGCGCCGTGAGCGCATGGGCCACATCGATCTCGCCAGCCCGGTGGCCCATATCTGGTTCCTCAAGTCCCTTCCGTCCCGCATCGGGCTGCTGCTGGATATGACCCTGCGCGACATCGAGCGCATCCTCTACTTCGAGTCCTACGTCGTCGTGGACCCGGGCATGACCCCGCTCGAGCGCGGCCAGCTGCTCACCGACGAGCAGTATCTGGAAGCCCTGGAGGAGAATGGCGACGAGTTCGACGCCCGCATGGGGGCGGAGGCCGTCTACGAGCTGCTGCGCACCCTGGACCTGCCGAAGGAGGTCCGCCGCATGCGCGAGGAGATCGAGGCCACCAACTCCGAGACCAAGATCAAGAAGCTCACCAAGCGCCTCAAGCTGGTCGAGTCCCTGCAGGAGTCCGGCAACCGTCCCGAGTGGATGATCCTCACCGTGCTGCCGGTGCTGCCGCCGGAGCTCCGGCCTCTGGTGCCGCTGGACGGCGGGCGCTTCGCCACCTCCGACCTCAACGACCTGTATCGGCGCGTCATCAACCGCAACAACCGCCTCAAGCGGCTGTTGGATCTGGTGGCCCCCGACATCATCGTGCGCAACGAGAAGCGCATGCTCCAGGAGTCGGTCGACGCCCTGCTGGACAACGGCCGCCGCGGCCGCGCCATCACCGGGACCAACAAGCGCCCGCTCAAGTCCCTGGCGGACATGATCAAGGGCAAGCAGGGCCGTTTCCGCCAGAACCTGCTGGGCAAGCGCGTCGATTACTCCGGCCGCTCGGTCATCGTGGTCGGACCCACACTCAAGCTGCACCAGTGCGGTCTGCCCAAACGCATGGCGCTGGAGCTGTTCAAGCCCTTCATCTTCAGCAAGCTGCAACTGCGCGGAATTGCCACCACCATCAAGGCGGCCAAGAAGGCCGTGGAGCGCGGCACCCCGGAGGTGTGGGACATCCTCGAGGAGGTGATCCGCGAGCACCCGGTGATGCTCAACCGGGCGCCGACCCTGCATCGCCTGGGCATCCAGAGTTTCGAGCCGGTGCTGATCGAGGGCAAGGCCATACAGCTGCATCCGCTCGTCTGCACCGCGTTCAACGCGGACTTCGACGGCGACCAGATGGCGGTCCACGTACCCCTGTCCCTGGAGGCCCAGATCGAGGCCCGCGCCCTGATGATGGCCTCGAACAACATTCTTTCGCCGGCCAATGGCGAGCCCATCATCGTGCCGTCCCAGGACGTCGTGCTCGGGCTCTACTACATGACCCGCGAGCGCGTCGGTGCCCGCGGCGAGGGAAGCGCCTACTCCAGCATCACCGAGGCCCGTCGCGCTTACGAGTCGGGCAACGCGGATCTCCACGCGCGCGTGAAGGTGCGCATCCGCGAGGTCGTCAAGGGCGAGGACGGCAAGATGCACGCCTCGGTGTCGATCAAGGACACCGTGCTCGGCCGCGCCCTGGTGTACGAGATCGTGCCGGACGGGCTGCCGTTCTCCACCGTCGATCAACCGCTGAAGAAGAAGCAGATCTCCAATCTGATCAACACGTCCTACCGCGAGCTGGGTCTCAAGGAGACGGTGGTGTTTGCCGACCAGATCATGTATCTCGGCTTCCGCATGGCGACCCGCGCCGGGGCCTCGATCGGGCTCGAGGACATGGCCGTGCCCGAGGAGAAGGCGGAGATCCTCGCCGAGGCCGAGCGCGAGGTGAAGGAGATCGAGGAGCAGTACGCCTCGGGACTGGTCACCAACGGCGAGCGCTACAACAAGGTGGTCGACATCTGGTCCCACACTAACGACCAGGTGGCCAAGGCCATGATGGGCAAGCTCGGGAAGGACACGGTGCGCGATCGCGAGGGCAACGAGGTCAAGCAGGACTCGTTCAACTCGATTTACATGATGGCTGACTCCGGCGCCCGCGGTTCCGCGGCCCAGATTCGCCAGCTCGCCGGCATGCGCGGCCTCATGGCCAAGCCGGACGGGTCCATCATCGAGACGCCCATCACCGCCAACTTCCGCGAGGGGCTGAACGTCATCCAGTACTTCATCTCGACGCACGGCGCCCGCAAGGGTTTGGCCGACACCGCGCTCAAGACGGCCAACTCGGGATACCTGACCCGCCGCCTGGTCGACGTGGCGCAGGATATGGTCGTGCTGGAGCCGGACTGCGGCACCGAGCAGGGCCTGCTGCTGACGCCGATCATCGAGGGCGGCGACGTGGTCGAGGCGCTGCGGGAACGCATTCTTGGCCGGGTGACGGCGGTGGACGTCGTCAAACCGGGAAGCGACGACATCGTCTGCCCCGCGGGTACGCTCCTCGACGAGGGTTGGGTGTCCAGCCTCGAGAGTGCCGGCATCGACCAGATCCGGGTGCGCTCACCCATCACCTGCGAGGCGCGGGTAGGGGTATGCGCGAACTGCTACGGTCGCGATCTGGCCCGCGGACACCTCGTCAACATGGGTGAGGCCGTCGGCGTCATCGCGGCCCAGTCGATCGGCGAGCCGGGCACCCAGCTCACCATGCGTACCTTCCATATCGGTGGCGCCGCCTCTCGGGCGGCGGCGGTGAACAGCATCCAGATCAAGTCCGCCGGCTCGGTGCGGCTGCACAACATCAAGACCGTGCAGCATCACAGCGGCAACCTGGTCGCGGTGTCGCGCTCCGGCGAGCTGACCGTGGTCGACGAGATGGGCCTGGAGAAGGAGCGCTACAAGGTGCCCTACGGCGCCACCGTGCGCGTGAACGACGGCGACAAGGTGGCCGGCGGCCAGATCGTCGCGGTCTGGGACCCCCACACCCACCCGGTGGTCACCGAGGTGGCCGGACGGCTGCGCTTCGAGGACTTCATCGACGGGGTCACCGTCCAGAGCAAGACCGATGACGTGACGGGGCTTACCTCGCTGGAGATCATCGACCCCAAGCAGCGTCCGACGGCCGGAAAAGACCTGCGGCCCATGGTCAAGCTGCTCGACGAGAACGGAGACGAGCTCAATATCGCGGGCACCGACATGCCCGCGCGTTACTTCCTTCCGGCATTGTCCATCGTCAGCGTCGCCGACGGCGCAGACGTCGGCGTCGGCGATATTCTGGCGCGCATCCCGCAGGAATCCAGCAAGACCCGCGACATCACCGGCGGCCTGCCCCGGGTGGCGGATCTGTTCGAGGCCCGCAAGCCGAAGGAGCAGGCGTTGCTGGCCCAGGCCTCGGGTACCGTCAGCTTCGGCAAGGACACCAAGGGCAAGCAGCGCCTGGTGATCACACAGGACGACGGCGAGACGGTCGAGGAGCTGATTCCCAAGTGGCGCCACGTCAACGTGTTCGAGGGCGAGCGCGTGGAGAAGGGCGAGATCATCGCCGACGGCGAGCTCAACCCCCACGACATCCTGCGCCTGAAGGGCGTGAAGGCCCTGGCGGAATATCTGGTCAAGGAGATCCAGGACGTCTACCGGTTGCAGGGCGTGAAGATCAACGACAAGCACATCGAGGTGATCGTTCGCCAGATGCTGCGCAAGGTGGAGGTCCTCAACGCGGGCGACACGCGTCTGCTGCGCGGCGAGCAGGCCGAGCACTCGACGGTGCTGGCCGAGAACGAGCGGGTCAAGGCCGAGGGCAAGCACCCCGCGCTCTACGAGCCCCTGTTGCTGGGGATTACCAAGGCATCGCTGGCCACCGAGTCCTTCATCTCGGCCGCCTCTTTCCAGGAGACGACGCGCGTCCTCACGGAGGCGGCGGTCCGGGGCTCGACCGATCACCTGACGGGTCTCAAGGAAAACGTGATCGTCGGTCGCCTCATTCCTGCCGGCACGGGTCTCTCGCATCACAACGACCGCCGGCGCCAGCGCAGGAGCGAACGGGAGCTCGAGGTGGAGGCCCAGGGCAAGGTCGAGATGGCGACCGAGGAGCTCGCGGAGGCGCTTAAGCAGGCGTTCGAGAACACCTCGCAAGCCGAATAGGTCGGCCCGCCGCCCCGTGCGTGGCGGGAGGGTTGGCGACACGGCCGCAGCGTCCGGTAATCGGGGTTATGCGCTCGCACGCCGAGCTTACGCCATCTCCGGCGCGGCTCGTCTTCGCTTGCTTTGGTTTCGGTCCGGGCCACGGATGGCTTCGCCCCCTGTTCGCCCTTGGGCTTCGTGTTGACATCATTTCGGGGGCTCCTTATACTGCCGCGTCTCAGCTAAGCCGGCTCTGCGCCGGCTTGATTGTTTCCCGATCCGGGCCAGCTTCGCCCGGAAGACGGCCAAGGGGGTCCTTGGCCGGGCGCCTGGTTCGAATTCTCAATGCCACGACACCCCTCCTCGATGGATGGGATCGGTCGGGCATCCGCAGGCCGTCAGTGCGAAGCCTGGGGCCTTGAGGTTCGTAGGCTCAACCGCGAGAGGCGTTGGTCCGTCGCCGCGACAGCGCAGCGATGGCGAGCAATCTGCGTCCCTCGGTTTTGTTGCTTGGATGGCGCTTGTGCGCCGCTGGAGATCGTTTGCATGGCGACAGTCAACCAACTGGTCCGCAAGGCGCGCAAGCGCAAGGTGGAGAAGAGTAAGGTGCCGGCCTTGGAGTCGTGTCCCCAGAAGCGCGGCGTGTGCACCCGCGTCTACACCACCACGCCGAAGAAGCCCAACTCCGCGCTGCGTAAGGTCGCCCGCGTGCGTCTCACTAATGGTTACGAGGTTACGTCCTACATCGGCGGTGAGGGCCACAACCTGCAGGAGCACTCGGTGGTGCTGATCCGCGGCGGTCGTGTCAAGGACCTGCCGGGCGTGCGCTACCACACGGTCCGCGGCACGCTGGACACCTCGGGTGTCGAGAAGCGGCGCCAGGGGCGCTCCAAGTACGGCGCCAAGCGGCCGAAGAGCTGAGTCAAAGTCAAGTCATAAGGGTCGGAGCATCCAGTCATGCCGAGAAGACGCATTGTCGCCCGTCGCCAGGTCCTGCCGGATCCAAAGTTCGGGAGCGAGCTGCTTGCCAAGTTCATCACCATGTTGATGGAGGACGGCAAGAAATCCGTCGCCGAGCGCATCATGTACGGGGCCCTGGACCAGGTGTCCAGCAAGAAGGGCGTGGAGCCCCTGGATCTGCTCGACCAGGCCATGGAGAACGTGCGCCCGGCGGTGGAGGTCAAGTCCCGGCGCGTCGGCGGTGCGACCTACCAGGTGCCGGTTGAGGTTCGTCCGATGCGTCGCAACTCCCTGGCCATGCGCTGGTTGATCGACGCGGCGCGAAAGCGCTCGGAGAAGTCGATGGCACTGCGGCTCGCCGGTGAGCTGATGGATGCGGCGGACTCCCGCGGCTCCGCGGTGAAGAAGAAGGAAGACACGCACCGCATGGCCGAGGCCAATAAGGCCTTCTCGCACTACCGCTGGTGACACGCTGGCAGGTTCATCACTTATTCAGGGCAGGCTAAGTCGTGGCACGTAGTACACCAATCGAGCGCTATCGCAATCTCGGCATCATGGCGCACATTGATGCCGGAAAGACCACTACAACCGAGCGCATCCTGTTTTACACCGGTGTCTCCCACAAGATCGGTGAGGTGCACGACGGCGCTGCCACCATGGACTGGATGGAGCAGGAGCAGGAGCGGGGCATCACCATCACGTCCGCTGCCACGACCTGCTTCTGGAAGGGCATGGACATGCAGCACCCGGAGTATCGAATCAACATCATCGATACCCCGGGGCACGTGGATTTCACCATCGAGGTCGAGCGCTCTCTGCGCGTGCTCGACGGTGCCTGCGCAGTCTTCTGCGCGGTCGGGGGCGTTGAGCCCCAGTCGGAAACCGTTTGGCGTCAGGCGGACAAGTACGGCGTTCCGCGTATCGCCTTCGTGAACAAGATGGACCGCGTCGGGGCCAACTTCCTGCGCGTGGTGGGTCAGGTCAAGGACCGTCTGGGCGGCTATGCCGTGCCCATCCAGCTTCCGATCGGCGCTGAGGAGGGCTTCAAGGGCGTAGTCGATCTGGTGCGGATGAAGGCCATCTTCTGGGACGAGGAGTCCCGGGGCATGCAGTACGAGCTCAGGGACATTCCGGAAGACATGGTCGAGCTGTGCGAGGAGTGGCGGGGAATCATGATCGAGGCCGCTGCCGAGGCCAACGACGAGTACATGGATAAGTACCTCGAGGGCGGTGAGTTGACCGAGGACGAGATTAAGGCCGGGTTGCGCGCCCGCACCTTGCGCAGCGAGATCGTGCCCATGATGTGCGGCTCCGCATTCAAGAACAAAGGCGTGCAGGCAATGCTCGACGCCGTGATCGATTACATGCCGTCGCCCATCGAGGTCCCGGCGATCCAGGGCGTGCTGGACGATGCCGCGGAGACCGTGGCGGAGCGTCCGTCGAGCGACGATGCGCCGTTTGCGGCCCTGGCGTTCAAGATCGCCACCGATCCGTACGTGGGTACGCTGACCTTCTTCCGTGTGTACTCGGGGGTTCTGCATTCCGGGGACACTATCTACAACCCGGTGAAGGGCAAGCGCGAGCGCATCGGGCGTATCCTGCAGATGCATGCCAACGACCGCCAGGAGATCAAGGAGGTCCGCGCCGGCGACATCGCCGCTGCAGTCGGGCTCAAGGACGTCACCACCGGTGACACCCTGTGCAGCATGAACGACGTCATCACCCTGGAGCGCATGGAGTTCCCCGAGCCGGTCATTTCGGTGGCGGTGGAGCCCAAGTCGAAGGGCGACCAGGAGAAGATGGGCATCGCGCTGTCCAAGCTCGCCCAGGAGGACCCGTCTTTCCGCGTGCGCACCGACGAGGAGTCCGGGCAGACCATCATCTCCGGTATGGGAGAGCTGCATCTGGAGATCATCGTCGACCGTATGAAGCGTGAGTTCAAGGTCGAGGCGAACGTCGGTGCACCGCAGGTGAGCTACCGCGAGACCATCCGCGCCAAGGTCGAGCAGGAAGGAAAGTTCGTGCGCCAGTCCGGCGGTCGCGGCCAGTTCGGGCACGTGTATCTGCGCCTTGAGCCGCAAGAGCCCGGCACCGGTTACGAGTTCGTCAACGAGATCGTGGGCGGCGTGGTGCCGAAGGAGTACATCCCCGCAGTCGACAAGGGCGTGCAGGAGGCCATGACCAGCGGCATCATCGCGGGCTTCCCGGTGGTGGACGTGAAGGTCTCGCTCTACGACGGCTCGTATCACGAGGTGGACTCGAGCGAGATGGCCTTTAAGATCGCCGGCTCCATGTGCTTCAAGGAAGGCGCACGCAAGGCCAAGCCCGTGCTGCTCGAGCCAGTGATGAAGGTCGAGGTGGTGACGCCCGAGGACTACATGGGCGACGTCATGGGCGATCTCAACAGCCGCCGCGGCATGATCCACGGCATGGAAGATGCGCCCTCCGGCAAGATCATCCGCGCCGAGGTTCCGCTCGGCGAGATGTTCGGCTACGCCACCGATCTGCGGTCGGCAACCCAGGGCCGAGCCACCTACAGCATGGAATTCGCGAAGTACAACGAGGTCCCGGCGAGCATCGCCGAGGCCATCTCAAAGAAACAGTAACGAACGGTTGAAGGGTACAGCGGGATGTCCAAAGCAAAATTCGTACGAAAGAAGCCGCACGTCAACGTTGGGACGATCGGTCACGTGGACCACGGCAAGACGACGCTGACGGCGGCGATCACGAAGGTGATGGCGGCCAAGTACGGCGGCGAGATCAAGGCGTTCGACCAGATCGACAACGCTCCCGAAGAGCGCGAGCGCGGGATCACGATTGCCACGGCGCACGTTGAGTACGAGTCCGACAAGCGCCACTACGCGCACGTGGACTGCCCGGGGCACGCCGACTACGTCAAGAACATGATCACCGGCGCGGCGCAGATGGACGGGGCGATCCTGGTGGTGTCCGCCGCCGACGGCCCGATGCCGCAGACGCGCGAGCACATCCTGCTCTCGCGCCAGGTAGGCGTACCCTACATCGTCGTCTACCTCAACAAGGCCGACATGGTCGACGACGCCGAGCTGCTGGAGCTGGTGGAGATGGAAGTGCGCGAGCTGCTCTCCAGCTACGACTTCCCGGGCGACGACACCCCGATCATCGTCGGCTCCGCGCTCAAGGCGCTCGAAGGCGACGAAGGCGAGCTGGGCGCCGAGTCGATCGTCAAGCTGGTAGCGGCGATGGACGACTACATCCCCGAGCCCGAGCGCGAGGTCGACCAGCCGTTCCTGATGCCGATCGAAGACGTATTCTCGATCTCCGGGCGCGGCACGGTAGTGACCGGGCGGGTCGAGCGCGGGGTGGTCAAGGTAGGCGAAGAGGTCGAGATCGTCGGCATCCATCCGACCACCAAGACCATCTGCACCGGCGTGGAGATGTTCCGCAAGCTCCTGGACCAGGGTCAGGCGGGAGACAACATCGGCGTGCTGCTGCGCGGCACCAAGCGCGACGACGTCGAGCGCGGACAGGTGCTGGCCAAGCCCAAGAGCATCACCCCGCACACCCACTTCGAGTGCGAGGTCTACGTGCTGTCCAAGGAAGAGGGCGGGCGACACACCCCGTTCTTCAACGGCTACCGGCCGCAGTTTTACTTCCGCACCACGGACGTGACCGGCTCCTGCGAGCTGCCCGAAGGGATCGAGATGGTGATGCCCGGTGACAACGTGAAAATGACGGTCAAGCTGATCGCCCCGATCGCGATGGAAGACGGGTTGCGATTCGCCATCCGCGAGGGCGGGCGTACCGTTGGCGCCGGCGTGGTCTCCAAGGTTATCGAGTAAGCGCAATGGCAAACCAAAGAATTCGCATCCGCCTGAAGGCATTCGACCACCGCCTGATCGATCAGTCGGCGCGGGAGATCGTCGATACGGCCAAGCGGACCGGCGCCCAGGTGCGCGGTCCCGTACCGCTGCCTTCGAAGAAGGAGCGGTTCACCGTGTTGATCTCGCCCCACGTCAACAAGGACGCGCGCGACCAGTACGAGCTGCGCACCCACAAGCGGTTGATGGATATCGTCGATCCCACGGACAAGACGGTGGATGCCCTGATGAAACTGGATCTGGCTGCCGGCGTGGACGTGCAGATCAAGCTGAGCTGAGGACACGACGATGACGATTGGTGTGATCGGACGCAAGGCGGGCATGACCCGGATCTTTACCGAGGACGGCGCGACTGTCCCGGTGACGGTCATCGAGGTTGACGCGAACCGCGTGTCTCAGGTCAGGTCCGCGGACGTCGACGGCTACCGCGCGGTGCAGCTGACCGCCGGCGCCCGCAAGCTGTCCCACGTCAACAAGCCGATGGCCGGCCATTTCGGCAAGGCCGGCGTGACCGCCGGCGACACGCTGCGCGAGTTCCGTCTGGCAGCCGGCGAGGGTGAAGAATTGGCTGTCGGTCAGGAGCTGGGCGTCACGATGTTCGAGATCGGACAAAAGGTGGATGTTCGCGGCGTGACCAAGGGCCGGGGTTTCTCCGGCGCCATTCGCCGCCACAATTTCCGGTCTCAGGACAGCACCCACGGCAACTCGGTGTCCCACCGCGCGCCGGGGTCCATCGGGCAGTGCCAGACGCCCGGGCGCGTGTTCAAGGGCAAGCGCATGGCGGGGCAGCTGGGCAACGTCAATCGTTGCCAGCAGAACCTGGAAATCGTGCGCGTAGATTCCGAGCGCAACCTCCTGCTGGTCAGGGGTGGCGTGCCCGGACCCGCCGGAGGGCGCCTGATGGTGACGCCGTCCGTGAAGCAGAAGAACAAGGGCTAATCTGTCATGGAAATCCAGATTCGAGGCGCAACCGGAGGCACACTTCAAGTCTCCGATGCCGTGTTCGCCGCCGACTACAAGCCGGGGCTGGTGCATCAGGTGGTCACCGCCTACCTTGCCGGGGCGCGTTCAGGTACCAAGGCGCAGAAAAATCGCGCCGCCGTCAGCGGCGGCGGGGCGAAGCCCTTTCGGCAGAAGGGCACCGGTCGTGCTCGCGCTGGTACCATCCGCAGCCCGTTGTGGCGAGGCGGCGGCGTTGTTTTCGCGGCCAGCCCACGGGACTACGCGCAGAAGGTCAACCGGAAAATGTACCGTGGCGCCGTGCGATCCATACTTTCGGAGCTGGCTCGCCAGGGGCGCTTGGTGGTGGCTTCCGAGCTGTCGCTCTCCGCGCCCAAGACCAGGGAGATCAGCCAGAAGCTCCGCGAGTTGGGCGTGAGCGATGCGCTGATCGTGGTCGAGTCCTTCGATGATCCCGTGTTCCTTGCCGGACGTAACCTGGCCAATGTCGATGTGGTGACCGCTCAGGAAGCGGACCCGGTAAGCATGATCGCCTTCGAGCACGTGGTCGCGACAGAAGGTGCAATCCGCAAGCTTGAGGAGCGGCTGGCATGAATCAGGAACGGCTCATGAAAGTTCTGTTGGCGCCAATCGTGTCGGAGAAGGCGTCGATCGCCGCCGATACGAGCGCGCAGTACGCCTTCCGGGTCGCCCCCGACGCGACCAAGCGCGAGATCGGGCGGGCGGTCGAGACCCTATTCGACGTCAAGGTCGAGGGGGTTCAGGTACTGAACGTGCAGGGCAAGAAGAAGCGTTTCGGCCAGCGGATGGGTAAGCGCAAGGATTGGCGCAAGGCATACGTGCGTCTCCAGGCCGGGCACGACATCGATTTCGGCGGTGGGGCTTGAGGCAGCTTCACTCGGGCGGCGGGTTTTCTTCGGCAGGGCTCCACCCGCGGAGCCGATTAGCCAAACGGCCGCGGCCGGACGGCGCCCACGGCGCGACAAATTGACAGATGTGGACCAGGTAAGATGGCAATCGTAAAGACCAATCCGACCTCTCCCGCGCGGCGTTTCGTCGTCAAGGTGGTCACTCCGGGCATCCACAAGGGTGCTCCGTACGAGCCCCTGTTGGCGAAGAAAAGCAAGTCGGGCGGCCGTAACAACCAGGGGCGCATCAGCGTTCGCCACCGCGGCGGGGGCCACAAGCAGCGTTATCGGGTGGTCGATTTCAAGCGCAACAAGGTCGGCGTTTCGGCCGAGGTCGAGCGTATCGAGTACGACCCGAACCGCACCGCCCACATCGCGCTCCTGAAATATCTGGACGGTGAGCGCGCGTACATCATCGCGCCCAAGGGCCTGAAGGCCGGCGATCGCGTGCAGGCCAGCGAGGACGCGCCCATCAGCCCGGGCAACTGCCTGCCCCTGCGGAACATCCCGCTCGGCACCCTGGTGCATTGCATCGAGATGCGGCCGGGTAAGGGCGCGCAGCTCGCCCGTGCGGCCGGAAGCTCCGCGCAGATCATCGCCCGCGAAGGAAGGTACGCGACGCTTCGTTTGCGCTCGGGGGAGATGCGCAGGATCCACGCTGAGTGCCGCGCGGTCGTTGGGGAGGTTGGCAACTCGGAGAACAGCCTGCAGAAGCTGGGCAAGGCGGGTGCCACGCGTTGGCACGGACGCCGGCCGACGGTTCGCGGTGTTGTCATGAACCCGGTCGATCATCCGCACGGTGGCGGCGAAGGCCGGACCTCGGGTGGTCGTCACCCGGTGTCTCCCTGGGGTGTTCCGACCAAGGGGTACAAGACCCGCAGCAACAAGCGCACCGACAAGATGATCGTGCGTCGTCGCGGCAAGAAATAAACAGTCGAGGTTGAGCCAGTGCCACGTTCGATTAGAAAGGGACCCTTTGTAGACCACCACCTGATCAAGAAGGTGGAAGCGGCGGTCGCGCAGAACAGCAAGCGGCCCATCAAGACCTGGTCGCGCCGTTCCATGGTATTGCCCGAGATGGTGGGTCTGACCATCGCGGTGCACAACGGTCGGCAGCACGTACCCGTCTTGGTCAACGAGAACATGATCGGGCACAAGCTCGGAGAGTTCGCCCTGACCCGGACCTACAGGGGTCATGCGGCCGACAGAAAGGCAAAGAAGAAGTAGCCGAGGAAGCGCAAATGCAGGCTGAAGCAAAACTCAAGTACGCGCGCGTTTCGGCGCAGAAGGTGCGGCTCGTCGCCGACCAGATCCGCGGGCTGCATGTGGAGCAGGCCCTGAGCCTTCTCACCTTCAGCACCCGTAAGGGCGCGGGCATCGTCAAGAAGATCCTGGAGTCGGCCATCGCCAATGCCGAGCACAACGAGGGTGCGGATATCGACGAGCTCAAGGTCTCCGCGGTGCAGGTCAACGAGGGGCCGACCATGAAGCGTATCCGCGCCCGGGCGAAGGGTCGCGCGAACCGTATCGTCAAGCGCACCAGCCATATCAGCGTCACGGTTGCCGAGCGCTAAGCATTCGAGAGAATCCAGCATGGGTCAGAAAGTAAATCCAAACGGGATCCGCCTTGGCATCGTCAAGGAGTGGACGTCCAAGTGGTACGCCGATACGAAAGACTACGCGGATCTGTTGAACAAGGATCTCGAGGTGCGCGCCTTCCTCAAGAAGCGGCTCTCCGATGCGTCCGTCAGCCGCATACAGATCAACCGTCCGGCGAAGAACGCCCACATCACCGTCCACACGGCGCGGCCAGGGGTGGTGATCGGCAAGAAGGGCGAGGATATCGACTCCCTGCGTAAGCAGGTCTCCGAGATGATGGGTATTCCGGTACACATCAGTATCGAGGAGATCCGCAAACCCGAGCTCGATGCGCAACTGGTCGCCGAGAGCGTCGCCCAGCAGCTCGAGCGCCGCATTATGTTCCGGCGCGCGATGAAGCGGGCGGTGCAGAACGCCATGCGCCTTGGCGCGGAGGGGATTCGGATCAATGTCGCAGGGCGCCTGAATGGCGCGGAGATCGCGCGCAGCGAGTGGTACCGTGAGGGTCGGGTTCCGCTGCACACGTTGCGGGCGGACATCGATTACGGCTTCGCGGAGGCGGTGACTACCTACGGGGTGCTCGGCGTCAAGGTCTGGGTCTTCAAGGGTGAGGTCTTCGACGCCCCGGCAGAAGCAGACCAGGCGCCCAAGACCGCTGGGAAGAGGGGCTGATCCATGCTGCAACCGAAAAGAACCAAGTTCCGCAAGCAACACAAAGGACGCAATCGCGGTCTGGCCCAGTCGGGGAGCAGTGTCAGCTTCGGAGAGTTCGGGCTGAAGGCAACCACCCGCGGGCGGTTGACGGCGCGGCAGATCGAAGCGGCCCGACGTGCCATCACCCGTAAGGTTCGCCGCGGCGGGAAGCTTTGGATCCGGGTATTCCCGGACAAGCCGATCTCCAAGAAACCCCTGGAGGTCCGCATGGGCAAGGGCAAAGGCAACGTCGAGTACTGGGTGGCGTTGGTCCAGCCTGGCAAGGTGCTGTACGAAATCGAGGGCGTGCCCGAGGTGCTGGCGCGCGAGGCGTTCGAGCTGGCGGCGGCCAAGCTCCCGGTGCAGACCACCTTTTCGAAGCGGACGGTGATGTGATGAAAGCGAAAGATCTGAGGAAGAGCAGCGCAGAAGAGCTGCAGAAGCAGCTCCAGGAGCTGCTCAAGGAGCAGTTCAGCCTGCGCATGCAGCGCGGCGTCGGCCAGCTTTCGCGGCCCTCTCAGATGCGCGTCGTACGACGCGACATCGCGCGGATCAAGACGGTAATGACTGAAATGAAGGCGGGCAGCGGGAAATGAGCGCGGAAGAAAAGACCAACCGTAGACTGACGGGTCGCGTCCTGAGCAATGCGATGGATAAGACGATTACCCTTGTGGTGGAGCGCCAGGTGAAGCATCCCCTCTACGGCAAGTTCATCCGCCGCTCGACCAAGATCCACGCCCACGACGAGGAAAACGCGTGCGGTGCCGGCGACTGGGTAGTCGTGGAGCAGTGTCGCCCGTTGTCCAAGACCAAGGCTTGGCGCTTGGTCGAGATCGTGGAAAAGGCGCGCTGAGCCAGGTCGCAGACGCCTGATTCGAGGCCCCGACGGCGGGTGAAGCCGGGCGACATACAGGAACAAAGACAATGATTCAGATGCAGACCAACCTGAGCGTTGCCGACAACAGTGGCGCCAAGCGTGTGCAGTGCATCAAGGTGCTCGGCGGCTCGCACCGGCGCTATGCCGACATCGGCGACGTGATCAAGGTGACGGTAAAAGACGCGATTCCGCGGGGCAAGGTCAAGAAAGGCGACGTGTTCAACGCGGTAGTGGTTCGCACCAAGAAGGGTGTGCGGCGCACGGACGGGTCGGTGATCCGTTTCGACGGCAATGCGGCGGTGCTTCTGAACAACCAGCTGCAACCCATCGGCACCCGTATCTTCGGCCCGGTGACGAGGGAGCTGCGAGGCGAGCGCTTCATGAAGATCATTTCACTGGCGCCGGAAGTTCTGTGAGGTTTTTGGGTCATGCGCAAGATTAAGAAGGGTGACGACGTCGTCGTCCTCACCGGCAAGGACAAGGGGAAGCGCGGCACCGTGCTGCGCGTGCTCGACGACAACCATATCGTGGTTGAGAACGTGAACACGGTGAAGAAGCACCAGAAGCCGAATCCTCAGCGTGGCGTCCCGGGCGGAATCGTCGATAAGGAGATGCCGTTGCACGTCTCCAATGTCGGCCTCTACAACCCGGCGAAGGACGGCGCGGACCGGGTCGGGTTCAAGATGCTCGAGGACGGCCGGAAGGTGCGCGTGTTCAAGTCCAACGGCGAAGTCGTCGACGTTTGAGTGATTCAGCCATGTCCAGATTGCAGACAGAATACGCGGAGAAGATCGTCGGCCAGCTCATGGAGCGCTTCCAGTACGGCAGCGTGATGCAGGTGCCGAGGATCGAAAAGATCAGCCTCAACATGGGCGTTGGCGAGGCGATTGCCGACAAGAAGATCATGGATCATGCGGTTTCGGACCTGCGCTCCATCGCAGGTCAGCAGCCGATCGTGACCAACGCGCGCAAGTCGGTGGCGGGATTCAAGATCCGCGAGGGCTGGCCGATTGGCTGCAAGGTGACCTTGCGCCGCGAGCGCATGTACGAGTTCCTCGACCGCCTCATCAATATCGCGATTCCGCGTATCCGCGATTTCCGCGGGCTTAACCCGAAGGCATTCGACGGGCGCGGAAACTACAGCATGGGCGTGAGGGAGCAGATCATCTTCCCGGAGATCGACTACGACAAGATCGACGCCCTGCGCGGCCTCGACATCACCATTACGACCTCGGCCCAGACCGACGCAGAGGGCCGGGCGCTGCTCGAGGCATTCAAGTTTCCCTTCAGGAGCTGAGAACGGATCATGGCGAAAAAAAGCATGGTGGCGCGGGACGTCAAGCGCGCCAAGATAGCGAGCAAGTATGCCGCCAAGCGGGCCGCGCTGAAGGCGGTTATCGCCGATCGCAATGCCAGCCAGGAACAGGTTGAAGCGGCGATGGCGCAGCTGCAGAAGCTGCCGCGGGATGCGAGCCCCACCAGGCAGCAGCGCCGTTGCCGGGTCAGCGGCCGTCCGCATGGCGTCTACCGCAAGTTCGGCCTGGGCCGCAACAAGCTGCGCGAGGCGGTGATGCGCGGCGACGTGCCCGGACTGGTGAAGGCCAGCTGGTAGCGGGGTTTTCCCGCCGAAGATTTTTTCATCAACGAGCCGGGTATCGCGCCGCGGCGGCGGACTGACCCGAGGAGTCGGCTATGAGTATGTCGGATCCGATTGCGGATATGTTGACCAGAATCCGCAACGGCCAGATTCGGGGCAAGGTGACCATCGCCATGCCCGCCTCCAAGCAGAAGCTTGCGATCGCCAACCTGTTGAAGGACGAGGGTTACCTCTCCGAGGTCTCGCTCGAGGGCGAAGGCGTCAAGCGTCAGCTGGTTATCAAGCTCAAGTACTTTCGCGGCAAGCCCGTCATCGAGCGGCTTGAGCGGGTTTCGCGCCCCGGTCTGCGGATCTACCGCGGCAAGGACGACCTGCCGAAGGTGTGGGGCGGTCTCGGCATGGCGATCGTTTCCACCTCCCAGGGGGTGATGACCGACCGCGCCGCGCGTAAGGCCGGTCATGGCGGCGAAATCGTCGCCTTCGTGGCCTGAACGGGAGGAGGCGAAAGATGTCACGCATAGCGAAAGCACCTGTCCCCGTCCCCTCCGGCGTCAGCGTCGAGATCTCCGCACAGCAGATCCGGGTCAAGGGCGGCAAGGGCACCCTGGAATGGACCGTGCACCCGCTGGTAAGCGTCGCCCATGAAGACGGCGAGCTGAAGGTGTCTCCGGTCACCGAGACCAAGGAGGCGTGGGCGCAGGCAGGAACAACCCGCGCGCTGCTCAACAACATGGTCGTGGGCTGCAGCGCCGGGTTTGAGCGCAAGCTGACCCTGGTGGGAGTCGGTTACCGGGCGCAGGCCCAGGGCAACAACCTGAACCTGACGCTCGGGTTCTCGCACCCGATTAACTATCCGGTGCCGGAGGGGATCGCGGTGGCCACGCCCTCGCCGACGGAGATCGTCGTGAGCGGCGCGGACAAGCAGAAGGTCGGCCAGATCGCCTCGGAGATTCGTGGTTTCCGTCCTCCCGAGCCCTACAAGGGCAAGGGTGTGCGTTACGCGGACGAGCAGGTCCTGCGTAAAGAAGCGAAGAAGAAGTAAGGGTTACCGATATGGACAAGAAGCAAGCACGCCTGCGCCGCGCGGCGCGCGCCCGCGCCAAGATACGGGAGCTCGGTACCTTCCGTCTGTGCGTATACCGCACGCCCCGCCACATGTATGCTCAGGTACTCTCGCCGGATGGCGGCAAGGTGGTCGCCAGCGCCTCGACGGTGGAGAAGCAGCTGCGAGAGTCCATCTCCGGGCACCCCGGCAATAGCGCCGCGGCCGCGGCGATCGGCAAGGCAATCGCAGAGCGAGCGAAGTTGGCGGGCGTCGAGAAGGTGGCATTCGACCGCTCCGGGTTCCGCTATCACGGCAGGGTGAAGGCCCTGGCCGATGCGGCGCGCGAAGGCGGACTGCAATTCTAAGGGCTGAACCATGGCGAATTACAATCCCAAGCCGGAAGGCGACGAATTTCTCGAGAAGCTGGTCGGGGTCAACCGTGTGGCCAAGGTCGTGAAGGGCGGACGCCAGTTCGGCTTTTCAGCCCTCACCGTGGTGGGCGACGGCAAGGGCCGCGTCGGCTTCGGCACCGGCAAGGCCCGTGAGGTCCCGGTGGCCATTCAGAAGGCCATGGAGAGCGCGCGCAGGAACATGGTCGACGTCAAGCTCAACGGCACCACGCTGCAATACCCGGTGAATGGCCGCCACGGCGCCGCGAAGGTGTTCATGCAGCCCGCTTCCGAGGGTACGGGCATCATCGCGGGCGGTGCAATGCGCGCCGTTTTCGAGGTGCTCGGGGTCCAAAATGTACTTGCCAAGTGCATCGGGACGAACAACCAGATGAACGTGGTGCGGGCGACGATCAACGGGCTGTGCGCCATGTCCGACCCGGAAGCTGTCGCGGCCAAGCGCGGCAAGACCGTCGAAGAGATCCTGGGGTAGCAGATGGACGAGAAGACGATGAAAGTCACCCTGGTGCGCAGCCTGAACGGGCGTCTGGACTCACATCAGGCGTGTGTGCGCGGCCTTGGCCTGCGGCGCATGCATCAGGTGGTCGAGGTCGAGGATACCCCGGCGACGCGCGGGATGGTCAACAAGGTCGCCTACATGGTGAAGGTGCTGGAGGAATCCTGACATGCGCTTGAATGACATTCGGCCCGCAGAGGGCAGCAAAAGCGACCGCAAGCGGGTCGGGCGCGGCATCGGCAGCGGATTCGGCAAGACCGGCGGGCGCGGGCACAAGGGGCAGAAGTCCCGTGCCGGCGGCTTCCACAAGGTCGGGTTCGAGGGCGGACAGATGCCGTTACAGCGGCGCCTGCCAAAGATCGGCTTCCGCTCGCGCAAGGGCATGACCGTGGACGAGGTGCGCCTGGGCGAGCTCAAGCGCGTCGAGGGAGACGTAGTGAGTCTGGAGACCCTGCGCGCGGCCGACCTGATCGGCAGCGTCATCACGACCGTGAAGATCATCGCCTCCGGGCAAGTGGATCGGGCGCTGACCGTTCGCGGTGTCGGCGTCACCAAGGGTGCCCGGGCGGCGATCGAGGCGGCGGGCGGCACCGTCGAAACATAGGATCAACGCGAGACCATAATGGCCAGGAATACTTCCTCCATGGCCGAAGCGCTCGGCGGCATGGGGCGGCTCACGGAGCTGCGTCATCGCCTGCTGTTCGTGCTCGGTGCGCTGCTGGTGTATCGCATCGGCACCTTTATCCCGGTGCCGGGCGTGAACCCGGAGGCGCTGGCAATCCTGTTCGATCAGAACCAGGGCTCGATCCTGGACATGTTCAACATGTTCTCGGGGGGCGCGCTGGAGCGGGCGAGCCTGTTTGCCTTGGGGATCATGCCTTACATCTCCGCCTCCATCATCATGCAGCTCATGAGCGCGGTCATCCCCAAGCTGGAGCAGCTGAAGAAGGAGGGTGAGCAGGGCCGGCGCAAGATCACCCAGTACACACGCTATGGCACCGTGGCGCTGGCCACGTTCCAGGCCATCGGCATCTCCGTCGCGTTGCAGGGACAGTCAGCAGGGGGCTCGGCGATCGTGGTCCAGTCCGGCTACGGCTTTGTCTTTACCGCAGCCGTCTCGCTGGTGACCGGGACCATGTTCCTGATGTGGCTCGGCGAGCAGATCACGGAGCGCGGCATCGGCAACGGTATCTCGCTCATCATCTTCGCCGGCATCGTCGCCGGCCTGCCGGCCGCGATCGGCGGCACGCTGGAGCTGGTGCGTACCGGCGAGATGAACGCCTTGGCGGTCCTGGCGCTCTTTGTCGTGGCGCTCGGCGTGACCGCGTTCGTGGTCTTCGTGGAACGAGGGCAGCGCCGAATCACGGTGAACTATGCGCGCCGTCAGCAGGGTAGACGCCTGATGGCCGCCCAAAGCACGCACTTGCCGCTCAAGCTCAACATGGCCGGTGTCATTCCGCCCATTTTCGCCTCGAGCATCATCCTGTTCCCAGGCACGCTCGGGCAGTGGTTCGGGAGCTCGGAGGATCTTCGCTGGCTGGCGGACATCACCAGCAAGCTCTCGCCGGGTGAGCCCGTCTACGTCATTTTCTATGCGCTCGCGATCATCTTTTTCTGCTTTTTCTACACCGCCTTGGTGTTCAACGCGAAAGAGACCGCGGACAACCTGAAGCGCTCGGGCGCCTTCATCCCGGGGATTCGCCCCGGTGAACAGACCGCGCGCTACATCGATGGCGTGATGACGCGGCTGACGGCGGCCGGTGCCATCTACATCACGGCTGTGTGCCTGTTGCCGGAGTTCCTCATCGTGGGCTGGAACGTGCCCTTCTATTTCGGCGGTACCTCGCTGCTGATCGTGGTGGTCGTCGTCATGGACTTCATGGCGCAGATTCAGGCGCACCTGATGTCCCACCAGTACGAGGGGCTGATGAAGAAGGCGAACCTGAAGGCACCCGGGGCAGGGCTGATCCGTTAGGGCAGGGCGCACGCATACCAAAAGCTTATCGGGAGTAAAGATCGTGAAAGTCAGGGCTTCAGTAAAAAGGGTTTGCCGCAACTGCAAGATCATTCGCCGCAATGGCGTGGTGCGCGTGATCTGCAAGGACCCCAAGCATAAGCAGCGTCAGGGTTGAGCCCCTTTCGTTGACTTTTAGACCAGAACTGGTAATCTGCGCGGTTTTCGCTCCGCGCGCTTGTGGATTTTGGAGACAGTAGAGCATGGCCCGTATCGCCGGTGTCAACATCCCTGACAGGAAACATACAGTCATCGCGCTGACCGCGATTTACGGCATCGGCCGCACCCGCGCGGCGCAGATCTGCGACGCTGCGGGCGTGCCCAAGGATGCCAAGATCCAGAATCTGACCGAGGAAGAGGTCGACAAGCTGCGCGCCGCGGTGGCCCAATTCGCCGTTGAAGGCGATTTGCGCCGCGAGGTCTCCATGAACATCAAGCGTCTCATGGACCTCGGCTGCAATCGCGGTATCCGTCACCGTCGGGGCCTGCCCGTGCATGGCCAGCGTACCCGAACCAACGCACGCACCCGCAAGGGTCCGCGGCGCCCGATCAAGAGATGATTAACGCTAGCCGCGTTCGCTAGTCAGGGAATACTCGATGGCCAAACAGACCCGAACCAAGAAGAAGGTGAAGAAGCAGGTGGCGGACGGAATCGCACACGTCCACGCCTCCTTCAACAACACCATCATTACCATCACCGATCGTCAGGGCAATGCGCTGGCGTGGGCGACCTCCGGCGGCTCCGGATTCCGTGGCTCGCGCAAGAGCACGCCGTTCGCGGCGCAGGTCGCCGCGGATCGTGCGGGACAAGCCGTCAAGGAATACGGGCTGAAGAACCTCGACGTGAACGTCAAGGGGCCCGGACCCGGTCGCGAGTCCGCTGTCCGCGCGCTCAACAACGCCGGATTCAAGATTACGAGCATCACGGACGTGACGCCCATTCCCCATAATGGATGCCGTCCGCCGAAGAAGCGTCGCGTCTAATCGCTGAGTAGGTTAAGAACATGGCAAGGTACACCGGCCCCACCTGTAAGCTGGCCCGTCGCGAGGGGACAGATCTCTCGCTGAAGAGTCGGGCGCGATCGCTCGACACCAAGTGCAATCTCGAGAAGATGCCGGGCCAGTCGACCGACCGGCGCCGCCGCGTGTCCGACTACGGCCTGCAGTTGCGGGAGAAGCAGAAGGTACGCCGCATGTACGGCGTCCTGGAGAAGCAGTTCCGCAACTACTACCACAAGGCCGCGGCTTCCAAGGGGGCCACGGGCGAGAATCTGCTGCGGCTGCTCGAGCGGCGTTTGGACAACGTAGTGTTCCGAATGGGCTTCGGCGCCACCCGCGCCGAGGCGCGGCAGCTGGTCAGCCACAAGGGCATCCTGGTCAATGGAAAGGCAGTCAATGTCCCGTCCTTCCAGGTCAGCGAAGAGGACCAGGTCGAGGTCCGCGAGAAGGCCAAGAAGCAGGTGCGTATTCAGAACGCGCTGGCGCTGGCCGAGCAGTACGGCTTGCCCGACTGGATCGAGGTCGACACCAATGCGCTCAAGGGCGTGTTCAAGCGTGTTCCGGAACGATCCGATCTCCCGGCCGATATCAACGAAAACCTGATCGTGGAGTTGTACTCCAAGTAAAGGGAGACAGAGGGTCTTTGCATGGCTGAAGCTGTTAGCGACTTCCTCAAACCGCGCATCGTCAAGGTGGAGCCGGTCGACGGGGTGCGCAGTCACGCCCGGATTTCGCTGGAGCCGCTCGAACGCGGCTTCGGCCACACTCTGGGCAACGCGCTGCGTCGAATCCTCCTCTCGTCCATGTCCGGTTGCGCGGTCACGGAGGTGGAGATCCAAGGGGTGCTCCACGAGTACACGACCCTGGAGGGCGTGCAGGAAGACGTGCTGGAGATCCTGCTCAATCTCAAGGAGCTGGCGATCTCCATCGAGGGAAAGGACGAGGCAACCTTCACCCTGTCGAAGAAGGGCCCCGGTCCGGTGATGGCGTCCGACATCGCGCTCGACCACTCCGCCGAGATTGCAAATCCGGATCTGGTTCTGGCCAACCTGACCGGTGACGGCGAGCTCAGCATGACGCTCACCGTTCGTCGGGGCCGCGGTTACGAGCCGGCCACGCAGCGCGAAACCGAGGCCGGGGAGGAGCGCCCGATCGGCAAGCTGCCCTTGGACGCCTCCTACAGCCCGGTCCACCGCGTGGCCATCGATGTGCAGTCCGCTCGCGTGGAACAGCGCACCGACCTCGACCGGCTGGTGATCGACCTGGAGACCAACGGGACCATCGATCCCAAGTACGCGGTGCAGCAGGCGGCGGCGATCCTGCGCGACCAGCTTTCGAGCTTTGTCGCCCTGGAGGGGACGCAGGCGATAGAGACCGGGCTGGACGAGGAGCAGGACGAGCCGAAGTTCGACCCGATTCTGCTGCGGCCGGTGGATGATCTGGAGCTCACGGTGCGTTCTGCGAACTGCCTGAAGGCGGAGAACATCTACCTCATCGGCGACCTCATTCAGCGCACCGAGGTCGAGCTACTCAAGACGCCGAACCTGGGTAAGAAGTCGCTGACCGAGATCAAGGATGTGCTCGCCACAAGGGGTCTCTCCCTCGGCATGCGCCTGGAGAACTGGCCGCCAGAGAACATCGACGAGCTTGCGGTAAAGTAGAGATCTGCAAGGAGTCCAGCGTCGCCTGCGAGGTCGCGCTCGGTCGGCGGGCTGCGGAAAACGCCCTGGAAGTTACTGATTAAAATATTCTGTGGTAGATCACCATGCGCCATCGTAAAGCCGGAAGGCACCTTAGCCGCACAAGCTCCCATCGTGAGGCCATGTTTCGCAACATGGCGAGCTCTTTGTTCCGGCACGAGCTGATCAAGACGACCCTGCCCAAGGCCAAAGAGCTTCGACGGGTCGCCGAGCCCATGATCACCATGGCCAAGAACGACTCTGTGCATACGCGTCGGCTAGCCTTTTCCCGCCTGCGGGACAAGGAGGCCGTAGGCAAGCTGTTTGGCGAGCTCGGTCCCCGGTACCGGGAGCGTCCGGGCGGCTATCTGCGGATCCTCAAGTGCGGCTTCCGCAGTGGGGACGCCGCGCCGATGGCTTACGTCGAGCTGGTGGATCGCCCCATCGAGGAGCCGGCCGCGATCGAGGCCGAAAACGATTGACCGGGGCCGTTCCCACGCCGAGGTCGAAAAAGCCGGGCGCTCGCCCGGTTTTTTTTGCCCGGATTTCGCGGGCTGATTGGGACGCGCTTCCGCGAACGGAGTTCCTTCCGTGACCCAGATCCGGCGTATCGCACTGGTGACGGATTTCGGGGGCGCCGGGCCGTACGTGGGGCAGATGCAACTGGTCCTCTCCGGCTTGGCGCCCAGGATTCCCGCCGTGGCGCTGATCTCGAACCTGGCGCCGTTCCGTCCCGATCTTGCGGCCTATCTGCTTCCTGGCCTTGCACGCGATCTCCCGTCGGAGACCCTGTACCTGTGCGTGGTAGACCCGGGCGTTGGCGGGGGGAGAGGGGTCATCGCCCTCGAGGCGGATGGCTGCTGGTACCTGGGGCCGGACAACGGGCTCCTATCCCTTGTCGAGCGGCGCGCCCGGCAGGTATGCGCCCTGCGCATGGACTGGCGTCCCAAGAACATGTCGAACAGCTTCCACGGACGGGACCTCTTTGCCCCGGCGGCGGCCATGCTGTGCCGGGGAGATACGCCGGATGCGGTGCCGCTGCAGCCGTCCTCGATGGTGGGGGCGGACTGGCCCGATGACCTGTGCAAGGTGGTCTACGTGGATGATTATGGCAACCTGATCACCGGGGTCCGCGCCTGCGTCCTGGATCGGGACGAGGGCTTACGCGTAGCCGGTCGCCAGATTCGTTTCGCGCGCACCTTTTGCGAGGTCCGTCCTGGGGAGGTGTTCTGGTATGAAAACGCCTTCGGCCTGGTCGAGATCGCCGTCAATCAGGGCCGGGCGGACCTGACGATTGGCATCGGCCCGGGTGATGAGGTCGGGTTTCCCGCCGCCATCCCTGCTGCAGCGCCGTGCCCCTAAGGCGCCGGGTTGGGTTGCCGGGCGTGGATCGCCTCGATGCCCGCGATCACCTCATCGGAGAGGGTCACGTCGATACTGGCCAGATTGATTTCCAGCTGCTCCGGGGTCGTGGCGCCGATGATGTTGGCGGTCACAAACGGCCGGCTGGTCACCCACGCCAGGGCCATCTGGGCGGGATCGAGGCCATGACGGCGCGCGAGCGCCACATAGTCCGCCGTTGCGCGTTCCGCCTCGGGGTTGGAGTAGCGACTGAAGCGCTCGTACAGCGTCAGGCGCGCCCCCGGCGGTCTGGCGCCGTCCAGGTACTTGCCCGAAAGCACCCCGAAGGCCAGGGGGGAGTAGGCGAGCAGTCCGCATTGCTCGCGCATCGCGACCTCGGCAAGCCCGATCTCGAAGGTGCGGTTGAGCAGGCTGTAAGGGTTCTGGATGCTCACCATGCGCGGCATCCCGTGCTCGGCGGCGAGCTGCAGGAAACGCATCAGCCCCCAGGGTGTCTCGTTGGAGATACCGATGTGACGCACCTTCCCGGCGCGTACCAGATCGCCGAGCACCATCAGGGTCTCGGCGAGCGGAACGCTGAGGTCCTGTGGGGGGTGAGCGTACCCGAGCTTGCCGAAGTAGTTGGTCTCGCGGTCCGGCCAGTGGAGCTGGTAGAGATCGACGTAGTCCGTGCGCAGGCGCTCAAGGCTCGCGTCCAGCGCCGCCTCGATGTTGCGCCGATCGAGCCGCGCCTGACCGTCGCGCAGGTAGGGCAGCCACTCCGCGGGACCCGCAACCTTGGTGGCCAGGATCACCCGATCACGGCAGCGTCGGCTCTCCAGCCAACTGCCGATGTAGCGCTCTGTCAGGCCCTGCGTCTCGGCCCGAGGCGGAACCGGGTAGATCTCCGCGGTGTCGATGAAATTGATACCGGCTTCGCGGGCGCGATCGAGTTGGGCGTGGGCGTCTTGCTCGGTGTTCTGCTCCCCAAAGGTCATGGTGCCGAGGCACAGGGCGCTAACCTCGATATCGGTCTGTCCAAGCCTGCGATATTGCATCTGACTCTCGGTGATCGGTTGCGTCAGTGAAGAAACGGGCGCAAGGCCCCACTTCTCTTTTCATGGGGGCCGGTTGCCCGTCATCAAAGGATGCTCGGTATATTCCCGCCGCATTCCGAGGCGTCGGGAGTATGCGTGGGACTGCGCCCCGCCGGCGGACTCCCTGCTATGATCATCGACCCCGGACACGCCGCCTATGTGGCTGCGGCTTTGGCCTGAATCCATGACCCTTGATAGCGCCCTTTTCTCGACGTCCCTGATCTGGCTGGCCGGCATCGGCTATGCCCTATGCCTCGCCGCCGCCGTGCGCATGGCCCCTTGGCGGAAGTTCCGCAACCCGCAGCAGGTGCATGTGTTCCTGGGCACCGTGGTCGCGCTCCTGCTGCTCTGGCACATGCGGGCGAACGTCGAGCCGGGGTTGTCGTTCCATCTGCTGGGACTGACGGCGGTGACGCTGATGTTCGGCTGGTCGCTGGCGGTCGTGGCCGCCTCGCTGGCCCTGTTCGGCGTCACCCTGAACGCGGGAAGCGGTTGGGAGGGTTTTGCGATCAACGCCCTGGTGGGGGGCGTGGTGCCGATCACGCTCACACAGATCCTCCTGGTACTCATCCGCTGGTATCTGCCCAAGCACTTCTTCGTCTACGTCCTGGTGAACGGCTTCCTGACCGCGGGGTTCGTGGGCGTCGTCTCCGGCTACCTGGTGGCCTGGATGCTCATCCTGAGCGGCGCCTACACCTTCGCCCAGCTCGATCAGACCTTTCTGCCCTTCTTCCCGCTCATGTTTCTGCCTGAGGCCATGCTCAATGGCTGGGTCATGGCCGTGCTGGTCGCCTTTCGCCCCGAGTGGGTTTACTCTTTCAGCGACGAGCTGTACCTGAAAGGCAAGTAGCGGGAAACGGCGTATGGGATGGTGGGGCAAGGTCGTCGGCGGGGCCTTCGGTTTCGTGCTCGGCGGCCCGCTTGGGGCGTTGCTCGGCGCGGTGCTCGGGCACAACCTGGATCGCGGGATTGCATCGCTTGGCCAGGGCGAGGCGCTCGCGCCGGGAGAGCGTGAGCGCGTCCAAACCGCCTTCTTCACCGCTACCTTTTCCGTCCTGGGCCATATCGCGAAGGCAGACGGCCGGGTGTCGGAACGGGAGATCGCCCTCGCCAATTCGGTGATGGCGCAGATGGACCTGTCGCCAGACACCCGCCGCGCCGCCATCGCGCTCTTCAACCGAGGCAAGGCGTCAGAGTTCGACCTCGACGAGGTGCTCGAGCAGTTCCGGCGCGAGTGTCACCGTCGGCGCACCTTGATGCAGATGTTCCTCGAGATCCAGATCCTGGGGGCCTATGCCGACGGACCACCCGATCAGCGGGAGCGGGAGCTGCTGCTCTACATCTGCGAGCGCCTGGGGATTCCCGAGGCCCTGTTCCGCAGCCTCGAGCAGCTTGTGCGGCTGCAGCACAGGTTCGATAGCGGCGGTGCGGGCGCGCGCGGAGGGCGAGTCCCCGCCCCGGACCGCGGCCCGACCCTGGCGCAGGCCTATGCCGTGCTCGGCGTGGACTCCAAGGCCACAGACGCGCAGGTGAAGCGCGCGTACCGCCGTCTGCTCAGCCAGCACCACCCCGACAAGCTGGTCTCCAAGGGGCTCCCCGAGGAGATGATGAAGCTCGCGACCCAGAAGACCCACGAGATCCGCCAGGCCTACGAGATGGTGACCGCGGCACGGGCGACGAAGGGTTGAGTCGTTGCGCGCAAAGTGAAAAACGCCCCGTGTTGAGGTACAGTGAACAGCTTTCGATTCTAGGGCTAGAGCCGGTTACCGCCGTTGGTCGCGCCGGCGCGCACGGGGAGACTTTTCCATGGCTGAAGACCTGATTGCACCTTCGATCCTGTCCGCTGATTTCGCCAAGCTGGGTGAAGAGGTCGACAATGTCCTGGCGTCCGGCGCCGACATCGTCCATTTCGACGTGATGGACAACCATTACGTGCCGAACCTCACCATCGGTCCCCTGGTGTGTGAGGCGTTGCGCAAGCACGGCGTGACCGCGCCCATTGACGTGCACCTGATGGTCAAGCCGGTTGACCGCATCGTTCCCGATTTCGCCAAGGCCGGCGCCACCTACATCACCTTTCACCCGGAGGCCAGCGAGCACGTCGACCGTACCCTCCAGCTGATCCGCGGCGAGGGCTGCAAGTCCGGTCTCGTGTTCAATCCGGCCACGCCCTTGACCTACCTGGAATACGTCCTGGACAAGGTGGACATGGTGCTGCTGATGTCCGTTAACCCCGGCTTCGGCGGGCAGAGCTTCATTCCCTCCGCCATGGACAAGCTCCGTCAGGTGCGCGCTATGATCGACGAGTCCGGCCTCGATATCCGTCTGGAGATCGATGGCGGCGTCAAGGCGGACAACATCGCCGAGATCAAGGCGGCGGGTGCCGATACCTTCGTCTCGGGCTCCGGCATCTTCGGCAAGGGCAGCGATGCCGATCCGAACCGGTATGACGGCATCATCCGCAAGATGCGCGAGGAGCTGGCCAGCGTCAGCCGCTGAGGCGGCGGCGACCGGGAGCGCGAGGGGCATGAAGCAGCCCAGGATGATCCTGATCGATGTCGACGGCACCCTGGTGGACAGCGTGCCGGACCTGGCCTTTTGCGTCGATGCCATGATGGCGCGCCTCGGGCGTCCGGCCAGGGGCGAGTCGGAAGTGCGAAACTGGGTTGGCAACGGGGTCGAGCGCCTGGTGCGCCGCGCGCTGACGGGCACCCTGGACGGCGAGCCCGACGAGGCCGATTACGAGCGCGCCTACCCGATCTTCCTGGAGCTCTACCGGGAGAATACCTCTGAGCGATCGCATCTCTATCCCGGTGTTCGCGAGGGACTGTACTACCTGAAGGCGTCGGGTTATCCGCTTGGCTGCGTGACCAACAAGGCGGCTCAGTTCACCGAGCCTCTGCTCGAGGACCTCGGGGTGCGGGGCTATTTCGACATCGTCGTGAGTGGCGACACCCTGCCGCGGAAGAAGCCGGATCCCATGCCCCTGCTGCACGCGGCAGCGCACTTCGTGGTCGAGCCGGCGGACGCGCTGATGGTCGGCGACTCGGTGAGCGACGTGAAGGCCGCCCGCGCCGCCGGTTTCGCCATCGTGTGCATGAGCTATGGCTACAACCATGGGCGCGACATCCGGGAGGCGCAGCCGGATGCGGTGCTCGACTCCCTGATTCAGATCAAGGGCCTGCTGGAGCAGGCGGCCTGAACGGGAGCGGTCAGGTGACGATCGGACGTTCGTCTGGTGGCTGTGGTTGCAGAGGGCGCCGATGGCGGCGCTAGCGCGTCGTCAGGCAGCCCGAACGAATCGCAGCCCCTGGAGCGTCCCATGACCCCCGAAGAATTCCAATCCCTGACCGAGCAGGGATACAACCGCATCCCGCTGGTGTGCGAGGTGCTGGCCGACCTCGATACCCCCCTGAGCGTCTACCTCAAGCTCGCCGAGGGCCGCTACTCGTTCCTTTTCGAGTCGGTGCATGGCGGCGAGAAGTGGGGACGTTACTCCATCATCGGACTGCCTTGCCGCACCCTGCTCCGGGTGTCGGGCACCAAGGTGGAGGTCGAGCGAGACGGTGTCCTGATCGACCAGGCGGATGTTGCCGATCCCCTGGCCTGGATCGAAGATTTCCATGGCCGATTCAAGGTCGCCGAGCCCCCCGACATGCCGCGCTTCGCCGGCGGACTGGTGGGCTATTTCGGCTACGACACCATCCGCTATGTCGAGCCCAAGCTCGCCCGCTGCCCCAACCCGGACACCCTGGGTACACCCGATATCCTGCTCATGGTCTCGGACGAGGTGGTGGTCTTCGACAATCTGAGCGGGCGGATGTACATCATCATCCACTTGGATCCGACCGCCGGCGACACGCTTGCGGCGGGTGAGGCGCGCATTGCCGAGCTGGTGGAGCGTATGCAGCGGGGAGCGCCGCGCCGCCCCTGCCAGCCGCCGCGCGAGGTGCACGAGACGGACTTCGTTTCCGGCTTCACCGAGACGGGATTCAAGCAGGCGGTCGAGCGCATCAAGCGCTACATTCTCGAAGGGGACTGCATGCAGGTGGTGCTGTCGCAGCGCCTGTCGATCCCCTATCAAGCCGCTCCGTTGGACCTGTATCGGTCTCTGCGCGGGCTCAATCCCTCCCCCTACATGTATTTTCTGGATCTGGGGGACTTTCAGATCGTTGGCTCCTCGCCGGAGATCCTGACCCGGCTGGAGGACGGCGTGGTGACGGTGCGGCCCATCGCGGGCACCCGGCGCCGCGGCTACACGGAGGCGGAGGACAAGGCCCTCGAGGCGGAGCTGCTTGCCGACCCCAAGGAGCTTGCGGAGCACCTGATGCTGATCGATCTCGGCCGCAACGATGCCGGCCGCGTGGCGCGCATCGGCACGGTGCGGGTAACCGACAAGATGATCGTCGAGCGGTACTCCCACGTCATGCACATCGTCTCCAATGTGGTGGCGGAGCTGGAGGAGGGCATGAGCGCCGTCGACGTCCTGCGGGCCACCTTCCCCGCGGGCACCGTCTCGGGTGCGCCCAAGATCCGCGCCATGGAGATCATCGACGAGCTCGAGCCGGTCAAGCGCGGCGTCTACTCCGGCGCCGTCGGCTACCTGTCCTGGAACGGCAACATGGACACGGCCATCGCCATCCGCACCGCGGTGATCAAGGATGGTAACCTCCACATCCAGGCGGGTGCCGGTGTGGTCGCGGACTCCCGGCCGGAGCTGGAGTGGAAGGAGACCATGAACAAGGGGCGGGCCATCTTTCGCGCCGTCGCCATGGCCGAGGCCGGGATCGACCGCCATGTTTGCGGCGGAAGCGGTGATCGGCGCTAGCCCGCGGATCGGCCGGCGGCGCTCTTCGACCAAGCTCGGGGTGGGCCGGCAAACGGCTTCTTTATCGCGAAACCAGGAGGCCAGGATGAAAGCAGTTCAGACTTCACGGCGTCGATTGGCAGGTGCTCTGACGCTGGCCTGCGTCCTCGCGTCGCCAATGATGGCGGGTGCGGAAGAGACACGGTCGACGGGCAGGGACTACGAGCGGGGCGGCGAGTCCGCGGTACCGTTCAACGGATCGAAGGGTTTCGACGCCGTCGTCGTGCGTCCGACGACTTTCTTTGCCTCCCTGGTGAGCGGTGCGGCGTTCCTGGTGTCACTCCCCTTCACCGCGTTCGACCCCGCCATTGGTGCCGAAAAGGCGCGTGAGAACCTGGTCGATTATCCCTTCAACGACACCTTCAGGCGTCCCCTGGGCGACCTGGACGCGATGGGAAATCCCGCGATCGACGCCGGCCGGGAATAGGGAAACCTTGCAGCCGCCGGTTCGCTGCGCGGCTCTAAGACGCTGATTATTGGCCGTCCTGGCCAAAATCAGCACGCCACCCAAGAAGCGCGGTTCTTGGATGGCTTCATTTTCAATCGCTCACGCGCTCGAAATTGGCGTCGCATCCATGCGCCGTGGGCAGCGCGGAATCGATCAGCGCTGCCCCAACCCATTACCACCGCACGATCATCACCTTGCGCGGGTTGGTCCGCGTGAGCTCCGGTGAACGGGAGTCTCCCGACAGGCGTTCGCGTTCGGTCCCCGAGAACCCGACTCGCCCCCGCAAAATGATCATGCCGATCCGAGCCTCGCTCGGGTCGACCCTCTGCACGGCCACAAATCTGCCTTGAATCATCAGGCTTCTCAATGCGACATAATCTGTCGCAGACTTGAGGCATATTAATCGTCGTGAGAACAAGCCGATGCCGGACACCCTATTGCGCCAATGGGCCATGCTGCGTCTGATCCCCCGCTCG
>CAVORB010000040.1:0-14099 GCA_963698495.1 uncultured Gammaproteobacteria bacterium | reverse complement strand
GTTGAAGACTCCGGCGGGCTTGTGCTGCCGGTGCCGCTTTGCTGAAGTTTCGCCTCCGGCCCCGACAAGCGCGGGGCCTTGTCGTTATGGTGGTCCGCGCCGGTCCCCTCGCAACGCGAAGCCGTGAACCCGGTCAGGCCCGGAAGGGAGCAGCCGCAGCGGTGGCAGCGTGTGCCGGGGTGCGGCTGGCGGGGACCGCCACCCCACCTTCGGGGCTGTGAACCCCCGCGATGGTTCGGTTACACTCCCCGCAACTTCAAGGCAGCCTTTACTCCCACTCCACCCCGCAGATGTCCTACCAGGTGCTGGCCCGCAAATGGCGCCCCAAGTCCTTCGAGGACATGGTCGGCCAGGCCCATGTGATACGCGCCCTCAGCAACGCCCTGGACCGGGAGCAGCTGCATCACGCCTACCTGTTCACCGGAACCCGCGGCGTGGGCAAGACGACCCTGGCCCGCATCCTGTCGAAGGCGCTCAATTGCGAGCAGGGCGTGAGCGCGCGGCCCTGCGGGGCGTGCGGCTCGTGCCGGGAGATCGACGAGGGGCGCTTCGTGGACCTGCTGGAGGTGGATGCCGCCTCCCGCACCAAGGTCGACCAGACCCGGGAGCTGCTCGACAACGTGCCCTTCGCGCCGGTCAAGGGCCGCTTCAAGGTGTATCTGATCGACGAGGTGCACATGTTCTCCGGGCACAGCTTCAACGCCTTGTTGAAGACCCTGGAGGAGCCGCCGCCGCACGTGAAGTTCCTGCTCGCCACCACCGACCCGCAGAAGGTGCCGGTGACGGTGCTCTCGCGCTGCCTGCAGTTCAACCTCAAGCGCCTGCTGCCGGACGAGATCCAACGCCAGCTCGCGCACATCCTCGAGACCGAGGGGATCGAGGGCGAGGACCAGGCCCTGGCCCTGTTGGCGCGGGCCGCAGACGGCAGCATGCGCGACGGCCTGAGCCTGCTCGATCAGGCCATCGCCTTCGGCAGCGGTCGGGTCGGGACGGAGGACGTGCGCTCCATGCTCGGCACCGTCGGCCGCGATCTCAGCCTCAACCTGGCCGAGGCGCTGGCGGACCTCGACGGCCCCCGGCTGCTCGACGAGGTGGCGCGGATCGCGGAGCTCACCCCCGATTTCTCCGGGGTCCTGCAGGAGCTTCTGCACATACTGCACCGCGTCGCCCTGTTTCAGCAGGTGCCGGGAACCCTGGCGGACGATGATCCGGACCGGGAGCGGCTGGCCGCTCTGGGTGCGCGGATGGACGCCGCGGATGTGCAGCTCTTCTACCAGATCGGGCTTCTCGGTCAGCAGGATTTGGCTCTTGCGCCGGACCCGCGGGGCGGGATCGAGATGGTCCTGCTGCGCATGCTCGCCTTTCGCCCTGATACTGGCGGTGATGAACCCGGGCCCAAGGCGACAAGGGCGCGGCGAGCCGAGACGGGGCCGGCGCGGGGTGCGGCCGGGGGCGAGGCCGGACCAACGCCGCCTTCCGGCTCTCCCCAATCCTCCAAGCCGACGGGCGCGGCTGCCGCGCTCGCCGCGGCACGGCGCGCGACCTCGGCGGACGCATCGGCCAAGACACGCGATCGAGATCGAGGCGGCGGACCGGGGTCGCGAGCGGCGTCCCGTGCCGGGGCCGGTGCGTCGGTTGATGCAGCCGCGCAGGAAGTACAGATCCAGCGCGGCGAGCCGCCCGCCGAGACGACCCAGGCGCCAAGCCTGCGGGACCCGGAGGACTGGCACAGGCTGGTCAAGACCCTGCGGCTGGGCGGCGTCGCGAGCCAGCTGGCGGCCAATTGCGATTTCGTCTCCTTCGATCGACGGAGACTCAGCCTGAGCCTGGACCCCGAGTGCCGGAGCATGTGGGTGACCAGCGCCGAGGAACGGCTGCGCGCGGCGCTTGCGACGGCGCTCGGCGACGGTCTCAAGCTCGACATCGACATCTCCAGTCCGCAGGGCGAGACCCCGGCGCGGCGCCTCGCGCGGCGCAATGCAGAGCGGCTAGCGGAGGCGCATGCGCTGATGGACGAGGATCCGGTCGCCCGGGCCCTGCAGGACGAGCTCGATGCCCGATGGGTTCCGGGCAGCATCGAACCCGTGGATTGAGCGGCGCTCACCGGCGGTGGACGCTGTCATGGGATACGCAATGAACGCGAGGTACGCAGAGTGAAAGGTGGATTAGGCAACATCCTCAAGCAGGCGCAGAAGATGCAGGAGGACCTGCAGAAGGCCCAGGAGAAGCTCGCCCAGGAGGAGGTGACCGGCGAGTCGGGGGGCGGCATGGTGAAGGTGACCATGAACGGTCGCTACGAGGTCGCTCGGGTCGAGATCGACCCGGCGTTGATGGGCGACGACAAGGAGATGCTCGAGGACCTGGTCGCGGCCGCGGTGAACGCGGCGACGCGCAAGGTGGGGGAGAAGATGCAGGAGAACATGGCGGGCCTGACCTCCGGGCTGCCCCTGCCCCCCGGGTTCAAGATGCCCTTCTGAATCCATGGCCGAACGCTCGCTGCTCAACCAGCTCGTCGACGCTCTGCGCTGCCTGCCCGGGGTGGGACCCAAGTCCGCCCAGCGCATGGCGTTTCATCTGCTGGAGCGCGACCGCGAGGGCGGCCGGCGCCTCGCCCAGGTCATGTCCGCTGCGATGGACAAGATTCTCCGCTGCAAGCGCTGCCGCACGCTCAGCGAGCGAGAGCTTTGCAGCCTGTGTACGAACGCGAATCGCGACCCCTCCCTGCTGTGCGTGATCGAGCACCCGTCGGAGATCGTCGCCATCGAGCAGGCGACGGACTACCGCGGGCTCTATTTCGTGCTCGGCGGACGGTTGTCGCCGTTGGATGGGATCGGACCGCAGGACCTCGGGTTGGATGTGCTCGACCGGCGTTTGGCCGAGGGGGAGGTGCGGGAGCTGATCCTGGCGATCAGCCCGACGGTCGAGGGCAGCGCGACATCACACTATATCGCCGACATGGCCGAGCAACGCGGGGTCACGGCCACGCGCATCGCCCACGGCGTTCCCTTGGGCGGTGAGCTGGAGTACGTTGATGGCGGTACCCTGGCCCATGCATTCGCTGGTCGCCGGAGCGTGTGATCGGGGCTTCGCGCTCGCCGCGCGGGTTGCGGTTGCACAGGCTCCTTCGCGGATGCGACGGGGTGCCCGCCGGTTCCGAACGGGGCACTGAGCTTGGAGACGAAGCACATGTCAGACACGATTTTCGGTAAGATCGCCGCCGGCGAGATCCCGGCGGACATCGTTTACGAGGACGAGGACGTGGTGGCGTTCCGGGACGTCAGCCCGCAGGCGCCGACCCATGTGCTGGTGATTCCCCGGATCGGGATACCAACGCTCAACGACCTCCGGGCCGAGCATGCGGAGCTGGTCGGCAAGCTCTTCCTCGCGGCAAGCAAGATCGCCGAGCAGGAAGGGATCGCGCAGGACGGCTATCGCGCGGTGATCAACTGCAACGCGGCGGGCGGTCAGACCGTGTTCCATCTGCACCTGCATTTGATCGGCGGGCGCCCCATGCGGTGGCCCCCGGGCTGAGGGCGTCGGTTCCCGCCTCGCGCAAGCGGTGCTTTGCCTGACCGGACTCACGCGTTAGCATTGGTGTCGAGCTGGCGGCGACCGTCCTTGGGTGGCGGTGCCGTCGATTTTTTTCGCGGTGGGCCTTGCGATCAGATCAATGGCGGTACATCCCCAGTCAAGGGCGGGTTCCGAGGGCGCGGTGTTCGAGCTGAAGGCGGCCAGTTTCACCCTGCCCGTCATTCGGCTTCTGGGTACCGACATGGACGCGGTGGCCGAGGGGCTGGGCGCGCGGGTCGAGCAAGCGCCCGATTTCTTCCGGAATACGCCGGTCGTGATCGACCTCTCCCAGCTGCCGCAGACCTCGGGCGACGTGGAGTTTCCCATGCTGGTCGGGCTGTTGCGGGGCTACGGCATGATTCCGATGGGCGTGCGCGGGGGGAGCGACGCGCAGAACCAGGCCGCCGAGGCCATGGAGCTCGCGATCCTGGGCGATACCTTCGTCCGCCGTCCCCGCGCCGACGCGGCGCCCAAGGCCGAGCCCCAGCAGGCGGCCAAGCCCGCGAAGGCCGTGCCGGAGCCAGCCAAGCCGGCCTCCGCGCAGGCGCCCGCGACGGCCAACTTCACGCTGGTGTCCCGTCCGGTGCGCTCAGGGCAACGGGTCTATGCGGCGGGCGGAGACCTATCGGTCGTGGCGGCGGTGAGCTCGGGGGCCGAGCTCATGGCGGACGGCAACATCCACGTCTATGGCCCGCTGCGAGGTCGCGCCATCGCCGGTCTCAAGGGCAACGTCGATGCGCGCATTTTCTGTCAGGACCTGCAGGCGGAGCTGGTCTCCGTGGCGGGCCACTACCGGGTGAGCGAGAACATACCGTTAGAGCTGCGCGGGGTGCCGGTGCAGATCTTCCTGGACCAGGACGTTCTGCGGATCGAAAAGCTGTAACGAGAAGCTGATGATTGGCCATCCTGGCCACAATCGGCCCGCCACATCCAGGTGCCGCGGGAAACGCTGAATAGATTAGCGTTTCCCTGAAACTACCGATTTTCCGCCTGAGGGAGGGCGAACATTTTGGCGAGAATCATCGTGATCACTTCAGGCAAGGGGGGCGTGGGCAAGACCACCACCAGCGCCGCCCTTGCCATGGGCCTGGCGCAGCGGGGCAACCGCACGGCCGTCATCGACTTCGACGTCGGGCTGCGCAACCTGGACCTCATCATGGGCTGCGAGCGGCGGGTGGTGTACGACTTCGTCAACGTGATCAACGGCGAGGCGAATCTCAACCAGGCCCTCATCCGGGACAAGCGCTGCGACAGCCTGTTCGTGCTCCCCGCGTCCCAGACCCGCGACAAGGAGGCGTTGACCAAGGAGGGCGTCGGCAAGGTGCTCGAGGAGTTGTCGCAGTCCTTCGATTTCATCGTCTGCGACTCTCCCGCGGGGATCGAGCACGGCGCCAACATGGCGATGTATTACGCCGATGACGCCGTCGTGGTCACCAATCCCGAGGTTTCCTCCGTACGGGACTCCGACCGCATGTTGGGTATCCTCGCCAGCAAGTCCCGGCGCGCCGAGACCAACGCCGAGCCCATTCGCGAGTATCTGCTGCTCACCCGCTATGCACCGGAGCGGGTCGCCAACGGCGAGATGCTGAGCGTCGAGGATGTGCAGGAGATCCTTTCTCTCGATCTGCTCGGCGTGGTCCCCGAGTCCAAGGCCGTGCTCAATGCGTCCAACGCCGGCGTCCCGGTGATCTTGGATCTCGAGAGCGAAGCGGGTCAGGCTTACGCGGACATGGTGGCGCGTTATCTGGGTGAGCAGATCCCCCACCGCTTCCTGGAGGTCCAGAAGAAAGGCTTTTTCAGCCGACTATTCAGGGGGTAAGCCATGGGACTGCTAGATTATTTCCGCTCTACGCGCAGCAAGGGCTCCGCGTCCGTCGCCAAGGAGCGGCTGCAGATCCTGGTGGCGCACGATCGAGCCCAGCGCCACCGTCCTTCCTACCTGCCCAAGCTGCAGCGGGAGATCCTGGATGTCATCCGCAAGTACGTGGAGGTGGACATGAATGCCGTGTCCGTCAACTACGAGCAGGAAGGCAGCCAGGAAATCCTCGAGCTGAATATCGTGCTGCCCGATGCGGCGCACCATCGCGCCTGAGCACCACTCCTCGAACACCACGGCCGGGCACGGCCTCCGCGCCATCCCGCGACCAAGCCCATGGCCAAGAGCAAGAGTAGCCGGCGCTGGCTGGACCGGCACCTCAGCGACGCCTATGTGAAGCGCGCTCGGCAGGAGGGTTACCGCTCCCGCGCCGCCTACAAGCTGCTGGAAATCCAGGAGAAGGACGGGATTCTGGCGCCGGGCATGCGGGTCGTGGACCTTGGCGCCGCCCCCGGTGGCTGGAGTCAGGTCGCCGCCGGCATCCTGGGTGCCACGGGGCAAGTTTTGGCGCTCGACATCCTCCCGATGGAGCCGGTTCCCGGCGTGTCGTTCATTCAGGGCGATTTCCGGGAGGAGGCGTCCCTCGCCGAGTTGCGCCGGGCGCTGGGCGGCAATCCGGTCGATGTGGTGCTTTCCGACATGGCGCCGAATGTCAGCGGGAACTCGGCCGTGGACCAACCGCGCATGATGTATCTTTGCGAGCTGGCCCTGGATCTCGCCAGCGGCGTTTTGAAACCAGGCGGCGCGCTTGTGGTCAAGATCTTTCAGGGGGAAGGTTTCGATGCCTACCTCAAGGCGGTTCGCGATTCGTTCCGGCGCGTCGTGATCCGCAAGCCCGCGTCCTCCCGAGCCCGCAGCCGAGAGCTGTACCTGGTAGCGACGGGCTACTCTTTATAGTAGGTTGCCCATATTTCCTAGCATATCGCTCTAGGGAGATGCTTGTGATTGGCCATCCTGGCCAAGATCAGCACGCCATCCAAGAAGCAGGTTTCTTGGATGTGCCGCGGGAAGCGCTGAATTGGTCAGCGTGCCCCTCGTCGGCCTGAGCGCCCCGATTTGCAGATAACGAGGACACATGCCGTGAGCGACATGGCGAAGAATCTGATTCTCTGGGTGGTCATCGCGATCGTCCTGATGTCGGTGTTCAACAACTTCACCACCACCCAGACTGCGCCGCGGTCGATCGCTTACTCGGACTTCATCGAGAAGGTGCGGCAGGGCCAGGTCACGGAGGTGACGATCAGCGGCCGTGCGATCGAGGGGGTGGACGAGTCCGGTCAGCGCTTCTCCAGCTACAGCCCGGATGACGACGGGCTGGTCGGCGACCTGCTCAACAACAACGTCGTGATCAGGGCCGAGCCTCCCGAGAAGCCCGGCATCCTGATGTCCATCCTCATCAACTGGTTCCCGCTCTTCATCCTGATAGGGCTGTGGATCTTCTTCATGCGCCAGATGCAGGGCGGGGCCGGCGGGCGAGGGGCCATGTCCTTCGGCAAGAGCCGAGCGCGGATGCTCTCCGAGGACCAGGTCAAGGTCAACTTCGGCGATGTCGCCGGCGCCGACGAGGCCAAGGAGGAGGTCTCGGAGATGGTCGATTTCCTGCGTGACCCCGGCAAGTTCCAGAAGCTCGGCGGCAAGATCCCCAAGGGCGTGCTCATGGTCGGCGCGCCGGGCACCGGCAAGACGCTGCTGGCGCGGGCCATCGCCGGCGAGGCCAAGGTGCCCTTCTTCACCATCTCCGGCTCCGACTTCGTCGAGATGTTCGTGGGTGTCGGCGCCTCGCGCGTGCGCGACATGTTCGAGCAGGCCAAGAAGCACGCGCCCTGCATTATCTTCATCGATGAGATCGACGCCGTGGGCCGCCATCGCGGCGCGGGCCTGGGCGGCGGACACGACGAGCGCGAGCAGACCCTGAACCAGCTGCTGGTGGAGATGGACGGCTTCGAGGGCAACGAGGGCGTCATCGTCATCGCCGCCACCAACCGACCGGACGTGCTCGACCCGGCCCTGTTGCGTCCGGGCCGTTTCGACCGCCAGGTTGTGGTGCCTCTGCCGGACGTGCGCGGGCGCGAGCAGATCCTCAAGGTGCACATGCGCAAGATCCCAGTGGGGGAGGACGTGAAGGCATCGATTATCGCCCGCGGCACGCCGGGGTTCTCCGGCGCCGATCTGGCCAATCTGGTCAATGAGGCCGCCCTGTTCGCCGCCCGGGCGAACAAGCGCATGGTGGAGCAGGAGCAGTTCGAGAAGGCCAAGGACAAGATCATGATGGGCGCCGAGCGGCGTTCCATGGTCATGTCGGAGGACGAGAAGAAGCTCACCGCCTACCACGAGGCGGGGCACGCCATCGTCGGACGGCTGGTGCCGGCCCACGACCCGGTCTACAAGGTCAGCATCATTCCCCGCGGCCGCGCCCTGGGATTGACCATGTTCCTGCCCGAAGAGGACCGCTACAGCTTCAGCAAGCAGCGCCTGGAGAGCCAGATCTCCAGCCTGTTCGGCGGGCGTCTTGCCGAAGAGCTCATCTTCGGTCCGGAGAGCGTCACCACCGGGGCGCAGAACGACATCCACCGCGCCACCGACATCGCGCGCAACATGGTGACCAAGTGGGGCCTTTCCGAGAAGCTCGGCCCGCTGACCTACAGCGAGGATGAGCAGGAGGTCTTCCTTGGCCACTCGGTGACGCAGCACAAGAACGTCTCCGACGAGACCACGCACCTGATCGACGAGGAGGTGCGCGACTTCATCGAGCGCAACTACGAGCGCGCCAAGCGCCTGCTCACGGAGAACATGGACAAGCTCCATGCCATGGCCGAGGCGTTGATCAAATACGAGACTATCGACGCCGACCAGATCGACGACATCATGTCCGGCCGCACCCCGCGTCCGCCCCGCGATTGGGACGACGAGGGGGAAGAGACCGGCTCCGGCGGCGCGCCGGCCAAGGCCGAGGCGAAGGGAACCGCGGGGGAAGGGCCCATCGGCGGCCCGGCGGGCGAGCACTGACCCGGCAGCGGCGCGGGACCTCCGTGCGCCTGTTGGATTGCGGGGGTAGGTCCCTTGACCTGCGCCGGCCCTGCGTCATGGGGGTGCTCAACGTCACCCCGGACTCCTTCTCAGATGGCGGCGTCTTCTTCAGCCCCGATATCGCCGTCCGCCGTGCGGAACGCATGGCGGAGGAGGGGGCCGATATCATCGATGTCGGCGGCGAGTCGACCCGCCCCGGCGCCTCCTCCGTCAGCGCGGCGGACGAGATCGCAAGGGTCGTCCCCGTCATCGAGGCGGTGGCGGCGCGCGTCGCGCTGCCTATTTCCGTTGACACCAGCAAGCCAGAGGTGATGCGTGCCGCGGTCGCCGCGGGCGCCGGGCTGATCAACGATGTGCGTGCGCTGCGCTTGCCGGGGGCGCTCGCTGCCGCGCGGGAGGCCGCCGTCCCCATCTGCCTGATGCACATGCGCGGCGAGCCCGGTACCATGCAGCAGGAGCCCAGCTACGGGGATGTCGTTGCCGAGGTGGCCGACTTTCTCCGAGACCGGGTGCGCGCATGCGTGCAAGCGGGGATCCCCCGCGAATGCCTGCTGATCGACCCGGGGTTCGGGTTCGGCAAGACGCTGGCACACAATCTGGCGTTGCTGGCCGGACTCCCGGCGCTCTCCGCCCTGGATCTGCCCGTGATCGTCGGCCTGTCGCGCAAATCGATGATCGGGGCGCTGACCGGGCGGGAGGTGGACGAGCGGCTCGCCGGCAGCCTGGCAGCCGCGGTGCTCGCGGTGGAGCGGGGGGCGCTCGTGGTGCGTGTGCATGACGTGGCGCCGACCGTGGATGCGCTGCGCGTCGTCCAGGCGCTGGGCGGCGATTGAATATCTCGGAACGCGATCGCGCAATCGGGGAGGGGGTATCGTGACGCGAAAGTATTTTGGCACGGACGGCATCCGCGGCCGCGTGGGCGAGGGGATCATCACGCCGGACTTCATGCTCAAGCTCGGCTGGGCCGCGGGTCGCGTGCTCGCCAATGGCCGCGGCGGCAAGGTGCTCATCGGCAAGGACACCCGGATCTCCGGCTACATGTTCGAATCGGCCCTGGAGGCGGGGCTGGTGGCCGCGGGGACCAACATTCGCCTGCTCGGTCCCATGCCCACCCCGGGCATCGCCTACCTCACCCGCACCCTGCGCGCGGTGGCCGGCATCGTCATCAGCGCATCCCACAACCCCTACGAGGACAACGGCATCAAGTTCTTCAACGCCGAGGGGGACAAGCTCGCGGACGAGGTCGAGCTGGCCATCGAGCAAGCCCTGGAGCAGCCGCTGACGACGGTAGAGGCGGCGGATCTCGGCAAGGTCAAACGGGTCGACGACGCACAGGGCCGCTACATCGAGTTCTGCAAGAGCACCATCCCCTCCGCGATGAGCCTCAAGGGGCTGAAGCTGGTGGTCGACTGCGCCCATGGCGCCACCTACCATGTCGCGCCCTGCGTGTTCGAGGAGCTCGGCGCCAGCGTCGTCGCCATCGGCGACGAGCCGGATGGCTTCAACATCAATCGTGCGGTCGGTTCCACCAATCCCCAGACCCTGATCGAGGCCGTCGTGCGCGAGGGCGCGGACCTCGGCATCGCCTTCGACGGTGACGGCGACCGGGTGCTGATGGTCGATGCACAGGGCAACCTGGTGGACGGCGATCAGCTGATCTACATCATCGCCAAGTCGCGCCAAGGGGAGGGAGGGCTGGTCGGCGAGGTGGTCGGGACCCTGATGAGCAACCTCGGTCTCGAGCACGGCTTGCAGCGGCTCGGGGTTGGATTCGTCCGCACCCGGGTCGGCGACCGCTACATCATGGAGCGGCTGAAACGCGACGGAGGGATCCTCGGCGGCGAGCCCTCGGGGCACATCATCTGCCGCGATCGCACCACGACCGGCGACGGTATCATCGCCGCCCTTCAGGTCCTGGCCGAGCTGGTCCGCGGCGGGCGCCCCCTCGCCGAGCTCGCGGGCGAGGTGGAGAAGTACCCGCAGCACCTGATCAACGTGCGGCTGAGCCAACGGATCGACGTCATGTCCATACCCGCGGTTCAGGACGCGGTGATATCCGCGGAGCGGGAGCTCGACGGCCTCGGCCGGGTGCTCCTGCGCCCGTCCGGCACCGAGCCCCTGATGCGGGTCATGGTCGAGGGGGTCGAGGACGCGCAGGTCCTGACCATCGCCAACCGATTGGCGGACCTGGTGCGCGCCGAGGTTGCCCGCTGACTCGCCGTCGGCCGCGGCTTGAGCCGCCGCGCCGATTCCCGGAGAATGGCCTCGCCCGGCCGCTGGTCGTGTGCAGCAGCTCCGAATCTTTGCCGGGGCAATCAGGCCATTCTTAGGAGTTATCGATGGCGGTGACGACCTCCGTCCACGGCATGTGGAGCACCCGTCTGGCATTCATCCTGGCGGCCACTGGATCGGCAGTCGGGCTCGGCAACATCTGGCGCTTTCCGTACACCGCCGGCGAGTACGGCGGCGGTGCTTTCGTCCTGGTCTACCTCCTGTGTGTCGCCGCGATCGGGATACCGATCATGATGGCGGAAATCATGCTCGGACGCCGCGGGCGCCAGAGCCCCATCAACACCATGCGCACCCTGGCGCGGCGCAACGGCAGCAGCCCCGCCTGGCAGTTGCTGGGCTGGATGGGCATCGTCACGGGATTTCTGATCCTGTCCTTCTACAGCGTGATCGCCGGCTGGACCATGGCGTACGCCGTACGTGCCGCGGCCGGGGTGTTCACTGGCATCGATGCCGCGCGGGCCGACGCCGTGTTCGGCGGGCTGGTCGGGGATGCGGAGCGTCTGCTGGCCTGGCACACGGTGTTCATGACCCTCTGCGTCCTGGTCGTCGCCCGCGGCGTGGCGAGCGGCCTGGAGAAGGCGGTGCGCTTCCTGATGCCGGCGCTGTTCCTGCTGCTGGTGCTGATGGTCGGCTATGCGTTCAGCACCGGAGATTTCCAGCAGACGCTGAGCTATCTGTTCGCGCCCGACTTCAGCAAGCTGTCCGGGCAGGCCGTTCTCAGCGCCATGGGCCAGGCCTTCTTCAGCCTGAGTCTGGGTATGGGCGCCATCATGATCTACGGCTCCTACCTGCACAGCGAGGCATCGATCGGCACCAACAGCGTGATCATCGCCGGAATGGATACCCTGGTCGCGATCCTGGCCGGATTGGCGATCTTTCCCGTCGTCTTCGCCAACGGGATGGCGCCCGAGCAAGGGCCGGGGCTGGTGTTCAAGGTATTGCCGATCGCCTTCGGGCAGATGCCGGGCGGGGTTCTGTTCAGCACCCTGTTCTTCGTGCTGCTGGTGTTCGCCGCCTGGACCTCGGCCATCTCGCTGCTCGAGCCCATGGTGGCCTGGCTGGTGGAGAATCTGAGCTTCAGCCGGGTCCGGGCGTCCGTGCTGGCCGGCGTCGCCGTGTGGCTGCTGGGGATCGCCTGCCTCTTGTCCCTGAACGAGTGGTCCCACATCACCCTCTTCGGCAAGGGCTTCCTCGATCTGTTCGACTTCGTCACCGCCAACATCCTCTTGCCGCTGGGCGGCGTGTTGATTGCCGTGTTCGCCGGCTGGGTGCTGTCACGGGATGCGTCCGTCGACGAGCTGGATCTGGGCGAGGGTGTCCTGTACCGCGTCTGGCGGGCACTGATCCGCTACGTGGCGCCCTTGGCGGTCGGCCTGGTCCTCCTCAACGCGATCGGTCTGTTGTAGGCCCCGGGGTCCGGAACGGTGCCGGTCGTCAAGAAGAGCGCACTCGTCTCCTACTCGGCGGAGCAGATGTTCGAGCTGGTGGCGGATATGGAGGCCTATCCCCAGTTCCTGCCCTGGTGTCGATCCGCCATCGTCGTGTCCAGCGAGAACGATGTCGTATGCGGGCGTCTCGAGGTGGCGCGGCTGGGTGTGCATCAGACCTTCACGACCCGTAACCGCATCGACTGGGGCAGGCGGATGGACATCGATCTGCTCGACGGTCCATTCCGCAAGCTTACCGGCGGCTGGAGCTTTCTCGCCCTGCGGGAGGATGCCTGCAAGGTGGAGCTCGAGCTGGATTTCGAGTTTTCGGGCAGACTCATCGACAAGGCCTTCGGAGCGGTCTTCAATCAGGCCGCCAATACGCTCGTGGATGCCTTCTGCAAGCGGGCCGACGAGGTGTACCGTGGCTGAGCAGCGCATCCAGGTGGAAGTGGCGTTCGCCCGGGAGGATGATCAGGCCCTGCTGGCGGTCGAGGGCGCGAGGGGGATGACGGTTCGCGAGGCCATCGAGCGTTCCGGCATCCTCAAGCGGTTCCCGGAAATCGACCTCGAGATCAACAAGGTCGGGGTCTTCGGCAAGCTTGCCACGCTGGAGCAGGCCCTTGAGACGGGGGATCGGGTCGAGATCTACCGGCCCCTGATTGCCGACCCCAAGGCCCAGCGCAAGAAGCGTGCGGCGGAGGGCAAGGTCATGCGCAAGGGCGCGGGCGTGACGGAGAACTGACCGCCCTCGGCCGCGACAGCAGTTGATGCTTGCGCGCCGCCTATTCCGCCGGGTCGACGCCGAGCTTGCTGAAGGTCTTGGCGATGAACCCGCGGTTGTCCTCCCAGTCCGGCACCTCGACGATCATTTCAACCGGCTCGCGCGTGGCGGCGCGGTTGGGGTCCGGACGGATATCGCCTTCTACTCTCACCAGGGCGTCGTCCTGGAAGAACAGGGCGAGCCGCGTGTCCTCCATGGGTTTGTGACCCCTGCGGATGGTGTAGGTGTAGTCCCATCGATCGGCATGGAACATGTCCGTGAGCATTGGCGTGCCGAGCAGGAAGCGAACCTGGCTCTTGGTCATCCCTGGCTGCAGGCGGTCTACGTTCTCCTCGGTAATGATGTTTCCCTGTTGAACCGTCATCTTGTAGACGAAAGGCAACCGCTCCAGCACCGAAGTCCGATACTCGGGTTTTTTCTCCGAGCTGGAGCATCCCGAGACCGTCAGGGTTGCACCGAGAGCGAGATAAATGAGAACCTTTTGCATCTTGTCGACAGGATTGAGGCCGCAGACAGTCACGCATGATACCGCACAGTCTCGACGTGTTGTCGACCAATGTGGTCCCGGCGGTCGCCTCTCAGCCCGCCCGGGAGCGGCGATCAGCGATCCCGACCCTGTGCCCCCTGTCGCGCGCGGGCTGAAGGAGAGGGAGCGTGGAGAACACCCAGATCAAGCGGGCGGGTCTGAAGGTCACCCTGCCGCGCATCAAGGTGCTGGAGGTGCTCGAGGGCAGCGGCAAGCGGCATCTGAGCGCCGAGGATGTCTACCGGACGCTGCTGGAAAAGGGCGAGGAAATCGGGCTGGCAACCGTTTACCGGGTGCTCACCCAGTTCGAGAGCGCAGGGCTCGTGTGCCGCCATCACTTCGAGGGCGGGCAGTCCGTGTTCGAGGTCAACACCGGCGGGCACCATGACCACCTGGTGTGCGTGAAGTGCGGCAAGGTCGTGGAGTTCCTCGAGGAGGCGATCGAGGAGCGCCAGCGGGCCATCGCGCAGGATCACGGTTTCACGCTCGAGGATCACTCGCTCGTGATCTACGGGGTCTGCCCGCGATGTCAGGCGCCGCAGACCTCGGAGTGAATCGCCGCGCCCGCTGACCGCGCCGCCGTGGCCTACCCCTGCC
>CAVORB010000039.1:0-49767 GCA_963698495.1 uncultured Gammaproteobacteria bacterium | reverse complement strand
GCAACCTCGCTTCGGCCCGCTCAGCTCAAGCGGATGCGCGCTACACGCCGCTTGCCTACCTGGTACACGTGCGCCTCCCCACGTGGGATCGCCAACGCGCGGTCCTCGATACGCACCCCATCTATGCGCACCGCGCCCTGGCTGATCAGGCGCAGAGCCTCCGAGGTGCTCTTGACCAACCCGGCTTCCTTCAACAGGTTTCCGATTGCTAGCGCCTCGCCCGCTGGCGCGGCGACGTCAAGCTCGGGCATCTCATCCGGCAGCGCCCCGCGTTGGAAACGAGCGATGAAGGCTTCTCTTGCGCACCGCGCGGACGAGGCATCGTGGAAGCGAGCGACGAGCTCCTCCGCGAGGCGGAACTTAACGTCGCGTGGGTTCTCGCCTTCCAGCACGGCGCGACGCCACGCCTCGATCTCGCTCATGGGGCGAGCGCTCAGGAGCTCGAAGTAGCGCCACATCAACTCGTCCGATATGGACATCACCTTGCCGAACATCTCGTCTGGCGGATCCGTGATGCCGATGTAGTTACCGAGCGATTTCGACATCTTCTGCACCCCGTCCAGACCTTCCAGGATCGGCATCGTAATCACAACCTGAGGCTCCTGTCCGTAGGCCTGCTGGAGCTGACGCCCAACCAGAAGATTGAATTTCTGATCCGTGCCGCCGAGCTCTACATCGGCCTTCAGGGCAACGGAGTCGTATCCTTGGACCAGCGGGTACAGGAATTCGTGGATCGCAATGGCCTGCCCCGATGCGAAGCGCTTCGAGAAATCATCGCGCTCGAGCATCCTGGCCACCGTGTGCTTCGCCGCCAGGGCGACCAGATCGGCGGCGCGCATCTCTCCCATCCAGCTGGAGTTGAACACCACCAGCGTGCGCTCGGGATCCAGGATGCGGAAAATCTGCTCCTCGTAGGTTCTGGCGTTGTCCAGCACCTCGTCGCGACTGAGCGGCTTTCGGGTCACGTTCTTCCCGGTGGGATCACCGATCATGCCGGTGAAATCACCGATCAGGAACAACACCTCATGGCCCAGTTCCTGGAACTGCCGCAGCTTGTTGATCAGGACGGTATGGCCGAGATGGAGATCCGGCGCGGTCGGATCGAACCCCGCCTTGACCCGCAACGGACGTCCCTTTTCGAGCTTTTCGCGCAAGGCGTCCTCGACCAATATCTCGTCTGTTCCCCGCCTGATAACCGCAAACGCCTCGTCTAATCCGCCCATTTGTCAGCCCCACCTGGATGAAAAATCTTGTGATGATAACCCATTGCCGCGGTTCCTCCGCCGTCCCGAGGGCGTCGCAATGCTCCAGCAAAAGCCCTTTCACTGGGACGCGCGATTCGTCTAGAATCGCGGCAGCTCGAAGACCAAAGAAATATCGATAGTTGTCGCTGCTTCGTTATGTATGATTACAAATTCCGGCAACGCGACCTGACCTTCGACAAGCCCCGCCGCCCCCTCCGCAGAATACTCATCCGAGTCTTAGGCCTCGGCCTTGCGGCCGTGGCGATCTTCATCGCGCTGCAGCTCGACCTGCCCTGGGACACAGCGCCATCCGGCAGGGGATCCGAATCGGACATCATCCCGCTCTCCCTGCCCCCCCGTCCAGCAACGCCCGAGGACGTCCGCCCGATCAGAAGTGATTCCGAGGGGCGCTCCAAGACTCCTGACGAGCGCGCCTTGACCGATGCGATGACATCGCTGCTGCGCGGGGCGCCGACCGCATCGGTCAGGACGTCCGCGGAGCAAGAGGTATCGGTTCAGAACGCGACCGCGGCAGAAGGGCGAAGAGGCCGGGAACCCCGGCGTTTCGACAACAGACGCTACCGCGCAACAGGAAGCGGACCAAGGGACCTGGATCGAGCATGTCGTCGAGCCAGGCGACACCCTTGCCAAGATCTTCAGCAACAACGACCTCGACCCGCGTTTGTTGCAAGAAATCGTGGCCAGCGGGGAGCCTGGCAGGCGCATCGAAAACATTCGTCCCGGCGACACGCTGCGAATTCGCCTTGACGAGCAGAGCCAGCTCGCCAGGGTGCAACTTGAGCTCGACGCCCTGCGGTCGGTCGAATTCTCCGCCACGGACAAGGGCTTCAAGGGTGCGCTGAGGGAGAAGACGACCAGGGCAAAGGCCACGGCCGCCGCAGGCGTCATCGACCAGTCCCTATTCTCCAGCGCCCAGAAATCGGGCTTGCCGGACGCCGTCACCATGAAGCTCGCGACGATCTTCGGATGGGACATCGACTTCGCCCTCGAGATCCGCTCCGGGGACCGGTTCGCCGTGATCTACGAGGAGTTGTGGGCTGACGGCGAGGTGGTCGCGCCGGGGGAAATCCTGGCCGCGGAATTCGTGAATCAAGGCCGTTCCTTCCGCGCCATACGCTACCAGGACAGCACCGGGAAGGTCGACTACTACGCCCCGGATGGAAAGCCGCTCCGCAAGACCTTTTTCCGCACGCCGGTCGAGTTCTCGCGCATCAGCTCTCGGTTCACGAACAAGCGCTGGCACCCCATCCTGAAGCGCGAGCGTGCCCACCGCGGCGTCGATTACGCCGCCCCGACGGGAACGCCCGTGATCGCCACGGGTGACGCGACCGTCAAGGACGTGGGATGGAAGAAGGGATACGGGAAGGTCGTGACCTTGAGCCACGGCCGTACTTACCAGACCGTCTACGGCCACCTCTCGAGATTCGCGAAGGGTCTCTCCACGGGCGACCGGGTGGCACAAGGGCAGGTCATCGGCTATGTCGGGCAGACCGGTCTCGCTACAGGCCCGCACCTCCACTACGAATTCCTCGTCAATGGCGTGCACCGAAACCCGCTCACGGTCAAGGCGCCGTTTGCCGACCCCCTGGTTGCCAAGGAGCGCAAGCGCTTCGAATCGGTCGCTCAATCGCTCCTAGCGCGGCTCGCGGAGGCGAGTGGCGACGTCCTGGTGGCCGACGCCCGATAACCGCCTCGCCGCGCGATTCAGCGCGGAATTCCGCGGCTGCTTGCGAACGGTGCGCGATCGACCCTTCCGCTCTGGGTCCCGCGCGATGACAGCTCAGACCGCGAACGATGATCCGCAGCCGCAGGTCGTGGAGGCATTGGGATTGCGGATGACGAACTGCGCGCCCTGCAGGCCCTCCGTATAATCGATTTCCGCGCCGCTGAGATACTGCATGCTCATGGGATCGATCAACAGCTTCACCCCGTCGGTAATGACCTCGGTGTCCCCATCCTGCACGCTCTCGTCGAAGGTGAAGCCGTACTGAAAGCCGGAGCAACCACCGCCCTGAATGTACACACGGAGCATCAGGTCAGGATTACCCTCCTCCTCGATCAGGGCCGCGACCTTGGCTGCCGCCGCGGAGGTGAAGACGAGAGCCGATTCGTCAACCGCTGTTTCTGCGTTCATATTGCACCTTGACCCGTTCATACGGGGTTAGTAGATCATCAACCTATGATGCATTTACCCAGTAGACTATTCAAGTATTGTCGTCCCGACCGAAAGCAACCCCCGGGCTTCGGGATGGCTCCCTGTCCTTTTCCTCCTCGCTGACCTGCCCGCCGGTTGAAACCGCGGATGGTGTCGGCGCCTCCTCGCCGGTTCCGTGAAAGGCGAGGCGGGGAGTCACGTCGTCGCTGATGTGCAGGACCTTGCCGTTGACCTCGGCACCCTCTGCCATTTCGAGCACGCCGTAGAACAAGGTACCCTCGATGCGGGCGCCCGGGGCAAGCTCGGCGCGCCCCACTGCGCGGACGTCGCCGATCACGGTGCCGTCGATCACCACCCGAGCGACATCGAGGTTCCCCTCAACGACTCCGGTGCGGCCGAGGGTCAGCCCGCAGTCCTCCGTGGCGCTGCCTGCGACGTCCCCCATGACCTTGCCGTCGATGTGCAAGCCTCCGGTGAAACGGATCTCACCGCGCACCTCCGTCTCCGGGCCAATGATCGTCACATAGTCGGGAAAACGTCGTTTCACTCTCGCCATCAGCGCACTCTCCTCCCTCCCGGCCTTACTCGCCGACTTCCCAGCCCAAGGTCTCGGCGATGGGCAGCAAATTCTTCGTCGACGGTTCGATCTCAACGATCAAATGGTCGGGCTCCAGATCATCGGGAATCTTGATGCTGCCCTCGAAGTTCTGAAAGTGCTTGAACTTCATCTTGTGACTGCGAGGCTGAGAACCCGGCAGCTTGTCGAGCGACAAGGTAACCTCCTTGCCATCGCGCTTGCCGGCGACCTTCACCTCCACCGCGCCCTCGGATTCGGCGAAATCCTGAATCAGCTGACTGACGGTGAAGCTGTAGCCGAACTCGTTCGGATCGTCCGACGCCTTGAGCTTCAATGCCTGCACCTGCAGGAGCCCACCGCCCCCTTCGCGGATCAGCCGCTTGAGGAAAGAAACCTCCTTCTCCAACGCAAGACGCTCGTCCTGCGCCTTCTTCAGGTCCTCCTGTGCGGTCCGGTTCGCCTGGACATCGATCTGCTTCGTGCGCTCGAGGACGATCGCCTCCTGCTTCAGTTGAGCCACCGTCTCCTTCAGCGCGTCGCGCTCCTGCGCGATCTCCTTCGCGAGAACCGCGAGCGTTGTCGTCTGCTCTCGCCCGAGCATCCATCCCCCAGCGAACGCCGCACCGATAACCGTCAGGGCCAGGAAGAGCATTGCGAAGGCTGCCCCCCCGCCGCGGCGCCGCACGATTCTCGGCGAGACGACGCGCTTGCCGTGCATCATGCAGGCAACCTCACGGAAGCAGCGCGGGCTGCAGCAGCCCCTGCGATTCGGGAAACCCGAACATGATGTTCATGTTCTGGACGGCTTGCCCCGCCGCACCCTTCACCAGATTGTCGATCACCGACTGAACCACGACGACCCCGGCGCCGAGCGGCTCGGCGACCGCGATGCGACAGAGGTTGCTGCCACGCACGGAGCGCGTATCCGGATGCGACCCCTCCGGCATCACGTCTACGAAAACCTCGTCTCGATAGCGCCGCTCGTAGTGGGCCTGAAGCCCGTCTGCGGACGACTTCAACCGCCCGTACAGAGTCGCCTCGATCCCACGAATCATGGGAACCAGATGGGGCACGAACGTGAGTCGCAAATCACCTCCCGCGAACGGCGCGAGGTTCTGGGTGATTTCCGGCTGGTGGCGATGCCCGGCGACCGAGTATGCCTTGAAGCTTTCGCCCACCTCGGCCATGAGCAGGCCAACGCTGGCCTTGCGGCCGGCCCCGCTCACCCCGGACTTGGCGTCTGCGACCAGCCAGGTCGGATCGACGACACCCGCCTCCAGCAGCGGCAGGAATCCCAGGGTGACGGCAGTCGGGTAGCAGCCCGGGTTCGCCACCAAGCGCGCCTCTCTGATCGACTCTCGGTGGACCTCGGGCAGGCCATAGACCGCATCCGCCAGCAGCTCGGGACAGGCATGCGGAATGCCGTACCATCGCTCCCAGGTCATCCGGGTCCTTCAGCCGAAAGTCCGCGGCGAGATCGACGACGCGCGTCCCGGCGGACAGTAGCTCCGGGACCATCTGCATCGCGGTGCCGTTGGGCGTGGCGAAGAACACCAGGTCGCATGCGGAGAGTTGGGCCGGGTCCGGCGCCGAGAAGGCCAGATCGACCCGCCCCCGCAGATGCGGAAACATCTCCGCGACCGCCGTTCCCGCTTCGGAACGTGAGGTGATGGACGCCACGGACACCTCCGGGTGCCCCGCCAGCAGGCGCAACAGCTCGGAACCCGTGTACCCTGTTCCGCCGACGATACCGACTTCGATCATGATCTGGATCCGCGCCTAGAGAAGAAAAAAAGCGGCAGTCGCCGCTTTTTCGTCGAGAAACCTTCGCGATCTACGCTTCAACTGGTGTGCTGAACCGCCAGGGCCATGCCGCCTCTGGCGTCTTCAAGCAACGGGCGCTCGGTCAAGAGCAACCGCCACCCGACGAAGATCCGCAGGTTCCGCAACCGCCACCCATCGAAGGCAGGTTGTTGAAGACGAACGTCTCGTTGCCGTCGCCGCGGTCGACGAAATCGATCTCGACACCGCGCAGATACTGCATGGTGCCATCGTCGACGATGACCTTGAAGCCGTTACAGTCGAGGATGCCGTCGTTGTCGTTGATGCTGTCGGTGAAGGTCATGCCGAAGCTGATTCCACTGCAACCCCCAGGGGTCGCGAAAACGCGCACACCCTGGATGTTCTCGTCGACTTGTGCGAACAGCTCGCTCATCTTGGACTGGGCGGGGGAGGTAAGGGTCAGATCTTGTTCCGACAGGGAGGCCAACATGGTTTTCTCTCCGAAGGTCTAAAAAAGGCCGAAGAGCTTATCAGGAATGGCGCGGCTCTTGCCACCCGAGAAACGCCGTCAAGGCAGCTCCAGGCGCCCCACGGCGGCCAACGACGCCAGGTGACGCTGAGCGTCCACGAGGTGCCGGCCCCAATGGCTCTCGTAGCCATTGAGCCAGCCCGGGACCGCCTGCTCAGGGCGTTCCGCAAGCACGCGCAACCCGTGCTTGAGCTCGCAGTAGATATCCGTGAGGTCGTCCGCCAGGCTGCCGGTCATGGCACAGCCGTCGCCAACACGATCGAACTCCAGCCAGTAGCCGTCACGCTCCCCGAGCAGATCGCGCAGGTGACTGAAGAGCTCGAAGCGGGCATCGAGATCCGGCATGAGACCGGCGTCGCTCTGGCCATCGGGTCTGTCGAGCGACGTGATCGCCGCCTGCAGCCTCGGCAGGAGATCCGCCACCTGCCCTGAGCCAGCCTTCCGGCCCCGCGCCCGAGGCCTCGATCAGCTCGCAATAGCTTCGTGCCAACTCGATCATCTCGGAATCATGACGGCTCATCTGAAACGGAACGTCGGCGATTGTCGAACACACCTGTCAGTGTAGATCAGTTTGGCGCCAGCGCTGCGGAGCGGGCGCATGAGCCGGAGGTACGGCGCGGTCTCTAAATCTCGACCATCTCGAAGTCTTCCTTCCCCGCCCCGCATTCGGGACATTTCCAGTTCATCGGGATATCCTCCCAGGTGGTTCCGGGCGGGATACCCTCGTCGGGAAGGCCTTTCGCCTCGTCGTAGATGAAACCGCAGATCACGCACATGTAGGTCTTCATGAAAAAATCCTTACCGGGTCGAATCGAAACCGCCGACGACAGACGGGTTGCTTTAATCGGGCAGAGCGCGCGCGGCCGTGCCACGCCCACCGAATACCTCCGCGCAGATCAGGGTTTTGAGCGGAAATTTCAACTGCAGCGCCGCGCTTTCCGCCGCGCCGCCGTTCGAGGAAGCGGTCCCTTCGACCTCGGTGGCCGCCGTTGACCGCCCCGATGCCGAGCGCCGAACAATCCAGCATCCTCCTCTGCGTCGGCGGTCACGACCCCTCCGGAGGCGCGGGCACGCAGGCAGACGCCGAGGCGGCGCGGGCGTACGGGGTCCATGCAGCGTGCGTGATCACCTGCCTGACCGCCCAGGACTCCTGCGGCGTGGCCCAGCTGTGGCCCCAGTCCGCGGAGCAGGTTGCGGAGCAGTGCCGGCTGATCCTGGCCGACAGCCGAATCGGCGCGATCAAGGTCGGGCTGCTCGGCAGCTCGCGGATCGTGCGCGTGCTCGCCGCCCTCGCCGAAGAATATCCAGATCTGCCACTGATCCTGGACCCTGTCCTCGCTGCCGGCACGGGAGAGCCCGTCACCGATGCCGCCTTGCTCAACCAGATGCGAAACAACCTGCTCGGGCGCTGCACCCTGGTGACACCGAATCTCCCCGAGGCACAGAGCCTGAGCGGTTTTTCCAAGCCGGACGACTGCGCGCGACGCTTGCTCGATACCGGTTGCCGCTGGCTGCTGATTACCGGAACCCACGAGGACCGGGAAGACGTGGTCAACCGGCTCTACGGGCGTGACGGAAGCCACCGGGAATGGAGCTGGCCGAGGCTGCCCGGCGTCTATCACGGCTCCGGCTGCACCCTCGCGAGCGCCATTGCCGCGCGCCTGGTCAAGGGCATGGAGATGACGGACGCGATCTCCGATGCCCAGTCCTACACCTGGGACACCCTGAAGCACGCCTGGCGCACCGGCCGCTGTCAGCTCACTCCCAACCGTCTGTTCGCGCTCGAGAGCGGCCGCCGCAAGAAGAAATGATCCGGCTGCGGGGGCTCTACGCCATCACGCCCGCGCACCCGCGCGCCGGGTCTCCCCTGCCTGCCCAGGTGGAGGAGGCTATCGTCGGGGGCGCCCGGCTGATTCAGTACCGCAACAAGGGCCGGGACGCAGCCGCTCGGCTGGCCGACGCCCGCGGCCTGCTCGCCGTCTGCCGCAAGCATGGCATACCCCTCATCATCAACGACGACCTGGAGCTCGCGGCGGCGGTCGGCGCCGACGGCGTCCACCTCGGACGCGACGACCCCGACCCCGGAGAGGCCCGCGGGCGCCTGGGGCCAGATGCCATCATTGGCGTCTCCTGCTACGACGACCTCGAGCGCGCCCGCGAGGCCCAGCGCGCCGGCGCCGACTATGCCGCCTTCGGCAGCTTCTTCGCCTCCGCCACCAAGCCGCGGGCGGTCCATGCCGCGCTCGACCTCCTGCGCCGCGCCCGCCTGGAGCTCAACCTGCCCCTGGTTGCCATCGGGGGTATTACGCCGGAGAATGGCGGCCCCCTGATCGCGGCGGGCGCGGACATGCTCGCCGTGGTCGAGGGCGTATTCGGCCAGCCCGACGTCCGCGCCGCCGCCCTCGCATTCAAACGGCTCTTCCCCACGGAGGTTTCGCCCGATGACCCGATCCCATGACCTTTTCGCAGCGGCCCAGCGTCACATTCCGGGCGGCGTGAACTCGCCCGTGCGGGCCTTTCGCGGCGTCGGCGGGGATCCGGTGTTCTTCGAGAAGGCGTCCGGTCCCTATGTCTTCGACGCCGACGGGCGACGCTATGTCGATTACGTGGGCTCCTGGGGGCCGATGATCCTGGGTCACGCCCACCCGCAGGTCATCGAGGCCGTCGCCGAACGCATCCGCGGCGGACTCTCCTTCGGCGCCCCGACGGAGCTCGAGACCCGGATGGCGGACCGGGTCTGCGAGCTGGTTCCCTCGATGGATCTGGTGCGCATGGTCAGCTCCGGCACCGAGGCCACCATGAGCGCCATCCGCCTCGCCCGCGGCTACACCGGCCGGGACAAGCTGATCAAGTTCGAAGGCTGCTACCACGGTCACTCGGATTCCCTCCTGGTCAAGGCCGGCTCGGGCGCCCTTACCCTGGGCGAGCCCAGCTCCCCCGGCGTTCCGGCGGCCCTGGCGGAGCTGACCGTCACCCTGAGCTTCAACGATCTGGATCAGGTCCGCGACGCCTTCCGCGAGATCGGCGACGAGATCGCTTGCGTCATCGTCGAGCCGGTCGCCGGCAACATGAACTGCATCCCGCCGGAACCGGGCTTCCTGGAGGGCCTGCGCGCGCTGTGCGACGAGCACGGGGCGGTGCTGATCTTCGACGAGGTCATGACCGGCTTCCGGGTCTCGCTCGGCGGGGCGCAGGAGCTGTACGGGGTAAGGCCCGACCTCACCACGCTGGGCAAGGTCATCGGCGGCGGCATGCCCGTGGGCGCCTTCGGCGGCCGCCGCGAGGTGATGGAAAAGATCTCCCCGCTGGGCCCCGTCTACCAGGCGGGCACCCTGTCCGGCAACCCGGTGGCGATGGCCGCGGGCCTGAAGACCCTGGAGCTGATCTCCGAGCCCGGTTTCCACCAGCGTTTGGGCGCCAGCACCGAGCGGCTGGTCGAGGGTCTGCTCGCCGCCGCGGAAAAGGCGGGCGTCCCGCTCTCCGCCAACCGGGCCGGCGGCATGTTCGGCATCTTCTTCACCGACGCCGGGCGGGTGACCGACTACGCGGGGGCCACCGCCTGCGACCAGGAGAGCTTCAAGGGGTTCTTCCACGCCATGCTGGAGCGCGGGGTGTATCTCGCCCCATCAGCCTTCGAGGCGGGGTTCGTCTCCGCCGCGCACGGCGACGCGGACATCGCCGCCACCTTGAGCGCCGCCGCGGAGGCCTTCGCCGCTATCGCGGCCTGATGCGCCGGCGCCTGCGTCGCCCGACATGACCGCGCTGTTGCAGGACCTGCTCGCCTGGGTCACGGCCAACCCGACCTGGGCGCATCTCGCCGTGTTCCTGGTCGCCCTGGTCGAGTCCCTCGCCGTGGTAGGGCTGATCGTCCCCGGCGTCATCATGATGCTCGGCGCCGGCGCGCTCATCGCCACCGGGGCCTTGCAGTTCTGGCCGGTCTGCCTGTGGGCGGTCGCCGGCGCGGTCGCCGGGGACGGGCTCAGCTACTGGCTCGGCCGCCACTTCCAGGGCCGGCTCACGACCATGTGGCCCTTCTCCCGCTACCCCGAAAGTCTCGATTCGGGGGTCCGTTTCTTCGAGAAATACGGCGGCAAGAGCGTGGCGTTCGGGCGTTTCGTCGGCCCCGTGCGGGCCGTGATCCCGATGGTCGCGGGCATGATGGGCATGCCGCCGGGCCGATTTCTCGTCGCGAACGTCCTGTCCGCCGTCGCCTGGGCGCCGGCCTACCTGCTGCCCGGCATTGTCTTCGGCGCCTCCCTGGAGCTCGCCGCCGAGGCCGCGGTGCGCCTGGTGGCGCTGGTCCTGGCCCTGGTCGTGCTGCTCTGGCTTGCGGCCTGGGCGGTCCAGCAGCTGTTCCTGCTGCTCAGCCCGCGCGCCGGGCGCTGGGTGGAGGGTCTGCTGCGCTGGGCCGATGTTCACCCCCGGGCGGGCGAGATCGCCCGCGCCCTGGCGGACCCGACCCATCGCGATGCCAGAACACTGGCCTCCCTGGCGGCACTGCTGATCCTCGCCACCCTGTTGTTCGCGTTGATCACCGGGATCGCGATCTCCGGGGCGCCCGAGCTGCGGCTCAATCAACTGGTGCGCGACCTCGGCCTGAGCCTCCACGCCCCGGCCGCGAATCACCTCATGGCGGCCTTCAGCCGGCTGGCAGACCTGGCGGTCGTCCTGCCTCTGGCGATCGCCGTCTGGTGCTGGCACTGGTGGCGGGGCGAACGCCGGGCCGCGCACTATTGGCTGGCCGCGGTCGCCTTCGCGCTCCTCGCCGGGCCCCTGCTGAAGGTGCTGCTACAGGTACCCCGCCCCGACGTCGGGCTGGTCGGCCTTACGCCCTGGGCCTTCCCCAGCAGCCACGCCCTGCGCGCGACCGTGATCTACGGCTTTCTCGCGGTCACCCTGTCTGGCTCGATGACCGCCACCTGGCGCTGGCTGCCGTACGTGGGAGCTACCGTCGCCACGCTGGCGGTGGCCATCTCGCGGGTCTACTTCGGCGCCCACTGGCTCACCGACGTGGTCGGCAGCCTCGCCCTCGGACTCGCCTGGGTGGCGGCGCTGGGACTGGCGTTCCGCCGCCATACGGAGCCGGCCGCGTCCGGTTACGGGCTTGCCGGCGTCGCGATAGCCGCCTTCGTCATCGCATTCGGCATCCGGAGCGTGACCTCGCACCAGGCCGACCTCGACCTCTACAGTCCGCGGATCGACACCGTCAGGGTCACGCAGAGCGAGTGGCGCTCCGGCCTCTGGCGCGCCCTGCCCAACCGCCGGCAGGATCTCCGACAGCTCGACCAACTTCCGATGACCTTGCAGTATGCCGGAGCGCTCGCGGACCTGGCCGCGGCGCTGGAGGAAAAGGGCTGGGAACGCGGGATGCCGCTGAGCTGGGGCAACCTGATCAGGCTGCTGTCACCTTCCTTGCCCTTGCAGGAGCTGCCGGTCATACCCCACGTGCACGAAGGCCGCCACGAGTCACTCGCCCTGGTCAAGCGCATGCCCGACGGCGGGCGCCTGGTGCTGCGGCTATGGCCGACACGCTACCTGGTCGGCGACGCGCGGGCGCCGCTGTGGGTGGGCAACATCACGGCTCAGGAAAAGAGGACCATTCTGGACATGGTCGCGTTGCCCACGACGGTTGCGCATCGTCCGGCAGCCTCGATATCCGAGGACCTCTCGCCCTTGCATCCCTACCGGCCGAGCGAGGATGCGCCCCTGCTGCTGCAGGCGGCGCCCGGAGAACCGAACGCAACCGCGGAGCAAACGAGCACGGACGACCCGCGGTAGCGGCTCAGGAACGCCCCGCCAGGGCCTCCAGCAGCCGCTGGTGGATGCCCTGGAACCCCCCGTTGCTCATGACCAGCACGTGGTCCCCTGCCGAGGCATCCCCGGCGATTCGCTCGACGATGTCATCTATCCGAGCGTAAACCCCCGCGCGTTCGCCGAGGGAGGTGAACACGGGCGCGGCATCCCACCCGAGATCCGAGGGCGCGAAGACATATACCCGGTCCGCGGGCTCTAGCGACCGGGCGAGCTCCGCGTTGTGGACTCCCAGGCGCATGGTGTTGGAGCGCGGCTCCAGCACGGCCAGGATGCGCTCGCCCTGCACCCGTTTGCGCAGCCCCTCCAGGGTGCTGGCGATGGCGGTCGGGTGATGCGCGAAGTCGTCGTACACTCGCACCCCGCGCACCTCGCCGCGCAGCTCCATGCGCCGCTTGACGCCCTTGAACCGACCCAGGGCGGCGATCCCCTGGTCTGGCGGGACACCGGCGTGCCGCGCCGCCGCCAGGACCGCCAGGGCGTTGGAGACGTTGTGGCGGCCGGTGTGCTCCCAGGCCACCTCGCCCCGCGCCTCGCCGCGCAGCAGCACGCGGAAACGCGAGCCGTCCGGCTCGAGCAGAGACGCCGACCAATCCCCGCCCTCGCCGACGCTCTCGCGGGGGGTCCAGCAACCCATCCCCAGGACCTCATCCATGGCCGCCTCGCCCCGCGGGTGCAGGATCAGCCCGGAGCCAGGCACGGTCCGCACCAGGTGGTGGAACTGGCGCTGAATCATCGCCAGGTCGTCGAAGATATCCGCGTGGTCGAACTCCAGGTTGTTCAGGATCAGGGTGCGCGGACCGTAGTGGACGAACTTGGAGCGCTTGTCGAAGAAGGCGGTGTCGTACTCGTCCGCCTCCACCACGAAGAAGGGCGCCGAGCCCAGGCGGGCGGAGACGCCGAAGTCACGGGGCACGCCCCCGATCAGGAAGCCGGGATCGAGGCCCGCCTCATCCAGCACCCAGGCCAGCATGCTCGATGCCGTGGTCTTGCCGTGGGTGCCCGCCACTGCCAGCACCCAGCGCTCGCGCAGCAGGTTCTCCTTGAGCCATTCGGGGCCCGAGACGTAGCGCAGCCCCTGGTCCAGCATGTGCTCGACCGCCGGAATCCCCCGCTTCATGGCGTTGCCCACCACCACGACGTCCGGCGCCGGGCTCAGGTGGGAGGCATCGTAGCCTTCCATCAATCCGATCCCGGCGGCCTCGAGCTGGGTGCTCATGGGCGGATAGACGTTGGCGTCGGAGCCCGTGACCTCATGCCCCAGCGCCCGCGCCAGGAGCGCGACGCCGCCCATGAAGGTGCCGCAGATGCCGAGGATGTGCAGATGCATGTCAGGAACCGGAGAACAGACCGCCGACCAGGGAGTAGGACAGCAGATTGTAGAGCACGGCGACGGCCGCCCCCTGGCCGAGCCGGATGTCGAAGGTGTGGCGCAGGATGTGGCCGGTGACCAGGATGCTCCAGGCGATCACGACCAGGAACAGCAGCGCCGCCACGCCGGACTGCTCCGTCTGCTCACCGGAAGGGATCAGGCTCACCGGCACCAGGGCCAAGGCGCCGACCACCGCGCCGCTGCCGAGCAGGGCCGTGGCCGACTGGATGAAGCGCGGCAGGCGGCCCAACAGCTGCAATGCGCCGTAGAGGAGCGCGAGCATCAGGGCGACGTCGACCAGGACCTGAATCAGCCCGGGGCCAAGCGGGATACCCGCGCCGGCCGCCACCAACGCGCCGATCGACGCATCCGCGGCCAGCGCCACCCAGAGAAGGGTGCTGGAGGCCGGCAGGTCCTGGGGATTCCGGCGCAGAAGGCAGAGATCGATGAAGAAACGAATCAGGGCCAGCAATGAAGGATTCCCCGGACAGGCGGCGTCAGCGGCGCATGATAAGGGGAAGCCGCGGCGCGATGCGAGTCGCGCCACCTTTCCCGCCAGGTCAGCCGGAACCGACCCGCCGGCGCGCGACCAGCAAGCCCAAGCCCAGCATGAGCGCGGCCGCCCCGATGGCGAGCCGGTTGCCCACATACGCGAACGGCGTCGCCCCGCTGCGCGGCTGCACATCGGCGGTGAACACCCCGCGCTCGAAAGCAGGAACGACGCCGATCACCCCGCCCCGGTGATCGATGATGGCGGACACCCCGGTGTTGGTCGCCCGCAGCAGCCAGCGCCCGTTCTCCAATGCCCGCATGCGCGCGATCTCCAGGTGCTGGTGGGGCGCCAGCGAATCGCCGAACCAGGCGTCGTTGCTGACATTGATCAGGTATGCAGCCTCCGGCAGGGCCTCGGCCACCTCGGCGGGAAAGGCGTCCTCGTAGCAGATGGAAGCCCCGGCCAGGTGCGGTCCGACCTGCAGCAGCGGCCGCTCCGCGGTGCCGGAGCTGAAGTCGGACATGGGCACCTCGAAGGCCCGCGCCAGGGGGCCGAGCCAGTCCTTGAAGGGCATGAACTCGCCGAAGGGGACCAGGTGACGCTTGGTGTAGAGGTCCTCGGCGCTGCCGATGCTGACCAGGCCGTTGTAGTAGGTCTGGTCGTTGAGATCCAGCACCGGGATGCCGATGACCAGCTCCGCCCCCGCCTCCCGGGCCTCGTCTCCGAGGGGCTCGATGAAGACCTCCCGCACCCGGTGCAGGAAGTCGGGCACCGCCGTCTCCGGCCACAGGATGACATCGCTGTCGAAGCTCTCCCGGGTGAGCTCCACGTAGACGCGCAGGCTCGGGATCCGGGTCTCCTCGTCCCACTTGAGCGCCTGGGGGATGTTCGCCTGGACCACGGTGGCGCGGAAGGGCTCCCCGTACGCATGGGTCCATTCGATCCGCCCCAGCAGCGACCCCGCCAGCCATACCAGCGCGAGGCCGCCAAGGGCCGCGTAGCGCGCCTGCCCGCTCCAGCGCAGCATCCCCCACAACAGACCGGCGGAGAGTACGACCGCCAGACTGACGCCATAGACACCCGCGATCGGGGCGTATCCGGCCAGAGGCGCATCGATCTGGCTGTTCCCGATCGCGAGCCACGGGAATCCGGTGAAGAGCCAACCCCGCACCCACTCGAGCAGGACCCACGCGGCGGGGAACACCAGCAGGGGACCCGTCCACCGTGCACCATGGAAGGCACGGGCGGTCAGCCAGCCGACGAGGGCATAGTAGAGCGCCATGCCGGCGATGAAGAGCAGGGTGAGCAGATGGGCGAGCCAGGCGGACATGTTCCCGAACTCGTTCAGGCTGATGCGGATCCAGAACACGCCGAAGCCCATGAACCCGAGACCGAAGCACCAGCCGATCAGCAATCCGCGATCGGTCCGCCGTGTCAATAGCTCGTAGAAGAGCGCGAGGGAGGCGAGCGCCAGCGGGAAGAGCGAGAAGGGCGCGAAGGCGAGCACCCCGAGACCGCCGGCCGCGACGGCAATGAGTGCGACAACGGCCGTCGGCGCTTGAGACAGGGACACGGTGAGACTCCGCGAAGCTTTGGAATCGGCGCCGTTTCTAACAGCGGCACCGGACGGGGTCAAACGAAACTTGCCAGACGGCGCGCGAGAGGCAAAAGGCCACTTGCCTCGTCGCAACCCACACATCGACCACCGCCGTCGCGAGCATGACCGCTCTCCAAGCTACCCATGGCACTGCGAGGCGGCCCAACGGGGAAAGGGGTCAACATTTCAGATTTTTCCTACAAAATCGGCCTAGTAAATCTCTTACCCTACAAAAACAATCAACATTCAAGCTGACTTTAATCTTGGTAGTTAGGAGGATGAGTCATTGAAATTCTGGATCAACAGTCTGCTCATGGGCGTGAGCACCGCTTCTCTCGCGGTCGATGTAAGCGAGATCGAGCTGCGCCGGCTCTTCGACCCAACACCGGCCGAGCTTCAGGCCGAGGCATCAGGTCGCATCTACATCTACGAGGGACTGCGGGACATCGATGTCGAACGCGCCATAGAGGAGGAGTTCAATCGGGTGGACAGCATGATGTTTATCCGCGTGAAGCAGACCGACGATGAGGGCGAGGTACGCAAAGACCCCGAGTCTGGCAACGCCATGGTCGAGGACGACGGGTGCTGATGCCCGGCTGCGATGGAGAGCTTCTCGATCCGCACTGGCCTGCCGGGTACTCGCGGCGTCCGGGGCAAGTAAACCGCACGCCCATGCGCTCGGCAAGTAGGCCGTGTACTGGAAGCTCTGATCGGATACTGAGCTCGATGAGACGCCTTGCCTCCTCCCGCCACGCAAGGACCGTTCAAACATCCTCCCCGAGAAGAGAACCTTCGACGCGAAGGCAAGGAGACGACGAATGAAGCGCAGAACATTGCTACGGGCAGCGATTACCACCGCACAGCTATCCCTGCTGATCGGTGCAGGGACCATCCTGCCCAGACGACTGCTGGCGCAGTGGCCGGCCGACGCCTTCCATGCCGAGAAGCTGGACGACGCCGAGCGGCTCCTGTTCGGCGAGCGCCCGATCGAGGACAGCGACCTGGTCAGCATCGAGGCACCCGACATCGCGGAGAACGGCCGCAACGTCCCGGTCGAGATCCGGGTCGCCCTCGCCGCGGCGGACTCGGTCAGTCTGTTCTCGGACAAGAATCCCTTCCCCCTGCTCGCCCGTGCCCGCTTCACGCCCGCGGTGGCGCCCAGGCTTGCGCTGCGCGTCAAGCTCGGCGAGTCGGGCAACCTGATTGCCGTCGTCGAGGCCGACGGCAAGCTCTACCGCGCGACCCGACCGGTGAAGGTCACCGCCGGCGGCTGTGGCGGCTGACCGGGCAATCCCGCGTAGACCAAGATTGAGGCATACAAGACATGGCAAACGAAGATGCAGGACGGGTTCGCGCCCGGCTCAGGGACGGCGTGGTCACGGTCAAGGTGCTGATGAAACATCCGATGGAAACCGGCAGCCGGAAGCACCCGGGCACGGGAGAGCTGCTGCCGCGGCACTTCATCCGCGAGGTCGTGTGCGAGCACAACGGGACCCCCGTGCTCACCCTCGACTGGGGGTGGGGCGTGTCCGCCAATCCCTACCTCTCCTTCGATCTCAGGGAGGGCAAGGTTGGCGATGCGATCGCGATCCGGTGGACGGACAACAAGGGCGAGACCGCCACGATCGAGGGTGCGGTCCAGTAGCGCGGTCGGCGGTCGACCCTGCCGGACATCCGTACCGACGAACTCGGCCCGAACAACGACGGTCCCCGGCCGCAACCCGCCTCCCCAAGGTGCGACATTCTGTCGCGGCGGCGACCGCGACCGCGCCAAAATGAGCCCCGCCCGCCGGCAAACGACAGCCCACCCCGCCGAGCGGACGACCGGTCCCGGCCGCGAGCTCGACGCCGGCCGAATCGCTGTGCCGGCAGCGCCGAAGGGCTAGCGGCCAAACCGGCGGCGCGTCGCCCTCAGCGGATCGCGCGACGGCACAGGCGGAGTGGCATCACTCTTGCGTTTTTGCTTTGTTGCGTCAAAGAATCCCGCATGCTTGTTTTCCCAAGCGGTTCGAGGACTACTCAATGGAGAGCGAGAAACCCCGGCGCGAGCGGATCACCGGCATCATCCTCGCCGGCGGGCAGGCGCGCCGCATGGGCGGACAGGACAAGGGGCTGGTCCCCTTCGCTGGGCGCCCCCTCATCGAATGGGTGATCGAGGCGCTATCGCCCCAGGTCGCCCGGGTCATGATCAACGCCAACCGCAACCGAGAGGCCTACGCCGGCTACGGTCTCCCGGTCATCAGCGATGGGATCGAGGGGTTCCAGGGCCCGCTGGCTGGCTTCGCGAGCGCCATGTCGGCGGTGGACACGCCCTGGATCGTCACGGTTCCCTGCGACGGCCCCTTCCCCGCCCCCGACCTGGTCGGGCGTCTTTGTGCCGCCTTGACCGATCATCAGGCTGAGATCGCGGTAGCCACTGACGGCGAGCGCATGCAGCCGGTCTACGCGCTGATTCCGGTCGCCCTGGCAACTAGCCTCGACCGTTTTCTGGACGCGGGCGAGCGCAAGATCGACCGCTGGTACGCATTGCACCGGGTCGCGCTGGCGGACTTCGGCGACCGCCCGCGGGCGTTCGCCAACATCAACTCCGTCGACGAGGCGGAGCGGCTAACGCGGGAGGTCTCCTCGTGACCGTGCAATGCGCAGTCCCCCTGCTCGGATTCTGCGCCTACAGCGGGACCGGCAAGACCACCCTGCTGCAGCGGCTGATCCCCGGACTGAAGGACGCGGAACTCAGGCTGGCCTTGCTCAAGCACGCCCACCACAGCTTCGAGATCGACCAGCCGGGCAAGGACAGCTACCAGCTGCGCAAGGCCGGCGCCGACCAGGTGCTCATCGCCTCGCGCCAGCGGGTGGCCCTGATCAGGGAATGCGCCCGGCCGACCGGTGAGCCCCGGCTCGCGGAGCTGCTGCCCTGCATCGACACCCGCGAGCTCGATCTGGTGCTGGTGGAAGGGTTCAAGCACGAGCCGATCCCCAAGATCGAGCTCTACCGGCCCGCGCTGGGCAGGCCCTTGATCCACGCCACCGACTCCCACGTGATCGCCATCGCCGCCGACGCGCCCTTTCCGCTCGCCCGCGAGCTCCCGCTGCTCGATCTCAACCGCCCGGAGACCGTGCTGCACTTCGTGCTGGACTGGCTGCAGGAGCGGCGTGGACTCGCGGCGACCGGGTAAGCTCCTTAATTCCTGCACGAACGCGATCCATAATGGGCATTGGGAGCAATGCCCGTGAACCTGTCTATCCGCACAAAGCTGTTCCTGACCCTGCTGACCGCGAGCACCCTGGCCGTGCTCGGCATGCAGGCGTTCATGCACTGGTCCTTCCACAACGGGCTGATGGAGCTGGCCGAGGCACGCCAGCAGGAGCGGGTGGACGCCATCGCCGAGCGCCTGATAGAGCGCTACGAGCAGGACGGGGGCTGGGAGCGCCTGGCCGCGGACAAGCGCCTGTGGATCGCCGTGCTGCTCGACCGGGTCGAGGGCCCGCTGCACGAGCGGAATTCGCCCGCGCTCGGCGCGCATCGCGCTCCCGGCCGCGGAATGGGCCGCTGGCTCCGCCACGCCTACGGCGAGCCGGGCGTCTGGCCGCCCACGCCGGCCCTGAACCATGCCCAGGGTCCGCACGGAGAACCACTGCGCCTGGAGATGCGGCTCATGCTCCTGGGCGCGGACGGCACCCTGATCTACGGACGTGACGAGCTGCTGGCCGGGTCCCTGCGGTTCCCCATGCGGCTGAACGGCGAGCAGATCGGAGAGCTCGCCCTGATCCCCGGCCCCTTCGTCCCCGACACCGGAGAGCTGCGCTTCCGGGAGCGGCAGACCACCGCGCTCGCGGTCATCGCGTTGGGCATGATCCTGCTCTCCGCGGCCTTCGCCTTCCCGCTGTCCAGACGGCTGTCGCGGCCGGTGCTCGGTTTTCGCGACACCGCCAGGCGCCTCGCCGCCGGCGACTTCGGCGCCCGCGTGCCCGTCACGGGCGACGACGAGCTGGGGCGGCTGGGTCGCGACATCAACGCCCTGGCAGAGACGCTGGAACGCAACGAGCACGCCCGCCGCCGCTGGGTGGCCGACATCTCCCACGAGCTGCGCACCCCCCTCGGCCTGCTGCGTGCCGAGATCGAGGCCCTGCAGGACGGCGTGCGCCCCCTGGATGGAACGGCAGTGGATGCCCTCCACGGCGACGTGATGCGCCTGGGGCGCCTGGTGGACGACCTCCATGACCTGTCGATGACGGACCTGGGCGCGCTGGCCTACCACAAGCAGGAGACCGATCCGGTCGAGATCCTCGAGGGCGACCTGGACGCCTTCCGCGGCGAATACGCCGCGGCGGGCCTGACGCTGAGCCTCGAAAACCGGCTGAAGCAGCCGGTGACCCTGCAGGCCGACGAGCACCGGCTGTCGCAGCTGTTCAGAAACCTGCTGCGCAACAGCCTGCGATATACCGACGCGGGAGGCGGCCTGCACATCGGGCTGGAGCTGGACGGCCGCGACCTGGTCATCGACCTGCAGGACACGGCACCCGGCGTCCCCCCCGGAGCCCTGCCGCAGCTGTTCGAGCGGCTCTACCGGGTCGAGGCCTCCCGCAGCCGCGACAACGGCGGCACGGGGCTCGGGCTCGCCATCTGCAAGAACATCGCCGAGGCCCACGGCGGGACCATCGAGGCCCATCCCTCGCCCCGGGGCGGCCTGTGGATTCGGATCAGGCTTCCGGTCGAGTCATGAGCGACCTGGTACTGATCGTCGAGGACGAGGCGAGGCTAGCCGGCCTGCTGGCGGACTATCTGCAGGCGGCAGGTTACGAAACCCACCAGCTTGCCGAGGGACCGCCGGTCGTCGATTGGGTGCGCCTGCACGACCCCGCCCTGGTGTTGCTGGATCTGATGCTGCCGGGACGCGACGGGCTGGACATCTGCCGCGAAATCCGCTCATTCAGCCGGGTGCCCGTGATCATGACCACCGCCCGCGTCGAGGAGATCGACCGCCTGCTGGGGCTGGAGCTAGGCGCCGACGACTACGTGTGCAAGCCCTACAGCCCGCGGGAGGTGGTGGCCCGCGTGAAAGCGGTGCTGCGCCGCACGGGACCCCAGGCCGAGGCCGACGGCCGGCGACTGACCCTGGACGAAGGCAGCCTCCGGGTAAGTACCGCTGGAGGCGAGACGGAGCTGACCGCGGTCGAGTTCGCCCTCCTCTCCACCCTGCATTCCGCGCCCGGGCGCATCTTCAGCCGCGAGCGGCTGATGGACCGGATCTACCGCGACCATCGAATCGTCTCCGACCGCACCATCGACAGCCACGTGAAGAAGCTCAGACGCAAGCTCGCGGAGTTGGCGCCGGATCGTGAGCTCATCCACTCCGTCTACGGCGTCGGCTATCGCTACGAGGACAGGGCGGCCGAGGAAGCCCCGTCTCGGGGCAGCCCGAGCTGAGCCAGCTCCGGGTGCCGAAGTCTCGGATTCCGGAATTCGCGCGGCGCGGCTTTCACATTCTTTCCCAAGTCCCTGCAAGGAGTCTCCACGGTCGCCCGCTATCGTTAAGGCATCGGACGGGCAAATGCCGCCGATCGACGATCCAGGATTCGAGAACAGGAGACAAACCATGAACAAGACCATCCTCGCAATCGGTTTCGGCATCATGACCGCCGCAGCCACCACCGTCAGCCTCGCGCAGGGGCCGGGGTGGGGATATGGCCCGTGCTTCCAGCAGGGGGCGACGCCGCCCGCGGTCCAACCCGGCAGCGGTTTCGGCCCCCCGGGCGGCGGCTACGGCCCCGGCCGGATGGGCGGCATGCGTGGCGACCCGGCGCAGCGGATCAGCCGCCGCCTCGACTTCCTCACGCGGGAGCTTGACCTGACCGCGGACCAGCAGGCGCAGGTCAAGGGCGTCCTCCAGGAGCAGCAGGCCACCCGCACCGCCATGAGGGGGCGGACCCACGGACGCATCTCGTCGCTGCTCACCGACACCCAGCGCTCGAAGTTCGATCAGATGCGCGCCAACCTGCGCGGCGGTCGACAGGGCAACTGGGGTCCCGGCGGAGGCGGCGGGCCCGGCATGGGTTATCCTCGGGCACCCGGATATGCGCCGGCACCCCTGGGCGCCGGACAATAGCCCCGCACGGCCGACCCGGCGGGACGCGGCCCTGTCGTCCCGCTCCCGAGCGCCAGGCGCGGGAGCGGGGCCGGCCGGATCTCACAATCCGCGAAACGCGGCGCGCAAGGCCACCATCAGCACCCGCATCAGGATCCACAGCACCCAGAGCACCGCGAGCGCGGCGGCAGCACTCAGGATCTGAAGCGGCAAAACTTGGGCGGCGAACCAGTCCAGCCCGGCACTGATCAGCCGCCCCGCATCCCGAATCAGCTCGAACACGATTTCCACTCCATTCTCATGGCGTCACCTGCGCGACGCCAACCCAAGCGGGCACGGGCGGACCGCGCGTGGCATCATGCCAGGTTTATCCTGGAAGCCCGGATACGCCACCGAATGCCAGAGCATCCCGACTGCATCCGCCTGCGCGGCGTCCGCCAGAACAATCTCAAGGAGCTCGACCTCGACCTCCCGCTCGGCGAGCTGATCGTCATCACCGGCGTCTCCGGCTCCGGCAAGTCCTCGCTCGCCTTCGATACCATCTACGCAGAGGGTCAGCGGCGCTACGTCGAGACCTTCTCCCCGTACGCCCGCCAGTTCCTGGACCGCATGGACCGTCCGGCCGCGGACCGCATCGAGGGCATCCCCCCCGCGATCGCGATCGACCAGACCAACCCGGTGCGCACGTCGCGCTCCACGGTTGGCACCATGACCGAGCTCAACGATCACCTCAAGCTCTTGTTCGCGCGCGCGGCGCGCCTGTTCTGCCGCGGTTGCGGGCGCGAGGTGCGACGGGACACGCCGGAGAGCATCTGGGATGAGCTGGCCGGCGGGACCGAGGGCGTCGACACCCGCGTCCTGATCGCCTTCCAGGTGCCGGTGCCGGACGGCTTCTCCCGCGAGGAGATCGAGCGGTTGCTGGCCCAGCAGGGCTACATCCGCATCCTGCGCCGGGAGCCGGAAGCGCTCGAGGTCATCCAGGACCGCCTGCGCCTGAGCGCGGACAACCGCGGCCGCGCCGTCGAGGCCCTGGAATCCGCGCTCGACCACGGGCATGGCCGTGTCCGAGTCTATCCCATCGATGAGAGCAGGGAACCCGGCGCGCCCCGGCGCTTCTCGACCGACCTGCACTGCCCCGACTGCGACATCGCCTACCGGGACCCGACGCCGAACCTGTTCTCCTTCAACTCGCCGGTAGGCGCCTGCGGAACCTGCCGCGGCTTCGGGCGCACCATCGGCATCGATTGGGACCTGGTCGTCCCGGACCAGCGCAAGTCCCTGATCGAAGGGGCGATCAAGCCCTTCCAGTCCGACAGCTACTCCGAGAGCCAGGAAGACCTGATGGGCTTTGCCCACGATCGCGGCATCCCCACCGACGTGCCCTGGCGCGACCTCACGGAGGCAGACCGCCGATGGATCCTCGAGGGCGAGGGGGAGTGGGGCCAGGGGGCCTGGTACGGCGTACGGCGCTTCTTCGACTGGCTGGAGGGGCGCGCCTACCGGATGCACGTGCGGGTGCTGCTCTCCCGCTACCGGGCGTACAACCCGTGCGCCGACTGCGGCGGGGCCCGACTCAAGGACGAGGCCCTCGACTGGCGCGTTGGCAACAGGGAGGGTGCCGACGCCGTCCTCGACCCGCGGATGCGCTTCCGCCACGCCCGGGTCGCCATGGATCAGGACACCTGGGCGACCCTGCCGGGCCTGAATTTCCACGACCTGATGCGGCTGCCCATCGATCGCTGCCGGGAGTTCTTCGAGGGACTCGATGCGCCGGATCTCGATCTTCTCATGGACGGCATCCGCTCCCGCCTGCGCTATCTGGGGGAAGTGGGCCTCGGCTACCTGACCCTGGACCGCCAGTCGCGTACCCTGTCCGGCGGCGAGGTCCAGCGCATCAACCTGACCACGGCGCTGGGCACCTCCCTGGTCAACACCCTGTTCGTGCTGGACGAGCCGAGTATCGGCCTGCACCCGCGGGACATGGACCGGATCGTGCGTGTGCTCCAGCGGTTGCGCGACCAGGGCAACAGCCTGCTGGTGGTGGAGCACGACCCCCAGGTGATGCTGGCCGCCGACCGCATCCTGGACATTGGCCCGGGCCCCGGCGAGCACGGCGGGCGGCTGGTGTTCCAGGGCAGCCCGGCGGCGCTGATCGCAGCCCCGGATTCCCTCACCGGAGACTATCTCGCCGGACGCCGCTCCGTCGGCGGCGACCCGGAGCTTCCCTCCCCGCCCCGCGGCGGCCCGGCGCTCAAGATCCTCGGCGCCGCCGCCCACAACCTCAGGGGCATCGACGTCGAGATCCCCCTCGGTCGGCTGGTCGTGGTCACTGGGGTCTCGGGCTCAGGAAAATCGACCCTGGTGCGGGACGTGCTCTTCAACGCGCTCGCCAAGCTCAAGGGTAAGCCGGACGAGCCGCCGGGGGAGCACGAGGGGATCGAGGGCGCCGACCTGGTCGCGGACGTGGTCCTGCTCGACCAATCCCCCATCGGCCGCACCTCCCGCTCCAACCCGGCGAGCTACGTCGGCGCCCTCGACCCCATCCGCAAGCTGTTCGCCGCCGAGCCCCTCGCCCGCGAGCGCGGCTACACCGCCGGCACCTTCAGCTTCAACTCGGGAAACGGGCGCTGCCCGACCTGCGGCGGCTCCGGCTTCGAGCATCTGGAGATGCAGTTCCTCTCCGACGTCTATCTCCGCTGCCCGGACTGCGATGGCCGGCGCTACCGAAACCCGGTGCTGGAGGTGAGACTGCTGCCCGGCGGGGCGGATCGCGCCCGGTCGATCGCGGACGTGCTCGAGATGACGGTGACCGAGGCCTCTGGCTTCTTCGCCGCCAACCCGGAGGTCAGGCGGGGTCTTGAGCCCCTGCAGGCCGTAGGCCTGGGCTATCTGCGCCTCGGCCAGCCCGTGCCGACCCTATCCGGCGGCGAGGCCCAGCGCCTCAAGCTCGCCGGTCACCTGGCCAAGTCGACGGGGCGGGGCAGGCCCAGGAGCGGGCTTCTGTTCCTGCTCGACGAGCCCACCACCGGGCTGCACTTCGACGACGTCGCGACCCTGCTCAGGGCGCTCCGGCGCCTGCTGCGCAAGGGCCATTCGCTGGTGGTCATCGAGCACAATCTGGACGTCATTCGCGCCGCCGACTGGCTCATCGACCTCGGCCCCGAGGGCGGGGATGGCGGCGGTGAGATCGTGTGTACCGGCACGCCGGCGGAGGTCACCGCTCACCCCACGAGCCACACCGGCAGGGCGCTTCGCGACCATCAAGCGCACACGCGCGGGGTCCTGGACGCGCCACCGACCCGAGCTCCCCGGCGTATCCCCGGCACGCCCGCGATCGAGATCCGCCACGCCCGCGAGCACAACCTCAAGGACCTCACCCTCGCGATCCCCCGGAACAAGCTCACGGTCATCACCGGCGTTTCCGGCAGCGGCAAGAGTACCCTGGCCTTCGACATCCTGTTCGCGGAGGGTCAACGCCGCTACCTGGAGTCCCTCAACGCCTATGCCCGCCAGTTCGTGCAGCCGGCCGCGAGGGCGGACGTGGACGCCATCTTCGGCATCCCGCCCACCGTCGCCATCGAGCAGCGCACCAGCCGCGGCGGCCACAAGAGCACCGTCGGGACCCTGACCGAGATCCATCACTTCCTGCGCCTGCTGTTCGTCAAGATCGGGGTACAGTACTGCCCCGAGTGCCGTATCCCCATCCGGCCCCAGAGCCGGGAGGCCATCCTCGACCGGGTGCTGACTGACTTCGCCGGACGCCGCGTCTGCGTCATGGCCCCGCTGGTCGTCGCCCGCAAGGGCTACTACACGGAGCTCGCCAACTGGGCGAGCCGTAAGGGCTATTTCATCCTGCGGGTGGACGGGGAGCCGGTCCCCACCGAGCACTGGCCGCGCCTCGACCGCTTCCGGGAGCACAGCATCGACCTGCCGGTGGGAGAGATCGAGGTCTCCGCCGCGGCGGAGCCCGGGCTTGCCGACCTGCTCAACCGCGCCCTGGACCACGGCAAGGGCATGGCGCGCGTGGTGGCGGCGGATGGCGAGGGTTGGGGCGACGAGGTCCCCTACTCGACGCAACGCGCCTGTCCCGGTTGCGGTCGCGCCTTCGAGGAGCCGGACCCGCGACTGTTCTCCTACAACTCCAAGCACGGCTGGTGCCCAAGCTGTTTCGGCACCGGCCAGATACTGCCCGGCTTCGACGCGGAGCAGACCGGCGAGGAACGGGCATGGCTGGAGGCGCCGCGGGCGGAGCCCGAGACCTGCCCCGCCTGCGAGGGCCGGCGTCTGAGACCGGAGGCCCTGGCGGTGCGCTTCCGGGAGCGATCCATCGCCGACTACGCGGCATTGTCCGTGGAACAGGTTGCGCACGCCATGGAGAAGCTCGACCTCGATGCACGGGAGGCGGCCATCGCGCGGGACCTGCTCGCCGAGGTGCGCAGCCGCCTCGAGTTCCTGCGCGCGGTGGGACTCGGCTACCTCAGCCTCGAACGGGGCGCGCCGAGCCTTTCCGGGGGGGAGGCCCAGCGCATCCGACTCGCGGCGCAGATCGGCTCTAACCTGCAGGGGGTCTGCTACGTGCTGGACGAGCCCACCATCGGCCTGCACCCGCGGGACAACCGGATGCTGCTCGACGCCCTCGCCCGACTCGAGGCCAAGGGCAACACCATCGTGGTGGTGGAGCACGACGAGGAAACGATCCGGCGCGCCGAGCATGTCATCGACCTCGGCCCCGGGGCCGGCGTGAGGGGGGGCGAGCTCGTCGCCCAGGGCACGGCGGAAGAGCTGGCCCGGAATCCGAGCTCGATCACCGGGCGCTACCTGAGCCGTCCCTTCGCGCGTTCGCGCCCGACGCGGGGCACCGTCGGCGACCTGAGCTGGCTCAGCCTCGAGGGGGCGCGCCTCAACAACCTCAGGGGCCTGGACCTCCGTCTGCCCTTGGGCCGCCTGATCTGCGTTTCCGGCGTCTCGGGGTCCGGCAAGTCGACCCTGGTGCGGGAGGTGCTGGTGAACAGCCTGCGCGCGCTTCTCGCCGGTGAGCGTCCCCGGCGCACGCGGGGCCGCAAGACCGCGCTGCACGGCTGCGACTCGGTCTCGGGCTGGCGGGGCCTGAGCCGCGTGCTCGAGGTGGACCAGACCCCGATCGGCAAGACCCCCCGCTCCTGCCCCGCCACCTATGTCGGCTTATGGGACCGCATCCGACGACTGTTCGCCGCGACACCGGATGCGCGCATCCTGGGGTGGGGGCCAGGGCGGTTCTCGTTCAACACCAGGGGGGGCCGCTGCGACGCGTGCGAGGGCCAGGGGTTTCAGCGGCTGGAGATGAGCTTCCTGCCGGACGTCAAGGTTTCCTGCGAGGTCTGCGCCGGAAGCCGCTTCAACCGGGAGACCCGAGACGTGCGCTACAAAGGCCTCGACATCGGCCAGGTGCTAGCGCTCGGAGTGGACGAGGCGGCGCAGGTATTCGCCGCCCATCCGGCGGTGCACCATCCGCTGACCCTGCTCCAGGACGTGGGTCTGGGCTACCTCACCCTCGGCCAGCAGAGCCCGACCCTTTCCGGCGGCGAGGCCCAGCGCATCAAGCTGGTCACCGAGCTTGCGAAGGCCCGCGCGCCGGTGGGCGGTCCCTCGGGCAAGCCGACCCTGTACGTGCTCGACGAGCCCACCGTGGGCCTGCACATGGCCGATGTGGACCGGCTGGTCGCGGTGCTCCACCGGCTGGTCGACGCGGGGCACACGGTGCTGGTGATCGAGCACAACCTCGACATGATCGCGGAGGCCGACTGGGTGATCGATCTCGGTCCCGAGGGCGGCGACGCGGGTGGCCGCATCGTCGCGCAGGGACCCCCAGAGGCCCTTGCGCAGGCCGCGGGCTCACATACCGCCACGGCCCTGCGCCGCCACCTGGGGAGCTAAGGAACCCCGGAAAATCACGCGCGCTGCAGGGCCCCGGCTCCGCCGCGACCTAGGCCACGCCCAGCGTCTGGTTGATGTACTGCACCACCGCCGGATTCAGGCCGGTGCGTTGCGCGAGCTGCTGCAGGTACGCCCGCTCGGCGTCGGTGTCCACCTCGATGGCGAGCAGGGAGGCGGCGTAGACCTCGGCGGCGGCCTCAGGTCCGGGGATTTCCGCGACGAAGGCATCGAGATCCAGGGGCCTGCTCATCTCCGCCAGCACCCATTGCTGGGTGTCCTGGTCCAGACCCGACTCCTTGAGCTTCCCGACGATCCGCTCCACTTCCTTGGGGCCGATCTCGCCGTCGGACTTGGCCGCGTTGATCATCGCCTTCAACACCAGGGAGGCGTTTCGCTCCAAGGCCTGCGCCTCATCTGGGGTCTCCGGGGCCTTCAGCCCGAGGGGCACGGCCCCGCCCGAGAAGGGGCTGGCGCCTTGCGCCTGGCCGCCGTTCATCAACGCCTTCATGGCCACACCCGCGAGCATGGCAAGGGCCCCACCGCCGAGGGCGCCCTTCACCGAATCGCCGCCGCCGCCGAGCAGCGATCCGAGAACCGCGCCGATGCCGCCCGCCTGCAGCGGGTTCTGCGCCGCGCTGCCCAGACCTCCCTTGACGGCATCGAGAACGCCATCGAGCAGGCCACCTCCGAGACCGCCCGTTCCAGCCGGCTCTCCGGCACGCTGTCGCTGCAGGTGCTCCAGGGCGTTCCCCATCCGGTTCTGGCCCGGAGGGGGCCGTCGCGTTCTGCATGAAGGCACCGATCAGATCACTGAAATTGGGCATCTGGATTTTCCTCTTCGGGTGGATGTAATGCGCATCTGGTCGCAAGAAACGCGAGCGTTCTGCCCTGCCGCCGCCAAAGATGCGGGCCGACTGATCACCTGTTCAACGCACGGAACTGGTCCTCCGGGCGCTTACCCGGCCTGGGTCAGTACCAAAGGCCGCCAATGTGCCAGCGAGGCCGCGACGGCACGCGCCCGGCGAGCACATCGTACGGGTCCGGCCTCGGCCCCGTGAGGAGCGGCGCCACGGCACGCGGCAGCCCCTCGCGCTCCCGCAACTCCAGCAGGCGCCGCACCCGGTCCACCGTCGGCGGGTGGGTGCGGAGCAGAGACGGATCCGGCAGACGCCGCCCGGGGAGTACCACGCGCTCCCACAGCCCCGCCTGATAGTAGTCCATTTTCCGCAGGGCCGAGACAAGGCCATCCGGGTCCCCCGAGAGCGTGACGGCGCTGCGATCCGCCTCGTACTCCCGGCTGCGCGAAAGGGCGAGCTGGACCAGGGCGCTCAAGGTCGGGGCAAGCATCAGCACCAGGATTGGCAGCCAGGGGATGTCGGCGGCGGAGAACAGCCACAGCGGCAGACTGGCGAGGAGCAGCAGCTGCCCCACCAGGCTCAGCACGGAGGTGATGCGGCTCACCAGGTCGGCGAAGGCCATCACCCGCGTATCCCCATTGGCCAGATGACTCACCTCGTGGGCGAGCACCCCGGTCAATTCCCGCAGGTCCATGCGCCGCAGCAATCCGTCGGAGACGGCGATCACCGCGTCCTCGCGCCCCCCGGCGGTGAAGGCGTTCATCAGCCGCGTCGGGAGGTAGTAGAGCGCCGGCGGGCGTTCGAGCCCGGCGCGCCGCGAAAGCTCGGAGAGTATCCGGTACAGCCGCGGCGCCGCGTCCGGGGAGATCGCCCGTCCCTGGTAGAGCGACATCACCAGGCGCGGCGAGGCCGCGGGGTTGGCGAAATAAAGGGTCGCCACCGCCGCGATCGCCCCCCACGCGACGACCGGCCCGCCGACGAACCAGGCGAGATAGGCGCAAAGCAGCGCGAGCAGTGCGGTCAGCGCGGCAGTCTGCAGATCGTTGCGCAGCTTGTGGGCGAACAGGCGTTCAGGGCTCATGATCCCGAGGTGTGGGTTCCTCGACCCTGGTTCCAGACGCCGACGCAATGCAGCGCCGCGCGCGGCCGCCCTGCTTAAAACGCCGCAGTGAAACGCTTGACGAACTCGTCGTAGGACGCGTCGGGCAGGTCATTGATGCCCGCCGCCGCCTTGCGGCCGCCGCCGGTCGGGAACTGGCGGCAGAGCTCGTCGGCACCCTCCTTGGTCGCGAGCGGCGCGCGCACGCTCACCACGAAGCCCCCCGCGGGCAGTCGGGTAAGGAGGGCGTGGGCGCGTTGCGGGGCGCCTTGAGCGAGCTCGTTGGCGAACACGCCGCTCGCCCGGCGCGCCCAGGCATCCGCCGGCAGCACGTAGACCGCGTGCCTCTCGTCCGCCAGCGCCGGCGCGACGGCGCGGGCCTTGGCCATGTCTCCGGCGAATCCCTCGCGCAGCGCGACGAAGGTCTCGTCTCCGGCGATGAAATCCAGCGGGTCCTCGTACGGCTGCAGCCGGCGAAAGAGATCGTCCGGCGCGAAGTGCAGATCCTCCACGCGCGCGCCGTAGCCGTTGTAATTGAGGCAGATACCCAGCTCGCGCAGTGCGGCAAGCGCCGCCTCGTCGAGACCCAGGCTCTCGGCCGCGCGGCGGGCCGCGGCATCGAAGTTGTCGCCGAAGGTGCCGACCACCGCCCAGGCCCGGTACCTGCCGCCCAGATAGTCGTCCACCAGCAGGCTCGTCCCCTTGTCCGGCAGCGTCTCGATGTGGCTGTCGAGCCCCGGATGCTCCGGTATCTCGCCGGGGTAATGGTGGTCGAAGTAGCGGACGCGGGCGCCGCGCTCGAGCAGCCCGAGCAGGGCGTCGCGGTTCTTGTCGAGCGAGATGTCGAGCGCGACGACCTCGTCACCCTCCCCGGCCGTCACGCGGTCAAGGAGGGCGATGTCACGCTTGACGCCGGTCACCAGGACCGAGTCCCGCGGATCGGCCAATCTCAATTGCTGCAGGGCGCAAAGGCCGTCAGCATCACCATTGAAGACGTCGTAGCAGGCCATGTGGGTGCAAGCTCCAAGACGATCGCGGTCCCGGACCGCGGTTCAGGTCGCCATAGGCTACCCCGTACTCGGGCCGGTGTCGCGCCCGCGCGGCAGGCATTCGAGCCGGGAACGGCGCCCCGTGCGCGGCCCTGCGCCGCGCAGAGGCGCATTGCCCCCCGGCCCGGCTCTTAGTAGACTTTCGCGTTCATATCGGCATGGAGGTCCCGCCGCCGGGCGGCGGATCGCCGAACCTAATTACCCGCCCAGGCGGGAGGACCGCGCACCCAGCGCCATCATGGCCACCGAATCCACGCTTACCATCGCAAATCCGGACGCGCCCGCGGGCACGGCTCTTAAGACCAATCTCCTTGATCTCGACCTCAAGGGGTGCGAGGAGCTTGTTCTGGGACTCGGCTACAAGGCTTTTCACGGCCGCAACCTGTTCAAGTGGATTCACAAGCACGGGGTCGTGGATCTCTCCGCCATGACCGATCTCTCCAAGGCCCTGCGCGACCGCCTGCGCGACGAGACGGAGATACGGCTGCCGCGTGTGGTCCACGAGCAGCCATCGGCGGACGGAACCCGCAAGTGGGTGATGGAGCTTACGGACGGCCAGCGGATCGAAGCCGTGTTCATACCCGAGGGCCAGCGCAGCACGGTGTGCGTCTCCTCCCAGGTCGGATGCGCGCTGGATTGCAGCTTCTGCGCCACCGCCCGTCAGGGATTCAACCGTAATCTTTCGGTAGGCGAGATCATCGGTCAGGTCTGGCACGCGACGCGCCAGCTGGGCGCGCCCCCGACCAATGTGGTGATGATGGGCATGGGCGAGCCCCTGGCCAATTTCGACGCGGTCGTGAGCGCCATGTCGGTGATGCAGGATGATCTCGCCTACATGCTTTCGAAGTATCGCGTGACACTCAGCACCTCGGGTATCGTGCCGAACATCCACCGCCTGCGCGAGGTGAGCGACGTCTCGCTCGCGGTCTCGCTGCATGCCCCCGACAACGCCCTGCGCGACCAACTGGTGCCGATCAACCGCAAGTATCCGTTGGAGGAGCTGATCCCCGCCTGCAAGGCTTTCATCCAAGGCGACAAGCGGCGCCGAATCACCTGGGAGTACGTGATGATCGACGGAGTGAACGACAGCCTGACGCACGCCAAGCGTCTGATCCGCCTGCTCGAGGGCGTGCCCTCCAAGGTGAACCTGATCCCCTTCAATCCGTTTCCCGGGTCGGAATTCCGCACCTCGCCGCCCGATCGGGTGGAGGCCTTCCGCCAGCGGGTGCTGCGCTCCGGGATCGTGACCATGACCCGCAAGACGCGGGGCGACGAGATCGCCGCCGCTTGCGGTCAGCTCGTGGGGCGGGTCCAGGATCGCACCCAACGCTTCGCACGGCTGCCGGTGCAGGTCGCCGCGCCATGAGGCCGGTCAGGATCGGAGCAATCCTCGCGACGCTGGCCGGCTGCGCCCTGCTCACCGCATGCGCCGGCAACGCGACGCGGGGCTCGGACGATACGGGCGACCTGGGCGCGGCCGAGCTGAACAGCCCCGGCGACGTCTATGTGGCCATGGCGGCGGAGTACTACCGGCGCGGCCAGCTCGAGGTCGCCCTGCAGCGGGCACAGAAGGGACTCGACGTCGATCCCAGGAACGCGCGCGCGCACTACATGATCGCCGTGCTGTACCAGCGCATCGGGGAGAACGCCCGGGCGGAAAAGCATTTCTCGGAAGCGGTGCGGCTGGACCCGAAGAACTCGGACATCCGCAACGCCTGGGGCTCCTTCTACTGCGCGCAGAAGCGCTACGGCGAGGCCGAACAGCAGTTCAAGGCGGCGCTGGCGAACCCCCTGTACGGCACCTCTTGGGTCGCGATCACGAACTCGGGGATCTGCGCCCGTCAGTCCGGCAACAGCCAGAAGGCCGAGGCGGAGTTCCGCCGCGCGCTCGCCGCCAACCCGCGCTACGGGCCTGCCCTGTACGAGCTGGCGGACATGAGCTACACGCGCGGCGACTACAAGTCGGCGCGCACGCACCTGAACACGTACTTCGAATCCAACCAGCCGACACCGAAGTCACTCTCGCTGGCGGCGCGCGTGGAACGCAAGCTGGGATCGCGCAAGCGCGCGGCCACTTACGAGACCATGTTGCGCAAGACCTACCCGAACTCGGTGGAAGCCCTCTCTCTCTAACCCCCGTCAAGCCCAATGAGCGCCCAACCCTTACCCAGTCGAGAAGACGAACAGACCGCGGAACGAATGGACGGCCCGGGCCGGCGCTTGCACATCGCACGCCAGGCGCGGGGCCTGCCGATCGACGCCATCGCCAACCAGCTCCATCTCAAGCCAGCCATCGTCGCGGCGATCGAGCGGGACGACTATGATGCGCTGCCCGGATCCGTCTTCATCACCGGCTACATGCGCAACTATGCCAAGCTGCTCGGCCTGGATCCGGAGGTTCTGCTCGACGCCTATCGCGCGGCCAACCCGACGGCGGAGCCCGTGCTGCAACCCCGCACCCTGGGTACCGGCAAGCAGCAGGTGGGCAGCGGACATCTGGCGGTGCGGCTCATGAGCCTCGTCATCATCGCGGTGCTTGCGGGGCTCGCCTGGCTGTGGTGGCAGAATCAACCGCGGATCGCCGAGCTGTCCGTCGACGCGACCGCACCCGAGGTGGACGAGGCCCCACTGACACCGGAGCCCATGATGCCGTCCCAGGTTTCCCGCCATAACCCGTCGGCCGCGCCCACAGCGCCAGCGGAACCGCGCCCGGCTCCCTTCGAGGCCGCTCCCGCCGCCCCGAGCGCGGCGACCGCCGAGCCCGCCGGCGTGCAGGCTCCGGCGCAGTCGTTCGCGGCGGCAAGTCCCGCGCCCGCGGCGCAAACGACTGCCGTGGCCGCCACCCCGCCCGAGCCGACCATGGCCGCGGACGAAGGAGCCGCCACACCAGATGCAGCGCCGACGGAAGACATCGTGTTGGAGTTCACCGGTCCCTGCTGGGTCGACATCCGGGACCAGGAGCGCAAGTTCAAGCTGTTCGGCGAGATGCGCAAGGGCGACCGCCACGTGCTGGAGGGTAAGCCGCCTTACTCCGTCATCCTCGGCAATGCCTCGGCGGTGGAGATCACCGTCGCCGGGAAACCCTTCAACCTCGACGCCATCGCCCGCGGCAACGTGGCGCGTTTCAAGCTCGACCCCGGCCAGCTACCCTGACGCCCAGTTGCTCGGCCACCCTGGCGCCCCCGGCGGGCGCGCAGGCGGGCTTGAGCGCCTCGGGCAAGACGTTTTCGGACCGCGAAACCATGGCGAAGAACATCCAGGCCATCCGGGGCATGCACGACATTCTGCCGGAGCAGTCTCCCCTCTGGCAGAGGCTGGAGGACGCCGCCCGTCAGGTGCTGGACGCCTATGGCTACGCCGAGATCCGCACCCCGTTGGTGGAGGTCACGGAGCTGTTCAAGCGCTCCATCGGCGAGGTCACGGATATCGTCGAGAAGGAGATGTACAGCTTCGAGGACCGCAACGGCGACAGCCTGAGCCTGCGCCCCGAGGGCACGGCCAGCTGCGTGCGCGCCGCGATCGAGCACGGGCTGCTCGCCCAGCCACAACGTCTCTGGTATCGCGGCCCCATGTTCCGCCACGAGCGCCCGCAACGCGGCCGCTACCGCCAGTTCCACCAGATCGGCGTGGAGGTATTCGGGCTACCCGGACCGGACATCGACCAGGAGGTGGTGCTGCTCACCCGGCGGATCTGGTCCGCCCTTGGCCTCGACGACCTGACGCCTGGAGATCAACACCCTGGGAGAGGGAGACGAGCGGGCCGCCTATCGCGACCAGCTGGTGCGGTATCTCATGGCCAACGACGAGGCCTTGGACGAGGACAGTCGCCGGCGGCTGGGAACCAATCCGCTGCGCGTGCTCGACTCCAAGAACCCGGACATGCAGCAAGTCATCGCCGGCGCGCCGAGCATCCTCGAGCACCTGGGCGAGGCGTCGCGCTCGCATTTCGAGGCATTCTGCGCCGGGCTCGACGCCGCGGGCATCCCCTACCGGATCAATCCGCGCCTGGTGCGAGGCCTCGACTACTACAACCGAACCGTCTTCGAGTGGGTGACCGACCGCCTCGGGGCGCAGGGCACGGTATGCGCCGGCGGCCGCTACGACGCCCTGGTGGAACAGCTCGGCGGCAGGCCCACGCCGGCCGTCGGCTTCGCCATGGGTCTGGAGCGCCTGATCGACCTGCTGGGCGCGACGACTCCCGTGCTGCCTCCCCTGGTGGACGCCTACCTGGTCGCGGTGGGCGAGGCGGCCCAACGCGCCGCGCTGCCGCTGGCCGAGCGCCTGCGCGACGCAGCGCCCGAGCTGCGCCTCCTGTGCCACTGCGGCGGCGGCAGCTTCAAGAGCCAGTTCAAGAAGGCGGACAAGAGCGGCGCGCGCTACGCCCTGGTTCTCGGGGATGGAGAGCTGGAACGCGGGGTGGTCGGGGTGAAACCGCTGAGGGCCGGACAGGAGCAGGAAGAGGTGCCGATGGATTCCCTGGCACAATACCTCCTGGCGCATGCCCGATGACCGATTCGAACAGTCACTTCCCCGGAATCCACCCGGGTGCCAGGAAAGCCAATTCGGAGTAACCCGTGAACGTATACGAAACCGACGACGAAAAAGTCGAAGCGCTCAAGAAATGGTGGAAAGACAACGGCCTCTCGGTCGCTGCCGGCATCGGCATCGGCCTGGCGGCCGTCTTCGGCTGGCGGGGCTGGGTTGGCTACCAGGACGCGGTCGGACAGCAGGCGTCCGCGGCCTTCGAGCAGCTACTGGCCGCCGCCGACAGCGGCAACCCGGAATCCGCCTTGAAGCAGTCCGAGCTCTTGACGAGCGAATACGGCTCCACCGCCTACGCCACCCTCGCCGCGCTGGTGCGCGCCCGGGTCGAGCTGGAGGCCGGGAACGTCCCTGGCGCCCGCGCGGCGCTGGGGGAAGCCATGGCCAAGGCGCCCGATCCGGGACTCGCGAGAATCGCGGCGCTGCGGCTGGCGCGGGTCGAATTCGGCGCCGGCGACCTGGCCGCCGCCAAGGCCCTGCTGGACGAGCACGACAAGGGCGGCAGCTTCGCCGGGGACTTCGCCGCGCTGCGGGGCGACATCGCCGCCACCGAGGGGCGCGCGGACGAGGCCCGCAAGGCATACGAGCAGGCGCTCGCCGCCGGAGCCGCTGACCCCGAGCTGCTCGAGCTCAAGATCGACAACCTTCCGCCCGCCGGATAACCGCGCCCGACGCCGAGCCACGAACCGAGACGAGACCGCCATGGCCAAACGACTCCTGCTCTTGCTGGGCGCCCTTCTCGCCAGCGGCTGCACCTACATCCCCTGGTTGGCGCACGAGGAGGATCCGCGTCCCCCGACCGAGCTCACGGACCTGAAACCCGAGATCTCGGTGAACGTCCTGTGGGAACGCGAGGTCGGCGAGGGCACGGACAAGCGGCGGCTCAACCTGGTCCCGGCGCTGCAAGCCGGCCGTCTGTTCGTGGCCGACGGCGAGGGTCTGGTGAGCGCGGTGAACGCCGCCGACGGCCGCGTGCTGTGGCAGCGCGAGACCGGGCTGCCCTTCAGCGGCGGACCCGAGGTCAACGGCAAGCACCTGATCATCGGCTCCAACAACGGCGACCTCGTGGCCCTGTCCGCCAGCGACGGCGCCGAGCTGTGGCGGGCCCGCGTCGACAGCGAGGTCCTCTCGGTGCCGCGCATCGCCGGGGCGACCGTGGTGGTGCACACCCTCGACGACAGCGTCTACGCCTTCGACCTCGCCACCGGCGAAGAACGCTGGAAATACAGCTACCGCGCCCCGGTCCTGACCTTGCGCGGCAGCAGCACGCCGGTCATCGTCGGCGACGCCGCCATCATCGGCATATCGGGCGGCAAGCTGGTGAAGCTGGAGGTGGAGACCGGGCTCCCCGTGTGGGAGACGACGGTCTCCCCACCCCACGGGCGCTCCGAGCTCGAACGCATCGCGGACATCGACGCAGACCCGGTCGTGGTGGACGACGTCGTCTTCGTGGCGACGTACAACGGCGACCTGGCCGCGGTGGACCTCGCCAGCGGCTCCGTGCTGTGGCGCCGCACCCTGTCCGCCCACGAGGGCCTGGCCGCCGATGGCGGCATGCTCTATGTCACCGATTCGGACGATGTCCTGTGGGCGGCGAGCCCCGCGGATGGTGCAGGCACCTGGAAGCAGGAGGGGTTGAGGTACCGGCGGGTCACGGCACCGGCGGTGATCGGGGAACTGCTGGTGGTAGGAGACGTGGACGGCTACGTGCACTGGCTCGACCGCCGCGACGGCCGCATCGTCGCCCGCCTGGAGGTGGGAGACGGCCCCATCAGCACCCGCCCCCTCGTTGAGGGCGGCAGGGTGTACGTGCTGGGCGACGACGGCACGCTTGCCGCGCTCTCGCCCGGCTCCGCGCCGCCTCGGCGTCCGCTGACGCCACCTGCGCCGGATGCCCCATCGGAGGCGGCGGCGGAATCTCCCGGCCGCTGAAGCCAGTGCTACCGGTCGTCACCCTCGTCGGCAGGCCCAATGTCGGCAAGTCCACCCTGTTCAACCGCCTGACCGGGACCCGCGACGCCCTGGTGGCGGACTTCCCGGGCCTCACCAGGGACCGGCAATACGGCGTCGGCCGCCTCGGTCCTGGCCGCTACGTGGTGGTGGACACCGGGGGGCTCAGCGGTGAGTCGGAGGGCGTGGACGGCCTGATGGAGCGCCAGGTGCAGCGCGCCATCGCAGAGGCGGATCACCTGCTGCTCATGGTGGACGCGCGCGACGGCTGCACCGGCACCGACCAGGACATCGCCGAGCGCCTGCGGCGCACCGGCAAGGCCGTCACCGTCGTGGTCAATAAAAGTGACCATGTGGAGCCGGAAGTCGCGGCGGCGGAGTTCCACCGGCTCGGGCTCGGGAGACCCTTCCCCATCGCCGCCACCCAGGGGCGCGGCGTCATGGCGCTGATGGAGCACGTGCTCTCGCTGCTGCCTGATCTGGAGCCCGATGCAGCCGCCGACCTCGATCGCGGGGTCCAGATCGCCGTGATCGGGCGGCCCAACGCCGGCAAATCCACCCTCATCAACCGGCTTCTGGGGGAGGAACGCCTCGTCGCCTCCGAGATCCCGGGCACCACCCGCGACAGCATCTACGTGCCGTTCGAACACAACGGCAGGCGTTACACGCTGATCGACACGGCGGGCATGAGGCGCCGGGCGAAGGTTCGGGACGCGATCGAAAAGTTCAGCGTCATCAAGACCCTGCAGGCCATCGAGGCGTGCAACGTCGTCATCCTCGTCCTCGACGCCCGCGAGGGCATCGGCGAGCAGGACGCCACCCTCGCCGGGCACGTGGTCGAGAGCGGCCGCGCACTGGTGGTCGCCGTCAACAAGTGGGACGGGCTGGCGAGCAGCGAGCGGGACGCGCTGCGCACCGCCCTGTCGCGCAAGCTCGGATTCCTGGATTTCGCGGCGACCCACTTCGTCTCCGCCTTGCACGGCAGCGGCGTGGGCCTGCTGCTGGAGGAGGCCGACCGGGTTTACGCCAGCGCCACCCGCGACCTGCCCACCCCGGAGCTCACGCGCATCCTGGAGGCGGCGGTGGCTGAGCATCAGCCGCCCCTGGTGCACGGCCGACGCATCAAGCTGCGCTACGCTCACCAGGGCGGGCGCAACCCGCCGATCGTGGTGATTCACGGCAACCAGACCGAGGCGTTGCCGGAGGCCTATCGCCGCTATCTGATCAACCGCTTCCGCCGGGCGCTGGACCTCCAGGGCACGCCCCTGCGTCTGGAGCTTCGCACCGGCTCCAACCCCTTCCAGGGACGGCGCAACAAGCTGACCCCGGCGCAGGAGCGCAAGCGCCAACGGCTCAAGAAGTTCGTCGCCCGCAAGCGCTGAGGGCCCGGGGCGACTCGCGCTTCGGCATCTCAGCCTTCCTTGGTTTCCTCGATCCTGGCGATGACGGCCCCCTCCGCCAGCTTGGTCTCTACCAGGTCCCCGGGCGCCGCATCTGCGGCACGGCGCAGAACGCGCCGGTCCGGCAGCAGGCGCACGATCGCATAGCCGCGGGACAGGGTCGCCAGCGGACTCAGGGTCTCCAGCACCTGCGCGAGACCGGCGAGCCGCCCGCGCCGGACCTGAATCGCCACGGGCAGGGCGCCCCGCAGCCTCCGCTCCAGGTCGCGAACGGCGATGCGCGAGCGCTCCAGGGTCCGTTCGGGCGAGACGGCGGCGATCCTGGCGGAGAGCCCCTGCCAACGCCCCCGCGCCCGCTCCAGCCGACGCGCGACGGCGTCGACCAGGCGCCGTTCCAGCTCATCCGCGCGTTGCTGCAGACGCTGAAGGCGCGCCATCGGATGCAGCAGGCGAAGATGACGGCCGGCGGCGGCGAACCGCTGCCGCAAGGTCGAGACCCGACGAAGCTGGGCCTGACCAAGCCGCCCCCGATAGGCAAGCAACCGTTGGCTCAAGTGCTCGGCGGACGGGCTCACCAGCTCGGCCGCCGCCGACGGCGTCGCCCCCCTGCGGTCCGCCGCCAGATCGGCGATGGTGAGGTCGATCTCATGCCCGATGCCCGTGACCACCGGAATGGCGGAGCGGCGGACTGCGCGCGCCAGCGCCTCGTCGTTGAAGGCCATCAGATCCTCGAGCGAGCCGCCGCCGCGGCCCAGGATCAGGACATCGCACTCCGCCCGCCGATTGGCGAGGTCGAGGGCGTCCGCGAGCTCCTCCGCCGCCCCCGCGCCCTGCACCTGAACCGGGTAGATCACGACGGAGGCGACCGGGAAACGCCGCCGGAGCACGCTCAGGAGATCGCGAACCGCAGCCCCCGCCGGCGAGGTGATCAGCCCGACCTGGCGTGGGAAGGCCGGCAATGGGCGCTTCGCGGACTCGTCGAAAAGCCCTTCCGCGACGAGCTTCTGCTTCAACCGCTCGAACTCCAGCCGCAGGGCGCCCTCCCCCGCCGGCTCCATGTGCTCCACGATGAGCTGGAAGTCTCCCCGGCCCTCGTAGAGGCTGACCCGCGCCCGCGTCAGCACATGCTGGCCGTTGGCGGGGGCGAAACCCAGCAGCAGGCGCTTCGGGCGAAACATGGCGCAGCGCACCTGGGCGGCGGGGTCCTTGAGCGAGAAATAGATGTGCCCCGAGGCGGGCCGCGCCAGGTTGGAGATCTCCCCCTCCACCCAGAGCAGGGGGAAGCTGCCCTCGAGCACGGCCCGGGCCTCCCGATTGAGGCGCGAGACGGTGAACAGGTCACGGGAGAAATCCAGGGCGGGCTGGTTCGGGTCGCTGGCAGGCATGTCGTTGCGCATGGGGCCGCTGCGGGCAGGCATTCAGCGCTTGAGTTTACCCTCCGGGGTTCCAAATCTATAATTCGCTGTTATCTTGCCCGAACGTCAACCCCTCTCCCACGGTACCGCCATGCGCCTCATCCAGGAAGCCCTCACCTTCGACGATGTCCTGCTCGTCCCCGCGCACTCCAGCGTGCTGCCCAACGAGGTCGACCTCTCCACACGGCTCACGCGCGGCATCGAGCTCAAGATCCCGCTGGTGTCGGCGGCGATGGACACGGTCACCGAGGCGCGGCTCGCGATCGCACTGGCGCTCGAGGGCGGCATCGGCATCGTGCACAAGAACATGTCGCCGGAGCACCAGGCGCGCGAGGTGCTGACGGTCAAGAAGTACGAGAGCGGCATCATCCGCGACCCGATCACGGTCACCCCCGACACCAGCGTGGGCGAGGTGATGCAGATCACCCGCGCCCACAACATCTCGGGCGTCCCGGTGGTCACCGCCGACGGTCACCTGGTCGGCATCGTCACCGGCCGCGACCTGCGCTTCGAGTCCCGCCTCGGGGAGCCGGTATCCAGCATCATGACCCCCCGCGAGCGCCTGGTCACGGTGGAGGAAGGCGCGAGCCGCGAGGAGGTGGTGGGGTTGCTGCACAAGCACCGTATCGAGAAGGTGCTAGTGGTCAACGGTCACTTCGAGCTCCGGGGCATGATCACCGTCAAGGACATCCAGAAGGCCAAGGACTTCCCCAACGCCTCGCGGGACGACCACGAGCGGCTGCGGGTGGGCGCGGCGGTCGGCGTCGGGGCCGGCACCGACGAGCGGGTCGAGGCGCTGGTGGAGGCCGGAGTCGACGTGGTGGTGGTCGACACCGCCCACGGCCACTCCCAGGGGGTTCTCAGCCGTGTGTCCTGGATCAAGCGCCAGTTCCCAGACGTGCAGGTCATCGGCGGCAACATCGCCACCGCCGCGGCCGCCACGGCCCTGGCGGAGGCGGGCGCGGATGCGGTCAAGGTCGGCATCGGTCCCGGCTCCATCTGCACCACCCGGATCGTGGCCGGGGTCGGCGTACCCCAGATCACGGCGGTTGCCAACGTCAACGACGCCCTCGCCGGCACCGGGGTCCCTCTGATCGCCGACGGCGGCCTGCGCTACTCGGGGGACGTCGCCAAGGTCATCGCGGCTGGCGCCCACTGCGTGATGATCGGCGGACTGTTCGCCGGCACCGACGAGTCGCCCGGGGAGGTCGAGATCTACCAGGGCCGCTCCTACAAGTCCTATCGCGGCATGGGCTCCCTCGGCGCGATGGGGGCGAAGGAGGGCTCCAGCGACCGCTACTTCCAGGAGTCCACCGAGAAGGAGAAGCTGGTGCCCGAGGGCATCGAGGGCCGGGTGCCCTACAAGGGCAGCGTGCTGAACGTCATCCACCAGCTGATTGGCGGCGTACGCTCCAGCATGGGCTACACCGGCTGCCGCAACATCGATGAGATGCGCACCAGGCCCGAGTTCGTGCGGGTGAGCAGCGCGGGCGTCCGCGAGTCCCACGTGCACGACGTGCAGATCACCAAGGAAGCGCCGAACTACCGGATCGACACCTGACCGCCCCGCAGGCCGCGACCGAACCGCCTATCGCGCCCCGCACGAACGGACGCGCCTCTTGAGGGCGAGCCCCAAGGGGCTCGACGGATACACCTTCTGAAAGGACCACTCCAAGATGACGTCCAGCGCCTCAGGCATCCACGCCGATCGCGTCCTGATCCTCGACTTCGGCTCCCAGTACACCCAGCTCATCGCGCGCCGGGTGCGCGAGGCGGGCGTCTACTGCGAGCTTCACCCCTGGGACATGGACGCGGAGCACATCCGCGGCTTCGGCGCCAAGGGGGTGATCCTCTCCGGCGGACCGCAATCGGTGCACGAGGACGAGACGCCCCGCGCGAGTGAGGCGGTGTTCGAGCTCGGGGTGCCGGTGCTCGGCATCTGCTACGGGATGCAGACCATGGCCGCCCAGCTCGGCGGCGAGGTCGCGGCTTCGACCCACCGCGAATACGGCTACGCCCAGGTCCGCGCCCGCGGCCACTCCCGTCTGCTGCGCGACATCGAGGACCACGCCAGCCCCGAGGGCTACGGCCTGCTGGACGTGTGGATGAGCCACGGCGACCGGGTCGACGCCCTGCCCCCCGGCTTCCACGTCATCTGCGAGACCGCCAACGCCCCCCTGGCGGGCATGGCCGACGAGGAGCGCGGCTTCTACGGCCTGCAGTTCCACCCGGAGGTGACGCACACCCGCCAGGGCCAGCGCATCGTCGAGCGCTTCGTCCACGACATCTGCGGCTGCGGCAATCTCTGGACGCCGGGCAACATCATCGAGGACAGCATCCGCCAGGTCCGCGAGCAGGTCGGCGACGACGAGGTCCTGCTCGGCTTGTCGGGCGGCGTGGACTCCTCCGTGGTCGCCGCGCTGCTGCACCGCGCCATCGGCGATCAGCTCATCTGCGTCTTCGTCGACAACGGCCTGCTGCGCCTCGGCGAAGGCGATCAGGTCATGAGCACCTTCGCCCGCCACATGGGGGTCAAGGTGATCCGCGCCAACGCCGAGCGGCGCTTCCTGACCAACCTCAAGGGCACCGCCGATCCCGAGCAGAAGCGCAAGATCATCGGCAACACCTTCATCGAGGTGTTCGAGGAGGAGGCCGAAAAGCTTCCCAACGTCCGGTGGCTCGCCCAAGGCACCATCTACCCGGACGTCATCGAGTCGGCCGGCGTCCAAGACCGGCAAGGCCAAGGTCATCAAGTCCCACCACAACGTCGGCGGCCTGCCGGACTACATGAAGCTCTCGCTGGTTGAGCCCCTGCGCGAGCTGTTCAAGGACGAGGTGCGCAAGATCGGGGTCGAGCTCGGCCTGCCCTCGGACATGGTCTACCGCCATCCCTTCCCCGGCCCTGGGCTCGGGGTGCGCATCCTGGGCGAGGTCCACAAGCCCTACGCCGACACCCTGCGCCTCGCGGACAACATCTTCATCGAGGAGCTCCATCGCGCCGGGCTCTACGACCAGGTCTCCCAGGCCTTCGCCGTGTTCCTGCCGGTCAAGTCGGTGGGGGTGGTGGGGGACAACCGCCACTACGACCATGTCGTCGCCCTGCGCGCGGTGGAGACCATCGACTTCATGACCGCGCGCTGGGCGCATCTGCCCTACGACTTCCTCGACCACGTCAGCCGCCGCATCGTCAACGAGGTACGGGGCGTTTCGCGCGTCGTCTACGACGTGACCGGCAAGCCCCCCGGCACCATCGAGTGGGAGTGACGCGGCGTCGGGCGAACGCCGGCGGGTAGCCATGCCGAGCGACGAGGACTGGATGCGCCGCGCCATCGCGCTTGCCGAGCGCGCGTCCGCGCAAGACGAGGTCCCCATCGGGGCCGTGCTCGTCCGCGACGATGAGCTTCTGGGCGAGGGGTACAATCGGCCGATCGGCGAGCATGACCCCAGCGCCCACGCCGAGATCATGGCCCTGCGTGACGCGGGCAGGCGAGTCGGCAACTACCGGCTCCCCGGCAGCGTCCTGTACGTCACGCTGGAACCCTGCCCCATGTGCGCCGGCGCGCTGGTGCACGCACGCGTCGCGCGCGTCGTCTTCGGCGCCAGCGATCCCAAGGGCGGCGCCTGCGGGAGCGTGTTCGATCTGCTGCCGTCAGACGCCCGCTTCAATCACCGGACCGAATGCGGCGGCGGCGTGCTCGCGGACGAATGCGGCGCACTCCTGCGCGACTTCTTCCGCCAGCGCAGGTGACTTGCCGGGTGCGCGCCCATCACGAAATGTTTATACTCCCCGCCTGCCGCGGTGGCCGTTCAGTCAGGCTCGCGGCGCACCGGAGAGGTGCCGGAGTGGCCGAACGGGCTTGACTCGAAATCAAGTGTGGGCTTGCGCCCACCGTGGGTTCGAATCCCACCCTCTCCGCCAATCCAGTCGCTTCGATTCGCGCATGCTCGCCTCACCCGCCCACGCTATCCCTCCACCCAAAACGCGGAGAAGAGACCCCTTGTGCGGATCAACCGAACGACCGTCGGTCAGCCCCCTTCCGCATTCAGCTTTTCGATCGTTCTTGCCCTTGTGAACTGCTGATAGGTCGTACCGTCCGCGTACGCCTTTTCGAGCACATAGAGCAAAGCCCGCTCCATACGCTGGCGCAGCACTTGGGACTCGAGTCGAAACACCTCCTTACCGCCTTCATCGAAGAAGACCATCGTCGGGACCTGGATGACGTCCAGTTCTCTTGCCCAGTCCGCCGGACTCGATCGTTTACCCAGGGCGGTAATCAGCGTTGTACGGTCATCCGACCAGTCGAGATGGGCGGTTTCGAAGCGCGTCATCTGTTTGCTGACGGAGGGATAAGTCAGAACCTGTGATCGAAGTTGCTGACACTCGGGGCAATCGCTCCCGCCGAAGAAAACGAGCAATGGGCGTCTTGCGGGCACTATCTGACGATTGAGGTCGAGGGTCGTCGTCCGAGCGGTGGAGCTCCGAGGCTCGGCGGACTGCAGCGCCGACCGGCGTGACATCTCCTCAACGACATAGTCCCGCAGGCTCCCGGTTTCGAAATGTCGCTCTGTGAGGTAGTCGAGGACGACGCGAAACTGCAGTGGCGGGTAGTAGCCCTGAAGACGCAACAGCTGCCTTCCATCGGTCCCGACGAAGATGATGGTCGGCGCTACCGTCGCCCCTTCCCGTAGCGCAAAGTCTTTCGCCGCCAGGCGTTGGTCGTTTAGATCGGTGATCTCCACGTCGCTGAACATGTCGAGGCCGATGACATCGAAATTCTCGCGCACCTGCTTCTGCAATTCCCGATCGTTCAGGCTCTGCCCCACGAACGCCTTGCAATAAGAACAACCGTCGGTTCCGAAGAACAGCATGAGGCCCATTTTCCCGTCATCGCGTGCTTCGTCCAGGTCATCACGCAAGTTCATGAAGCTGGCCTTGAACCAGGACGGATACTCGACGCTCACAACCTCGCCGTCGTCAAAGAACAGGGGGCCTGAATGTCCTTCTGCCGCGGGCGCGGTGGTTGACGTAGCGATCAAGGGCGCTAAGAGACAGGCCGCCATCTGAGTTCGGTTCATGGTTCTTTCTCCTCACGACCGGGCTTCATACCAAGCTGCTTCGTGGCGAGACAAGGTGCGCGAACCAGGCAACCGCCTGGATTCCCTACCTTCTCAGCTCTGCAGCGCACATACCCCCGCCTCCGGCGTGACGCGGCTGAGATCAATCTTCCCGCCCAGATCAAGGATGCGGATTTCGCATCCAACCGCGCCTGGAGGAAAACTGAAGCTGTTGTCTTCCACCATCGTTTGCGTGCAGTTGTGCAACTCGACGCCAAAGGCCTGGCTTGCGCACCGGTTGTCGACGACGCGGCTCACCTGGATGTGCCCCAAGCCAATACAGGTTTCGCTGTCCTCACACGAATTGCCTTTAACGGCGGCGCCAAGCGCCGGCGCACCGAATGCAAGGTTTGCCAAATCGACCAGATGGACGCAGTAGGTGTTGGGTGTCGTCGACGAGATGCAGCTATTGCCGCTCACCAGCAGCGACGTCGGTTCCGGCACCGTCGACGGACCGAGGGGCCGCCAGGTCCCAAACGGCCCGTGCTCCGGATGCGCATCGTCATGCAATGCCGGGTTATAGGCCAATGACAACCATTGAACATTCGCCGGGTAGCCCAGTCCGGCCCCCATGCCCTGAATCACCACGACGCACCCCAGACTGCTGGGCACGCCTTCCTGACCCGCGGCGTACTCGGGCGGTAGCAGGAAGGAGTCGCATACCAGATCGCAGTCCTGCACGCGGATGCGCGAGTTGCCGATGTCGATGAGCTGTATGCAGTTGCCGCGGCAGCGATCGGTCCTGATGTTCTGAAACCGGATCTCGGCGTCGCGATACCCCACCACGCCGGGACCTACGCGGCAGTTCCTGAAGGTGCAGTCGCGAAAAATCACGTCCCCCTCCGCCGGAGTCACCCCCAGTAGCCCGCCATTGGCGAAGCCAAGCCCGTCCCCATCCACGTCGCCAGACAGGTTGTAGTTGGACGTCGTGACTGCGCCTCCCAGAACCGTGATACAGGCACAGGCGACATCGAAAGGCGCGAAGGCCTCGGTCCGGTAGCCATCGACCTCGACGCCCTGGACGACGACATCCTGGCGCGTCGTCTCAGGCGCGCTCTCGGTGAGCCAGTCGGTGCTGTTGGAGATGTTGAAGCACAGCACCTCGTTGCCGAAAGCCCAGGGCTCGCCGACCATGGCGCCGCGACAGCGCAGGTCGCGGATCGCAATGCGATTGGCGCGCTCGGCCGGCTGCTCGCCGGGTAGCAGTGGCGTCTTATAGAACTGAATCAGCACCGGCGGGGTCTTGGTCACGGAGCCATTGACAGAGGCCCGCGGGAAAGGCGGCGGTGGCTCACCAACGCTGCCGTCGGCCTCCCAGAGCTCGTAGTTGTAGGGATCGGTGCAGGTCATCGTCGTGTGCGCCGCCCCGGCGCCGGCCAGGGTGCCGTCGAAGTTCGCGACGACGATGGGGCTGCCAATTTTGTAGGTGCCCGCGACCAGTTTCACCCTGCCGCCGGGGTCGGTATGCCGCAGCGCCCATTCCAGGTTGTCGTGGTCATCGTCTCCAGTGGGCAACACCCGCCAGCCGCCGGGGTGAGGGATGATGTGGTCGGGGTCTGGCGAGATGTGGACAGCGCTCCACAGCGGCAGCACGGCCGCGCCGCCGACGAGTAACCCAGCGGAGCCGATGCGCTTCAATGCTGTTCGTCTAGTGATCGGACTCGACATGATTGGCCTCCGATACTTTGGTGTTTCGCGTCACCTGCGCGTCAACTACCTGCCGCGCACCCGGATGGGGCCCTCGCGCTGCACTACTTCCGGCCCTCCGCTGGCCACGGCGACCTCGCCACCAGGTTCGGCAGCTCGCCCTCCCGACTACCCCGGGGGCTGCGGGACCCTGTCGAGAGCTTTGTCTGCAACGGCGCGGAAGACAATCCGATCGTGCCAACGCTTTTGCGACGTTTTTGCCGACCGGTCTAAAATCAGGGGGTTAGCGAAGTGATTGGCGGCAGATCAAAGATGGCAAGTTCCTAGAATGAACGCAGATTCTGACCCCGCAGCGCATCCCGATACGCCATTCACGGTAGGCGATTGGCTGGTGGATCCGCTTGCCAATGAATTGCACCGCGATGCCGCGACGGTCAAGCTTGAGCCCAAGGTCATGCGGGTACTCTGTACCCTCGCCGAGCGCCCGGGTACCGTCGTCGCGCGTGAGGAGCTTGAGTCCAGGGTATGGGCCGGAATGGTGGTCACGTCCGATGCGGTCACCAACACCATCATCAAGCTGCGCAAGGTCTTCGGGGACGACTCCCGGCATCCGAGCTATATCGAGACCATCTCCAAGACCGGCTATCGCCTGATCGCGGAGGTAGGGCCTGGTCCCACGGCGAAACTGGCGCCAGGAAATCCAAGTATCTTGAACATGCTTCGCCCGGCGCGGTGGCTTGTCCCGCTGATGGCCGCCTCGCTCCTCGGCTTCTGGCTGGCTTCGCAGGACTCACGGAGTAAGAGACGTCAAGCCCGAGCAATCACGGCGGGTCGCCGTTCTCCCTTTCGAGAATCTGAGCGCCGATCCGAAGCAGGACTACTTCGCGGACGGCATCACCGAAGATTTGATCACCGATTTGTCCAAGGTCTCTGGCTTGGAGGTGATCGCGCGCAACTCGGCGTTTGCCTATAAGGGGAGCCGTGAAAGGGAGCAGGCCATCGCCGCCGATCTCGGAGTCGCCTATCTCCTCAAGGGAAGCGTGCGGCGCTCCGGAGACAGAATCCGCATCAATGCCCGACTCACAGACGGCAGGGACGGGGACAACCTCTGGGCCGACCGCTACGACAGCCAGATCGAAGACGTCTTCGACATACAGGATGAGATCACGACCCGCATCGTGACCGCCCTCGAAGTGGAGATCGCGCCCAAGGACCGCTCACGCGTCGGGCAACGCGAGACGGCGAGCGTGGGAGCCTACGATGCGCTTCTTCGCGGGCTGGACCACTTCGGCCGGCGTTCCCCCGAAAACAATCGCCTGGCAAAACAGCATTACGAGCAAGCGATCGCCTTGGATCCCGGATTCGCCCGGGCCTATGCCGGTCTCGCAATGGTCTATGCGCGCGATGCGACGGACGGGTGGGATCCAAACCCCGAAATCGCGCTCTCCAAGGCATCCGAGCTGGCAGAGAAAGCGCAACGCCTGGATCCGTCCCTGCCTCAAGCCTATTTCGTCGAAGGACTGCTTGAACTGTTTCGCGGCAACCACGAGGCGGCGTTCCGAAACGCCGAGCACGCGATCTCGATCAAGCCCAGCTACGCCGACGCATACGCGTTGAGGGCATGGATCCAACACTTCGATGGGCGTATCGCCGAAGGACTTGCCAGCATGGAGCAGGCGGTTCGGCTGAATCCGCGGATTCCGTCCGTTTATCGTTTGCTGCGGGGCACCCTGTACTACGCGCAAGCCGACCTGGAACATGCACTGGCGGACCTGGAAGCCGCCGTCGAGGTGAACCCCAACTATCAGAATCTGCGTATCTGGCTCGCCGCCGCCTATGCCGCAGCGGGCCGCATAGATGAGGCGCAGTGGCAGAGCAGCGAAATCCTGGCGTTGCACCCCGAGTTCTCTGCATCACAGTCGCTGTGGGCCTTCCCTATCCGGGATCCAGCCTACCGCGAGCGCTTCCTAGCGGATCTTCGGCGCGCCGGATTGCCGGACTGAGACCGAGACCCCGCGAAACGCTCGAATCCTCGCGTCCGAGCGATTTTGGCGGGTGAATGCATCGCAAGACTCGGCAGCGAGTAAACCGCCGACTTCGCGTCCGCCGCGATTGCTTCGGAGAGGTTCCCGAATCGCCGTAATTCACCGTCGTCGGGCCGCTGCCCGTGACTTGGACGACGTTTCTACGTCGGGAGTTGCGACGAACTGCGGCACCCCGGCGGGCTCGGGGCAAAACTTCCGCGTGGTAGGGCGGTCAGCTCGGACTCGTCTTGGTTCCTCCCCCAACCGATATACCAGGCACCAGAAATCACGGTGTAAAGCCGATTGTCGGGGTGGCTGTGGGCCGGCACGACGCGACCTTTCGGAAACCTGATTCTGCAAGAGGGAGTGGAGTCCTCACTCGTTGCCCGGGGTTTGGCGCCTAGTTGCAGACGGCCTCGAGAATACTCCCGCCGACGCTGTCTGGAACAACGCGCTCCCAGGGACCGGAAGCGGTCCTGCCGACAACAAGCTCCCCATCCAGCTCGGCGCCGGAGTACGCCGCGCTGAACAAACTGCGCGTTTGTTCGGTGCGGCAGTTGTATTCCCCGACGAAAAGCGCAGATCGGGCCGGGCTTTTGGCTTCGCAAAAAATTTCGGGCGTCTTCCAGATGTGCTTCTGGGCGACTTTCGCGTAATCACCATTGCGGCGTACGGTGCCGTAGTCGATGAAGTACAAGTTTCCTGAGGAGTCACTACCAACGTAAGACCAGTCCGCTGTTCCCTGCTGCGCGCTGGTTGAAGTCTGAGACGGTCCTGTAGCGCAACCTGTCAGGGCTAGGTAGATCAGGGCGACTATGGTGATCTTGTCCAACACAATTACTTCTCCTCGACGCGGATGCCGACGCGAGACAGTATAGGCGCGTCGCGGACATCCTGTGTGGGAGAGGTCGCGGGTTATGACCTGGACATCGTGACGGGGTGAACCACCGTGACGAGGTCAGGTCTTTCTTCCGCGATGTGGTGTTGAATCCGGTGCAGTCGCGCATGGTGCGCGCGGCCGGGGACTGGCCCTGTAGCAGTTACCGTGCAATGGTCGGCCCGACAGCCGCTCCGCAGTTGCTGCCGGCG
>CAVORB010000038.1:0-23005 GCA_963698495.1 uncultured Gammaproteobacteria bacterium | reverse complement strand
GTAACTTGATGCGCTACGCCCTGGACGAACGCGGCGCGATCCTGTAGCGGCGGGGAAACACTTCCTCCGACCCGCATTCCACCAACTCGCGGAGCGGCAGGCGACATATCCGCGCGCTGTGCTACTCGGGCAACCCGGCCGCTCGAAGATCGTCCAAGAAGGCCTTCTTGAGCCCCGGATCGGAAATCGGCATTGACTTTTCGGTATGCGAGACCGTTTCTGCGGGATTGACCATCTGAAGCTCTTGCGCCTCCCACTCGGCATCTGCGTCGCGACCCGATCTCACGTAGCTGGCGATAAGGTACAGCTTGATGGGGGCGGCGTTCTCGTTGCGCTCCCGCGCCTGCTCCAGCTCTGATATCGCATCCTCATAGCGACCCAGGGTGTAGTAGGCGCGGCCGAGATTATAGGGATAGTCCCAGGTGTAATAGGGGTTCAGCCGTATCCCCCTGTTAACCAGTTCGATCGCCTTCTCGGGGCGTCCGAGATTGTTGTTGATGAGGGCGAGCAACCCGTATCCGTCCGCGTAATTGGGTGCGACCGCAATGGAGCGCGCCGCAGCGGCCTCTGCATTCTCGTACTCCCTGCGCATCAGATACACGTAGCTGAGCGACCAATGCGTCTGGGGGATCGAATCCTCGAGCGCAACGCCCTTCTTTGCCAGCTCCAGCGCCCGGGCGAGCGTCTCGACGGGGGTGCTGGTCCAACCGCGGCGGAAGGCCACCGCCATCGTGAATGCCAGGGCGCCATAGGCGCGACCATATCCGGGATCGAGCTCGATTGCACTGAGGTAGGCACGCTGCGCCTGCCGGTTGGATTCTGCCGTACCCAGCTTGGATAACGATTGGCCCTCCAAAAAGGCATCGTAGGCCCTCAGATTGCCGGTGCTTCGCTGAGCCAGGCGCCGTCTCTCCTGGTCCGAGGTCCGGAGCGCCAGTGCCGCCACGATGCTGTCGGTCACTTCGTCCTGAACGTCGAACAGCTCGCTGATCGGCCGATCATAGCGCGCCGCCCATTTCTGGAATCCGGTTCCGGCGTCGATGAGTTGTGCGTTGATCCTCACCACATCGCCTTGCCGTCGGACGCTCCCGTCCAAGACGAAGTCCACTTGCAGGTCCGCCCTGAGCTCCTGCGATTGGACGTGCCTGCCCTTGTAGGTAAATGAGGTACTACCAGCGATGGTCCGCAAGCCCGACAGGCGGGAAAGGTCGGTGATGATGTCCTCGGTAATGCCATCGGCGAAGACCTCCTGCTGGGAGTCCTCCGTGAGATTCTCGAACGGCAGAACGATGATGGAATGCGGTTTGGTCGCCTCGACGACAGTCGGTTCCTCGATATCTCGGGCAGCGTGAAGGACGAGCGCGGCGACGACCACGATCGCCAGCAGAATCCCTAGCGACAGCGCGGCCCAACGCAGAGAGGACGGTCTGCCCCCGGACTGCGGTCGCGAGGACCGTCCCACCGGCACTGAATCGGGGGAACCCGCCTCGCCATAAGCCACCGGCGCCACTAACCGGTATCCACGCTTCGGGACGGTCGCGATGTAGTGAGGCTCCCGGGCGCTGTCACCCAACGCCTTGCGCAGCTTTATGATGGTATTGGTCACCGCATCGTAACCGACGATCGCGCCACGCCACACATGGCTCTCCAGCTCCTCTCGCGATACAACCTCCGGAGCCCGAGACGCGAGGTATACAAGGACGTCCATTGCCTTGGGCTCTAACCGAACAATCTCCCCTCCACCGATGAGCTGGCCGTTATCAGGCTCGATCTCCCAGACACCTACCCGCAAGCTCCGGGCGGCCGCCGGTTCGGCGTTGATGTGGTTGTCTTGGTCTTGAGTCATGGTCCTGGAAGCCTTGGCGCCGCGTTGTCTGAACGCAAGTGTAAACGCCGAAACAGAAACGGTACGACGAAAACACGACGGTCTGGTTTTCGGCCTACTTGCGTCGGGACTAATGCTCGGTACGGGCCTATTTCTTTAGGCACACCGCCGCGGTTCTCGAGAACGTCAAAACCAACCACCGACTGGAGCTGCGCGGTTCTTCCAACGACAACCGTGAGGCTATGAGCATGATCAAGCACACTTTGGTTCTCAGCACCGTCCTGTTCGCGTGCGACGCCAATGCCGGCTGCCTGATCGATGCGCCGGAAATCGGCGACATCGGTCCTTCCTCGGAGATCGTCTGCCGGGAGCTAGAGCGACGCTTCCCCGGCTCCATACTGACGGTAGAGGGTCGGAGCATCCATTCCGCCCAGGAGGTGAGCGTTCAGGCATCGGTGAACAGCGAGCCTGTCGCCCTGACGTACAGTTTGGACGGCTTCGCGTGGCATCCCTCAGACCGGAGCGCCGACGTTGCGGACAAGGACAGGGTCGCGGATGGCCGTTCGATGCGATAGTTACCTCGCAAGCAAGAAGCGCCAGCGGGGACCGGTCGCTGCCTGCGGCCCTCCCCGCGAATCGAGGGGAGTTTGCAGTCCCGCGGAGTCTTTCCTTTGCGTGCCCCGATTGATGCGTCGTAAGATCACGCGAACACTGGCAATGAGGTCCAGTTGACTGGCCCGCAGTTTCCAGACAGGTTGGGGATGAGGTTCAGCTCATTAGTCGCCCATCGTACCGACACAACCCAAAAGTACGCTGCCGTTCAGTGAACGTTAAGGTGTGCAGTGTAATGCTCTCGTCCTGGCACAGATTCCGAATCGGAGAAGAGCGGTGAAAAGATCCACGACGATGGCGATCTTCGGGCTGGTATTTTCTTCCTCACCCGTTCTAGCCGACCCGGGAAGCTTGGATGCGGCCGTCGGCGGGGCCGTGGGCGGCGGACTCGGTGCCTTCATCGGCAACGAGGTCGGCGGGCAAACCGGCGCTATCGCGGGAGGAGCGGTCGGAGCGGCTGCCGGAGCGGCCATCGCGACAGAGAACGACAGGAGATCCTATTACCGGTCGCCCCCGGCCTACCGTTACCCGCCACCGGCCCCCTACTATCGCGCGCCGTCGGGTTACTTCTGCCCTCCGGGACAGGCGAAAAAGGGCCGCTGTTGATCAACTCATGGAAGCCCGCGGCGCGTGACGCCGGGACCGGACATCTGCGAGGCCCAGTCCTATTTCCTTTTTTCGCCATCCGCGCTTCGAGCGAGATCCGGTGTGACGGCGCCGAAAGCCCCTCGGCAACCGAGCCCCGGCCCACCGGCTCTGTCGCACGCTTGAAATCGACCAATCCGCGGTAACCGGGTTACCGGATATCCGCCGGCTGCGCGAAACGCGATCCCCCGCTTCAAGTAAGACCCGGTGGCGAGCCCTCACCCGGCTCTGAGGCTCGAATGGACTCCGCCTCCAGACGCCGGGCCACCTCGCCCGGGGAGCCGGTCCGCCGCGCCAGCAGGTCATAGGCGACGGGGACGACGAACAGGGTGAACAGGGTCGCGGCGAGCACGCCGAACAGGATCACGGTGCCGATGACGACACGGGTCTCGGTGCCCGCCCCGGACGACAGCAACAGCGGCACGGAGCCGGCCGCGGTGGTGATGCCGGTCATCACGATCGGGCGCAGGCGCGTGTCGGCGGCCTCCAGCAGCGCCTCGCGAAACTCCCGCCCCTGATCGCGGAGCTGGTTGGCGAACTCGACGATCAGGATGCCGTTCTTGGCCGCGAGCCCCACGAGCATGATGAGCCCGATCTCGCTGTAGATGTTCATGGTCTGACCCGTGAGCCAGAGCCCGAGCAGGGCGCCGGCCATGGCGAGCGGCACGGTGAACATGATGACGAAGGGGTGGACCCAGCTCTCGAACTGGGCGGCGAGCACCAGGAAGACCACGGCCACCCCGAGGACGAAGACGAACAGGATGCCGGCGGTGCTGGCGCGAAAGTCCTGGGACTGGCCCTTGAAGTCCACCTGGGCCTGCTCGGGCAGGTGCTCGCGCACCAGCCCTTCGAGGTAGTCGAGCGCCTCCCCCAGGGCCAGCCCATCGGCAAGGTTGGCCTCGATGGTGATCGCGCGCACCCGATTGTAGCGGTTGAGGCTCCTGGAGTCGGCTACCTCGCTGACCTCGACCAGGTTGGCGAGCGGGATCAGCTCCCCGCTGCGGGCCGAGCGCACGTAGAGGTTCTCCAGGCTAGCGGGGGTGCGCTGGGCCTCGCGCTCGCCCTCGAGGATGACGTCGTACTCCTCGCCCGCGTCGATGTAGGTCGTCACCTTGCGCGAGCCGAGCATGGTCTCCAGGGTGCGGCCGATCACCCCCACGGTGACGCCGAGATCGGCGGCGCGATCATAATCGATGTCGACGCGCAGCTGGGGCTTGGTCTCCTTGTAATCCCAGTCGATGCCGGTGAGCCCTGGATTCGATTCCTCGATCTTGGCGAGCAGGATGTCGCGCCACGCGGCGAGCTCCTCGTAGGTGCCGCCGCCGATGACGAACTGCACCGGCTTCTGGATGCGTGCGCCGAAACCCTGGCGCATCACCGGAAAGGCCTTGACCCCTGCCAGGTCCGCGAGCTTGCCGCGGATCTCGTCCATGATGACCCAGGCGGAGCGCCGCAACGCGAAGTCGTTCAAGACCATGATGACGATGCCGGAGTTGAAGATCTGCGCGCCGCCGAAGCTGCGCGGCGCCCGCACCAGCACCCGGATGGCCTCGCCGCTCTCGGCGTAAGGAAGCAGCCGGCGCTCGATCTCCTCCATGTACTCCTTCATGTAGGCATAGGAGGCCCCCTCGGGGCCATCGACCAGGACGAAGAAGGCGCCGCGGTCTTCCTTCGGGGCGTACTCCTGGGGGATCTGCTGGAAAAGCCAGACGGCACCCACCAGGGTCGCGGCGAACAGCAGCACGACGAGCGGCTTGAACCGCAGAAAGAAACGCAGGGCCCGGCCATAGCCGCCGCGCACCTTCCCGAACGCCCAGTCGACCCCCTTGCTGAGGCTCGCGCGGCCATGGTCCTGGGGCAGGATCTTGGAGGCCAGCATGGGCGACAGCGTGAGGGCGACGAAGGTCGAGAAGGACACGGCCGCGGCCATGGTGAGGGCGAACTCGGAGAACAGCCTGCCGACATCTCCCCGCAGGAAGGCGATGGGCACGAAGACCGCGACCAGCACCAGGGTCGTGGCCACCACCGCGAAGCCGACCTGGCGTGTGCCGCGGTAGGCCGCGACCAGGCGCGTCTCGCCATACTGCTCCATGCGCCGGTGCACGTTCTCCAGCACCACGATCGCGTCGTCGACCACCAAGCCGATGGCCAGCACCAGGGCCAGCAGGGTGAGGATGTTGATCGAGAAGCCGAGCGCCCAGAGCACCAGCGAGGTCGCGATCAGGGAAACCGGCACCGTCACCGCCGGCACCAGCATGGCGCGCACGCTGCCGAGAAACAGAAAGATCACCAGGATGACCAGCCCGACGGCAATGCCGAGGGTCTTGTAGACCTCCCTGATCGCCCCCTTGACGAACACCGAGGTGTCGTAGCTCTGCTTGATCTCCATGCCGTCGGGCAGAGTGGTGGTTGAGAAGCGCCATCTCCGCCTTGGCGGCGTCCGCCACCGCGATGGTGTTGGCGGTGGACTGCTTGATGATGCCCAGGCCCACCATCGGCACCCCGTTGCCGCGGAAGAAGGTGCGGTCCTCCTCGGTGCCGCGCTCCACCCGCGCCACGTCCCCGAGGCGGACCAGATACCCCCCCTCTCCCCGCGCGACCACGAGACGGGCGAACTGATCCGGCGTCGAGAAGGCGCGCTCCACGCGCACGCTGAACTGACGGGACCGGGACTCCACGTTGCCCGCGGGCAGCTCGATGTTCTCCGCGCGCAGGGCATTCTCCACGTCCGCGACCGTGAGCCCGCGCGCGGCCAGCGCGTCGCGGTCGATCCAGATGCGCATGGCGAAGGTCTGGTTGCCGCCGACGCGTATCCGCGCCACGCCGTCGAGGACCGAGAAGCGATCGACCAGGTAGCGGCGGGCGTAGTCGGTGAGCTCCGGCACGGTCATGCGATCGCTCACCAGGTTGAGCCACATGATCACGTCCTCGTTGCTGTCCACCTTCTGGATATCCGGCGGATCGGCCTCGACCGGCAGCTGGTCGAGTATCCCGGAGACCCGGTCGCGGACGTCGTTGGCGGCGCCGTCGATGTCGCGGTCGATGTTGAACTCGATGGTGATGGCGGAGCGCCCGTCCTCGCTCACCGACTCGATGGTCTCGATGCCCTCCACCCCGGACACCCGGTCCTCGATCAGCTGCGTGATGCGGGTCTCCACCACATTCGCCGAGGCACCCGGGTAGACGGTCTCGATCGAGACCACGGGGGGATCGATGTCCGGGTACTCACGCAACGGCAGACGGTCGAAAGCCACCAGTCCGAAGGCGACCAGCAGCAGCGAAAGGACCGAGGCCAGGACCGGCCGCGTGACCGAGACGTCGGAGAGGATCACTGGGACGACTCCAGCATCTCCCGCAGGCCCCTGGAGCCGTCGTCGACTGCGCGGATCTCGACCTTCTGGCCGGGGCGCACCTTGTCGGCACCGTGGGTGACGACCCGCTCACCCGCCGCCAGCCCCTCGACCACCTCGACCTCGCCGGGGCGGCGGGCGCCGATCTGGATCTTGCGCCGCTCCGCTGTTCCCCCCTCACCGACGACCACGACGAAATGATCGCGGCCCTGGTGCAGCAGGGCCGACTCGGGGACCGCGGGGGCATCCCGCGGATTGCGAGATAGGATCACCTGCATCAGGATGCCGGGCTTGAGCGCGCGCTCGGGGTTGGGAATCAGGGCGCGCACCTGGATGGAGCGGGTCACGGGGTCCACCCGGCTCTCGATGCTGCGGATCTCGCCCTCGAAACTGCGCTCGCCGTAGGCCCGCGCCTTGGCGGTGATCTTGAGTCCCGGCTCCAGGTCCATTACGAACAGGCTTGGAACGGCGAAGTCGAGCTTCATCACGCTGTCGTCATCCAGTGTCGTGATGAGGTCGCCGGGCTCCACCAGGGCGCCGGGGCTGATGTTGCGAAGCCCCAGCACGCCGGCGAACGGCGCCTTGACCAGCCGGTCGGCGAGCCGAGACTCGATAGCCACCAGCAGGGCGCGGGCGGTGTCGAGGTCGCGCTTGCGCTCATCGAGCAGGGATTCGGAGGCGGAGCGCTGAGCCACCAGGGACTTCACGCGCTCGTACTGGCGCTCGGCCTCGCCGACGCGCACCCGCGCCTCCTCGAGCAGGGCATGCTCCTCCGCGCTGGTCATCTCCACCAGCACCTGCCCCTGCTCCACGCGCTGACCATCATCGAAGTGGATCGCCGAGACGGTCTCGGTCACGTTGGCGGTGACGGAGACCGACTCGTTGGCCTTAAGCGTGCCCAACGCCTCCACCCGGTCCTCGAAATGGTCGACGCGGACCTCGGCGGCGATCACGGGCACCGGCTTATCCTCCTGCTTCGACGAAGGCGCGGCGTGCGCAATCGAGAGCAGGGCCGCCCAACAAAGCAGCAGACTTGAAATCCAGGCCATGTCGATTACCGGTGCCGGGGGATCAGTAACCTACAGATAGTGCCTGAAAGGCGGGAAAACGAGAACCGATTACCAGCCCCGGCGCGCAGCGCAAGCGCGACGCGGGTCCAATCGCGTCGAGGCAGAGACGGGCTGTCGCCGCGCCGCAGCGCAGAGATAGAGATCTGGGGCTGGCCGCTCAGGAGACCTTGGCGCTGGCGAGCTTACGTCGCAAGCACCGGAACGGGGTCTCGTAGCCGATGGCCTTGAAGGGGGAGTCGTTCATCAGGCGCTGCAGATCTGCCGGATCGGCCGCGGCAAGCCCCCCGCGGGAGCCGATCGTCCAGTCGAGCATCTGCGCCATGTTGTTCATGGAGCCCAGCACGCTCCTGTCGGTGGTCTTGGCGAAACGCAGATCCCTGGTGGTGTCGAGCATGTACTCGACCTCGCCCTGGGAAAATCCCGACCGCAGCAGGGATTTGAACAGACCCTGGCCGAACACCTCCGAGAAGTGCTCGAGGTCGGGCCAGTAAGGCCGGCAGACGAGGAAGGAGTACAGGGTCTCATCGTGGGCAAAGAGCACGCACCCGTGGCCCTCGATGCGCAACAGGTTGGCATGCCAACCGCGCTCACCCTGATCAGCCGCCGGATCAGGCTTGATGCGCAGCTCCGTGAGCAGCTTTCGAGTGCAGCGGATGACCGTCATGGGTTGATCGCGTCCCATGCCTGTGCGAGATGCCATCGCCGGCGCCCGCCCCTGCACCAGGCCATCGGCACGCGCATTAGGGTCCGAACGCGGGCGCGCCCGCACCTGAGCGAAGGAAGTAGAGATCCGGATACCATGGCGGCATTGTTCCAGAGCCAGGATATCCGGGTCCACCTCGCTCGCCGTTTCGACCGGGAACCCGTTTGCCAACAGGAACCCAGGCGACAGGCCGAAGAGCGTCGCGTTCGTATACAATGCGGTCGCGTCTGGGCTATCTTGCCTGCCTCCACTCCGCCTGGTGGCGGCGATCGTGAGTCGCGAAGTATTGCCGCGGCGGGTGGCCGTTGTCGGGTCGTTCAGCCTCGCGGCCAAGCCAGCCACCCCGTTCGTCATCTCGCTCGTGAGTCAATGTGATGCTCGGTATCACCGATCGCTACATCCTCAAGGAAGTCGTGAAAGTCTTTCTCGCCGTGCTGGGTACGGTCATGCTGATCGTCATCAGCATGCTTTTCCTGAGGACGTTGGAGCAGGTCAATACCGGAGCGCTCGGCTCCGATCTGGTGCTGCGGTTCATGGGCTTGCAGGTCGCGCGCGACATCTCCAGCCTCATCCCGCCCGTATTCTTCATCTCCGTGTTGATGACGCTCGGACGCATGGCCCGCGACAGCGAATTGATCGCGTTCGCGGCGTGCGGGCTGGGACCGGTTCAGACCTATCGATCGCTGTTCTATGCCGCCATACCCATCGCGATCCTCACGGCATGGTTTTCCTTTTATCTGAGACCCATCGTGGTGGGGGACATGCAAGAGCTCCGCGAGCGCCAAAAGGACCAGGCGTATCAAATATCGGGGCTCAAAGCGGGCCGCTTCTATCAGCAGGGGGACGGCAAGATCACCGTCTACGTCGAGGAGATCCAGGACGACGGGAAGCTGCGCAACATCTTCCTGCACGACCGGCGGGAAGACCAAATGAAGCTGATTCTGAGCGACGAGGGAATGCTTCGCCGCGACCAGGACTCAGGGGAGCAATTCGTGACCCTGCTCGAAGGCCGTCGCTATGACGGCACGCCAGGCCGGGCGGATTATGCGATCGGCAAATTCGAACGGTACAATCTGCGCATCGAGCCGAAAGAGCTGGACGATTTCCGCACCTACAAGAGGGCGTCATTCAGCACTCGGGAGCTCGTCGGCTCGCAGGACCTGAAAGACCGGGCCGAGCTGCAGTACCGGTTCTCCAGCCCGCTGGCGATCATTACCTTGACGCTCCTGACCGTGCCCCTGACCACCAAGTCCCCCCGGCAGCGCGGCGCTTGGCGCACGTTCGTCGCGTTTCTCACCTACTTCAGCTTCTTCAACCTGCAGCGCGTGGCAGCCAACTGGTACGAGACCGGCGCGACGCCCGAGTGGCTTGGCAGTCTCTGGTATCAGGCGCTCATTCTGTTGCTGGTGAGCGCCGTGCTGTTACCCGAGCGCCGCTGGCTCAAGAGGCTGACGTGGAGAACGGCTCGGGAGCGGGGGACATGACCGGCCGAGCAGCGGCGAGCGTCCCGGAGGGATCGGCGAGTACGGATCTGAGCGTCGTGATCCCATTCCACAACGAAGAGGACAACGTCCAGCCCCTGCTGGAGGAAGTGCACGCGGCGCTGGCCGATCATCCCGCGTTCGAGGTGATCTGCGTCGACGACGGGAGCACGGATGAAACCTTCGCCCGACTCCGGGCTGCTCAGGCCCGTCACCCGCGACTGCGCGTGGCACGCCATCGCGACCAGTGCGGGCAGAGCACCGCGGTGCGCACCGGGGTGGCGCGCTCGAGGGCCCCATGGGTCGCCACCCTGGATGGCGATCGGCAGAACGACCCCGCCGACATACCCAATCTGCTGGCGGTCGTGCAGGACCCGTCATGTCCGCCCGACCTGCAACTGGTCATCGGCCAGCGCGCGCGGCGGCAAGACACGCTGATCAAGCGGGTTTCCTCGCGCATCGCAAACGGTGTGAGGGCCAGAATGCTTGGGGATGACACGCCGGATTCCGGGTGCGGCCTGAAGCTCTTCCGACGCGATGCCTATCTCGATCTTCCCTATTTCGACCATATGCACCGCTTTCTGCCGGCCCTGATACAGCGCAACGGCGGCCGGGTGATGTCGGTCCCCGTCAACCACCGCCCCCGCGAACGCGGACGATCTCACTACGGGGTGCTCGACCGACTGGGTGTCGGCATCGTCGATCTTCTGGGAATGCTGTGGCTCAAGCGGCGCGCCCGGCGTCCGATCGTCGAGGACTGGGAAGGCGATCGTTAACCGGAAGTAGGCATCTAACCCGCCCCAGCCGCGACGGCGGTCAACTGCTGCTCCCCGGCGCACGGCGGCGTCCACGCCTGCGGGGTCTCGATCCATCGCTCGTGCCAACGCTGGAGCATGAAGAGAGGCCAGAGCCGGCGCCCGTGATCCGCCCGCCCCTGCCGATGCTCCTCCAGGAGTCGTCGGATTGGCGCCGGATCGACGAGCTCCTGACGCCGCAGGCGCTCGCCATCGAACAGCCGATCCACCTCCGAGCGCAGCTCGCCATTCAACCACTCGGCGATCGGCACCGAAAGGCCGCGCTTGCGGCGACGGACGATGTCCCGCGGGAGCCGGTCAAGGGCCGCCCGCTTGAGCGCGATCTTGGTGTTGAGATTCCCGACGGCGGTATCGACCGGCTGGCGCAAGGCGAGCTCCATGAGCTCGCGTCCGAGGAAGGGCGCGCGCGCCTCGACCGATGAGAGCATGGTCGCCCGATCGAGCTTGGTGAGAAGATTCTCCGCCAGATAGGTCAGGAGATCGAAGACCATGATCCGCTTGATGGGCTCATCGATACCCGCGAGCCGATCCCATACCCCGAGGGGACCGTACGGTCGGTCCAGCCCGCCGACGGCACGCGCCTCGACGCCGAGGGCCCCGAACCAGGCCAGGTGCCGTGCCAAGGGGTCGCGTTCGGCCTCCTCCACGAAGCGCCGCGCCAGGAAGGACAGAGAGACCTTTCGCGTCGTCACCGGCAGGCGGTGAATCACCGCGGCGATCGCCCTCGCCACGGGAGCGGGCAACGCGCGGTAGCGCTCCGCCCAGCGATGACCGATATAGGTGGGATAGCCCCCGAACAGCTCGTCCGCCCCCTCACCCGACAGCACCACCTTGACGTCCTGCGCCGCGGCCTCCGCAAGCAGGTGGACGGGCAGGATCGCCGGATCGCCCAGGGGCTCGGCAAGGTGGGCGCTGATGAAATCCAGCGCCCTGCGAAGATCCTCCTCGCCCGCGGTCACATTGTGATGCACGGTGCCGAAGGATCGGCTGACACGCTCCGCCCAGTCGGACTCGTCGTAGGACGCCTTCTTGAACTGAACGGCATAGGTATGGATGCCTTCCGCCGGCATGTTCCTGGCGAGCGAGGCAACGAGCAGCGAGGAATCGAGCCCGCCGGAAACGAAGGCACCGAGGGGCACGTCCGACAAGGTCTGCGCCTGCACACAGCGGTCGAAGACCTCGAGGATCCGCCCTGGCTCCGAGGCGGGCTGCCTCACGGCATAGTCGCAGGCATTCCAGTAGGGGCTGGTGCGCACCCCCGCGGCATCTGCGCGAAGGAGATGGCCCGCCTCGAGCTTTCGGATGCCCGCAAACATGGTCTGCGGAGCAGTCGTGTAGCCCAACGTCAGGTAGTCGGAGAGACCCGCCGGAGAGATCTCGGGCACGTCCCCGAGCCCTGCGATCAGAGACTGGATCTCGGACGCGAAATGGATCTCGCCGCCGCGCTGACAATAATGAAGTGGCTTCTCGCCGGCGCGGTCACGGGCCAGCAACAGGACGCGCTTCCCGGCATCCCACAGCGCGAGGGCGAACATGCCGTCGATGTCGTCGAGCGCCGCCTCCCCGCGGTCGAGAAAGAGCGGCAACAGGGTCTCCACATCGCTGTGGGAGGAGCGGAAGGGGTAGCCCTGGCGCGCATAACGCCGCCGTAGCTCCGGCGCGTTGTAGATCTCGCCGTTGCACACCAGCCAGACCTGACCGTCGGGACTGCTGAAAGGCTGGTTGGCCTGCGTGCTGAGGTCGATGATGGCAAGCCGCCGCGAGCCGAGCACGGCGATCCGACTGTCGAGGTTTCCTTCCCCGTCCGGCCCGCGGTGGCGCAGGCAATCCCCCGCGCGCAACACGGCCTCCCTTGAACGCAGTGACGCCCCCGACTGGCTGATGGCTCCGAAGATCCCGCACATGGTCAGTGCCCTCCCCCTTCGCAGGGACCGTACAGGGCGTACAGGTGGTTCGCGTAGAGCAACGGCAGTTTCGCCGCCAGCGCCCCGCGCTCCGTCTCCCAACGCCTCCCGGAGCCGATGAGGAACAGGGTGCCCGGCGGACACCGCTGAAACTCCTGATACCACCACGCCAAGGGCCGCAAAGTCGATCCAGGGGCGTCACGAAGCCGGGCATCGTAGTCTTGGATGTAGTTGCTCCGGATCTCGCTCGCGTCCTGCGTGGCGACCAGTAGGGTTTGTTCCAGATAGAAAGACAGCGAGGCCGGATAGACCCCGATCGCGATCACTCGACCGCGCCCGTCCATCGCCTGCTCGATGGTCTGAGCCAACTGACGCGTGGAGCGCTGCTCCCCGAGCGCCGTCAATGCCCCCTGCGCCCCGATGATCAGCACGAAGGGCGCAAGCGCGAAACCCGCCAGCGCGGCGCTGCGCCAACGCAGGCCCGCCAAAGCAAGCCCAGCCGTGGCGATCAGCCCAGCGCCAACGTAGGGTGCGAGGGCGCGCGCCTCATCGGCGACGCCTGGCGCCTCGCGGATCAGTGACGCGAGCCAGTCACCGGCGAACAGCAGCGCTGCTCCGACCCCGGCCAGCGCCGGGGCAGAGACCCAGATGACGTAATGCAGGCTGCCAGGCGAAAGCTGCAGCAGCCGAGCGCCGAGCAGCGCCACCGCGGGTATGACCGGCAGAATATAACCCGGGCGTTTGGATTGCGAGATCGAGAAAAAGAGGGTCGGGAGCAGTACCCATAGCATCAGAAACACCTCGTCGCGGGCACGCTGCCGCCAGAACTGCGCCAGTCTTGGGGCACCTACCAGCAGCACCGTCACCCAGGGGAACGCGCCGAGGAGAAGAATCGGCAGGAAATAATACCAGGGGCCGGTACGGCGCATGCTGTCCGTGGCCACGCGCTCGAAGGTCTCGCGGATGAAGGCGTAGTGCGGGAACTCGGGATGACGCAGGGACACCGCGAGAAACCAGGGCCCAACCAGAAGCACGAAGACCGTCAGCCCGGACAAGCAGAACAGTCGCCGCGGGGATTTGCGCAATGCAAGGGCTTCGCCCAGCGCAATGATCATGGGCAGCACCAACCCCACCGGTCCCTTGGTGAGCACCGCGAAACCGACGGCGGTCCAGCCCGCGAGACACCAGGCTGGGTGCTCGCGCTCCAACGCGACATGGAAGGCAATGGCTGCGCTGCTCACCCAGAACATCATCACGGCGTCGAAGATGACGATTCCCGAGAAGACGAGCACGATAGGCGAGCTTGCGAGCATCATTCCCGCCACGAGTCCAGCCGTGCGCCCGAAGCGCAGCCAGCCAAAGGCGATGACGAGCGCAACGGTCCCGAGCGAGAACAGCAAGGGAGCCAATCGGGCCGCCAGCTCACCGGCACCCAGGGCGCGAATCGACAGGGCGCTCGCCGCGAACAGAAGGACCGGCTTGTCGAGATACGGCAGACCGTTGAGGTGCGGGACGACGAAGTCGCCGCTCTGCGCCATCTCGCGCGCGACCTCGGCATTGCGGCCCTCGTCCGGCTCCATCAGCGCGACCGATCCGAGCAGTCGAACGAACCCGATCAGCAGGAGCACCCAGAGCAACGACCAGGCCACGAGGATACCCAGGGTCCGGGCCCTGGTATCAGAGGATTCGGGACCGGGGATCATGCGGGAAACCTCAGCAGACCGCCGCGCCCTTCCGGAGTGCATCGGTGGCGCCGGATCAGTCGTTCTGCCTGTTCGCCGTGCAATGCGTGGATCTCTCGTCGAGCCAGTCGCATTGCGCGGGTCAGCGCCCGTAAAGCCCGAGCATCCCGCGCAGGCGCGCCGGCAGCTCGGGCGTCACCTGGTCCCAGGAGAAGCGCCAGGTCCAGTTCCCCTCCGAGGTACCCGGGACGTTCATGCGGAAAGCCCCATCCAGCCCCAGGATGTCCTGCATCGGCAGAACCGCGAGGTGAGAACAGGACGCCAGGGCGCAGCGGATCAGCGGCCAGGGCATATGCTCCGACGGGTGCCCCAGAAATTCGTCGACATAGGCCCGGGCTCCGTCGTCAAGGGAGCGATACCAACCCAGGGTGGTGTCGTTGTCGTGGGTGCCGGTGTACACCACCGAGTCCGGGGCATGGTGGAAGGGGAGGTAGGGATTCGTCGCCTCGCCGGAAAAGGCGAACTGCAGCACCTTCATACCCGGTAGGCGGTACTTCCTGCGCAAGGCATCCACCGCGTCGGTGATGACGCCGAGGTCCTCGGCGATCAGCGGCAGCGGACCGAAGCGCTGGTGCAGCCGCTCGAAGAGCTCGTCGCCCAGCGCCTTCACCCAGCGTCCGTTGATGGCGTACTCCTCGCTGGCCGGGATCTCCCAATAGGCCTCGAATCCCCGGAAATGGTCGATCCTGACCATGTCGAAGAGCCGCATCTGGGTGCGGATCCGGTCGAGCCAGAAGCGGAAGCCCTCGGACTGCATGCGCTGCCAGCGGTAGAGCGGGTTGCCCCAACGCTGGCCGGTGGCGGAGAAGTAGTCGGGCGGCACGCCGGCGACCACGCGCGGGCTCCCGTCGGCCTCGAGATCGAAATCGTCCGGCCGCGCCCACACCTCCGCGCTGTCATGGGCGACGAAGATCGGCATGTCGCCGAACAGCTTGACCCCCAACCCGTTGACGTAGCGGCGAAAATCAGCCCATTGGGAGAAGAACAGGAACTGCTCGAAGCTGATGTAGTCGATCTCGGCCGCCAGACGCTCCCGCGCCAGAACAAGGCTGTCGCGGTCGCGGTGCCGAAGAGGCTCGGGCCAGTCCCACCAGCACTTGCCCTGCTCCTCGCGCAGCGCCCGGTAGAGGGCGTAGTCTCGTAACCAGTAGGCGTTCTCGCGGATGAAACCGGCCAGGGCCTCGTGCTCGGGGGCATGGGCAAGCGAGCCGAAACCGGCCCAGGCTTCCCGCAGCGCAGCCACCTTGGCGGCCGCGGTGGTCCCCTCGGCGGCAGCCCCCGGCAGCCAGCCGCGCTCCACCAGGGGCTCGAGCGCGATGAGGCGGGGACTGCCGGCGTGGGCGGAGCTGGTCTGATAGGGGGAGCCATCTGAGGTCGGACCGACCGGCAGCATCTGCCACACCGTAAACCCGCCGTCGGCGAGGAAGTCGGCGAACCTGTAAGCGTCCGCACCCAGGCAACCGCAGGGGCCGTTTCCCGGCAGCGAGGTCAGGTGCAACAGGACGCCCGCGCGGCGGCGGTCGAGGCAGTCCGCGGGGGGCTTTTCTTGGGTTGGCATGTCGACCGATGCCCTCGCTGTTCAACTCAGCTCTTTTTCATTACGCCGCCGCGTTCCGGGCTTCCGCCGCCCTTGGTGAACGGACGGGCGAGATAATCCGGCGGCTTCTCACCGAGCAGCTTGTAGAGCTGCTGCAGTTGATGGCGGTAGAGGCGCTCGAAGTCGCTGACCGCTTGCGCTGAATTGCTGTCCCCGAACCACCAGAACCAATCCGACCCCTCGCAGGTTGCGAGCTGCAGCTCGAGGCGTTCGCGTTCCTTCGGGCCGATTTCCCGCTCGGCCAGCACCCGATCGTAAGTCGCCTTGGCCTCGCCCAGCATGTCCCACGCCAGGTTCTTGTCCGGCTCGCCGATCCAGGTGGAGAGATTGCCGTAAACCCAGCTGCCGGCCACCAGCCGCGACAGGTCGGGAGCCGGCCCTTCGAGGCGCTCCAGAACCTGCGAGAAGGTCGTGAGCTCGAGTCGCGGGTGCTCGGCCAGACGCCGGTAAAGGGCGGAGAGGAAGAAACTGCCGTTGTGCGGATAGTACTCCCAGGCGTTCTCCCCATCCAGGATGATGGAGAGCACCCGGCTCGGGCGACCCTCCGTCGCGTCTGCGGTACGTTCCAGATGCTCGATCAAATTGCTCACCGCGTCGTCCGCGTGCCAGTCGCCGTAGTTAAACCCGATCAGGTCGGAGAGCCCGTCGTCGCGGAAAAAGCAGCGCAGGCTCCCCTCGCGGACGCGATAGGGGGAGGCGATCCAATGCTCCGGGAGGTTGCCACCCCTGGTGGATGCCACCAGGCTGTTGTGGAGCACGCGCTGACCGCTGGCGGCCCAATGGAAGCCCGCATCCTCCAGCATTCGGACCGTGTCCTCGCAAACGGCGCCCTCGGCGGGCCAGCAACCGACGGGACGGAAGCCGAAATGGCGCTCGAAGCAGGCGATGCCCCGCTCTATGTGCCAGCGCGCGCGCTCCTCGCCCCCCGGATACCTGACGAGGGCCGGGAGTTCAGCCTCCGGTAGGGCCTCGCGCGCGGCCTCGATGTCGAGCAACAGAGGGATGATGGGGTGGGCATAGGGCGTCACCGACAGCTCCACGCGGCCGGTCTGCGCCAGGCGCCGGTAGCGGGGCACGATCGACGCCAGTTGCTCGCCGATCACGGCCAACAGGGCGCGGCGGTCCTCCAGGTTGAAGCCGCGCCCCTTCTTCTGCAGCGAGTCAATGCGCTGGTCGTTCTCGCGCACATGCTCGCCGGTCCAGGCCAGGTGATACCAGACCAGCAGGTCGGCGAGATACTGATCGCTGAGGTAGGCGTCCGCGTTGCGGTGTCGGTCGATCCAGTCCGCCAGATCGATCAGCTCGCTGTAACAGGGGAAGCGCTCGATCAGGTGCTGCGCGTTTGCGCGCCGGCAGGCGGCAATGAGTGCGCGGCGTACGGGGAGGTCCAGCGGCAGGCCCGGGCCGGAGAGCGCCGCCAGGAGGGGATCGCGAATGCGCTGTCCGCGCTCCTGCCAGGCGCTGATCTGGCGGGCGTAGTCGTCGATCTGCTCGAGCAGGATCGGGGCGAAGTTGACCACCGCGCGCGCTTCGGGCTGCCCCTCCAGGTGGGCCGCCATGTCGGAGTAGTCCTTCAGGGCGTGCAGATAAACCCACGGCAGCTCGTAGTCGCCACCGCCGGGCCCCCGGTAGTCCGGCTGGTGCATGTGCCAGCACAGGACCACCGGAAGCCGGTCAACCTCACCGGACATAGTTGACTTCCTGGCCCAGCATCTCCGGGGTTACCAGGGTCACGCCGCCCTCCGTAACGTAAAAGCCTTGCTTGCGGTCCTCCTCCGGGTCCTTGCCGATGACCATGCCCTCGGAGATCCGGCAGGCGCGGTCGATGACGGCGTTGCGAATCTCGCAGTTACGGCCCACATCCACGTCGGGAAGAATCACGGAATCCTGGACGTAGCTGAACGAGTTGACCCGCACGTTGGAGAACAGCAGCGAATGGCGCACCGTGGCGCCAGAGATGATGCAGCCGCCAGAGACCATGGAGTCGACGGCCATGCCGCGCCGGTCCTCATCATCGAACACGAACTTGGCCGGGGGCAGCTGCTCCTGATAGGTCCAGATGGGCCAGGTGTCATCGTAGAGATTGAGCGGCGGGGTAACCCCGATGAGCTCCAGATTGGCCTCCCAGAATGCGTCAATCGTGCCTACGTCACGCCAGTAGGCCTGCTCGCCGCTGCGCACGTCACGGAAGGGGTAGGCCAGAACCCTGTATTTGGTGATGACGTCGGGGATGATGTCCTTGCCGAAATCGTGGCTGGAGCGGGCGTTGTCCGCATCCTTGATGAGCTGCTCGAACAGGAAGGCGCGGTTGAACACATAGATACCCATGGAGGCCAGCGCCGTATCCGGACGCCCGGGTATGGGATCGGGCTGTGCCGGTTTCTCCAGGAAGCTCCGCACCCGGCCGTCTCCGTCCACGGACATGACGCCGAATTCCTTGGCCAGCTCCAGGTCCACCTCGAGGCAGCCGACCGTCATGTCGGCGCCGCTCTCCACGTGGTAGGCCACCATCGCCCCGTAATCCATCTTGTAGATGTGATCCCCGGCCAGGATCAGCAGGTAGTCGGGATTGTGGCTGCGGATGATATCGAGGTTCTGGAAAACGGCGTCGGCCGTACCCGAGTACCAGGCGGTCTCGGCGATCCGCTGCTGGGCCGGCCACAGCTCAACGAACTCGCCGAACTCGCCGCGCAGGAAGCCCCACCCCTTCTGGATGTGGAGGATGAGGGAGTGGGCCTTGTACTGGGTCAATACGCCGATACGGCGAATACCGGAGTTGATGCAGTTGGAGAGCGGGAAATCGACGATCCGGAACTTACCGCCGAAGGGCACCGCAGGTTTGGAGCGCCATTTGGTCAGGTGCTTGAGGCGGGAGCCGCGACCTCCGGCGAGGATCAGCGCCATGGTGTTGCGGGTCAATCGGCTGACGAAACGCGGACTCGAATCCGGCATGACTAGTCCCCTGTCCGTTTATAGGAATCTGCGCCCACGCTCTCTCGCCGGGCCTGGTGAGAGGCCACTTCACGGCGTGCGCCGAACCTCTCGTATGGTACCATCTTTACCTGTCGCCACGAGCGGCGTCGGCCCTCGAAGTGCAGAGAATCCTACCGTCATGCTCACCGGCAAGCCCGCCCTCCCGAAGCTCCCCGAACCCCTCCAGCGCATCGTCGAAGCCCGCCATCACGACCCCTTCCAGGTCCTCGGCCGCCACGTCCGTGACGGCCGCTGCACGGTGCGTGCGTTCCTGCCCAAAGCGGAGCGGGTGCGCATCGTCGAGAGCGGGATCGAGTTGGAGCGCATCGCCGGGACAGACCTGTTCGTTTGGGAGGGAGAACCGGGGCAGGTGCCCGAGCGCTATTTCCTCCATTGGCACGACGCGCATGGGACGGTGCACCATCATCGCGACCCCTACTGCTTTCCGCCCCAGATCGGGGACTTTGATCTGCACCTGTTCGGCGAAGGACGCCACTGGCACGCATACCGCTTCCTCGGCGCCCATGCGCGGACCGTGGACGGCATCGCGGGCGTGCAGTTCTCCACCTGGGCCCCCAACGCGGACCGGGTCAGCGTCGTCGGCGACTTCAACGCCTGGGACGGGCGCGCCCACCCGATGCGGGTGCGCGACGGCTCCGGGGTTTGGGAGCTGTTCATCCCCGGCATCGGGACCGGCGGTCTGTACAAGTTCGAGCTGCGCGACCGACACGGCAGCATTCAGGTCAAGATCGACGCCTACGGCAACGCCTTCCAGCTGCGCCCGGAGACGGCGGCAATCATCTGTGCAGAGAGCGATTTCGAATGGGGCGACCAGGCATGGCTCGAGGCGCGTGCGAAGGCGGACTGGCAGCACCGCCCCATGTCCGTATACGAGGTCCATCTCGGCTCCTGGCAGAAGACCGCGGACGGGCAGTTCCTCAACTACCGGGAGCTGGCCAAGCGCCTGGCGGACTATGTCCGCGAGCTGGGCTTCACCCACATCGAGCTGCTGCCCATCACCGAGCACCCCCTGGACGCCTCGTGGGGTTACCAGACAACCGGGTATTTCGCGCCCACCAGCCGCTTCGGCAGCCCCGACGACTTCCGCTGGTTCGTCGACCACCTGCATCGTCAAGGCATCGGGGTGATCCTCGACTGGGTACCGGCTCACTTCCCCCGCGACACCTTCGCCCTCGCCCACTACGATGGCAGCGCGCTCTACGAGCACGCGGACCCGCGCCTCGGCGAGCACAAGGACTGGGGCACCCTGATCTTCAACTACGGGCGCAACGAGGTGAAGAACTTCCTGCTCTCCAGCGCCCTGTACTGGCTGACCGAGCTCCACATCGACGGGCTGCGCGTCGACGCGGTGGCATCGATGCTCTATCTCGACTACTCGCGCCAGCCCGGAGAGTGGATTCCCAACAAGTTCGGCGGCAACGAGAACCTGGAGGCGGTCGACTTCCTGCGCCAGCTGAACACGGTCACCCACGAGCAGCACCCGGGCACGCTGATGATCGCCGAGGAGTCCACGGCCTGGCCCGCGGTGTCAAGGCCGACCTACGTCGGGGGCCTCGGCTTCAGCATGAAATGGAACATGGGCTGGATGCACGACACCCTCTCCTACATGTCCAAGGACCCAATCTACCGCCACTACCACCACGACCTGCTCACCTTCGGTCTGGTCTACGCCTTCACCGAGAATTTCGTCCTACCCTTCTCCCACGACGAGGTGGTGCACGGCAAGGGTTCCATTCTCGAGCGCATGCCCGGAGACGGGTGGCAGGAGTTCGCCTCCGTGCGTCTGCTCTACACCTTCATGTTCACCTACCCCGGCAAGAAGCTCCTGTTCCAGGGCTGCGAGCTCGCGCAGGGACGGGAGTGGGACTTCGCCGGCGAGCCCGACTGGTTCCTGCTCGAACGCCCGCAGCACCAGGGCGTGCGCCGGCTCGTCGCCGACCTCAACCGGCTGTACCGCGACATGGCCGCCCTCCACGACCTGGACTTCGGCAGCGAGGGGTTCGAGTGGATCGACTGCCACGACAGCTCACAGTCCGTGCTGAGCTACCTGCGCAAGGACCGCACCGGCAATGCGGTGATGGTGTGCGCGTTCAACTTCACCTCGGTGCCCCGAAACGACTACCGCATCGGGGTGCCGCTCCCCGGCGCTTACCGGGAGTTGCTCAACTCCGACGCCGAGGGCTACGGCGGCAGCAGCCCGGAACAGGGCCGCGGCAGCGACGCCGAGCCCCTGAGCTGGATGGGGCGCCCGCACTCGATCCCGGTCGCGCTGCCGCCGCTGGGGGCGGTCGTGCTCCTGCACGAGACCGCACCGGCGCCACAAGACGAGACATCAGCCGACGACGCGCAAGACGCGGACGCGCAGTAGGACCCGGCAGCCGGCCAGCTGAGCCCGTCAGCGTTCGGCCCCCTGCGCCCGCGCCCGCTCGAGCCGCTGCTCCAGGGCGGAGGCGGTCCAGGTTCCCTCGTCCCTGCCGTCCGCCTCGGGCCAACCGGCCGCATGGCGGCTCACCAGATCGGCCAGCATCTCCATGTGGGCGGGATCATCATTCAGCGCCGGGATGTATCCATAACGCTTGCCGCCCGCCTTCAGGAAGTAGTCCCGATTCTCCACCGCGATCTCCTCCAGGGTCTCCAGGCAGTCGGCGGAGAACCCGGCGCAGATCACGTGGACGTTTTCCGCCCCGTTGCCGCCCCACTCCTTCAGCAGCTCGTCGGTGTAGGGACGGAGCCACTCCTTGCCGCCCACCCGCGACTGGAAGGATACCTGCCAGCGCTCCCGCGGCAGGCCCAGCGACTCCGCGGTGAGGCGGGCGGTCTTTTGGCACTGGCAGTGGTAGGGGTCCCCACCGAGAAAGTAGTCCCTGGGAATACCGTGAAAGGAGAACAGGAGCCGGTCGGGCTCGCCGTGCTCCGCCCAGTAAGCACGCACGCTCCCCGCAAGGGCGGAGACATAGGCGGGGACGTCGTGATACTGGTTGACGAACCGCAGCTCGGGAATCCAGCGCCAGGTGGACAGCTCGCGGCTAACGGCATCGAAGGTCGAGGCGGTGGTGGTGGCCGAATACTGGGGATACAGGGGCAGAACCAGCAGCCGGCGGGCGTTGGCGCGGCGCAGATTCGCGAGCGCGGAGGGGACCGAGGGATTTCCGTAGCGCATCCCGAGCTCCACGCGCACCGGACCCGGCATGCGGGCGCTCAGACGCTCCTGCAGGGCACCCGCCTGACGGCGGGCGATGGTGAGCAGGGGCGAACCCTTCTCGGTCCATACGGCCTGATATGCCTTTGCCGAGCGGCGGGGCCGCACCCGCAGGATGACGCCGTGCAGGATCGCCCGCCACAGGGGCCGGGGCAGCTCGACCACGCGCGGATCGCTCAGGAACTCCGCCAGATAGCGCCTCACCGCGGAAACGGAGGGCGCGTCCGGCGTTCCCAGGTTCAGGACCAGCACGCCCAGGGTCTCCGGCGCGTTGTGTCGGAAAGCGGTCTCGTTCTGGTACTTCATAGGGGTCTAGGTCAGAGGATTCCGCGAAAAGGACTTTCGCGCGGCCGGGGACGGGCGCTGGAGCCGGGATTGGCCCCGGTCAGCTCAAGGCGCGGTCTGGTCCATTAGGTGCTGATAAAGGGCCTTGAAGCGCCCCGGGTCGCGGTCACCGAACACGGGGTCGGTCACCTTCGAGATCTGCTGCTCGATCTCCTCCCAGTCCCGCTCCGTCAGCAGCTCCCGCGCCAGCGGGAAGGCCTCCCGCTCTTCCAGGTCGAGGTGCTTGCGCAGTGTCTGCACCAGCTCACGCCCATGGGCCTCGACCTGGTCGCGCCGCAGCACCTCCTCGTGCACGATCCCCTCGAGGGACTCACGGAACTGCTTGTTGATCTCCCCCAGCACCTCATGCTGCTTGCCGAGCACGTCCAGCACGCTCCTGTGCTGGTTGCCATGGGCGCGCATGCGATCGAAGATCAGATCCTCGCTGGGATGGTGCACCTGGTCGGCGTACTTCTCCATGTATTCGAGCATCTCGCACATCAGCTCGTAATCCGGCTCAGTTCCCTCGTGAAACATGTCCAACAGCTTGTCCAGCAGATCGAGGAGACGGGCCAAATGCCGGTGGTCCTCGTGAAGACGCTCAAGTAGCTGACTCATAGGCCTCCTCGCAAATTGTGGAATGGGGCCGCCGGCACTGCCAACGGCAGTGCTCGGTCGCGACTTCACCCGAGCTTCTAAGCATGACACTAGACCGAGCGAATCCAGAGTAGCGCCGTGGCGTGA
>CAVORB010000037.1:0-50681 GCA_963698495.1 uncultured Gammaproteobacteria bacterium | reverse complement strand
CGCGCTGTTCCCTAGACCGGGACGGCGCGCCTAGCTTGCCTCGCCGCGCGCCACTGCCGCCAGCGCGGTTGTCCGATCCAGCCCGGTTCTTCCCTTCTTCTGCCGTGACAGGCTCACGGTCTCCAACGGGTTTCGATGGCCGATCTCAGTCACATCCGCAACTTCTCGATCATCGCCCATATCGATCACGGGAAGTCCACCATCGCCGACCGCTTCATTCAGCTGAGCGGCGCCTTGAGCGAGCGCGAGATGGGAGAGCAGGTCCTCGACTCCATGGATCTGGAACGAGAGCGCGGTATCACCATCAAGGCCCAGAGCGTGACGCTCGATTACCGGGCCCCGGACGGCGAGACCTACCAGCTCAATTTCATCGACACGCCCGGGCACGTGGATTTCTCCTACGAGGTCTCGCGCTCGCTCGCGGCTTGCGAGGGGGCGCTGCTGGTGGTCGACGCCGCGCAGGGGGTCGAGGCCCAGAGCGTGGCCAACTGCTACACCGCGGTCGAGCAGGGGCTCGAGGTGCTCCCGGTACTGAACAAGATCGACCTGCCCTCGGCCGAGCCGGAGCGGGTCATCATGCAGATCGAGGAGATCATCGGTCTCGAGGCGCGGGATGCGTTGCGGGTCAGCGCGAAGACCGGCGAGGGCATTCAGGAGCTGCTGGCGGCCCTGGTCGCGCGCATTCCACCGCCGACGGGCGATCCCGACGGGCCACTGCAGGCGCTAATCATCGACTCCTGGTTCGATCCCTACGTCGGCGTGGTCTCGCTGATCAGGGTGATGCACGGGTCGATCAAGCGCCGCGACAAGCTCTTGATCATGTCCACCGGTCGTTCGCATCAGGCGGACAGCCTCGGGGTCTTCACGCCCAAGAAGACGGAGCGTCAGGAGCTTCGCACCGGCGAGGTCGGATTCCTGGTGGCCGGGATCAAGGAGATCGACGGCGCCCCGGTGGGCGACACCATCACCCACGCGGATCGCCCGGCGGAGAGATCCCTGCCCGGGTTCAAGGAGATGCAGCCGCGGGTGTTCGCCGGACTCTACCCCGTGGTCTCGGACAACTACGAGGACCTGCGCGACGCCCTGCGCAAGCTCAGGCTCAACGATGCGTCCCTGTTCTACGAGCCGGAGACCTCTCAGGCACTGGGCTTCGGCTTCCGCTGCGGCTTCCTCGGGATGCTGCACATGGAGATCGTCCAGGAGCGTCTCGAGCGTGAGTACGACCTGGACCTCATCACCACCGCGCCGACCGTCATCTACGAGGTTCTGCGGTCCGACGGCGAGGTGGTGCGGGTGGACAACCCCGCCAACCTTCCCGATACCGGCCGCATCGGCGAGATCCGCGAGCCCATCATCGAAGCCCACATCCTCGTGCCCCAGGACCTCCTGGGCGGGGTCATCAACCTGTGCATCGAGAAACGGGGGGTGCAGAAGGACATCCAATACCTCGGCGGGCAGGTACAGGCTGCGTACGAGCTTCCGCTGAGCGAGGTGGTGCTGGATTTCTTCGATCGGCTGAAGTCCGTCAGCCGGGGCTACGCATCCTTCGAGTACGACTTCAAGCGCTTCCAGGCGGCGGACCTGGTCAAGTTGGACGTGCTTATCAATGGCGAGCAGGTGGACGCCTTGTCGCTCATCGTCCACCGGAGCAACGCGGCGTTTCGCGGCCGCGAGCTCACCGAGCGCATGAAGGAGATCATTCCGCGCCAGATGTTCGAGGTCGCCATTCAGGCCGCCATCGGCAGCAAGATCATCGCCCGCACGACGGTGAAGGCCCTGCGCAAGAACGTGACCGCCAAGTGCTACGGCGGGGACATTACCCGCAAGCGCAAGCTGCTGGAGAAGCAGAAGGCGGGCAAGCGGCGCATGAAGCAGGTGGGCAAGGTGGAGATCCCGCAGGAGGCATTCCTTGCCGTGCTCCAAGTCGGCAAGGATAATTAAAAATTTTTCCAGTCAACCGGGCCTCCAGGGGCACCTTTGACGGCGGATCGGCAGCAATATGAACTTCGATTTTCCCACTTTTCTGGTGCTCGCCTGCTTCATCACCGGAGGCATCTGGTTGGCGGATGCGGTCTTTTTCGCCCCCCGCCGTCGGCGCCTCGCCGTACAGGTGGCCGGCAAGGATCAGTCGGCAGGCATCTCAGCGCCCCCGGCGCGGCGGGAGCCGGTTCTCGTCGAGTACGCGCGCTCCTTTTTTCCGGTCATCCTGATCGTGCTCCTGCTGCGCTCGTTCCTGGTCGAGCCCTTCCGCATTCCGTCGGGGTCCATGATGCCGACCCTGCTGGTCGGGGATTTCATCCTGGTCAACAAGTTCGCATACGGTCTGCGCTGGCCCGTGCTGAACACCAAGTTCCTCGAGGTCGGGAACCCGCAGCACGGCGATGTCGTGGTTTTCCGTTTTCCGCAGGACCCCTCCGTCGACTACATCAAACGCGTGGTGGGCGTGCCGGGCGACGAGATCGGCTATCGGAACAAGACGTTATTCATCAACGGCGAGCCAATGCCCCAGACCCCCCTGGGCACCTATACCGGAGTCGGCGCCGGCACCGGCATGACCGGGGTCAACATGGCGGAGGAGAACCTTGACGGTGCCGAGCACCGGATACTCGTGGATGCCGGCAAGCCCGATTTCCAATGCCGTCCGGTCTCTTACGAGTTGGCGATTGGGGGCACGGTGAAGATCCCCGAAGACAGCTACTTCGTCATGGGCGACAATCGCGACAACAGCAACGACAGCCGCTGCTGGGGCTTCGTGCCCGACGGAAACCTGGTCGGCAAGGCCTTCGCGATCTGGATGAACTGGGACGGCAGACGCGACGGGTTTCCCATCGACTGGAGCCGGCTCGGCAAGGTTATCGAGTGAAACAACGGGAGGTCGCAATGGCGCGTTCGATGCGCAGACAGCGAGGAATCACCGCATGGGGCGTCATGTTCGTCGTGGCCATCGTCGTGTTCGTGGCCATTGTGGGGACGAAGTTGGCCCCGCACTACTTCGAATACCTGACCGTCAAGTCCGTGATGGAGGCCGTTCGGAAAGATCCTGAGGCGATCTCCGGGGGCAGGGTCTCGGTGCTGAGGTCGATCGAGAGCAGGCTCTACATCAACGAGGTCGACGACGTCTCGGGGAAGGAATTCACCTTCAAGCGAGAGGACGACGGGTTCCTGCTCGGCGTGGAGTACGAGGTGCGTGAGCACCTGTTCGCGAACATCGACGCGGTGCTGACCTTCGCGCATCAGGTCACCCTGGTCCCGGAGTGAACGGCAATCTCGGACGCCTGACGCGCGCGCTGGGTTGCAGCGTCCAGCGCGGCTACCTGCTGGAACGCGCGCTAACCCACCGCAGCGCGGATGCCGACAACAACGAGCGGCTCGAGTTTCTCGGCGACGCCCTATTGGGGTTCGTGATCGCCGAGGTGTTGGTCGAGCGGTTCCCGGACGCGGACGAGGGCCGTCTGAGCCGACTGCGCGCCTCTCTGGTCAAGAAGGAATCGCTTGCGGAGCTGGCCCGGCGTCTCGAGCTCAGCGAATACCTGCGGTTGGGAGCGGGCGAGCTGCGAACCGGCGGTCACGCGCGGGATTCGATCCTTGCCGACGCGCTGGAGGCCCTGTTCGCCGCGGTCTATCTCGACCAGGGTTTCGAAAGGGCGCGGAAAGTCATCCTGGCGGTGTTCGGCGAGACCCTGGTGGCGATCGGGCAGGGAGAGACGTCGAAGGACCCGAAGACCCGTCTGCAGGAGCTGCTGCAGGCGCGTCGCAGACCCTTGCCGCAATATGAGGTAGTGGGCGTGTTCGGGAGTCAGCACGCACAGACGTTTCGCGTGCGCTGTACCCTGACCGACGGCCCGGAGACGGCTGACGGGGAGGGGACCAGCCGGCGGCGGGCGGAGCAGGAGGCGGCGCAGCGGCTGCTGCATCTGCTCGAATCGGGCGAGGAGCCGTTCTCCCGGCCAACGCCCCGGCCAGCGAGTCTTTGAAGGAGCCCCGATTCTTGCGCGAGCCCAAGAACCCAGGTCCTTTGCCCGAGCAGGCAGAAGGGGGGGCGAGTGCCCGGGACGGCGAGGGATCGGCGAGACGCGCCGATTCGCCTCCGGCGGGGCGTTGCGGCTACGTGGCCATCATCGGCAGGCCCAACGTCGGCAAGTCCACCCTGCTGAACCGCCTCCTCGGTCAGAAGCTGGCCATCACCTGCCACAAGGCCCAGACCACGCGTCACGCCATCCTCGGGATCAAGACGCTGCCCGAGGGGCAGGCGGTATTCGTCGATACCCCTGGAATCCATCAGAGGGGCGGCAGCGCACTGAACCGCTATCTCAACCGTGCGGCCCGCGCGGCGATCAGCGACGTGGACTTGATCCTATGGGTGGTGGAGGCCCTTCGCTTCACCGCGGAGGACACGAAGGCCTTGCGCGCGGCGGCGGAAGCCGGTAAGCCGGTGATCGCTGTGGTCAACAAGATCGATCAGGTGCCGGACAAGGCGCGGCTGCTGCCCTTCCTGCAGGGGTTGGCGGAGCGGCACGATTTCCTCGCGGTGGTCCCGGTCTCCGCCGCGAAGGGTGACCAGGTCGAGCGGCTCTTGTCCTTGGTGGTCGGTGCCCTGCCCGAGGGGGAGAACATCTTCCCCGAGGATCAGCTCACAGATCGCTCGGAGCGCTTCTTCGCCGCCGAGCTGGTGCGCGAGCAGCTCATGCGCCGCTATGGCGACGAGCTTCCCTATTGCACCACGGTGGAGATCGAGCGCTTCGAGGACCAGGCAGGCAGCTATCGGATTCACGCCCTGGTGTGGGTGGAGCGGCCGGGACAGAAGGCGATCATCATCGGTGACCGGGGCGAGGCGCTCAAGGCCGCCGCCACACAGGCTCGGCTCGAGATGCAGAAGCTGTTCGGCTGCCCGGTCCATCTTCAGGTTTGGGTTAAGGTCAAGAAGAGCTGGTCGAGCGATGAGGCGGCCTTGACCAGCTTGGGTTACGGCGATAGCTGATTGGACGGGAACGCGCGCGATCACCTCCAGCGCTGCTTCGTGCTGCACCGGCGCGATTTCGGCAACACCAGCCTGATCGTGGAGGTGTTCGCCGCCGCCCACGGGCGTTTGCCCGCACTGGCCAAAGGAGCAAGGCGGGGCAGGGGGGTGGTCGCGGCGATCCTGCAGCCGTTTCGTCCCCTTTGGATGAGCTGGAGCGGTTGCGGTGAGGTCCGAACCCTCACCAGGAGTGAGCCGGCGGGGCGTGCCTTCGACCTGCAGGGCGAGGCCCTGCTCTGCGGCTTCTATCTCAACGAGCTGCTGGTGCGGCTGCTCGGACGCGGTGATCCCCACGCGGATCTGTTCGCCTTCTACCATGCGGCGCTCTCGGACCTCGCGGCCGGTCGCAACCTGGAGAGCGTGCTGCGGCAGTTCGAGCTGAGACTGCTGGAGGAGCTGGGGTATGCCAGAGCCATCGATCGCGAGGCGGACGGGCGTGCCGTGGTCGCCGAGCGTCGCTATGTCTGCCTGCCGGATGCCGGTCTGTGCGCCGCGTCCGATGCGCAAGCGGACGTGGCCGTATCGGGCGCTACCCTGCTACTGCTGGCCGCGGGCGAGCCGCTCACCGGCCAGCACGCCCGCGAGGCGCGGGCACTGACGCGCGGCTTGCTGGCTCCCCACCTCGGGGACCGTCCCCTGAAGAGCCGCGAATTGTTCCGGCGCTGGCGTAACAGCGCCTGAGGTTTGATCCAATCAACCAGTTGTTCGCAGATACCCAAGCATCCATGCATCAGCTCAACAACGAGATCCTGCTCGGCGTCAACATCGACCACGTCGCCACCATTCGCCAGGCACGGGGCACCCGGTATCCCGAGCCGGTGCAGGCCGCCCTGGTGGCGGAACAGGCCGGGGCGGACGCGATCACGCTGCATCTGCGCGAGGATCGCCGGCACATCCATGACCGAGACGTGGAGGTCCTGCGGGATATCCTGCAGACGCGGATGAATCTGGAGATGGCCGCGACCCCTGAGATGGGCGAGATCGCCCGCCGCATAAGGCCGGCTGACTGCTGCCTGGTCCCGGAGCGGCGCGAGGAGCTGACCACCGAGGGGGGGCTCGACGCGGCGGGGAACCTGGCGCAGCTCACCGATTTCTGCGCCATGCTGACGGAGGCGGGCGTGCGCGTTTCGCTCTTCATCGATGCCGAGCCGCGTCAGCTCGAGGCGGCGCGCGCGATCGGGGCCCCGGTGGTCGAGATCCACACCGGCCGTTATGCGGACGCGCAGAGTCGGGGAGATCGGGCGGCCGAGCTCGAGCGCATCCGTCGCGCCGTTGCCCTCGGAGTCGAGCTCGGTTTGCAGGTCAATGCAGGCCACGGCCTCGACTATCACAACGTCAAGGCGATTGCTGGCATTCCCAATGTGCGTGAGCTCAACATCGGGCACGCGATCGTCGCGCGCGCCATTTTCAGCGGGCTCGCCACGGCCGTCGCCGACATGAAGCGCATCATCAACGGGCGCTGAGCGGGGCCGGTTGGGTGCGGGGGTGCGATAGGAGGTCGAATTCGCTCGGCACGGCCTCATCTTTTCCGGTAACGAAGGAAACGGCGGATCCTCTATTGCAAGACGCTGATCATTGGCCATCCTTGCCAAAATCAGCACGCCGCCGAAGAAGCGCGGTTCTTGGATGGCTACATTGTCAACCGCCTATGCGCTTGAAAATGGCCTCACATCCCTGTGCCGCGGCAAGCGCCGAATTAACCAGGGCTGAAGCGGCCTCGCTTTGGGGTGGGATGGGTACATTAGTTGCTAAATGATTTCGGGCGACAATCGAACCACTAAGGATCGGACCATGACTCGACAGCTTGGCATTCCGGGGAATCCGGTCGTTCTCGTGATCCTGGACGGCTTCGGGATCAATCCGAGCAAGATCAACAACGCCATTGCCGAGGCTCGCACGCCGCGCCTCGACGAGTACTTTTTCCGTTATCCCTTCACCCTGCTCAACGCATCGGGCCCCGGGGTCGGTCTGCCGCAGGGTCAGATGGGCAACTCCGAGGTCGGGCACATGACCATCGGGAGCGGCTGCGCGGTGCGTCAGGATCTCGTGCTGATCGACGACGCGATCGCGGATGGCAGCTTCTTCGGCAACCCGGCGCTGAGCTCGGCCGCGGAGCGCGCGGCCGCCCAGGGGCGGCCGGTGCACCTCATGGGCCTGGTGTCCGATGGGGGCGTGCACAGTCACCTTTCCCATCTGCTGGCGCTGGTCGATCTGTGCCGGATGAAGGGCGCTCGGCCGCTGCTGCACATGATCACCGATGGCCGGGATGTGGCGCCTAAGTCGGCGTTGAATGGCCTGGCAGCGCTGGAGACGGCCCTGGCTGGCGCCGGGGGCCGGATCGCGACCGTCTCCGGGCGCTATTACGCGATGGACAGGGATCGCCGCTGGGAGCGAACCGAGCTTGCCTGGCGCGCCATCGCGCGCGGCGAGGGTCGAAGCGCGGCGAGCGCGGCTGCCGCGGTCGATGCCTCCTACGCCGCCGGCAAGGGTGACGAGTTCATTCACCCGACCGTGATCGGAGGCTATCGCGGCATGGATGCGGACGACGTGGTCTGTCTCTTTCAACTTCCGCAAGGACCGTCCGCGGCAGATCGTGGCGGCCCTCGCGTCCGCCGATTTCGACGGTTTCGACCGCGGAGAGGCGAGGCTGGCTGATGTGACCTGCATGATGCAATACGACGCGCGGCTTGGTCTTCCCTTTGCCTTCTCACCCGAGATACCTGCCGCCACGCTGAGCCGCGTCTTGAGCGACGGTGGGATCCGTCAGTTCCATTGCGCCGAGACCGAAAAATATGCCCATGTCACCTACTTCTTCAACGGTGGCAATCAGCAGCTCTTGCCGGGGGAGGAACATCGCCTGATTCCGTCGCCGCAGGTCGCGACCTACGACCTGAAACCGGAGATGAGCGCGGTCGAGGTCGGGGACGCGGTCGTGCAGGCGATTGCCGGAGGCGGGTACGGCTTCGTCGTGGTCAACTTTGCGAACGGGGACATGGTGGGTCACACGGGAGACCTCGGGGCGGCCGTGCGCGCCGTGGAGGCGCTCGACCGCCAGGTGGGGCGCGTGCTCGACGCCGCCGTGGCGGCCGGTTATTCGGCGTTGGTGACGTCCGACCACGGCAACTGCGACCTCATGGTGGACCCCGAGACCGACGAGCCCCACACCCAGCACACCACCAACCCCGTGCCCATGCTGGTGGTGGACAGGCAGCGATGGGTACTCAGGGCCGCAGGGGGGCTCGCGGACGTCGCGCCGACCGTGCTTCACCTCATGGGCCTACCCGTCTGCAATGCCATGTCGGGGACCTCGCTGCTGGTCAAGCCGATCGCCCCACAACCGATTCCTGCGTTGCAGCGGCTGGACGCGGCCTGAATCCGTGGCCCGATCTTGGGCGAACGGGCGGTCGGCTGCACCGGAAGAGTGCGCGGATCCACTTTCGTGAGCATGGGGGATGCAGAGTCATCGGCTCAGGCCCCCAGCCGTGACGCACCCCCGCGACGCGCGGAAGATCGCATCGGATATCCATCGCCCCGTCTTTGCCCACCACCCCGCGTAGGTTGAGAGCCATGTCCATCGATACGCTTACGCTCGTGATCGCGACCGGACAGGGTGAAGGTCTCACGCCGCTCACCCTCCACCGCGCCAAGTCCGCCGTGCCCTTCGGGGGCAAGTTCCGCCTCATCGACTTCACGCTGGCGAACTGCCTTCACTCGGGGTTGCGCAAGATCCTGGTACTCACCCAGTACAAGTCCCATTCCCTGCAGAAGCACCTGCGCGATGGCTGGTCCATCTTCCACCCCGAGCTCGGGGAGTTCATCACCCCGGTGCCCCCGCAGATGCGCGACGGCGGCGACTGGTACGCCGGTGCATTCAGCGCCATGCGGCAGAACCGCTACCTGATCGAACGCAGCAGCACAAGTCGCGTGCTGGTGTTGGAGGGGGATCTCGTCTACCGCATGGATTACGCGGAATTGATCCGCTTTCATCGCGAATGCGAGGCCCAGATCACGCTCGCCTATCGCGAGGTGGCGACTGCGCCATCGGCCGGAGGGAGCCTGATCCAGGTCGACGGGGGCGGCCGGGCGTCGCAGCCGGGGTCGGCCGCGCCGTCTACTCCGGGCGACCAATCGGACCTCTGCGCGGCGATGGGGGTCTATCTCTTCGACAAGGAGGTGCTGCTGGCCGAGTTGGACCGAGACGACCTTGTCCGGGCCGCGGATGCCTTGCCGCTTGGTCAGGCCGTCGCGGCGCTGGCCGAGCGCTACCGGGTCCACGGCTATCGTTTCGGTGGCGAGCGAGGGAGGGTGACGCCGGACCGATACTGGTGCGACGTGGCGGAGCTGGACGCCTTCTACGCGGCCAACATGGCGCTGCTCGAGACCGAACCGGCCCTGGACCTGTATCAGGAGGACTGGAACATACTCACCCACCAGGGCCAATACCCCCCGGCGCGGACCGTGCCGGGTCTGTCGGGCACGGAAGGCATTTTCGTCAATTCCATGCTCGCCGCCGGCACCGTCATCACCGGCGGTGGCGTCAACCACTCGATCCTGTTTCCGCGGGTGCGCGTCGCCGACGGGGCCATCGTGGAGGACTCGATCCTGTTCGACGGGGTCAAGGTGGGGCAGGGCGCCCAGCTTCGGAGCTGCGTCATCGACAAGGATGTTGAGGTCCCGGCCAAGCAACGCGTCGGCTTCGATCGAGAGGCCGATCGCGCGCGCTTCACCGTCTCGCCCGGCGGGGTGGTGGTGATTCCCAAGGGCTATCGCTTCTGACCTCGCCCTCGAAACGGCGTTTGGTTGCGGTATTCGCGACGCTGTTGGACAGGTACGGTCCGCAGCACTGGTGGCCCGGGGACACCCCTTTCGAGGTCATGGTCGGCGCGATTCTCACCCAGAACACCTCCTGGACCAATGTCGAGCGAGCCCTCGCGGGGCTCACGGAACGCGTTGCCCTGAGGCCCGAGGCAATTCTGTCGCTGGCTCCGGAAGCGCTCGCAGACTGTCTGCGGCCCGTGGGCTATTTCAACGTCAAGGCCAAACGCCTGCGGGCGTTCTGCGATGGCTATCTGCAAACCGGCGGTCTGCAGGGGATGAGCCGGATGGGCACGCGCGATTTGAGGGAGCGGCTGCTCGCGATTCACGGGATCGGACCGGAGACGGCCGACGATATGCTGCTCTACGCCTTCGGACGGCCCGTGTTCGTGGTGGACGCCTACACGCGCCGCATATTCGCTCGCCTGGAACTGTTCGGCGGTGGCGAAGGCTATGAGGTGATTCGCCGCGGCCTCGAAAGATCATTGGCCCCAGACGTCCGACTGTTCAATGAATTCCATGCCCTGATTGTTCGCCATGGCAAGGACGTCTGCCGTCCTCGGCCGAGATGTGAGGATTGCTGCCTGCGGCTGTCATGTCCTAACGCGTCCGATTCGGATCTGTCAGATCGGAGATGACGGGGGCACAACGCGATGATCGACTTTTTTGTTGGCACGGATTGCCGACTATAATGGCGAGGTTACGAGTAAGCACCGCGTGGTCGAGCTAACGCGAGTACCCTGACCGGGCGAGGCGCGAATGAACTGAACCCCGGAGGAGCGATGACCGATATCGTCTGGAGCAAGAGATACAGCGTCAAGGTGGAACAACTAGACGATCAGCACAGGCACATGGCCGAGCTGGTCAACACCATGAACGATAGAATCAATGCGCAGGAAGACAGGGACAGGATCATCGAGGGGTTTACGGACCTAATCAAGTATACCGGTTTCCATTTCGCCACGGAGGAGGCGTTGATGAAGAAGCACGGTTTCCCCGATTACAAGAAGCACAAGAAGGAGCACAAGGATCTGATCAACTTGTTGGGCGAGATCAAACGGCAGTTTCTGCGGGAATCCGAATCCTTCTCGGATTTCGATTATGATCTGGCGAAGGACTGGCTGGTGATTCACAAGGATTGGTTCGCCGTGCATCTCACTCACAGTGACAAGGATCTGGGGCGCTTCCTGAAGAAGAAGGGCGTCGATTAGACGTGGTCCCCGGTCGCTTGCCGCAGCCGCCGCGGTAACGCAACCGATCCGCTGCCGGCGCTGGTCCGGTCGAAACCGGCTCCGGCCCCTTCCGGCGGACAACGATCGGCCCGATGCGGAGCCGAGCACGACATCCGGTTTGCTTCTTCCTCCGAGCGAGGCGGGGACGACTCCGAGCATTAGACCCAATCGCGCATCGTGCACCAGCTAGACATTGCCGCCGCAGACCTTGCGGTGATCGGACTCTACTTCTCGGCCGTCGCCGTCATCGGCGTTCATGTGGCGCGCCGCACGCACGACAGCACGGACCTGTTCCTGGCCGGTCGACGCCTGGGTTGGCTTCCGATCGGACTGTCGCTGTTTGCCTCGAACATCTCGTCGACGACCCTGATCGGTTTGGCGGGCGCGGCTTACACCTGGGGCATCGCCGTCGCCAACTACGAGTGGATGGCGGCGCCGATTCTGGTGTTTTTCTCGCTGGTGCTGATCCCTCTATACCTCGGCGAGCGGATTGGCACGGTGCCAGAGTACCTGGAGCGCCGCTTCGACCGGCGGGTTCGCCGCTACTTTTCGGCGCTGACCCTGGTGTCGAACATCCTCGTGGACACGGCCGGGACCCTGTTCGCGGGAGCCCTGGTGCTGACCGGGTTCATTCCGGCGCTGGATCTTTTCTCGGCTGCCCTGGTTCTCGCTCTGATCGCCGGCGCCTACACCGCCGCGGGGGGGCTCGCGGCGGTGGTCTATACCGATGTGCTCCAGGCGGTCGTGCTCCTGGTCGGCGCCAGCCTGGTCGCCTTCCTGACCTTCGCCGCGTTGGATTTCGATTGGTCACGCGTCACGGCCGCCGCGGAGCCTGGCCAGCTGGAGCTGTTCCTGCCACTCTCGGACCCGAACTTGCCCTGGCTCGGGACGCTGGTGGGTGTGCCGGTGCTGGGCTTCTACTTCTGGTGCACCAATCAGTTCATCGTCCAAAGAGTGCTCGGCGCGCGCAGCCTGGCGGACGCCCGCCGTGGCGCTCTGTTCGCCGGTCTGCTGAAGCTGCCGGTGCTCTTCATCATGGTCTTGCCGGGCGTCGCGGCGTCGCTGATCCTGCCGCCGCTCGACAACGGCGATCAGGTCTTCCCGGCGCTGGTCAGCGAGCTGCTGCCGGTCGGCCTGCGCGGCCTGGTACTGGCTGCTTTGGTGGCGGCGCTCATGTCGAGCATCGATTCGACCCTGAACGGCGCCTCGGCGCTGCTGACGCTGGATTTCGTCAAGCCTCTCCGCCCGCGGCTGACCTCACGCCAGCTGGGCTGGATCGGGCGCGGTGCCATCGTGCTCTTCATGCTGCTGTCGGCGGCGGTTGCGCCGCTGATCGGGCGCTTCGAGGGACTGTTCCACTACCTGCAAACGGCGCTGGCCTATCTGGTGCCGCCAGTCGCCGCGCTTTTCCTGGTCGGTGCGCTATGGCGCAGGCCGGGACCCGGGGTGGCGCTGGCCACCTTGATCGCCGGTCACGCGTTGTCGGTGGTGCTGTTCGGGTTGGGGCAGGCCGGGGTGCTGGATCTGCATTTCACGCTCGTCGCCGGTTTGATCTTTGGCGTCAGCCTGCTGATTCTGGCCGTTTCCGGTCTGCTCCTGCCGCCATTCGACCCCGCTCCGGGCAGCGTCTGGACGCTCGAGATGGCACGCCCCGCAGCGCCATGCCCCTGGTGGCGGGACTATCGCGTACATGGAGCGGCATTGCTGCTGTTGACCGCGGCCCTGGTCGCGGCCTTCGGCTGACCAGCCGTTAGGGCCACGCGCGACTGGACTAGAGGCCCTCGCCGCTGACGTCTTTGCTTTCCGGGCCGAGCAGGTACAGATATTGGGGGGTCGCCGATTCGGGAGGCGGCAGATCGGCCGGATCCTCGCCCGGATAGAGGCGCGCGCGGAGGCCGGTGCGCAGGATGCCGGGATCGATGCTGTTTACCCGGATCGCGCTCGAATCCCGCGTCTCGTCCGCAAGGGTCTGCATCAGGCCCTCCAGAGCGAACTTGGCGGCGCAGAAGGCACCCCAGTAGGCCATGCCGCGGCGCCCGACCCGATCGGAGGTGAAGATGACCGATGCGTCGGAGGACGCCCGCAGCAGCGGCAGGCAGGACTGGGTGAGGAGGAAGGGCGCGGTCAGGTTGATCCGCAGCACCCGCTCCCACTCGCTCGCGTCATAGTCGTCGATGCGGCTCAGGAAGGGTGCGAAGGCGGCGCAGTGGACCAAACCGTCGAGACGCCCGAACTCCCGCCCGACGATGTCGGCGGCGGCGAGGAAGGCCTGCTCGCTCACCGGCTCCAGATCCAGGGGCAGGATCGCCGGCTCGGGGTCGCCCGCGGCGTCGATCAGGTCGTAGAGCGGCTCGAGTGCCTCGGGCTCCTTGTCGGAGAGGACGACCGTGGCGCCGTGCTCTGCGCATGCGGCGGCCACGGCGTAGCCGATACCCTCGGCCGCCCCTGTCACCAGGATTACGCGCTCGGCCAGCAGGTTCTTCGGGGGTTGGTAGTGCTTCATCTCGTCGGTGAGCTCCGCGCTAGGGTGTTTCTTGCTTCCGCCGACTTTCCCGCCAGGCAAGCCAAAGCTTCCGCAGGGGCGTGAGTCCGACGTACTGGTCCGCCAGATCGAAGCGCGACTGGTCGAGCTCCGCCAGCAGCGCGCGCAGGATTACCCCGCGCACCCGGAGGCAGGTCGGCAGGCGGGCGAAGTCGTGCTGTGGCGGCAGGGCGGCGCGTGCCTCCTGCGCCGCGGCGGCGAGAAGCGCTGGAAGCCTCTCGCGATGGCCCCTGGCGGCGAGCGCCGCGGCGGTCAGTCCGTGCTCCCGGAGCATGGCCTGGTGAAAGACGTCACGGTTCTTGCGTACCAGCGCCCCGCTGTCGCGGATCAGGTAGACGCGTCCACAAAACGCGCCCAGCCTGCGGGCGGTGGCCAGCGTCGCGGCCTCATGCACGCCATGGCAGCGGGCCATGAGCTCGCACAGCGCGCCCTGGTCGTGCTCGCAGGCGGCATCGAAGGCGGATGCGTCCGCGGCATGGTGCCGCAGGATCTCGTCCTCGACCGCGGCGGCGATCTGTCGAAACGGGGCGGCCGGCAGCTTGTGGCTCGAAATCACGGGCCGGAGCGCGTGGCTGAGGGGATGTCGCGGCGCGTTCGCCAGCGTGCGTTCGATCTCATCGATCCACCAATTTAGCTTCAGCCGGGCGACCCCGGGGTCAGACACCTCGTCGAGGATGGCGCGCACCTCTTGCCGCCATGCGAGCAGGGCGGCGAGGTCGTGTCTCAGCCGCAAGGGGGCGAAACGTACCGAATAGTAGGCTGATGACCCCGGCGGCGTGGCCCGGTTGGGGAACAGCCATTCGTTCCGCATCATCCGTCCGGCGGGCCAAGCCAATCCAGGATCTCAAGGGGCCGCTCGATCATCCCGTCCGCCCCCCATTGCTTGGGATCATCGTCGACGCCCAGGTAGCCGAACAGCGCTACGAGCGTTCCGGTTCCCGCCGCAAGGCCGGCTACCACGTCCCGCTCGCTGTCGCCCACGTACCAGCAGTCCGAGGGCTCCCGGTCAATCAGGTGGCAGGCGTGATACAGGGGGTCCGGGTGGGGTTTCGCCCGCGCCGCGGTGTCGCCGCTGACGATACAGGCGGCCCGCGCGCCGAGACCCAGGGTCTCGACCAGGGGATCGGTCAACCACGCGGGCTTGTTGGTCACAATGCCCCAGGGGATGCCGCGTTCCTCCAGCTCGTACGCCAGCTCCAGCATGCCGGGGAAGGGCGCCGTCTCGCGTACCAGGTTCGCGGCATAGAGATCCAGGAACTGCCGCCGTAAGGCATCGAAGCCACTGTCACCGGGTTCAAGCCCGAACCCGATTCGGACCATCGCCTTTGCGCCGTGCGAGACGTGCGGCCGGACGGTCTCGAATGGAAGGGAGGCGCGGCCCTGCTGCGCGAGCAGCAGATTCAGGGCATGGGCCATGTCGGGGGCCGTGTCCGCGAAGGTGCCGTCGAGATCGAACAGGACGGCGCCCCCCGGTCGCCGACGGTCAGGCATCGTCCTCAAGGCGGCAGGTCACCAGGTAGTTGACGTCCACGTCGTCCTTGGACAGCCGATAGCTCGCGGTCAGAGGGTTGTAGGTCATGCCGGTGATGTCGGTGCTGCGCATTCCCGCGGCGCGAATCCAGCCGTCGAGCTCCGAGGGGCGGATGAAACGGGCATAGTCGTGGGTACCCCGGGGGAGCATGCGAAGCAGGTACTCGGCGCCGATGATGGCCAACAGGTAGGACTTGGGGTTGCGGTTGATGGTGGAGAAGAAGACGAAGCCGCCTGGTCGCACCAGTTGGGCGCAGGCGCCGATTACGGAGGCCGGGTCCGGCACGTGCTCCAGCATCTCCATGCAGGTGACGATGTCGAAACACTGCGGGCGCTCGATGGCCAGGGTCTCCACCGGGACCTGCCGGTACTCCACCTCGACCCCCGACTCCAGGGTGTGCAGCTCGGCTACCTTGAGCGGCATCTCCCCCATGTCGATGCCGGTGACCTTGGCGCCGCGCACGGCCATGCTTTCCGACAGGATGCCGCCGCCGCATCCGACGTCGAGCACCTGCTTGCCGCTGAGACCGGCCGCCCGATCGATGTAGTCGAGCCGCAGGGGATTGATCTCGTGAAGCGGCTTGAACTCGCTGTTCGGGTCCCACCAACGGGCGGCCAGCTCCTCGAATTTACTGATCTCGGCGTGGTCGACGTTGTGCGGAGAATCGGACATGCAGGCGTTGCCTCGCTGGCGGCCGGGTGCTCAATGCCGGCATTGTAATGCAACGCCAGTAAGAGGGCAGTGGGACGCACCGTCCGGGAGGGGAGGCCGAGGTGTTTCGTTCGCGGGGCGGGCGTTGCCCCTGCGCCGGGGGGAAGGGGACTGCGAGTCGAAAAAGAAAGCGCCGGCAAGGCCGGCGCACGAGATTTCCGCACGTCCCTGTGCGTGGCTCCCGGAGGAGCGGAATCCTTACTTGGACTCGGCGGGAGCCGGAGCCGCGGGGGCAACCGGAGCGGCGTAGGGGTAGGCGTAGGGGTAACCGCCGCCGTAGCCGTAGGGGCCGCCCCAGCCGTACGGGCCGTAGCCGTAGTAGTCGCGATAACGGTTGTAGCCGCGACCCCAGCCACGCCCGCCGCCGGACATGCTCATGTTGAAGTCACCGTAGCCATCACCGAACATGTCGTTCCACCAGTCGTTGCCGCCGGAGCCCCAACCCGGGCCACCCCAACCGGGGCCGCCCCAGAAGGCGGAAGCGGAGGCGGAAGCACCGAGCAGAGCGGCGATGGCGGCAGCAGTAGCGAGCTTTTTCATTCAGATTCTCCTGATTGAGTTTTCTGGGTTCAGCAAGTGATGGCGTCGTTCGTGCGCCATCTGGGTAGTTAGAATATAAGCAAATACTAACATGCGCAAGTTTTTTTTTGCGGCGTGGGATCAGGAGGCCGGGGCGGTGACCGCCTCGCGTGAGGCGGCGACCGCGCGACGCGCACCGTGGCGGAGCGTCGCGATCTCCCGGAACCGACGGCGGCCCGCCGGGACCGAACAACTTTGCACCCCCGGTGTCTAGATCAGGTGTATCGACGCAGCGCGGCGGCATGACCCATGGATACGAATGAAGTCAAAGACGCGTTTCGCTTCCTCGAGACCTGGGACGACCGTTATGAGTTGATCACGGAGCTGGGCGAGGCATTGCCGCCCCTGATCGAGACGGACAGGGTGGAGCAAAACCTGGTTCCGGGCTGCACCACCCGCACCTGGCTGGTCGGGCGGCTGGACCCGGGGTCTGGGACCATCCAGTTCCGCGCTGATGCCGAGGGGCCTTTGGTCCGCGGCTTGGTGGCGCTGTTGCTCCTGCCGTTTCAGGACAAGACACCCGATGAGGTGCTGCGCTTCGATCACCAGGCGTACGTCGAGGAGCTTGGACTCGAAGCTGGATTGAGCGCCAAGCGACTGGCCGGGGTGCAGGCGTTTTTCGCCAAGGTGAGGCAGATCGCGCTTGCCTGCGGGGGCCGACCCTGAGTGTGTCCGGTCACCGGTTGTCGTAGCGCCGAAGCGCCTGCCGGAAACGCGGATTGCGCGCAGACTCGGCTCTCGCGCCTCGATGAGCCTGCTTCGAGGCTCGCTTTCCCTCCGTGTCGGAGGCGGCGAGCCGCCGCCCCCATGGTGGCAATCCGTTGAAGGCCCGTCATGGACTCTCCGATTGGGTCTTGCTGCTCGCCCTGACCTTTCTCTGGGGGTCCGCGTTTCTGTTCACCAAGATCGCCGTCGGCACTATTCCGGCTGACCTGGTGGTTACCGCGCGCCTCGTGATTGCCGCCACGCTGCTGGTCCCGCTTGCGCTGACGGTTGTCGGGCGGACGCCGAGGGGCGGGCGTCTGTGGCTGTTTCTGACGCTGATCGCCCTGTTCGGCAATGCGCTTCCCTTCTCTCTGATCACCTGGGGACAGAAGTTCGTCGACAGCGGACTTGCCGGTATCCTCATGGCCGTGATGCCCTTGGCCACTCTGAGCTTGTCCCACTTCCTGGTGCCGGGGGAGCGCTTGACCTCCTATCGCGTATGGGGATTCGTCCTCGGTTTCGCCGGTGTGGTGGTGCTCGTGGGGCCGGCGGCGCTGCTTGAGCTAGCGAACGGGGAGGGACACCTGCTTCCCATGCTGGCGGTGCTCGGCGGCGCCCTGTGCTACGCGGTCTCGGCCATTCTCGCGAGGCTCCGTCCGCCGAGCGATGCATTGTCGAGCGCAGCCGTCACCATACTATTGGCCGCGTTGATGACCGCCCCGCTCCTGCTCGGCGAGGGTCTGCGGGACCTTGAAAGGGTCCCGTCCGCGTCTTCCGTCGCCGCGGTCGTGATGCTGGGGGTGTTTTCCACGGCGTTGGCGGCGATCTTCTACTTTCGGCTGATCAAGTCCGCGGGTCCTTCCTTCGTTTCCCAGCTCAACTACCTGATTCCCCTCTGGGCGGTGCTCATCGGTGTGCTGTTTCTCGACGAGCGCCCGGAGGTGAAGCATCTCATCGCCCTTATCTTGATCCTTGGGGGCATCCTGCTTGCCCGGTTGGAGCGCCGCAGCGCGCGGATCGCTCCCCACCCAGCAGATGCAAGCCGTAGCGCGGACGGGCGCTAGCGCTGCACCGCGGGTTCGGCGTTGGTGCCAGCTTTCCGCACTAGGCGTTGTCGACCTCTGAGGGCTCGAGGCTCCTCCAGGGTACGGCCTCGTTTCGGCATTTCAACGTGAAGTAGCGCCAGTCCTCGAGCCGGAAGGCGGTGAACCGGCCGCCATTTGCGCAACCCGTATCCAGGGCGATCACGCCCGCCGCTCCCGGGGGCAGCGGCGGAACGTCGAGCTTGGCCCAGTGCCCGAACAGGATGCGCAGGGGCTTGCTGGCGCGCCCTGGGAGGTCGAACCAGGGCAGCGAGCGCTTTTTCGCAGCGGATGCCCCCCGCCGCTTGCCCAACAGGTCGATGCGGCCGGTCACATCGCACCAGCGCAGCTGAGTAAAACAGTTGGTGATGAAATGCAGGCGTTTCCAGCCGTCGAGCTCTTCCCGCCAGCGCGGCGGCCCGTCGCCCGAGAGGTGCTGGAACAGGTCCTCGTAATCGAAGTTCTGCAGCACGGTCTCCAACTCGCGGGCGCACCGTCTGGCCTGGTCGAGGTCCCACTGGGGCGGCAGGCCCGCGTGGATCATGGTGAAGCCGAGGTTGTCGTCGTGGTGCAGCATCGGCTGATGGCGCAGCCAGAAGAGGAGTTCCTCGCAGTCGGGGGCATCGAGGATTTCTGCAATGGTGTCCTTCTTACGGACCTTCACGGCACCGGCGGCCGCGGCTAGAAGATGCAGGTCGTGGTTGCCGAGGACGCTGATCGCGGCGCTGCCCAGGCCGCGCACGAACCGCAGCAGCTCGAGCGAGTTGGGGCCCTTGTTGACCAGGTCCCCGGTAAACCAGAGCCGGTCGGCGTCTGGATCGAAATCTAGCTTTTCGAGAAGCCGCAACAGATCGTCGAAGCAGCCTTGCACGTCTCCGATGGCGTAGGTCGAAGACGCCCCATACCCGGTCCGGACCCGATCTGGCAGATCAAGGTCCGTTACCGACCCGTTGGCGTTTTCCTGCAAGCGCGATAATCCCCCCTCGAGAACTCGCACAACTATAACCGCAAGGGGCCGCCTCCTGCCAAGCTAGCCGTGCCTTGAGAGCGCGGGAAAGAAGCTCAGTTTTGCCGCCGCTCGCGCGCGCCGGCCTACCGCGACTGGAGGTACGCCAGAGAAAGCTCGCCGAACCGGGTCGGCTCGATACCGAGCAGCCGGAAGGCGCCGGGCTCGTCGCATACATTACCCTCCAGGAGCATAGTGATCTGGTCTCGCGTGATGGGGAACCACGGCTGACGGTCCAGCACACCCGCTACGGCCTTCACCGCCAGCGCCGGTGCCGGGAGCATCATTTTCGTCTTGCCCACCGCCGAGGCGATGGTCTTAAGGATCTGCTTCCAAGAGAGGTTCTCTGGCCCACAGAGCTGAAAGGTCTGTTCGACGGTCTCGGGGAGCTGCAGGGCGCGCACGAAGGCCTCTGCGACGTCGTCGACGTGCACCGGTGCCAACTCGAAGGCGCCCGCGCCTGTAGGCAGTAGCCCGTCATAGAAAAGGGGCGCGGGGAGGGGCCTGTCGATGATGTCTTTTTTCAGCTGGGTGCAGAACTCCATGCGCCCGCGTGGATCGCCGAAAATGACCGACGGCCGAAAGATGGTCCATTTGAGGCCCGAGGCCCTGAGGGTCTCTTCCGCCATGAACTTGCTGCGCTGATAGGGCGTGCCGTCGGGCTTTACGCCGTTGGCACTCATGAGCAGAAATCGTTTAATGCCCTTGTCCTTGGCCGCCTGCACCAGCCGGTCAACCGCCCGAAACTGCAAGTCGTCGAAGGTGATACCGCGGCTCGGGAACTCCCTCAGGATGCCGATCAGGTAGATCACCGCGTCCGCGCCTTCGAGACACTCGGCAACTGCCGAGGCGTCGTCGACATCGCCGGAGACGAGCTCGCACCGCTCACGCTGCTCGACCCGGCTCTCGCTGCCCGGACGCACCAACAGTCGCGGGGTGTGGTTCGCCGCCAGGAGCTTGTCCAGGATGTGGCTGCCGACAAAGCCCGTCCCTCCAATGATGCTGATCTTCATCACGCCGGCGCCTCCACGCCTGAAATTCCTATCGGTAGTACCTGAGTACCACTTTGGGCCGCGCCTTCCCCCCTTTCAAGTGTGGCTTTGGTTCGGTTCGAGCGAGCTCCGCCCGCAAAGGGGATTCCTACTGCATCGAAGGTTACGAAAACGGCGGAGACGAACATGAACCGAACAGACATTATTTGGTCACCACCTACGCGGCGCGACAATGGTGGCAGTGATGGCCAACTGAACGCGGGACCAGGCGCATGAGCGAGAGGTATGTGGGCCTTGAGTCGACTGCAGCGCTCGGTAGGGGGCGTCCGTGGTGCTGTTCAGCACCGTTGCCGTGGGCACCAAGATGCCGTATTCGGCGTGGGTGGCGGGCGCCAAGGGCAGGGTAGAGGGAATGGCCTGCGTGCTGGCGGCGGAGCTGGCGCCGCGCGTTCGGGTCAACGCCGTCGCACCGTCCGTGACCGACACGCCCTTGGCCGAGCGGCTCATGAGCGGCGAGGAGAAGCGCGAAGCCGCCGCGGAGCGTCACCCGTCGAAGCTGGTTGCGAACGCGGTCGAGGTCGCGCGAAGCGTCGTTTGGTTACTCGACGACGCGCCCTTGATCACGGGTCAGGTGATCCCCTGTGACGGCGGCTTGTCGAACCTGCGGTTATTGTGAAACGGTCGCCAGTCGGCCTCGCCCCGGCTTATCGTTTGTCCCGATTCGCCGCCCAAGCGCAACGATTCAGGAAAGCGCGAGTGTCGGGCGTGAAAACGCAAGCTGACCAGATGTTGAAGAACTTTCTTGCGGCGCGATTCTCTAATGGGTTCGAGCTTCCGCAAGAAGCTCTCTGACTCCTTGTCGTGTTCCCCGCCTTTGGCGGGGATTTTTTTTCTGCATCCGCGCTGGAGGACGAGGTGTCGCGGGAGCGGCTGGCCCGAGTTCCGGTAGAGACCGCCCCCCTGTAGGCGTGACGGTGGCGAACCGATGTGCGACGTGGAACTAATCGCGGCCTTCGTCATCTCACCTTCCCGAGTGCAACGTCCTCCTCTCTCTAGTAGCCCCGATCTCCGGGGCTTTTTTTTTCTTCGGCGCCGGCGGGGTAGACTCTCTGCCGTTTGAGGTGCTCGCAGCGTTTGAGACGTATCCCATGCCGGAAGGTGACACCATCCATAAGATCGCCGCCGTGCTGGCGCCCCGGTTGTGTGGCCAGACGGTCAATGCTGTGCATCTGAAGAAGGTCTCGAGCCAGGCTCTGACGGGACGCCGCGTGCTGGATGTGGCGAGCAAGGGCAAGCATCTGTTCATCGCCTTCGATAATGGCTTGGTTCTTCGCAGCCATCTCGGCATGTACGGGTCCTGGCACCGGTATGCCGCCGGCGAGCCCTGGCGCAAGCCCGCCAGGTGCGCCTCCATCGTGCTCGAGGTGGGCGCGTGCCTATACGTCTGTTTCAGCGCGCGCGAGGTGGAGCTCCTGGCAAGCGGCGGTTACCGTCTGTCCGATGCCGGCCACAGGCTTGGACCCGATCTCGCCCGCGAGGCCGCCGATCCGAGACTCGCGGTTCGCCGTGCCGGGGAGCTCTTGCCGCCATGCACCTGCCTAGCGGACTTGTTGCTGGATCAGCGCGTCGCCTGCGGCATAGGCAACGTCTACAAGAGCGAGGTTCTCTTTCTCCAGGGTCTGCATCCGAGAAGGACGATGGAGGATACCCCGCTGCAGAGCCTTGCCGCTCTCTACCGGCTCGCTGGCGAGCTGCTGCGGAGGAATCTTGGCGGCGGTCCGAGAACGACACGCTTCGTGCGCGACGGGCGTGGTGTCCTCTGGGTCTACGGCCGTAGCGGCCAGCCCTGCCTGCGCTGCGGGGCGGTGATTCGGCACGAGTCGATCGGCATCCATCCGCGCTCGACCTACTGGTGCCCAGATTGCCAGCGGCAGCGGGAGGAGGCATTGGGACGACTGCACTCATAGGGACGTGGGTCTCGCGGTGGGTCAATGCATATCGGTTAGGCGCATATTCTGAAAATCGAGCGTCAATACGCCGCCCCGCACAAAGCCGTCGCCGAGCAGGCCGCCGATGTGAAAGCCGAACCGGTGCTCGAGGCGGAATGCGCCGATCAGCACGCCCGGCAGGTCGCTCCGTCTCGCCCCCGCCGCCTCGATGGAGCGGCAGAGGACGGGCCTCGCCGGCATCTCGCTTGCGATGCCGAATCCCGCCACGGAGATGTCCCTGGCCACCTCGACCTCGGCCTCCTCGGCGCTGGAGAAGGGCAGGCCGATGGCGGCGCCGATCATGCCCGTGTCGAGAAACACCAGGTTTTCGAGCCGATCGTTGATCCGCGCCCTGACGAGTGGATATTGATCGCCTGCGAGGTAGAGGGGGACGCCGGCGGCGGTGCGCTCGAAATCGCGGCCGGCGAAATAGGTGCCCGCGGTTCGGAGGCGGCGCTGCGAGGAGGTCGAAGGGTTGGGTTCCTCGTCGGGCAGGAGGTCGGAACGGGACGCGCGGCGCATGATACCGAACCCAGAATGGTGACAGAGCGGGAGCGGACAAGCTGGTGGTCGAGACCGTCCGGGGTGTTGCGGGGACGCGACAATCCACCATTGCTCCGGCGCCTCCGGTCGATAACGCGCACGCCGTCACAATCGAGCTGGATCATGGGCGTCGGGGCGGGTTCTCCCCCTACTGGGCTTCGGGCATAATGACTAGCGGCCCGGGTGAGAATCTTGTTTCGACGCAACGAGAACGTCGGGAACCATGCCAAGCAGTGGGGGACCATGAGCGAGACGGCTTCAGAGAAGACGCTAGGTCAAAAGGGACAGGCTCATGGGCAATCCGATGAAGATGCGCGCATGGAAAAGGTCCGTGCCCTGCTTTTCGGGAGCCAGATGCGCGACTACGACCGCCGGTTCGGCGAGCTCGGCGACCGTCTCCGTGACGAAATAGACCGCCTGCGGCAGGAGCAGAACGCGCGCCTCGTCAAGCTCGAGGCCTTCGTGCGCGCCGAGTTCGATCGCATGAATTTCCAGCACCGACAGGGGCGCCAGGAGCGCATCAATGCGCAGGCGGAGCTGGCGGACCGGATCGAGGCGCTGGAGCGGGACCTGCGCGAGCGGCTCGAGGGGGACGGGGAGCGCCTCTCGCGGGAGGCATTGGCCTTGCGGGCGGAAATGCGGGAGCAGGTCGGCGAGCAGCTCGAGGCCTTGCATCGTACCCGGGTGGAGCTCTCCGAGGCGCTGGAGAAGGAGCATCTGCGGCTGCAGGAGGACAAGGCCGGCCGCGAGGAGTTGGCCCAGCTGTTCACCGAGCTGGCGCTCAGGCTCAATCGCGAGTTCGAGCTGCCGAAGGTGTGATGCGATGCGACACCACGCCACCGGGCATCCATCGTGAAGGAGCTTGAACAGCTGAGGGACCTGCTGTTAGGGCGTGAGTTCGGCGACCTCGAACAGCTTCAGGCTCGCACCGAGGACCGGGCCCGGCTGGTGCGGGACGTCGCCGAGGTCCTTCCGGAGGCCATTTTGGCCGGGAACCAGGATGGAGGCCGTGTCGCCGATGCCCTGCTGGATTCCCTCGGCGACCCGATCCGACGCTCCATCGAGCGCGACCGGCGCGGCTTCGCCGAGGCCCTGGTCCCGGTCATGGGGCTTGCGGTCAGGGGAGCGGTGGGCGATGCGCTCAGGTCTCTTGTCCGCTTCGTCAATCAAGCGGTCGCGCACACCCTTTCCCCGCGCGCGCTGAGGTGGCGGTGGGAGGCCATGCGCAGCGGCGTCCCCTTCGCCGCCGTGGTGCTGAAGCACACGCTGGTGTATCGCGTCGAGGGGGCCTATTTGATTCACAACGACTCGGGCCTGCTGGTCGCGCACGTGGTGGCTTCTACCCACACCACGCTCAAGGATGAGGCGGCTGTCTCCGGCATGCTGACCGCCATCGAGCATTTCGTCGAGGAATCCTTTGCCGGCCTCGGCAGTGGGGGACTGAAGACCGTCGAGATCGGGGAGCGCACCCTGTGGCTGATCAAGGGACCCGAGGCCTCGCTGACGTGCGTGATCTCGGGGGTGCCGCCGGCGGATCTGCGCCAGCGGTTGGAGGCGCTGCTGACCGAGATCCATCGCGCGCACGGCTCCGGTCTGGCGGGATTCAGGGGCAACAATCGGGCGGTTGCCGGCGTGGAGGATCTGCTCGAGCGGGCGCTCCTGCTGCAATATCGAGAAGGAGAGAACGCGCCTGCAGGCAGACCCCTCCTCTGGCCCTGGATTCTTGCGCTGGGCTTGACGGTTGGTTGGCTCGGCTGGAGCGGGTGGCAACACCAGGCCCAGGAGCGGCGCATGGAGCTGCTGCTGCAGCGCTTGGATTCCGAGCCGGGATTCGTCGTGCTCGACTGGCGCTCGCGGGAACGGGGCTACGAGGTGTCCCTGTTGCGCGATCCGCTCGCGGTGGACCCCGAGCAGCTGGTCGAGGACGCGCGTGTAGGCAGGGCCGTTCGGGTTTCCGCAACGCCATTCCAGTCCCTCGATCCTTCACTCGTGCTCGAGCGCGCCCGACGACTGCTGCAGGTACCTGAGGGGGTAGCCTTACGGTTGGAAGGCGGGACCCTGTTCGCCCTTGGCAAGGCGCCGCTGGAGTGGCTCGCCCGGGCGCGGGGCTTGATGATCCTTCCGCCCGGGGTCGATGTGCTGGATTTGTCGGGGGTCGCTCCCACGCTGAGCGCGCTGCCCGGGGCCATCGATGGTTCCCCGGCCCCACGGGGTGTCGAGGCGGCCCTGGTGGCGATGAACCGCAATGGACCTCGCCTGGCCGCCGGTTCGATGCCGGCTCCCCCGGTCGCGGACTGCGCCGGTTCCCCGTTTCAGGCCGGGCTCCCGCCCTGCCGCCGGTGAGCAAGGCCATGGATACCCGCAAGATCTGTATCCTGGGGGACTTCGGCGTCGGCAAGACGAGCCTGGTGGGGCGATTCGTACGAAACGAGTTTTCCGACAAGTACCACACCTCGATCGGCGTCAAGGTGGACACCAAGGAGGTGGTTGCTCCCGATGGTCGCCCGCTCAAGCTCGCCATCTGGGATATCGCCGGCACGGATACCCCCACTGAGCTCTTCCTGCGCTATCTGCGCGGATCGGCGGGATGTCTTCTGGTCGCCGATGGCACCCGGCGCGAGACCCTGGACCGGGCGCTGCAGCTCCGCGACGCGGTCCGCTCCCAGCTTTCCGCGATGCCGTTCATCGGGCTGGTCAACAAGTCCGACCTCGCGGGCGAGCAGGAGATCCAGGACACCCGTCTGTCCGCGCTGCGCGCCGAGGGGGAGACCTGGCTGCGCTCGAGCGCCCGTAGCGGGGTCAATGTCGAGCAGGCCTTCGACCTGCTCATGCAGGCGATCGAGGCGGGCGAATGAGCGGCTCACATGCCATCGCCCGTTTCGTGCGCAAGGTGCTGCTGGACCAGCTCAAGCCGTGCTTCCTGTTGCTGGATGGGGATTTTCGGCTGCTGCGCGTGGTCGGAAACGCCGAGCACTACGGCCTCGGATCGCTGTGCCGGGGAGAGGACTGCCGCGGGACGATGCCGTTTCTCTATGGTCTCGGGCCCACTGAGTCGATCCACCTGCCGCTGGTCGAGATGGCCTCGGGGCGTGCGGCGGACGTTCTCTTGTCCCCGGTCATGGGGAGGCCGGGGGTGCTGCTTACCGACGCCAGCCGGGAGCGGGCCTCGCGGCAGGTGGTGCAGCAGCAGGCCAACGAGATCCGGCTCCTGCACAAGCAGCAGCAGAAGCTGTTGGCGGAGCTCACGGCGGCCAACGACGCCCTGCAACGCAGGCATCAGGAGACCTCGGAGATCAGCCGCAGGAAGAGCGGCTTCATTGCGCGGCTGTCCCACGAGCTCCGAACCCCTTTGACGGGCATTCTGGGACATGCGGGACTGCTGCATGACGCGAAGCGGGACACCACCTCGATTGACGAGAACGTGCGCCTGATCGAGGCCAACGCGACCCATCTGGTATCCCTGGTCGACAACGTGCTCGATCAGGCAAGCCTGGAGGCGGGACAGCTCGCCCTTCACCCGGTGCCGACCCGCCTCGGCGGCCTGTGCCGGGACATGGAGGCCACCTTCACCTCGCTGGCGAAGACGAAGGGCATCGAGTTCCGTCTCCACCGCCGGGGAAGTCTGCCGGAGTGGGTCGAGGTGGATGGCACCCGGTTGCGTCAGATCGTGATCAATCTGGTCACCAACGGCATCAAATACACGGATCGCGGATTCGTGGCCTTGATCACCGCCTGGGCGGACGGCCGTCTGCAGGTCAGCGTCAGCGACACCGGCCCCGGCATCGACAGGCGCGCCAGGGAGCGCATCTTTCTACCCTTCCACCGGGAGGGTGGCGCGAGCGAGAAGCGCGGCGCGGGGCTCGGCCTGGCCATCAGCGCGCAGCTGGTCGAGCTCATGGGGGGCAGCCTGCGGGTGGACGACCGGCCTGGAGGCGGCTCCGTCTTCGGATTCACGGTGCCGGCGCCCGCTTGCGAGGTCACGGTCGGGGGCGGTGGCGGCGAGGGTGGTGGCGGTAAGCGGATCCTGATGGTGGATGACAGCACCGATATCCTGATCCTCTATTCCCGTCTGCTCGCGAAGTCCGGCTTCGTGGTGGACACTGCCGCGGACGAGCCGGAGGCCTGGCAGAAGTTCGAGCAGCAGCGGCCGATAGCGGTGCTCGTGGACCTGTATCTCAAGGAGTGGGAGGGGACCGGGCTCATGCAACGGCTGCGGGCGCGAGGATTCTCCGGCGGCATTGTTGCCTGGTCGGCCTCGTCCCTGCGCGAAGACAAACAGCGGGCGATGAGCGCGGGCGCTGACATGTACCTCGTCAAGCCGGTGGAGCCCGCCGTCCTGTGCGCGAGCCTGAACGAGATCATCCTGCGCCGGACGCCCCAAGTGGTGGCCGGGCCGGAGTGATCTGACCGCGAGAATCGGCAGCCGTATACCCGGTCCGTCAGTCGAAGAGATTGCGCAACGCCCGCGAGAAATGGGTGTAGGCGTCCCACCCATCCTTGTCCATCACCTGGTCGATGACCCAGCGGTTCTCCTGCCGCGCTCCCATGATCTGCTGGATCTCGAAGCCCAGATGGCGCAGGAAGGCATAGCTGGGTCCGTCTTCGGTGAGCTGGAACTCGGCGTATTCATCGGACCGCTGGTTCAGCAACCGGATGAAGGGGCTGCCGTAGTCGCCGGCGCCGAGCAGGTCCTGGCTGTTGTCCTGAAGGTGCTCGATCACCTTCTTCGCAAAGCCGGTGACCAGGGTGCGCCGCGCCTCGTCGTCCATGAGCTCGTGGGTGAGACGGTCGGCGACCTGGATCAGGAAGGCCAGGTACTCGCGGATCACGGCGAGGCGCTGCTCGTCGCTCTCGTAGACGAAGCGCTCGCAGTGCAGATTGACCGCCTTCTCCACGGACACGCGCCAGGCGATGAACGCCAGGGCGCTCGCGATCTCGGGCAGGGAGCGTTCCTGTTCATCGTTCCACCAATGACTCTTGATTCTCAGCGCCACGCGATACACCTCTTGAAAAGTTAGCGTTGAGCTGGCTTCCGCGTGCCGCCCGCCGGGCAGCCGGATGCGAGCACCGCGGCTGCCCGCAGACTGTCCGACCGGACACCGGCTTGCGCCTTGGCAGACTGAAGCCAAGCTGGTAACGTAATAACTTATAATTTTACTCAGAAAATGCGGTCCAAAGGAATTCCGTCACCTTGCGTTTGGTAAGGCCATGAACCAACAAGCCATTCACGATCTGGTCAGGAGGGTGCAGTATAACTGCCACATCTCCGATGCCCGCCATGGCGCGGATTACTCCCTATGCGTCTACCTGATGAAGATGAGGGAGTACTACCGCTGGGAAAAGCATCTGCCCTACGGCGTCGCCCTGACCAGGGAGCAGGTCGGCGATTGGCTTCAGGCCCGCGAGCAGCTCTGGGAAGAGCTCGACCAGGCGGAGCTGGCGCCGATCGAGGTCGAGGGCGAAGAGTTCGACCCCTTCGACGCACAAGGCATCAATGCCCGCCTCGAGCCGCATGGATTCGTCTACAGCGGCGGCCTGGGAAACCAGGCCAAACCCCACTTCGTGCTCGGTGATCTGGAACAACATCGGCGTCAAGGCGATTACTCGGTATTCGTCGTCGCCGGGGAGTATGCGCGCGACCTGGCCGCTCCACCCGCGATGACCCTGGGGCACAGCATCTTTCTGCGCCGCGAGTCCCTGCGCCGCATGTTGTGGGAGAAGCTGGAGAGCTGGCGTTGGAACCGACCGGACAACGCCCTGGGACGCGCCTTCGCCTGTTACGACTTCGAGCGTGACGTCGACGCCTCGCTGGGCGCCATGACCGACCGCGAGATCGACACCCTGCTGCTGCACGAGCAGGGTGAGTACGAGGTGGGCGAGCGGCTCGGTGAGAGTTGGAACGCCATGCTCATGGATCTGGTGCGGACCCCCGCCGAGATCATGGCACGGGCGGTCCGCGACCACCTCGCCGACTGCCTGGTGACCCTGCCCGCCCTGGCCGAGGAGGGAGACGCCGCCTCCCTGCATTTCTACGTCGGCAATCTGACCCACATGCGCAAGGAGATCTTCCCTGGCCTGGAGCGGGCCTATGGCGAGTGGCTCGCCCACGGAGACACCGAGCCGCTGGCAGCGATATCGGACTTCGGCCGGCAGCATTGGGGGCGGGTAGCCCGGGCAATGGTCGAGATCCACCAGGCCCATGGCTCCGATGCCGCCGCCCACATACAGGACTTGGTCGGCGGCAGCTACCTCTAGCCTTGTCCGTCGCCGGGTTTGCCCTCGTTTCCCAACGCTTCGGGAGTGTCTCAGTCTCTCCTCGCCGGCGTGGTGCCTTCCGCTCAAAGGTACGGTGGGACCCGAAGCGGCGAGGATTAGGCCGTGGCGGCTAGGGGCCCTGGATAGCGCCGGCCTCTCGGATGATCTCCGACGTCGCATTACACAGGGTTGCGAGCTGGGAATCGGAGATGATGTAGGGTGGCATCAGGTAGATCAGGCGGCCGAAGGGCCGAACCCAGACGCCGCGCTCGACGAAGCGGCGCTGGATCTGGCGCATGCGGACGGGCCGCCTCATCTCGACCACGCCGATCGCCCCGAGAACGCGGACGTCCGCCACACCCGGCAGTTGGGCGCAGGGCGCAAGCCCGGCCGTCAGGGCCGCCTGTATGCGGCGGATGTTGGCCTGCCAGTCGGTTGCCAGGAGCAGCTCGATGCTGGCGTTGGCGACCGCGCACGCCAGCGGGTTGGCCATGAAGGTCGGTCCGTGCATGAATACCCCGGGATCTCCCGCGGAGATGGTGTGGGCCACCTCGCTGCTGGCCAGGGTGGCGGCGAGCGTCATGTAGCCCCCCGTCAGCGCCTTGCCGACCGTCATGATGTCGGGTGCGATGCCCGCGTGCTCGCAGGCGAACAGGCGACCGCTGCGGCCGAATCCGGTCGCGATCTCATCGGCGATGAGCAGAACCCGATGGCGATCGCATAGCTCCCGCACCCGGCTGAGATACGCCGGGGAGTAGAAACGCATGCCGCCAGCGCCCTGGACGATGGGTTCCAGAATCACCGCGGCGAGCTCGTTGCGATGCGCGTGGATCAGGCGTTCGAAGGCCGCGATGTCCTCGTCCCGGCATGGCTCGCCGAAGCGGCAGGCGGGGGCGGGGGCGAACAGCTGCGTGGGGAGAACGCCCGCGAACAGGTGGTGCATGCCGGTGACCGGATCGCACACCGACATCGCCGCGAACGTATCCCCGTGGTAGCCCGAGCGGACGGTGAGCAGCCGGTGCCGGCTCGGCTTCCCTTTCGAGTGCCAGTACTGGATCGCCATCTTGATGGCGACCTCGACGGACACGGATCCGGAATCGCACAGGAAGACGTGCTGCAGGGGTTCCGGGGTCAGTGAGACCAGGTGTCGGACCAGCCGCACCGCCGGCTCGTGGGTCAATCCTCCGAACATGACGTGGGACATGCGCCCGAGCTGGTCCTGAACCGCCCGATTCAGCGCCGGATGATTGTAGCCGTGGATGGCGCACCACCAGGAGGACATGCCGTCCACCAGGACCCGACCGTCCATCAACCGGATCAGGCAGCCTTCGGCGGAATGGACCGGATAGACCGGATCCCGGTCGATCGTGGACGTGTACGGATGCCAGGCGTGGGCCTCGTCGATGCGAACCAGGTCGGACGTTTCCATCAGGTGCGGGCGTAGTCGCGTGCTTCGGCCATCTCGGCGATGATGCCGCTCCCGACACCCGGCGACGACCCGCGCGGTAGCCTACGCGTCGCCTCATCACCGGTCATGGCGCTTGGGCGGGTTGGATCAAGAGACAATCATAACAGCGGGGGTCAACCGACACCCGACTGGGCGAGCGGTCGAGGATAGCCAGTCTAGAGCCGGCCAGCCCCAGCTCCGCCGGAAGTGGCCGTCAACCTTGGTGCTTCGCCGCCGCTGCCGCTACTGCCCTTCCGGGCCCGTGATCCTTCGGCCGACGAAGCCCGAGTACCGCAGCCTCTCCTCTCCTTCGACCGTGATTGCCCGCAGGGTCTCGCCGCGAGTTCGGCCCAGGCCGAGGATGATCGCCTCCGTGTCCGACACGGGTCTCAGCGGGACCTGAATGGTCTTGCCGGAAAGCATGGGCATCTTGTAGCTCATGCACAGCTGGCCCTCGCGGAGCTTCAGGGTCGGCTCGGTCAGGGGATAGCCGGGATCGGGGTTCATGAGCTCATAGCGACCCACGCGTTGGAGCCAGGCGTCGGGGATGGGCGTCTCGGGCACCTTTTCGCCCAACACGATCTGTTTCTCCCCCTTCTGGGCCAGGACCACTTCGCGTCCGTCGATCTCCCGCGTCTGAAAGCGCATCTCGGCCAGGGGCTTGAAGGACGGCGGCAGCGACCCGACCGCGCCGGGTCCGAGACCGAACCAGCCGTTCGGATAAGGAATGAGGTCGACCATTTCCTCGACCATACAGGCGCAGAGCTTGGCGTCCGTGGGGCGGATGGAGATCAGGCCGAAATCCGTGGCATAGTTGCCCGCCGTCTCGGCAGGTCGGTGCTCGGTCGCCGTTCGGTCCAGGTCTGCCAGAAAGAGTCCGGCCGGAAGGGGCTCCGGCGTGGCCTTCAACACCCTCGCCAGGATTTCCTCCGCTAGCCTGGACACGATGCCGCGCGAGCCGTCCGCGTTGGCCAGCACCGCCACGCCCAGTCCGTGCTCGGGGAGCATGATCACCTCGCTGCCGAAGGCGAGGGTGGTCCCGCCGTGGCGCAGCACCTTGCCGCCGCCGGGGATGGTGCCGTCCTCCAGGAACCAGCCGAGGCCGTTGAGGATGTCGAGATCCAGCGGCACGTCCAGGTTCTGGGGCTCGAACAGCTCCTCCAGGGATTCCGGCTGCAGCATCCGCGCGGAACTGGCGTGTTCGGGACCGAGAATCGACCCCATGAAACGGCCCAGGTCCTCGGCCGAGGTGTGAAGACCGAGCGCCGGCGTGTCCCTGATCGGCAGCAGCTGAATCGGCCTACCGTTCCTGTAGCCGCGGGCGACGTGAGGCGCACTGTCCGTCGGGTTGCCCATCCAGCTCCGTCGCATGCCGAGTGGACGGAAGACCCGTTGCGCCATGTAGTCGTCGTAGCGCATCTCGGAGACGGCCTCGACCATGTGCCCGAGCAGGGTGTAGCCGACGTTGGAATAGGAGAACACGAGGTTGGGCGGAAAGGCCGTGTACTCCTCGCGGAGCTGCGCGGCAACCTCGGTGAAGGGCTGGCTGGTCCACATGCCCTTGTTGAGGTCCGTCGGCAGGCCGGAGTGGTGGCACAGGGCACTGCGCACGGTGATCGGCTCGCCGGCGGTGTCGAATCTGCTGCGAATGGAGAACGCCGGCAGATATCCGTTCAGCGGCTGATCGATGTCGATCTCGCCCGCCTCGCTCAACTGCATGACCGCGATCGCGGTGAAGGGCTTCGCGAGGGAGCCTGCGCGGTAGATGGTGCGCCGATCCGCGGGCTCGGACGTATCCAAGTCGGAATGGCCGAAACCCTCGGACCACAGCACTTCGTTGCCCCGCACCAGGGTAAGGCTGATTCCCGGGATACCAAACTTTTGTTGCGCGGCGACGATGAGCGGGGCAAGGCTGTCGCGCATGGATCTCACCTCGTCCCGAACGACCGCGTCGGACTGAATAGCAGGCGCCGCCTCGCCATCTGACCGCGCCGATTGGGTCGCCGCGGTCAGGGCCAGGGACAAGCTGAGAAGGATGCGAACGCTGCCGCGTCGCCGGGTATAGAGCACGGAACCCCCTTTCTTGCGGACTGAGATGCAGGGTGCGGGCCGATTCTTCGCCCGCGGTTGCTTCCAAAGCCTAGCACGCGATGCCAGGCTCGGCCTTATACCTGCATCAAGACAGTCAATGGCGATACTGGTTCCCGCACGGCGGAGACGCGGATATCAGAACATCGCTCGTGGTTGGACAGCGAGCAGGAAATGTGGGGCACGGATCGCGGTTGATGGACGAAGGGGTGGGCGGGACGCCGTGTCCGCTGGCTTCCCGCGCCGACCGCCGGTCACCTGAGTCTGCTGCCGATGACAGGCTCGCGGTGCGTCCGGCGGCAAATGATGACCAAGACGCCAACCGTAGCGAGCACCCCGCCCAGGAACCAGGCGAGCAGGTCGCCGATGGCCAGAATGCCCAACACACCCGCACCGATGTACGCGTAGGGCAAGATCTCGTAGATGGGGGCGGGGATCCACATGGGCGTTGCCTCCTCTGACGGCGAAGGTCAATTCTCGACGTTTATCGCCCGCTGTTCGCGGGCACGTCCGCGATGTCCCGGGCGTGGGTGATGCGGTTCCGGCCGGCGCGCTTGGACCGGTAGAGGGCCCTGTCGGCCTGGTCGACGAGGAGTCGCGGTCCCTGATCGTCTGATGGGACCGCGGTGGCAACACCGACGCTGACGGTTACGACGGGCGACACATCCGATGCGTTGTGCTCCATCTGCAGGATCGTAATCGCCTGGTTCAGCATCCGCCCCATCTCCAACGCTCGATCGTAGTCGAGATCCGGCAGCACGACCGCGAACTCTTCACCCCCGTACCGGGCGACCAGGTCCGAGCCGCGTTTCGCCGTGACCTCCAGCGTCCGCGCGACCGCCGACAGGCATGCGTCGCCGCGCAGATGGCCGTAGGCGTCGTTGAATTTCTTGAAATGGTCGATGTCGACCAGCGCCAGCGACAGGGGATTCCGGTGTCGTTGCGCCCGGTCCCATTCGCGCTTCAAGGTGGCGTCAAAGTGGCGCCGGTTGGCGATTCCGGTGAGGCCATCCAGGCAGGACAGACGCTCGAGGGACCGGTTGGCGATCTCCAGCTCCAGCTTGACCTTCAGGAGCTCCCGTTCCCTTTCTTTGCGCCGCTCCATCTCCCGCTTCAGCCGGCCGATGGACCTGAGGCGGGAGAGCAGCTCCACCGGGTGTATCGGCTTGGTGATGAATTCGCTCGCACCCGCTTCGAAGGATTGCTCCAACAGCTCCATGTCGGAGCTCGCGGTGATCATGGCGATCGGCACGTCGCGGAAGCGCGGGTCCGACTTGATGCGTCTGCAGGCATCGATGCCGCTGTTCCCCGGCAGGTAGATGTCCATCAGGATCAACTCGACGGAGGCCCCGCGGGTGCGATTGGGATTCTGGAGCCCGAGGAACTCGTAAGTCTCCTCGGCCGATGCCGCCTCCGAGACCTCGGTGAACCCCCCTTTGAGCAGGAAGTGGCGGATGAGGGTGCGCAGCGCGGCCGAATCGTCGACGATCAGGATGTGCATCGGTCAATCGCGGGTTCGCGGGCTTGCCTTGTGACGGGAGCGACGTTCGGTAATCGGTGGAAAACAGCTCGAGCTGCGACCCGGGCGCTTGCGGGTCCGTGACCTGGACGCGTTTCAGCTCCAATGCGCCGCATGACCTTCAGTGTCGCAGTTTCGCGTTCACGGTCTCGATCTCGTGCCGGATGTTCTCCGGCAGGTCCATGTACCATGCCGGCTCGTAGGCGGCTCCATGGTCCCAGGCCGCGAGGGCGTCCTCGGCCTCGACTGGATATCCCGCGCGCTGCATGTCTTCGTATGCGATCAAACTATCGAGGTCGGTGAAGTCCAGCATGACCCGGCTCCCGTGCATGTTGCAGATCCCGCGATCACGCGCCCGAATCCCGTCGGGCGCGAGCTTGCTACCTGCGAAGCAAGTTGCAGGCCGGAATCCGCGACGCCCCGCTTTGCATTCCCAGGGCGTGACCCTGGTCACGGGAGCAGCGTGCCGAGACCGGCAAACACGCAGCGTTTGCGCAGCGGGGCCGAGCCACCTGGGCTGCGCGGGCGACCCCCGCGGGGCCGATGTGCGGCGCCCGCTGCGGGAGTGTCGCCGATGACCGACGCCCGCACGAGCTGGTGGTCCACGGTGCCGATTCTCAGGGCTCTGCAAAGAGCGCGCGCACCGTGTCCGGGAGCTCGCCTTTCGGAACCAGGCGGTTGTTTTCTCCCACCTCGTAGAGTCCGAACCACTCCTCTGGATCGTTCTCTTCATGGCGGGCGCTGTCTTCCGGATACTCACCGCTCTTCCACCATTCGTCATGCAGCTCGAAGAACACGAGCCCGGCGAACACCTCCTTGCCGCGGGCGGTCCTCACGTCCTGCCACACCGACCGAAACACCGCGGGGACGTCCTCGATCCGATGTCCGCCGAAACCGGGCACCCAGGGCTTCGGGGCGATGGGGGAGGTCGAGAGGCCGACCTGCGTGATCAGAATCGGCTTGGCGGTCATGCCCGCGAGGTCCTCGAGGTAGCCCTGATAGCTGGTCTTGGTCCGTGAGCCCGGCGCGGAGGAGGTCACCCCGCGCGCGTAGGTGTAGACGTTGAGGCAGGTCAGATCCCCCATATCGGGGTTCAGTACGCTGTCCCTCGGCACCTCCAGGTCGGGGCGGTCCGCGACCGGGCCGATATGGGTCCAGCTCGTGTGGCAGTAGAGATGGCGCTGCCCGTAGCGCGTCAGCTCATAGTCCATGGCGCCGTCGATCAGGCGCGCGAGCGCGACCTCGGTCGGGGTGCGGCCGGTCACGGTCACATGCTTGCCCTGGTAGTCGCGCACCTGCGGGTGACGGGCGTCGGTGCGGGCCACGGATTCGGCCTGGAGCTCGTCGCCGACGGAGAAGAGGACGAGGCGGTCGGGTCGGCCCACCGCGTAGGTGTGGTCGATGACGGCCTTGATCTGGGTGAGGGTGCGTGCCAGGAAGCCCTCGTCGAGGAAGTCCTCCTCGTAGCCGTGCACCCAGATGTCCTGGCCGTAGAGCAGGTCGGTCTTGTCGAGCTCCGCGAAGAAGCCTGCCGGCATCAGCAGGGGAAAGACGTGAAGGTAATTGACCCCGATCTCGTCGAAGCGGGCGAAGTGCCCCGGGTAGCGGCCGCCGTCGCCCGGGGCGGCACCGTACAGCGGCGTCTCGCCGGGCAGATAGGGCGAATAGCCGATGCCGCGGAGAAAGACGTCATCGCCGGCGACTCGATCCACCAGGGAGGTCCCGCGGACGACGAACCTCGGCGGCTCCGGCGTGGTCGCGGCGATGCGCGCGGTCTTGCCGTCCGGCTCGGGCGCGGGGGCTCCCGTGGCGCCGCTCGCCAGGCCGAGCGCGGCGATGATGGCGAGGAGACGCGCGAGTGTTCTCAACGGCCTGCGGTCTGTGCCTGGATGAGCGAGGGTTACATCAGCTGCCACGTCGGTCCACCGTCACGTTGAACTCCTCGACTTGAACGGCCGCCTGTCTGCCTTCACCGAAGAGATGAAATGAGAAGGCCTGGCGGGGTTGGGGGTTCTCGAAATCAAACGCGATCTCCGCGACCTCCCCGGCGCGCAGCACCGGGAAGGAGGGATAGTCGATGTCGGTCACCAGGTGCTCGTACTGGCGGAGATTGAGCTGCAACTGAATGCCCTCCGCGCCGGCCTCGACCGCCTTGATGCGCATGGATACATGAACCTTGGACCTTTCCGGAAAATCGAGGTATTGAGCACCGACGAGGTTCTCCGACCACTCGTTGACGACCTTCTCCGGGAGACGGCGTGTCTCGCCGGTTGCGAACCGCATCAACTGCGGCCGTCCGTCCGCGATCAGCCTGTCGTCGAGGACCGATGCCCGCGCGAAGAAGAGCGGACTGCTCTGTGCCTCATCCTGCGCCAGGGGCACCGGCGGGAAACCCAGTATGCTGTCGGCGCTCCCCACACGGCAGTGGCTGGAATCCGCGCTGCATTCGTAGCGCAGGTTGTCTTTGGTGTGCCAGCGGAGCTTGCCGGAGGTGTAGGAGACCATGTCGCGGGGTTCGGCGTAGTCGCGGAAGAAGCTGCGACCGACGGTCGTGGGCGGTACGGCAAGCCCGAGGTAGTCGAGCACCGAGGCGGTCATGTCGACCAGGCCGAAGGTCCCCGGTTTCAGCCGCGGCAGCCGGTCATGCTCCGGGGCCATGACGATGCCCGTGCCCCAGCTGCTCATCCAGTCGGCAAGCGCCGAGCCGTGGGATTCGTCGGACGTCACGATGACCAGGGTGTCGTCCAGCACCCCGTCCGCGGCGATTCCCGCGAGAAACTCGGCCACCGCCGCGTCGAGCATGGCTACCGCCGCCATGCGCCGGTTCGGATAGCGGGCGGCTACCGCTTCTGATGCGTCGGCGTAGGGCTGATGGGTCCCGACCGTGAGCAGGGTCAGCATCCAGGGCTCGCCGGCGGACCGCAGGTCGGCGACATACTTGCGAGCGCCCTGGAAGAACGCCGGATCGCTCGCCCCCCACTCGAAGGGATAGGGGTCCGGCGCGGTGAACCACTCGGAGCCGTGGACGTGCTCGAAGCCGACGATGGGCATGACCCGGTCCTTGCCCATGAAGGCCAGGGCGGCCCCCTGCAGGTAGTGGGTGCTCCAACCGTTCCTTGCCAGCTGAGCCGGAAGGCAGGCCTCGGCCCGTTCCGAACCGGCGGAAAGCTCGAAGGCCTTGGGGGTCTTGGAAGACAGTTTGTTGAAGTCGCCGCAGAGTATGGCGTAGAGGCCGCGGATGGTCTGGGCGCCGTGGGTGACGAAGTCCGGAATCAGCATGGCGCTGCCGGTGTTGGCGACCAGGCCCTCCATGACCAGCGGCTCGGACTCGACCCCCATCGCCTCGCGGATTTCCGGATAGTACAGGCCAGGTATGCCCTCCATGACCACGATCAGCACGTTGCGCGCCCGCCCCTTGTCGAGCAGCGGGGTCCCGGTGAGGTCGGCGCGGCGCAGCCCTTCCGGGAGATCCGACTCGGACAGAACGATCGGCGCCGGGCGCAGCACCATGGCGACGGCATCCCAGGCGAACCAGTGCAGCGGGTTGTAGCGCGCTGCGATACCGGTGTCGGCCGTCTCCCGGCTCAAGAGCACATGGCCCGCCAGGAGCAGGCAGCCGAACGCGAGGCCGTAGCGCATTGGCCGCCAATTGGGCCGCGCAACCGGGAAAAGGATGCAGAGCAGGGCGGCGGCCAGCATAGACCCTGCCTTGGCGGGAGACAGGATATTGAGACCGGCGGTGGTGTTCTTCACGAACTCCGCGTCGAGCAGATACTGCACGTCCTGCCAGGTTGGAAAGCGCTGCATGGCCACGAGCAGCTCGAGGGCGGCGATCTGAAACAGCGCCCAGAGCGCCACGAAGCCCACCCGCATCCAGCCGGGGGAGAGCAGGAAAACCGACCAGGCCAACAGCCCGACGCCGAAATCGGACAACAGGCCGATGGGTTGGTCGAACCCTTGCTCCAGCAGACGCCACAGAACGGGCAAGAAGAAGGGAGCGGCGGAGAGGATGAAAAGAAACGGCTTTTTCAAGGGTGAAGCGAATTGACTACTCGTGGTGGGCTTGTGATGACCTGGCGCAAGGACGATCCAACCTGCTCGGGAAGCGCCCGGATGCGCGACACGAGGGGAGCTAGATCATCAGATGTTAATGATAATGTAACAGGCCGCGCGGGTCCGCAGAACTCATCCTGATCGGCGATCGGGATGCATCGGGACCCGGCTGCGCCGGGGCTCCAGCGAGGCTCCGGCGCCCAACGAAAAGCGGCGCCCGAGGGCGCCGCTGGCTGCGGTCCTCCCTGAACCGTCGCGTCAGGTGAACATATCCGCCGTGATATTGCGGAACCAGCCGAGTGCGAACTGGACCTCGATGGAGCGGGTCTTGGCGTCCGCATTCGCCGGGGAAAGACCGCCGGCTCCCTCGATGCTCACGATCGCCCCGTCCTTCAGCTCGTAGACGCCCGCCACTGAGATGCCGTAATCCGGTGCGATGATGCTGTAGCAGGTGTTGACGTACGAAGGCTCCGGCGGTTCCTGCCCGTTGACGGCGGCGACGATGGCGGCTGCGCACACCTTGCCCTGGGAGTTGGCCGCGTAGCCTGACTTGGGCATGGCGCCGGCGACGCAGGCATCGCCGATCACGTACACGTCCTTGTGGATGCTCGACTCGAAGGTCTGCTGGTTGACCGGGCACCAGCCGGAGTCATCCGCGAGGCCGGCGCTTTGGGCGATGGCACCCGCCTGCTGGGGCGGGATCAGATTGACCACGTCGCCCTGGAACTCCTCCACCTGCCCGACTAGGGTCCGGGTCTTGGGATCGACGGCCTCGATGATGCCGCCGTTGGCGCCCGATACCCACTCGATCATGTCCCCGTAGTACTGCTTCCAGCCGGCGGTGAACAGCCCCTGCTTGGAGAAGGCGTCCTTGGCGTCGAGGATGATGATCTTCGATTTCGGCTTGTGGTGGCTGAAATAGTGAGCCACCTGGGCCGCGCGCTCGTAGGGCCCCGGGGGGCAGCGGAAGGGGTTGGGCGGGGCAACGATGTAGAAGACCCCGCCGTCCGGCATGGCCTCGAGTTGCCTGCGAAGCTTCATGGTCTGCGGGCCCGCCTTCCAGGCGTGCGGCATCTCATCCGCCGCATCGGCGCTCATGCCGGAGATCTTGTCCCAACGGAAGTCGACGCCGGGCGAGACCACCAGCTTGTCGTAGTTGTAGCGGTTTCCGCTCTTGCCGCGGACGAACTTGGCCGCGGCGTCGATCTCGGTGACCTCGTCCTGCACCACGGCCACGCCGCGGCGGGTCAGCCCGCGGTAGTTGAAGGTGAGGCTGTCGAGGTCGCGTTCGCCGCCGAGCACCTCGTTGCTCAGGGGACAGGAGACGTAGACCGGCTCCTTCTCGATCAGGGTGACGCGGATCTCGGGGTCCGCCATCAGGATGTACTTGGCGACGATGGCGCCGCCGTAGCCGCCGCCGACCACCACCACCCGCGCCTTGGGCGGCGCGGCGCGGAGCAGGGCGGGAAAGCCGAGCCCGGCGAGGGCAGCGGTCGCGGCGGATGTCTTCAGGAAGTCTCTGCGCGTGATGCTTGACATTGCCATGCCCCTATTTCTCGCTGGCGTAGTATTGCGCGAGGGCCCGCAGCTCCTCGTCGTTGAGCTTCATGACCCGTTCCCCCATCTTGCGGGGCTGGCAACGCTTGCCGATGTCCCGGCACTGCTCCAGCGCGTAGTGGGTGTAGCCGACCCATTGACCCGCGAGTCGCGGGTTCTCCTCGTCCTGGACCCGGCCGCCGTCCTCGTGGCAGGTCTCGCACTTTTTCTCGTGGATCTCCTTGCCCATGGCCAGCAGCGTGCCGTCGGCGACGGCGTCGTTGGAGACCCAGGGTTGGTTGGCGAACCAGCCGGCGATGGCCCAGATCTCCTCGTCGCTGTAGCCCTTCATGATCCGGCCCATGATGGTGGAGTCGCGCAGCCCGAGCTTGTAGTCGCTCAGGACGGAGGTCAGGTAGCCGCGGTCCAGGCCGCCGATGATGGGCATGTAGACGCCGGCGCTGGCGCCGTTGGTGCCGTGGCATCCGGCGCAGGTGTTTGCGAGCATGCTCGCGGACCGGATACCTGCAGCCTCGGAGGTCGCGGCAAGGAAAAGTGCTGCCGCGAACGCGGCAAGCCGTAGAGAGCGGGCCATGGTGGTGCTCCTCGATGGCGGGTTTTGGTTTTAGGTTCTGTGGGCTGCCGGTCCGGCGTAAGGACCCCGCCCGCTGGGAGGAAAACAGCCCTCGGCGCAGGAATCCTTGATCAGCCTCAACTTTTCCCGGATGGGTCCGAGTTTGCGCCGGCGTTGATCTCGGTGGAACATGCGCTTCGGCCCGACCGGGACCCGGTCGGGCATCAAGGAAGCGCTGAACAATTCAGCGCTTGTCGCGGCACAGGGATGTGACGCCATTTCAAGCGCGTAAGCGTTTGAAAATGAAGCCATCCAAGAAGCATGCTTCTTGGGCGGCGTGCTGATCTTGGCCCGGATGGCCAATGATCGGCGTCTCATCAACTCTGGAACGGCTAACGTCATGCGAATTCTCGAACGCCCCTTGAAGCGCCTGTGCATCCTCGGTGCGCTCGTCGGCCTTTCCGGGCTGGTGGCATGTACCTCCGGGCCGGCACGCACGCCGCGGATGGGCGACGCGGATCGAGCGACTGACAAGGTCGTGGTCGATCCCGCGGACGCGGGAGAGCTATCCCGGCTGCTGGACGCGGTTGCCGCTAAACGGGTGGTCTACGTGGGCGAGATCCACGATCGCTACGATCACCACCTGAATCAACTCGCGGTCATTCGCGGCCTCGACGAACGAGGTCTCAAGCTCGCCATCGGCGTCGAATACTTTCAGGAGCCCTTTCAGCCCTACGTCGACGCCTATCTCGCCGGCAGGATCGGCGAGCGGGAGATGCTGCGCAAGACCGAGTACTTCAAACGCTGGCGGTACGATTTTCGGCTCTACCGGGAGATTCTGGAATACGCGCGGGAACGCGGCATACCCGTGGTCGCGCTGAACGCGCCCAGCGAGATGGTGGAGGCGGTGTCGAAGGACGGGATCGAGGGGCTCGATCCAGCCTACCGGAGACGCCTGCCGGCTCGGATCGCGCCGGCCGATGCCGATTACGAGCGCCGCATGCGCGACGCCTTTCGCCTGCACGGCGATCTGCCCGAAGAGCGTTTTCAGCGCTTTATGGAAGTGCAGTCCGTGTGGGACGAGTATATGGCCCGCCGCGCCGCGGAATACCTGGAGAAGAACCCGGACCGGACGCTGGTGGTGCTGGTCGGCGCCGCCCATGTCCTGCACGACTCGGCCATCCCCCAGAGGTTGCGCCAATACCGCCCGGTCACCGACGCGGTGGTCGTTACCCGGCCCTACGAGCCCTTGCCCGGGGTCATGCCGGATTTCGTTTTCTTGTCGCGCGACCTGGACCTGGATCCGCCCGGCAGTCTTGGTATGGCCCTGACCGCGGAGGATGCCGGCGTCAGCGTGCACCGGGTCACCCCGAAGGGAGCGGCGCAGCGCGCCGGACTGGAGGAGGGCGACCGTATCTCTTCGCTCGCCGGCGAGCCCGTCGCCGGTCTGGAGGATGTGCGCGCCGCAATGATGGGGAAATCCGCCGGAGATCGCGTGGAGGTCGTGGTGCTCAGAGCATCGGAGGGATCGCAGAAGCGCAAGGTCGCGGTGCTGACACTGATGTGATGCGCCGCAACGGTCACGGCGGCGAGACGGCAGCGAATCAACGCCGTCGCAACGGATCAGCCAGCTGCGAGATGCCGGTCAGGGGGCTTGCCGAATGAGGCTTCCGAGAGTCGGTGAGGGCTTCTCGAGCGACGGAGTTGTGGACCTGGTTGCAGGCAAGGGACTGGGCGGGAAAGCCCCGGGCCCCGGAGACATAGTTAGGAGGCACGCGCGCGATTGGACACGGTGTTTGGCTAGTCACCATCGTCGTAGAGACCAGACAGCATGTGGCGTGGGATCCAGAAAGCGGATGCTTTGACGCTTGAACTTACGCTCTACGGCTGAGGACACCTTCGCATCGGCAACAGGCTGTTTTTGACACACTAAGGAAGATTGAAGCCCGACCTTCAAGCCTGCACTGTGGCGGAACCGGTCGCTGACACCACCTTGCTCAACAGGCTCAATCGGCCACGAAGAGGCATTTTCAGGTCGGGTGACCGACTGTGATCGTTGCAAGAGGGCGACATACGTTTCAGGGTGTGATGGATCAGGTAGCGGGTCGTGGTTTTGCCGTTGGACCCGGAGACGCTCACTAGGCGGCAACCGCCGGCGCTCAGAACCTCGCGGTAGCGTCCGGCCAAAGCCCGCAGCGCCTCTACCGTCGAGGGCACACGGAGCGGCGGCAGCGGAGGGCCCTCGGGGCCCTCCCGTGGGATCGACCGCTCCACCAGCGCCATGGCCGCTCCCGCGGCCTGGGCCTGGGGCAGGAACTCGTGGCCGTCGAACTGCTCCCCGTCAATGGCGACAAATACTTCGCCGGGACGCAGAGCACGCCAGTCGATGCCGAGGCCGGAAATGGGCGTCGCGGGGTCCGGGGGCTTCTTCAGCCACCGCCCACCGGTGGCGGCGGCGATGCGGACCGAAGTCCAGAAGTTGGAATCCGATCCCTTCACTGCAGATCCCTTGCCCGGTCGAAGTCAGTCAGGCCACGCCCTCCGAGGTCTGCGGCGCCGGGACGCCGGCGCAGGACTCGCCCACCCCCAGCCAGAAGTCCAGTCGCTTGTCCAGAAACTCATCCCAGGGCATGTAATGAGAGCCGTCACAGGAGAAGTTGAGTGCCACGATGCCGTTCATGGTGTTCAGAGAGCCCGAGCGCAGGTAGATGTTCTCGTCCATGAAACGAAGCTCACGAAAGGTGCGAAAGACGGCGCCTACCCGGTCCGCCGGCACGACCGCCTCTCCGGAGTAGTCCCGCCTGGGATAGGCGAGACAGATACCCGGATCGCTCAAGTCCTCGTAGTCCAGCACGCGGTAGCGGTAAGGATCGTCCAGGAGCCACATCGTCGCCCGGGAGCTGGAGAAGTGCAGCTTGGCGTGGAAGGCGCCATGGGCCAGGATCAGCTCGGTCACCAGGTCGAGCACCTCATCGATACGGGTATCCATGAGGCTCTCCACCCGCTGCTGGTAGAAGAGCCCGCCGCGGATTGCCGGGTCACCCTTCATCTGCAACCACTGGTCGGGCTGGCGGTAGAGCTCCCGGGTCAGCGGCAGGTCGCGCAGGTCGAAGTCGGCGCATAGAAAGCCGAGGAGGCTGCCGTCATCCGCCGTCAGGCGGCGCACGGCGGTCAGCGACGGACGGCGCTGATTGCGGCTCAGGTAAGCGGGCGAAAGGGACAAGGTCGCCCCACGCAGCGCCTCTGCCAGGTAGGGGCGGTCGCTGCGGTCCCGTCCGTGGTGCTCGGGTAGGGCGCCCTGCCGGGTGACGTTGGCGGTGACCTGGCGGGCCTCCCCATCGAGCAGGTAGAGGTAGCGGCAGGACGCCAGGGCGGGCAAGGCCTCGGCGAGCAGAGCCTCGAGGGTATCCCGTTCGCCCCAGGCCTCCCGGCAACGGGTCACCAGTCGGCCTGTCACTCCCTCGAGGCGCCCGTGCAGCAACATGCGCTGACGGGCAATGGCGGTCTTCAGTGCTTGGCTCATAGCAGTCGGTACCTCCGAACGCCGGCCCTTGCGGGTCGTCGAAGCTGGTCGGAAAGGAGAGAGGTCATGCCTAGTGGTGTACCCGAAAGATTCTGGTTACGAGTCCGATTTTCACAAATGCTAGAGCGTTGGCGGCGCCGTCTAGACGACCCGTATGGCCTGCCCATCGCCGCGGGAGATCACCCTGTCTGCGATGTCCGAAACCCCGCCTGATGCCGTCGTCGGCGTGCCGCCGCGTACGCCGCACCCGTTGGCCTCGCCGAGAAGCGGGGAGGAGACTACGCCTTTGAGCCGCTCGAGCAGCCCAGGCAACGCCCAGGAACTGGGCACGTGCCCGAGCCTTCTTCTCGTCAATAACCAACCTGGGGACGATCGTATGGACTCAAAGACGGTTATTCCGTCGGATTCGAGTGTGAAATCCGCATAATTACGGGGAGAGAAAAAGGTTGAAGGCTGCGGGACGAACCGGCCGGCTCTCCGATCGAATCAAGGATCGGGGAACGAGACTGGCAAGGTCAATATCCTACCCCTCATCCAGCACTTTTCACTGTCACGAGCAGCCGATCCATCCCCGAGGGAGGAGGCAACGAACCAGATGGCGTGTCGTCGGGGGGATGCGGCCTACCGGGCCTCAGGACATAGCTCAGGCCGCCGGCGCCGGCTGCCAGCCCCCTTCCGGCAGGCGCCGCAGCACCTGACCGTCGTCGGCGATACGGAAGAGGTGGAGCCACTCATTGACGACCAGATCACGGACCTTGTCGTTGCCGGCGATCACATCGTCGATGGCCTCTGCCGGGGCCTCGATGAAGGCCGAGAGGCGCAGAGGCTCATGCACCCACCGGCGGCCGTCGTGGAGAGACTGGAGGGACAGGCCCAGGCGCAGGTCGCCGCCGTTGCCTTCCAGCACGCCGATGCGTCCGCCCACCACGTTGTGGAGGACCTTGTTGCCCGCCCCCAGGTGGGCGTGGTCCACCGTGGATCCGTAGTACTGGAGGTTGATCCAGTTGGCCACCACCATGGGGGCGCTCATGATGAGGTTCAGGACCTCGAAGCCCGTATCCTGACGCCAGTCGTACTCGTGTAGGAAAGCGCGGCCCTCGAGGGAGAGGTGAGCGGTGCGATCCCGTGGCACGGCGAAGAAGGACGCGTTGCCGGCAAGTCCCCACTCGGGGCGGACCTGGGACCAGTCCCGGCCGCGCGCGCGGACTGCCCGCAGGGCTCTGGCCGTGTCGCTTGTGTCCGGCTCGTCGAGGAGCCGGATGCGTTCCAGGCGTGCGATGTCGCCCGCACGGTCCAACGCCCGGCGCAGGCGGTCCAGCGCCGGGCCCAGGGCTTTGGGCACCGACGCCGTGTCCAGCAGGTGCACCTCGTCGGTGGTGGTGTCGTGGAGCGCCGCCAAGAACCGGGTGTCGTCGGGAATCGGCCGGCCGCGCTCGGCCAGTGTGGCGCGCACGGCGGGGTCGTTGAGGATGGCGGCTGCCATGCGTACGCTGGCCTCGCCGGTCTGGCCGGCACAGGCACCGCAGTCCAGGCCCGCGCGCTGGGGATTGTTGACCGTGGAGCTACCGTGCCCCGCCAGCAGCAAGATGGGCGCTAAGCGCGACTTGAGGCCCATGGCGTTGAGGATGAAGGCGGCCACGTCGGCGCGCTCGTCGCGGGGGATGCCCCATGCCCTGTCGTCCTCTGCGCCGGGGGGATGGGCCGCGTCCAGGTCGGGGCGGAGGGCCGCAGTTCCTTCGGGGCCGAGTCCGACGGTTTCCGGGTGTGGCACCGGACGGGTCCAGGCGAGGCTGTCGGTGACCAGCTTAAGCACGTAGAGCAGGCCGGCCGACTCCACGAACGAGAAGCAGGAGGCACTGGAGAGCTTGAACTGCTTCCATGCCTTGGACAGGCCGAGGAAGCGCTTGCGCCGGGCCAGGAGGGCCTCCGTGCGAGCGCCGCCGCCGTCACCGACGGTCTCGCACACCCGGTAGCGCGCCGGCAGCAGCACCGGCAGGTGGGTCCGCGCACGGCCGGCACCCAGCGGGCGGTACTCGGCCATGACGCCGAAGAACCCCGCGAAGCCCTGGGTCTCGATTTCGCTGTCGGCGGTCTCGAGGGCGCGCCTGAAGACTTCGGATCGCACGTCGATGCAGAAGGCCGCCTGGACCGGCGGTCTTGGCGCCTCCGTCGCCGGCCGCACGACCCGGGCCTGGCGCAGCCCCGCCACCAGGCGGCGCTGGTAGCCGATCTCCAGGGCCCGCTGCAGGATGAGGTTCACCTCCAGGGCCCGGGCCTGGTCCGGGCTCAGCCGACGGGGCCAGCAGCCGAGGGACTGCAGCCACTGCTCCCGGTGGGCGGGACGCTGGCAGGTCGCCACGAGGAGGGCCTCCCACGCCACGCGGATGGCCATGAGGTCGACGATATCGTCGTTGCGCCCGCCTCCCAGCTCGGCCACCCAGCGCAGGTAGCGCGTATAGCTGGCCCAGCCGCCCACGGTGGACAGGGCCACGAAGAGGAAGTCCTCGAGCCGGTCCGCCGGCACCCGCAGGCACTCGATGGCCGCCTGGATGGCGTCCCGCGGCGATTCCGGCAGGGTGCGCAGGGCCGCAGGGACGCCGTGGATATCCATGCCCCGGGGGCTGCGGTCGATCAGCGTGTAATGCCACCAGGACGCGTAAAGGCTGTCACCGAAACGCGGCATGGGCCAGATGGCCTGGCCGAGGTCGTAGTAGCCGGCGCAGAACTGGCTGGTCTGATGCACCACGTAGCCCGAGTGGCTGGGTCGGTAGCGCCCGTCGCGCATGTGGGAGTACAGGAGCTGCGGGAGCGCGAGCGGTACCGGCTCCTCCACCGCGGCCCGGAGTCCGGCGAGGTCCAGCTCGGAACCGCTGCGGGCCAGCGCCTCCTCCAGGTCGGCGTCGGTGATACGGCCGTTGGCCATCTGCTCGAGGAACCAGTCCCGACGCATGGTCATGGGCCGCCCGACCATGCGCCTGTGGTACTCGGCCGCGGCGTCGAAGTGCCGCTCCACGAAGCCCAGGTACGGGTTGGTGGCCACCATGGCGTCCAGGGGCCAGAAGGGTGCGAAGCGCCCGCACACGGCATCGACCGCGGGATCGGTCCAGCGCCCGGCCTCCTCCCCGGCGAGGGTCGCACCCTGTGTGTTCTGGTCGTTCATGGCACGCTCACATGTCTGTGAAGTCATGACTGCAGCCGCCCCCGGCGGCCGGGCAGGTCCCTGAACCGTGCCGGCCACACCCGGTAGACCAGGCGCTCCACGGGCAGATCGGTATAGAGACCGTTGTAGAGGTGCACGTAGAGGCGCAGGAGCCAGGGCGCGGGTGGGCGTTGGATGAGCACGGCCTGGAAATAGGAGAGGCCGATGAACACCGCCGCCACCAGCCCGAGAAGGACGTATTGGCCGGCCGACGCCTCGTTGGGAATGGGCGCCAGCACGCCCGAGTACAGGTTGGCGAACAGGGTGTGGAGCCCGAAGTAGACGGCCGTAACCAAGACCGAGACCGCGAGCAGCCGCAATGTCAGGGCCGCGCCGGTCCAGCCCGCGAGCAGCAGTTGGGCCACGGCCACGGCGACGATGGTGCCGATGGCGAGCAGGGCGGGCTCGTTGGCCAGGGTGATGCCGAACGCCGCGCCCATGGCGACGGTGATCGCCGCGCTCACGGCCACGGCGGCGGCCCAGGCCATGGGCTCCGGGCTTCGCTTCGACTTGGCGCCAGGGGCTCGCAGCACGTCCACCATGCTGCCCGATGAAAGAAAGGCGTGCGCTTTGTACAGGGAATGGGCAACCAGGTGGAGCACCGCGAGGACGAACAGGCCGAGGCCGAGCTCGAGGAGCATGAAGCCCAGCTGTCCGGCGGTGGACCAGGCCAGCGAGCTCTTGATGGCGGTCTGGGTCAGCATGGCCAGCGAGGCCAGGGCCGCGGTCGTCAACCCCACCAGCGCCAGGGCCACAAGGGCATAGCCGTCGGCAAGCAGCAGCTCGTGGGTGCGCAGCACGACGATCGCCCCGCTGTAGACAATGCCGGCATGCAGCAGGGCCGAGACGGGGGTGGGCGCCTCCATGACCTGCAGCAGCCAGCCGTGGAAGGGGAACTGGCCGCTCTTGAGGACGGCGTAGGCGACGATGAGCCAGGCCGCCAGGTGCAGCTGCCAGCTCAGGTCCCCCGCCGCCGCGGCCGCCGCGATGGCCTCGAATGACAGGGTTCCTTCGCCGGCGCCGATGAGCACCGCCGCGACCAGCAGGCAGGTGTCCGCCATCCGGCTGAAGAGCAGCTTCTTGTGGGCCACCATTTGGGCCGGCAACCGGTCCCTGTAGTGGGTGAGCAGGCGATTGAGCCCGGTACCGGTCAAGAAGATGGCGAGCACGAACATGAGCATGTTGCCGGCAATCACCACCAGCATGAAGGCGCCGGAAGTCAGTGCCAACCACCGGAAGAACTGTCCTTGCGCGGCCTCGCCGGCGAGGTAGTTCGTGCTGTAGCGGGCGATGAGGGCGGCGAGCAGAGCCACCAGGCCCAGGATGGTGAAGGTCAGGCCGTCGGCGAGCACCGACAGCGCCAGGGGGAGGCGGCCCGTGTCGCTGCCCAGCACCACCAGGGTGGCTGGCCTACTGCCCCCTCCGAGTTTTGCTAAGACTGCCGCGCTGAAGGTGAGGGCGAGGCCGGCCAGGGCGGCGGCTTGTACCAGCCGACCCATAGCCAGCGGTTGCCGGGTGGCAACTGCAGCAGGCACAGCTGCCACGACCAGCATCAGCGCGGGAGTGAGGAGGAGCAAGACTCCGGAAGAACTGACAAGACTCGTCATCACGGGTGCTTCGGCGTTTCGATTGGATTTGAGCGTGGCACCTAAGCGACTGCTGATCCTGCAGGTTGCGGCGACGAAACTGCCTGCGTCACCGACGCGCCGCCTGTGGTGTGCGGCATACCGGAGGGGCGTGCCATGACCCTCTTCTGCTGCGCACCTTCCGATTCAGTCTCTTGCTCCTTGACGGGGCGGCACAGTGTGTCAGCGAATTTCCGATCCAAAGACAGGAGAGCCGTGTCACGTGGACACCCCCATCGGCGCAAGGCATGGACTGAGGACATCGGCTGCTCGAGCGGTAGTCTAGTCGCCAGTCATCATGGTGAAAAATAGAAGTTTTTCGTCATTTAAATAGATCCAAGCCTATGACGATCAGTGTTGGCGTTCACTGAATCGCCTCCTTGCGCCGGATCCCGTTCCTCGGGACCTGGCCGGCTCGGTCTCACCGCAGAGGCATGGTGGCCCCGATCGGAAGCCGCAGGTCGAACGTCCGTATATGGACTCCCCCTCAGTTGCAAGCACTCCGTTCTCTGGCGGGTAGGTTCGACTGCTCACGTATATCCGGCCTCTGATTAAGGCACCGCAGTTCCGGTGCCGGGCCATGATGGGCTATTCGCGCGCCAGCTCCCAATCGCTATCTCGTGCTTCTCGCACCTGGACGTTCGCGGGTTCTGCCGGCGCCGGTTCGACCTGTTCGCCATCGTTCGGCTTGCTTGGCAATCGTGGGTGATGGGCTCCTCTGTATGACTCCTGAGTCGTCTGCCGTTGGGAATCGGCGCCTCAGCAGGTCACCCGATCCGGTTGGTAATCGGTGCCGTTTCGCAACATGGCCCAGGCAATTCGCGCGGTCTTGTTGGCCAACGCGGCGGCAGCCACGTTGGGGTGGCGACGTTCCACCAGGGCGATGACCCATTGGCTTAACCGGTCCTCTCTGTGCTTGGCCGTGCGGATTGCCGCCCTGGCCCCATGAATCAGCAAGGTGCGCAGGTAGCTGTCGCCGCGCTTGCTGATCCCCAGCAGGCGGTCCTTGCCCCCGGAGCTGTGCTGCCTGGGTGTCAGCCCCAGGGCGGCGGACATCTGACGACCGTTGGCGAATTGCGCCCCATCGCCGACCGCCGCCACCAAGGCGGTCGCGGTGATCGGGCCGACGCCGCGCAATTGCTGAAGACGTTGTGCTGTAGGGTCTTCTTCGACGATCGTGGCGATCTCAGCATCGAGCTCGGCCACCCGTTCGTCGAGCGCTCTGAGATCCTCCCATAGCCCGTTGAGGAGTCGACGGAAGCGCTCACTCAGGCCGTTGTCCGGATCTTCCAACCACCGGGGTATCGCTGCACGCAGGTGGCAGAGCTGCAGCGGTGCAACCAGCCCGTATTCGCCGGCCAGGCCGCGGATCTGGTTTCCTTTGGACTTGCGCTGATCGAGCAGCTCCGCGCGAATCCGGTGAACCGCTTGGATGTCCTGCTGCTCGACACTTTTCACGGCCACGAAGCGCATACTCGGTCGGCTCATCGCCTCGCATACGGCCTCCGCGTCGTTGGCGTCGTTCTTGTTGCTCTTCACGTACGGCTTGACGAACTGCGGGGCGATCAGCTTAACCGTGACTCCCTGCGCTTGCAGTTGACGGGCCCAATGGTGGGCACTGCTGCAGGCTTCCATCCCGACCTCGCATCCCGGCTCCACCGTCTCGAGCAACACGTTCAGCCACTTTTTGCGTGAGAGCCGCCGACGCCACACCGGCTTCTCGTTACGATCTACGCCATGGACCTGGAACACATTCTTTGCCAAATCAACGCCAATACGCATAAGCTTCATTGTGGACTCCTTCTCTCCGGTGACTGGTTTTCAGCACTTCCAGTCTGGCACTTTGATGCCGATTAGGGGGAGGAGGGGTCCATCCCATTGCAATGTGGCGATTGCGGTCAGCGATCGGCGCGATGAGGGCGTGGACAGTACCGCAGGACGCGGACATCGACCTGCAGCGGCGATCGAGGCTACCATCTGCCCGAGCGATTACCGAGTCGTCTGGGTGGCGAAGGGCCGGACCCGGCCAGGAAGAGACCTTCTCGCCTCCTTCGCCATCGCCCGCAATATCCTCATTGCAGACATTTGCCTCAGCCAAGCCATAGATGGCTCACGACCC
>CAVORB010000036.1:0-6409 GCA_963698495.1 uncultured Gammaproteobacteria bacterium | reverse complement strand
ACGGCGGGTTCGAGGTCATCGTCGACGAGTGAGTCGAGACCGAGAGCACGGGTTGGGATAAGGGCGGACGACGGAGGAAGCCCCGATGCCATTCGTGGCTCTGGCCAAGGCCGGCGTGCCGCTCGACGGATTCGATCTGCGGCACCGTCGGCCGTGGAACCAAACTCCGCCGTTGCCGTGGCGACGGCCCTTCGCCCGGCTGAAAGGCAATAGGTTCTGCGGCCGGGCGCTTCCAGCGGTTTCCCTGTTGCTCTGCGGCATCCGCCACTACCAGGTCCGAGCAGGCTTGCGGGCCGTTCGGCGCGACTGTCTTGCGGTGCACCCGTGCCGAGCTCGAATGTCGGGACACGAGGTTGCCGATGGTGCGGCGACTCGATGGACGGCAGGGGGTGTGTTGCCCGGGGGCGAGGAAAAAAGACCGCACTTCCGACGAACGGCTGTGCGGTCAAAGCGAGGGACTCACGGGACTCCCCGCATCGACACTGGGCCGAAGGGAAAGCCCCGCAATGTTAACCTAGCAACATACGTGCCGAGAGTCCAGTGCGGGCGGGCCAGGGGGTTGCGGGGTGATTTCGAGCCCGCGCGCCTCCGATATCGTCGCCTCCCGGCGACAGCCGGCGTGCGCTAGACCGATTCCCCGTTGTGCAGGGGGCGACTCAGGTCGTGCACTGCCGCTACCAGGGCGGCGGCATGATCCGGATCGACATCCGGATGGATGCCATGGCCGAGGTTGAAGACGTGTCCGGTCCCCGGCCCGTAGCTCGCGAGGACGCGCCACACCTCCTCGCGGATGCGATCCGGGGACGCGTACAGGATGCAGGGGTCGAGGTTGCCCTGCAGGGCAACCCGGTCATTGACCTTGCGCCGGGCGTCGGAGAGATCCGTGGTCCAGTCGACCCCGAGCGCGTCGCAGCCGCTCTCGGCCATCCGGTCGAGCCACTGACCGCCGCCCTTGGTGAATAGGATCACCGGAATCCTGCGGCCATCGGCCTCGCGCGTGAGGCCGGCGACGATGCGGGTCATGTAGTCGAATGAGAACGACTGGTAGTCCCGCGGCGTGAGCACGCCGCCCCAGGTGTCGAAGATCATCAGCGCCTGGGCGCCGCTCGCGACCTGGGCATTGAGATAAGCCGTGACGGCGTCGGCGACCTTGGACAGAAGCTCGTGCATCAGGTCGGGGCGGTCGAACATCATGGCCTTGGTGCGGGCGAAGTTTTTGGCGCTTCCGCCCTCCACCATGTAGGTCGCCAGTGTCCACGGGCTGCCGGAGAAGCCGATCAGCGGCACCCGCCCGCCAAGCTCGCGGCGGATCAGCGACACCGCGTCCATCACGTAGCCCAACTCCTGCTGCATGTCCGGCACCGCCAACCGGTGCACGTCCGCGGGCTCGCGCACCGGGCGCTCGAAGCGGGGGCCTTCGCCCTCGGTGAAATAGAGGCCCAGCCCCATGGCGTCCGGGATGGTCAGGATGTCCGAGAACAGAATGGCCGCGTCGAGCGGAAAGCGCGCGAGGGGCTGCAGCGTGACCTCGCAGGCCAGCTCCGGGTTCTTGCACAGATCCATGAAGCTGCCGGCGCGCGCCCGGGTGGCGCGGTACTCGGGTAGGTAGCGCCCCGCCTGGCGCATCATCCACACGGGGGTGTAGTCCACGGTCTCGCGCAACAGGGCGCGCAGAAAGGTGTCGTTCTTGAGCTCGGTCACGGGGAGGGATTCCGCAAGGTGGTTGGGTTAGGTTGTCGTATCGTGGCGCCGCAGGATACTACAGCGCGTCCCGCCGGGCACAGGGACGGCCGGGCGCGTGCTCGGCGGTGGCGGGAACTGGCATCGCGCGGTCCAGCGGCCATCCCGCTTTGCTAGAATGCCGCGATGGACGTTTCCCACATCATCGACCCCCTGAACGACGCCCAGCGCGAGGCGGTCACCGCGGAGCCCGGCAATCTGCTGGTGCTGGCCGGGGCCGGGAGCGGCAAGACCCGTGTCCTGGTTCATCGCATCGCCTGGCTGATCCAGGTGGAGCAGGCGCCGCCCTGGAGCATCCTCGCTGTCACCTTCACCAACAAGGCGGCGCGGGAGATGCGCTCGCGCATAGAGGAGGTGCTGCAGGGGCCGGTCATGGGCATGTGGGTCGGGACCTTCCACGGGCTGGCACATCGCTTCCTGCGCGCCCATTGGCAGGACGCCAAGCTCCCCCAGCAGTTCCAGATCCTCGACTCCGACGATCAGTTCCGCCTGGTGCGGCGGACTCTCAAGGCGATGGATCTGGACGAGTCGCGCTGGCCGCCGCGTCAGGTCCAGGGCTTCATCAACAAGCAGAAGGACGAGGGTCTGCGGTCCAGCCACCTGGACGACGGCGGCGACTTTTTCCTGCGCAAGATGATCGAGGTCTACCGCGAGTACGAGTCCGCGTGCGAGCGCGGCGGCATGGTGGACTTCGCCGAGCTTCTGCTGCGCGCCCATGAGCTGCTGCGCGATCGGCCCGACATCCTGCACCACTATCGCGAGCGCTTCCGCCACATCCTAGTGGACGAGTTCCAGGACACCAATGCGATCCAGTACGCCTGGCTGCGCCTGCTCGCGGGGGACAAGGAAAACCTGTTCCTGGTCGGTGACGACGACCAGTCCATCTACGGTTGGCGCGGGGCGCGGGTGGAGAACATCCAGAGCTTCCAGAACGACTATGCCGGCACCCGCGTGGTTCGCCTGGAGCAGAACTATCGCTCGACGGGGAACATTCTCAGCGCCGCCAACGCGCTGATCGCGAACAATCCGACCCGGCTCGGCAAGAGCCTGTGGACCGAGGACGGCGCCGGCGAGCCCATCCGCCGCTACGCCGCCTTCAACGAGGTGGACGAGGCCCGCTTCGTCGTGGAGCGCATCCGAACGTACGTCGAGGACGAGGGCTACCGCCGCTCGGAGTGCGCCATCCTCTATCGCACGACCGCCCAATCGCGGCTGTTCGAGGAGGCCCTGATCCAGGCCGCGGTGCCCTATCGGGTCTACGGCGGGCTGCGCTTCTTCGAGCGCGCTGAGATCAAGGACGCGTTGGCCTACCTGCGGCTCATTGCCAATCCGGAGGACGACACCTCCTTCGAGCGCGTGGTCAACACCCCGCCCCGGGGCATCGGCGCCAAGACCATCGACATCCTGCGCCAGCAGGCCCGCGAGGGCCGCAGCTCCCTGTGGCGCGCGGCGGAGGATCTGGTGGTGGCCGGCGGCCTGCCGGCGCGGGCGGCGGGCGCACTCAGCGGCTTCTTGACCCTGGTGCGTGAGCAGCGCGAGCAGGCGCAGGGCATGGCGATTGCTGACCTGACCGCCCTGATGATCGAGGCGTCCGGCCTGCCCGAGCATTACCAGAAGGCGAAGGATGGCAAGGGGGTGGACCGCATCGAGAACCTGGATGAGCTGGTCAACGCCACGCGCCGTTTCGCCCACGAGATGGAGGATGACGAGGGGGACCTGCTCGGGTCGTTCCTGGCCCATGCAGCCCTGGAGGCGGGCGAGGCGCAGGCGGACCAGTTCGAGGACGGGGTGCAGTTGATGACGATGCACAGCGCCAAGGGGCTGGAGTTCCCCATCGTCTTCATCGCCGGTGTGGAGGAGGGGCTTTTCCCGCACAGCATGTCGGCGGATGATCCGGAGCGCCTCGAGGAGGAACGCCGCCTGTGCTACGTGGGCATGACCCGCGCCATGCATCAGCTCTATCTCTGCCACGCCGAGAGCCGGCGTCTGCACGGCAGCGAGACCTACCCCTTCCCCTCCCGCTTCCTGCGCGAGATTCCTGCCGAGCTGGTAGAGGAGGTCCGGGCGCGGGGGATCGCGCGATCGGCATCGGCGCCGGCTGCCGCCGCGTCAGGCCCTGCCGCCGGTGGGTTCCAGCTCGGGCAGCGCGTCTCCCATCCGAAATTCGGCGAGGGCGTCGTGCTCAACAGCGAGGGCAAGGGGGGGAGCGCGCGCATCCAGGTCAATTTCGAGGCGGTCGGGGCCAAGTGGCTGGTTCTTGCTTACGCCCGACTGGAGCCCGCGCGGTGAGCGGGGCGTAAGGCCGGGAAGGGCGGTCGGTTTTCTGCAGCGAGTCAACGAGAGGAAACAAAAACAAATGCAACGCCGCGACTTCATCAAGGGGATTGGTGTCGGATCCCTGGCGCTCGGCGCCGGCATCAGGACCGCGGAGGCGGCGGATTTCAAGTGGAAGATGGTGACCACCTGGCCGAAGAATTTCCCGGGGCTGGGGACCGGGGCGAACAAGCTGGCGGATCTGATCGGCGAGATGAGCGGGGGGCGCATCAGCATCAAGGTGTACGGGGCTACGGAGCTGGTGCCTCCCTTCGAGGTGTTCGACGCCGTGTCCCGCGGCACCGCGGAGATGGGCCACGGAGCGGCCTATTACTGGAAGGGCAAGAGCGAAGCGGCGCAGTTTTTCTCCACCGTGCCCTTCGGCATGACCGCCCGGGAGATGAACGGTTGGCTCTACCATGGCGGCGGCCTGGAGCTCTGGACCGAGCTCTACGCGCCATTCGATCTGGTTCCCGCGCCGGCAGGCAACACCGGCGTGCAGATGGGCGGCTGGTTCAACAAGGAGATCAATTCGGTCGCCGATCTGCAGGGGCTGAAGATGCGCATTCCGGGCCTCGGGGGTGAAGTGCTTCGGCGAGCGGGCGGGACGCCGGTGAATCTGCCCGGCGGCGAGCTCTTCACGGCGCTGCAATCGGGCGCGATCGACGCGACGGAATGGGTTGGGCCTTACAACGACCTCGCCTTCGGCCTCTACAAAGCGGCCAAATACTATTATTTTCCCGGCTTCCACGAGCCGGGCACCACGCTCGAGGCGATCGTCAACAAGCGGGCGCTGGAGGCGCTGCCGAACGACCTGCAGTCGATCGTGCTGAACGCCTGCAAGGTGGTGAACCAGGACATGCTGTCCGAGTACGCGGCGCGCAACCCGGTTGCATTGCAAACCCTGCTCACCAAGCACGAGGTGCAGATGCGCGCTTTCCCGGATGACGTCATCGCCAAGCTGCGCGAGATTTCCGGGCAGGTGGTGTCGGAGATCGCCCAGAAGGACGAGTTCTCGATGAAGGTGTACGCCTCCTACCAGAAGTTCCTGACCCAGGCGAAGGAATGGACCAGGATCTCGGAGGTCGCCTACCTGAAGGCTCGCGACCAGGTTTGAGCGCGCCCGAGGCGGTTGACCGGTCGGTGCACCCGCCCCTGGCGCTCTATGTGCACATCCCCTGGTGCGTGCGTAAGTGTCCCTACTGCGACTTCAATTCCCATCCCCGCAGCGGGGCGCTGCCGGAGGCCGCCTATGTGGGCGTCCTGCTGCGGGACTTGGCGCGGGATGTCGACGGGCTCCAACAACCGCGTCCCTTGACCTCGATATTCATCGGCGGGGGTACCCCAAGCCTGTTTTCCGGCGATGCCATCGCCCGCCTGTTGCGGGGCGTGCGCGAAATCGTGGACGTCGACCCAGGATGCGAGATTACCCTGGAAGCCAACCCGGGCGCGGCCGAGGCGGAGAGCTTCGCGGCCTATCGGGACGCCGGGGTGAACCGGCTCTCCATCGGGGTTCAGAGCCTCGCCCGAGAGCAGCTGCGCCGGCTGGGGCGTATCCACAGCCCGCAGGAGGCCGTTGCCGCGGTGGCCATGGCGCGGGCGGCGGGGTTCACCAATCTCAACCTGGACCTGATGTACGGGCTGCCCGGACAGACCCTCGACGAGGCCAGGCGTGACCTGAGCGAGATCCTGGCACTGGGGCCGGAGCACCTGTCTTACTACCAGCTCACCCTCGAGCCGAACACCGCTTTTTTCGCCTCGCCCCCTGACCTTCCGGACCATGACCTGACCGCGGACATGCAGCTCCAGGGCGGCGAGATGCTCGGTGACGAAGGATATGCGCAATACGAGGTCTCCGCCTACGCAAGACATGGCCACCGCTGTCGGCACAACCTGAACTATTGGGAATTTGGCGACTATCTCGGCATCGGAGCAGGCGCTCACGGCAAGGTGACGGACGGGGTCCCCGCCCGGGTGTGCCGCCGGGCGAAGCTGCGTCACCCGGCGGCCTACATGGATCCGGCGAACCTGCAGCGGCTGGTCTCGGCGAGGCGTACACTGCACGCGCCGGATCTGATCTCGGAGTTCGCGTTGAATGCGCTGCGTTTGGTAGATGGCTTCGCGCCGTCGCTGTTCGAGCGGCGCACCGGCCTTGGGTTCGCGCGGATCGCCGGCATCGTCGATGCCGCCCGCGACGACGGACTGCTGGAAGCGACGACGGATCGGGTCCGACCGACGATGCGGGGGAGCTGGTTTCTCAACGACCTGATCGCGCGCTTCATGCCGGGTTGATCTTGCGTTCAGCATGCCGCGATGCTATTTTTCCGCACTTACCTTAACTCCAGTTGAACCCGTC
>CAVORB010000035.1:0-35989 GCA_963698495.1 uncultured Gammaproteobacteria bacterium | reverse complement strand
ACCGGGCCAGTAAGGGTCGTCATGAAAGAAGGAATCCACCCCGAATACAACGACATCAAGGTCGTGTGCAGTTGCGGCAATGAGTTCACGACCCGGTCCACCCTCGGCACGGATCTGCACGTCGAGGTGTGCTCTGCCTGCCATCCCTTCTACACCGGCAAGCAGAAGATCGTGGATACCGCTGGTCGTGTGGACAAGTTCCGCCGCAAGTACGGCCGCTGAGGTCGGTTCCCGCACGCGAATCCTTCACCCCGCGCTTCTCGCCGCCGCCGTCTTTGCCTGTCCGGCGGCTCAGGGGGCGGCGTGCTCTACTTCGTCTCCTGTCGCTTCCATGCGCGTCTCCAAGGTGATTGACGGAGACACGCTGGCGTTGGCCGGAGGGAAAAAGCTGCGCCTGATCGGTATCGATACGCCCGAGCTTGGGCGCGACGGAGCCCCGGATGAGCCGTTCGCTAGCGCGGCGCGGGCCGAAGTCCGTCGGTTTCTCGGCGGCCGCTCCGCGGATGTGCGAGTGTTGCCGGGCATCGAGCCCGAAGACCGGCACCGGCGATTGCTCGCCCATGTCTTCGACGGCGGCGGAAGGAATCTGAGCGAGCATCTCTTGCGGCAGGGCCTGGCTTATCAGGTGACCGTACCCCCCAACGAGCGTCTTAGCGATTGCTATCAGGGAGCGGAGTCCGAGGCCCGTCGTCTGATGCGCGGACTCTGGAGACTTCCGCCGCTTGACGCGGCTGATTTGCCTGAGGACGTGGATGGTTTTCGGCGCATCGCGGGCCGGGCCGGAGCGGTCGCGAAGGCTAAGGGCGTCACCCGGATCGACCTCGACGGGGCGCTGACGCTGAGGATTGCCGACGCGGACCTGCACCGGTTCGATCGGGCGTTGCTTGCGGAGGTCCCCGGTCGTCGGGTGGAAGTTCGCGGTTGGTTATACCGTTACCAAGGACGGCCGCAGTTGCGCTTGCGTCATCCCTCGTCCCTTCGGCTTGATTGAGCCCGATTTGGCAAGATGGAAGTTTTTGGGGCGACATCGGCTCAGAATACATCATCCCCAAGCCGCTGGATGGCAGATTGCGGCGCCTGGTCTCCTCCACTGTTGCGCGCGTGGCGGTCGAGGGCGGTGTGGCTACTGTTCCCTATCCGGCGCATTATCCGCAATAATCATTTCCCGGCGTATCTGAGGCGCGGACGCCGCGACCTGGCTCGCGTTCGGCGGGCAAGCGATGTCCGCGACGGCATACCAGTTGGAGGTTCAGGCGATGCGTAAGATCACCGTTGTAGGTGCCGGCCGGGTCGGCGAGACAACGGCACAGATCCTGGCGGAACAGGAGCTCTGCCGCGAGATCGCCGTCCACGATGTATGCGAGGACGTTCCCGAAGGGGTTGCCCTGGACATCTGCCAGACCGCCCCATTCTTCGAGTTCGACTGCCGTCTGACTGGCAGCAACGACCCCCGCATCATGAAAGATTCGGATCTGATCGTCGTCGCCGCCGGCCTTCCGCACGATCCCGGGAGGCCTCGACCCGAGATGCTGGAGGCTAACCTGCGCATCATTGACGCGGTGACGGACAACATCCTGACGTATGCGCCCAATGCCATGGTGCTGGTTGTTTCCAATCCCGTCGACGCACTTACCTACCGCGTCGCTCAGCGGACGGGTTGGCCGCGTGAGCGGGTTTTCGGTCAAGCCGGAGTGCTCGACGCCTCGCGCATGGCGAGCTTTATCGCGCAGGAGACGGGCTTCTCGGCGATGGACATCACGACCATGGTGATGGGCGGGCACGGCGAAGCGATGCTCGCCCTGCCGAGATTCTGCACCGTCAATGGCATTCCGATCCGACATTTTCTTTCCGAGGATCGCCTGCAAGCGATCATCGAGCGCACCCGCACTGGGGGCGCGGAGATCCTGGCTCTGCGAAAGAACTCCGTGGCCTATGACGCCCCGGGCGCGGCCGTTGCCGCCATGGTGGACGCCATAGCCCACAATCGGAGACGGTTGCTTCCCTGCGTCGCCATATTGGAAGGGGAATACGGCGAGGCGGATATCGCCACCGGCGTACCCTGTATCCTGGGCGAGCGGGGCGTGGAATCAGTGGTTGAGCTCGAGCTCAACGGCGACGAAAGCGCCGCTTTTGCCAGGTCGGTGGCGTTGGTGCGCGCCGATGCGGAACGCATGAGGGATCTCTGAACAGACGCCAGTGGTCAGGCCGTCGTGCACGGCAGGGCGCGCGGATGGCCGGGTTTGGGGGCGAAACCGGTTCTTGTCTCGGCGCCAACCGATTCTCGGAACGGTAATTGCTAAACGTGATCTACATCGTCGTGGGGACGATGCGGGTTAGCGGGTTGCGTTGATTCGGGGGCAGATTTTCGCCTTCCGCGCCAGGGTGGTGCCGATGATCGCCTGGGAGGCCGAACCGGCCTGCTTTCATTGTTCGTCGGCGTTAGGGTTTTCACGGTTTCCTCAGTTTTTCAGCGGGTTATAATCTAGCGGTACTGGCCGGCCGGTGTTGACCTCGTCATCGCACGGGCGGCTGGGCCGGCCCGATGTTCGAATCACAGCCAGGAGCGCCTTATGGCGAATGATTCCGTTACCATCACCAATAACGCGACCGGAGAATCTTCCGAGTACGCACTGCTTCAGGGCACGATTGGACCGCCTGCGGTCGATATCTCGGCGCTGTACAAGAACGCGGGGATGTTTACCTACGACCCGGGTTTCATGGCGACGGCGAGCTGTCACAGCGCCATCACCTACATCGACGGCGAGAAGGGCGTTCTGCTCTATCGCGGGTACCCCATCGAGCAACTCGCCACCAAGGCGAGCTTCCTGGAGGTCGCCTACCTGCTGTTCTATGGCGAGCTGCCCAACAAGCAGGAGCTCGACGAGTTCGAGGGAATCATCAGCCACCACACCATGATGAACGAGAAGCTGAAGAGCTTCTTGAACGGCTTTCACTACGATGCGCATCCGATGGCCATGTTGGTGGGGGTGGTTGGGTCACTCTCGGCCTTCTACCACGAGTCGATGGACATCCACGACGCGCGCTATCGCGAGGTCTCCGCGCACCGGTTGATCGCCAAGGTTCCAACCATCGCCGCCGCGGCGTACAAGCACAACATCGGCGAGCCGATCATGTACCCGCGCAACGATCTGCGTTACGCGGCCAACTTCCTGCACATGATGTTCGCGACACCATGCGAGGATTACGAGCCCTCGCTGATCGCCGAGAAGGCGATGAACCTGCTCTTCATCCTGCACGCCGACCATGAGCAGAACGCCAGCACCTCCACGGTACGGCTGGCGGGGAGCTCCGGTGCCAACCCCTTCGCATGTGTGGCCGCGGGTATAGCTTCCCTCTGGGGGCCGGCCCACGGCGGTGCGAATGAGGCGGTGCTGGACATGCTCGAAGAGATCGGTCACGTCCGCAATGTGCCTGCGTTCATGGACAAGGCCAAGGACAAGGACGACCCGTTCCGGCTCATGGGCTTTGGGCATCGGGTATACAAGAACTACGACCCGCGCGCCAAGATCATCCGCGAGGTCTGTCACCAGGTACTCGAGGAGTTGCCAGCCGCGGCGGATAATCCCCTGTTCGAGCTGGCGCTCAAGCTCGAGGAGATCGCGCTCAGCGACGACTATTTCGTGGACCGGAAGCTCTATCCGAACGTGGATTTCTATTCGGGGATCATCTACCAGGCGCTCGGGATTCCGCGCACCATGTTCACCGTGATGTTCGCGGTCGCGCGCACCGTGGGCTGGGTATCCCACTGGACGGAGATGATGTCCGACCCGAACAATCGTATCGGACGGCCGCGGCAGATCTATCATGGTCCCGAGGAGCGGGACTACGTGCCCATCTCCAAACGATAACCTGGGTCAAGGCGGCGCATCCGTCGATGCGCCCTCGTCCAACAGCCGCTCCAAACCACGGATATCCGCGCCACGCTCTGGTCTTTCGCTGACGGCGTCGAGCGGCGGGTTACGCTCGGCGGCGATGGGCAGGATGATCAACTCGAATGGCGTCTCGCCCGCGACGAAGGTCAGCGCGGGATGCTGATGCCGAGTCCCCCCCGCGAAGCGCAGGGCGATCTCGCGTTGCTGCCAGGGGATTCTCTGCTCGATGAGCGTCAGCGCGATCTCCTCGGGGTTGTCGGCGAAGAGGTGCAGGCGCACCCCGCTGGCGCTGTCCCCCGTCCCGGCCAGCACCGGGCCGACCAGGCGCGGGTTGAAGCGCGCGAAGGCGCGCATCGCCTCCAATGCCTGATTTCTCAGCTGCCTGAGCTCCGCGTCCCGTTTCCCAGCCTGAAAAAGCCTGAGCCGTTGGACCAGGGCCTGCTGTATCTCTTCGTTGCTGGGCCAGGTTCGTCGGTCCCCGGCGCGGGCGCGCTCGGCAGCCTTGCGACGGGCGTGCTCGAACTCCGTGATCCCCTGTTCCGCCATGATGCGTGCCGCCTCGTGGGCGAGACGCTGGCGCTGTAATCCCGAGCGATTGCGTGCGCCCATCTCAGTCTCGACGCAGCCCGGCGTGGAAAGCGACAGGCGCGCTGGGTTCGATCATGGTTGCCGGTCCTCCGCAGCGCGAAACGGCCAGGGTTCAGATGTCGATCGGATTGTAGCCCGGAAACCGTCCTGAGGGCGCGGAACCTCCTCCCCGATCCCCGTGCGGCGTCAGCGTCTGGAAGCGTGTACTGGTAAGGAAGCGACATTGTTGCTTTGGTGTCGAAGCAAAAAAGAAGCGACAGATCACGATGCTAAAGCGCAACGTTAAAGTCCAACTTGACACAATTGGCGAACGTCGGCGGGGTAGGACAGGATGGACGTTCGCGGCTCGGCATGGCCGCAGTTGGGTGGCCGTCGCGCCGCACAAGATTTTTTTGCAACTACTTCTTTCCAAAAACTCCGGACTTGATATATAGTTAGTCCCAAGTCCGAAGAGACTGCATAAACAATAATCTGCTACCGGGGACTGCCTGCCAAAAATTATGTTCAGTTTCGGCCGCAAAAAGCCCGCTTTGGTGGGAGTCGATATCAGCTCGACGGCCATCAAGCTCATCGAATTGTCGCAAGCAACAGGGGGCGCGACGGCTCTTTTCCGAGTCGAGCACTACGCCCTTGAGCCGGTTCCGGTCAACGCTGTGGTAGAAAAGAAACTCGCTGACGTCCAGGCGGTTGGCGAGAGTATTCGCAAGGCCGTGCAGCGCTCCGGTACCAAGAGCAAGAACGCCGCGGTTGCAGTGTCGGGGTCCGCGGTGATCACCAAGGTGATTTCCATGGCCTCGGACCTCAGCGACTCCGAGATGGAGACCCAGATCCAGCTCGAGGCTGATCAGTACATCCCCTATCCCTTGGAAGAGGTCAATATCGACTTCGATGTTCTCGGTCCGTCCAGCGTGGGCGGGGAGATGGTCGATGTCTTGCTTGCGGCTTCCCGCCGCGAGAATGTGGACGACCGCGTGGCCGCGCTCGAAATCGGTGGGCTCACCGCATCCGTAGTGGACGTGGAGGCCTATGCGATGGAAAGCGCCTGCAGCCTCATCGCCGGAAACGGTACCGGCGAATCGGGAGAGCAGACGGTGGCGATCGCGGACATCGGCGCCACCACGACCACCCTGCACGTGCTTCATAATGGTCAAACCAGCTACACCAGGGAGCAGAATTTCGGCAGCCTGCAGCTGATCGAGGAAGTCCAGCGCCGCTATGGGATGGCGCGCGATCAGGCGCTGCAGAAGGTCATCGACGGAGGCTTGCCCGAGAACTACGGCAGCGACGTGCTGGGTCCCTTCAAGGAGGCGCTGGCGCAGCAGATCAGCAGGGCGCTCCAGTTCTTCTACTCCGGGAGCAGCTACAACCGGGTCGACCGCGTCATCCTGGCCGGAGGGGCGGCGAGCATCCGCAGCATCGACGAGCTGGTGGAGGAGCGCCTAGGCATTGCCACCACCGTTGCCAACCCCTTTGCTCACATGTCGATGTCACCGAAAGTCCAGGCGTCGTCCCTGCACCGGGACGCCCCGGCAATGATGATCGCGGTCGGTCTGGCGCTGAGGGGGTTCGAATAAATGGCGCGTATCAATCTGCTCCCCTGGCGCGAGACAGAGCGAAAGCGCCGGCAACGAGAGTTCCTCGTCATGGTGGCGACCGGCTTGGGGGCGACGCTCATTCTCGGGCTCGGCGTGCACCTGCACGTGGAACGCTTGATCTCCGGCCAGCAGGAGCGCAACCAGTTTCTGCAGAGCGAGATCAGCAAGCTCGACCGTCAGATCAAAGAGATCCAGGAGCTCGAGAAAACCAAGGCCAACCTGCTCGCGCGCATGGACGTGATCCAGCAGCTGCAGCAGAGCCGGCCGGAGGTGGTCCACCTGTTCGATGAGCTGGTGATCGCAATTCCTCCCGGGGTCTACCTCACCAAATTGGATCAGACCGAGCGTTCGGTCGTCGTCGAGGGGCGCGCGCAATCCAACGCTCGGGTTTCCGCCTTCATGCGCAACATCGAGGCATCCCCGTGGGTTGGTGATCCGCGGCTGCTGCTCATCGAGCACAAGGACAAGACCGGCACCGGCTTGAGCCACTTCCGGCTGCAGTTCAGCCAGATACGGCCGGGGGAAGAGCGCGACAACACCGGTTGAGCCGTGCCTGACGGTTTGAGCGAAGTGGACCAGGTGGGGCGCCTGCGCGTGGATCTCGCCCCTGCTATTCGGAGGGCCTTACGGAGTGAGGGGCGCCGGGCCCGAGCCGGTGCATCGATGGGAAGACGGCTGACCATGCGGCAGGCCGCATCAGCGGGGCCAATGGCATAACTGAATAACTGAACGAGACCCGGAAATGGATCTCAAGCAACTCAACGAGCTCGATTTCAGCAACATCGGCGAATGGCCAGGCTTCGTCAAGGCCTTCGTCGTCCTCTTGCTGTGCGCAGGTGTCGCCGGGGCCTGGTACTACTACGACACGCGGGAGCAAATCGACCGGCTTCGGGGTGTCGAGAAGACCGAAGTGACGTTGCGCGCCGAATTCGAGTCGAAACAGCAAAAGGCGGCCAACCTGGATGCCTACAGGCAGCAGCTCGAGGAGATGAAAGAATCCTTCGGTGCCATGCTGCGTCAGCTTCCGGACAAGACCGAGGTCGCGGCGCTCCTGGTCGACGTCTCCCAAACCGGTCTGGCCGCTGGTCTCGAGTTCGAGCTCTTCCAACCCGCTGAGGAGCAGACGAAGGATTTCTACGCCGAGCTGCCGATACAGGTCCGTGTCACCGGTCGCTACCATGATTTCGGACGCTTCATCAGCGGACTTGCGGGGCTGCCGCGGATCGTCACCATCCACGATGTCGGGATCGACTCCGGTGCCGCTAAGAGCGCCGACGATGCCCTGAAGCTGAAGGCCACCGTCAAGACCTACCGTTATCTCGAGGAGTTTGAGACCTCGAATTCCGAGAATAAGACGGACTCAGCGAAAAAGAAGGTATCAGCGAAATGAACCTGAAGCACTGCTTCGTCATTGTCGCCTCGCTGACCCTCACCGCATGCGGCAGCGGCAACATGGCCGATCTGGAGCAGTATGCGGAGGGGGTGAAGGCGCGAGAGCCGGGACCCATCGAGCCGCTGCCCGAGATCGCGCAGGTCGATACCTTTATTTTCGAGCCCGGCGATCGCCGGGATCCGTTCGAGCTCGATACTCAGACGGCCGAGGCGGAGCCGGCGGCCGCGGGCGGCGATCTCGCCCCCGACCCGCTGCGGCGCAAGGAGGAGCTGGAGCAGTTCTCGCTCGACTCGCTCAAGATGGTCGGAACCATGGATCAGGATGATACGACTTGGGGGTTGGTGATTGCGCCGGGCGGCACCCTGTACCGGGTCCGCACCGGCAACTACATGGGCCAGAACAATGGCCAGATCACGCGCATCACCGAGGACGAGATCGAGCTCACCGAGATCATATCCGATGGAACGAACGTGTGGCGGGAGCGTGCCGCCGCAATCGCTCTGAGCCAATAGGTAGCTGGAGACCATGGTGCGATGAACAGCTTGCAACTCACCCAGACCGAGGCGTACCTCACTCATCCACCATGCAGGACGGATCTGCCAAAGGCGGTTGTCCTGGTGCTCATGCTCTGGTGTCTCGCGTTTTCCGCTTCTGCGGCGACCGTCCTGCAAGACGTGGAGTTCGCGGCGCTTCCGGGGAACCAGGTCCGCATCGATCTCATCCTTTCCGGGCCGCTCAAGCAGCCGCAGGCGTTCTCCACTGATTCTCCGGCGCGTATCGCCCTCGACCTGGAGGGGGTGACGAGCGGGCTGGAGCAGAAGAGCGTGCCGATCAACACGGGTCCCGTGCAAAGCCTGGTCGCGGTGGAGGCGAGTGATCGCACGCGCGTCGTGATCAATCTGAACGATTCGGTGCCTTACCAGGTTGAAACGGCGGGCAACCGGGTGTCGATTTCCGTCAACCGGGCCGCCGCGCCCGCGCCGAGTCGCGTCGCAACCGGTGAGGCGCCGTCCGGCCCGAGCAGGCCTCCCGCCACCGCGGGCGGTCCGGGCATCCGCGATATCGATTTCCGCCGGGGTCCGACCGGAGAGGGCCGGGTGCAGGTTACGCTGCCTAGCCCCACCTCCCGCGTATCCGTGACCGAGAAGGGCACCCATGTGATGGTGGAGGTGCTCGACGCCACGCTTCCACAGCGGCTCCTGCGGCGCCTCGACGTGACCGATTTCGGGACCCCGGTCGTTTCGGTCGAGTCCCGGCCCCGGGGCGGCGATGTCGAAATCGATATCCAGACCGCCAACGATTTCGAGTATCTCGCCTATCAGGCCGACGAGCTGTTCACGCTCGAGTTCCGTCCGCTCACGCCCTCGGAGAAGGAGCAGCTCGAACGGGCGAAGATCGTTTACAGCGGCGATCGGCTGTCATTGAATTTCCAGGACATCGAGGTCCGCGCCGTCCTGCAGCTGCTCGCGGATTTCACCGGGCTCAACCTGGTGGCGAGCGACACGGTCCGCGGCAACATCACGCTGCGCCTGAAGAACGTCCCCTGGGATCAGGCGCTCGACATCATCCTCAAGTCCAAAGGCCTCTCGATGCGCCAGACGGGCAACGTGATCATGGTGGCCCCCACCCAGGAGATCGCGGCCCAGGAAAAGCTGGAGCTCGAGTCCCAGCAGCAGATCGAGGAGCTGGCGCCGCTGCGCTCCGAGTTCGTACAGATCAACTATGCCAAGGCCGCCGACCTCGCGGCGCTGATCAAGTCCCAGGATAACAATCTGCTGTCCGAGCGCGGTAACGTCACCATCGACACCCGCACCAACACCCTGCTGGTGCAGGACACGGCCGCGAAGCTGGAGGACATCCGACGCATCGTCAGCACGCTCGACGTCCCGGTGCGTCAGGTCATGATCGAATCCCGCGTCGTCATCGCCAACAACGATTTCGCGCGTGATCTGGGCGTGCGGTTCGGCTACAGCAAGACCAACCTTCCGAACCCTCCGGACAGGAAGAGATTCAGCGACGTCGGAGGCGGGGTTCCAGGTAACCTGGACGGGGAGAACTATTGGGGCACGACCATCGACGACACCATACCTCTGTTGGTCAATCTTCCGGCGCCAAATCCATCCGGCGCGGTGAATTTCCTGCTCGGCAAGGTCGGCTCCTATCTGCTGCAGCTCGAGCTCTCGGCCATGCAGACGGAAGGGAGGGGCGAGATCGTTTCCAGTCCGCGGGTCATTACCTCGGATCAGCACAAGGCCACCATCAAAGTCGGACAGGAGATCCCGTATCAGGAATCCTCCTCCTCCGGGCGTACCACCGTCGCCTTCAAGGAGGCCGTGCTGCAGCTCGACGTCACGCCGCATATCACCCCGGACGACCGCATCATCATGGATCTCAAGGTCAACAAGGACAATCCGGATTTCACTCGCGAGGTGCTTGGCGTGCCGCCGGTTGATACGCGCGCGGTCGAGACCTCGGTGCTGGTCGACAACGGGGAGACCGTCGTGCTCGGTGGTGTCTACGAGCGCACGAAGACTTTCAGCAAAGAGCAGGTGCCTTGGCTCGGCGATCTGCCGGTGATCGGGAATCTGTTCAAGACGACGTCCAATCAGGACGCCAATACCGAGCTGCTGATCTTCGTGACGCCCAAGATCCTCAAGGAGGATCTCCAGGCCGGAGGTCTGGCAGACACCGGAGCCGTCGCCGGCACCCAGGGCACTGATCCACGCTACATGAAGTAAGCATGCCCTCGTTCTTGGTGCCCCCCCGTTGCCGTTAGGGCAGCGGGCGGGGCGCTCGTCGTTGGATGAAGCCCAAGCAGTTTCCCGTCTGTTCGCCCGGCCCGGCTCGCGCCTGGACCCATCGCTTATCGAGCTCTCCCAGCTGGCATCCTCGGGGCTTGTGACGGTTCCCGCTGCCGCGGCCGTGCACCCCTCGATGCATGAGATTTCTTGCTTCACGGGGGCCTGGAAAACGGGGCCGCGGCAGGAATGCCATCTCCGCGACCTTGTCGGCGATCGCCAAATCTGGCATATCTGTAATCTATGATGCGCTTACAGAACATCTTCCTGATCGGTCCGATGGGGGCCGGCAAGAGCACGGTCGGGCGCCAACTCGCGGAGTCCCTCGGCTACGAGTTCCGAGACAGCGACCGCGAGATTCAGCGCAGAACGGGCGTCGACATACCAACCATCTTCGAGTTCGAGGGCGAAGAGGGTTTCCGCCAGCGCGAGCGCCAGGTCGTCGACGAGCTGAGCCAGGAGGAGGGGATTGTCCTCGCCACCGGCGGGGGCGCCGTGCTACGAGCGGACAATCGGCAGGACCTCACGACGCGGGGCGTGGTGATCTACCTTCATTGCAGCCCGGAGCAGCAGTACGCGCGAACCTCCCGGGATCGAAACCGCCCCCTGCTCCAGACCGCTGACCCGCTGGGACGCCTGCGGGAGCTGATGGAGGAGCGCGACCCCATCTACCGTCAGGTCGCGGATATCGTGGTCTCCACCGAGAAGCGGGGCACCGCCTCGGTGGTGAAGGAGATCCGCCGCCGGCTCGAGTCCGAGATACCGTGACCAAGACGCTGGAGGTTTCGCTGGGTGAGCGCAGCTACCCGATCTACATCGGTCGTCATCTAATCGCAGACGCCAGCCACTATCGGGCGCATCTCGTCGGACGCCAGGTCATGATCGTGACCAACGAGACGGTCGCTCCCCTGTATCTGCCGTCGGTGCTGCAGGCGCTTTCCGGGCTTGAGTCACGCCAGGTGGTTCTGCCCGACGGTGAGAGGTACAAGACCCTGGAGGTCTGGAACCAGATCTTTGACGCCTTGCTGGGCAGCAGGTTCGGCCGCGATTGCACCGTCGTGGCGCTGGGCGGCGGCGTGGTCGGCGATATGGCTGGATTCGCCGCCGCTTGTTATCAGCGCGGAGTCGCCTTCATCCAGGTGCCGACCACCCTGCTGGCCCAGGTGGACTCCTCGGTGGGGGGCAAGACCGGTATCAACCATGCCCTGGGCAAGAACATGATCGGCGCCTTTCACCAGCCCCGCGCGGTGATCGCCGACACCGATACGCTGGCCACGCTTCCCGATCGCGAGCTCTCTGCCGGAATCGCCGAGGTGATCAAATATGGCCTGATCCGCGATTCGCAGTTCTTTGGCTGGCTCGAGGAGAACATGCCCGCGCTGCTCTCCAGGGACAGCGCGGCCCTCGCCTATGCCATCGAGCGGTCTTGTCAGAATAAGGCCGAGGTCGTGGCCGCCGATGAGCTGGAAGCCGGGCAAAGGGCGCTACTCAACCTGGGACATACCTTCGGGCACGCCATCGAAACCGGCATGGGTTACGGAGCTTGGTTGCACGGCGAGGCCGTGGCGGCGGGAATGTGCATGGCAGTGGATCTCTCGCGCCGCCTGGGTTGGCTCGACCCGACATCGGCTGATCGGGCTCGTGACCTGATCGCTGCCGCTCGTTTGCCGGTAGCGCCGCCCGCAGAGCTCGATCCGCGACGCTTCCGGGAGCTCATGGCGGTCGACAAGAAGGTGCAGGACGGACGCCTGCGGCTGGTGCTGCTCAAAGGGATCGGCGCGAGCCTCGTGACCAGCGAATTCGATCCGGCGCAGCTGGCCGCAACCCTGGCCGCATCGGCCGGCTAGGGCCTGCCTCTACGATCTTTGCCGGGAATCCGACGGCGATGGCACCGGATTGGGGCGATGGCAAGCGCGCCCGCGCGAACTTGGTGCGCGCCCTCGCAGTCTAATTTCCGTTGGAACCCAACCGGCGACCCTCCCGAGCACGGCCGGAGCGGTGGGCCCGAATTCCCATCTGGCACTGGCATGCCCGCTGCATGTTTGTTAACTTTGGGGGTTCCGTGTGCTCGCCGGACCCTCGTCTTGTGTCTGGCAGGGTAGGGCCGAAGCCTCTCTCGCCGGTCGCGGGCGGAATTCCTCAGGCGGCTCGGCCAGCATGGGAACGATCGAGGTCCTCCTCTCCACAGGCCGTCTCGCCCGTGAGCCGGCGCAGCGGCTCGGGCCGCCGGACATGCCGGGGTCCCGGCCGCTAAACCAGGCTGCACGTGGGGTGTATGAGAGTGCCGAGAGGCGCCAGAATCAGTCGGCAACCAATTCAGGTATCAGCGAGATCATTCATGAGCCTTCGTGCTTTGCCACCCGCGCAGGGACTCTACGACCCAGCGCTCGAGCGCGACGCCTGCGGCGTCGGATTCGTCTGCAACATCAAGAACCGCAGGAGCCGGGAAATCGTCCGTCAGGGGCTGGAGATCCTCGAGCGCCTTGCCCATCGCGGCGCGGTTGGCGCGGACCCGAAGGCGGGTGACGGCGCCGGCATTCTGGTGCAGATTCCCGACACCTTTTTCCGCGCCGTAGTGGACTTCGTGCTGCCCCCGGTCGGTCACTATGGCGTGGGCCATGTGTTCCTGCCGCAGGAAGCCGACGACCGCGACCAGATGGTGGCCATCATCGACCGCTATCTGGCGGAGGGAGGCCAGGAGGTGCTGGGCTGGCGCGACGTGCCCGTGGACAACAGCGATCTAGGCGAGAGCGTACTCCCTTCCGAGCCGGTCATTCGTCAGGTGTTCGTGGCCTGTGGCGAAAACTGCCCGGATCAGGATGCCTTCGAGCGCAAGCTGTTCGCCATCCGCAAGCACATGGACAACGCCATCCGAGAGGCGGGCTACAACAAGACCGCCTACTACGTGACCTCCATGTCCTCGCGCACCATCACCTACAAAGGCATGCTGCTCGCCCATCAGGTGGGACGCTACTACCTGGATCTGCAGGATGAGCGTTTCGAGTCGGCGCTCGCGCTGGTTCACCAGCGATTCTCCACCAATACCTTCCCAACCTGGGACCTGGCTCAGCCCTTCCGCATGATCTGCCACAACGGCGAGATCAACACCCTGCGCGGGAACGTCAACTGGATGGCGGCGCGGCGGCATACCATGAGGTCGGAGGTGCTGGGAGACGACCTCGACAAGATCTGGCCCCTGATCCCCGAGGGACAGTCGGACTCCGCCTGTTTCGACAACGCGCTGGAGCTGTTGGTGATGGGTGGCTACTCGCTCGCCCACGCGATGATGCTGCTGATCCCGGAGGCCTGGGCCGGCAACAATCTGATGGACGACGAGCGCCGGTCCTTCTACGAGTACCATGCGGCCCTGATGGAGCCGTGGGACGGACCTGCCGCGGTGGCCTTCACTGACGGCCGCCAGATCGGCGCGACCCTCGACCGCAACGGCTTGCGTCCGGCGCGCTACCTGGTGACCGACGACGACATGGTGGTCATGGCCTCGGAGATGGGTGTCCTCGACATCCCCGAGGAGAAGATCATCAAGAAGTGGCGCCTGCAGCCGGGCAAGATGTTTCTCATCGATCTGGAGCAGGGACGGATCATCGATGATGCCGAGGTGAAGGCCGAGCTCGCCTCCTCCCAGCCCTACCAGGAGTGGCTCGACCGTACCCAGATCCATCTCGACGAGCTGCCCACCGACGTCGCGCCCATGGCGCCGTCCAAGGAGACCCTGCTCGACGGGCAGCAGGCCTTCGGTTACACCCAGGAGGACATCAAGTTCCTGCTCACGCCCATGGTGCTGACGGGCCAGGAGGCGGTGGGCTCCATGGGAGCAGACAACCCGCCCTCGGTGCTGTCCAGCCGCCCCAAGCACCTGTCGACCTACTTCAAGCAGAACTTCGCCCAGGTCACCAACCCGGCCATCGACCCGATCCGCGAGGAGCTGGTCATGTCCCTGGTCTCCCTGATCGGTCCGCGGCCGAACCTGCTCGGGCTGACCGAGGCGGGCAAGCACATGCGCCTGGAGGTCAACCAGCCGGTGCTGACCAACGAGGACCTGGAGCGGGTGCGCCACATCGAGGACAACACCGGCGGGGCCTTCCGCACCCACAACCTGGACATGACCTATCCGGCGGACGATGGCGCCGAGGGCATGGAAGCGGCGCTGGATCGGCTGTGCGGACAGGCCGAGCGCGCGGTGCTCGAGGGCTTCAATATCCTGATCCTCTCGGACCGCCACATGAACCGGGACTACATCTCCATCCCGGCCCTGCTGGCTACATCCGCGGTTCACCATCACCTGATTCGCCGCGGACTGCGCACCAGCTCCGGTCTGGTGGTGGAGACGGGCGCCGCGCTCGAGGTGCACCACTTCGCCACCCTGGCGGGCTACGGCGCCGAGGCCATCAACCCCTACCTCGCCTTCGACACCATCCAGGAGATGCTGCCGCGTCTGCCCGAGAGGCTCAGCTTCGAGGAGGCCCAGTCACGCTACATCAAGGCAGTGGGCAAGGGGCTGAAGAAGGTCATGTCCAAGATGGGCATCTCCACCTATCAGTCCTACTGCGGCGCCCAGATCTTCGACGCCGTGGGGTTGGCCACGCCCTTCGTCGACAAGTACTTCACCGGCACCCACACCCGGGTCGAGGGCGCTGGGCTGTCGGAGGTCGCCCAAGAGGCCGTGCGTTGGCACCGGGCCGGTTACGGCGACGAGCACATCTACCGCAAGCATCTGGACGTCGGGCGGGGACTACGCTTATCGGTTGCGCGGGGAGGATCATGTCTGGACCCCGGAGACCATCTGCCAAGCTCCAGCACGCGGTGCGCGCCAACAGCCGGGAGACCTACGAGGAATACACCCGGATGATCAACGAGCAGAGCGAGCGTCTGCTCACCTTCCGCGGGCTCATGGACTTCAAGTGGGCGGAGCAGGAGATACCGCTCGATGAGGTCGAGCCCGCCAGCGAGATCGTCAAGCGCTTCGCCACCGGCGCCATGTCCTTCGGCAGCATCTCCTACGAGGCCCACTCGACCCTTGCGCGGGCGATGAACCGGATCGGCGGCAAGTCCAACACCGGCGAGGGTGGCGAGGAGCCGGAGCGCTTCAATCCGCTGCCGGACGGCTCGCCCAACCCCGAGCGCTCTGCGATCAAGCAGGTGGCGTCCGGGCGCTTTGGCGTGACCATCGAGTATCTGGTCAACTCCGACGACATCCAGATCAAGGTCGCCCAGGGCGCGAAGCCGGGCGAGGGCGGCCAGCTGCCCGGCCACAAGGTCAACAAGCAGATCGCCCGGGTGCGCCACTCCACACCCGGCGTCGGGCTGATCTCGCCGCCGCCTCACCACGACATCTACTCCATCGAGGATCTGGCCCAGCTGATCCACGACCTAAAGAATGCGAACCCTAAGGCTCGCATCTCGGTCAAGCTGGTGTCCGAGGTGGGGGTGGGTACGGTTGCGGCGGGCGTCTCCAAGGCCCACGCGGACCACGTGACCATCGCCGGCTACGACGGTGGCACCGGCGCGAGCCCGCTGACCTCCATCAAGCACGCCGGCTCGCCCTGGGAGCTGGGTCTCGCCGAGACTCATCAGACCCTGGTACTCAACCGCCTGCGCGGGCGCATCGCGGTGCAGGCCGACGGCGGTATGCGCACCGGACGCGACGTGGCGATCGCCTTGCTGCTCGGCGCCGACGAGATCGGCTTCGCGACCGCGCCCCTGATCGCCGAGGGCTGCATCATGATGCGCAAGTGCCATCTCAACACCTGCCCGGTGGGGGTGGCGACCCAGGACCCGGAACTGCGCAAGAAGTTCACCGGCAAGCCCGAGCACGTGGTCAATTACTTCTTCTTCGTGGCCGAGGAGCTGAGGCGGATCATGGCGCGGCTGGGCTTCCGCACCGTCAGCGAGATGATCGGCCAGTCCGACCGATTGGAGATGCGCCGGGCCATCGATCACTGGAAGGCCAGGGGGCTGGATTTCAGCAAGCTCCTGAACAAGCCTCAGGTCCCGGCGGGGGTCGCGGTCTACAACTGCGAGTCCCAGGACCACGGTCTCGACAAGGCCCTTGACCTGGATCTCATCCGGCAGGCGGAGCCCGCGCTGGAGCGTGGCGAACCGGTGCGCATCGAGGTCCAGGTCAAGAACTACAACCGCACCTTCGGCACCATGCTCTCGGGCCGGCTGGCCGAGCGCTACGGCTTCGCGGGGTTGCCGGACGACACCATCTACATCAAGGCCAAGGGGATCGGCGGCCAGTCGTGGGGCGCCTGGGTGGCGAAGGGCGTGACCATCGAGCTGGAGGGCGAGGCCAACGATTATGTCGGCAAGGGCCTCTCGGGCGGACGCCTGGTGGTCTACCCGCCGCGCGAGTCGGGCATGGCCGGGCACGCCGAGGACAACATCATCGTCGGCAACACCGTGCTCTACGGGGCGATCTCCGGCGAGTGCTATTTCCGCGGCGTTGCCGGCGAGCGCTTCTGCGTGCGCAATTCCGGCGCCACCGCGGTGGTCGAGGGCGTCGGCGATCATGGGTGCGAGTACATGACCGGCGGTGTCATGGTGTGCCTCGGTCCCACCGGCCGCAACTTCGCCGCCGGCATGTCCGGCGGCATCGCCTATGTGCTCGACGGTGACGGTGACTTCAGCGAGCGTTGCAACATGGCCATGGTCGAGCTCGAGCCCATCCCGGCCGAGGACGATGCCCTTGAGGCACTCGACCACCAGGGCGGCGACCTGGAGACCATGGGACGGGTGGACGTGAGTCACGACATGACCCGCTACGACGCCATCCGCCTGCGCCAGCTGATCGAGAAGCACCTGCACTACACCGGCAGCAGCGTGGCCCGGCGCGTCCTCGACGAATGGGAGGATCATCTGCCCAGGTTCGTCAAGGTCATGCCGGTGGATTACCGCCGCGCACTCTCCGAGATGCAATCGCAGCATCGCCGGCCACCACAGTTACCCAAGCAGCCGTCAAAGGGGGTAGTCAAGCATGGGTAAGCCGACGGGTTTCATGGAGTACGACCGCCTCGACCGCCACTACGAGCCGGCGGCCGATCGCGTCGTGCACTACGATGAGTTCGTCGTTCCGCTCTCGGACGCCGATGTCGGCATCCAGGGCGCGCGCTGCATGGACTGCGGCATCCCTTATTGTCACCAGGGCTGTCCGGTCAACAACATCATACCGGACTGGAACGACCTCGTTTACCGCAGCGACTGGCAGGCCGCGATCGAGGTGCTGCACTCGACCAACAACTTCCCGGAGTTCACCGGACGCATCTGTCCCGCTCCCTGCGAGGCCGCCTGCACGCTGAATCTCCACGACGCCCCGGTGACCATCAAGACCATCGAGTGCGCCATCATCGACAAGGCCTGGGCCGAGGGCTGGATCCAGCCCCAGATCTCCCGTCACAAGACGCGCAAGCACGTGGCGGTCGTCGGCTCCGGCCCGGCGGGCCTGGCCGCCGCGCAGCAGCTGGCGCGGGCCGGGCACTTCGTTACCTTGTTCGAGAAGCAGGACAGGATCGGCGGCCTGCTGCGCTACGGCATCCCGGACTTCAAGCTCAACAAGTCGCTGATCGACCGCCGCATGGCCCAGATGCGTGCCGAGGGCGTGGAGTTCCATACCAATGTCCATGTCGGCGTCGAAGTCCCGGTGTCGAAGCTGGTCAGGGATCACGACGCCGTGGTGCTCGCCGGCGGCGCCGAGGAGCCGCGGGACCTGCCGGTCCCCGGCCGCGAGCTGGCGGGCGTTCACTTCGCCATGGACTTCCTGCGCGCCAACAGCAAGCGGGTGCAGGGCGTCCACGTCCCGGACGATGACTTCATCTCCGCCGAGGGCAAGCACGTGGTGGTGATCGGCGGCGGCGATACCGGTTCGGACTGCATCGGCACATCGAACCGCCACGGCGCCAGGTCCGTCACCCAGATCGAGATCCTGCCCATGCCGCCGGAGAAGGAGGACAAGGGCCTAACCTGGCCCGATTGGCCGAACCGGCTGCGCACCTCGAGCTCACAGGAAGAGGGCTGCGAGCGCATGTGGTCCGTCGCCACCAAGGCGTTTGTGGGCGACCAGGCAGGCAACCTGAAGGCCCTGCGCTGCATCAAGGTCGAGTGGAGCAAGGACCAGGCGGGACGTTGGCAGATGGCGGAGATCGAGGGCTCCGAGTTCTCCCTGCAGGCGGATCTGGCCCTGCTGGCGATGGGCTTCGTGCATCCTGTCCACGCGGGCATGCTGGATGAGCTAGGCGTAGAGCTCGACCAGCGCGGCAATGTCCAGGGCTTCACCGAGGGTCCCAAGGCCTACCATACCTCGATCCCGGGCGTGTTCGCCGCCGGCGACATGCGCCGCGGCCAGTCCCTGGTGGTGTGGGCCATCCGCGAGGGGCGCCAGTGCGCGCGCGCGGTGGACGAGTGGCTGATGGGAAGGTCCGACCTGCCGCGCTGAGTCGTCATCCGAGGCGGCGCTTGCCGAATCCGCTCGGTGAGCCCGGGCGAAAAAAAGCCGGACCGGCGTTGGCCGGTCCCGGCTTGATGCGGTGTGGAAAGATCAGCAGCCTACCGCGATGAGATCCTCGTCGTAGTTTTCCCGGCAGTTGGTGATCCCGGGCTCGCCGTCCGGCACAGCCCCGGTGATCATGTTGTCGATCAAACGGGCGCCGGTCCCGCTGAACGTCACGCCGCCGCGCACTAAGTTGTCGTTGGCCGTTTGCACTGCGCCGCCCAAAAAGCTGATCGCGGGGCTTCCGATAATCTCAGTCGAGGCGAGAGAGATGGCTGCCCCTGAGAGTGCGCGCACACCAAAATCAGAACCGGGGGCATTTGTGATATCGAACCACGAGAGCCCAAGAGTGACCGTGGAAGTCCCGCAGCCGCAAGGCTCCGTAGATGTTCTGGGCCACCCCGTTTCCGTTGACGGTAACGATGACGTCGTAGATCTGGGACCTAGCTCCAGCGGGCACGAAAATGCCTCCTAACGAAGCTGGGGTTCCTACAGGGTTGCTCGCCGGGGCGATGGCATCAATGCAGACGGATTCGAGTGCGGTCGGGTCGTCCATGATCACCACAGCAGAATTGTTCGCCTGCGTACCTCCCGCGGAGTAGGTGATGGTCGTACCGCAGGAACCGCCGGCGCCCCGGATCGTGACATAGGGCACCATGTTCACCTGGCCGTCGTAGGTGCCCGGTCCGACCTCGACGATATAGGCGTTGCCCTCGGCCGGTGCGTCCGGATCGGTGTTGTCGATGAGGCCCTGCAGGAAGTCCATCGCCTCGACGATAGAGGTAAAGTCCCCGCCGGACGGAGAGACCTTGATGACGTTCCCCTCCTGAGGATAGAAGTAGCCTTGAACGTCGACGACCGCAGGCAAGGTGCTGGATCTGGACATCAGATCGAAGTGCGCCGTAGCCGTACAGGAACTCCCTTCGCATAGGCCGATGATGGTCGAATTGGCGATATTGGTGCCCTTGACGAAGTTGATCGTCGCCGCAGCCGGCGTGGCGGAGCCGGAGGGGTAGGCGACGATGTTGCCGCCGCCGGTTGCCAGCGCTCCCACGGCAACCAGGTTGGCCGCGATCGCCACCGGCGCAACGCCCCCTGTGGCCGTGGCCCTGGGGTGTTCGCAGCCGGCGGCGTCTCCGCCTTGACCTGCAAGGGCGGCACCATCGCCATACGCGACAAAGGACTGCGGCGAATTCGGTACCAGGCTGGTGGGCGTGAAGACGATCCGGCAGGGCTCCACCGGCTCGTAGACCAGGTTGCCCATGTTGAGGGCCAATGCCTGCTGCGAAACCGACGCCAACCCCGCGATGATTCCTGCGGCAAGCACAGGAGATGAATCCCATTTCATAAACTCTTTCCTCTCGGATTCGGTGAATAGGGCCTTGCGATCAGCAACCCGCGGGCGGATTGTCGGCCAGCGTGCTGTAGTAGTTCCCCAGGCAGTTCGTGGTGCCTGCGTCGCCGTCCGATATGTCTCCGGTGATCAGGTTGTTGATCAGCCGGGGCTCTGCTCCGGAGATGGTCACGTCGCCGTCGATCCGGTTGCCCTTGGCCGTCTGCGGCAGGCCGCCCAACAAGCCGAGCGCGATGTCTCCGGCAGTGATTTCGGTCGTCATGACCGAGGCCCTTACCCCCGAGCTCGCAGTGACGCCATCGTTAACAGCGGTGGCTCCGGCCACGTTCACTTCCGAGAGTCCGAGATCCAGCTGGGAACCCGTGCCCGCGATGACGCCGTAGGCATCGGTGGCGCCGGTGCCGTCGACGGAGACCGAGACGTCGTAGATCTGGGTCACGCTGCTGCCCCCGCCGCCGGGAGGTACGTAAATGCCGCCGATGACAGCGGGGCCTCCGGTGGCCGTGGCAGTGATGCAGACGGACTCCAGAAAGGCCTGGTCAGCGGTCGTTACCGCGGCGGAGCTCGATGCGGCGCTGCCGCCACCCGTGTAGGTGATGGTCGTCGCGCAGGTACCGCCGGCACCCCGGATCGTGACGTAAGGCACCATGGTCACCTGACCGTCGTAGGTTCCCGGGCCGACCTCGACAATGTAGGCGTTGCCCTCGGCCGGTGCGTCCGGATCGCTGTTGTCGATGAGGCCCTGCAGGAAGTCCATCGCCTCGACGATAGAGGTAAAGTCCCCGCCGGAGGGAGAGACCTTGATGACGTTCCCCTCCTGAGGATAGAAATAGCCTTGAACGTCGACGACCGCAGGCAAGGTGCTGGATCTGGACATCAGATCGAAGTGCGCCGTAGCCGTACAGGAACTCCCTTCGCATAGGCCGATGATGGTCGAATTGGCGATATTGGTGCCCTTGACGAAGTTGATCGTCGCCGCAGCCGGCGTGGCGGAGCCGGAGGGGTAGGCGACGATGTTGCCGTCGGCGGTTGCCAGCGCTCCCACGGCAACCAGGTTGGCCGCGATCGCCACTGGCGCAACGCCCCCTGCCGCCGTGGCCCTGGGGTGTTCGCAGCCGGCTGCGTCTCCGCCTTGACCTGCAAGGGCGGCACTATCGCCATACGCGACAAAGGACTGGCCGGCGAATTCGGTACCAGGCTGGTGGGCGTGAAGACGATCCGGCAGGGTTCTACCGGCTCGTAGACGAGATTTCCCATGTTCAGGGCAAGGGCCTGCTGCGGCAGCGCCGCGAAACCCGCGATGAATCCTGCGGCAAGCACGGGGGATGAGTCCCATTTCATACGCTCTGTCCTCTTCGGTTTGGTGGAAAAAGCACGGCGCCTGGACTTTGGTTGTGATGCCAGACCTCGGGATTATCCTTTGGTGCTGGTTGGCGCATCAAGCCATGATTGCCCGATCCGTCGACTCGGTCAAAAAAACCATGATGCCGTCCCTGTTTGCCGGCAGCGCGGGCGTAATGCGTCACCCACCGGGTGCGGGGTAAGAGAGCGGGTGCGAATCGATCGGGAAGGAGGGGAAATCCGCGAAGGTCGCATCGGCGTGTGTGCCGCTGAATGCCTTCAGAGGCGACGCTCCTGACAGTCAGCTGGTTATTGCCTTCGCAGGCCGAGAATCACCCTTCTCACGCCCGCCGCGAGCGCCTGCTCGTCGATGGGCTTGGAGAGAAACTCGGACTCGTCGATCGCCTCACGCCGCTCGTCGAGCTCCTCTGTCAGATAGGCGCTCACGAATACGATCGGGATGCCGAGACGCTTGCGGATGAGGCCCGCAGCCGCGATGCCGTCCATCGGTCCTTTCAGCCGGATATCCATGAGGACCAGGTCAGGTCGCTCGCGGCAGGCGGTTTCGACCGCTTCCTCTCCGGTGTCGACGATCGCCGCCACGTCACAGCCGATGTGCCCCAGCATGACGGCGGCGGCGCGCGCCGGAATGGCCTCGTCCTCCACCACCAATACCCGCAGTGCCGCCATGCTCATTGGCCTCGGAAAAGGATGCGAAAACGCGTGCCCGCGCCCGTTTCGAAAGATACCTCCGCGGAGAGCTGCGCGGCCAGATCGGACACGAGCTGAAGACCCAGACCCCGGCGGTTTCGCCAATCCGCCCCGGGAGGGAAGCCGATACCGTCATCGGCGACCATCAGCTCGAACCGATTGTCGGCGGTGCGCGCCAGGGCGATCTCGATTCTGCCGGGGCGCGCGTCCGGGAAGGCATGCGTCAGGCTGTTGGTCACCAGTTCATTGACGATCAGGCCGCAGGGGATCGCCGCGTCGATGCCGAGCCGGCTGCCGTGCGCCCTGATCTCGGTCGCAATGCGTGCTCGTCCATCGTAGAGGCGCACCAGGTCCGGGATCAGCGCGTGCAGATAATCCTCGAAGTCGATATCAGCGAGATCATTGTCGCGGTAGAGCCGATCATGGATGGTCGCCATCGACTTGATTCGGCCCTCGCTCTGGCGAAAGGCGTCCAGTGCGAGCGGATCCACCCTGTCCCGGATGGCGTCGCTCTGGAGATAAAGCAGGCTGTGGATGACCTGCAGGTTGTTCTTGACGCGATGGTGTATCTCGCGCAACAGGACTTCCTTTTCCCGGAGAGAGGCCTCGAGCTGCGCCTCGGCGGACCTGCTGGCGAGGGCGTTGGCCAGGATCTCGCCGATCATCCGCAAGAGACGAATGTCGTCGTCGGACCAATCGATTCGGGCATGGACGGCGTCGAACCCGAGGAAGCCGATCATGTCCCCTTTCGCCATGATCGGGACGTTGATCAGGCTCTGGATGCCCTCGCGCTGGAACTCCAGCTTCTCGCGCTCCGCCTCGGCCGGTAGATCGTCGACCCGCGGAACGTGAAAGGCCTCCCCGCGCCGCATCCGGTCCATGGAATAGCCAAACTCGTCGATCAGCAGTCCTTGCAGCCGATGGATATGGGGAGCCAACCCCGGGGCGCACCATTCGTGGGTATTGCTCATATGACGCCGGTCGGCGGAGACCTGGAACAGATAGCAGCGGCTGACGTTAGTGAAGATTCCGATCTCCTCGAGCGCGCGCTCAATCTCCCGATCCAGCTGCCCGGCACCCACGTTGATGAAGCGGGTGGAGATACGGGCGACCATCTTCTCCATTTGAACTTGCCGCGTTAGGGCCGTGGTTGCGCGCGCCCGCTCGATCGCTCCGGCGATGATCTCCCCCACGACCTTGAGCAGCTTGATCTGGTCTTCCTGCCAGGTCTTGCGAACGCGCACGGAATCGAAGCCGACGAAGCCGAGCGTCCGGCCGGCGCACACCAGCGGCAGGTTGATCAGGGACTTGATGCCTTGCGCCTGCATTTCCCGCTTTTCGCCCTCCGCCTCGGGCGGGAGTCGGGATACGTCGGGGATATGAACGACCTCACCCCTGGCTGAATTTCGGCATGACCCAGGGATAGGTGTCCACGGACACGTCCTGAATATTGGCCATAGCCGGATCGATGCCCGCGGAGCACCACTCGTGTGTGTTGGAGACCCGCCTGCCGTCCGCCGAGAACAGGAAGACGTAGCTGCGATCTACCTTGGCGAAGCTGCCGATCGCCTCCAGCGCGGCGGTGATCGCCTCGTCCAGTTCCTCCGGCGCCAGATTGATGAAGCGGCCGGACAGGCGGATGACCAGGCGCTCGAAGTTGGCGAGGTATCGCAGCTCGGACCCTTGCGGCGCCGTTTCGCCAACATCGGTCATGGTGCGCTGGTCTTCGCGGTGCTTTTTCACAGCCCCATGCGTGGTCGTGCAAGGAGGGCGCTCAACGCATCACCGAGCCCTCGGACGGAAGGATCTCCTTGCCTGTTGGAACTGGTCCAACAGATAGCCGTTGGCCGAATGGATCTCCACGCCGTCGAAGCCGGCCTCCCGGGCGCGCCGCGCGGCCTGACCATAATCCTCGACGATTCCCGGGATCTCCCCCGTCTCCAGCGCGCGGGGCGTTTCGTAGGGGAAGCTGCCCCTCGGCGTATGGCTGTGGTCGTTGGCGATGCCGATAGCGGACGGGGCGACCGGCAGGCGCTCGTCGTCGAAGAAGTAGCGGTGAGACGCGCGACCACAGTGCCAGAGCTGAAGGAAGATCTTCGAGCCCCGCGCGTGCACGGCCTCGACGACCCGCCGCCAGCCCTCGGCCTGCGCGTCGCTGTAGATGCCCGGTGAGCTCACCCAGCCGATGCCTTGCTCGGATACGACGGCGGCCTCGGTGATGATCAAGCCCGCCGCGGCGCGCTGCTCGTAGTAGGTCGCCATCGCCTGATTGGGCATTCTCGACGCCCCGGCGCGGGCCCGGGTCATGGGGGCCATCACCACCCGGTTGGCGAATACCAGCCCGTCGGCGGCGGTCAGCGGCGAAAGAAGCATGCTCGTGCTCATGGTTAGCGGGGTCTCACTTCATCGAAAGTCTGCGGTAACCGGTTCCGATCAACAGGCAGCCGCGGCGGTTTCCAGGCAGGCGAGGATATCTGCCGGCTCCATGCGCCTTGTGTAGTCCGCATTGACGAAGGCGTGGACAACGATACCGTTTCTGTCCACGACGTAGGTCGCGGGAACCGGAAGCTTGAAGCTATCGTCCCCGTTGTAGGCCGGGATGTCGATGCCCAGGCGCTCGTAGATCGGGCGAAGCTCCCCGGGCAGCTCGAACACCAGGCCCAGACGCTCCGCCACCAGGTTGCCCGCGTCGCTCAGGATGTCGATGCGGAGCTGGTGCCGCTCCGCGGTGGCCGAAGCCCTGTCGGGTGTCTCGGGGGTCAGGCCGACGAGCCGTCCCCCGAGGGCCTCGATGTCCGGAAGGGCCTCCTGCAGAGCCTTCATTTCAAAATTGCAATACGGGCACCAGCCTCCGCGGTAGACGTTGAGGATGACGGGGGACTCCTTCAGGTAGTCGGAGAAGCGCCGCAAGTCCCCATGCTGATTCGGCAGCTCGAAATCCGGCATCCGGTCGCCGGCTCCCACCGCCCGATCCTCGATGCGCGAAGCCTTGAGCCCCTCGGTAGCCCGCTCCATGGTGTCCAGGATCTCGCCCGGGACCCGGTCGCGCTTCTGTGTCTCGTACCGGTCGATCGCCTCCGCGAGTGTGCCCATGATCGGCTCTCCAGTGAGTTGTGGAACGAATGCTCAACAAAGCTAGCTAACGTTGATCGAACATTCAAGAACAATTTTGAGCGCCCGCTCAAAAAAGCTACACTGAAGGCGTCAATACGAGATCCGAGCATGGCGAGACCCGCTGAATTCGACCGCGACCAGGTCCTGGACCGGGCCATGCAGGCCTTCTGGAACGAAGGCTATTGCGCGACCAGCATGGCCACGCTGACCCAGACCACCGAGCTCAAGCCCGGCAGCCTGTACGCGGCCTTCAAGTCCAAGGAAGGACTTTTTCTCGCCACCCTGGACCATTACGGCAAACGCAGCGCCGAGGACATCGGGCAGGCCCTGTCGGCATCGAGCTCCCCGCTGGAAGGCGTCCGATCCTTCCTGGGGAGGATCGGGGAGTATGCCGCCGAGCCGGACTCCAGGCGTAGCTGCTTTCTCGTCAACACCATCCTCGAGGTCGCCCGCCACAACCCGACGGTGCGCGAGCGCGTCAACTATCACCTGGAAGTGATCGAGGGGCTGTTCCGCCAGTCGCTGGAATCCGCCCGGAGGAGCGGGGAACTGGGCGCGGACAAGGACCCGGCGGCGCTCGCCGCCTTCATCATGACCAGCATCTGGGGGCTGCGGGTTCTGCTCGCCGCGGGCGCTGAGCCGGATCGGGTCCGTATCGTCGTCCGGCAGCTGCTGAGCCTGTTGGATTGACCTGGAGCGGGGTCGATCGAATCCCGGTATCGGGCGGCGCGGTCTTGGACGGACGCCGAGCGGCGCACCGCTCCTCGCCTGCCCTGGGCCGCGGAGCGGGTGTCAACCGGCGGTCGCAATCACGCCGCGCGTCACTCCTCGTCGAGCCACTTCTGCAACGCGGCGATCAAGGCCTCCGCTTGGGCGCGGCTGGAGATGTTGAACTTGGACTGCTGGCGATACTCGCCGCCGCGCTTCTGATAGCGCCGGATGGTGTACTTGTCCGGGCCATAGGCTTCTTTTGCCCTGTCCCAGTCCTGGTAACGGAAGAGCACGGTCGCCCAGCCCCCCTTCGATAGAATCGCCTTGTCCAGCTCCTTGACGGTCTCGATGCCACCATCCACGTAGGTGACGGTCAGGTCTTCGGCGCTCTCCGCCATGGTCTCGTGCCCCCTTGGTCGTTATTCCGCAACGGGCGCCGCTCGGGCGCCGTAACGGGCAAGCTCGTTGGTGATGTAGCGGTTCTCGTTCGCCGCCGCGATCTCAAGCGGCGTGCGTCCCTGGCCGTCGGGCAGGTTCACGTCCGCTCCCTGATCGATGAGGCGCTTCACCAGTAACAGTTGATTGTTTCGCACCGCGATATGCAACGGGGCATCGCCGTCCGCGTCGGTCGCGTTGACGTCGGCGCCGCGATCGACGAGGAACTTCAGCGAGTCCCGATCCGTGACCCCGTCGCGGACGAGGTCGAACAGGAGGTCCTGGGGGTCGTCCGCCGCCCCCTTCTCCGCCAGCACCTGTGCGACCTGGGTCTTGCCCGCCCCAAGGGCGACGCGCAGCGGCGTTGCCCCGGCGAGATTCTCCGCGTTGGGATCGGCGCCATGGCTGAGCAGCTCCTTGGAGATCACCACACGACCGCGGCGTGCCGCGACATGCAGCGGATAGTCGCCGTCCGGATCGGGCTGATTGACGTCTGTTCCCCAGTAGAGATGACGTTTGATCTGGTCGAGATCCCCGGAATGGATGGCCCGATACAGGGTAATGGTCGGCCGCGGCGGCTCGCTGCAGCCGGAGAGCAGCAGCGCCGTCAACGCCAGGAGAGAAAATACTCGGACGGCAAGCATGAGCGTAGGGCCTTGTGCTGATGACACCTGTCGCACGCCAGCCCGGCCGGGCTCCCGGGCAAACGGGGCGTGGGATGGGCTTCCGCGCGGACAATCGGTCTGCGGGGGAACGCTGATCAATTCAGCGCTTCCCGCGGTTTTCGGGCGGCGTGCTGTTTTTGGCCAGGACGGCCAAGAATCAGCCTCTCCCGACGAGAGCCGGCATGGTACCGCCTGGAACGAATGGGTCGCAACCGCTCTCCGCGCGTGGCCGGGGTCCCCCTCGCATGCTACCTTAGCGCCCATGTTCGGCAAGCTGCTCTTGACGCTGGCGGTGATCCTCGGCGCCTACCTGGTGATCCGCAGCCGCATCCAACGGGGCCGGGCGGTGGCGGCCGCCTCGCCGCCGCCGGTCCGGGAGCCCTTGATACCCGCGGCGGCATTGCGCGCCGTGGCCTATGGGCTGGTGGTGGCGATGGTGGCGGGCAGCTTGCTGTGGCTCTATCTGGACTGGGAGGCTGGGGCGAGTGTCGTGACGGTGCAGGTGATCAACGCCAACACGGGCGATGTGACGCTTTATCAGGCACGCCGGGAGCACGTGGAGGGCCGCCGTTTCACCACGCTGGACGGCCGCATCGTGACCCTGGCGGATGTGGAACGCATGGAGTTGGCCGAGGGCAGGTAGCGCCCTGTCCGGCGACATCTGGCGTCCCGATAGGGTCCGCGACCGCACGCGTCCCGCAAACTAACCCTAAGTCGACGTTAAGCGCATGGGAGAACCAGACCGCCTGATCAGCCCGGAGCCGGCAGCGGACGACAACGCCCTGGACCGTGCCATTCGCCCGCGCAAGCTGGCGGACTATGTCGGCCAGCCGGCGGTGCGCGAGCAGATGGAGATCTTCATCCATGCCGCCCGCGGGCGGGGCGAGGCCCTGGATCACCTGCTCATCTTCGGCCCGCCGGGGCTGGGCAAGACCACGCTCGCCCATATTGTGGCCCATGAGATGGCGGTAGGGCTGCGCCAGACCTCGGGTCCAGTGCTTGAAAAGCCGGGAGACCTGGCGGCCCTTCTGACCAACCTGGAGCCCGGCGACGTCCTGTTCGTGGACGAGATCCATCGCCTGAGCCCGGTGGTGGAAGAGGTTCTCTACCCCGCCATGGAGGACTACCAGCTCGACATCATGATCGGCGAGGGCCCGGCCGCGCGCTCCATCAAGCTCGATCTGCCGCCCTTCACCCTGGTTGGGGCAACTACACGCGCCGGACTACTGACCTCGCCCCTGCGCGACCGTTTCGGCATCGTGCAGCGCCTCGAGTACTACTCGGCGGAGGATCTCGCGCGTATCGTCACCCGTTCCGCCGCCATCCTGGGGATCGAGACCGAGGCCGCGGGCGCCGGGGAGATCGCACGCCGCTCCCGGGGCACGCCCCGCATCGCCAATCGTCTGCTTCGGCGGGTGCGCGACTACGCCCAGGTCAGAGCCGACGGCCGGGTCACGGTCGAGGTGGCGGATCGCGCCCTCTCCATGCTCAAGGTGGACGCCCAGGGTTTCGACCACATGGACCGCCGTCTCCTGCAGGCGGTGATCGAGAAGTTCGACGGCGGTCCGGTGGGAGTGGAGAGCCTGGCCGCCGCCATCGGCGAGGAGCGCGGCACCATCGAGGACGTGCTCGAGCCCTACCTGATCCAACAGGGCTTCCTGATGCGCACCCCTCGCGGGCGCATGGCCACCCAGGCGGCCTATCTGCATTTCGGCTTCGATCGACCTGGCCGGCAGGCGCCCCCGGCTGTCCCCGGAGACCTGTTTGGGGACGCAAGCGACTGATCCACCGTGGATTGTCAAAGCCGACCCGATGCTGCGGCGCCGAATCTTGTGTATATTAGGCGGTTCTGATAAACCGTCGGCGGCGAAGCGAGCCCATGTCTGGCCCTGAGGAAAGTCCGGGATTTACCTGGCCGGTCCGTGTCTATTACGAGGACACGGACGCGGGCGGCGTGGTCTACAACGCAAACTATCTCCGCTTCATGGAGCGCGCCCGGACCGAGTGGCTGCGCAGCCTGGGCTTCGAGCAGGACGAGCTGCGCGAGCGCGAGGGCGTGCTGTTCGCGGTACGCAGCGCGGCCTTGGACTTTCTGTCTCCGGCACGCTTCAATGACCGGCTCAGGGTGTCGGTCGCGCTTGCCAGGTGCGGCGGCGCCAGCCTCGACTTCGAGCAATGGGTGCGCCGCGAGAGCGACGGCATTCTCTGCTGCCGGGGGCTGGTGAAGGTCGCCTGCGTCAACGCCGAGACCCTGCGCCCGAACCGAATTCCCGAAACGCTGCTGGCGGAGATCGCCGATGTACTCTGAGCTTTCCATCCTGGACCTGGTCCTGCACGCAAGCGTCGTCGTGCAGCTGGTGCTTGCGTCGCTGGTGCTGGCCTCCATCATCTCCTGGACCATGATCTTCGACCGCTCGCGGACCCTCAAGCGGGCGCGCCGCGCGGCCGATGAGTTCGAGCAGCGATTCTGGTCCGGCGGCGACCTCAGCGCCCTGTACCGCAATCTCAACCAGGACGAAAAGGCCCTGAACGGGCTTGCGGCCATTTTCCGCGCGGGCTTCAAGGAGTATGTCCGGCTGCGAAAGGGAGACGACAGCGACCAGATGGCGGTTCTGCAGGGCACAGAGCGTTCCATGCGCGTGGCGCTGAGCCGCGAGATGGACCGCCTGGAGACGCACCTCGTCTTCCTCGCCACCGTCGGCTCCACCAGCCCCTACGTGGGTCTGTTCGGCACCGTTTGGGGGATCATGCATTCCTTCCACGCCCTCGGTAACGTCAAACAGGCCACCCTGGCGCTGGTCGCCCCCGGGATCTCCGAGGCCCTGGTGGCCACCGCCATCGGACTGTTCGCCGCGATCCCCGCGGTCATCGCCTACAACCGCTACTCCAACCAGGTAGAGCGCCTCAACAACCGCTACGAGGAGTTCATGGAGGAGTTCTCGACCCTGTTGCAGCGCCAGGGCCGCGGCTAGCGCGCCCGGGTTCGAAGCCATGAAAAAGACCCGCCTGCGCCGCCGCCCCATGTCCGAGATCAACGTCGTGCCCTACATCGACGTCATGCTGGTGCTGCTCGTCATCTTCATGGTCACGGCGCCCCTCATCACGCAGGGCGTCAAGGTCGAGCTGCCCGAGGCCGACGCGGAGGTGATCGCCGGCGAGGCCTCCGAGCCGGTAGTCATCACCGTGGACCAGTTCGGCGACCTCTACCTGGACCTGGGCGAGAACAAGAATGAGCCGGTGGACCCCGAGACCCTGATCGTGCGCATCAGCGCGGTGCTCAAGTACAAGCCCGAGACGCCCATCATGGTCAAGGGCGACCGGACGGTGGACTACGGCCGGGTGGTGGAGGCCATGGTCCTGGCGCAGGCCGCGGGCGCACCCAGCGTCGGTCTCATCACGGTGCCGCCGGAATCAGCCGAGCGTTGAGATGTGGCACATCCTGCGCCGAAACCCCGGGGCCTTCGCCGCCGCCCTGCTGTTGCATCTGCTGCTCGCCGCCCTGCTGCTGATCGGCGTCGATTCGCTGTGGACGACCAAGGACGCGCGCGTGAAACCGAAGGTGGTGCAGGCCACGGTGGTCAGCTCCCAGGCCGTGGAGGCGGAGGTCCAACGCCTGCGTCAGGCGGAAGAAAAGCGCCAGGCGGAGCGAGATCGCGCGCAACAGGAGTTGGAGCGGCTGCAGGCCGCGGAACGGGAGAAGCAGGAGCGCGTCCAAGCCCTGGAGCAAGAGCGGCTGCAGCAGCAACAGGAAGCCGAGCGCCTGCGCGCCGAGCGCGCGGAGCTGGAGCGTCAGCGTCAGGCTGAGGCGCAACAACTGGCCGAGGTAGAGGCCCAACGCCGGGCGGAAGACGCGGCTCGGCGCGAGGCCGAGATCCAGCGCAAGGCCGAGGAGCAAGCGCGCCAACGCGCCGAGGACGAGCGCATGGCGGCCGAGGAGGCCAAGCGCCAGGCGGAAGCGAAACGCCGGGCGGAGGAGGATGCCCGCCGTCAGGCCGAGTCGCAGCGCAAGGCCGAAGAAGCGGCCCGCCAGCGGGCACAGGCAGAGCGGGCGGCCGCGGAAGAGGCCAAGCGCAAGGCCGAGGCCGAACGCAAGACCGCGGAGGAGGCGAAGCGCAAGGCGGAGCAGCAGCGCAAGGCCGAGCAAGACGCCAGGCGCAAGGCGGAAGCCGAGCGGGCCGCGGCGGAAGAAGCGAAGCGCAAGACCGAGATGGAAGCCCGACAACGCGCCGAAGCGGCCCGCAAGGCCGAGGAAGAGGCCCGGCGTAAGGCCGAAGCCAAGCGGGAGGCGGAAGCTGAGGCGCGCAGTCAGGCCGAGGAAAAACGCCAGGCGGAGCAAGCGGCGCAGCAGGCGCGGGAACAGGAGCTGTTGTCCGCGCTGGAGGAGGAGCGGTCCGCCAGCGAGATAGACCGTTATGTGGCGGCGATCGACGATCGCGTGCGCAGCGTGTGGGTGCGCCCGGTTGGCAGCCGCCCGGATAATTCGTGTACGGTAGAGGTCCGGCTCATACCGGGAGGGGAGATCGTTGCGGGCAGCGCGAGAATCATCCGCAGCAGCGGCAACGGTCCCTTCGACCGCTCGGTGGTGGCGGCCGTCTACAAGGCGTCCCCCCTGCCGGTGCCGAGCGGACGCCTGTTCGAGCACTTTCGCGAGCTTCGCTTCGAATTCAAGGCTGGAAACTGAGCACAGACCATGAAAAGACTGCCCATACTGCTTTTTCTGGTATTCATCCTCGGGCTGCAGGGTGCGGCTCAGGCACGCCTGACCATCGAGATCACCGGTGGCGCCGAGGGTGCGCAGCCGATCGCGGTGGTGCCGTTCGGCCAGCCTGCGGGCGCCGGCCTGGTGGAGGACGTAGCGGCGGTCATCACGGCCGACCTCGCGCGCACCGGGCGCTTCAAGCCTATGCCGCGACGGGACATGCTCGCCACCCCCCATACCGCTGATCAGGTCGACCTGCGCGACTGGCGCCTGCTGTCCATGGACAACCTGGTCGTCGGCGAGGTCACCCCCGACGGTACCGGCGGCTACGACGTCAGCTTCGTCCTCTTTGATGTCTTCCGCGGGGAGCAGCTCGCGGCGATGAAGTTCGGCAGCCGGCCGGCGGAGCTGCGCTATACGGCGCATCGGATCGCCGATGTAATTTACGAACGGCTGACCGGCTCGCCTGGGGTGTTTTCCACCCGCCTCGCGTACGTGACATCCGAGGGCGGCGGACGGGTGACCCTGCGGGTATCGGATGCCGATGGTTACAATCCCCAGACCATCGTCTCTTCCCAGGACCCCATCCTCTCCCCGGCCTGGTCGCCGGACGGGCGCCGGCTCGCCTACGTCTCCTTCGAGAACCGGCAGACGGCGGTCTTCGTCCAGGACCTCGCTTCCGGAAATCGCGAACGGGTCGCCTCCTACAAGGGGATCAACGGCTCGCCCGCCTTTTCCCCCGACGGCCGCCGGCTCGCCATGACCCTGTCGAAGGACGGCAATCCGGACATCTTCGTGATGGATCTGGTCAGCCGCCAGACCAGCCAGCTCACCAACCACTTCGGGATCGACACCGAGCCGTCCTGGTCCCCGGACGGCAGCCACATCGTCTTCACCTCGGACCGCGGCGGCAACCCGCAGATCTACAAGGTGCCGGCGGCGGGCGGCACGCCCCAGCGCGTCACCTTCGAGAACGACTACAACGCCCGTGCCTCCTATTCTCCGGACGGGCGCTCCCTGGTCCTGGTCACCCGGGCCGCTGGACGTTTCCGCATCGGTCTGATGGATCTCGGCACCGGGGTCATCCGGCTCCTGAGCGACGGCGGGCTGGACGAGTCGCCGAGTTTCGCTCCCAATGGCAGCATGGTAATTTATGCCACCCTGCACAACGGGCGCGGCGTGCTGGCGGCGGTATCCGTCGACGGCAGCGTCGGGCAGCGTCTCTCCCAGGACCTGGGAGACGTGCGCGAGCCGGCATGGTCGCCGCTCCCGCGCTGATTCCGCGCCACGGTGGACGTCGAGGCATCGCCTCGCCAACCCGGCCGCAAAACCCTCCAGGTTACGAGGAGAGAAGCTTGAACAAGACCTTCGGCGTCATTGCTATGCTGGCATCCGTGCTGCTTCTGGCCGGCTGTCCGTCGAAGCCCGTCGATGAGAAGGAGCCCGGCGCGGGTGTAGGGGACCGGGCGGGTGCCGGGGTCGGCACGGCAGGGTTGGGAGGACCCGGCAGGTATACCGCCGCGGACCTCAACAACCCCGCCAGCCCCCTGTACCAGCGGGTGATCTACTTCGACTACGACCGCAGCGAGATCCTGCCCCAATTCGTCGACATCCTGCGCGCCCACGCCTCATATCTCTCCGGCGACCCCAACGCGCGCCTGATGCTCGAGGGGCACACCGACGAGCGCGGCACCCGTGAGTACAACCTCGCCCTGGGCGACCAACGCGCGGACGCCGTGCGCCGCTTCCTGCTGGCCGAGGGGGCGGGGGGCAGCCAGATCGAGACCATGAGCTACGGGGAGGAGAAGCCCGCCGACCCGGGTCACTACGATTCCGCCTGGGCGCTCAACCGGCGGGTTGAGCTGGTGTACTGAGGCATTTTGCGATGAAGATTCTCCCAACCCTGATCCTTTCCACCTTCGCCCTGGCCCCGGGGCTCGCCTGGCCCGCGGACGAGCGCCTGTCGGATCTGGTCCTCCAACTCCAGCGCCTGCAGCAGGAGATGCAGCAGCTCAGGGGCCAGGTGGAGATGCAGCAGTACCAGCTCGATACCCTCAAGAAGCAGCAGCAGGACCAGTACCTGGATCTGGACGGGCGCCTGCGCGGCCAGGGGACAGGTGCCGCGGCGGTCCCTTCCCAGCCGTCGCCCCGGGCATCGGCCCCCGCCGACACCCCTGCGCCCGAGGCGCCAACGGGCTCGGGGCTCGATCTCGCCGCGACCGGCGGCGGTGCGGACGCGGTCCAGTTGCCACCGGAGAAGGACGCCTATCGTGCCGCTTTCGACCTGCTCAAGGAGCGCCGCTATGACGAGGCGGTCAAGGCGTTCGAGGACCTGGTCACCGTCTACCCGAATGGCGAGTTCGCGGACAACGCCCACTACTGGTTGGGCGAGACCTACTACGTCAAGCGCGACTATTCAGGGGCCATGACCGAGTTTCAATTCGTCTTGAACAACTACCCGCTGAGTCCCAAGGTGCCCGGCGCCATGCTCAAGCTCGGTTACACTCGTCAAGATCAGGGCGACTGGCAAGGGGCGCGAACAAGCTTCCAAGAGGTGATCCAGCGATTCCCCGATTCCACCGAGGCCCGGCTTGCCCAGAGCCGTCTCGAGCGCATGGCCAAGGACGGGCGCTAAACGGATCCGTCTTGGTCCGGGCGAGCGAAGGACCTTCCGTCCCGAGCGGCGGACCCTGTCGCGAACCCCGCCGCCCGGTAAGACCTTGCTAGGCGAATCGCCGTACAAGATGATAGCTGTCCCGTGGCTGCGTGTTACCGAGATCTTCCACTCCCTGCAAGGCGAAGGGCTCACGACCGGCGAGCGCACCGCTTTCGTCCGGCTCACGGGCTGCCCGCTGCGCTGCACCTACTGTGACACCGCGTACGCCTTCACGGGCGGGGAGTCGATGACGATCGAGGAGGTGCTGGAGCGCATCGCGGGCTTCGCGGTCAGGCACGTCTGCGTGACCGGCGGCGAGCCCCTGGCCCAGCGCGACTGCCCGACTCTGCTCGCCGCCCTCTGTGACGCCGGCTACAGGGTATGCATCGAGACCGCCGGCGCCCTGGACGTTTCTCATGTGGACCCAAGGGTGGTCAAGGTCATGGACCTCAAGACCCCGGGCTCGGGCGAGGTCGACCGCAACCTTTGGGACAATCTGGAGCATCTGGCGCCCACGGATCAGGTCAAGTTCGTCATCTGCGACGAGACCGACTACCGATGGGCGGCGGCGCAAGTAGTAGCACACGATCTCGCGCGCCGCTGCTCCGTGCTCTTTTCCCCGGCGGAGGGCCGGCTAGCGCCGACCGACCTAGCCGAATGGATACTGCGCGACCGCCTTCCGGTACGGCTTCAGCTCCAGCTGCACAAGATCCTCTGGGGTGACGAGCGTGGGCGATGACGAGAGCGAAACCTCCTGGGACGCCTGATGCGACTTGGCCCACCGCCAAGTGCCGGTATCCGGCTTGCGGTATCCCATCTCCGGCCCGATCGTTGGCGCAATGGGTGATGAGATGAAGTCGGCCGTCGTCCTCCTTTCCGGCGGTCTCGACTCCGCGACCGCCCTGGCTGTTGCCCACAGCGAGGGGTTCGCCTGCCACGCGCTGAGCATCGACTATGGGCAGCGCCATCAGGCCGAGCTCGCCGCCGCCCGTCGGGTCGCGGATCACCTGGGGGCGATCGAGCATAAGACCATCCGGGTCGATCTCACCGCCATCGGCGGATCGGCCCTCACCGACAGCGCCATTGCGGTTCCCGAGGCCCCCGCCGACGGCATCCCGGTTACCTATGTGCCCGCCCGCAACACCGTGTTTCTGGCATTGGCCCTGGGCTGGGCGGAGTTCCTCGATGCCCGGGACATCTTCATCGGCGTCAATGCGGTGGACTACTCCGGTTATCCGGATTGCCGGCCGGCATTCGTAGATGCCTTCGAGCGGCTTGCCAACCTCGCAACCAAAGCGGGGGTGGAGGGCAGGCGCTTGCGCATTCGCGCGCCCCTGATCGCCCTGAGCAAGGCGGAGATCATCCGCCGGGGCGCGGAGCTTGGAGTCGACTACGGGCTCACCGTCTCCTGCTACCAGGCGGATGCCAGCGGGCGTGCCTGCGGCGTTTGCGACTCCTGCCGCTTGCGCATCGAAGGGTTCCGAGCGGCCGGAGTGCCGGATCCGACGCCCTATCGACAACCCTAGCGGGGTT
>CAVORB010000034.1:0-28230 GCA_963698495.1 uncultured Gammaproteobacteria bacterium | reverse complement strand
GAAGCGGCTCGAGGACGAGGAGCGGCGCTTCGTCGTCTGCACGGGCGGTGGACCCGGGATCATGGAGGCAGCCAACCGCGGGGCATCGGAGGCCCGCGGCGTCAACGTCGGTTTCGGCATATCCATTCCGGTGGAGGAGTTCGACAACCGCTACGTCACGCGCGAGCTGGCGATTCACTTCCACTACTTCTTCATGCGCAAGTTCTGGTTCGCCTACCTGGCCAAGGCGGTGATCGTCTTCCCAGGGGGATTCGGGACGCTGGACGAGCTGTTCGAGATCCTCACCCTGCTGCAGACGCACAAGATCCGAAAGCACCTGCCCGTGGTCCTGTTCGGCAGCGATTATTGGGATCAGGTCATCGACTTCGACGCGCTGGTGCGTAACGGCATGATCGACAGTGCCGACACCGCCATCTTCCACCGCACGGACTCGGTCGAGGACGCCTTCCAATTCCTGACCAGCAACCTGACGCGCTACGCCCTGGACGAACGCGGCGCGATCCTGTAGCGGGGATACTTCACCACCATCCGTAGCCCACCAGACGGCGCTGCTCGTCAAAGAGGCGAGCACCCCGACGCACACGGCCATCGGGACGTCCCGGCGCGGACTAAGATTACGGCAGCGGGCTCGCTGGGAGCCCGCGCGGGTGCGATGGAAAGGGGGCGCGCGTGCACGCGGAGATCTGGGCTCCGTTCGACCGCCTCGTACGGCTGCCGGCGACGGTCGCAATCGAGGTCTACGACAACTGGCTCGCGAGCGGGTGCGCCAGGGACATCGCCTTGGACGCGCTGTTCGACGACGAGCTGACGGAGCTGCGGCGACGGCTCCAGATTGCGTGCATCGCGGCGGGTCGCCCTGGCGCATCGACGCTCGAGAGGTCTCAGCTCGGCCGGGTCAGGACCGCGCTCGCCGACCGCGGATTACCCATGGAGGACGCCCCAAACCCGCCGGAGGTACTGCAAAGGCTCGGGGCACTCTACGACACCATGCATCGCGCCCGGCTTCAGGTCGCGGCCCGTGCCGAGGAAGCGGAGAAGACGATCGCCGATGCCGAGACCGAGGCCCGCGCCCTGCGATCGGTCCTTCTGGGCCCCGGAGCGGGCGAGATCCCTGCGTACCTCGTCGAGCTCCTGCTGCTGCGGGCCGAGGCCCAGGCGAGGGGCGGCGACGCCGGGCAAGCGCATGCCTGGTTCGAGCAGGCGCATCGGGACGCATCGGCGTTGGACGAACCGATGCTGATCAGCGAGGTCGTCAACAAGTACGCCACCTGGGCCTTTTCTTCCGCGGACCTCGATCAGGGCCTGAAGATTGTGCTTCCGCTCCTCGAGCGACTACAAGGCGGGGCGCAAACGCTCGCGCGCATTGAGCTGCTGATTCTTCTCGCCCGCGCGTACGTCCGCGCTGGGGACGCGTTCGAAGCGCGCCGTACCGCGGACTTGGCCTACGCCAGCCTTGATGGGATCGGATTTCCCGATACGCGCAGCGGCGATTACCTCGACGTCATTGGATCCTGGTCGAATGCGGCCGCCCGCCTCGCCGGCCATCAGTTCGCTCGTCACCGTGCCTTTCTCGCGGCGGCGCTCGCATATTTCGGACTGGCGGCCGTTCGCTTGCAGTTGGCCGAGAATGCTTCTTCCGGCATCGAGGCGCGGATGGAGGCATTGCGCGTGTTCATGGACGAGGCCAGCGCGCGCGCCGAGCGGATCGCGAGCGCGGACAGCGCCGTGCTCGAGGCGCGCCAGCGCAGAGAGCTCGGCGACACGGATTTCGCATTCGGCGCCATGACGGCGCCGGCCGCTCCGGACCTCTCCTTGCTGCGGCGCTTCAGCCAGCTGAGCCAGCGGGCCGAGGCCGACGAGACATCACTCGCGCTGCTGGCCGAGCTGGACACCCTGATCGCCGACGCCCGCGCCGCGGCCGACGCCATGGTCACCGGCTACGGCCTCTGGACGCGGGCCATGGTGCGGTGGGGCACGGGCGATCCCCACGGCGCCGGGTCCGACTACACCGAGGCGCTGGACGTCGGAGAGACGCTTTGCGATGCCAAGCTCGTAGCCTCTGCCTGCATGGAGCTCGCACTCCTGCAGATCGAAGGTAAGGACGACCTGGCGGCCTCCCAGACCTGCGGCCGAGGCATCGCGTTCATCGAGGGCCAGCGCGCCCGGGTGACGCCCGCGTACCTGCAAAGCGGCTTCATGGGGCGGTCGACGCTCCTGTATTCCATGGGCGTGATGACGGCGCTCAAGGCGGGAGAGCCGGCGTTGATGCTCGAGCGCGCGGAGCTGCTCAAGGCGCGCGCCTTAAGCAGGCTGCGCCGTCATACGCCGGACGAGGCTTTCGAGCTCCGGGCCGCCCTCGATGAGATCGAGCGCCAGCTCGCCCAGGCAACCGATGACGCCGAACGTGAGGACATTCGCTCCCGGAGGCGCCTGCTATGGGATCGCTACAGCCTCGCCCGGGGTCAGGCGGCGGCGTCCCGATTCGATCTGCCGCGCTTGCAGCGGTCGCTCGGAGGGGGAAGCGTCATCCTCTACTATTTCTTTCTCGCGCGTGAGGTCCTGCTCGTCACCCTGATCACGGAAGAAAAGGTCGAGACGCAACGTCTGGTGCTCGAGCGCCCCGAGCGTTTGTCGGACATCCTCTCGCGTTTCGCCAACGCCACCGCCGCGACGCCGCTCGACGCGGACCTGTCGGCACTGCGCGAGCTCCTGGTGCCCGAGGCCTTCGCTGATGCCATCTCCAGCGCATCGCAGGTCCTGATCTGCGCCCATCAGCTGCTGCACCAGGCGCCACTGCACGCGCTACCTTGGGGCGGGCGTTACCTCATCGAGCTTAAACCCGTGCTCTACCTCCCCAACCTCGCCTGCCTGCTGCAGGAAGAGACCGCGGAGCCCCGGAGCGCGCGGCTGTTCGCGATCGGCACGGACATCGCCGCGAACGGCGATGCCCCGAGCGGGCTGCCGCGGCTGCAGCATATCGATGCGGAGATGATGCGGGTGGTCGCCGCCTGGAAGAACGCGGGGGCGGCCGTCACGACTCTACTGAATGCCGAGGCGACCCGGGCCCACTTTCGCGAGGCGGCTCGCAGCGCCTTGCCGGCCGCCACGGTCATTCACCTTTGCCTGCACGGCGGGGACGTCGCCGCTCCAACCGTCGCCGACACACCGATGGAAACCCAGATCCATCTCTGGGACGGGCCGATCGACGGGCTCGAAATCTCCCGCCTGAACCTCCATGCCGATCTGGTCGTCATGGCGGCCTGCTTCGCGGGCAAGCGCGCCGTTTCGGGGCGCGGCATGGATGTGCTTCCGGCGGACACCGCCTACGGCCTGCAGGCCGCCTTTCACGCCGCCGGCGCACGCGGGGTGTTGGGCGCGCTCTGGCAAGCCGACGATAAGGCGAGCGCCGAGATCCTCGGGTGTTTTCACGAGCGCCTGGCCGCGGGCGTCCCTGCCGCGGTGGCTCTGCAGCAATCGCTCCGCTCGTTTCTCGACGTTCCGTCGACCCTGAAACGCCGCCCTGGGCGCTGGGCGTGGTGCGCGCTCACCGCCTTCGCGCCGTCGACGGCCAACCTGAAGCCCGAAGGAGGACAGCAATGACAACAATCGTTCTGCACATCGAGGCCCCGGCGACGAGCCCCGAGGCGCTGGAAGACCAGGTGGAAGCCATACGCGCCGAGCTGGGCGCCCACCCGGCCGTCGAGGCCGTCGAGGCGGAAGCGCAGGGGCCTACCCGCTCGTTCGATGCGGCGTCCGCGGTGCAGCTCGTGCTCGCGGCGGTGACGACGGCCAAGACCCTGGTCGAGACGGTGAAGGTGCTGCGCGACATCTTCGCGGCCAAGAAGGCCGATGACGACAAGGTGTCCGTCGACCAGTCGCGGGTCTTCCTGGAAATCGGGGGCCGGCTCGTACGGCTCAAGGACCTGACCGAGGACGACCTGAAGGCCCTCGCCGGCACGAATTAGCCCGCGGCTGCAAGCACGGGCGCTGCAGCACCCCCGGGGGGTCTGCCTAGCTGCTTCGAGGCCGCCGCTCAGCCGAATTAGGGAACGGGGGCGATGCTCAAGGCCACGGGACACCGTAGCTTGGCGTTCCCAGGGCAGCGTCCATCACACCGGCACGGCCGAACAGTACGCGGTGGTTCAGTGATCGTTAAGGCGACCCGTGTAATGATCTCGATCTTGGCACAGATTCCGAAGCGGAGAAGACAAGTGAAAAAATCCACGACGATGGCGATCCTTGGGCTGGTAGTTTCATCCTCATCCGTTCTGGCCGACCCGGAGAGCTGGGATGCGGCCGTCGGCGGCGCCGTGGGCGGCGGACTCGGTGCCTTCATCGGCAACGAGGTCGGCGGGCAAACCGGCGCTATCGCGGGAGGAGCGGTCGGCGCGGCGGCCGGAGCGGCCATCGCGACAGAGAACGACAGGGACTCGTATTACCGGGCGCCCCCGGCCTACCGCTACCCGCCGCCCGGCACCTTACTATCGCGCGCCGTCGGGTTACTTCTGCCCTCCGGGACAGGCGAAGAAGGGTCGCTGTTGAGTAGCTCTTGGAAGCCGGCGGCGTGCGTGGACCGACTCTGCCGGACTCCCAATTGCCTTTCGTCCCCGCGCACCGAGACCGTCGGTGACAACCCTGGCGCCGACGCTAGACGACTCAGTCGCTCGCTGGAGATCGACCAATTCGCGGTAACCAGACTACCGAATTTTTGGCACGGATGGTTCCGCGAAACGCAATCCACCAATTCAAGGAATATCTGGTCAGGACCCCGACTCCGACGCCGCGGCTCGACCGGATTCCGCCTCCAGACGCCGGCGCCTCACCTCGCCCGGAGAGCCGGTCCGCCGCGCGAGCAGGTCATAGGCGACCGGGACGACGAACAGGGTGAACAGGGTCGCGGCGAGCACGCCGAACAGGATCACGGTGCCGATGACGACGCGGGTCTCGGCGCCCGCCCCGGATGACAGCAACAGCGGCACCGAGCCGGCCGCGGTGGTGATGCCCGTCATCACGATCGGGCGCAGGCGCGTGTCGGCGGCCTCCAGCAGCGCCTCGCGAAACTCCCGTCCCTGGTCGCGGAGCTGGTTGGCGAACTCGACGATCAGGATGCCGTTCTTGGCCGCGAGCCCCACGAGCATGATGAGCCCGATCTCGCTGTAGATGTTCATGGTCTGCCCCGTGAGCCAGAGCCCGAGCAGGGCGCCGGCCATGGCGAGCGGCACGGTGAACATGATGACGAAGGGGTGGACCCAGCTCTCGAACTGGGCGGCGAGCACCAGGAAGACGACGGCCACCCCGAGGACGAAGACGAACAGGATGCCGGCGGTGCTGGCGCGAAAGTCCTGGGACTGGCCCTTGAAGTCCACCTGGGCCTGCTCGGGCAGGTGCTCACGCACCAGGCCCTCGAGGTAGTCGAGCGCCTCCCCCAGGGCCAACCCATCGGCAAGGTTGGCCTCGATGGTGATCGCGCGCACCCGATTGTAGCGGTTGAGGCTCCTGGAGTCGGCCACCTCGCTGACCTCGACCAGGTTGGCGAGCGGGATCAGCTCTGCGCTGCGCGCCGAGCGCACGTAGAGGTTGTCCAGGCTCGCGGGGGTACGCTGGGCCTCGCGCTCGCCCTCGAGGATCACGTCGTACTCCTCGCCCGCGTCGATGTAGGTCGTCACCTTGCGCGAGCCGAGCATGGTCTCCAGGGTGCGGCCGATCACCCCCACGGTGACGCCGAGATCGGCGGCGCGTTCATAATCGATGTCGACGCGCAGCTGGGGCTTGGTCTCCTTGTAATCCCAGTCGATGCCGGTGAGCCCTGGATTGGATTCCTCGATCTTCGCGAGCAGGATGTCGCGCCACGCTGCGAGTTCCTCGTAGGTGCCGCCGCCGACGACGAACTGCACCGGCTTCTGGATGCGTGCGCCGAAGCCCTGGCGCATCACCGGGAAGGCCTTGACACCCGCCAGGTCCGCGAGCTTGCCGCGGATCTCGTCCATGATGACCCAAGCGGAGCGCCGCAGCGCGAAGTCGTTCAAGACCATGATGACGATGCCGGAGTTGAAGATCTGCGCGCCGCCAAAGCTGCGAGGTGCCCGCACCAGCACCCGGATGGCCTCGCCGCTCTCGGCGTAAGGCAGCAGCCGGCGCTCGATCTCCTCCATGTACTCCTTCATGTAGGCATACGAGGCCCCCTCGGGGCCATCGACCAGGACGAAGAAAGCGCCGCGGTCTTCCTTCGGAGCGTACTCTTGGGGAATATGCTGGAAAAGCCAGACGGCGCCCACCAGGGTCGCGGCGAACAGCAGCACAACGAGCAGCTTGAACCGCAGAAAGAAACGCAGGGCCTGGCCATAGCCGCCGCGCACCTTCCCGAACGCCCAGTCGACCCCCTTGCTGAGGCTTGCCCGGCCATGGTCCTGGGGCAGGATCTTGGAGGCCAACATGGGCGACAGCGTGAGGGCGACGAAGGTCGAGAAGGAAACCGCCGCGGCCATGGTGAGGGCGAACTCGGAGAACAGCCTGCCGACATCTCCCCGCAGGAAGGCGATGGGCACGAAGACCGCGACCAGGACCAGGGTCGTGGCCACGACCGCGAAGCCGACCTGGCGTGTGCCGCGGTAGGCCGCGACCAGGCGCGTCTCGCCATACTGCTCCATGCGCCGGTGCACGTTCTCCAGCACCACGATCGCGTCGTCGACCACCAAGCCGATGGCAAGCACCAGGGCCAGCAGGGTGAGGATGTTGATCGAGAAGCCGAGCACCCAGAGCACCAGCGAGGTCGCGATCAGGGAAACCGGCACCGTCACCGCCGGCACCAGCATGGCGCGCACGCTGCCGAGAAAGAGAAAGATCACCAGGATGACCAGCCCGACGGCAATGCCGAGGGTCTTGTAGACCTCCCTGATCGCCCCCTTGACGAACACCGAAGTGTCGTAGCTCTGCTTGATCTCCATGCCGTCGGGCAGAGAGTGGTTGACAAGCGCCATCTCCGCCTTGGCGGCGTCCGCCACCGCGATGGTGTTGGCGGTGGACTGCTTGATGATGCCCAAGCCCACCATCGGCACCCCGTTGCCCCGGAAGAAGGTGCGGTCCTCCTCGGCGCCGCGCTCCACCCGCGCCACGTCCCCGAGGCGGACCAGATACCCCCCCTCTCCCCGCGCGACCACGAGACGGGCGAACTGATCCGGCGTCGAGAAGGCGCGCTCCACGCGCACGCTGAACTGACGGGATCGGGACTCCACGTTGCCCGCGGGCAGCTCGATGTTCTCCGCGCGCAGGGCGTTCTCCACGTCCGCGACCGTGAGCCCGCGCGCGGCCAGCGCGTCGCGGTCGATCCAGATGCGCATGGCGAAGGTCTGGTTGCCGCCGACGCGGATCCGCGCCACGCCGTCGAGGACCGAGAAGCGATCGACCAGGTAGCGGCGCGCGTAGTCGGTGAGCTCCGGCACGGTCATGCGATCGCTCACCAGGTTGAGCCACATGATCACGTCCTCGTTGCTGTCCACCTTCTGGATATCCGGCGGATCGGCCTCGACCGGCAGCTGGTCGAGTATCCCGGAGACCCGGTCGCGCACGTCGTTGGCGGCGCCGTCGATGTCGCGGTCGATGTTGAACTCGATGGTGATCGCGGAGCGCCCGTCCTCGCTCACCGACTCGATGGTCTCGATGCCCTCCACCCCGGACACCCGGTCCTCGATCAGCTGCGTGATGCGGGTCTCCACCACATTCGCCGAGGCGCCCGGGTAGACGGTCTCGATCGAGACCACGGGGGGGTCGATGTCCGGGTACTCACGCAGCGGCAGACGGTCGAAAGCCACCAGTCCGAAGGCGACCAGCAGCAGCGAAAGGACCGAGGCCAGGACCGGCCGCGTGACCGAGAGATCGGAAAGGATCACTGGGACGACTCCAGCATCTCCCGCAAACTCCGCGAGCCGTCGTCGACGGCCTGGACCGCGACCTTCTGGCCGGGACGCACCTTGTCGTCACCGTGGGTAACGACCCGATCACCGGCCGCCAGTCCGCTCGACCACCTCGACCTCGCCGGGGCGTCGAGCGCCGATCTGGATCTGCCGCCGCTCCACTGTTCGCCCGTCACCGACGATCACGACGAAATGATCGCGGCCTTGTTGCAGCAGGGCCGACTCAGGCACCACGGGGGCTTCGCGCGGATTGCGAGCAGTTTCACCTGCATCAGGACACCGGGCTTGAGCGTGCGGTCCGGGTTGGGAATCAGGGCCCGCACCTGGATGGAACGGGTCACCGGATCCACCCGGCTGTCGATCGCGCTGACCTCGCCCTCGAAGCTGCGGTTCGCCATAGGCGCGCGCCTTGGCCGAAATGTCGAGTCCCGGCTTCAGGTCGGTCACGAACAGGCTGGGAACGGCGAAATCGAGTTTCATGATGCGATCGTCATCCAGGGTGGCAATCAGATCCCCGGGCTCGACCAAAGCCCCCGGGCTGATGTTGCGAAGCCCCAGCACGCCGGCGAACGGGGCCTTGACAAGTCTGTCGGCGAGCCGCGACTCGATCGCCACCAGCAGAGCCCGGGCAGTGTCCAGGTCGCGCTTGCGCTCATCCAGCAAGGACTCGGAAGCGGAGCGCTGGGTCACCAGGGACTTGACCCGTTCGTACTGTCGTTCCGCCTCGCCTACCCGGATGCGCGCCTCATCGAGCAAGGCATGCTCTTCGGCACTGGTCATCTCCACCAGCACCTGTCCCTGCTCCACCCGCTGGCCGTCTTCGAAGTAGACGGCCGAGACGGTCTCGGTGACATTGGCGGTCACCAATACTGACTCGTTGGCCTTGAGCGTACCGAGCGCCTCTGCACGGTCCTCGAAGTGGTCGTATGCGACCTCGGCGACGATCACAGGGACCGGCTTATCCTCCTGCTTCGACGAAGGCGCGGCGTGCGCAATAGAGAGCAGGGCCGCGCAACAAAGCAGCAGACTTGAAATCCAGGCCATGTCGATCATCGGTGTCGGTGGATGAGTAACCAACAGATAGTGCCTGAAAGGCGGGAAAACGAGAGCCGATTACCAGCCCCGGCGCGCAGCGCAAGCGCGATGCGAATCCCGTGCAGGCGGGGACGGTCTGTCGACACCCGGGCGGGCGCAGATTGAGGTCCGTGGCTGACCGCTCAGGAGACCTTGGCGCTGGCGAGCTTGCGTCGCAAGCACCGAGTCGGGGTCTCGTAGCCGATGGCCTTGAAGGGGGAGTCGTTCATCAGGCGCTGCAGATCTGCCGGATCGGCCGCGGCAAGCCCCCCGCGGGAGCCGATCGTCCAGTCGAGCATCTGCGCCATGTTGTTCATGGAGCCCAGCACGCTCCTGTCGGTGGTCTTGGCGAAACGCAGATCCCTGGTGGTGTCGAGCATGTACTCGACCTCGCCCTGGGAAAATCCCGTCCGTAGCAGGGATTTGAACAGACCCTGGCCGAACACCTCCGAGAAGTGCTCGAGGTCGGGCCAGTAAGGCCGGCAGACGAGGAAGGAGTACAGGGTCTCATCGTGGGCAAAGAGCACGCACCCGTGGCCCTCGATGCGCAACAGGTTGGCATGCCAACCGCGCTCACCCTGGTCAGCCTCCAGGTCGGGCTTGATGCGCAGCTCGGTGAGCAGCTTCCGAGTGCAGCGGATAACCGTCATGGGTTGATCGCGCTCCATGTCCCCGCGAAAGGCCATTGTCGGCGACCCTCCTCGCCTGAGGGCATCGGCACGAGCACTAGTACTCTGTCATCCGGCCATGCGGCGACTTCATCGCGCAGGGTTTGTTGGTTCGGGATGCGACGGTTCAGGCATTGGCGTTGCAAAATACCGAACTCGATTTCAGCCATGTGCAACCAGCTGCCATGCTTGGGCGTGTAGTGAAACTCCAGCCGGTCCAGAATACGCCTCGCCTCGGATGGCGCAAATGCCTTGTAGAGCGAGGAGGGACGATGGGTGTTGAGGTTGTCCATGACCACCACAACGCGCCTTGCGCTCGGAAAATGCCTGTCGACAAGATCGCGCATCAGAAAGGCCCAGTCGAGACAAGTATGGCGCTCCGTGACCTCGACATGTCGCCAACCGATCAAGGGGGCCGATACCATGAACAGGTTGCTTACGCCGTTGCGCTCGTACTCGTAATCGTACTTTTCCACGTCCCCGGGTCGACCCGGCAGGGGATGGCGTATCTCTTTCACATGTTGTTTGCTCGTCTCGTCCATGCACACCAGGGGCTCTTGCTCCCAGACGGGCCGCTGGTACACGGACAAGACGTCCTCCATCGCGCACACGAATTCAGCGCTTTGTTTGGCCCGGGATACACCAACAGGATTTCAGCCAAGGCTTAAGTTCGTTCGCTGCCCGCCAGGGAAGTGCGAAGCACGAGGCGGGTAGTCCCCGGCAGGCGTAGGCGCGTGCGTGGGGCCGTAGCGGCGCAGGGGCCGCAGGTCGCGGAGCTAGCGAAGGGCCTATGCACGCGCATCCGATACGCCGTCGAGCCATTTGTGGGAGCCGTCGTGCGCGGCTTCCCAACGAGGAAGTCGGGCGCGGGGGCGGACGCAGGGCGTCCGGGGCACAGAAGAACTTGTCGCCATTTCCCGAGTCCCGGCGGCACAGGATGTCCCCGCCGGGTATCACGAGGGATAACGCGACACTCCAATTTTTCAGCGTCTGGCGCACGGTCTCATACGAGACCGATTCGAACACGTCCAACTCCACCAAGCGATCGGCCAATAATCGCAGGGTCCATCGGTTGCGCCCCTGCGGCGGCGCAGAACAGGCCAAAGCGATCAATTTCGCTTCGCTCTCGCCGTCGAACGTCGGCGGGCGTGTCTGCCGCGCTCGCTTGGCATTGAGTGCCCCTTCCAATCCCTCTTCGACGAATGCCTTGCGAACGCGTTCAACGGTCGGGCGACTGACCTGCACTGCCGCTGCGACTTCGGTATCGGAAGGTCGGCGACACTCATCGCTCTCCTCGCAAGCGAGGAGAATGCGCGCGTGAGCGTGTTTTCTTGCCTCTGTCGCGTTTCGTGTGGGTAGCGGTGGTATTCTTCCTACCCTTTTGAAAAAATCTTGCTGTTGTTGCGCCGCAGGCGTCCTCGGTTCGCAGCGGGGGTGGCGCGGCGGAGTGTGGGCAAAGGGTGAATGAGTGCGGGCAAGGTGGGGGCCACTTGCCTTCCCGATCCCGGCGCAGTTCGCCTCAGGCTTGCCGCGAGTTGTCCCCGGCTTGTCCGCACGTTCGCTTGCGACATTCACGCTTTGTCCACACGGAGGCCGCCGGGACGGTCGCCCCCAGTGTCAGGATAGATGTCGCCTCCTACCGGGAGATTGTGTGTGAGTATGGGGCATCATAGTAGCCGAGGGTTTTGATACAGGCTGACGGCCAACGGGAGGGAGCCGGTAGGGCGACCGGACGTTGGCCGTCAGCGGACGCGGTGCGAATCCCCTGGGCTCTCGATCAAGGCGACTGTCGATGGCGATAAAGTATTCCCCGGAATTCAAGTCCAGCATCATTGCCAAGATGCTGCCCCCGAACAATGTCAGCGTGCCGGATCTTGCCGGCGAGACGCAGATCCCGAAGGACACTCTGTACTGCTGGCGCGCCAAGGCCCTGAAGGATGCCGACGGCGCTGTGCTGGCCGCGACAGCCAAGGGTGTATTGAGCAGTGAGGAGAAGTTTGCGGTGGTGCTGCAAGCGGCGAGTCTCAACGAGACGGAACTGAGCGCGTATTGCCGCCGAAAGGGGCTGTACCGTCAAGAGATTGAGGCGTGGCGCGCCAGCTGCATGGCGGCCAACGCGACGGTTTCCGGCAAGGCCGAACGGGCCGAGGTGCGTGCACAGAAGCTGGAAATCAGGGAGTTGGAGAAGGAGCTGCGGCGCAAGGAAAGGGCATTGGCCGAAGCGGCGGCGTTGCTGGTTCTCCAAAAAAAAGTCCGCGCCCTCTTTGCGGAGCCCGAGGACGGAAAATCGAGCTCGAAGAGCGACGAACGGTGAGTGCGTTGATTGATGATGCCTGCGCCGCCGGAGCGCGCCTGGAGCAGGCGTGTACGCTGCTCGGCTTGTCGGTGCGCACGCCGCAGCGCTGGCGCGCCGAGGGCGCCGTGAAGGGCGATGGGCGAGCCCAGGCGGCACAACGATGCCTGCCCGCAAACCGACTCGCCGCGGCCGAGCGCGAGGCGATCCTGGAAGTCGTCAATCGCCCGGAGTACGCCCGTATGCCACCGAGCCAGATCGTCCCCGCGCTCGCCGATCAGGGCTGTTACATCGCCTCGGAGTCGACCTTCTACCGGGTCCTGCGCGAGGCCGGGCAACTGACCCCGCGCGGCAAGAGCCGCGCACCGACACATCGGCGCCCGGAGCCGTTTCAGGCTACGGCGGGGAATCAACTCTGGAGTTGGGATATCACCTATCTGGCGACCACCGTCAAAGGTATGTTCTTCTACCTGTACCTGATCATGGATGTCTTCAGCCGCAAGATCGTCGGCTGGGAAGTGTTCGATCGCGAGTGCGCCGGGCATGCCGCCGCCGTCTTCCACAAGGCCCATCTGCGCGAGGGCGTCGGCGCCGACGACCTGGTCCTGCATTCGGATAACGGGGCACCGATGAAGGGCGCCACCATGCTCGCAACGCTTCAGCGCCTCGGCGTCGTCCCTTCGTTCAGCCGCCCCTCGGTGAGCAACGACAATCCCTTCTCCGAAGCGCTATTCAAGACCCTGAAGTACCAACCGGATTTTCCCGCCCGGCCCTTCGACAGCCTCGCTACCGCTCGCCAGTGGGTCTGTGGATTCGTCCACTGGTACAACGAGGAGCACCACCACAGTGCCCTGAAATTCGTGACACCGGCACAACGTCACCGCGGCGAGGATGCCAGGCTGCTGACGGATCGACATCTACTCTACGAGGCGGCCAAGCAGAAGCGTCCAGAGCGCTGGAGCGGATCCACGCGAAACTGGGTGCCTGAGAAAATCGTCTCTCTAAACCCTGGCAGACCAGCCAAAACGGAGGTCGATGTCACAGAAAAGGCGGCCTGATTTGTGCGACATCTTCCTTGACGACGCCCGCGAGCGTACCTGGCGGCATCTGAACTTCTTCCAGTTCCAGGCCTATATCCACGCCAAGGTGCCGCGAGTGCGCTGCGCCGACTGCCAGAAGACCTCGCAGGTGCCGGTGCCCTGGGCGCGTGAGAACAGCGGCTTCACCCTGCTGATGGAGGCGCTGCTGGTGACGCTGTGCAAGGCCATGCCGGTACGCCAGGTCGCGGCCCTGCTCGGTGTGAGCGACATGCGCCTGTGGCGCACCCTGGACCACTATGTCGAGCGGGCCCGCGCACAGGAGGACTTCTCCGCTGCGCGCGCCATCGGCCTCGACGAGACCGCCGCCCGGCGCGGCCACAATTACATCAGTCTGTTCCACGATCTCGAGCAGGCGCGCCTGCTCTACGCCTGTGAGGGGCGCAAGGCCGAAGTGCTCGGGCACTTTGCCGACGACCTCGAGGCCCACGGCGCCTGCGCCGAGAACGTCCGCGAGATCTGTATCGACATGTCCGCCAGCTATCAGGCCGGTGTGGGCGAGCATCTGCCGTGGGCGCAGGTCACCTTCGATGAGTTCCACGTCATCCAGCTCCTCAACAAGGCCGTCGACGAGGTCCGCCGCCAAGAGGTCAAAGGCGCGCCCCAACTGCGGCGTACCCGCTACCTCTGGCTGAAAGACAAGCACGCCTGGAGCCGCCAGCAGATCGTGTGTTACGCCGACATCAAGGCGCTGAATCTCAAAACCCACCGCGCCTATCGCATCAAGGAGGCCCTGCGCGAGATCTTCCGCACCGCCAACTCCCCGGCACAGGCCGAGCCGCCGCTCCAGCGCTGGTACAGCTGGGCCCGGCGCTGCCGCCTGGCGCCGATCAAGAAGGTCGCCGCCACCCTCAAGCAGCATTGGCAAGGTATCCTCAACGCCTTCGACTCCAAGCTCACCAACGGTCGCGTCGAGGCGGCCAACTCGCTCATCCAGGCCGCGAAGGCCAAGGCCAGGGGCTACGGCACCACCCGCCACCTGATCACCATCGCCTATCTGGTCGCCGGCCGATTGACTCACTTGCCGGCGTCACCCTACCGCACCGCCCCAGCGCGAATTGCCGGCGCGTAAATCAATGCACTCTGTCCCTGTTACCCACACGAGACGAAAGAGAGCCGTTTTCTTGCCGCCGCCTTGCCCGTGGAAATCAGCTTAACGAGTTGCCCGCGCTCTTGCGCGGTGAGCGTGACCTTGTACGTTTTCGCCGGTGAGAAATTCTCAATTCTCCTAATGCATCATGAGCGAGTCTTGAGAGTTTACTTCAATTTACATCAGTAGTTCACTGATGTGTGATTTACTTTCTTCTCCATCCCATACTCAGCCTGCGCAAGAGACAGTGACTTCATCCGCTTCGTCGTCGCTGGTGAATTACTACCCGTAACCTTATCATTCATGCCCCATTGGTGGGAGTGATTTTTTTGATCAGCATTCCAAACCCGCCTCAGGGTGTAAACCTCAACTGCACGCTTTACCATTGCGTCGAGACCTTCCACTTTGTCCCCCCTGGCGAATCACGATGCATTGCAAACAGAATCTGGGCCGCAGGTTTTTACTCTGTCTTCTCACGCTGATCCCTATCCAGGGTCTATCGGATCACAAACCAGCGAGCTCGCCGGACGTGCGTGCGGTGCTCTTCTACAACCCGGACACCTCTCAGAGCAAGGAGCTGTTTGAATTCTATCTTCCCGGGCTGTACGAGCGTTATGACACGCGTCTTGAGGTCTCAGGGATCGACCTCTCCCGGCCTGAGGGCAAGATGGCATACACAGCGGTAGCCAAGAGCTGGGGCCTGCCGCCCCAGCCGAGTGAGGAGCCCGCTGTCGTCGCGGGTAAGAGGGCCATCGTTGGATTATTCGACATAGCCACAGCCCTAGGCGACAACTCCGAAGATCTTGCTAAGGACCCCGGTGCCAAGAGCTGGCCTGCGGACCCGGCGTTAGACAAGTTACTCCCGGGCGGCATCGAGAGTGTAAAGGCGCGGGTCGCAGCGGAGGCAGTTCCGCTAGCGAGGGGCGACACTCTGAAGTCTTCGGATGAGCTTGCGTTGACGGACCAGATCGCCAACGGACTTGCCGTCATGGTGGTCCTCGGCATGGTGGCTGCTCTCATCCACTCTCTGGTGCGACTGCGGCAGCACAACAAAGCCCCGGAGAATGCTACCGCCGGGGCCTTGTTTCTTGCCGTGCTTGTGGGGCTGGGTATTTCGGGCTATACGGCCTATACCGCGCTGGCCGAAGTCGAGCTGATGTGTGGTCCCATCGGAGGGTGCACTGCGGTTCAGAAGAGCGAGTACTCGAAACTCTTCGGTATCCCTATGGGCGTCCTCGGCCTGATCGGTTACTCGATGATTCTCGTTAGCTGGTTGATGGCGCGACGCCTCTCACCGCAGGGTGGGGGTTGGCACTGGCTCCCTTGGGCGGTTGCGCTGTTCGGCACGCTGTTCTCACTGCGTCTCACGGCGCTGGAGCCATTCGCTATTGGTGCAACGTGCCTCTGGTGTCTGGGCTCCGCTGTAAGCATAACGACTGCCTTTTGGCTTCTTTCGGGGTATGCGAGGAAAGGCGAACAGGTTGGTTAACAGGAAGGCTCGACGGACGCAAAGCGGCGCTCACCGTCGTCGGGATTGCCGTGATGGCCGTGCTTTTGGCCATCGATTGGCTTTCGCGTCGCAGCCGGTACGAGGCCGGATGAGGTGAACTCGGTCGGGCTTTTGGACCACGGGTTCCACAATCCTGGCGCGCGGATGATCAGCGGTAGGTCAGGGCGAACACGCCCTCAAGTCCCAATATCATCCGGGACAAGACGACGATATACGACAGAGTCGATAGGTATGCCTTTTACGCCAATTCACCTCGGGCCTGGGCTCGCTTTCAAGGCGGTGGGTGGGCGGCATTTCAGTCTGATGGTCTTCGGGTTTGCCCAGCTTGTGATGGATATTGAGCCATTGGTCCGCATGATACGTGGAGACGTCGTTATTCACGGGGTCAGTCACACCTACGTCGGTGCGGGTGTCATCGCGCTTTTCTCTTTGGTCATCGGGCGGCCCGTATGTCAGTGGCTCTTGCGGGGATGGAATCGCATGGGGAGGTCGGGGGCACTCGCTCGACTAAATGCGCCGACGATGATTCCCTAGTCTGCGGCTGTCTTTGGGGCGTTTGTCGGCACTTACTCCCATGTGGTGCTTGATAGCATGATGCACGCGGACATGCGTCCAGGAATTCCTTTATTCGCGCAAAATGATCTCTACGGACTCCTGTCCGTAAATTCGCTCCATGTTCTCTGCGTCGGTCTTGGAGCCGGTGGCCTTGCTATGGTTGCTGTCTCGTTCTGGTTGAGGAGGTTGGGAAACAGGGTCGGAAGAACGGCGTCGCCATGAATCTCGCCCAGGACCTCTCACAGCAAAGAACCTCCTCTACAAAACAAAAACCCGGCGCGTGGGCCGGGTTCCGATCGCCGCGCTAGAAAGATTCCAAAGCATGCTGCCAAAGCTAAAGTGTCAACGGTGTCCGGTGCTTTCATAGATACGCCAACAACATAGGCCGTAGCTGACTGTCATAGAGAGCCAGCGAGGCTGGTTTGTGAAAACAGTGTTTGAAGAACCGCAGCACTTGGCGACTGACCTTGGAGGTGTAGCGGAATACCGGCGTGCTCCAGTCCGGGCGGTCGGTTCCGTCCGTCTCGGAGGTCTGACGCCGGTCCTGCTTTCGCAATGCCTTCTCGTCCGCAACCCCGTGCGCACCGAGGGAGGAAACTGATGCCTAAGAAGGCAGTGGCGACCCAAACGACGCCCGCCATTCCCATCCAACTGCGCGATCGGTTAATCAGGACAGCCGCGAAGGACTGGGACGCGGTCGTCGGCGGCATCATCAGCGATGCCACCAGCGGGGACAATGAGGCCCGGAGGTTACTGCTTAGCCTTTGTCCGCGGCCTCAGTTCTCGCCTACGCCAATCGGGAGCCCGGTCCGTGGCCTGCGCCTAGCAGCCTGTCGGACTTAACCCTCGCGGCTGCCGGTATTGGAGCCGCAAAAGGCCTTTTGTTGCGGAAAAGAGGCCTTTTGCCGCCAAAAGCGAGGTTTTTCTCCCCTTTTCCCTCAGTGCGGGCGCAAAGCGGCCATGCGTTTGAGGTTCCATGCCAGGCACACCAAGGTCCATTCGCCTTGGACGTTGTCTAATCCGCGGGTGAGGAACTGGCGGAAGCCCATCACGGATTTGATGATGCCGAAGACCGGCTCGACGGTCTGTTTGCGCAGCGCGTAGGCAGCCCGGGCGGTGCGATCCTTGAGCCGATTGGCCATGCGTTCGACGGCAGTTGCCTCAGCCGGCGGCGCGGGCGGCTCACCGAAGCGCTCGGACCAATGGAGGTGGTGTTCATCGCGCTTGGCGGGGATCAGCGGCTCGATTCCGGCCGCTTCGCAGGTGTCGATGTTAGCTTCGCTGAAGTAACCCGCGTCGGCCAGGCACTGCTGGGGCTGGTTGAGGCCCTCGGGCAGGTCCTGCAGCTTCTCGAGCATCGGCGCCACCTGTTGCTTGTCGTTGGCCGCCTGCACGACCTGCGGCACCAGCACCAGCATGGTGTCGGTATCGACGATGGCTTGGGCGTTGTAGCACTGCTCGAAGCCGCCCCCGGCAACCGGCATGATCCGCGATTCTTCGTCAGTGAGGTTGATCTGGTCATTCGCGCGCGGGCCGGGCGCAGGCGGCTGGGGTGGTTGGCCGCGAGGCTTCTTGCCGCTGGCGGCGGCCTTGGCGGCACGGGCGGCGAGCTTGGCCTCATAGTCGGCCTGCTCGCGGGCAAAGCGCTCGGCGGCTCGTGCCGTGATCTTGGCCTTGCCGCGGCGATGGCGGCCGCGTCCTCGCGGCGCTTGAGCTCCGCGGGCAGGCTCATGCCGTCGGGCACGTTCGCGCCGTCGGCCTCCTCGGCCAGCGCCAGCAGTTCTTGGACCTCGGCCTTGAGCTGGGCTTCGATCGCCTCGGCGTGTCCAGAGGAGAGGGCACTGTGGCGGCTGGCGTTGGCGTGGATCTTGGTGCCGTCGAGACTCACCGTGCCGAAGCGGCTGAGCTGGTTCTCGCGCGCCACTTCCAGCACCTCGACGAAGACCGCCTCGAACTCCTTGCGGAAACGCCGCCGGAAACTCGACAGGGTGTCGTGGTCAGGATGGCGATTGCAGGCGATGTAGCGAAACGCCAGTGAATCGTAGGTTGCCCGCTCGATCTTGCGGCTGGAGAAGCAGCCGGTGGCGTAGCCGTAGATCAGCAGCGACAGCAACGTCGCCGGGTGGTAGGGGGCGCTGCCCCGACCGGCATAGGCCTGCTCCAACTCGCGTAAGTCGAGCCCTTCGACCACCTCGACCACATAGCGCGCCAGGTGTCCCTCGGGCAGCCAGTCCTGCACCGAGGGCGGCAACAGGAAGTCGATGTCCCGGTCGATCGGACGAAAGTGGCTCATCGGCTCAGACCCCCAAGATGGCTGCGCCTATTCTACCGGGAAGCTTCGCTTCTCAGCAGTGGGAAAGTCCGACAGGCTGCTAGGGTTGTCGATAGGGCGTCGGATCCGGCACTCCGGCCGCTCGGAAGCCTTCGATGCGCAAGCGGCAGGAGTCGCAAACGCCGCAGGCACGCCCGCTGGCATCCGCCTGGTAGCAGGAGACGGTGAGCCCGTAGTCGACTCCAAGCTCCGCGCCCCGGCGGATGATCTCCGCCTTGCTCAGGGCGATCAGGGGCGCGCAAATGCGCAAGCGCCTGCCCTCCACCCCCGCTTTGGTTGCGAGGTTGGCAAGCCGCTCGAAGGCATCTACGAATGCCGGCCGGCAATCCGGATAACCGGAGTAGTCCACCGCATTGACGCCGATGAAGATGTCCCGGGCATCGAGGACCTCCGCCCAGCCCAGGGCCAGCGCCAGAAACACGGTGTTGCGGGCGGGCACGTAGGTAGCCGGGATGCCCTCGGCGGGGGCCTCAGGAACCGCAATGGCGCCGTCGGTGAGGGCCGATCCGCCGATGGCGGTGAGATCGACCCGGATGGTCTTGTGCTCGATCGCCCCCAGGTGATCGGCGACCCGACGGGCGGCGGCGAGCTCGGCCTGATGGCGCTGCCCATAGTCTATGCTCAGCGCGTGGCAGGCGAATCCCTCGCCGCGGGCAACCGCCAGGGCGGTCGCGGAGTCGAGACCGCCGGAAAGGAGGACGACAGCCGATTTCATTTCACCACCCATTGCGCCAACGATCCGGCCGGACGCCAGCACTTGGCGGTGGGCCGGTTCGCATCACGCGCCCCAGCAGGTCTCGCTCCCGTCATCGCCCGCGCTCGTCACCCCAGAGGATCTTGTGCAGCTGGAGCTGGAAGCGCACCGGAAGGCGGTCGCGCAGGATCGATTCGGCAAGGTCGGTCGGCGCTAGCAGGCCCTCCGCCGGGGAAAAGAGCACGGAGCAGCGGCGCGCGAGATCGTGTTCGACTACTTGCGCCGCCGCCCATCGGTAGTCGGTCTCGTCGCAGATGACGAACTTGACCTGATCCGTGGGCGCCAGATGTTCCAGATTGTCCCAAAGGTTGCGGTCGACCTCGCCCGAGCCCGGGGTCTTGAGGTCCATGACCTTGACCACCCTTGGGTCCACATGAGAGACGTCCAGGGCGCCCGCGGTCTCGATGCATACCCTGTAGCCGGCGTCGCAGAGGGCGGCAAGCAGAGTCGGGCAGTCGCGCTGGGCCAGGGGCTCGCCGCCGGTAACGCAGACGTGCCTGACCGCGAAGCCCGCGATGCGCTCCAGCACCTCCTCGATTCTCATCGATTTCCCGCCCGTGAAGGCGTACGCGGTGTCACAGTAGGTGCAGCGCAGCGGGCAGCCGGTAAGCCGGACGAAGGCGGTGCGCTCGCCGGTCGTGAGCCCTTCGCCTTGCAGGGAGTGGAAGATCTCGGTAACACGCAGCCGCGGGACAGCTCTCATCTTGAACGGCGATTCGCCTAGCAAGGTCTTACCGGGCGGCGGGGTTCGCGACAGGGTCCGCCGCTCGGGACGGAAGGTCCTTCGCTCGCCCGGACCAAGACGGATCCGTTTAACGCCCGTCCTTGGCCATGCGCTCGAGACGGCTCTGGGCGAGCCGGGCCTCGGTGGAATCGGGGAATCGCTGGATCACCTCTTGGAAGCTTGTTCGCGCCCCTTGCCAGTCGCCCTCATCTTGACGGGTGTAACCGAGCTTGAGCATGGCGCCGGGCACCTTGGGGCTCAGCGGGTAGTTGTCCAAGACGAATTGAAACTCGGTCATGGCCCCTGAATAGTCGCGCTTGACGTAGTAGGTCTCGCCCAGCCAGTAGTGGGCGTTGTCCGCGAACTCGCCATTCGGGTAGACGGTGAGCAGGTCCTGGAACGCCTTGACCGCCTCGTCATAGCGGCGCTCCTTGAGCAGGTCGAAAGCGGCGCGATAGGCGTCCTTCTCCGGTGGCAACTGGACCGCGGCCGCACCGCTGCCGGTCGCGGCGAGATCGAGCCCCGAGCCCGCTGGCGCCTCGGGCGCAGGGGTGTCGGCGGGGGCCGATGCCCGGGGCGACGGCTGGGAAGGGACCGCGGCGGCACCTGTCCCTTGGCCGCGCAGGCGCCCGTCCAGATCCAGGTACTGGTCCTGCTGCTGCTTCTTGAGGGTATCGAGCTGGTACTGCTGCATCTCCACCTGGCCCCTGAGCTGCTGCATCTCCTGCTGCAGGCGCTGGAGCTGGAGGACCAGATCCGACAGGCGCTCGTCGGCGGACCAGGAGAGCCCCGGGGCCAGGGCGAGGGTGGAAAGGATCAGGGTTGGGAGAATCTTCATCACAAAATGCCTCAGTACACCAGCTCAACCCGCCGGTTGAGCGCCCAGGCGGAATCGTAGTGACCAGGGTCGGCGGGCTTTTCCTCTCCGTAGCTCATGGTCTCGATCTGGCTGCCCCCCGCCCCCTCGGCCAGCAGGAAGCGGCGCACGGCGTCCGCGCGTTGGTCCCCCAGGGCGAGGTTGTACTCACGGGTGCCACGCTCGTCGGTGTGCCCCTCGAGCATCAGGCGCGCGTTGGGGTCCCCGGAGAGATATGCGGCGTGGGCGCGCAGGATGTCGACGAATTGGGGCAGGATCTCGCTGCGATCGTAGTCGAAGTAAATCACCCGCTGGTACAGGGGGCTGGCGGGGTTGTTGAGGTCCGCGGCGGTATACCTGCCGGGTCCTCCCAACCCTGCCGTGCCGACCCCGGCACCCGCCCGGTCCCCGACACCCGCGCCGGGCTCCTTCTCATCGACGGGCTTCGACGGACAGCCGGCCAGAAGCAGCACGGATGCCAGCATGGCGATGACGCCGAAGGTCTTGTTCAAGCTTCTCTCCTCGTAACCTGGAGGGTTGTGCGGCCGAATCGGTGAGCCGATGCGATGCCTCGACATCCACCGTGGCGCGGAATCAGCGCGGGAGCGGCGACCATGCCGGCTCGCGCACGTCTCCCAGGTCCTGGGAGAGACGCTGCCCGACGCTGCCGTCGACGGATACCGCCGCCAGCACGCCGCGCCCGTTGTGCAGGGTGGCATAAATTACCATGCTGCCATTGGGAGCGAAACTCGGCGACTCGTCCAGCCCGCCGCTCGCTCAGGAGCCGGATGACCCCGGTGCCGAGATCCATCAGACCGATGCGGAAACGTCCGGCGGCCCGGGTGACCAGGACCAGGGAGCGCCCGTCCGGAGAATAGGAGGCACGGGCGTTGTAGTCGTTCTCGAAGGTGACGCGCTGGGGCGTGCCGCCCGCCGCCGGCACCTTGTAGATCTGCGGGTTGCCGCCGCGGTCCGAGGTGAAGACGATGTGGCTGCCGTCCGGGGACCAGGACGGCTCGGTGTCGATCCCGAAGTGGTTGGTGAGCTGGCTGGTCTGGCGGCTGACCAGATCCATCACGAAGATGTCCGGATTGCCGTCCTTGGACAGGGTCATGGCGAGCCGGCGGCCGTCGGGGGAAAAGGCGGGCGAGCCGTTGATCCCCTTGTAGGAGGCGACCCGTTCGCGATTTCCGGAAGCGAGGTCCTGGACGAAGACCGCCGTCTGCCGGTTCTCGAAGGAGACGTAGGCGAGCCGGCGCCCGTCCGGCGACCAGGCCGGGGAGAGGATGGGGTCCTTGGAAGAGACGATGGTCTGGGGATTGTAACCATCGGCATCCGATCCCGCAGGGTCACCCGTCCGCCGCCCTCGGATGTCACGTACGCGAGGCGGGTGGAAAACACCCCAGGCGAGCCGGTCAGCCGTTCATAAATCACATCGGCGATCCGATGCGCCGTATAGCGCAGCTCCGCCGGCCGGCTGCCGAACTTCATCGCGGCGAGCTGCTCCCCGCGGAAGACATCAAAGAGGACGAAGCTGACGTCGTAGCCGCCGGTACCGTCGGGGGTGACCTCGCCGACGACCAGGTTGTCCATGGACAGCAGGCGCCAGTCGCGCAGGTCGACCTGATCAGCGGTATGGGGGGTGGCGAGCATGTCCCGTCGCGGCATAGGCTTGAAGCGCCCGGTGCGCGCGAGGTCGGCCGTGATGACCGCCGCTACGTCCTCCACCAGGCCGGCGCCCGCGGGCTGGCCGAACGGCACGACCGCGATCGGCTGTGCACCCTCGGCGCCACCGGTGATCTCGATGGTCAGGCGTGCCTGAGCCGCGCCCTGCAACCCCAGGGTGAAAATCAAGAAAACCAGTATGGGCAGTCGTTTCATGGTCTGTGCTCAGTTTCCAGCCTTGAATTCGAAGCGAAGCTCGCGGAAATGCTCGAACAGGCGTCCGCTCGGCACCGGCAGGGGGGACGCCTTGTAGACGGCCGCCACCACCGAGCGATCGAAGGGACCGTTGCCGCTGCTGCGGATGATTCTCGCGCTGCCCGCAACGATCTCCCCTCCCGGTATGAGCCGGACCTCTACCGTACACGAATTATCCGGCGGCTGCCAACCGGGCGCACCCACACGCTGCGCACGCGATCGTCGATCGCCGCCACATAGCGGTCTATCTCGCTGGCGGACCGCTCCTCCTCCAGCGCGGACAACAGCTCCTGTTCCCGCGCCTGCTGCGCCGCTTGCTCCGCCTGGCGTTTTTCCTCGGCCTGACGGCGCGCCTCAGCTTCCGCCTCCCGCTTGGCTTCGGCCTTACGCCGGGCCTCTTCCTCGGCCTTGCGGGCAGCTTCGGCGCGTTGTCGGGCTTCCATCTCGGTCTTGCGCTTCGCTTCTTCCGCCGCGGCCCGCTCGGCTTCCGCCTTGCGCCTGGCGTCTTGCTCCGCCTTGCGCTTGGCCTCTTCCGCGGTCTTGCGTTCGGCCTCAGCCTTGCGCTTGGCCTCTTCCGCGGCCGCCCGCTCTGCCTGTGCCCGCTGGCGGGCCGCTTCTTCGGCCTTGCGCTGCGACTCGGCCTGACGGCGGGCATCCTCCTCCGCCCGGCGTTTCACTTCCGCCTGGCGCTTGGCCTCCTCGGCCGCCATGCGCTCGTCCTCGGCGCGTTGGCGCGCTTGCTCCTCGGCCTTGCGCTGGATCTCGGCCTCCCGCCGAGCCGCGTCTTCCGCCCGACGTTGGGCCTCTACCTCGGCCAGTTGTTGCGCCTCAGCCTGACGCTGACGCTCCAGCTCCGCGCGCTCGGCGCGCAGGCGCTCGGCTTCCTGTTGCTGCTGCAGCCGATCTTGCTCCAGGGCTTGGACGCGCTCCTGCTTCTCCCGTTCCGCGGCCTGCAGCCGCTCCAACTCCTGTTGCGCGCGATCTCGCTCCGCCTGGCGCTTTTCTTCCGCCTGACGCAGGCGTTGGACCTCCGCCTCCACGGCCTGGGAGCTGACCACCGTGGCCTGCACCACCTTCGGTTTCACGCGCGCGTCCTTGGTCGTCCACAGCGAATCGACGCCGATCAGCAGCAGGGCGGCGAGCAGCAGATGCAACAGCAGGGCGGCGGCGAAGGCCCCGGGGTTTCGGCGCAGGATGTGCCACATCTCAACGCTCGGCTGATTCCGGCGGCACCGTGATGAGACCGACGCTGGGTGCGCCCGCGGCCTGCGCCAGGACCATGGCCTCCACCACCCGGCCGTAGTCCACCGTCCGGTCGCCCTTGACCATGATGGGCGTCTCGGGCTTGTACTTGAGCACCGCGCTGATGCGCACGATCAGGGTCTCGGGGTCCACCGGCTCATTCTTGTTCTCGCCCAGGTCCAGGTAGAGGTCGCCGAACTGGTCCACGGTGATGACTACCGGCTCGGAGGCCTCACCGGCGATCACCTCCGCGTCGGCCTCGGGCAGCTCGACCTTGACGCCCTGCGTGATGAGGGGCGCCGTGACCATGAAGATGACGAGCAGCACCAGCATGACGTCGATGTAGGGCACGACGTTGATCTCGGACATGGGGCGGCGGCGCAGGCGGGTCTTCTTCATGGCTTCGAACCCGGGCGCTCTAGCCGCGGCCCTGGCGCTGCAACAGGGTCGAGAACTCCTCCATGAACTCCTCGTAGCGGTTGTTGAGACGCTCCACCTGATTCGAATAGCGGTTGTAGGCGATGACCGCGGGGATCGCGGCGAACAGTCCGATGGCGGTGGCGACCAGGGCCTCGGAGATCCCGGGGGCGACCAGCGCCAGGGTGGCCTGTTTGACGTTACCGAGGGCGTGGAAGGAATGCATGATCCCCCAACCGGTGCCGAACAGACCCACGTAGGGGCTGGTGGAGCCGACGGTGGCGAGGAAGACGAGGTGCGTCTCCAGGCGGTCCATCTCGCGGCTCAGCGCCACGCGCATGGAACGCTCTGTGCCCTGCAGAACCGCCATCTGGTCGCTGTCGTCTCCCTTTCGCAGCCGGACATACTCCTTGAAGCCCGCGCGGAAAATGGCCGCAAGCCCGTTCAGGGCCTTTTCGTCCTGGTTGAGATTGCGGTACAGGGCGCTGAGGTCGCCGCCGGACCAGAATCGCTGCTCGAACTCATCGGCCGCGCGGCGCGCCCGCTTGAGGGTCCGCGAGCGGTCGAAGATCATGGTCCAGGAGATGATGGAGGCCAGCACCAGCGACGCAAGCACCAGCTGCACGACGAGGCTTGCGTGCAGGACCAGGTCCAGGATGGAAAGCTCAGAGTACATCGGCGATCTCCGCCAGCAGCGTTTCGGGAATTCGGTTCGGGCGCAGGGTCTCGGAGTTGACGCAGGCGACCTTCACCAGCCCCCGGCAGCAGAGAACGCCGTCGCTCTCGCGGCGCACCCATTGCTCGAAGTCGAGGCTGGCGCCGCCGCACCTGGCAAGCGCGACCGACACCCTGAGCCGGTCATTGAAGCGTGCCGGAGACAGAAAGTCCAAGGCCGCGCTGCGTACCGTGAACAGCACGCCCTCGCGCTCGCGCAGCACGTCCTGCTCGAAGCCCAGGCTGCGCAGCCACTCGGTCCGGGCGCGCTCCATGAAGCGGAGATAGTTTGCGTTGTAGACCACGCCGCCCGCGTCCGTGTCCTCGTAATAGACACGGACCGGCCAGGTAAATCCCGGACTATCCTCAGGGCCAGACATGGGCTCGCTTCGCCGCCGACGGCTTATCAGAACCGCCTAATATACACAAGATCGGGTGCCGCAGCATCGGGCCGGACGTGACAACCCACCATGGATCAGTCGCTTGCGTCCCCAAACAGGTCTCCGGGGACGGCCGGGGACGCCTGCCGGCCAGGTCGATCGAAGCCGAAATGCAGATAGGCCGCCTGGGTGGCCATGCGCCCGCGAGGGGTGCGCATCAGGAAGCCCTGTTGGATCAGGTAGGGCTCGAGCACGTCCTCGATGGTGCCGCGCTCCTCGCCGATGGCGGCGGCCAGGCTCTCCACTCCCACCGGACCGCCGTCGAACTTCTCGATCACCGCCTGCAGGAGACGGCGGTCCATGTGGTCGAAACCCTGGGCGTCCACCTTGAGCATGGAGAGGGCGCGATCCGCCACCTCGACCGTGACCCGGCCGTCGGCTCTGACCTGGGCGTAGTCGCGCACCCGCCGAAGCAGACGATTGGCGATGCGGGGCGTGCCCGGGAGCGGCGTGCGATCTCCCCGGCGCCCGCGGCCTCGGTCTCGATCCCCAGGATGGCGGCGGAACGGGTGACGATACGCGCGAGATCCTCCGCCGAGTAGTACTCGAGGCGCTGCACGATGCCGAAACGGTCGCGCAGGGGCGAGGTCAGTAGTCCGGCGCGTGTAGTTGCCCCAACCAGGGTGAAGGGCGGCAGATCGAGCTTGATGGAGCGCGCGGCCGGGGCCCTCGCCGATCATGATGTCGAGTTGGTAGTCCTCCATGGCGGGGTAGAGAACCTCTTCCACCACCGGGCTCAGGCGATGGATCTCGTCCACGAACAGGACGTCGCCGGGCTCCAGGTTGGTCAGAAGCGGCCGCCAGGTCGCCCGGCTTTTCAAGCACTGGACCCGAGGTCTGGCGCAGCCCTACCGCCATCTCATCGGCCACGATATGGGCGAGCGTGGTCTTGCCCAGCCCCGGCGGGCCGAAGATGAGCAGGTGATCCAGGGCCTCGCCCCGCCCGCGGGCGGCATGGATGAAGATCTCCATCTGCTCGCGCACCGCCGGCTGGCCGACATAGTCCGCCAGCTTGCGCGGGCGATGGCACGGTCCAGGGCGTTGTCGTCCGCTGCCGGCTCCGGGCTGATCAGGCGGTCTGGTTCTCCCATGCGCTTAACGTCGACTTAGGGTTAGTTTGCGGGACGCGTGCGGTCGCGGACCCTATCAGGACGCCAGATGTCGCCGGACAGGGCGCTACCTGCCCTCGGCCAACTCCATGCGTTCCACATCCGCCAGGGTCCACGATGCGGCCGTCCAGCGTGGTGAAACGGCGGCCCTCCACGTGCTCCCGGCGTGCCTGATAAAGCGTCACATCGCCCGTGTTGGCGTTGATCACCTGCACCGTCACGACACTCGCCCCAGCCTCCCAGTCCAGATAGAGCCACAGCAAGCTGCCCGCCACCATCGCCACCACCAGCCCATAGGCCACGGCGCGCAATGCCGCCGCGGTTATCAAGGGCTCCCGGGCCGGACCGGCGGCGGCGAGGCGGCCGCCACCGCCCGGCCCCGTTGGATGCGGCTGCGGATCACCAGGTAGGCGCCGAGGATCACCGCCAGCGTCAAGAGCAGCTTGCCGAACATGGGCGCTAGGTAGCATGCGAGGGGGACCCAGGCCACGCGCGAGAGCGGTTGCGACCCATTCGTTCCAGGCGGTACCATGCCGGCTCTCGTCGGGACGAGCGGCTGAAGTTCTTGGCCGTCCTGGCCAAAAACAGCACGCCGCCGAAAACCGCGGGAAGCGCTCGAATTGATCAGCGTTCCCCCGCAGACCGATTGTCCGCGCGGAAGCCCATCCCACGCCCCGTTTGCCCGGGAGCCCGGCCGGGCTGGCGTGCGACAGGTGTCATCAGCACAAGGCCCTACGCTCATGCTTGCCGTCCGAGTATTTTCTCTCCTGGCGTTGACGGCGCTGCTGCTCTCCGGCTGCAGCGAGCCCCCGCGGCCGACCATCACCCTCTACCGGGCCATCCATTCCGGGGATCTCGACCAGATCAAACGTCATCTCTACTGGGGAACGGACGTCAATCAGCCCGATCCGGACGGCGACTATCCGCTGCATGTCGCGGCACGCCGCGGTCGTGTAGTGATCTCCAAGGAGCTGCTCAGCCATGGCGCCGATCCCAACGCGGAGAATCTCGCCGGGGCAACGCCGCTGCGCGTCGCCCTTGGGGCGGGCAAGACCCAGGTCGGCGCCACAGGTGCTGGCGGAGAAGGAGCGCTGACCCCCAGGACCTCCTGTTCGACCTCGTCCGCGACGGGGTCACGGATCGGGACTCGCTGAAGTTCCTCGTCGATCGCGGCGCCGACGTATCAACGCGACCAACGCGACGGCGATGCCCCGTTGCATATCGCGGTGCGAAACAATCAACTGTTACTGGTGAAGCGCCTCATCGATCAGGAGCGGACGTGAACCTGCCGAACAGGGCCGGACACACGCCGCTGGAGATCGCGGCGGTGAACAGAAACCGCTACATCACCAACGAGCTTGCCCGTTACGGCGCCCGAGCGGCGCCCGTTGCCGGAATAACAACAAGGGGGACGAGACCATGGCGGAGAGCGCCGAAGACCTGACCGTCACCTACGTGGATGGTGGCATCGAGACCGTCAAGGAGCTGGACAAGGCGATTCTATCGAAGGGGGGCTGGGCGACCG
>CAVORB010000033.1:0-117658 GCA_963698495.1 uncultured Gammaproteobacteria bacterium | reverse complement strand
TGTCAGGATAGATGTCGCCTCCTACCGGGAGATTGTGTGTGAGTATGGGGCATCATAGTAGCCGAGGGTTTTGATACAGGCTGACGGCCAACGGGAGGGAGCCGGTAGGGCGACCGGACGTTGGCCGTCAGCGGACGCGGTGCGAATCCCCTGGGCTCTCGATCAAGGCGACTGTCGATGGCGATAAAGTATTCCCCGGAATTCAAGTCCAGCATCATTGCCAAGATGCTGCCCCCGAACAATGTCAGCGTGCCGGATCTTGCCGGCGAGACGCAGATCCCGAAGGACACTCTGTACTGCTGGCGCGCCAAGGCCCTGAAGGATGCCGACGGCGCTGTGCTGGCCGCGACAGCCAAGGGTGTATTGAGCAGTGAGGAGAAGTTTGCGGTGGTGCTGCAAGCGGCGAGTCTCAACGAGACGGAACTGAGCGCGTATTGCCGCCGAAAGGGGCTGTACCGTCAAGAGATTGAGGCGTGGCGCGCCAGCTGCATGGCGGCCAACGCGACGGTTTCCGGCAAGGCCGAACGGGCCGAGGTGCGTGCACAGAAGCTGGAAATCAGGGAGTTGGAGAAGGAGCTGCGGCGCAAGGAAAGGGCATTGGCCGAAGCGGCGGCGTTGCTGGTTCTCCAAAAAAAAGTCCGCGCCCTCTTTGCGGAGCCCGAGGACGGAAAATCGAGCTCGAAGAGCGACGAACGGTGAGTGCGTTGATTGATGATGCCTGCGCCGCCGGAGCGCGCCTGGAGCAGGCGTGTACGCTGCTCGGCTTGTCGGTGCGCACGCCGCAGCGCTGGCGCGCCGAGGGCGCCGTGAAGGGCGATGGGCGAGCCCAGGCGGCACAACGATGCCTGCCCGCAAACCGACTCGCCGCGGCCGAGCGCGAGGCGATCCTGGAAGTCGTCAATCGCCCGGAGTACGCCCGTATGCCACCGAGCCAGATCGTCCCCGCGCTCGCCGATCAGGGCTGTTACATCGCCTCGGAGTCGACCTTCTACCGGGTCCTGCGCGAGGCCGGGCAACTGACCCCGCGCGGCAAGAGCCGCGCACCGACACATCGGCGCCCGGAGCCGTTTCAGGCTACGGCGGGGAATCAACTCTGGAGTTGGGATATCACCTATCTGGCGACCACCGTCAAAGGTATGTTCTTCTACCTGTACCTGATCATGGATGTCTTCAGCCGCAAGATCGTCGGCTGGGAAGTGTTCGATCGCGAGTGCGCCGGGCATGCCGCCGCCGTCTTCCACAAGGCCCATCTGCGCGAGGGCGTCGGCGCCGACGACCTGGTCCTGCATTCGGATAACGGGGCACCGATGAAGGGCGCCACCATGCTCGCAACGCTTCAGCGCCTCGGCGTCGTCCCTTCGTTCAGCCGCCCCTCGGTGAGCAACGACAATCCCTTCTCCGAAGCGCTATTCAAGACCCTGAAGTACCAACCGGATTTTTCCGCCCGGCCCTTCGACAGCCTCGCTACCGCTCGCCAGTGGGTCTGTGGATTCGTCCACTGGTACAACGAGGAGCACCACCACAGTGCCCTGAAATTCGTGACACCGGCACAACGTCACCGCGGCGAGGATGCCAGGCTGCTGACGGATCGACATCTACTCTACGAGGCGGCCAAGCAGAAGCGTCCAGAGCGCTGGAGCGGATCCACGCGAAACTGGGTGCCTGAGAAAATCGTCTCTCTAAACCCTGGCAGACCAGCCAAAACGGAGGTCGATGTCACAGAAAAGGCGGCCTGATTTGTGCGACATCTTCCTTGACAACGACCGGTATTGAGCCCGTTGGCCAAGGATACCGCCGCAAGCGACATCCCAGGCTGCAGGCAGGCCGAGACCACCTGCGCCCGAAACTGCGGGGAATGCCTCCGCCGCGTGCGCGGTGCCGGCAAGGAAATGACGGCCGTTGCCATTGTGTCCACGTGTCCACCTCATTCAGCGTGGACACTATCCTCGCCAACAGCCGGGGCCCTCCGGAAGGTGGAACCGTAGATCGCTTACTGTCAATGGGTTATGTGGTCGTAACTTCCGCGCTGGCGCAATCAAGGCGAATCGTTAGTATTATCTGGGATAAGATGACTCGAGATTCATCGGGAACGGGAAAGTCGGTCCAGGGCGTCCGGGCGGCTCACCCGCGTATTCAAACGCCCCCACAAACGCACGATGAACAGATCGCGCGGAGGAGAAATGAGAATCCGTCGTCGGCGTCCGCCGAGCTCGACCCCGACACCTAGCGAACCCTGTGGTTTTCTGTGGCCTTTGAGTACGCTCAAAAATTACGAGGTCAAGGAGATCAACGGTCGCCTCGTCGCCCGAATGCTGCGCCGTACAGACATCCGCGCCGACGCCGAGTTAAAGAGCGCGAAGGAATACGACTTCCGTAGCGTCATCCCACGGACCTCTCTCAGGGGCTACGAGGTGGACGAGATCAGTGGCCGCGAGCTAGCGAGGGTTCTGGCCGGATCGATCACCATCGAGGGCGCTAAGGCGGAACCGGTAGCAGAACCCGAGGTCGAGGAAGCTCGCGGCGACGATTTCGAGACGCCCGCCCCCCGCACGATCTACCTCGGAGACCGGGAACTGAAGGTTCTCAGGGAGTGCGACTTAGAGGCGCTTCTCCCAAGATAGATTCGGGCGGATTGTAGTCGGCTGGTTCCGAATCGCACCATCCGTTGTCAGGACCCAGAGCGCCGGATCACCGGCGTTCAGTCTCCAGGTCAGAGAGCCGAGTCGCCGTGGCGTGCCTGGCGGTTGTCAGTCGAGCTCCGCGATCCGCTCAGCGCGGCTGATGTCCGTGCCATGAAGGTCCGGTACAGCAGCGGCACCACCAACAGGGTCAAAACGGTCGAGAAGGCGAGACCCCAGACGATGGCGGTGGCCACCGGGCCCCAGACCAGTGACTTCCCGCCAAGCCCGGTGGCGAGGGAAAAGAGCCCGGCGATGGTCGTCATGGAGGTGATCAGGATCGGGATGACGCGCCGGCGGGCGGCGTAGAGGGTGGCGTGCAGCAGGCTCATGCCGCGCTTGAGCCGATCGTTGGCGGCGGAGATCAGCACGATAGCGGCATTGACCGAGATGCCGGCCAGCGCCACGATGCCATAGAGGGTGTAGAGGCTCAGGGGGTTGCCCGTGACCAGCAGCCCCAGGACCACACCAGTGAAGGCCATGGGAACGGTTGCCAGGATCATCAGCGGCTGAAAGTAGCTGCGGAACTGGGTACCCAGGATCAGGTACATGAGCCCCACGCCGAAGACGAACAGCAGCCCGATGGAGCTCAGGCTCTCCTGGATGTCGTCCAGCTCGCCGGTGAAGTCGAGATCGATATCGGGGTAGGCGGCGCGCTCGCGCTCCCAGCCCTCCAGTACCAGGCGGTTGGCGGTCACGGTGTCGATGCCGCCGGGCCTGAGGTCCGCCTCGACGGTAATTGCGCGGCGGAAGTTGTAGTGCCGGAAGTTCCCGATGCCCTCGGACCGATCCTCCTGCACCAGGGCACCGAGCGGAACGGGCTCGCCCGCCGGGGTCGGCAGGCGCAGGCCGAGCAGGCCGCGCAGGTCGTCGCGCTCCCCGGGCCGTGCGCGCACCCGAACCTCGACTTTCTCGCCCGCGTCGCGCAGATCGGCGACGATCTCCCCGTCCACCATCAGCTGCAGGGTGCGGCCCAGCTCAAGCGGGTTAAGCCCCGCGCGGTTGACGGCGTCCTCGTCGATGCGAAGCACCAGCTCCGGGCGCCCGCGCGCGGCATCATCCTCGACGTCCACGACGTCCGGAATCCCGTTCAGGATGCCCTTGATGGCGTCCGCCGCGGCGCGGATCTCGGCGTACTGGTCGCCGCGCACCTTGATGCTGATCGGCTTCTCCACCGGTGGTCCGCCGGACAGGCGCAGGAAGGAGACCTGAACCGGCCCCGGTGTGGCGGTGACCTCGGGGCGCATGGCCTCGATCATCTCCTCGACCTCCCGCAGCTCGGGGGTCTTGGAGTTCAGCCCAACGAGGATTTGCCCATAGTGGTCGCCCAGCCGCGGCTCCTTCTCGGTGAACATGTTTCCCGCGTAGCTGGTCATGGCCCGGACCTCGCCCGGGCGCACATGGCGGCGGACCTTTCCCTCGATCTCGAGCACCTTGTCCATGGTGCGTTCGATGGGCGTGTCCGGCGGCATCTCCACATTCACGTAGAACAGCCGCAGGGTGTCGAAGGCAAAGAACTCAATGCGCACCATGCCCATCGCCACCGCCCCGACCGCGCCGGCGAACAGCAGAGCGACCAACGACAGCGACAGCCGCGGGCGGCGCAGGACGGCGAGCAGGGCGCGCACGTAGCGCAGCTGCACCCAGTGGGTGAAGCGCACCCGGTAGGCGTGGACCCGGGACGGCCGGTCGAAGCTCACGCGCGCCGACACCACGTGCGACGGCAGCATCCAGAAGGCCTCGATCAGGCTGACCGCGAGCGCGATGGTCACCACCATGGGAATTACGCGCATGAAGTCTCCGAGGATGCCCGGCAGGAGCATCAGCGGGAGGAAGGCCGCCATGGTGGTCAGGACCGCGGCGATCACGGGCGCCGCCACCTCGCGCATCGCATCGAGCGCCGCCTCGAGCCCGTCCATGCCGCGCTGGAGCCGGTAGTACATGGCCTCTACCACCACCACGGCATCGTCCACGAGCATGCCGAGCACGATCACGACGCCGAGCAGCACGGTGACGTTGAGGGTTTCTCCCAGGACGAACAGGATCAGGAAGGTCCCGGCGAGCGAGAAGGGGATGCCGATGGCGGTAAAAAAGGCGATGCGGCTGCCGAGAAAAACCCAGGCGACGCCGAGCACCAGAAAGAGGCCGATCAGGGCGTTTCGTTCCATCAGTCCGATGGCCTGACGCGTCGGGATGGTCTGATCGTCCACCAGGACGAGCTTGATCCCGGTGCGGTCCGAGAAGGCGTTTCGCTCCTCGATATAGGCGTTGATCCGGTCCACCATCTCCAGGGTGTTGGCGTCGTCGCGCTTCATGATCGCCAACACCACGGCGGGGAGGCCGTCGAAGCGGGCGAGCTTGTCGGGGCGCTCCCGCGCGCGCTCCACGCCAGCAACCCGGCCAAGGGTGACCTCGCCCGGCGCGCCCACCACCGGGCGCCGGGCCAGCTCGCCGGGCTCCCGCTCGCTTCCCACCAGGCGCACCAGCCAGCTCTGATCTCCCAGGCGCAAGGTGCCCGCGGCCACGTCGCGGAAGAAGGCCGCAACCGTGTCCGCCACCTGCGTGGGCCGCAGTCCCAGGGCCTCCAAGGCCGCGGGGTCGAAGTTGACGTGGATCTCGGGGTCGGAGAGACCGACCGGGTCAACGCGCTCAACCTGGGAGAAGCGCTCCAGGTCCTTCTCCACGTTCCTTGCCTGGACCCGCAGGTTCTCGTCGTCGGCTTGTCCTACCACCGCGATGGTAGCCGCGGGGTAGGCGTTGGCGCTGGTGATCTCGAGGATGATCGGGTCGTCGACCTCGGCCGGCAGGTCCCGCTCCGCGTTCTGGATTTCCCGGCGCAGGTCGTTGACCCGCTTGTCGAACAACCGCGGCTCCAGGTCCTGAAAGCGGACCAGGATGCTGGACACCGAGTCACGGCTGTTGGAGGACATGAACTTGATGTTCTGCACGCGGCGCACCGCGTCCTCCAAGGGGTCGGTCACCTTCTTTTCCACATCGAGGGCGGAAGCACCGGGCAGGATGGTCGTGACCACCAGCCAATTGAAGTTGATGGTGGGGTCCTTCTGGCGGGGCAACAGGGTGTAGGCGAGAAGACCGACGATGAGCACCAGCCCGAACAAGAGGTTGGTGAGCACGTGGTTGCGCAGCAGGGTCGAGAGCATGGGACGGGTCTCAGTCCGAGTTCGCCTGCTCGCCAACACGGACCGCATCGCCGTCCTGGAGCCGCTGGCGTCCCTCGACGATGATCATGCTCTGCCCCGGCAGGTCGACCCGCGCCGGCTGGCCCTCCAGCGCACCCTCCAGCGGATGGAATGCGGCCTTGCCGCCGGTCAACACGAACACGCCTAGGGTCCCGCCGCGGCGCACCGGAAGCTCCGCGGGGAGGTAACTGCCCGCGCTGCGCCAGACGAGCCGTCCGGAGGCGCCGGATGGGGCTTGCTCAGCGACGAACTTGAGGCGGATCTCCACGGTGCGGGTGGCGGGGTCCACCACCGGCACCACGCGTGCGACCTTGAGCGGATACCGGCGATCGAGGTAGACGAGCTCCAGCCGCTCCGCCTCCGCGCCCTCCTCGACCTCGTCGGGGCGCACGCGGGCGCTGACCTCTAGCTGATCCAGCTGGACCAGCCGCAGCAGGGCGCTGCCCGGGTTGGCCAGGGTGCCGACGTCGGTCAGGCGCGCCGTCACTGCCGCCTTGTAAGGGGCGCGCACGGTGCAGCGCTCGACGTTGGTCTCGGCCTGGCGGATGGCCTCGGTCTGGGCCTTGATCTGGGCATCAAGGGCGGCAAGCTCGGTGTCGCGGCGGTCGACCTCCTCGTCGCTGATGTTGCGCTCCCGTTTCAGGTTGCGGGCGCGGTCGAGCTGACTCTCGGCCAGCGCCTTCTGCGATTGCAGCTGCACCAAGGTCGCCTGCTGCGCCGCGAGACGCGACTGATAGTCACGGCAGTCCAACTCGACCAGGATATCCCCGGCGTCCACCACCTCGCCCACCCGCACCGGGATGGTCAGGACGCGGGCCGTGATCTCGGCGCTCAGATCCGCGTTGTTGACGCTTTCCACCGAGGCGGGGGCGCTGCGCTCCGGGTGTATGGCCAGGTCGGCGACGAGGACGGGCCGTAACCGGAATCTCCGCGGCCGCTATCTCGGCCAGGAGCAGGAGCAGGACGATTGACGGGCTACGCATGGTGTTCTTTCTCCGCCGCGTCGTACTGGTGCTCCCGCATCGGCCGCGGACCCTGCGCGGCGAGGAAGGCCAGCATGACGCGGTAATGGGCGATGCCTGCTTGGACCGTCAAGCGGGTTCCTGGGGAACGTCCTGGCAGGTCCAGTCTGGCCTCCAGGCAAGCAAGCGTAGAGGCGTAGCGGTGGCGCACCTCGACCAGAGCCTCTTCCAACGACACGTGAGCCTGAACGGGGGACGTGATGCCAACTTGAAGTGAGCCTGAAGGCGGTCGGAGTCTGGGATCAGGTGTCACTGCGTCTTCGCTCTGACGCCGGGCGTTCCAGCGTGCGCCCTCGCAGCGGGCGGTAGTGCCGCACCCGCGCCGGGGCGTGAGAGACCATCGCCGAGATCAAGATGACCGCGGCGAACAGCGCCGGCCCGGCGGCGGGCCAGAACGCGATCGGCGCCAGGAGCAGGAGCTTGAACAGGACCGTCTGGCCGCTGAGCCGAGTCAGCCAGTGACGGTCCGACCAGGCGTCAAGCAACGCCATGCCGACGCCGGTCGCCAAAGTCAGCACGAGATACGGGAACCAGGCGTCCCGCTCGACGCCCGGCACCAGGTAACCCGCTCCCATCCCCGCCACTCCCAGCAGGTGAAGTCCGCGCAGGGCGATATTGAGCCAGCGCTGTCCGCGGAAGAACCGCGGCGGCGGGTCGGTGTCCTTCAGCTGCATGCCGCCCTGTGGCCTGGCAAGCGGTCGCGCATGGTCGTTTCCTCCGGGCGGTATCTCGGCGGCATCCCGGGGGCGCGGGCGTGCCGGCGGCGGGGCGATTCGGATGATCCGGGCGACGAGGATAGCGTCTCGGCTGGAGCGGCGAAAGCGCGGTCATGCGCCGGTTCCGGTTTACGGCTCGGCGATGGATGGCCCCAGCCACCCGGTTGCCGCGCCGGTCTTGATCGGCTGGGGTACCCGTCTGACGAGGGTGCTCGCGCCCGCGCGCCGCCAGTTGCTATGCTCTTTTGCCGTAACGGAGGGTGCCTTTACACGCGGATGCGCGGATCTGACCGGGGAATCCCCATGCTGAAGACGAAATCCGTCTGGTCCTCCCCGTCTCCCGAGGATGGTTTGCGCGTCCTCGCCACCCGCTTCCGCGGCCGCGGTTTGCCCGGTGATCGCTATGACGTCTGGATGGCGAGTCTCGGACCCTCAGAGCGGCTGCTGCGCCAGTTCCTGGACGCTGAGATCTCCTGGGGCGAGTTCGGCGGTCGTTATCGGGACGCGGTCTGGGCGGACGGCGCCGTGGACAGGGACAACGAGAGGATCAAGAACCACGGGCAGAAGTTCACCCTGCGTTTGATCAAGCACCTGGCGGAACGCGGGCCGGTCACCCTCATGTGTCACTGCGACGACGACGAGCCGCATTGCCACCTGCGAGTGTTGACCAGGATCATCGAGAGCAAGCGTGTCTAGAGTCGTGACTGGGGTGCTGGTGCCCGATTCCCTGCGCGAGATCTTCGCCGCCTATCGAGGCGAGGTGGCGGATATGCGTGCGCCGATCGACGACTGATGCGCATCGCACTGAAGGTTGATGTCGACACCCTGTGCGGCACCCTGCAGGGTGTGTCGGCCCTCCTGCGGCTGTTCGACCGCTACCAGGTGCGGGCAACCTTCCTGTTCAGTCTGGGGCCGGACCACACGGGGCGGGCCTTGCGACGGGTGTTCCGCTCCGGCTTTCCGTCCAAGGTGCGGCGCACCTCCGTCGCCTGTCACGACGGGCTCAAGGCCCTGCTCTACGGGACCCTGCTGCCGGGGCCGGATATCGCCCGGAAGGGCGGGGATGTGATGCGCGCGACAATGGAGGCGGGCCACGAGGTCGGGATCCACTGCTACGACCAGGTCGCGTGGCAGGACTTCGTCGCCCGGCGCGACGAGGCCTGGACGCGGCATGAAATGGAACGGGCATGCGAGGCCTTCGAACGGGTGTTCGGCCGACCCGCCAGGGTCCACGGCGCGGCCGGCTGGCAGGTCAATCCCCACGCCTTGGCGCTGGAGGAGTCGATGGGTTTTGACTACGCGAGCGATACCCGCGGCAGGAGCGCCTTCTATCCCGTGCTGCAAGGGGTGCGCTCACGCTGTCCCCAGATTCCGACCACCCTGCCGACCCTGGACGAGCTCATCGGGCGCGAGGGCGTAACCGAGCACAACGTCCACGAAACTGTCTTCGCCGAGAGTCACTATGTGCTGCCCCAGGGGCACGTCTACACTTTGCACGCCGAGCTCGAGGGCATGGGGCTGTTGCCCGTGATGGAGAGGCTGCTGGTGATGTGGCGTGGCTCTCAGGCGCGGATACACCCGTTGCGGGAGGTGTATGAAACCCTGGACCTGGGCGCGCTTCCCAGTCACCTGGTGGGCTGGGGCGAGGTGCCTGGTCGTTCGGGCTATCTCGCCATGCAAGGCACGCCCGCTCCGGCCTAAGGCGTGACCCTGCCAAGTACGTCTGTATACCTTTGACCAGCGGTGAGGAATCCGTATAATTGCGGGTTTCCCGTCACCGGGAGATCGTCTCCTTGCCTCACCGTGCTCCGCGGGAGGCTGTTCAAACCGTAAGGGGCTTTCATGCGACATTACGAAGTTGTGTTTTTGGTGCACCCGAGTCAAAGCGAGCAGGTGCCCGCCATGGTCGAGCGCTATCGCACCAACATCGAGAAGCGCGACGGCAAGATTCACCGCCTGGAGGACTGGGGGCGGCGACAGCTGGCCTATCCCATCAATAAGGTGCACAAGGCTCACTACGTGCTCATGAACATCGAGTGCGATCAGGAGTCGATCGACGAGCTTGAGAGCGCATTCCGCTTCAACGACGCCGTGCTGCGCAACCTCATCATCCGCCAGGACGAGGCGGCGACCGAACCTTCCCCGCTGGCCAAATCGAGCGACGAGCGCGGCCAGTCGGACGATTCCTCCGACGACGAGGGGCGGGAGCGCGGTCCCAGGGGGCGGGCCCAGGACCGCGATCAGGACGAAGACGAAGAGTAAGAGGTTGCCATGTCACGCTTTTTTCGCCGCAAACGCTACTGCCGGTTCACCGCCGAGGGCATCGAGGAAATCGACTACAAGGATTTGAACCTGCTCAAGTCCTTCGTCAGCGAGTCCGGCAAGATCGTGCCGAGCCGCATCACCGGTACCTCGGCCAAGTACCAACGGCAGCTCGCGACCGCCATCAAGCGGGCCCGTTTCCTCGCCTTGTTGCCGTACACCGACGGTCACTGACGGGGCTGACCCGCGCGAGGCCTTGCAGCCCAAGCCGAAACCCCGGGTGAGCAAACCCGGGCGCATCGGCGCGCTGCCGTCTCCGACGGGGTTATAACGGGAATGCAGGCACTCGCGGGGTTCATCATGCGCGGGCGATCCCAGGCCGCGCTGGTCGCGGCGGGGACCGCAGTGCTCTCCCTGATCGTGCCTCTGGCGGCGCTGCTGAGCTCGGCGGCGGTAGCCCTGGTCACCCTGCGCCAAGGCGGGCGCGAGGGTGGTTTGGTGGCTCTGTTCGCGGCCCTCGCCAGCGGCCTGATCGTTTTCGCCGCCCTCGGGAGTCCATGGCCGGCGATCGGATTTGCTGCCGCCCTCTGGTTCCCGGTCTGGGGCCTGGGGCTCGTTTTGCGCCAGAGCCGATCGCTGAATCTCACGGTGCAGCTGGCCGCCGTGTTCGGGCTCCTCGTCGTGTTGGCGGTGCGCCTACAGACACCCGATCCGGCGGCCTACTGGAGCGAGCTGCTGGAGCCCGTGCGCGCCGGCCTGGTGGAGGGTGGTGTCGTCGACGCCGAGGCCAGCCGTGCGCTGGTGCAGCGGATTGCGCCCTGGATGACCGGCGCCTTCGCGGCGACCTTTTACTTCCAGATCCTGCTCGCGTTGTTCATCGGGCGCTGGTGGCAGGCGGTCCTCTACAATCCGGGCGGGTTCGGCGCCGAGTTCCGGGAGCTGCGGCTGCACCCGGCGGCGGGGGTCCTCGGCGTGCTGGCGTTTGTCGTACTGCAAGTACAGGATCACGCCATTTGGGCCGCGGAGCTGCTTCTGTTGCTGACGCCCCTGTACCTGCTCCAGGGCATAGCAGTGGCCCATGCACTGTCTGTCGCATTCAGCGCCAAACGGATGTGGCTGGTTGGTTTTTACGCCCTGCTGGTGCTCGCCATGCCTCATGCGGAGCTGCTGGTCGCCGGCTTGGGGCTTGCGGACATCTGGGTGAACGTGCGGGCGAAGATCCAGACGCGTGCTGAGAAGGATAGCTAGTGACGCCGATCGACTCAGCGCGTACCGCGGCACACGGATGTGTCGCCATTCCGCTATTTTTAAGCGCGTAGACATTCCGGAGCGCGCGAGAAGGAGCCGTTAGGCCCAGCCACTCATCGCCGCCGCGGATCAGGTCCGTGCAGCGGCCGCTCGCAGGCGGGATCTGCGGTGCAGAATCACAGTTCGAAATCGATTGAACGGGAGAACCCACGTGGAAGTCATCCTGCTGAAAAAGGTCGGTCATCTCGGAGAGCTGGGCGACAAGGTCACCATTCGCTCCGGTTACGGCCGTAACTTTCTGATCCCTCAGGGCTACGCCGTACCGGCGACCGACTCCAACCTGCAGGCGTTCGAGGAGCGCCGCGCCGAGCTCGAAAAGCAGGCCTCCGAGGCCCTCGCGGCCGCGGAGGCCCGACGTGAGCAGTTCGAAGGTCTCACGGTCACCGTTGCCCGCAAGTCCGGCGACGAGGGGCGGCTGTTCGGCTCGGTCGGCACCAGCGACATCGCCGAGGCGGTTGTCGCGCTGGGCAAGAACCTCGAGCGTCAGGAGGTGCGTCTCCCGGAGGGTCCCTTCCGCGCCACCGGCGAGTACGACGTCGTCGTTCATCTGCATGCCGATGTGGACGCCACCATCAAGCTCGAGATCGTTTCCGAGGGCTGACCCGGCCGCCTGGGGCTCCTTGCCTTCGTCCCTGTTCGCAAGGAGAATCGGGGGCGCCCCGTCGGGTAGTCGGCCGGCGGATCGTCATGCGGGAGCCTGAGTGATCGGGAACCGCTTGGTCCGGTCCCCCGCGGCAACCGGGACGGGAGGGGCAGGGGATGCGGGGGCTGCTGCATCTCCCCCGGCGCGCGTTCCGTCTAGGACGCCAGGCAGAAGGGCGCTTCCCCGGGCGGCGGCGCGCGTCATTTCCTTGCGGCTAACCCCAACCTCCGGCCTCCCATGTCAGAACCCCCGGTTTCCGCCTTCTCAGAAAAGAGCGCAGGTTCGGTGAACGACCTGCGGATTCCGCCTCACTCGATTCAGGCCGAGCAGTCCCTCCTCGGCGGTCTGATGCTGGATAACCAGACCTGGGACACGGTGGCCGACAAGGTCGCGGCGGGGGACTTCTACCGCCGCGAGCACCGCCTGATCTACTCCGCCGTCCGCAGGCTCGCGGAGGCGGACCAGCCGTTCGACGTCGTCACCCTGGCCGAGACCCTGGAGCGCACCGGGGGCCTGGCCGACGCCGGCGGCCTGCCTTACCTCGGAACCCTGGTCAAGGACACGCCGAGCGCCGCCAACGTCAACGCCTACGCCAAGATCGTGCGCGAGAACTCGGTGCTGCGTCAGCTGATCTCGGTCGGCACCGACATCTCCGACATCGCCTTCAACCCGGGCGGCCGGGAGTCCGCGGAGCTGCTCGACGAGGCCGAGCGTCGGGTGTTCGAGATCGCCGAGCAGGAGACCCGTGGCGGCGGCGGTTTCCAGCCGCTGAAGACGCTGCTGGGCCGGGCGGTCGAACGCATCGAGGTGCTGTTCCAGCGAAATGAGCCCATTACCGGTCTGCCGTCGGGCTTCACCGATTTCGACAAGATGACCTCGGGGATGCAGCCCTCCGACCTGATCATCGTCGCCGGGCGCCCATCCATGGGGAAGACGACCTTCGCCATGAACCTGGCCGAGAACGTGGGCCTGGAGGTCCGGCGGCCAGTCGCGATATTCAGCATGGAGATGCCGGGGGACGCGCTCGCCATGCGCATGATGTCCTCGCTCGGGCGCATCGACCAACACCGGGTGCGCACCGGGAGGCTGGAGGACGACGAATGGCCGCGCCTCACCTCGGCGGTCAACATGCTTGCCGAGGCGCCGATGTTCATCGACGACACGCCGGCCCTGTCGCCCACCGAGCTGCGCGCGCGCGCGCGGCGCCTGAAGCGCGAGCACGGGGACCTGGCCCTCATCGTCATCGACTACCTGCAGCTCATGCAGGCGCCGACGGTCGGCGAGAATCGCGCCACGGAGATCTCCGCCATCTCGCGCTCGCTCAAGGCCCTGGCCAAGGAGCTCAGTGTGCCGGTGATCGCCCTCTCCCAGCTCAACCGCAGCCTCGAGCAGCGGCCGAACAAACGGCCGGTGATGTCGGACCTGCGCGAATCCGGGGCCATCGAGCAGGATGCGGACCTGATCGTGTTCATCTATCGCGACGAGGTCTACCACGAGGACACCAAGGACAAGGGCATTGCCGAGATCATCATCGGCAAGCAGCGCAACGGCCCCATCGGCACCCTGCGGCTCACCTTCCTCGGCAAGTACACTAAGTTCGAGAGCTTCATCGCCGACACCTACGGCGGCGAGGATTATTGATGCTCGCCGGCCCCCGGGCGCTGATCGACCACGCGGCCCTGCGCCATAATCTTTCTGTCGTCAGGCGCTTCGCCCCGAGCAGCCGCGTCTGGGCCGTCATCAAGGCCGACGCGTATGGCCACGGGATGGTGCAGGCCGCACAGGGGCTGGCCGAGGCGGACGGGTATGCGGTGGCCCGGCTGGAGGAAGCGGTTCGCCTGCGCGAGGCGGGGGTGGAAAAGCCGGTTCTGGTCCTGGAGGGGGCCTTCTCCCGGGAGGAGGTCGACTTGGCTTGCCGCCACTGTCTGGAGCTGGCGCTGCATCATCGGGAGCAGATTGCGCTCCTGGAGCAGCGGCCGGACGCGGCAATGCTCCCGCTCTGGATCAAGGTGGACACGGGCATGCATCGCCTCGGCATGCCGCCGGCCGCCGTTCCCGCGGTTCTGGATCAGCTGTCCCGTTGCCCGCAGCCGCCCGGGCTCATGACTCACCTGGCCAATTCGGATGATCCGTCCGATCCCCTGACCGATGCGCAATGCGAACGTCTGCGCGCACTGGCTGGCGTGGGCGGCCACCGCCTGAGCATCGGGAACTCCGCCGGCATCGTCGCTTGGCCCGGCTCGCGCACGGACTGGGTGCGGCCGGGGATCATGCTGTACGGGGCCTCTCCGCTGCAGGGACGAAGCGCCAGCGACCTGGGTTTGCGGCCGGTGATGACCCTGCGCACCCACCTGATCGCCGTGAACCGGCTGCGCCGCGGCGATGCGGTTGGTTACTCGGGGACCTGGGTGTGCCCCGAGGACATGCCGGTCGGGGTCGCTGCGGTCGGCTACGGAGACGGCTACCCCCGTCAGGCGCCGAGCGGCACCCCGGTTCTCATCCGCGGTCGCCGCCTGCCCATCGTCGGTCGCGTCTCCATGGACCTGATCACCATCGACCTGCGTGGACTGCCCGAGGCAAGGGTGGGTGACGCGGTGACGCTGTGGGGCGAGGGACTGCCGGTGGACGAGATCGCCGGATGGGCGGGAACCATCGCTTACGAGCTTCTGTGCCGCGTGACCAGGCGGGTGCGCCTGGATTACCAGGCGATCGCCACGGACGCGGCCGGGCCCGCCTGATCCCATGGCCAAGCCCGGCAAGCCTCGTCTGGCTTATGTCTGCAACGCCTGTGGCGCGCGGCTGCCCAAGTGGAGCGGCCAGTGTCCGGACTGCGGCGATTGGAATGCCGTGGAGGAGGTCCGCGCGCTGCCCGCCGCCCCTGGGCGCACCGGCTATGCGGGTGCGGTGCAGGGAGCCTCTGCTCTTTCGCTCGCCGAGGTCAGCCCGGAAGCGAGCGCGCGCTCCGGCTGCGGCATCGCCGAGCTGGACCGGGTGCTGGGCGGTGGTCTGGTGGCCGGTTCGGTGGTCCTCATCGGCGGGGACCCCGGAATCGGCAAATCCACGCTTCTGCTCCAGGCTTGCGCGTCCCTGGGCGCACGCGACCCTGTGCTCTACGTGAGCGGGGAGGAATCCCCGCAGCAGGTGAGCCTGCGCGCGCGGCGCCTGGGGTTTGCCGGTGAGGGCATCCGGTTGCTGGCCGAGACCTGCGTGGAGCGGATTCTGGAGGTTGCCTCCTCCGAACGGCCGAGGGTCCTGGTCGTCGATTCCATCCAGACCCTGTTCACCGAGCTGCTGCAGTCGGCCCCGGGCTCCGTCTCCCAGGTGCGGGAGACCGCGGCCCAGCTGGTGCGCTGGGCCAAGCTCTCGGACACGGCCATCTTTCTGGTCGGGCATGTGACCAAGGAGGGCGCGCTCGCGGGTCCCCGCGTGTTGGAGCACATGGTGGATACGGTACTGTATTTCGAGGGCGAGGTCGGCGGCCCCTTCCGCCTGGTGCGCTCGGTCAAGAACCGCTTCGGTGCCGTCAACGAGCTCGGCGTGTTCGCCATGACCGATCGCGGGCTGAAGGAGGTGAAGAACCCTTCCGCCATTTTTCTCTCGCGCCATGGGGAACCGGTGCCGGGCAGCGTGGTGATGGTGACCCGCGAGGGAACGCGCCCCCTGCTGGTGGAGGTGCAGGCCCTGGTGGACGAGAGCCCGCTTGCCAACCCCCGGCGCGTGGCCCTGGGCCTGGATCAGAATCGGCTGGCCATGCTGCTGGCGGTGCTGCACCGCCACGGCGGCGTCGGCATGTTTGATCAGGACGTCTTCGTCAATGTGGTCGGGGGCGTGCGTATTACCGAGACCGCCGCGGACCTGGCGGTGCTCTTGGCCGTACTCTCGAGCCACCGGGACCGCCCGCTGGGCGCGGATCTGGCGGTATTCGGCGAGCTCGGCCTGTCGGGGGAGATCAGACCGGTCCCCAATGGTCCGGATCGTCTCCGCGAGGCGGCCAAGCACGGGCTGCGGCGCGCCCTTGCGCCCGCGAAGAACGTGCCGAAGGGAGGCGTCGAGGGGCTGGAGATCATTCCCGCCAACAGCCTGAGAGAGGCGATCGACGCCGTTTGAGCCGCGGACTCCGGCCCGCGTCCGAAAGGGCGGGTCGTCAGGCCTGGTTGGTCGTATCCGCCGGGATATCCGTGTCCGCGGAAAAGAAGCAGAAGCGCGTGGTGCCGATTTCGATGACGTCGTTATGGCGCAGGGCTACATCGGCGTCGCCCACCAGGGCCGCGCCGCCGACGGTGATCGGCTTGTCGCCGTCCAGCCGGGAGAGGTGGTACGCGTTATCCCGGCGGGTCACGAATACGTCGTTCGCTCCGACCCGGCTCAGACGTGTGACCGCGCGGCGCAGCACCACCACCTTGCCGATTTGCGGTCCGCTCTGTACCTGGAGGTACGCCGGGACCGGGTCGTCTTCCCCACCTGCCGGCTGCCGCGCCTTGTCCGCCGCCGGTCTCCGTGCCAGCTCCAGCGTGTCGTTCGAGAAGCTCAGCGTGTGCTTGCCGAGCTGAATTTCGTCACCGTGGTGCAGGCTTGCCTGGTCCACCTGCTCGTTGTTGAGCAGCACCGGATAGTCTGGATCGAGCGCCAGGAGCAGAAAATCCGCGTCCGATGAGACCAACTCCGCATGCCGCGGGGCAATCGCAAGGCTGTCCACCGCGATGCGGCAGGCGGGGTCGCGTCCGATGGTCATCGGGCGCTCGTCGAGGTGATGAACCGAAAGGAGCAGCCCCTTGAACGACAGAATCAGCTTGGCCATGAGGGTCGCGAGTCCCGTATTGCGCTGAGGAGACGCCGATTACTGGCCATCCAGGTCAAGATCAGCACGCCACCCGAGAAGCGCGGTTTTTTTGTTGGCTCCATTTCCAAACGCTTGCGCGCTTGAACACGGCAAGACATCCATGTGCAGCGGGAAGTGCTGATCCGAATCAGCGCCTTCCCAATCGACTTCGTCCGGTAATCCCGATTTTTTGCTTTGTATCGTAACAAGTCTGCGTCGGGTTGCGAACAGGGTTTCACCCTGCATGGGGAGCGTCCGGCGGGGGCGCCGTCGGTGCTTTCCACGGGCTCAGCGTTCGCTGCGGGGAGATGCCTTGCGCGGGATCTTGCCGACGTACTTGACCGTCTTGACCGCGCTGTCGCCCGTCTGCGTGATTTCCAATGGAAGTCCGTGGAGCTTGAGGCTGGTCCCCGGTTCCGGGATGGTCTCCATGTACTCCAGGATGAGCCCGTTCAAGGTCTTCGGACCCTCGGTCGGTAGTTTCCAGCGCAGCGCCCGGTTGAGCTCTCGCACGCTGATCCCGCAGTCGATCAGCAGACTGCCGTCCTCGGCGCGATGGATCTCGGAGATGGTGTCCGCCGGATCGGTGGTGAATTCGCCGACGATCTCTTCGAGCAGATCGGTGAGGGTGATCAGACCGAGAAAATCTCCGTACTCATCGACTACCAGCCCGACGCGCTCTTTCCGGCGCTGGAGGTTGAGCAACTGCTGGTAGAGCTTGGTGCCCTCGGGGATGAAATAGGGCTCGCGGCTGATGTCGCGCAGGTGCTGCTTCCCCAGGCCGCTCTCCAGCAGGGCGCGCAGGGCGTCGCGGGCGTGAAAGACACCGATTACGTTGTCAACCCCACCGTCGAACAGGGGCATGCGGGTGTAGGCGGCGTTCTTGATCGCCTCGATGATCTCCTCCTCCGATTCCTGGATATCGATGCCCTCGACCTCGTTGCGGGGGATCATGATGTCCTCGACCGTGGCGTTCTCGAGATCCAGGATGCCAAGCAGCATTTTCTGGCTGCGCTCGGGGATCATGGCACCCGCCTCGCTCACCACGGTGCGCAGCTCCTCCTGGCTGAGGGCATGGCCCGATTCGCCGTCCGGTCTCACCCCCAGCAATCTCAGTAAGCCGTTGGTCACGATGTTCACCGCCCACACGATCGGGTAGAGAATCTTCAGCAACGGGGTGTAGACGTAGGCGGAGGGGTACGCGAGGCGCTCCGGGCGCAGTGCCGCCAGGGTCTTAGGCGTGACCTCGGCGAAGATCAGGATGACCAGGGTCAGGATGCCCGCCGCAGCGGCGATGGCCCCCTCGCCGCCGATGCGCAGGGCGATGACCGTGGCGAGGGACGAGGCCAGGATGTTGACGAAGTTGTTGCCGAGCAGGATCAGGCCGATCAGGCGGTCCGGGCGGTCCAACAGTGCACGCGCCCGCAACGCACCCTTGTGGCCCTGCTCCGCCTTGTGGCGCAGACGGTAGCGGTTGAGCGTCATCAGCGCCGTCTCCGAGCCGGAGAAGAACCCCGAGAGCAGGATCAGGAACAGCAGAGAGAGGAACAGACCGGTGAGTGGGATCTCGTTCAAGGGACCGTCGAGGCTCCGTACCAAGGGGGCAGGATAGCGAGCGCCCAGCGCCGGGAGACCGGAGAGGGCGGGCTATTCCGAGAAGGATTCCGTGTGATAGTGCCAGATCTCGACGTCCTCGGACCAGAAATCCGGCCCGAGCCCTGCCTTCATCTTCAGGTGGCGAAGGAATTCCCGCGGTTCCGGAAGGCTCTCCCAGACCGAGGGGAGGAAGGTCCCTCGGGCCTTGCCCGCGCGCAGGATGAGGCCGTCGCGCCCGGGCTCGATGCGGCTCAGCAGGTCCTCCTCCGAGTCGAACGGCAGGGGCTCCGGGGGCGACAACACCGAGATCTGGATCTTGAGCGTCGGCAGGTCGTCTTCCTGCACGGGAGGAAAACGGGGATCGCGGAAGGCCGCCTGGAAGGCGTTCTCGGCGACGTCCTGCACCAGGGGCTGCACCGCTTCCAGGTGGCCGATGCATCCGCGCAGCGAGCCCCCCTGGGTCAGGGTGACGAACACCGCCCGCTCCTCCCTGAGCGCGGGCCCGTAGTCTCCGGGGCGCACTTGCAACGGGCTTGCGTGCTCAAGGCCGTGGGCGATGGAGGCTCGCGCCAGCGCGAGCAGCGTACTCCGATCGGCAGTGTCGTGCTGCAACGGCTTAGCAGAACGCGTAGGCGCCATAGCCCACCACCTGATTGCGCGGCCCCGCGGTATCGCCGGAGTTGCGCAGATCGAGCGTACGGGCGCGCAGGCCGTGGCGCTTCGCCTCCCGCAGCAGCCCGTTGAGCGGGTTGCGCCCGCACGCCTGGTGATGGCTGATGGCATCCGGACGCAGGGACTCGATGGCGCGGCTGGTCTCGGCGTCGATGGCGCGGGCGCTGTCGTAGTCGAGGTAGTGGCTGAGGTCGGAGCTGACCACGATCAGGGTCTCCTCGCCGCCCCACAGGCGTTCGATCACCTCCGCGACCTCGTCCGTGGTCGCGTCGCCGACCAGGAGCGGCACGATCGAGAAGTCTGAAAGCACGGACTGGAGAAACGGGAGCTGCACCTCGAGGCAGTGCTCTCCCGCAAAGGGCGCCTCGTACTGGCGTACCTGGTCCAGATCGCTGACCAGCCCGAGGGCGTCGCGGTCGACCGGCACGGCGCCGAGCGGCGTGAGGAAGCTCTCGGCGGCGCTGAAAGCCAGCCCGCGGAACGCGACCCGGTGGGAGGGACCCAGGAGCACGACGCGGGATACGATGTCGGACAACGGCGCGAGGCTGCGATAGGCGCTGGCAGCCACCGGCCCGGAGTAGATGTATCCCGCGTGCGGCGCGACGATGGCCTTCGGCGCCTCATCACTGCTACTGGAGGCCGCTCTCAGATAGCCCTGTACCGTCTGCCGCAGCTCTCGCGCGTCGGCGGGGTAGAAGGTGCCGGCTACCGCCGGCTGGCGTACGCTTGTCACGGTTGAGCCTCTCTTCGAGTTGCGGTCGTTGGTTACGGCCCCGCCCCTGCCCGCGGGCGCTCCTCACCGGCAGAGTGAAGACGGGCCTTGTTGACTAATATTTTAGTTGAAGCACTGCCGGCGCGATGAGCGTCCGCATCCAAGGTTTGCCGGGGGACACGCGTATGAAGGTGCAACCGAGTCATCACCCCACCCGATACTGGCACCGCCTCGACGACGGCCGGATCCAGTGCGACGTCTGTCCCCGCGCCTGCAAGCTCAAGCCGGGGCAGCAGGGGCTATGTTTCGTGCGGGCCTGCGAGGACGGCGCGATCGTCCTCACCAGCTACGGGCGGTCTAGCGGTTTCTGCGTCGACCCGATCGAGAAGAAGCCGCTCAATCATTTCCTGCCGGGAACGCCGGTGCTCTCGTTCGGCACCGCCGGGTGCAATCTTTCGTGCAAGTTCTGCCAGAACTGGGATATGAGCAAGTCGCGCGAGATCGACACCCTCGCCGCCAGCGCCTCCCCCGAGACCATCGCGCGCAGGGCGCGTGAGCTCGGCTGTCGCAGCGTCGCCTACACCTACAACGATCCGGTCATCTTTCTCGAGTATGCTCGCGATACCGCCCTGGCCTGTCGCGAGCAGGGCATCAAAAGCGTCGCCGTCACGGCCGGATACGTCAGCGCCGGCGCGCGGGAGGACTTTTTCTCCGTCATGGACGCGGCCAACGTGGACCTCAAGGCCTTCACCGACGATTTCTACCACCGTATCTGCGGCGGGCATCTCGAGCCGGTTCTGGAAACCCTCGAGTACCTGCGTCACCACACCCGAGTATGGATCGAGCTCACCACGCTGCTCATCCCGGGGTACAACGACTCCGACGGCGAGATCGACGACATGACCAAATGGGTCGTGGAGCATCTGGGTCCCGATGTGCCGATGCATTTCACCGCCTTTCACCCGGACTGGAAGATGCTCGACGCGCCGCCTACGCCACCGGCGACCCTCACTCGCGCGCGTGACATCGCGCAACGCAACGGCGTGCGGTACGCGTACACGGGCAATGTTCACGACAGCCGCGGCGGCAGCACCTGGTGCCACGGCTGCGGCGCCCTCTTGATCGAGCGCGACTGGTACGAGCTGGGGGCCTGGGGGCTGGACGCCAACGGCCGCTGCGCCGCCTGCGGCACGCCCTGCGCGGGCGTCTTCGAGGCCCGTCCCGGCACCTGGGGCGGTCGGCGTCTGCCGGTGGGGATGGCGGTCTGATGGTGGCTGTCGGCGATCCTGCATCGTGACGCTGCATCAAGGTGATCCGTCACGAGACCCGATCAGGGATTCCTCTGCCCGGGCTCGCCCCGCGGCGGGGCCGAGGCGCTGCGCGGATCGCATCCTGCGCCGGCCCGGGCGTTTCTCGCTACGGGTCCTCACCGCATTCAAGCGCAATCAGGGCCTGCTGCTGTCAGGGGCGGTTGCCTATTACATGCTGCTGTCCATCATCCCCTTGATCGTGCTGCTGCTGGTGGGGCTCTCCAAGATCGTGTCCGAGGAGCAGCTTCTACATACCGTCCAGAGCGATCTGCGCTTGGTCATACCCGCGGCGGCGGACTTGGTCGGAGAGCACCTTCACGCCTTCCTCGCCAACCGGCATCTCATCGGCTGGGTGGGTTTCCTGGTCCTGATCTTCTTCGCCACCACTGCGTTCACCGTGCTCGAGAACGCCATGTCCGTGATCTTCTTTCATCGCGTTGCCATCCACCGCCGGCATTTCGTCGTCTCCGCCCTGATTCCCTTCCTCTTCATCGCCTTCATCGGTGGGGGCCTGCTGCTGATCACCTTGATCAGCGGTGCCCTGCAGACGCTCGACGACGAGCAGGTGCGGCTGTTCGGCCGCGTCTGGGAGCTCCACGGTCTGTCCGGGACCGCTCTCTACCTCCTGGGCGTGGCCGGTCTGGTTCTCCTGCTCACGGCGCTCTATCTGGTCATGCCCCTGGGCAGAATCGCCATTCGGCACGCCCTCATCGGCGGTGCCGTTGCCGCCGTGCTCTGGGAGCTCAGCCGCCACCTGCTGGTCTGGTACTTCAAGTCGCTCTCCCTGGTGAACCTGATCTACGGTTCGCTGGCCAGTGCCGTGGTGGTGCTCCTGAGCTTCGAGGTCGCGGCGCTGATCCTGCTGCTCGGGGCCCAGGTCATCGCGGAATTCGAGCGCTGCTCGCTGGGCGAGCCCGACCAGGGGACCTCCGGCTTTCATACCTGACGGCGACTCCGCCGCACGACGCTTGCTTGCAACCTCGCCGCACTTCGGGATAATGCCGGCCCTTTGCCTGAAGGGGGAAGAGGGTGTTCAAGAACGCAAGGATCTACAGACTGGAGGACGCGGCGGCGGTCGATCTCAACGGATTGGAGGAGCGGCTCGGGGAGCGGCGCTTCCGGCCCTGCGGACCCCTCGAGGTCGCGACCTTGGGTTGGCAGCCCTCGCTCGGTGGCGGCACCGAGGCGCTCGCGCACGTCGTCAACGGCTGTGCGCTCCTGTGCGCGCGGCGCCAGGAGCGATTGCTCCCCTCGTCGGTCGTCGCCGAGGCCCTGGACGAGCGGGTCGCGGAGCTTGAGGATCGGGAGTCCCGCAGTGTCGGCCGTGCCGAGCGCCGGCGGCTGCGCGAGGCGGTCCTGGTCGAGATGCTGCCGCGGGCCTTCCTGCGCTCGCGCCAGGTGCGCGCCTACCTGGATACGGTCGCCGGATGGATGGTGGTGGATGCCGCGAGCGAGAAGGCCGCCGACGAGCTCGCGAGCCTGCTTGCGCGAGTCCCTCGGCTCGCTGCCCGTGCGTCCGCCGCGGCCCGATCGCCCCGCCGTGTCGCTGCTGACCCAGTGGGTGACCGAAGGCCGGGTTCCCGACGGCCTCACGCTCGGCGACGAGTGCGAGCTGCGAGACGCGCGGGACGAGCGGTCGGTGGTGCGTTGCCGCGGACAGGATCTCGCCGGCGAGGAGATCTCGACCCACCTGCGCGCCGGCAAGCAGGTGGTCAAGCTGGCCCTGGACTGGCAGGACAGGTTGTCCTTCGTGATCCAGGAGGACCTGTCCCTCAAGCGCCTGCGTTTCGCCGACTCGCTGATCGAGGAGGCGGTGGAGCCGGAGGTCGAGGATGAGGCCGCCCGCTCCGACGCGGAATTCGCTATCATGGCGCTCGAATTGCGGCAGCTGCTCGGTCATCTCGACTCCTTGTTCGGGCTTTCGGGCGGAGAGTGACGGGGCGCGGTCAACCGTGTCGGCACGGCTCCCGGTGCCCGGCTCGATCGGGAGCGCACGGGCCGCGTCCTGACACGCCGATTGTCGGCGCCGCCACCGTGCGGCGCGCGTCTCACAAGAGTCTCGTATAGCGAAGGAAACCCATATGTCCGCCACCACGCCCCTAGATGATCGTTGCGACCCGGTCTCCACCCTGCTTGTCGACCCCCAGACCGCCGAGGAGCTGCGTCAGGCCTCCTTGTCCTTTCCCTCACTGACACTCACGACGCGCCAGCTGTGCGATCTGGAGCTGCTGATCAACGGCGGTTTCGCCCCGCTCCGGGGCTTCATGGATCAGAAAACCTATGAGAGCGTGCTCGCGGATTGCCGGCTGCCGGATGGCGCCCTTTGGCCGATGCCGGTGGTGTTGGACGTCGACGCGGCCCTTGCCGAGAAGCTCGAGCCCGGCACCAAGGTCGCCCTGCGCGACGCCGAGGGCTTCATGCCGGCGGTGCTGACGGTGACCGAGGTTTGGCAGCCGGACAAGGTGCGCGAGGCAGAGCTGGTCTACGGCACCAGCTCTCCCGAGCATCCCGGCGTAAGCTATCTGCTCGACCGGGTCCGGTCGCACTACGTCAGCGGGACCTTGGAGGGGATCCAGTTCCCCGCGCACCACGAGTTCGAGAATCTGTGGGACACGCCGGAGGAGATGCGGCACCTGTTCCGCAAGATGGGCTGGCGGCGGGTGATCGCCTTTCATACCACGGACGCGATGCACAAGGTCCACCGCCGCGTGATCATCGACGCGGCGAAGCAGCATCAGGCCCACATCCTGATCCACCCGGCCGTGGGTGAGACCAAACCCGGCGACCTTCACCACTTCGCCCGCGTCAAGTGCTACAAGGCGATGCAGCGCCATCTGCCTCATGAGATGACCGCACTCTCGCTGCTGCCGCTGGCGATGCGCATGGCGGGTCCGCGCGAGGCCCTGTGGCATGCCCTGGTGAATCGAAACTTCGGCTGCACGCATTTCCTCATCGGCCCGGATCACGCATCGCCGCCGACGAACGGCGACCGCGGGTTCTACGGCAAGTACGAGGCCCAGGCGTTCGTCAGGCAGTTCGCCGACGAGCTGGGCATCGAGGTGATCGAGCAGCCCGAGTACCGGTATGTGCCGTCGCGCAGGGCCTTTCTGCCCGACGCCGAGATCGAGGCGGAGGACTACGAGAGCGCCGGCATCGGCAACCTGGCGCTCAAGGACATGCTCGTCCAGAACCGGGAGATACCGGAATGGTTCAGCTATCCGGAGGTGCTGGAGGAGCTGCGCAAGGTTTACCCGCCGCGAAGCCGCCAGGGCATCACCCTGTTCTTCACCGGGCTCTCGGGCTCGGGTAAGTCCACCCTCGCCAACATCGTCTTCGCCAAGCTCATCGAGTCGGGCGGGCGGCCGGTGTCCCTCCTGGATGGCGATGTCGTGCGTCAGAACCTCTCCAGCGAGCTCGGCTTCTCCAAGGCCCACAGGGACCTGAACATCCGCCGGATCGGTTTCGTCGCCAGCGAGATCACCAAGAACGGCAGGGGTGGCCATTTGCGCGCCCATCGCGCCCTACCGCGAGACCCGCCGAGCGGTGCGCAGCCTCATCGAGCAGCACGGGGCCTTCATCGAGATCCATGTCTCGACGCCGCTGGAGGTATGCGAGTCGCGGGATCGCAAGGGGCTTTACGCCAAGGCCCGCAAGGGGATCATCCCCGAGTTCACCGGGATCAGCGACCCCTACGAGGAGCCCGAGCGCGCCGAGCTGCGCATCGACACCAGCAAGCTGGTGCCTTCGGAGGCGGCGCAGGAGGTCCTGCTGTATCTGTTCAAGGAAGGATTCCTGGATGACGATCGGTAAGGGGGGAGTCCGGCACCGCCGCCTGGAGATATCTTGACACGCGTCAACGACAGATCGCGCGCCAGGTTCTACTTTTTCGCTCGACCGTAGTGGTCGTTTCCGTGGAAATGCGCTAGCTGGCGGGTGGTCGGGCCCTTGATCAATGCCTCCGATCAGTGGTCCGACCCCCGCGTCTTTATCCCCTTAATCATCACCCCGATCGTCTGCGGCTCCCGTCACACCTTGGCCCGTCCCCGTCTGCCGGCGCCTGTCAGACGTCGTAGTACGCCCGGTACCAGTCCACGAAGCGCGAGATCCCGACCTCGACCGGCGTGTCCGGCTTGTAGCCCGTATCCCTTACCAGGTCCGTGACGTCGGCGTAGGTGTCCGGCACGTCGCCGGCCTGCAGCGGCAACAGGTTCTTCTTGGCCGGTTTGCCGAGGCATTTCTCCAGGACCTCGATGTAGTCCAGTAGCTCGACCGGGTGCTGATTGCCGATGTTGTAGATGCGGTACGGGGCGGCGCTGGTCGCCGCGTCCGGTGCCTCTCCGCGCCAGTCCGGATTCGGCTCGGGAACGCGGTCGAGCACGCGGATGACGCCCTCGACGATGTCGTCGATGTAGGTGAAGTCGCGCCGGTGCCTGCCGTAGTTGAAGACCTCGATTGGCTCGCCGGCGAGGATGGCGCGGGTGAACTTGAACAGCGCCATGTCCGGCCGGCCCCAAGGGCCGTACACGGTGAAAAAGCGCAGACCGGTAGTGGGGAGCCGATAGAGGTGGCTGTAGGTATGGGCCATCAGCTCATTGGCCTTTTTGCTCGCCGCATACAGGCTCAGGGGATGGTCCACGTTGTGGTGGACCGAGAAGGGCATGTTGGTGTTGGCGCCGTAGACCGAGCTGCTCGATGCGTACACCAGGTGCTCGACCCCGTTGTGCCGGCAACCCTCGAGGACGTGTGCGAATCCGGTCAGGTTGGTGTCCACGTAGGCCATCGGGTTCTCGATCGAGTAGCGCACACCCGCCTGCGCCGCGAGATTGACCACCCGGTGCGGTCGGTACTTCCGGAACGCTTCCGCGACCGCCTCGCGGTCGTGCAGGTCGATACGCAGGTCCGTGAAGCCGGGATGCTCGGCGGTCCGGGCGAGGCGTGCCTGCTTGAGATCGACGTCGTAATAGTCGTTGAGGTTGTCGATGCCGACCACCTCATCGCCGCGGGCGAGCAGCCGCAGCGAAAGCGCGGAGCCGATGAAGCCCGCGCTGCCGGTTACCAGAACTCTCATAGTGTTCCCCGAGGGTTGCGAAGTCCGTCGCTGCGCGCGGATCGACGGTCAGAAAGGGTTGGGATGGGAGGTGTTTCGCGCCATCAGAGCCGGCCGTCGACGAGTCCCGCGGGAAACACCTGCTTGACGTCGTAGAGCACCGCCCCCGGCTTTCCGAATGCGCGGATGCGCTCGACCCCCATGTCCCGGAATTGCCGGTGCGCCACGGCGAGGACGATGGCGTCGTAGGTGTCATCGGCCGGCTCGGGGACGAGTCTGATCTCGTACTCGGCCCTCGCCTCGTCCGGATTGGCCCAGGGGTCGTGCACATCGCACGTGATCCCGAAATCGGCGAGCTCTTTGACGATGTCCACCACCCGCGTGTTGCGCAGGTCCGGGCAGTTTTCCTTGAAGGTCAGGCCGAGGACGAGCACCCGGCTGTCCTTGGAGATGCGGTTGCGCTGCATCATCAGCTTGATCACGCGCCCGGCGACGTACGCCCCCATGCTGTCGTTGAGGCGCCGCCCGGCGAGGATGATCTCCGGATGATGGCCGATGGCCTGTGCCTTGTGGGTCAGGTAGTAAGGATCGACCCCGATGCAGTGGCCGCCGACCAGGCCCGGACGGAACGGCAGGAAGTTCCACTTGCTGCCCGCCGCCTCGAGCACCTCCTGGGTGTCTATTCCGAGGCGGTTGAAGATCAGGGCCAGCTCGTTGATCAGCGCGATGTTGACGTCGCGCTGCGTGTTCTCGATGACCTTGGCCGCCTCCGCCACGCGGATGCTGCTCGCCTTGTGGGTTCCGGCGACGATGATGCTGCGGTACAGGCTGTCTACGAAGTCTGCCACCTCGGGTGTGGAGCCCGAGGTCACCTTCCTGATGTTGGCCAGCCGGTGCTCCTTGTCGCCGGGGTTGATGCGCTCCGGGCTGTAGCCGACGAAGAAGTCCCGGTTGTAGGCCAGACCGGAGACCTGCTCCATGATGGGCACGCAGACCTCCTCGGTCGCGCCGGGGTAGACGGTGGACTCGAAGACTGCGATATCGCCGGCCTTCAGCACACCCCCGAGGGTTCGGCTCGCGGACTGCAGGGGACGCAGGTCCGGCTCCTTGTGGTCGTTGATCGGGGTCGGCACCGTGACGATGTAGAGGTTACAGTCCGCGAGATCCTCCGCGCGCCCGGTGAACCGGAGCTTTGCCGTCGCCGCGAGCTCCGCGGGCTCGACCTCGAGCGAGCTGTCGCGGCCGGCGCGCAGCTCGGCGATGCGCCCCTGGTTGATGTCGAAACCGATGGTCGGGTAGTGCTTGCCGAGCTCGACCGCGAGCGGCAGACCCACGTATCCCAGGCCTATGACGCCAATCTTAGTGCTCGTTAGGTCGAATCCGTGTGACATGGGGAGCTCGATCGTCAGAAAAAACCGGAATCAGGCCCCCTCGGGGCGCCTGCGCGAAACCGCGAATGATAGCAAGCGGCATGGCGCGAACGCGAACCCGGGAACGACGGGCCCGGCCGCGGGCGGATCCCGGCTCGGCTCAGATCGGAACCCCCCGGTCGAGTGCAAGCAGCGCGGCCCCGAAGGCGGCCTGCGTGACCCGGGCGGTGCGGACGGGTACGCCCAGCGTCCGCTCCCGGATTCTGGTCCACCCCGGGTTGTCGGCGCCGCCGCCGAGGGTGAGCACGGACCGCGGCGCGGGTGCGCCGAGGGACGCCAGGCGGTCGTAGGCCGCCGCCTCGATCCGGGCGATGCCCTCCAGAATGCCCTGCAAGAACAGGCCGTCGCTCGCCGGCCTCGGCTCCAGGCGCGGCGGCAGGTCCGGATCGTTGACGGGGAAGCGCTCGCCGGGCGCGGGCAGGGGGTAATAGTCGAGTCCCGTGGGCCGATCGGGTTGCAGGTTGGCGGTCAGTTGCCGTATCCGCTCATCGCTGAACAGCGTGCGGAGCACCGCGCCACCGCTGTTGGAGGCTCCGCCCACCAGCCAAAAATCGCCGTAGCGATGGCTGTAGACGCCGTACTCGGGGGCGTTGATGGCCGCGGGTCCGAGTATCTTCACCACCAGCGTGCTGCCGAGACTGGTGACGGCCTCCCCGATCTGCCTCGCGCCGGCGGCGATCACGGCCGCGGTGCTGTCGGTGGTGCCGGCAATCACCTCCAAGCCCGCCGGGAGCCCGGTTGCGTCCGCCGCCTCGGCGCTGAGTTGGCCGACGAGCGAGCCGGGGGCGACCACCCGGGGCAGCGCCACCGGATCCAGATCCAATCGGGCGATCCAGTCCGGCCAGCTCTCCAGCCGCGGGTCGTAACCAAGCTTCAGGCAATTGTTCCAGTCGCTGACGCCATAACGGTCGGTGAGCCTGCCCGTGATCCAGTCGGACTGATGCAAGGCGATGGTTGCCGCCCGGGGATGCAGGAGTCGTTTGAGGCGCAGGAGCTTGGCGAGGCTGGAGCCCGCTCCCCGCGCCGCGCTCGCCGCGGGTGCGATCGCCGCGATGCGCTCGGCCTCCTCGCGGCTGCGGCTGTCGTTGTACATCAGGGCCGGCGCCAAGGGCGTGCCGTCCGTCCCGCACAACAGCAGGGTGGATGAGGTGCCGTCGACGCACAGGGACGCCGGTACATGCCCCACGAGCGAAGCCGTCAGCTTTCGCAGTGCGAACCGAACCCCCCGCCACCAGATCTCCGCCGCCTGCTCGACACCACCCGATCCATCCTGGATCGGTGCGGGGATGTCACTGCGCCCTTCGGCGACGATGCGCTGGTCGCGGGTAACGGCGATCGCCCGGCAGCCCGAGGTGCCGATGTCCACGCCGATGTAGCAGTGTGCGCCGCGCGCGGGCTCAAGGCAGGGCAACGGGCCGCGGCGTCTCCCATCCCTCCGCCCGATGCTCGGCGACCACCGTGGTGTAGATGCCCCCTCGCACGTTGAAGTCCGCGGTCAGGCGCATGAACCTGGGTCGCGTCGCGGCGACCAGGTCCGCGAGCATGCGGTTGGTCACCGCCTCGTGGAAGGCGCCTTGGTCGCGGAAGGACCAGACGTACAACTTCAGCGACTTGAGCTCCACGCAGAGGGCCTCGGGTATGTATTCCAGGGTCAGCTCGGCGAAATCCGGCTGCCCGGTCTTGGGGCAGAGACAAGTGAACTCCGGCACCCGGACACGGATGGTGTAATCCCGCTCGGGGGCTGGATTGGGGAAGGTCTCTAGCGCTTTGCTCGGTTGGCTGGGCATGTTGGTTTCCTCGGTCATCCGCGATCGCGCCGCTCCCCGCGGCGCCGAGAATGCGAGAGTCTAGCAGACGCCCGTGGCTGCCGGGGCCCTTGCTGGGCCTGGGGCACGGACACGTGGCGTGGCCTTTCGTCGCGCCCGATTCGACGCTACGCACTTGGCCCTCGGGCGTTCCTCCGGTATCTTTCGCCGATGAGGTTGGAGAAGATCAAGCTTGCCGGTTTCAAGTCGTTCGTGGACCCGACGACCGTGCTCTTCCCGAGCAATCTGGCGGGGATCGTAGGACCCAACGGGTGCGGCAAGTCCAACGTGATCGACGCGGTGCGTTGGGTCATGGGGGAGAGCTCGGCCAAGATGCTCCGCGGCGAGTCGATGGCCGACGTCATCTTCAACGGCTCCACCAGCCGCAAGCCCGTGGGCACCGCCGGCATCGAGCTGGTATTCGACAACAGCGACGGCGGCGCGGGCGGCGAGTACGCCAAGTTCAGCCAGATCTCGGTCAAGCGCCAGGTCTCCCGCGACGGCCAATCCAGCTACTTTCTCAACGGCGCCCGTTGCCGTCGCCGCGACATCCAGGACCTGTTCCTCGGCACCGGGCTGGGTCCGCGCAGCTACGCCATCATCGAGCAGGGCATGATCTCGCGTCTCATCGAGGCCCGGCCGGAGGATCTCCGTCTGTTTCTCGAGGAGGCCGCGGGAATCTCCAAGTACAAGGAGCGCCGGCGCGAGACCGAGAACCGCATCCGCCACACCCGCGACAACCTCGATCGCCTCGACGACCTGCGCGACGAGGTCGCCAAGCAACTGCTGCATCTGGAACGCCAGGCCGCCACCGCGGAGCGTTACAAGCGCCTGAAGGAGGAGGAGCGCCGGCTCGACGCCGAGCTCAAGGCGTTGCGCTGGCGGTCTTTGGACACCGAGATCGCGCGCCGCGACGAGTCGTTGCGTTCCCGGGAGGTCGAGCTGGAGGCGGCGGTGGCCCGGCAGCGGGGGCTGGAGGCCGACATCGAAGCCAAGCGGGATGCCTACGTCGCCGCGTCCGACCACTTCAACCAGGTGCAGGGCCGCTACTACGCGGTGGGCGCGGAGATCGCCCGCATCGAGCAGGCCATCCAGTTCGCCAGGGAGACCAACGCCCGGCGCGAGGCGGATCTCGCCCGCCTGGACCGGGAGATGGGCGGAACCCAGGCCCATCTGTCTCGTGACGAGCAGACACTGTCCGAGCTCGATACCGCCCTCGCCCGAGACGAGCCCGAGCTTGCCACCGTCGAGCAGACCCTGGATGCGGCGGCAGAGCGCTTCAGTGCGGCGGAGCAGGCGCTGAAGGCCTGGGAGGCGCAGTGGGACGACTTCAACCGCATGGCCGCCGCCCCGGCCCAGCAGGCCCAGCTGGAACGTGCCCGCATCAATCATCTCGAACAGCGTGTCGGCCAGGACCGGGCGCGCCTGGCGCGTCTGGACGAAGAGCTGGGGCGGCTCGACACCGCCCAGCTCGAGGCCCAGATCGCGGAGCTGACGGAGCGCGAGGCGGAGCTGGAGGAAGGGATATCGCACCTCGAGGGTATCCGCGAACAAGTCGCGACCGCGCTCGGCGAGCAGGAGCGGGAACGGCAGTCGGCGGGAGAGCGCCTGAACGTGGCGCGCACTGAGCTGCAGTCCGCCCGCGGGCGGCAGTCCTCCCTGATCGCGCTCCAGGAGGCCGCCTTGCAGGACGCCGGCGAGGCCGTGGCCGAGTGGCTGAGCGGCCAGGGTCTCGGGTCCGCTCCTCGTCTGGCGGATCACCTCGAGGTCACCCCGGGGTGGGAGCCGGCGGTGGAGGCGGTCCTGGGTGCGGGCCTGCGGGCGGTTTGCGCCGATGGACTCGATCGCCTGGGGCCGGCGGCGGCAGAGGCCGATGGCGGGCTGGTCCTGCTCGATACCGCCACGGTCGCCGGCCCAGATCCGCTCGGCAACGGGAGCCTGATGGAGCACGTACGCTGCCCATGGCCGCTGCACGGCATGCTCGGCGCGGTGAGGGCGGCGGACGATCTCGCGTCCGCCCTCGGCGAGCGCGGAAGCCTGGCGCCCGGCGAGGTGCTGGTGACCCGTGGCGGAACGCTGGTGGGGCGGAACTGGCTGCGCACCCCGGAAAAGGACGCGGCCCTCGGCGGCGTGCTCTCCCGCGGCGAGGAGCTCAAGGCCCTGGAGCGTGAGATTACGGGTCTGGAGGCGAACGTGGAGCGCCTTGCCGCCGAGCAGGAGGAGCGGCGCCGGCAGCGGCTGGAGCTGGAGGCCGAGCGCGAACGGAATCGGGCCGAGGCCGGTGCGGTCGCCAAGTCGCTCGCCGGCGTCCGGGCCGACCTCACCGGCCGGCGCACCCGGCTGGAGCATCAGACGGAGCGTCGGGAGGCGCTGCACCGCGAGCGTTCGGAGCTCGATCAAAGGCTCGCGGCGGCGCAGGAGGAATCGGGAGACGCCCGCGAGCGCCTGCACGGTGCCCTGGAGGAGATCGAGGCCCTCGCGGAACGCCGCGAGCTTTTGACCGCCCGGCGCGACACACTGCGCGGTGAGCTCTCCGCGGCGCGCGAGGCGGATCGGGAGTGGCGTGACAAGGCCAACCGCCTGCGGGTCGATATCGGGTCGCGCCGCGCCACCCGCGAGGCGGTCGCGGCCAATCTGGAACGCGCGAAAGAACAGCGCGAGCAGCTGCTGGAGCGGGTCGCGGAGCTGCGTGAGGCCCTGGAGGAATCGCGCGAGCCCCTGGCCGAGCAGCAGGCCGAGCTCGAGGAGCAGCTATCGCTGCGGCTGCGGGCGGAGCAGGATCTGTCGGGCGCCCGGAGCGCCATGGAGGAGCTGGACGGCGAAGTGCGCGAGCTCGATCAGGAGCGGCACCGGGTGGAGGAGGACATCCGCGAACGGCGGACGGCCATGGACGGTGATCGGCTCGCTCGCCAGGAGAGCCTGGTGCGCCGCCGTACCCTGGAGGAGCAGCTCGCCGAGGAGGAGGTAAGCCCGAGCGTCGTGCTCGCCGAGCTCGAAGAGGGGGCCGACGAGTCGGTCTGGCGGGAGCGGCTGGAAAAGGTGGCGGTGCGCATCCAGCGCCTGGGCAACATCAACCTGGCGGCCATCGACGAATTCCATGAGCAGTCCGAGCGCAAGCGGTACCTGGACGCCCAGCACGATGACATCTCGCGCTCCCTGGATACGCTGGAACAGGTCATCCGCCGCATCGACCGCGAGACCCGCAGCCGCTTCAAGGAGACCTACGATCAGGTCAATCACGGCCTGCAACAGCTCTTTCCGCGCCTGTTCGGCGGGGGGCATGCCTATCTGGAGCTGACCGGGGAGGACCTGCTGGAGACCGGCGTGTCGGTGATGGCGCGCCCGCCCGGCAAGCGCAACTCGAGCATTCATCTGCTCTCGGGCGGCGAGAAGGCGCTGACCGCGGTCGCCCTGGTGTTCGCCATCTTCCAGCTCAACCCGGCCCCCTTCTGCATGCTCGACGAGGTGGACGCACCCCTGGACGACGCCAACGTGAGCCGTTTCTGCGAGCTGGTGCGCTCGATGTCCGATCAGGTGCAGTTCATCTTCATCACCCACAACAAGGTCACCATGGAGATCGCCGACCACCTCATGGGCGTGACCATGCACGAGCCCGGCGTGTCGCGCCTGGTGTCGGTCGACGTCGACGAGGCGGCGCGGCTCGCGGCCGTCTCCTGAGTCCTGGACATGGGTCGTGGCCTGGGGCTAGCCCGTCCCGCGCCTCCCTTTCGATTAGAGTCGGGACCAGGGTTATACTCACGCCCCAAACATTGTCCCCCCGCATCAACCGAAGAGCTGCGAATGGACGCCACTACACTGCGCATCATCCTTGCCGTCGTCGGGGCCCTGGCGATCGCCGGGCTGTACTTCTGGGAGCGCCGTCGCAACGGTCCGGAACAGGACGACGATCTGTTCGATGATCCGGACCTGGACGAGGACGAGGACGAGCGCGAGCCCAGGCTGGGCCCCTGGGAGGGAGATGAGGAAGACCGCCCGTCGCGGGACGCGCGGAAGGAGCCCGTCCAGCTAGAGCTGCCGCATGATCCCGAGCAGCCCGCGTTCGATCTCAAGCCCCCGCCGGAGGTCCCTGCAGCGCCCCCTCCCACGTTCCCCCCGGGTCCGCTGATTCTCACGCTCCACATCGTCGCCCGAAGAGAGCTGTTCGATGGCGAGGCCCTCGTGCATGCCGCAGAGCGCTGCGGCCTCGAGCCCGGGGAGATGGACATCTTCCACTGCACCCTGGGGGAGGACGACCATCGCCAGACCTTGTTCAGCATGGCCAACATGGTCAAGCCTGGAACCTTCCCGTTCGGGGCGATGGCGGAGTTCGAGTCACCGGGCGTGATCCTGTTCGCGCAGCTCGACGGCACCCCGGATGACCCGGGCAGGATGGAGGAGATGCTCGGCACCGCGCACAGCCTGGCCGTCGAGCTCGGGGGCGACGTGCTCGACGAGGCCCGCCGCCCCCTCACCCGGGAGGCGGAGCGGCGGCTGCGCGAGCGCGTGATGGCGTTCGTCGGCGCCAGGTTGTCCGGCGTGGAGACGGTGTGAACGAGATGGACCAGGCGGCGGTCCGCGCCGAGGAGCTGCGCCGGGAGATCGACCACCACAACTACTGCTACTACGTCCTCGATGATCCGGCGATCCCGGATGCCGAGTACGACCGCCTGATGCGCGAGCTCCAGGACCTGGAGCAGCGATTCCCCCAGCTGGTCACCGCCGAGTCCCCAACCCAACGGGTTGGCGCCGAGCCCCTCGCTGCCTTCGCGGAGGTCGAGCACCGCGTGCCCATGCTCTCCCTGGAGAACGCGCTCGACGAGGCGGAGCTGCGGGCCTTCGACCGCCGGGTGCGGGAGCGCCTCGGGCGGGCGGAGATCACCTATGTCGCCGAGCCCAAGCTCGACGGGCTCGCCGTCAGCCTGACCTACGAAGCCGGGGTTCTGAAACAGGCCGCGACCCGGGGCGACGGCCGGCGGGGGGAGGAGGTCACCGCCCAGGTGCGCACCATCCGCTCCGTGCCCCTGCGGCTGCAGGGGGAGGGCTGGCCCGCGCTGCTGGAGGTCCGGGGGGAGGTCTTCCTGCCCACCGCAGGTTTCGATGCGATCAACGCCAGGGCGCGCGCCGAGGGGGGGAAAACCTTCGCCAATCCCCGCAATGCGGCGGCGGGCAGCCTGCGGCAGCTCGATCCGCGCATCACGGCGAAACGCCCGCTGGCCCTGTATTGTTACGGTTTTGGCGCCGTGGTGGGCGCGGCGCTCGCGCCAACCCAGAGCGCGAGTCTGCGCCGGTTCCGCGACTGGGGGCTGCCTGTCTCTCCGGAGCTGAGGGTCCTACAGGGCGTGGAGGCCTGCATCGACTACCATCGGGAAATCGAGGTACGCCGGAACGCGCTCGACTACGACATCGACGGGGTCGTGTTCAAGGTCGACGACCTGGCCGCTCAGGAGGTCCTGGGCTTCGTCGCCAGGGCGCCGCGCTGGGCCATCGCCTATAAATTTCCAGCTCAGGAGGAGCTGACCAGGGTGCTCGGCGTGGAGTTCCGGGTCGGGCGGACGGGCGCGGTTACCCCGGTCGCGCGCCTGGAGCCGGTGTCCGTCGGCGGCGTGACCGTCTCCAACGCGACCCTCCACAACATGGACGAGGTGGCGCGCAAGGACGTGCGTGTCGGTGACACCGTCTTCGTGCGGCGGGCCGGGGATGTGATCCCGGAGATCGTGCGGGTGCTCGCGGAGCGCCGTCCCGAGGGAGCCGAGCCGGTGGCGTTGCCCTCGGCCTGCCCCGTCTGCGGATCGGCCGTGATCAGGCCGGAGGGCCAGGTGGTCGCCCGCTGCACCGGCGGGCTTTATTGTCCGGCCCAACGCAAGGAGGCCATCAGGCACTTCGCCTCCCGGCGGGCGATGGACATCGAGGGGCTTGGCGAGAAGCTGATCGACCAGCTGGTGCAGCTGGATCTGGTGCGCACACCCGCCGATCTCTACCGGCTCGATCGCGACACCCTGGCCGGACTCGATCGCATGGGCGAGAAGTCTGCTCTCAATCTCTTGGGTGCCCTGGCGCGCAGCCGGGAGACCACTTTGGCGCGCTTCCTCTACGCGCTGGGCATTCGCGAGGTGGGGGAGAGCACAGCCGCCGCGTTGGCGACGCACTTCGGCACCTTGGATGCGGTCCAGAACGTGAGCGAGGAGGCACTGCTCCAAGTGCCGGACGTTGGGCCGGTGGTGGCCGAACAGGTGTTCACCTTCTTACGCCAGCCTCACAACCTGGAGGTCATCGAGGGGCTGCTCGCCGCCGGCGTGGCCTGGCCGCCGGTCGAGAGCTCCGCCGCGGCGGAGCAACCCTTGGCGGGCAAGACGATCGTGATCACGGGTGTCCTGAGCCGTCCGCGGGATGAGATTAAGTCGGAGCTGACCGCGCTCGGGGCCAAGGTTACTGGCAGCGTGTCCAAGAAGACCGACTATCTGGTGGCGGGTGAAGACGCCGGCTCCAAGCTCGAGAAGGCAAGGAGTCTCGGCGTGCGGGTAGTCACGGAAGATGAGCTAAGCGACTTGACGGGACGGGGTTGAGGTAGCAATGCGGGCTCGCGCTGGACGGTACGCTAGAATATCCCGCTGTCGCCCCCACTCTATTCGTAACTGGAGGCTGTCGGCTCCTCGTGCCCAGCGCCTATAATCCCCGAAGATTCGATCGGAAGGGGTGAGCTCAGAAAGCCCCCTCTCCCTCCTGCACCGAGAACCCATCCATGACCGAGCTTACCAAAGAGCAGCAGATTCTGATCGCCATGCGAAAGACGCTGACGGCGATCATCAAGGACGTTACCCCGCCGCCTGGGATGAAACACCCTCTCTCGGGACCCACGGTGGAGGATGTGCGTCACTGCCTGGCGCTCATCTCCGCACGGGAGAGGGAGCTGGCCGATGCCCAGGGACGAACCCCGGAGCGGCCTTACTATGCCGATGAGCCCCAGACCGCGCAGGTGGTGCCGATCGCGGGTCTCGGAAAAGGCAAGAAGAAGGACTGATGCCGTGCCCGGCATGATCCGCGGCAGACGAGAGCCACGCTGCGCGCAGACCCGCTCGCATCGGCGCAACCTGCTTGCCACGGCGCTCTCGGGACTGATCGCGGTCGCGGCGGCACCGGCGCAGGCCTGGCATCCGATGTTCGGGGCCAGCGAGGCGCGGGACACGGTTCCCTGGACGTACGGGGCGGAGCGGGGTCCCGACCAATGGGCCGACCTCTCGCCGGATTACGCTGCCTGTAGGGGCGACCGCCAGTCCCCGGTCGATCTGCAAGGGGGGCGGCAGCTGCCCTATTCGCCATTGTCCTTCCGGTACCGCAGCAACGCTCTGTCCGTCCTCAACGACGGCCGTTCGGTCCGTGTCGAGTATCCCCCGGGAAGCTATCTGATCGCGGGGGGACGCCAGTACGAGCTCACGGGTTTTCACTTCCACGTGCCCGCCGAGCATCGAATCAATGGTGTCCAAGCCGATATGGAGCTGCAGCTCGAGCATCGTGACCGGCAGGGAAGGATGGCGATCGTCGCGGTGCTGATGAAGGCGGGGCGACGTATGAACAGCACCCTGAGCCGGATCTGGGAGCACATCCCAGGCGGCCGCAATGAGCGCTTCTATGGCCGCCAGACCGGCATCAACCCCCTGTTCCTGCTGCCTAACGAGCGCGGCTACTACACCTACGTCGGCTCGCTGACGGAGCCACCCTGCACCGAGGGCGTGGACTGGTTCGTCCTCGCGGAACCGGTAGAGGTCGACGCGAGCTACATCCAGAGCTTCGTGCAGACCGTGGGCACGAACGCGCGGCCGGTTCAGCCCCTCAACGGGCGCGGTGTCCTCGCAGTTCTGCGGCGCTAACGGCCTCCTCGATCCTTCCTTTCCTGTGGCAACAAAAAAAGGCACCGCGGCTTGGCCGCGGTGCCATCCAAGTATCGCTCCGACCCCTTGAGGTATCAGGGCGCGGCGATCTCCTTCTCGGCCTCCGCGATCAGCACGGGCGCCTTCGCCTCTTCGGGCAGGTGGCTGAACTTGTTGACCAAGGCCGGCCAGAGCAGGTTGTAGTACAGCTCACCGCGCACCAGCACCACGCCCTCTGCCGGGATCTCGTAGGTCAGGGTGCGCTCCTCGTGTGGCTTGAGCCTGGTGTCCTTGCCGAGCTTGGTTGCCGTCGGCGGCGGGGCGGGCTTGCCCGCGTCGTCGGACAGGGCGTAGACGAGATAGGCCTGCGGATCGCTCTCGCCCGGGTGGCCCTCGGCGTTTTGCCAAACCACCTCGCCGTTGGCGTCATACGCGGTGAGCTTCAGGTAGATGTTACGGAACGGCGCGCCGGTCGGCAGCGAATGGGGCTGCTGGTTCTTCAGCAGCACGCTGGCCACCACCTTGTCGCCTTTGCTCTCGGTGTTCAGGTCGAACACGACCGCGCGCTTGAGCATGGCCTGATCATGACCGCCGCCCATTGAATGGTCGGCCACGCCGTCGGCGATCGGCATGTGGCAGGCGAGGCAGTTCACGTTGGTCTTGGCCATGTTGTACTCGTTGCCGGTCTGGCAAAGAGGCACGCCGTGGGGGTTGTCTCGCTGGTCGTGGCAGCCCATGCAGGCGTTGTTGGTCTTCATCTGCGTCGGGTTACCCTCCATGGGCAGGGCGGGGATGTCCTTGCCCTGGAACTGGACGGCCTCGCCGAGGTGCGGATTGGGCTTCTGGTCGTCTTCCGCGCCGGCAACAGCGCCGCCGAAGAGGTCGTCGCCGGCGGCCTTGAGCTTCTTCAAGCCCTGACTGAAGCCAGCAGGGGCTTGGATCTTGTCGGAGACCTCGTAGGCCTTGAGGCCGAGTCGGAGCTTGCCGTCCTCTCCCTGGATGCCCTTGTAGTTGGTCAAGGTATGGCAGGCAACGCAGTTAACGCCCTCGGCGTACGCCGGCTTTGCATCGAGCTTGGTCACCTTGTCGCGCGCGGCGTTCGGTGCGTGGCACTGCAGGCATACCGGGTACTTGCCGGAGGCCTTGTGCAGGACGCCCTCTTCGGTGGGTTCGCCAACGACCATCTTGTAGAAGGTGGCGTGGATCGGATCGGACAGTGCCGTGCTCTGCGCGTGCATCGACTTGGACCACTGCCGGTAGATGTCCTGGTGGCAGTTCTTGCAGACCTCGGACGGGACGTGGTGAATCGGCTCGTCGGCAAGGACGCTCGCACTCATTCCTAGGCAACAGAAAGCCGTGAGCAGCAAGAATGCAAACGCTGGCTCAAGGTAACTACGCATCATGTCGTCTCTCCTGAGATGGTGTAAGTTCGCGTTGTTTTCCGCACCGCCAATCCTTGTTCGAAGGTGGCGGAAAGTCAATTGAGAAAGGTCATAACTAGTTGAAATAAAGAAAATAATAAATTGATGAAAAACTCATGCAATTGCCATGTGCGGGCGCTCCGCTTCATAATCCTCGACGGTTTTTTGTTGCCCAGCTGACGAGGTCGGGACGGGCGCCGGCTGGCCACACCCGCCAGGCGGACACCCGCTTCCCGGCCGGGAAGTCGTCAGTTGCCCAATACGCCGGAGGAAGTATCCACCATGCGCAGGTCGTTCGAACGCGTCCGGATTCTGTCGTGCCTCACCATCGTTCCCCTTCTGTTGCTCGCCGCCTCCGCCGCTTATGCCGTGAAGGTCCAGCTAGATCCGTCCAACTGGGGCCATGAGGCGGGCGAGGCCTGCGTGAGCTGCCACACCAAGGCGTCCGCCGGCCTCACCGCGCAATGGCAGGACAGCGCTCATGCGGCCGCGGGGGTGAACTGCATGGACTGTCATCAGGCCGACAAGTCGGAGCCGGACGCCATCGAGCACGAGGGCAGCGTCATTGCCACCATCGTTTCGCCCAAGGATTGCGGGCGCTGCCATACGGCCGAGCTCGAGGAGCAGCAGGGATCGGTGCACGCGGAGGCCCACGCCATCATCGCCGACCGCGTACCGGCGCTGGCGCACAATGTCACCGGCCCGGAGATGCAGGCGGCGGGCTGCGATCAATGCCATGGATCGCGGGTCAAGGTGAAGGGGGACGGCACGCTGGATCCGGACACCTGGCCCAACTCGGGCATCGGGCGGATCAACCCGGATGGCTCGAAGGGCTCCTGCTCCTCCTGCCACGGGCGCCACCTGTTCTCGAAGGCCCAGGCGCGGGAGCCCGAGGCTTGCGTGCGCTGCCACTCCGGGCCGGACTCGCCGGACAAGGAGATCTTCGAGGCATCCAAGCACGGAATGATCTACGCCACGCAGCGAGATCAGATGAACCTGGGGGCGGAGCAATGGGTGGCGGGCAAGGACTACACCGCCGCGCCTACTTGCGTAACCTGCCACATGGGGGCGGCCGGCAAGCTGCCAAGCACGCACGACGTCGGTCTTCGCAATGCCTGGAGCCTGAATACGCCGGTGTCGGAGCAGCAGTATCTGGTGGTGCTCGAGGACGGCGGCGAAACTCGAGCTACCGGCCTCGGCGAAGCCGCCGCGACGCGGTTCCGAGGTCACGAAGGCCGACGGTACCCCGGCCAAGGTCAAGTCCGTAGCCGATCCCAAACGGCGGCGTCAGGCGATGACCCTGGTGTGCCTGGAATGCCACGGCAAGCCCTTCACCGAGTCCTTCATGAAGCAGTTCGACAACGTGGTCGAGCTGTACAACGCCAAGTTCGGTGAGCCGGCCCGCGCCATCATGGCGGAGCTGTACGAGAAGGGGCTGCTTACGCCGCTTCCCTTCGACGAGCCCATCGAGTTCACCTATTGGGAGCTGTGGCACGACGAGGGCGCGCGGGCGCGCCACGGTGCCTCGATGGCGAGCCCGAATCACGCCTGGTGGGAGGGCATGTACGTCGTCGGCCGCAACTTCTACGGCAAGTTTCTGCCCGAGGTCCGGGGCGTCGCAGGCGCGCAGGCCGATGCCCTGATCGAAAAGCACGTGGCGAGCCAGGACCGCCACGGCTGGCTGAAGGATACGGACGCTTCCAATCCGATCCTCGGCTTCGGCAAGACGGAGTAAGTCGATGTCGAGGATACGGCTGCCGCTGTTCATCACCCGGCACGTCCTGTTCGCCCTGGTCGCGGGGGGACTCGGAGGCGTTCTGTTCATGGCGTTCCTGATCGACTTCGATCACTTCACCAGTACCAACGTCTTCTGCACGACCTGCCACTCCATGACCTACGCGGAAGAGAGCTACCAGAATTCCGCCCATTACAACTCGACCTCGGGGGTGCGCGCGTCCTGCGGCGATTGCCACGTCTCCGAGGGGGTGTTCGCCGCTACCTGGGATCACGTGCTGGGAACCAAGGATCTGCTCAAGCAGCTGTTCGGCCCGGACTACGACGATCCGGTCGTCAACATGCTGCACCTGCCGGACGCCGCATTCCACGCCCGTCAATGGTTCAGGGAGCGCGACTCCGCGACCTGCAGCCGATGCCATGAGCTGGAGGCGATCCAGGGTAAACGGGCCGACACCGCGGCCATTCACCTCGAGGAGACCGAGGGCAAGTCCTGCATTGACTGTCACATCAACCTGGTGCACCGCAAGGTTCCGAGCCAAGAGACCTTCAAGCGCGATGCCTGGAACCGGATGGTGGAGGAGGAGTTCGGGCTCGAGCCCGGGGCCGCGGATCGGATACTGGCGGGAGACTAGGACGAGGGGTCGAGACAGGGCCGTGCTCCGTGCGAAGCACGGCCGTCCGTCATGCCGCGCGCCCGCTGCCGGGGCGGTCGACTCAGTGTTGGCATTCGCGCAGCCGCTTGGCCGTGCCCGGCAGCAGGCTTGCGAAGAAGGTCAACGCCAGCACGGCTACCGCCGCGAGGACCAGGATCAGGGCCAGATGGCTAGTCGGTACGGCGATCGGCAGGGTTTGCGCCAGGCCTTCCAGCACCAGACCCATCGCCAGCAGGAGGGCGGAGAGAATCACCGCGGTCCGCATGCGTTTGCAGGTGAGCATCGGCTTCCCCGTATGAATTTCAATAAATAAGCATATTCTAATTTATAACCGGGACACCCGCAAGGAGCGTGCGGATTCGTCGGGCGGATGCGGGAAGGGGGCGGAGCAGGTGTGTCCGTCCCGACCGGCGCTTCCACCGGTCGGGGCAGGTGCCCTGACGAGGGATCAGGCTTACTTGGCGGCGGCGTCGCCTTCCCCGCCGTCGCCCATCTTGATCAGATCCGAGTTGAGCTCAAGCTTGGCCGCGTTGCGCAGGTCCGCCACGTAGGCGCTGAGCTTCTCCCGTTGCAGGGCGGCGCTCAGCTCGTCCTTCACCTGCTCCAGAGTCGGCGGATCACTCTCGCGGGTATCCTCCAGCAGGATGACGTGCCAGCCGAACTGGGTCTGAACCGGGGTGCTGGAGTGGCTACCCGCTTTCATGGTGGCCACCGCCTCGGTGAAGGGTTGCACCATTTGGTTGGCATCGAACCACCCGAGATCGCCGCCCGTCTTGCCGGTCGGGCCGAGTGATTTCTCGGTTGCCAGCTTCTCGAAATCCGCGCCGCCGTCGAGCTCCTTGATCAGAGCCTTGGCCTCGTCTTCGGTCTTGACCAGGATGTGGCGGGCCTTGTATTCGACGCGCTTCTCCTTGCCCACCTGCTCGTCGTAGGCCTTCTGCAGCTCTTCCTCCGTGGGTTGCGCCATCTGTGCCGCGTTCTGCAGCGCGGCGCGGGAAAGCACCTGCATGCGCTCCAGCTCCAGCAGATAGCCGATCTGCTGTTCCTTCTCGAGATCCTTGCTCTCGGCGTCCTGTGCCGTCACGACGATGTTGACGAACTCGTTGAAGGCCTGGTTCTGGAACGCCGGGGAATTCTGGGTGTTCGCCTGGCGCAGGCGCTCGGCGTAATACATCCGGAACAGGTCGAGAGGTAGCGCGTGACCGTTGACGGTGGCGACCGTTGTTTCCCCGCTGACAGCGGGCGCCTGTTTTTCGGCCGTCACCTCAGCGGCGGCGGGCGTCTGGGTCTCGGCCTTTTCCTCGGCCGCGACCGCGCCGCTGGCGAAGATCGCGATCAGGCAGCAGGTGTTCAGGAATCGTTTGTTCATGTTCGGGAAAATCCTCGGTGTGGTGAAGTTTCGTGGGTGTGAAGAAAGCGAAGTGCACTCAGGCGGGCAGCACCTTGCGGAAGGGCTTGACCGTAACCTCCATGTAGACGCCCGCCTGAACGTAGGGATCGGACTCCGCCCAGGCGCGGGCGGTGGCGAGGTCGGGGAACTCGGCGACCACCAGCGAGCCGGTGAACCCGGCCGGGCCGGGGTCTTCGCTGTCGATGGCGGGATGAGGGCCTGCCAGCAGCAACCGTCCCTCGTCCTGCAGTTGCCGCAGCCGCTCGAGATGGGCCGGTCGAGCCTGCAGCCGCGCCTCAAGCGTCCCCGGCCGGTCTTGGGCGATGATGGCGTAAAACACGTTAGTCCGTCTCCGCTGGTTGTTGTTCCGGGTCCTTGATGTGCCGCGCCAGGTAGAACGCCTGCCCGATGACGAAGGCGATGGTGAGCCCCATCATACCGAATAGCTTGAAGTTCACCCAGGTCGCCTCCCGCTGCTGCGCGTCCTGGCAGAGGGCGAGGAGATCCCCGGAAAAGTGCTCGTTGCAGTGCGCGAGATCGATCTCGGCGAGTCCCGACGCCTGGATCAGCACCTGCTCGATGCTGAAAAAGCCGCTGGCCACATAGAGGTTGGCAAGGCCGGACAGTATAAAGAACAGCACCCACAGCAGATTCAGGCGGCGCCAGATCCCCGCCGGCACCTCGATCGCGTGGCTCATCATGCGTTGGATCAAGGGGCGTTCGCCGATGAAGTGGCTGGCGAGGAATGCGGCCGCGAACAGCCAGTTGACGACCGACGGCTTCCACATGATGAAGGTCCGGTCCTGCAGCGCGATCGTCAATCCGCCGAAGACGACAAGCAGGCCGAGTGTGACCAGGTGCATGGTCTCCGTGCGTCGGTGGCGCAGCCGCAACCATCCGACCTGCAATACGGACGCGGCGATGGCGACGGCCGTGGCCACGTAGATGTCGTACACCTTGTAGGCGACGAAGAAGAGCAGAACGGGGAAAAAATCGATCAGGAACTTCATGGCCGGTCTCTGGTGTTGCTCATGTCGCCGTCCCGGGCGTTGCGGCCGCTTCAGTGCAGGACGCGCTCCTCGCACCAGTGTTCGTAGTAGGCTTCCATCACGCGGCGAACGTGGGGCGGATAGTCCAGGGCCTCCATCTGCTCCATCCCCTCGCGGAAAAACTCCGATGCCTCCTGGGGCAAGTGCTCGATCAGGGCCTGGAAGGCCTCGTTCATGAGCGCCGGATGGTGGCTGCGCGTGGCGACGATGGCGCGGTTGATCAACAGGACACGCCATGGACGGGTCGGGTCCGTCGAGGACGTATCCTGCGACACCAGCGGGCTGACCGCGTTGACGAGCTCGCTCATGAGCCCGTAGAGCTGTTCCAGGTCCGCCGGCTGCTTCAGCGTGTTGGCGAGGGCCGCCGCACCGTTCACCGCGGGCGAGATGGTCGCGATCTCCCCGCCCTGGCGGGAGATCCAGCAGGCGAAGGGCAGGGCGAGGCCCTCGATGGTCCGGGCCTCCTGCGGCCGCCGCAGCCGCCCCGCCAGGGCCGAGAGGCTCGACAACAGGATCATCCCGTGCTCGCCGAGGGCATGGATGTCCTTGTCGCCGAGACGGATCTCTCCAGTGCCGAGCGTGCCCTGAGGCTGCTCGCCTTCCAGGGTCCGCAGCCCGTCGAGGAGCCCATCCAGTGCCTTGAGCAGGACCGTGGGATCCGTGTCGGAATCGACGCCCAGGTCGTCGTAGGCCAACTCCAGCTCCTCGGCCACGCGGTGGAGCTCCTCGGAGATATGGGCGATGTCGACGACGGGGATCATACCGCGGCGATTCTAGCAGTCCGCCGCCCGATCGTCTGCCCGGGAATGAGGTAGAATCCCGTCGATGAATGCGCAGCCCGATCTCCACACCCATTCCACCGCCTCCGACGGCACGCTGGCGCCGCGTGCGCTCGTCCGCCGTGCCGCAACGGCGGGCGTCCGCGTGCTGGCGCTCACCGATCACGATACCACCGCCGGTCTCGCCGAGGCGATGGAGGCCGCCCGCTGGGTCGGTGTCGATCTGGTTCCCGGCGTCGAGATCTCGGTCACCTGGGGTGGCCGCACGATCCACGTCCTGGGGCTGCGCTTCGACCCCGAGGATGATGTGCTGCAGGCGGGGCTCGAGCGTCTGCGCGCGTATCGGCGCTGGCGGGCGGAGGAGATCGGCCGGCGTCTCGGTAAGGCCGGCATCGACGGCGCGCACGAGGGGGCTGTCGAGTTGAGCGGCGGGCAGCTGATCGGGCGCACCCACTTCGCGCGTTTCCTCGTCGGGCGTGGACTCGCGCGCGACGTGCGCGGCGTGTTCAAGCACTTCCTGGTCAAGGGCAAGCCGGGCCACGTGGCCGGCGATTGGGCGACACTGGAGCAAGCCGTCGGCTGGATTCGCGCCGCCGGCGGTCAGGCGGTGCTCGCCCACCCGGCGCGCTATCGCTTCACCCGCAGCAAGCGGTTGCGTCTGATCGGAGAGCTGAAGGAGCTCGGCGGCAGCGGAATCGAGGTGGTCTCCGGCAGCCACAGCCGCGACGACGCCCTGGTGTTCGCCCGCCATGCCCGCGAGAGCGGTCTCCTGGCATCCGCCGGCTCCGACTATCACGGTCCCGAGAATCCTTGGGTGGATCTCGGCAGGCTTCCGGCCTTGCCCGAGGGCTGTGTCCCCATTTGGGCGTCCTGGACGCCGCGGCCGCTCCTGGCGTCCGCTTAGCACTGAGAAGAAGTACCCGATGGCGCAGTTCTTTCAGGTCCACCCGGACAATCCCCAGGCCCGGCTGATCAACCGCTCGGTGGACATCCTGCTCGAGGGCGGAGTCATCGTCTACCCGACCGACTCCTCCTACGCGCTGGGGTGCCAGATCGGCGAGAAGTCGGCCATGGAGCGCATCCGGCGCATCCGCAGCCTGGACGACAAGCACAACTTCACCCTGGTGTGCCGGGACCTCTCGGAGATCACCACCTACGCCAGGATCGACAACCAGGCATTCCGGCTGCTCAAGGTGCTCACGCCCGGTCCCTACACCTTCATCTTCGAGGGCACCAAGCAGGTGCCGCGGCGCCTGATGCACCCGAGGCGCAAGAGCATCGGCATCCGCGTGCCGGACAACGCGATCTGCCGCGATCTGCTGGCGACGCTCGATCAACCCATCCTGAGCACGACCCTGATCCTGCCGGACGACGGATACGCCGCTGACCGATCCCTACGAGATGCGCGAGCTGCTCGATCGCCAGGTCGACCTGGTGATCGACGGTGGTTTCTGCGGCCTGGAGCCGACCACCGTGGTGAACATGACAGAGGACCCGCCCGCCGTAACCCGGGTCGGGAAGGGCGACGCGTCCCTGTTCGCGGAGTGAGCCGCCCCGCTGGCACGCATTCCGGTCGGACCTGGCGCCTCCCTGGATGGGGCCGCATCCCTGGTATACTTCGCCGATGAACGCCCTCAACAGTATGCAGCTGCTTGCGGTCATCGCGTTGCCGGTGCTGTTCGCCATCACGGTGCACGAGGCCGCCCACGGCTGGATGGCAGGCCGTCTCGGGGACCAGACCGCGACCATGCTGGGGCGCGTGACCCTCAATCCGATCAAGCACATCGATCCCGTGGGCACGCTTCTGGTCCCGCTGGCGACCTTCCTGCTCACCGGCTTCCTGTTCGGCTGGGCCAAGCCGGTGCCCATCAACGGACGGAATCTGCACAACCCCCGCCGGGACATGGCCCTGGTGGCGCTCGCGGGCCCGGGCGCGAACCTGGTGATGGCGGTGATCTGGGGTCTGGTGGTCAACCTGGGCCTCGCCCTATGGAGCACGTCCCAGTGGGTGGCGTTGCCGCTGGTGTACATGGGCGCCGCCGGTGTGCTCATCAACGTCATCCTCATGGCCCTGAACCTGTTTCCATTGCTGCCACTGGACGGCGGCCGCGTGCTCAACTCGCTGCTGCCGCCCGCCTGGTCCGCCAAGTTCTCCCGCCTGGAGCCGTTCGGATTGATTGTGCTGATCGTCCTGCTGGTCACGGGCCTGCTGGGCGCTGTCCTGCTGCCGGTCATCGAGCTGACGATCGGGGTGATGCCGGGCTCCGGCGTGGTGAAAGAGCTGTTCCTGACCTGAACCCGGAAGGAAAACCGTCCTTGAACGCCGTATCCCCCCAGAATGCCCGTGTCCTCTCCGGCATGCGTCCCACCGGCCGCCTGCATCTCGGCCACTATCACGGCGTGCTCAAGAACTGGCTCGAGCTGCAGCACGAGTACGAGTGCTTCTTTTTCGTCGCGGACTGGCACGCCCTGACAACCCACTACGACGACCCCTCCATCATCCCCGACAGCATCTGGGACATGGTGGTGGATTGGCTCGCCGCGGGCATCAACCCGGGCTCGGCGACCCTGTTCATCCAGTCGCGGGTGCCGGAGCACGCGGAGCTGCACCTGCTGCTGTCCATGATCACCCCGCTCGGGTGGCTGGAGCGGGTGCCGAGCTACAAGGACCAGCAGGAGAGGCTCAAGGAGAAGGACCTGGCCACCTACGGCTTCCTCGGCTATCCGCTGCTGCAGAGCGCCGACATCCTGATGTACAAGGCGCATCTGGTCCCGGTGGGTGAGGACCAGGTGGCCCACGTGGAGCTGACGCGCGAGATCGCGCGCCGCTTCAACCACATCTACGGCCGCGAGCCCGGCTTCGAGCAGAAGGCCGAGCAGGCCAAGCGCAAGATGGGCAAGAAGAACGCCAAGCTGTTCGACAAGCTGCGCACGGAGCTACATGGAGCAGGGCGACCAGGAGGCGCTGCAGGTGGCGCAGGCGCTGCTGGAGTCGCAGGGCAACATCACCATGAGCGACCGCGAGCGCCTGTTCGGCTATCTCGAAGGCGGCGGGAGGATCATCCTGCCCGAGCCCCAGCCGCTGCTGACCAAGGCATCCAAGATGCCGGGGTTGGACGGACAGAAGATGTCGAAGTCCTACAACAACACGATTTCGCTGCGCGACGACCCGGTAGAGGTGGAGAAGTCCCTGCGCACCATGCCCACGGACCCGGCCCGGGTGCGCCGCACGGATCCGGGTGATCCGGACAAGTGCCCGGTGTGGCAGCTGCATCAGGTCTACTCCGACGACGAGGTCAAGGCCTGGGTGCAGGAGGGCTGCCGTTCCGCCGGCATCGGCTGCATCGAGTGCAAGCAGCCGGTGATCGACGGGGTGCTCGCCGAGCTGCGTCCCATCCAGGAACGCGCGGTCGAGCTGGAGCAGCAGCCCGACCTGGTGCGCAACGTCATCAACGAAGGTTGCGACGCCGCCCGCGACATGGCGCGCGAGACCATGGAGGAGGTGCGGCACGCGATGTCGCTGGTGTTCCGTTGAGCGCGGAGACCGTCGCCCCGCCGCGTGCGCCGCCGAAGGCCCCCCGGCCGGCTCAGCAGGAGATGCCCTTTGCCATCGTGCAGGGTTCTCCGCTGCTCACCCTGCCGCAGGACCTCTACATACCGCCCGATGCCCTCGAGGTCTTCCTCGACGCCTTCGAGGGCCCGCTGGATCTGCTGCTCTATCTCATCAAGCGCCAGAACCTGGACATCCTGGACATCCCCATCGCCCAGATCACGGCCCAGTACATGGAGTACGTGGAGCTGATGAAGGACATGCGCCTGGAGCTTGCCGCCGAGTACCTGGTGATGGCCGCCATGCTGGCCGAGATCAAGTCGCGCATGCTCCTGCCGCGTCCGGCGGAGGCCGAGGACGAGGAAGACCCGCGGGCGGAGCTGGTGCGCCGGCTGCAGGAGTACGAGCGCTTCAAGAAGGCGGCCCTGGACCTGGACGAGCTGCCGCGGCTGGAGCGGGACCTGTTCGCGACCGAGGTCGAGGTGCCGCCGGGACACGTGCGCCGGCTGCCGCCGGAGGTGGACCTGCGGGAGGTCCTGCTCGCCCTGCGCGACGTCCTCGCCCGCGCCGATCTCTTCACCAGCCACCGGGTCGAGAAGGAATCCCTCAGCATGCGCGAGCGCATGTCGCTGGTGCTGGAGAAGGTGCGCGGCCAGGGATTTGTCCCCTTCGTTCACCTGTTCGAGCTGCACGAGGGCCGCCCCGGGATCGTCGTCACCTTCCTCGCGCTGCTCGAGCTGATCAAGAGCGCGTCCATCGAGCTGGTCCAGTCCGAGGCCTTCGCGCCGATCCACGTGCGCATGCGGGGAGCCGAGGGATGAGCGGACGCCCGCCGCTGAAGATGATCCTGGAGGGCGCGCTGCTCGCCGCCGGGGGGCCGCTCACGATGGACACCCTGCTGAGCCTGTTCGGCGAGGAGGAGCGCCCGACGCGGGACGAGGCGCTCGATGCGCTTTCCTCCCTGGAGCGGGACTATCAGGAGCGTGGCATCGAGCTGGTGGAGGTGGCCGGCGGATACCGCGTGCAGGTGCGCCGCGAGGCCGCCCCCTGGGTGGCGCGGCTGTGGGACGAGAAGCCCGCGCGTTACTCCCGCGCGCTGCTGGAGACCCTGGCGCTGGTCGCCTACCGTCAGCCGATCACCCGCGGCGAGATCGAGGACATCCGCGGCGTGGCCGTCAGCACCAACATCGTCAAGACCCTCACCGAGCGGGAGTGGGTGCGGGTGGTCGGACACCGCGACGTCCCGGGCCGGCCCGCGCTCTTCGCGACCACCCGCAAGTTTCTCGACTACTTCGGTCTGCGCTCCCTCAACGATCTGCCGACCCTGGCCGAGATCCGCGACCCCGAGTTCCTCGGTGACGAGCTGCCGCTGGACGAGCCGGAGCAGCCCGCTCGTGAGCCGCTGGGCACTACGGTTCCGATGCCATTGGAGAATTCCGAGACACCCCCGGCATCCGACGGGGAGGTCTGAGCCGCTCGGCCCGGCTTGCCGCTCGCCGTCTGGCCAACTCCGCACTCGCACGTCGCGGGAACAGTTTCTTCTGGATAGCCGAAGCGAATGACCAACACCAAAAAACCGAACCGCAGTCCGCCGCCGGCCGAGCCCGTGCGCCTGCAGAAGTCCCTCGCCGAGGCCGGACTCGGCTCGCGACGCGAGATCGAGGGCTGGATCGCCGAGGGACGGGTGCGGGTGAACGGCAAGGTCGCCAAGCTCGGCGACAAGGTGGTGCCGGAAGACCGGATTCAGGTCGACGGCCGCGAGGTCAAGCGCCGCCAGCGTCGCGGCGCCGAGATCAGGGTCATCGCCTACAACAAGCCGGAGGGGGAGCTGGTCACGCGCCACGACCCGGAAGGCCGGCGCACGGTGTTCGGCCGCCTGCCGAGGCTCAAGACCGGGCGCTGGATCGCGGTCGGGCGGCTCGACATCAACACCTCCGGCCTGCTGCTGCTCACCGACAACGGGGAGCTGGCCAACCGGCTCATGCACCCGTCGCGGGAGGTCGAGCGGGAATACGCCGTTCGCGTCCTGGGCGGCGCTACCCCGGAGGCCCTGCACCGGCTCACCCACGGCATCGAGCTCGAAGACGGCTCGGCCCGTTTCGAGGAGATCGTCGAGTCCGGCGGCACAGGCGCCAATCGTTGGTATCACGTCGTTCTGCGCGAGGGCCGCAACCGCGAGGTGCGCCGCCTGTGGGAGGCCGCCGGATGCACCGTCAGCCGCCTGATGCGCGTGCGCTATGGCAACGTGATCCTGGGGCCGAGGGTCTTCAGCGGCCATTGGCGCGATCTCACCGAGGAGGAGCTCGACGGCCTGCTGGCGGTCGCCGGAATGAAGCGGCCACGCCCGCCAGCGGAGACCAAGCCGTGGGGAAGGCCGCGCGGGACGGCAGGCGCCGAGAAAGAGGGGAGGCCAAGACAACGGAAGCCCTACCCCGGCTCCTCGCGGCGCGGGAAGACGGACCGATAGCCGGTCGCTGAACGGGTCCAGGTGGAGACCGGATAGCGGCTCGAATCCGGATGTCGGAGCCGGGCGGATCGGCCATTGCCGGTCGAAGAGATGGTGAAGCCACGGTTCCCCGCCGTCGGTTGGGCTGGAATTCCCTTACGCCGGCCTCATTTTCTTCCGGACGTGGAGAAACTTTCCGGTGAGGCGCCATGCAGTTCCTGCGTCCAACTGGAAGACGAGTAACGACGGGAGAATCAGATGCCGGGTACGGACGCGCTTCCCAGCGCGGAGAGAACGGGCAGGGAGGCCGCGAGTGCGCAATACCGGCGGGTGCGCGCGGCAAGCGAGGCCCTGTGCGAGCCGCTGACCACCGAGGATTACGTAATCCAGACGGTGGTCGAGACCAGCCCGCCGAAATGGCACCTGGCCCATGTGTCCTGGTTCTTCGAGACCTTTCTTCTGATCCCTTACCTGGCGGGATACAAGCCCTTTCACGCCCGGTACGATTACCTGTTCAACTCCTATTACGAGCAGCTCGACAGCGGCTTCTGGCCGCGACCCCATCGCGGGTTGCTCTCGCGTCCGACGGTCGAGGAGGTCTATGCCTACCGTCACCATGTCGACGAGGCCATGGAGCGTCTCCTGGACGGGTGCCCGGAGAGGGACTGGCCGACGGTCGAGGCGCGCCTGCGGATCGGCATCAACCATGAGCAGCAGCACCAGGAGCTGCTGATCACCGACATCAAGCACAACTTCTCGATCAACCCGCTGCGGCCCGCCTATCGTGAAGACCTGGCGCGACCCGCGCCGGTTCGCGCCGCGCCCGCTGACCTACGCCGACTTCGAGGGCGGCATCACCGAGATCGGCGCCGAGGGGTCCGGGTTCGCCTACGACAATGAGCTGCCGCGGCACCGCGTCCTGCTCAGCCCCTATCGCTTGGCCGAACGGCCCGTGACCAACGGGGAATATCTCGAGTTCGTCGCCGACGGCGGCTATCGACGGCCGGAGCTCTGGCTCTCCGACGGCTGGCAGGCGGTGCGAGGCAAGGACTGGGGGGCGCCCCTATATTGGGAGCGGATCGACGGCGACTGGCACGAGATGACCCTTGGCGGCCTCAGGCCCCTCGATCTCGCCGCGCCCGTCTGTCACGTCAGCTATTACGAGGCGGATGCCTTCGCATCCTGGGCCGGCAAGCGCCTGCCTACCGAGGCGGAGTGGGAGCATGCCGCCGCCGCGGCGCCCGTGGAGGGCAACTTCGTGGACAGCGGCTTGTTCCACCCCCGGCCGGCGGCAGGGGAGGGGCTGCGGCAGCTGTTCGGTGACGTGTGGGAGTGGACCGCCTCCGCCTACCTGCCGTATCCCGGCTATCGGGCGCCGGAGGGCGCGCTCGGCGAGTACAACGGCAAGTTCATGTGCGGTCAGATGGTCCTGCGGGGCGGCTCCTGCGCCACGCCGGCGGAGCACGCCCGCGCGAGCTACCGCAACTTCTTCTACCCCCACGAGCGCTGGCAGTTCAAAGGGTTCCGACTGGCGGAGGACGCAGGGTGACCCCTCGCGTCAGTTTCCATGATCTCCATCCGGCACCGGCCGACATGCGGGCCGAGGTGCTGGAGGGCCTGGGTGAAGACCCGAAGTCGATCCCGCCCAAGTTCTTCTACGACCGGCGGGGCTCCGAGCTGTTCGACGCCATCACGGAGCTGCCGGAGTACTACCCGACGCGAACCGAGATCGGCATCCTCGAGCGCCACGGAGGCGAGATGGCGGAGCGCCTGGGCCGCGATGCCCTGCTGGTGGAGCTCGGCAGCGGCAGCAGCCGCAAGATCCGGGTCCTGCTCGAGGCCCTCGAGCCGGCGGTCTACGTGCCCGTGGACATCTCCAAGGAGCATCTGCTGGCCTCCGCGACCGACCTCGCGCGCAGCTTCCCGGCCTTGGAGGTGCACGCGACCTGCGCCGATTACTCGGCCCCCTTCGAGCTGCCGGTGGACGATCCGCAGAGAACCAGGGTGGCCTTCTTTCCGGGCTCGAGCATCGGCAACTTCGATCCGGACGACGCCCGGGGCTTCCTCGAGCGTGTCGGGGGCGTGGTTGGGACCGGTGGCAAGCTGCTGATCGGGGTTGACCTGATCAAGGATGCTGTTGTCTTGAACGCGGCGTACAACGACGAGCAGGGCGTGACGGCCGACTTCAATCTCAACCTGTTGCGGCGGATCAACCGCGAGCTGGACGCCGATTTCGATCTGGCATCGTTTCGTCACCACGCCTTCTTCAACCGGGACGAGAATCGCGTGGAGATGCACCTGATCAGCGCCCGGGACCAGCGTGTGCGGGTGGGCGGAGACACGTTCGACGTGCGCGCCGAAGAGGCCATCCACACAGAGAACTCCTACAAGTACAGCATCGAGGGCTTTCATAGCCTGGCCGCCGACGCGGGTTACGGCGTGGAGCAGGTCTGGACCGACCCGCGGGAGATGTTCAGCGTCCACTGTCTGCGCTACGCGGGCTGAATCCCCTGGCGTCGCCCGCCCCGCGCGCTCAGCCCGCCGGGCCAGGTTCGGTTTCTGTCCGTGCGACAGGCGGAGTAATATGCCGCGTCGGCGAAACGCCGAGACCTTCCCTTCTTTCGCGGCAACGCAGTACCCAGCCCATGAACGACCTTCCGGCCGACCAGGACCTCCAGCGCGACATCCAGCTGTTCACCGCCCTGCTGGGCGACGTGCTCCGTCAGCACAGCCGCAAGCGCGTGCTGGTGCTGGTCGAGCGCTTCCGCGACGGCTTCGCCAAGCTGCGCGAGCGCGACGACCCCGAGCTGCGCGCCAAGCTCATGCAGCGCATCGAGGGCCTGGACCCCCAGACCCTGTCGGAGGTGATCCGCTCCTTCGCCATCTACTTCGGCCTGGTCAACACCGCCGAGGAGGTGCACGCCTTCCTCCAACGCATGGACCGCATCAGCGAGGGCGGGCCCCTGTGGCCGGGCTCCTTCGACCACACGGTGCGCCAGTTCAAGTCCGACGGCGTGAGCCCGGAGAACTTCCAGAGCCTGCTGGAGCACCTGGTCTACCTGCCGGTGTTCACCGCCCACCCCACCGAGGCCAAGCGCCGCACCATCCTGGAGACCTTCCGCCGCATCTTCCTGCTGGCCCAGGATCTGCACAAGCGCAGGCTCAACGAGGAGGAGCTGGAGGAAAAGCTCCAGGCGATCCTCACTCAGATCCAGATCCTGTGGAAGACCGACGAGGTGCGGGTGCACAAGCCCCAGGTCACCGACGAGGTGCGCCAGGGACTCTACTTCTTCCGCGAGTCCCTGTTCGAGGCCGTCCCCGAGACCTACCGCAACCTGGAGAAGGCGGTGAGGCGGGTGTACGGGGCCGAGAGCGGCATCCAGGTGCCGAGCTTCATCCGCTTCGGCTCCTGGATCGGCGGCGACCGCGACGGCAACCCCTTCGTCAAGCCGGAGACCACCGAGCTGGCCGTGCGCATGCACCACCGGCTGGTGCTGGACGAGTACCTGGACCGAGTCCAGGTGCTGCGCCGCATGCTGAGCCTGTCGGATTCCCTGTGCCAGCCCTCGCCGGAGTTCCTGGACAGCCTGGATGCGGACGAGGACTACTGGGTCGACACCATGGGCCAGAGCCAGCGGCTCTACGTCCATGAGCCCTACCGGCGCAAGCTCGCCATCGTCCGGCACCGGCTGGAGACCAATCGCAGGCGCGTCTGCGCGCGCATCGAGGGGCGGCAGGAAGACCCGCCCCAGGGGTACGCGGACGCCGGGGATTTCCTGACCGACCTCTACCTGATCCGGGATTCGCTGATCAGCCACGGCGACGCCAACGCCGCTTCCGGGCCCTTGCAGGACCTGATCCGGCTGGCGGAGAGCTTCGGCTTCCACCTGGTGCACCTGGACATCCGCCAGGAATCCACGCGCCATACTCAGGCGGTCACCGAGCTGTTTGCCCGCCAGGCCGGCGCGCCCTACTACGCCGCCTTCAACGAGGAGCAGAAGCTCCACGCCCTGGCGGAGGCCGTCGCCCACCCGCACCCCTTCCACATCGACAAGGCGACGCTGACCCCGGAGACCCGCGAGACCCTGGAGGTGTTCGAGGTGATGGCGCGCATGCGCGCCGAGATCAGTGCCGAGGTGTTCGGCGAGTACGTGATCTCCATGACCCACAACGCCAGCCACGTGATGGAGGTGATGCTGCTGGCCAGGCTGGCCGGGCTGGCGGGCCGCGACCACCAGGGATGGTTCTGCGACATCCGCGTGAGCCCGCTGTTCGAGACCATCGACGATCTCAGCCGCATCGACCAGGTGATGCGGACCCTGTTCGACGACGAGACCTACAGCGCCCTGCTCAAGGCCTCCGGCAACCGGCAGGAGGTGATGCTCGGCTACTCCGACTCCTGCAAGGACGGCGGCATACTGTCCTCGGGCTGGAAGCTCTACGAGGCGCAGAAGAAGGTCATCGCGCTGGCCGACGACCGCGGCGTGGCCTGCCGCCTGTTCCATGGCCGCGGCGGCACCGTGGGGCGCGGGGGCGGTCCGACCCACGAGGCGATCCTCGCGCAGCCGGCGGACACGGTGCACGGGCAGATCAAGTTCACCGAGCAGGGCGAGGTGCTCTCCTACCGCTACGCCAACCCGGAGACCGCGCGCTACGAGCTCACCATGGGCATCAGCGGCCTGATCAAGGCGAGCCGCTGCCTGATCGAGGAGCCGGAGGCCGACCGCAAGGACTATCTCGGCATCATGGACGAGCTCGCCCGCCACGGCGAGGCGGTCTACCGAGGCCTGGTGCGGGACACCGAGGGCGCGCTGGACTACTTCTACGAGGTCACGCCGGTCGACGCCATCGCGCTCCTCAACATCGGCTCACGGCCCTCCCACCGCAAGAAGGCCGACCGTTCGATCGGCTCCATCCGCGCCATACCCTGGGTCTTCGGCTGGGCCCAGTCGCGGCACACGGTTCCGGCCTGGTTCAGCATCGGCGGTGCGATCGAGCGCTGGCGGGGCGGCGACGTCGAGCGCCTGGCCAAGCTGCAGAAGATGTACCAGGACTGGCCCTTCTTCCGCGCCCTGCTCAGCAACACCCAGATGGCCCTGTACAAGGCCGAGCTGCGCATCGCGCACGAGTACCTGCGCCTGGCGCAGGACCGTGAGCGGGCGGAGCGCATCTACGCGCAGATCGCGGGCGAGTTCGAGCGCACGGTCACACAGGTGCTGAACCTCGCCGGGCTGCGCGGGATCATGGAGGAGACGCCGGAGCTTCAGGTCTCGCTCGCCCGGCGCAACATCTACCTGGACCCGCTCAACCACATCCAGGTCTTTCTGCTGGAGCGCTATCGCGGCGCCGCCTCCCCGGAGGACCGGGAGCAGTGGCTCGACCCGCTGCTGCGCTCCATCAACGCGATCGCCTCGGGGATGCGGAATACCGGGTAGGGAAGCTCGGCGCGAACGAGAAAAACGGACGGATCCGGCGCCGCTACCCAGGGTAGAGGGTAGCGTGGGGTGAGCTGCGAACCCCAACGATCGGTGGCTCAGGAAGGGACTTCAGTCGGGGTGCGCTTCTCGCCCCAACCGAAGCCTGCTGGCCAGGTTTCATCCCAAGGGGCCGAGGACCAGCAGGGCGGGTAGCGCGAGTATGCACATGGACACCATCCACCAGCCCGACCCCGGAGTGCCTGCCATCCTGGCACGCAGCCCGCGAATTCCGAGCCCGATTCCGAGCCCGAGCGAGACCAGCACGATCGCCAGCGCGATGATGCCCCGTGTCAGACAGTCGATCAGCGTCAGCGGCGTGAGGTAAAGGCCGACGATTGCGATCGGGGCGACCGATGGCAGTAAGACGTTCATGACCAGCTTGCTCATGGAGTGAAGTCTACGTCAGCCTCAACCGGCGCATTTGCTTGGAACGCAGCGAGCGAAAAAGTCGCCGAAGCGACGGTCTTGTTAGTCATTATTGAGCCTGACCCGAATGGCACTGACTTAAGGATGCACTTTCCAGTAAGCTGCCCGTAACTACCAGATATTGCGGGAGAAATGGAGGGCTGGCCGCCCCGGATGATAGGCTGAAGGTTGCGAGACCACAGCAACCAACCGAGGAGCCAGCCCAAATGCATCCTAGCCAGCCCCATGCCGTTGGGCAACAGCGGCGCATGCGTCAAAGAGCGGCCCAGGCCGATGCCGTCAGCATGTTCAATTTGTTGACGGGGCCGCAGCTGCTCGAATCCGTCGAGGAGCTGCTGCCGGATCATCGCGAGCGACTGTATCCCCCGACCGAGACCCTGGCGATGTTCATCGCCCAGGTCCTGTCCGCGGACGGGAGCTGCCAAGGGGTCGTCGATGCGTTTCAGGTCCAGCGGCTGGCTGCCGGCTTGACCCCAGGCAGCCCCGATACCAGCGGCTACTGTCAGGCGCGCGGACGTCTGCCGCTGGAGCTGATTCAGGGGCTGATGCGCCAGGTTGGTGGCGTGCTACAACGCGATGCGCCGACGCACTGGCACTGGCGAGGTCGCCGTGTGTTGCTCACCGACGGGACGACCACAACCCTGCCCGACAACGAGCTGAATCAGGCCGAATACCCGCAGCCGAAAAGCCAGAAGGCCGGCCTGGGTTTCCCGCTGATGCGCGTGCAGGCGTTGATTTGCCTCGGTAGCGGGGCGTTGTGCGATGCCGCCAGCGGCCCCTGTGTCGGCAAGGGCGGGGACGAGCAGACGCTGTTGCGCGAGATGCTCGACAACCTGCAAACCGGCGACATCCTGCTCGGCGATGCCTACTTCGCTACCTACTATCTGCTCGCCGAGCTGATCACCAACGGCATCGATGGCCTGTTCGAGCAGTACGGAGCGCGCAAACGCCGCACCGACTTCGCCCTCGGCGAGATTCTCGGCAACAACGACCACCTCATCGAGCTGGCCAAGCCCAGCCAACGCCCCGACTGGATGAGCCCGGAGGAATACGCCGCCCTGCCGCAAACCATCAAGGTGCGCGAGCTCAAGTGCGGCGCGAAGACCCTCGTCACCACCTTCCTCGATGCCAAGGACACCCCCAAGGGCGTGCTCAAGGCCTTGTATCGACGCCGGTGGCACGTCGAGCTGGATCTTCGCAACATCAAGACCACCCTGGGCATGGAAACGTTGCGCTGCAAGAGCCCCGAGATGGCCCGCAAGGAGTTGTGGGTGTACCTGCTCGCCTACAACCTGATGCGCCTCCTGATGGCCCAGTCGGCCTGGCTCAGCGACCAGGTTCCGCGTCAGCTCAGCTTCAAGCACACCGTGCAACTGTGGCTGGCCTGGCATTCCCAAGGCGGCGAGCGTACCGACGGCGCCAGCGTGCAGCGACTACTGATTTTGATTGCTCAACCGCGCGTGGGGCGGCGATCCGGGCGCATCGAACCGCGTGCCGTGAAGCGCCGCCCCAAACCATTCGGGCTGCTTATGCAGCCACGCGATCAGGCTCGCGATCATGTCCGAATACACGGACACCCGAAGAAGCAGCGATGAAAAATATTCGCGTTAACCGGCGGTTGCAGATCGAGTCGCAATGACAAGGAGCTTAAGTCAGTGCCATTCGGGTCTGTCCCCTATAATTTCGCTTACGTTTCTTAAAGCAGAATCATTTTTGGCGGGAATTGCTGCATACACTACACTCTTAATACCGCTTGACGTCGGGGATTGTTGCGGACTGTTTGTCCCAAGCATTCGGAGTTGAATTATGAGCAATGTGCTACAAGCCGTCGTCTCTCGAGCGCAGCAAGATCCTGATTTCCTCGAGCGGCTCTTGGACGATCCAACGAGCGCTGTGGTCGACATGGTGGTGAATGACGAGCAGGTCAAGGCCCTGCAGGCGAATGTCTCGAGTCGACTGCTCGCGCTCTCCGAGTTCGGTCTGGCTGCTGGCTGCGGATCACACGGAACGTGTGACGTCACCTGCGCCGTGACGTGCGCGAAGACCAATTCGCAACGCGTCGACCAGGTTTCGAGATTCTAGGACTATCCAGACCTCTTCCCAACCTGAGTATCAACACGAAAGGTACACACCATGACTGCTGGAATGAAGAAACTCGTCAAGCTGGCGAAGTCCGATCGAACTTTCCTCTTTTCGCTGCTGGACAACCCAGTCGAGGCCTCGGCAGATTTTGATCTTGACGAAGCCGAGGTCGCTGCGTTGAGCACCAGCTCGGCCGGCCGTCTCGGGACGCTGGTTGATGCCGGCATCCTTGCTGCCGGTTGCGGAAGTTCGGGAACGTGCACGAGTACGTGCACAGCGACGTGCACGGTGACATTCACCTCGATTGCCGCACCAGGCGAACTGGTCAGTCGCGGCGGTTGAGCACGGCGGAGTACCTCGTCGGCGAGGCGTTCGCCGACAGGTTGCGAGCCGTGTTCGACGGCTCGATCAGGAACGCAGCGGGGTGGTTGGCGTCGCCCAAGCAACCCGAGTGTGAACAGGGATGGAAGATCCACGTCTCCGCGACCGTCGTGAACGCCGAGCGAGTGCTCGAGACGGTTCTTCCCATTCTGATTGATCAAGATGTCGCCTTCAAGATCGCCGCGACTCCCGGTTGTCTGGTCGACCTCAACTCCGGCGCAGGTGGGCTCAGCCAGGTCGGGAAGTTCCTGACCGCGTATCCCGAGACACCGGACGCGGCCGTTGAGCTCGCAAGAGCGCTCGATCTCGCGACGTGCGAGTTCGACGGCCCGCGAGTTCCATCGGATCGCCCGGTCAGGGCGGGTGGGATCGTCTCCTATCGGTACGGCGGCTATTCGGACGTGGCGCTGGTCGATGACCTCGGCCAACACGTCCCGGCACTTCGTGCCCCGGACGGTACGTTGATACCTGATCTTCGAACGCCAGAGTTTCGCCCTCCTCCTTGGGTCTCTGATCCGTTTGTCGAGGCTGGGCTCTCGGAACCAGATGCTCCGAGCTCCAGCCTGTTCGCCGGGTATCTGATACTCGGTGTGCTTCGCCAGGCTGCAAAGGGGGGCGTGTACCTCGCACTCGATCCGACCGTGTCTCCTCCACGGACGTGTGTCATCAAGGAGGCCCGGAGGGCCCTCGGCTGTGATCTGAGCGGGTCCGACGTGCGCCAAAGATTGGACGTGCAGTGCGAGATGTTGCAGTCGCTCGACGGTCTCGGTGTCGCCCCCAAGATGTATCGGCGCTTCGAGTCTGACGGGAACTCGTACGTCACCATGGAACACATCGACGGCGAGTCGCTGGAGGACCGCGCTCGCGACCCTCACGGGATCGGCAGCCGCCTCTCGATCGAGGAGGTTCTGTCCATCGCCGTGCGTGGTGCGACGGCGCTGGACGTGATGCATCGACGTCGTCTGTTGTTTCGCGACGTGACGCCATCGAACCTGATCATCGACGGGGAACGGGTCGTCTTCATCGACTTCGAGATCAGCCATCAGACAGATGGTGATGTGCCTCTGTACGGATGGGGCACGCCCGGCTATGTCGCTCCGGACATGGGTGATGAGCCATCGGAGTTCGATGACATCTATGGCCTCGGAGCGACGTTGTTCTACGGCCTCACGGCAATCGACCCCGGTTTCGTCCGCGATGCACCCGACATCGGTCGTTCGCTCCGACTTATCCGCGGTGATGTTCCAGATGATCTCTGTGCACTTGTCGCAGACATGATGTCACTGGACCGGGCCGGTCGTCCTTCGTCGATGGAGGTGGTCCTCGCACGGCTCACATCGGCGTCCCGCACCGTTCTCGGGAACGACGCGACTGTGCGACCCGACTTCCTCGTTCACGCAGGTGCGCTCGGAGACCGCCTGATCGCGGACGCGAGCAAACTGCCGGGCGGCGAGCTCTGGCTGAGCAGCGCGTTGAACGTGCAGGATTCGAGCCAGGAACGCATCCGAAATCTTCCGCAGTACTTGCCGCGACAGTCCAGAACGTCCTGCGACCTTCACAACGGAGTTGCAGGAATCGGCATTGCGCTCACCGAACTCACAGCAGCAACCGGCGAGAGCCGGTATCTCGATATGGGGCGACGAGCCGCCTCGTGGCTCCAATCACATCAGGAACTGTGGCCCGCACTTCCTGGACTCCATTTCGGTGTCGCCGGCATCGCCGCGTTCTACCTCGCCATGGCGGACGCGACTGGCGACGACGGGTACACGGCCCTGGCGTCAGAGATCATGGTGCCGCTGACGTCGGACGTGACCAAGAGTCCTGACCTGACACACGGACTGGCGGGCATCGGCCTCGTGCACCTGCGGCTGGCCGCCGCCGGTCATGAACGCCATCTCGACATCGCAACGCAGATCGGCAATCAGCTGTGTGGTGTGGCCACCGACCTTGGACTGGGCGCGGGCTGGAGGCAGCCGCCGGGTGACCACGTTGGCATGAGTGGGGAGGTTCTCACCGGGCTCGCTCATGGGGCGGCGGGGCCCGGCTACTTCTTGATGCGACTTGGCACGTGTTCCGGCGACGATCGATTCAGTTCCGCCGCGATGGCTGCCGCTGATCTGATCATCGGGTCGAGCGTCTGGAACCCCTGGAATCGAGAGACCGTCAACTGGCCGATCGCGGCGACCGGGTCGGACATCGACACAACCTGGTTGTTCTGGTGTCACGGCGCTGGGGGGATCTGCCTGTTCCTTTCCGAAGTGGCGGACGTGTTCGACCGCAGGTGCGATAGGGAACTCGCCCTGACGGCAGCCCACACAATTGCGGACGCGGGGCGACGAGGGGGTGCCACGCTGTGCCACGGCGTCGCCGGCAACGGCTCAGTACTGCTGCGGGCCGGTCACATCCTGGGCGATTCCTCGCTGACCGAAGCCGGACTCGACCTCGCAGAGTTGCTGTGCTCCTACGAGCTCGGGGGTCCCGGACTCCCGGTGACGCCGGCCGAACGGCCTGAAGTGATCACACCCGACTTGATGGTCGGGTATGCCGGTTCAGCGAGCTTCCTGGCACGTGCATCAATGCCTGACAAGCGACGCCGCCCGCTTGATCTCCCGGTCATCTGACTTGACGTTCCGCGAAATGGGGTCAGGTCTTGCATTGTGACAATTCAATAATCTGTCGGATTTTCAGTCCGCGTAAGGCGCGATAGTCGAAGGGCGTTGCGTCGAAAGTTCAAGAGCCATTCCAGGGCTTGACCTTTTTTGTCGCCAAATCCTGGCTGCCATGAATGATGGTCACGATGAAGACCCGCTTGGGCTGGGTCAGATAGATGATCCGGTAGCCCTGATAGATCACTTCGCGTACGTCGTCACGGCCTTCGGCCTCAGGGACAGTGCGGCCGATCTTAGGGAAATCGGTCAACCTCTCAACCGAAGCGATGATCCGCTCGGTAAAGCGCAGGGCGTAATAGGGCGAGTCCTTGGCGATGTAGGCCTTCAGATCCCGGATATCGGTTCTGGCCCGGTGCGACCATTCAATCACCACGGCCCAGCAACTCGGCCTTGACCTGCTCATGCGGGACCGTACGGCCGGCCTCGATATCGGCTAGGCCTTCCTCGATCTTCTGCTTCACGTACAACTCGTACATGATGTCATCCCAGGTGGCCTGCTCGGGCAGGAGCTCGATGATCTGCCGGGCGGCCTCTTTAGCGCTTGGCATCTTTGCGTTCTCCGTCATGGTCTCGTTTAGCCGCTGCCGACCCGGGTCCAGCGCTTGGCCTGCATGCTGGGGAAAAGGGTCTTTCCTCTTGCCCCTGATCGGTGTTGACTTTCCGCGCGGAAAGTCTTGCTGGCGCGCGTTTAGTGTAGGCCGAAGTAGTCGCCGATGTCCTGCATGGTGGAGCCGCCGCTCGCGTAAGCCGCGGCGATCGCACGAAAGAGGGGTAAGGTCTTGCAACCCGGCACGTTCGGATGTCGCCTGATCAGGCGGACGGGAGTCCGATCGCTACCCGCCGTAGCCAGCCTGCCGCGCGGCCTCGCCGCTCTTCGAGCTCGGATTCTGCTCCCGGCGCCTGCGGATTCCAAGCCATCTCCTGCCGGAATCCGGCGCGTGAGGGCCGATCGCATGCGGCGCAATACGCCGGCGGCTATTGCCGCCCTACGCGGACTGCGGTGAGCAAAAATACCTGCGAACAGGTGGTTTGGGGAAAAGGGGGCAGGCTCGGAGGAAAAAGGCAGAGTAGTGAGCAAGAAACCCCGATCGGACCGAGGCCGGCAGCAAGGCGGCCCGAGCGAGCGCGGATCTCGGGCGCGCCGGGTGAGGCGAGGCCGACCCGGCTGCCCTCAGCCCCCTTCACCCTCTTCGTCGGCTCCGGGCTCTGCGTCGGCGGGAGCGGGCCGGGCGGCAACGACGCGGTCGCGACCCTCCCGCTTTGCCTGGTAGAGGGCGGTGTCGGCTGCCTCGATGCACTGGCGGACGGATTGGCCGGAGACGTAGCTCGCCACGCCAACGCTCAGGGTCAGGTGCAACAGGGTACTCTCGATGCGGATGGACCGGGCGGCAACCCTTTTACGGGCGCCTTCAGCGACCACCAGCGCCGCCGCCAGGTCGCTCTCCGGGAGCAGGAACAGGAACTCCTCTCCGCCCCAGCGGGCAACCAGGTCCTGGGCGCGCATCCCCTGACTCAATGCCTCGGCGGTCTGAACCAGGGCCTGATCCCCGGCCTCGTGGCCGTAGGTGTCGTTGACGCTTTTGAAGTGATCGAGGTCAGCCACCAGCACGCTGAAGGGCGTGTGGCCGCGCTGGAAGCGCGCCGCCTGGAACTCCAGCTGCTCCAACATGGCCCGTCGGTTCATCAGCCCGGTAAGGGGGTCCGTCCGCGCCGCCTGGGCCAGCATCTCCTCGGCCCGCGCCCGCTCCGCCACCTCGTATAGCAGCCGCTTGTTGGCGTCGGTGAGGTCCCGGGTGCGCTCCGCGACCCGATGCTCGAGCAGGTCCCTGGTCTGACGCAGGGACTGCTGGGCGGCATCGGTCTCGGCGCGGCTCTCCGTCAGTTGGCTTGACATGGTGTTGAAGGCATCCATCAGCCCCTCCAGCTCGTCGCCGCTATGAAGTTGAACCGCGTAGTCGGCGTCGCCCTTTGCAATCGCCTGGCAGCGCTGGACCAGCACTTGGATCGGCCTGGTGAAATGGCCCGAGAGGACGCGGCTGAACAGCAGCGCGAGGAGGATCGACAATGCCAGCGACAGTGCGCCTGCGAGACGGATCGCCGCCAGCTTGCGCTGAAACTCCTCGGCACGCATGTCGAGGCCGACAAGGTACTCGCCGTTGGCGTTGCGCACGGGCGAGTAGCCGGATATGAAGACCCCCCACTCGTCCTCATAGACTTGATCGTCCACCGAGGGCCGCTGAAACCCGCGCAGCAGGGCAGGGGTGTGGTCCTTGTACTCCCGCCCCGGGAGGGCCTGCCGGTCCGACTCGTCCGAATCGAGGACGAAGAATACCCGCCCCCCGCTGTGCCTCATGACGTAGATGTAGGCGATATCGGGGTTCGTTCGGGCGAGATTGCGCAGCAGGCTGAGGTTACGCTCGTAGACTTGGCCCTCGGGATCGGAGCCATCCTGAATGGCCCTGAGCTCGCGGGCGTCCAGGACCTGCCCCACCAGGGCGGCACTGTTCTCCAGACGCGATTGGATGCTCTCGGTGAGGCTGTGCACCGCGCTGTAGTAGAAGTAAGTGCCGATGCTGCCGGAGACCAGCAGCACTGCCAGGAAGTGGCTGAGGTAGAGCTTGCGACGGATGTTGAGGCGCATGGACCCTCGCGGGGCAGTTGTGTGTGGGAAAACGGGGGCAAGTCCTTCAGCCCGACATTTTCGGATGCCGCCTGATCGGGCGGAAAGGGAGTCCGACAGCTCCCCGCCTTAGGCATGCGGCGCACTACGCCTGCGTCTATTGCCGCCCTACGCGGACCGCGGTGAGAAGAAATACTATCCACCGCAAATCTCGTTTGATCAGGCGGTCGCCGTCTCCTGCACGAAGACGCTCGCGTCCGCGGCGAGTTCTCGCAGCAGGGGCTCGGGCACGGCGTCGGCACCCTGGGCGAGGGCCATGGCCCGCATCACCAGTCCAGCCTGGTCCTGGGTGAGGGTGCCCTTCGGTAACGCTTCGCCGAAGAGCCAGACGCCGGCTTGGTGGGGAGCGGGCGCGGTCTGCTGCCCGGCGCGGACCGCCGCGGCGGCGAGCAGCGCTCCCAACAGCAGGTCCATCGCGGGTCCCGGGCAGGCCTGTTGGATCAGCACCTCGGCGCCCTGGAGCTTCTCGCGGGCCTGGCGCAGGAGCCTGGGCTCGCGCGGTTCGGATTGCTTTTCTGCGGGTTCGTAGAGGGTGCGTGTCTCACTCACGGGGGAGGCGGCGCCCAGGCGCTGGAGACCGCCCAGGGTGCGGGAGTCGATCAGGGCGACCGGGACTTGCCCGGAGATCGCGGCGGCGGTGCGGTCGGCCTCCTCGTCCACGCGGTCCATCACCACCAGCAGGCCGCCGCCGGAGCCCAGTATCCGTTCGATGCGGGTCCCGAAGGCATCCTGGATCTCCAGGATGGCGCGTCGGATGTCGGTCTCGAGATCGCGCTCCATCGTTGCCGACGGCGAAGGGCTGGGAGGGGTCGCGTCCGCTGCGGTCTCGGCCGGGTGGGCTTCCTGTTCGGGCGCCTCTGCTTCCACCTCCGCGGCCGTTTGCAGCTCGGCGGGGCGCTCGCCGGCGAGATCCTCCGCCAGCACCTCGACCAGCTTCTTGGAGACGCCGACCACGTCCTCCGTGCTCTCCGGATCGACCACGTTGTCGAACAGGTTGCGCTTGCCCTGGACCAGGGAGAGCACGCGCTCCTCATACGAGTTGGACGCAACCAGCAGCAGGATCTGCACCTTCTCGGTCTGGCCGAGCCGGTGGACGCGGGCGATGCGCTGGTCGAGCACGGCCGGGTTCCAGGGGATGTCCAGGTTGACCAGGACCGAGGCGCACTGGAGATTGAGTCCCACGCCCCCGGCGTCGGTGGAGATGAAGACCTGGATCGCGTCGTCGTTGTGGAAGCGGTCGATCAGCTCCCCGCGGCTGGAGCTGGGGACGCCGCCGTGCAGGCGCACGCAGCCCAGGCCCATGCGGCGCAGGCGCTTTTCCACCATGCGGGTCATCTGCTCCCATTGGGAGAAGACCACGGCCTTGCGTCCGGACTGGACGCACAGCTCGTCGAGGATGCTCTCGAGCTCGTCCAGCTTGGGCGAGCCCTCGGTCTCCTTGTCGACCAGCCCGGCGGCGTTGCAGGCCATGCGCGCCTGTTGCAGCGCGGCCAGCAGGCGGTTCTGCTCGGATGGGGTCAGGGGACGCTTTCTGGCGATCTGCGCCAGTCTGCCCGCGTTGGTCACCGCATCGTCGTGGAGCCCGCGCTGAATGGGCGTGAGCTCCACGTCCAGGCGCTGCTCGGTGCGCTCCGGCAGCTGGTCGCGCACCAGCCGCCGGTCGCGCCGCAGCATCACGGGCGCGAGACGCCGCCGCAGCTCGGAGAGGTTGCGGTAACCGAGCACCTTGCCCCGCTCGTCGGTGACGTGGAAATCCACCAGATAGCGCCACAGGGGTCCGAGGACCTTCTGGTCCACCACCTGCATCAGGCTGTAGAGGTCCTCCAGGCGGTTCTCCAGCGGCGTGCCGCTGAGCACGAAGGCGTAGCGGGAGGGAATGCGCTTGACCGCGGAGGCGATCTTGGTGCGCCAGTTCTTGATGCGCTGGGCCTCGTCGAGGATCAGCAGGTCCGGGCGCAGGGTCTCGTTGATCAGGGCGACGTCGCGCAGCACCAGCTCGTAGTTGATGACGAAGAAGCCCGAACCGCGCCGGTACTGGGCCGCCCGCGCGGCCGCCGGTCCCTGCACCACCTGGGTCTCCTGCCCGGTGAACTTGCGAATCTCCCGTGCCCATTGCTGCTTGAGGGAGGCGGGGCAGACGATCAGCACCCGCTCGGCCTCCGACTGCTCCCGCAGCCAGGTGGCGGCGGCGATGGCCTGCAGGGTCTTGCCCAGTCCCATGTCATCCGCCAGCAGGGCGCGGCCGTTGCCGGCCAGAAAGGCGACGCCGTCCACCTGGTATGGGTAGAGGCGGGCGCTGACTTGCGGCAGCCGGCCGCCGGTGGCGCGAATCCGCTCCCCGAGATCCCGCGCCCGGACCTGGCGGGCGGAGGTCTCGGCGAGATGGCGGGCGTGGTCGAGGGCGTCCTCGCCCAGGTCGAGGTCGTTGCGTTCGGACGCGAGGTCGGCGAAGCGCAGCAGATCCTCCGGCAGCCGACGCTGGAACGCCCCGGCGGCGTCGAAGTAGTCGTCCAGCAGGGCGGCGAGGTCGGTCTCGATCCCCGCTGGTCGGTGCAGCCGGACGACGGGAGCGTCGGCTGCCTCCCAGTCCAGGTAGACATAGGGGGAGGGCGGCGGCAGGTCCTTGATCCGCTTGAAGTCGCGCCGCTTGCGAATGCGGTGCAGGACCGCCTCGACGTGCTTGCAGGTGCCGAGCTGGTTGGTCGCGAAATCGGGGCAGGTGCAGTAGTTCGCGCGCCGGTGCAGGGTGCGGACGTGCACCCGGTATTCCACCGGGAAGTGGGTGGCGGAGGTGATGGAGCGCGCGGTCCAGGTGCCGGACCAGGGCTCGCCGGATAGCTGCTCGACCTTGACCTCGGCCCGGCCCCGCTTGGCCCGCTCGTCGATAGCGCCCTCCACCGCGCCCGCGATCTCTTGCGGTGAGCCGCTGCGGGTCGCGTACGCGAACAGGGCTGCCAGGGCATGGCGGCAGGGCCGGTCCACGTCCGTACCGCAGGCGCAGCTCGATTGGAGATTGCCGTCGGCGCTGTAGGCGAGCTCGACGGACAGCTTGTCCTCCGTCTCCTCGTCCTCCACCTCGGCCCACAGCCGTTCCTTCTCCCGCTCTAGGCTCGTCACCCGGTTGTCCTTGAAGTGGCGCAGGCCGGCGCGCACGGCGTCCGGTTCAGCCAGGGCCTGAATCTGGTCGCTATCGAAGAGGAAGCCGTCCTGGTCGGCGTTTGAGGGGGTGCGTGCGCTCATGTTCCGGTTGGATCCTGCGGTTCGGGGGCGGGCATCTTAGCATCCGCAACGGCGCGCATTCGCGCCACGGAATGCGCCGCCCCGTGCGAGCGGCTACACTGCCCGCCTTTGGCCCGGAGCGGCGCGGACGGGGTTTGGGCCGGATTCGCGGCCCGGGGCGGGCACTTGTGCACAGCGGGGCGGACGCCTAGAGAAAGTTCCCGCGCTTGTCAAGAGGTTAAATCAGGTCATCAATCAAATATCGCATTTGGCTGATTTTCTTGGATAAAGCGAATCGGTAATTTTTTAGCCAGAAGCGCGGGAGCGCCTTTCTTTCGTGGCCTGGAGCGCCGTTTCCAAGACCTTTGCACAGATTTATCCACAGATTTTGTTAACCAATTAATTTTTCCTATAACTGACATAAGCTTGTCAGACATTCGAAAAACCTGGCTTCAATATCCCCGGTAACCGACACAATGACGCAGCTCTTCCGCATGGCTGGTTTCCTGCCCTTCGTGGCAATGGTCTTTCTCAACGCCTTCGTCGACCTGGGCCACAAGATCGTCATCCAGAACACGCTGTTCAAGGCCTACGACGGCGATGTCCAGATCGTCCTGACAGCAATCGTCAACTCCTTGATCCTGCTGCCGTTCGTGCTCCTGTTCTCGCCCTCGGGTTACCTCGCGGACAGGTTCCCGAAGAACCGGGTGATGCGGGTGAGCGCTTGGGCCGCGGTAGGACTGACGCTCGCGATCACGGCCTTCTACTATCTCGGCTGGTTCTGGCCCGCCTTCGCGATGACCTTCCTGCTCGCGATGCAGAGCGCCATCTACTCACCTGCCAAGTACGGCTACATCAAGGAGGTGGTCGGCAAGGAGGCTCTGGCCACCGCCAACGGCGTGGTGCAGGCGACGGTCACCACCGCCATCCTGGCCGGCATCTTCTTCTTCTCGGTGCTGTTCGAGCGCTTTCTCGCTGGCCGCGAGTGGGGCGCGCCCGGCGAAATCATGGGCATTATCGCCCCCGTCGGCTGGTTCCTGGTCGGCTTCTCGCTGATCGAGCTCGCACTTGCCTACCGGCTGCCGGAGAAGCGCCCGCCGGCGGACGAGATGCGTTTCGACTGGGCGAGCTACCGCCGCGGGCGCTACCTGGCGCAGAACCTGGGCGAGGCCTACGGCAACCAAGTGATCTGGCTCTCCATCGTCGGCCTGTCGGTGTTCTGGGGCATCTCCCAGGTCATGGTCGCGGCCTTCCCCGCCTTCGCCAAGGAGACCCTGGGGGAGACCAATACGGTCGTGATCCAGGGCGCCATGGCGTGCTCGGGCATCGGCATCATCCTCGGCTCGGTCATTGCCGGCAGGGTCTCGCGCAGCCACATCGAGACCGGCCTGATCCCCATCGGCGCGCTCGGCATCGCCCTCGGACTGTTCCTGCTGCCCGGCCTGCCGTCGGCCTGGGCCCATGCGCTCAACTTCCTGATGATCGGCGTGCTGGGGGGCTTCTTCCTGGTGCCGCTGAACGCCCTGATCCAGTTCAATGCCGGCGACCAGGGCCTGGGCCGCATCCTGGCCGCCAACAACTTCGTCCAGAACCTGGTGATGCTCGGGTTCCTGGGGCTCACGGTGCTGGCGGCCCTGCTCGCGAGCGGAAGCGTGCTGATCATCCAGGTTCTGGGATTGATCGCCCTGGCCGGCGCCGTCTACACGGTCTACAAGCTGCCCCAGTCGCTGGTGCGTTTCCTGGTGGCGCGCATCATCTCCGTGCGCTACCGCTTGGAGGTGATCGGCCTGCGGAACATGCCCGCCGAGGGTGGCGTGCTCATGCTCGGCAACCACATCAGCTGGCTCGACTGGGCCATGGTGCAGATGGCGAGCCCGCGGCCGGTGCGCTTCGTGATGTACCGGGGTTTTTACGAGAGGTGGTATCTGCGCTGGTTCCTGGATTTCTTCGGCGTGGTGCCGATCTCAGGCGGCCAGAGCAAGAAGGCGCTGGAGACCATCGCCGACCTGGTGAACGAGGGCGAGGTGGTGTGCCTGTTCCCGGAGGGCGCCATCAGCCGCAACGGTCAGCTCGGGGAGTTCAAGAAGGGCTTCGAGATCGCGGCCGAGCGGGTGGAGGAGGGTGTCATCCTGCCCTTCTACCTGCGCGGTTTGTGGGGCAGCGGATTCTCCTACGCGAGCGCCAAGCTCAAGGAGAATCGCGGCGGCGGGCGGGCGCACGATGTGGTGGTCGCCTTCGGCGCGACCCTGCCCATCGGCGCCGATGCCGAGCGGGTCAAGCAGGCGGTGTTCGAGCTCTCCGTAAGCTCCTGGCAGACTCACGCCCGTACCCTGCCGACCATGCAGGAGGCCTGGCTCAGGGCGGCCAAGCGGCGCATGGGGGAGCTTTGCGTGGCGGATTCGGTCGGCACCTCGCTGAGCAACCGACGCTTCATGACGGCCGTGTTCCTGTTCGCCCGGCGCATCCGGCGCATGGGCGGGGAGCCGAACCTGGGGGTACTCATGCCCGCCAGCAGCGCCGGGGCTATCGCCAACATGGCAGCGCTGCTGACCGGCAAGGCCGTGGTCAACCTCAACTACACCGCGAGTCGCGAGGCCCTGCGCGCGGGGATCGAGAAGGCCGGCATCCGCAACGTCGTCACCTCCAGCCGCTTCGTGAAGAAGCTGGAGGGCAGGGGGATCGACTTCACCGGCCTGTTCGACGGGGTGACGGTTCATCACATGGAGGACATCAAGGAGCGGATCGGAAAGGTCGAGGGATTGACGGTGCTGGCGCTCGCGGGACTGCTGCCGGTTTCCTGGGCGCTGTCGCTGTTCGGGCGCCGCGCCAGCCCGGAGGACACGGCCGCCATCCTGTTCTCCAGCGGCAGCGAGGGAACGCCGAAGGGGGTCGAACTCACCCATCGCAACATCATGGCCAACGTGCGCCAGACCTCGGACGTGCTCAATACCGAGGCGAGCGACGTGATCATGGCCAACCTGCCGCTGTTCCACGCCTTCGGGCTCACGGTGACCACCTTTCTGCCCCTGGTGGAAGGCGTCCCCATGGTCTGCCATCCCGACCCCACCGACGCCCTGGGCTGCGCCAAGGCGATTGCCCGCCATCGTGCGACCTTCCTCTGCAGCACCTCGACCTTCCTGCGGCTTTACACCCGCAACCGCAAGGTCCACCCGATGATGCTGGAGTCCCTGCGCAACGTGGTGGCGGGCGCCGAGCGCCTGAGCCCGGACGTGCGCGAGGCCTTCGCGCTCAAGTTCCAGAAGTCCATCTTCGAGGGCTACGGGGCCACCGAGACCACCCCGGTGGCGAGCTGCAACCTGCCCGATGCGCTGAACACGGACGACTGGCGGGTACAGATCGGCAACAAGCCGGGCACCGTCGGCATGCCCCTGCCGGGCACCAGCTTCCGCATCGTAGACCCGGTGAGCCTGGAGACTCTGCCAGTGGGCGAGGACGGCCTGATCCTGATCGGCGGGGTGCAGGTGATGAAGGGCTATCTGAAGGACTCGGAGAAGACCGCCGCTGCCATCGTCGAGCTCGACGGCCGGCGCTGGTACAGGACCGGCGACAAGGGTCACCTGGACGCCGACGGCTTCCTCACCATCGTCGACCGCTACTCGCGCTTCGCCAAGCTCGGCGGCGAGATGATCAGCCTGACCCAGGTCGAGGAGCAGGTCCGGCGCGTCCTCGGCGAGCCGGAGCGTGAGCTGGTTGCGGTCAATCTTCCGGACGAGAAGAAGGGCGAGCGGATCATCCTACTGATCGCCGGGGACCTGGATCCGGACGGGCTGCGCAAGGCGCTTGCTCGATGCCGACCTCAATCCGCTGACCATACCGGCAGAGATCCGGCCGGTGGAGCAGGTGCCGAAGCTCGGGAGCGGTAAGACGGACTTCGCGGGTGCCAAACGTTTGGCGTTGGCGGCCTAGCCGAGCGAGCAAGGTCGGGCGACCGTTTTCATGAACGGCCAGGCGTTGCGGAACAAGCCGACTTGGCATCGAGGGCGCGGGGCGCAAGGCCCCGCGTGGGGGAAGCGTGGTCAGAAGCGGACGCCGGGACCGACGTAGGGCTTGACGTTCTCGCTGGTGCCCGCGTTGCTGTCCATTTCGATCGGGCTGCTTCGCTTGAAGAGGTCGGGATGGCCGTCGGCGAGGCCGTGATAGCGGTCGAAGCTATCGCCGACGCCGGGCCGTGTTCCGACGTACTCGTCGGCCATAGCGCGCTTCATCGGCAGATCCGGATTGCCGTGCCCGAGTTCCTGGTAGACGTCGGCAGCGCTGACGGTCAGGGAGAAGAAGGAAGCGGAGATTGCGGTCAAAAGCATCTTCATGGTCTGTGCTCCTGTCTGATCAATAACCGGGCGGTGTCTTGCCCGTGATCACGAGATGGGCGCATAAACCAAAATGTCTAGGACAAAATCTTTTTGAGTTTTTGTGGTATTCCGCCTCCGGGGTTGGAGCGCGGCGCGGGCAATGCCCCCGGTCCGCGCGTTTCAGAACACATCCATCGGGTCGATTGTCCGCTGCTCGGCCATGATCGCGGCGCTCAGCAGGCCGTTCTCGATCTGCGCGCTCATGTGATTGACGGGCGCCAGCACGCCGCCGTAGGGGTCGTGCGCGAGGAAGCGCCACATCTCATCCAGCGCGGGGTTCAAATGGGTCCTCAGCTCCGCCTCCAGTGCCGGCTTGTGCTGCTCGTGCTCCATCGCCTGCCAGCCGGAGACGCCGAGGGAAAGCAGGATTCCCGGGGCGCCCCCCAACGCCAGTCCAGCGATACCCACGCCCCCGCGCAGCGCGAGCTGGTCGCCTAGCTTGTCCGCGTTGGCGCTGGTGACGGGCTGAAATCGCTCGGCGGAGAGTCCAGAGCCCCCGTCGTCGGGCTGGGTTCGTTGCAGGAGCGCGGCGTAACCGGGTATTCCGTTCGGGTCCCCGGCAGCGACCAGCTCGTAGAGCGAGACCCGATATCCAGAGGCCCCTCGCAGCCGGATCGCGGTGACGCGCTCGAGCCTTGCCTGGAAAGCGCGCTCGGGGAGCCGGTAGCGACGGGGCAGATCCTTGATCCCGGTGTCCAGGTCTCGAACGTAGAGGGCCGCGGACCGTTCCCTGATCGACTGCGGGTCCAGCTCCCGCGAGACGGGTTCCAGCACGCGCTCGTAGAACTGCTCCCGCAGATACTCGGCAAGCTGCTTCGCCGCCGCGTCGCTGCGCTCGGGGTCGCTCAGCCCGTACCACCCGGCCTTGACGGAGAGCCACTGCTGGGTCCCGAAGCTCGTGTACCAGGGGATGAAGTCCTGCTCCGTCCGCTTGCGGACGCGGGCCATCCAGTCGCTCAGAGCGGCTCCCGCGTACGATTCGGCCGCCAACTTGGCATCGCGGGAGGCGATCCAGACGTCCGTGTCGAGCATGTGCCAGGTATCCGCCGGGACGTGCGGAACCGGTGCGGCCGGTCTCGGCGTCTCGACCGGAGGCGGCGATGCGCAGCCGGCCAGGACGAGCAGCACGCAGGGGACCAGGACGGAGGGCTTCATGGTTGCCGTGGCCGGATCTTCCAGCAGCCGTGGATATGCGGGTTGCGCGCGAAGTCCTTCGGCAGCGTCGCGGCGGTGATGTTCTCGATCGCGAGATCGGACAGGGCGTCCAGATCCATGCGGAAGCGGCGCAGGTTGTTGGAGAAGACCAGCACGCCGTCCGATTCCAGCAGGCGCAGCGCCGCCCGGATCAGGGCGACGTGGTCGCGCTGGACATCCAGGGTGGCGGTCATGCGCTTGGAGGTCGAAAAGCTGGGCGGGTCCAGGAAGACGAGCCCGAAGCGCCGGCGGCCGGCGGCCTGCTCGATCCAGCGCAGGCAGTCGGCCTGGATCAGCTCGTGCTCTGGTCCGGAGAAGCCGTTCAACGCCAGGTTGCGCCGCGCCCAGTCCAGGTAGGTGTTGGACAGGTCCACGCTGGTGGTGGAGACTGCGCCGCCGCTCGCCGCGTAGACGCTGGCGGTCCCGGTGTAGGCGAACAGGTTGAGGAAGCGCTTGCCTGCCGCCAGCTCTCCCACCAACCGTCGCGTGTCCCGATGGTCGAGGAACAGCCCGGTGTCGAGATAGTCCTCGAAATTGACCAGGAAGCGGAGCCCGTGCTCCCCGACCTCGAAGAACCTGCGGTGCTCGGCCAGACGCTCGTACTGGGCGGCGCCCTTCTGCTGCCGGCGGACCTTGAAGAAGACCTGGTCCTGCGGCACGTCGAGCACCTCCGGGATCACGCCCAACGCCTCGCGCAGCCGCCGGCGCGCGCTCTTCGGGTCGATGCTCTTCGGGGCCTCGTATTCCTGCACGTTGACCCAGCAACGCTCCCCCTCGTAGACGTCCACCGCGACGGCATACTCCGGCAGGTCCGCGTCGTAGAGCCGGTAGCAGCTGATGCCCTCGCGCTTGAGCCACTTGGCGAGGTGCTTGCGGTTCTTGACCAGACGGTTGGCGAGCATCTGCGCCCCTTCACCGCGCTCCTCGGCCGGCAGGGCGCGGGGCCGGTTGGAGACGAACGCCTCGGGCGCGACCTCGAAGTGCAGCAGCCGGCACTCGATGGGGCCGTTGTAGAGGCTGTGGAAGCGCCGGGCACGCAGGCCCATGTGCTTGCCCAGGTCCGGGTTGCCGGTGAACACCGCCGCGCGCCAGCCGAGGAAGCGCTGCCGCAGCACCTCCCCGAGCAGGGCGTAGAGTTGGGGCAGGCCGGATTCCGCCCCCATGCGCTCGCCGTACGGGGGATTGGCCACCAGCAGCCCCTGGTCGCCTTCACGCCCCGGGGTGCAGTCGGCCAGCTCGCGGCGCTCGAAATGCACCCTTCCGGCAAGGCCCGCCTGCTCCAGGTTGGCGAGCGCGTTGCGGATGGCGCGCGGGTCCTGGTCATAGCCGCGGATGGAGCCGAGGCGCTCGATCCCCGCCGCTCGGCGGTCCTCGGCCTCCTGCAACAGGCCGTGCCAGGCGGCCGCGTCGTGCTGCCGCCAGCCGAGGAATCCCCAGTATCGGCGCAGCAGACCGGGAGCGATGTCGGCGGCGATCAGCGCGCCCTCGATCGGAAGCGTCCCCGATCCGCACAGGGGGTCGAGCAGGACGCCGCCGTCCGCGGCGATCTCGGCCCAGCCCGCGCGCAGCAGGATGGCGGCGGCGAGGTTCTCCTTGAGCGGTGCCGCGGAGCCCTGCTCCCGATACCCGCGCCGGTGCAGCGACTCGCCCGAGAGGTCCAGGCTCAGGGTCGCCTCGCCCTTGTGCAGGTAGGCGTGGATCTGAAGATCCGGACGCTCGGGGCGCACGTCGGGGCGGCGGCCGAGACGCTCGCGGAAACGGTCGGCGATGGCGTCCTTGACCTTGAGCGCGCCGAAGCGGGTGTCGCGGATCTCGGGGCCGGAGCCGTCGAACTGGACCGCGAAGGTGCCACCCGGGTCGAGGTGCTCCTCCCAGGGGATGGCCAGAGCGCCCGCGTACAGCGCGTCGGGGTCGCTGGCGTCGCAGCGGCCGAGCGACAGCAGCACCCGGTTGGCGACCCGCGACCACAGGCAGACACGGTAGGCGTCGGCCAGGGTGCCGGAGAAGCGCACGCCGCCCCGGGTCTCGACGGCGTCGGCGAGTCCGAGGCCGTGGATCTCGTCGGCAAGCAGGGATTCGAGGTTGCGTGCCGCGGTGGCGAAGAGGGCGAAGCGGGACATGGCGCGGGGCTGTAAGGGTAAATCGATACTCTACACCAACGATGGCGGGCAGTTGCGGTGTCCGCGTCCTTGCCCCTGGGCGCGCGAGCCCTCAAAATTGCGAGCTTGGCAATCCCCCCGGAGAACAACGATGTCGGAAAAGGCCCCCTGGATCACCTACCGCCCCGAGCTGAAGGTGCTCGACTGCACGATTCGCGATGGCGGCCTCGTGAACGCGCATCGCTTCACCGACGACTTCGTCGGCGCGGTATACCGGGCATGCATCGATGCCGGCATCGATTACATGGAGATCGGGTACAAGAACTCGAAGCGCGTCTTCCCGCGCGAGAAGTTCGGTCCCTGGCGCCACTGCGACGAGGAAGACATGCGGCGCGTGGTGGGCGACCACGATCCCGAGGTCACGGGGCTGAAGCTCGCCGCCATGGCGGACGCCGGCAAGAGCGACTGGGAGACCGACCTGGTGCCGGCGGCCGAAAGCCCGCTGTCGATGATCCGCGTCGCCTTCTACGCCCATCAGGTCTCGGAGGCGGTGGAGATGATCCAGCACGCCCACGAGCTCGGTTACGAGACCAGCGCCAACATGATGGCGGTCTCCAACATCAGTGAAAGCGAGATCGACACGGCGTTGGACGCCATCGCGCCCACGCCCGCCGGCACCATGGTGATCGTCGACAGCTTCGGCTACCTGTATCGCGAGCAGATCGACCGCCTCTACAACAAGTACACGGCGGCCCTGGCGGGCACGGGCAAGGAGATCGGCATCCACGCCCACAACAACCTGCAGCTCGCGTTCGCCAACACCATCGAGGCCATCATCCTCGGCTGCAACCGGGTGGACTCCACCATCTACGGCTTCGGGCGGGGCGCCGGCAACTGCCATACGGAGCTGCTGCTCGGTTTCCTGCGCAACCCCAAGTTCGACGTGCGCCCCATCATCGAGGTCATCCAGAACTACGTCATGCCCCTGCGCCGCGAGATCGAGTGGGGGCCGATGATCCCCTACAACATCACCGGCCAGCTCAACCAGCACCCGCGGGCGGCCATCGAGTGGCGCGAAGGGAGCACGCCGGACGATTTCGTCGCCTTCTACGACAAGGTGGTGTCGGAGATCTGAACGCGGCTTCTCGCCGTCAGTCTTGGGGTGGGGCCGGGGCGGTTGCCGCCGGCACCGCCTCCACGTTGCCCTCGGCCTTCGAGGCGGATGCCGCCTCCAGCGGCGCGATCGCGTCTGCGAAGGCCGCCGGGTTGACGTACTGGATGACCACGCCGCCGCGGCTGTCGAGCCCGATGTCCATGCCCTTCTCCGGGTACAGCCGGTGGATGACGCCGGTGTCCTCGGTGAGCGTCCGCGCCGGATTGCCGAAGCGCCGCTCGATGATCTCCGCGTCCAGGGACTTCCAGGGCAGATAGCTGATGGAGCGGATGGCGGCCCCACCCAGGGTCGAAGCGTCCTCCGGCGCGAGCGTGATCTTCTTGTCGCCGCTGCCGAGCTGACTGATGCGCAGCCCCCGCTGGTACATGGCGTCCAGGGTTTCCTGATCCGCCTCCAGGGTGATGACGAAGTCCGCCCGCAGCCGATTGAGGTAGATCTGGTCGAAGTAGGCCTCCGCGGTGTAGCTGTCGGGGCGATCGGGGTGTGCGAAGAGGTTGATCTTTCCCTCCTCGCCGAAGACCTCGCGCACCTCCGCGAGGGTGGTGACGCCGAGGGTGAAGCCGAAGACCTGGGAGCGCCCCTGGGCATCGGTCGACACCAGCCACGGCAGCCGCGGCACCCCGTCGTCCCGATCCTCCGGGATCAGCAGCATGGTGCCCGCGAAGCCGAATACGGCGATGGCAAGCACCGAGAGGATCATCTTGCGGTCCATGGGGTTCGGCTCCTCGGGGCTGGAAACGGCTTGGCGGCGAACGCGGCGCGAGATCGCGCGGGATCAGCAGACGATGAGTCCCGCGGCGACGCTGCGGCCCTCGGACATCAGGATATTGTAGGTGCGGCAGGCGGCGCCGGTGTCCATGATCTCGACGCCCACACCCCGCTGGAGCAGGGAAAAATACAGGCGTGGGTCGGGGAAGATCTGGCGCTCGCCGGTGCCGATCACGACCACCTGCGGCGCGAGCCCGGCCAGCGCGGCGAGATGATCCTCGGTCAGCTCGGCGGCGGAGGCGGGTCCCCAGTCGGGTATGATGCGCTCCGGGCTGACGATCAGGCTCTCGCCGTAGCCGCGTCCGTCGACGATGATCCGGCCGCGCTCGTAGCCCTGGATGAAGTGGCCGTCGCCGCTGTCGGCTTGCGCGAAGTTCATGCGCGCCAAAATAACCGATGGCCCGGCGGGCGACAAGCGCAGCCCCGCGCGCGCCCGTTTGAATCCGTGATCCTTGGCGGTACACTTCTTTTCTTTTACCTCCTTCCGCCATCCTCGCGAGGTTGTCCCAGTCGTGCCCGATCATGAATTTCGCCGCATCCAGCGGCTTCCGCCCTATGTATTCAACATCGTCAACCAGTTGAAGGCGGAGGCGCGAGCGCGCGGGGAGGACATCATCGACTTCGGCATGGGCAACCCGGACCAGCCGACCCCCCAGCACATCGTGGACAAGCTGGTGGAGGTCGCCCAGCGCAGGGACACGCACCGCTATTCGGTCTCGCGCGGAATCCCGCGCCTGCGCCGGGCAATCTGCAACTGGTATCGCGACCGTTTCGACGTGAGCCTGGACCCCGACTCCCAGGCCATCGTGACCATCGGCTCGAAGGAGGGCCTGGCGCACCTGGCACTGGCGACCATGGGGGCCGGAGACACGGTACTGGTGCCCAATCCGGCCTATCCGATCCATCCCTATGGTTTCATCATCGCCGGGGCCGACGTGCGGCACGTCAAGATGGTGCCTGGCGTGGACTTCTTCGAGGAGCTGCGGCGCGCGATACAGGACTCCTGGCCGCGCCCGAAGATGCTGGTGCTCAATTTCCCCGGTAACCCGACCACCCAGTGCGTGGAGCTGGATTTTTTCGAAGGGGTCATCGGGATCGCCCGCGAGTACGGCATCTGGGTGGTGCACGACCTGGCGTACGCCGATATCGTGTTCGACGGCTACAAGGCGCCCTCCATCCTGCAGGTCCCGGGGGCGGACGAACTCGCGGTGGAGTTCTTTTCCCTGTCCAAGAGCTACAACATGCCCGGCTGGCGAGTGGGCTTCATGTGCGGCAACCGGGAGCTGGTCGCCGCGTTGGCGCGCATCAAGTCCTATCTCGACTATGGAACCTTCACGCCGATCCAGGTCGCAGCAATCGCGGCCCTGGAGGGGAGCCAGCAATGCGTGCGCGAGATCGCCGAGCGCTACCAGAGCCGCCGTGACGTGCTGTGCGAGGGGCTCACCTCCGCCGGCTGGCGGATCGAGAAGCCGAAGGCCACCATGTTCGTCTGGGCACCCATCCCGGAGCCGTATCGCGAGCTGGGGTCGCTGGAGTTCTGCAAGAAGCTGCTCTCGGAGGCCAAGGTCGCCGTGTCGCCCGGGATCGGTTTCGGGGAGTACGGCGACGACCATGTGCGCTTCGGGCTGATCGAGAACGAGCACCGCACGCGCCAGGCCGTGCGCGGCATTCGCGACATGCTGCGGCGGGACCGCGGGCGGTGAGCCGCCCCTCGCGGAGACGCTGATTATTGGCCATCCTGGCCAAAATCAGCACGCCGCCCAAGAAGCGCGGTTCTTGGACGGCTTCATTTTCAACCGCTTACGCGCTTGAAAATGGCGTCACATCCCTGTGCCGCGGGAAACGCCGAATCGATCAGCGTTTCTTTTGGAAGACGCTGATTATTGACCATCCTGGCCAAAATCAGCACGCCGCCCAAGAAGCGCGGTTCTTGGACGGCTTCATTTTCAACCGCTTACGCGCTTGAAAATGGCGTCACATCCCTGTGCCGCGGGAAACGCCGAATCGATCAGCGTTTCCTCAGACAAAGAATTTGCATGAGGAGAGAAGTATGGAGCCGGTGAAGATCGGATTGTTAGGGCTGGGGACCGTCGGCGGCGGCACGGTCACGGTGCTGACGCGCAACGCGCGCGAGATCGCCCGTCGGGCCGGTCGGGGCATACACATCGCGCACGCCGCCGCCCGCCAGTACAACCCCGACGCGATCCACGGCCTGGAGCAGATCGGCCGCATCGGTGACGATGCCTTCGCCGTGGTGGACGATCCCGAGATCGACATCGTCATCGAGCTCATCGGCGGCTATTCCCCCGCCAAGGAGCTGGTGCTGAGGGCGATCGAGAACGGCAAGCACGTGGTCACCGCCAACAAGGCCCTGATCGCTCTGCACGGCAACGAGATCTTCGCCGCCGCGCGCGCGAAGGGCGTCACGGTCGCCTTCGAGGCCGCCGTGGCCGGTGGCGTGCCCATTATCAAGGCCCTGCGCGAGGGGCTCGCGGCCAACCATATCGAGTGGATCGCCGGCATCATCAACGGCACCGGCAACTACATCCTCACCGAGATGCGCGACAAGGGACGGGACTTCGAAGACGTGCTCGCGGAGGCCCAGGCGCTGGGCTACGCGGAGGTGGACCCGACCTTCGACGTGGAAGGCATCGATGCCGCCCACAAGCTGACCATACTGGGCTCGCTGGCGTTCGGCATCCCGCTGCAGTTCGACAAGACCTACACCGAGGGGATTTCCCGGATCGAGGCTCAGGACGTCGCCTACGCGGCGGACCTCGGCTACCGCATCAAGCACCTGGGCATCACCCGAAAGTCGGGTCACGGGGTCGAGATGCGGGTGCATCCGACCCTCATCCCGCGTCGGCGCTTGATCGCCAATGTGGACGGCGTCATGAACGCCGTTCTGGTCAAGGGCGACGCGGTCGGCCCCACGCTCTACTACGGGGCCGGAGCCGGCTCTCTGCCTACGGCATCGGCGGTGGTGGCGGACGTGGTGGACCTGGCGCGCGCGCTGACCACGGACCCCAACAACCGGGTTCCCCACCTGGCGTTCCAGCCCGACGAGCTCTCCGACATGCCCGTGCTCACCATGGACGAGGTGGAGACGGCCTACTACCTGCGCATCACCGCCCTGGATCAGCCCGGGGTCATGGCCCGCATCGCCGGCATCCTCGGGGAGGAAGGCATCAGCATCGAGGCCATCAAGCAGAAGGAGCCGGAGGAGGGCGATACCCACGTGCCGCTGATCATGCTGACCCACCGCGTCCTGGAGGGGCGCATGAACGAGGCCATTGCCCGCATCGAGGCCCTGGAGACGGTCAAGGGCGAGGTCGTGCGCATCCGCATGGAGAACCTAGCGGGGTGAGCGAGGACCGTTCTGCCAGTGGCAGAACGCAGCCGAGCGAACGCCCTTCAGGGATGAAGGGCCGGGAGATGCACCAGGGATGGTTCCCTGCGACTGCGACCAAGGACCGTTCTGCCAGTGGCAGAACGCAGCCGAGCGAACGCCCTTCATGGATGAAGGGCCGGGAGATGCACCAGGGATGGTTCCCTGCGACTGCGACCAAGGACCGTTCTGCCAGTGGCAGAACGCAGCCGAGCGAACGCCCTTCATGGATGAAGGGCCGGGAGATGCACCAGGGATGGTTCCCAGCGACTGCGATCAAGCTCGGCCCGTACGGTGGACGAATGCGGAAAAGGCGTGCGCGCACCGAACCCCGACCAACGTCGACCAGGCATGGGTAACCGAATAGATCTGCTGGTGCCGGGGCTATTCGGTCCGGTACCCACGCATCCCGCCGATGTTCCGCGTCTGCACGCCCTCGAAAGGTTGCTCGCACGGGCAGATCGCTTGCACGGCCCTGCGTCTCATCCCCTGACCGCCCTGTCCGATCGCTTCGGTATGCGCTCCGAATGTCCGCAAGACCTGGCGAGCGCGCCCTTCTGCCGTCTGTTCGACGATCCCGGCGGGGACGCGAGCGGTTACTGGCTGCACGCCGAACCGGTGCACCTGCGGCCGGATCGCGATCAGCTGCTGCTGTTCGACGCCCGCCACCTCGATCTGCACCCAGCGGAGGCGGAAGCGCTGGTTGCGGAGTTCAACGCCCACTTTGGCGCCGATGGACTGCGGCTCCAGGCCCCGGTTCCTGATCGCTGGTATCTGCGCTTGGACTCAGACCCCGACATCCGCACCACGCCGGTCGACCTGGCGTCGGGGCGCGGTATTCGGCCGCTGTTGCCGAAGGGGGAAGAGGCGACCCGCTGGGCGGCCCTGCTCAACGAGACACAGATGCTGTTCCATCACTCGCCGGTGAATCAGGAGCGGGAGCGCTCGGGGCGCATCACGGTGAGCGGCATCTGGCCCTGGGGCGGCGGGCGTCTGCCGATGACCCCGCTGAGGTCGGCCTATGGATTGGTCCGGGCCGAGCACCCCTTTGCCCTCGGACTCGCGCGCGCGGCGGGCGTAAACGCCGTTCCCCTTCCGGAGGACGATGGGGTTCTCACCATTGACGAGTCGGAGAAGGGGCTCCTGGTCTTCTGGGACCGCCTCTGGCCGGCGGTCCTGGACGCCGACCCAGACGCCTGGGTGCTCGGGATCAAAGGGTTGGAGCAACTGGCGGCCGGACTTCTGGAGGCCGTTGGGCGAGGGCGCCTCGAGCGGCTGGATCTCGATCCCTGTGACGGAAGTTTGTTCCGGGCGACGCGCCGGGGGCTGCGCCGCTTCTGGCGTCGCACACCCGCGTTCGCGACCCGGCTGGCCGGTCCCCCGACGCGGGGCGCCGTGGCTGGTTAGGGACTCCTTCCTAGGGCCGCTGCCGCAGGATCTTCCAACTGCCGTCGATCTGGCACATGTCGAACATCGAGGTTGCGCCGCCGAAGGCCGCCTTGGCATCCCGGTTGACGATCTCGATTCGGCGGCAACTCAGGTCGCGCTCACTGAAACTCTTGACCGCCGTCACGCTGCCGGAGTTTCCGGTGTCGTCGTTGCGCCAGGTGAGGGTCTCGCCGTCGGCCGCCTTGTCCAGCGTTTCGACTACCGTGGCCTCCATCATGTCGATCTCGGCGTCGCTCATGAAGCGGATCGGGGCCTGGTCCAGGAAGGTCAGGTCGAAGGCGAGCGCGATGGCTGGTACAGCGCCGGCAAGGCCGATGAGGAGGGATACGGGTTTCTTGTTACGCATTGCGGTTTCCTTTGGGTGCGGCCTTGGTTAGAGCCGGATTATAGGCCAATGTCGGGGGACCTGTTTCGGCAACGCCGCTTACCAGTGTTCGCCGAAGGGACGCAGGTCGAGCTCGAAGGTCCAGGCCGAGCGCGGCTGTTGCGTGAGGAAGAGTACCGACTCGGCGATAGCGTCCGGGCTGGCGAAGAAATCGTCGGGCTTGTCCGGCAGCATCGCGCGCGAGGTCGGCATGTCGACCACGGCGTCGATGATCACGTAGGCGACGTGGATGCCCTCGGGCCCCAGCTTGCGGGCCAGGGATTGGGCCAGGCTGCGCTGGGCCGCCTTGGCGGAGGCGAAGGCGGTGAAGTCGGCGGCCCCTTTCCACGCGGCGGTCGCCCCGATGACGACGATGCTGCCGCTGCCGGCCGCCCGCATGTCCCCCAGCACCCCCTTCACCGCCAGCAGGCACCCGTAGCTGTTGACGCGCCAGGCGCGCTCGAAGGCCTCTGGCGTGGTGTGATCGATGTCGCCGAAGTCGCGGGTGGAGGCGTTGTAGATCAGGACCGAGGGCGGTCCAAGCTCGGAGCGAACACGTTCGAGCACGGACTCCGCATCGTCCGGATTCACTGCGTCGTAGACATAGCCGCGACTGTGCTCGATTTCAGAGGCCAAGGCGTCGAGCTGATCGCGGCGCCGGGCGAGGAGGGCGACCTGGTAGCCCGCACGGCTGAAGCGGCGGGCGAAGGCGGCCCCGTTTCCGGGACCGGCGCCGACGATGATGCAGACGGGTTTGGACATGGATCGAGCTCCTGGAGGCAAAGGTGTTCAGCGGGGACGATGGTCGTTCAGTGCGCGGCATCGACCAGGGTCGGGCGGAGCAGAGTCAGGAGGTCCTGCGTTGCCAGGGAGATGATGTAGCCGCGCCTGCCGCCGTTGATGTAGATCCGAGGCAGCTCCGCGATGCTCGCCTGGCAGTAGACGGGCATGGTGCGGCGGGTGCCGAGGGGGGAAGTGCCCCCGACCTGGTAGCCCGAGTGCCGGTCGGCCGTCTTCGGGTCGCAGGGTTGGACGCGCTTGACCCCGATCGCGCGCGCGAGGAGGCCGGTAGCCACCTCCCGGTCCCCGTGCATGAGCAAGATCATGGGGTTGGCGTTCTCGTCCTCCATGATCAGGGTCTTGATCACCCGATGCTCGTCGACCCTCAGCTCGCGGGCGAACTGGGCCGTGCCGCCGCCCTCGACGTAAGTATAGGGGTGGTCTTCGAAATCGATGCCGGCGGCGCGCAGCGCGCGCACGGCCTGGGTGACGGGTGATTTCTTGCCGCCGCTCATACTCGCCGCCAGACCAGGGTGCGGTTGTTCGCGGGCATCTCGTGATCTGCGACCAGCGCCAGCCCGGACTCCCGCGCCAGGGCGTCCAGCGTCTCGAAGTCCTTGACGCCGCTGCGCGGGTCGCGCTGCTTGAGCGCGACATCGAAGCGGGCGTTGCTCTCGCTGGTGAAACGGCCCCCGTAGTTGAACGGCCCGTAGAGTGCGAACACCCCGCCGGGGACCAGCACGCCAGGAATACCGCGCATCATGGCCGCGACCTCGGATTCGGACATGATGTGGGCTGTATTGGCGCTGAACACCGCGTCGTAGCTGGCCTCTGGCCACTCGGCGGTGACTTCGAGCTCCATCGGCGCCAAGAGATTGGGGAGCCGCGCCTCGTCGCACCACAGGCGAATACCCGGAAGGTTCTCCATCACGTCGCTCGGCTGCCAGCGGACGCGGGGAAAGCTTCGGGCGAAGAAAACGGCGTGCTGCCCGGTTCCGCTGCCGATCTCGAGCAGCGTCTCGGCGTCGGCCAGGTAAAGCGAAAGCACGTCCCGAATAGGGAGCTTGTTTTCCTCGCATGCCGGGGAAAAGGGTTTTTCGATGCCTGTCATCGCTTGCACTGCTCGGCGTGGGATCGCTGCGGCAGGATTGCAGGATTCGGGACCGGGATGCAAGCGTGGGATGGCGCCGGCGCTTGGACTGGATGCAGGCCGAGAGAAACGAGCGGCGCCGCCGATAACTGGCGCGTCTCGGGTGCCTCAACGGCTGGTGGGATGACTGGCATACCGCGACGCTCGTACGCCCGACATCCGCCGAAAGGCGGAAGGAATCATCCGGATTCCGGGCTGCAAGCAGGAGAGCCGCGCCCCGTGCAGGCCAGAGCAGCGTCTTCGGTCTGCTAGCGAGCGCCGGGGCCGGTTTCCGCGGCCATGTCCCGCGCGTGCGTCACGCGGTTTTTCCCGGTCGCTTTGGACCGGTACAGTGCCTCGTCGGCCTGAGCGATCAGGTTCGTTGGCGTCTGTTCCGACGAGGGTATCGTCGTGGCAATGCCAACACTGACAGTCACGAGGTCTGACACCCTCGAGGATTCGTGCTCGATCCGTTGATCCGCAACCAATCGATTCAAAGACCAGGCCATGTCAAGCGCCTCCTTCTCGCCGACGCCGGGAAGGATCGCGGCAAACTCCTCCCCGCCGTAACGGGCCACGAGGTCGGAACTGCGCCTTACCTGCGAATCCAGGGCCTGCGCCACGGCCCTCAGGCAGGCGTCGCCGCGCTGGTGACCATAGGTGTCGTTGTAGAGCTTGAACTCGTCGATATCGACGAGGGCCAGCGAGAGCGCGCTTTGGTTGCGTCTCGCCCTGTCCCATTCCCGTTCGAATATCTCGTCGAAAAGGCGCCGGTTGGCAATGCCGGTAAGGGCATCGGCGCGGGAGAGGCGTTCCAGCTCCTGATTGGCGCGCGCCAGCTCCTGATTCGCGCGTTGGAGGCCCATTTTTACCTCCAGAAGCTCCCGTTCTCTTTCCTTCCTGCGGTCCATCTCGACCTTGAGCCTGCACGCAGAATCCACGCGGGCCAGGAACTCGACACGGTGGATCGGCTTGGTGATGTAGTCGCTGGCACCGACGGCGAACGACTGCCGCAGCAAGGCCATGTCGTTGCTGGCCGTGATCACGACGATCGGGACGTCACGGAATCGGGCGTCGGACTTGATTCGGCGGCAGGCTTGGATTCCGCTGGCCCCGGGCAGATCGATATCCATCAGGATCAGGTCAACCCAGACCGGTACGGCGCTATCCCGATTCGTCAGCCCGATGAGGTCGTAGGCTTCCTCGGCCGACACCACCTCTGAGATGCCCGCGAATCCCCCTCCGTGCAGGAAACGGCGCACCAAGGCACGCAGGTCGGCCGAATCGTCAACGACCAGGACGTGCATCGATCGCGCTTCCGCGCTGGGGTAGATCCCGAACTCGCTGTAGGTGCTTATAGGAGATTGCGCCATCGAGATCAGTCCAGTCGGGAGTCGCTGAGGCCTCTGGCTGGCCGTTGTTTTTTGATGATCCGATCCCCCTCAGGGGTCATCGCCTGCTCGAAGCTTCGAGCGAAACCTTAGCTCATTCGATGCTCGGCTAACAGACTCCAGCCGAGTGGTCTGACTCAAGCTAGGCGGTCTCCGGGATAGCCGGAGCGGTTCCTCCGGCCTCGGGGTGAAGTCGCCAAGGTAGCCGCAATCCGCGCGGAGGCGAGCATCGGTAGGCTATTATCTCGGGAAGGGTAGGGTCCCCGTCGCCCTGACGCCGACTCGTCACGGCCCGTGACGCAGAAAGCAGATGCGGCGTCCGGGCAGGCTGGGGGACAATAGCAGGCAAAGGGTTTCCACGGCGTTTCATGTTCCGCTTCAGCGTCACCAATCTCGTCAGGTACCTCATCGGCATCCTCCTCGTTCAGGGAGCGACGGTGCTGTTGGTGGTGACCGCGCTCAAGACCAACCTCGAGCAGACCGGGCTGCTTTTTCTCCTGCTCAACCTGAGCATCGGCGGGCTCACCGCCCTCTGGTTCACCTCCATTGCCGATGGCGCCCGCCGCGAGTCCGTGGCCAAGGCCAAGGAGAGCTTTTCCCGCGAGCGCGAAAAGATCCGCGTGCGTGCCGAGCAGGAGAAGACCAAGGAGGTCAAGACCTCCCAGCGCAGGCTCGATCGCGAGCGCCGCCGAGTGCGCACGGGCAGCAACCTGAAAACCGGGGTAATGATCGGCGGCGCGGCGGGGGTGGGGGTGGTCCTGCTCCTGACGCAGATGGTGACCTTGGGCCTGCTCACGCTCTCCACCGCCGGCGGCGCGGCCCTCGGCTACGGGGTGCGCGCCCGCCAGGATCGGCTAGGCTTTGGTGGTCGGCGCCTGCTCAACCGGGAAAAGCCGCTCAGGGTCATCGAGGCGCAGCCCGCCGCCCCGGCGCTGAAGCAGGCGGCCGAAGAGCCCGATTCCGTCCGAGACGCGTAAACCAAGAGGTGTCAACGATGAGCGATACCGTCACCCATGCCCCCGGAACCTTCTGCTGGGTTGATCTCGCCACGACCGACGCCGGCGCTGCACAGGATTTCTACACCCGGCTCTTCGGCTGGATCGCCGTCGATGTGCCCACGGACCAGGGAGTTCCTTACACCATGCTGCTCAACCAGGGAAGGCACGTCTGTGCATTGTTTCCGCTGGGTCCGGACATGGGGGATCAGCCTCGCTGGCAGGCCTACGTCTCGGTGGAGGATGCCGACGCGGCGGCCGAGTCCGCCGCGGCCCTGGGTGGGCGGGTTCTGATGCCGTCCATGGACGTGATGAGCGCCGGGCGCATGGCGGCGATCCAGGACCCGACCGGCGCCGTTTTCTGCCTCTGGCAGCCGGGCGAGCACGCCGGCGCCGAGCTGCAGAACGCGCCCGGCTCCCAGTGCTGGCTGGAGCTGCAGACCGGCGACACGGCGCGGGCGGAGGGCTTCTACAAAGGTCTCTTTGGCTGGACGGCCAGGACCAGCGAGAGCGTCACGGAGGGTCAGTACCAGATCTTCGTCGGCGCCGGGCGGGAGGTCGCGGGGATGATGGAGATCGGGGACGACTGGGGTCCGGTGCCCCCGAACTGGGCCGTCTACTTCTGCGTTCAGGACTGCGACGCCACCGTGGCGGAGGCGGAGCGTCTCGGAGGCAAGACCCTGTACCCCGCCATGACGATTCCGGACGTGGGTCGTTTCGCGTTCCTCCAGGATCCCCAGGGCGCCGGGTTCGCCGTCATCCAGCCCGCGTACGCGTCCTGACGGGAGTCGACGAGGCTTTCGCCCTCGGCGGAACTCGTTTTCGCTCGATCGCATTCCAAGTTGGCGGATTAATCGGAACGCCGGGTCGGTGCGCTCGCGGGCATGTTCAGGATTCTCCTACCTGCACGTTAGGAAATTTCCGTTCCTGTTCCTCTCCCGGCCGCTAAACTTGGGCCTACCTGCCGGCGGCTGACGCTCGCGTTGAGCCGACCACGCCTTGTCCGGCGGGAACTCGAAGGGGGCGGGAGATTGCCATGGGCGGACAGCAGCTTCCGATCAACCTGTCCGGCATCCTGGTTGCCGCCATGCTGGTGCTGGCCGCGCTGCTGCATCAACCACCGCTTCAATCCGACCGCCCTCCAGCCGCCCGTATCAGTCCGGAGCCATCGGGTCCCTTCGAGAACGTCCCCGCGCGCATCTGGGAGGACCCGTTCGAGGCCATTGCCCGGGTACCCGCGCCGACGGGAGATGACGAGAAATCCGGAGCCGGCGGGCTGTCCGATGCCGATGCGTCCGGGGGCCCGGTCCCAAGCTATCTGCGCTATCTCAGCCGCACCAACGCGGAGACGCGCCTGCTGATCATGCCGGTCATGGTCTCGGGCGCCCCCCACCCAGCTGTGCGCGAGTCCCGCCTGCGGATGCGGGTGGCCGTGCATGCCGGACTCGCCGCCGCCGGTTTCCCGCCTCTGCGCGCCGATCGCATCGGTGTCTGGCGCTGGAGGCCGACGGGCAACAGTGATCTCACCGTCGAAGTCCCGTTCGAGGCCTTCAAGCAAGACCTGGGGCCGCAGAGGCGCCTTGTACTGGTCCTCTGGCTCAATGACGAGGTGGTCAGTCGCGACCTGGGCAGCGAGACCGAAATCCTCCAGGGCGAGGCGGCGGGGGCTGACGCGTCCGGACCCCTGACCATGATCGACCGCATGCTCGCGGACCTCGGCTATCCAAGACGAAACGACGCGAGCGGCGCACCGTCGTTCGTCTGCGGGCAGACGACCGGCGCGGCATTGGAGGGTGACCGCACGCCGCGCCCGGCGAGGTTCGGGTCCTGCGCCGTGCGCGTGGTCGGACCCGTGAGCTCCGACAGCCTGGAGGCGATGTACGTGGAGCTGCTGGGATGGAGCGGCGGCGACTGCCTGAACAGCTACGCCCACATCGACAACGGGCCGGAGCACCGCGCGGACGACGCCGGCGGGCCTGGAGCTCTCTGGGGAGACGAGCCGGTCAACTTCAAGCTGGTATCGCCGCTCGCTACCGCCCCCTGGTCGGAGCTGGTTCCCAAGCAGGTGCCGGACGGCCCCGTCGAGATCAGAAACGGGCAGGGCACGCGCTGCGCCACCCTGGCCGTGCAAAGGACGGTGGCCACCGACGATGTCCTCATCGCCGCGCTGGTGGACGAGCTCCAACGCCGGGGCATCGACCCGACCGCGCGCTCCGGGCACGCCAGCAAAATTCCGGGGATGTTCAGCGATTTTCGGCTCGACCGCCTGCTCGGCCCCGGCGAGGGTCCCGCGGAGACGGCACGGGACCACGTGGTGGTCGTATCCGAGTGGGATACCAAGTTTGGACGGACACTTCCGGTGCTGTTCACCAAGGAGGTCCGGCGCCGCTGGTGCGACGGGGAGTCGCGGAGCCGATGCGCGGGCGATGATGATGCCGCCTGCGCCGAGGCGTCACGGGCGCAATGCATGGACCGCCTGAAGGACGGACTGCCCTGGGTGCACGGCTTCTCATACGTGCGAGGACTGGACGGGGACGTCGCTGCGCGGGCTGCCGCCGCCGTGGACAAGGAGGGCAAGGTCAACATCCTGGCTCTCGCCGCGGGGACGGACGCGGGGTTCAAGGAGCCCGCCGCGGGCACCGGCCAGTACGACTACCTGCGCCGTCTCGCTCTGCAGATCCAGGAGCTGGACCGTTCGCTCAAGCAGCGTGACCAGGGCTCGATCAAGGCCTTTGGCATCCTGGGCAATGATTACTACGACAAGCTGATGATTCTGCAGGCGCTCAAGGAAAAGTTTCCCGCGCACCTGTACTTCACCACCGACCTGGACGCCGGATTTCTCGATGCCAAGGTGTTCCGTTGGACGCGCAACCTGGTCATCGCGGCACCTTATGGTCTGACCCTGCGCCGCTCCTTCGACGGGGGCGAGGACCTGCAGGGCAAGATCCCGCCCTTTCGCCACTCCTACCAGACGGCCCTGTTCCTCACCGTTCTGCGCACCTTGCAGGGAGGCGAGGACGAGCTTGGGCGAACCAGCGGCTCGGATCCGCGGGACGCCTCCCGCGTCGCCCCCGAGGCAGCGCGGGTGTTCGAGGTCGGCTATGGCCGCTTCTTCGGCCTGACTCAGCCGGATTCCGGCCGTTCGAGGGACTCGGCGGACCGAACTACCCATGACGTGGACACGGGAGCCGACGGCCTGGAGCAGGCGTCGATGCGCGCGGCGGCCAGCAGGCATCCCGAGCCGTGGCGATCTGGCGTGCGGGAGTTTCTCGGCTCCCACGCCCTGAGCGTGGCACTGACCGCGATGATCGCGCTGGTCCTGGTGCCGGTGGCCGCGCCGCCTCTACGCCATCGGGTGCACGCCTGGCTGGGATGGCCCCGACTCCGAGGCGGCAGAAAAGCGGGGGGCGGGGGCGCGGAGATGGAGAACGCGGGAGAGAGCGAGACGCCGGAGCCGACGCCGGTTTCACGCGCTTTGCGGGTGACGACGCCCGAATCCATCTTTGCGGGATACGGGGCGTTGATCGTCACCCTGATCTATCTCGCCGCGGCCCTGTTCTGGCTGCTGCCCGTCGTCGCGATGAACGAGGAGCCGTTCGCCTGGTTCAGCGGCATCAGCATCTGGCCCTCGGAGATCGTGCGCCTGCTCGCGGGCTGGGCCGCCTGCCTGTGCCTGATCTTCGGATGGCGGCAGGTGCGTCAGGCGGACCGCCGGATCGAAGGCCGCTACGAGCTCGGCGGGGGGGCCACGGAACAGGGGGCGGCGCCCTGTTTCTCCTTCTGGCGCGCGGCGGACGACCATCCCCGCGTCGGCGTCGAGTCGCCGCCGCCGGTCCCATCGATCGCGGAACGCATCTGCAAGCTGTTCGGCGGGTCGCAGCGCCGCGGCAGCGATGCCGCCCCCGAGGAGGTCTGCGCGACCAGGGAATGGCGGCTGTACTGCTGCCATGCGTCCCCCGCCGCGCGGCTGCGCCGCGTGTTGCCCTCCGCGGCCCTGTTCTGGCTGTTCGCCTTCGTGCTCGTCTACGGTTTCGTCGACCCGATTACGCCGCATCGTGGCGAGCCGGCCTACTGGTTCGCCTTCTTCAACGCCTGGTTCCTGGTCGGGGCGCCGTTCATGGTGCTGCTGTTCGGCGCGGTGGACGAGGCGCTGCTGTGCAGCGGCCTGCTGCGCCGTCTCGAGGGCAAACGCATCAGGTGGCCGGTCAACACTCATGCTGCCGGGTGTTCCGTGGACCAGCAGACCCGCGGGCCGCTCGGCCACTGGATCACGACGGAGTTCATCGCCGATCGCACCGGGCCGGCCGCCACGGTCATCCATCTCCCGTTCATCATCATCCTGTTCCTGCTGCTGTCGTTAAGCACGCGCTTCGACAACTGGAACACGCCGGTGAGCGTGATGGCGCTGATCGTGCTCTCGATCGGGATCGGGCTGCTCTCCAGCCTGCGGCTGCGCGGCGCGGCGCGGCGGGTTCGGGAGCGGCTGGTAGAGGATCTCAGGGAGGAGGTGACCGGTATCGAGCAGGCGGCGGCCCCGACCCAGTCGGAGAAGCTGCGCCGCTTGGTCCAACGCATCGAGGCCATCCACGACGGTGCCTACACCCAGTGGTACAACGAGCCGGTGTTCAGGGCGCTGGCCTGGGTCCTGGCCATCGGCATCATCGTCGTCACCGAGTACGCCACCGTCGGCGGGTAGGGCAGCGCGTCGCCCTCGACATCCCGCTCAAGCCTGTCGCCGGCGCTTGACGCCCCCGGCGACAGGCTTCGCGTTGATCGGGTCCTCGGGCCAGTGATGCTTCGGGTAGCGGCCCCGCAGCTCCTTGCGCACCTCGGCGTAGCCGCGCGCCCAGAAGCCCGCAAGATCACGGGTGACCTGCACTGGACGGCGGGCGGGGGACAGCAGGTGCAGCATCACGGGCACGCGTCCGCCGCAAACCCGCGGGGTCTCCGCGGCGCCGAACATCTCCTGCAGCGGGACCGCCAGCACCGGGGACTCGCCGGAGGTGTAGTCGAGCCGCCGCCTGGTTCCCGCGGGCGTGACCAGGAACTCGGGGGCCTGCGCATCGAGCCGCTTGCGCTGCGGCCAATCGAGCAGCGCGAGCAGAACGGCCTGCAGGTCCAGCGCGCGCACCTCCGCCAGGGATTGCTTGTCCTCGAGCCAGGGGCCGAGCCAGACAGGAAGGTTGTCGTCCAGCCAGTCGTCCGAGAGATCCGGCCAGCCGCCGTCGGGCTCCTCCCGGCGCATGAGCGAGATCCGGCCCTGAAACTGGCGCGCCTCCGGAGTCCAGCGCAGCGCCTGGTCCAGGCTCCCGGCGATGCGGCGCGCGAGCAGCTCCGTCGCCTGACTGCGATCGCTGACGGGCACCGGGTGGGACCTGAGCGTCAAGGCGCCGAGCCGCTCCTCCCGGCGTGCGATCACCGCCTCGCGGGCCGGGTCCCAGGACACCTCCTCCAGCGACTCGATACGTTCTCCCAATACCTCGCGCAGGCTGGCCTCGCCGATGGGCAGGGCGAGGCGGATGCGGCCCTCGCGGCCCGCCGCGTCGATGTCCGCGATGACCAGGAGCGGGTGAGCCGAGAGGGGATCGTCGATGGGTAGAACGCCTCCTGTGCCGGAGGCCAGCAGGTAGCGGCCGTCGTCGCTGGGCCGCCGCTTGGCCACGCGGTCCGGATAGGCGAGGGCGAGGAGGGCGCCGGGCTCCTGACTCGTCGGTCCCTCGGGGGCGGCCTTGCCCCGGAAGAGCTTGCGGCTCAGTCGGTCGGCCGCCGTCAGCCGGCGCCGCTCGGCGCCTTCCGCCTGTCCGGAGGCACGGAACCACTCCAGCGCGTGCAGGCGCAGGCCAAGGTCTGCGGGGCGGGGCAGCCCCGCCTCCCCCTTCCAGGAATCCCGGTCCGAGAGCAGGGCGGCCATGTCCGCGGCCAGCCGCCGCGATCCGTCGTTCGGGGCGGTGGCCAGCATGCGCGCCAGCCGGGGGTGGATCGGCAGCTCGGCCATGCGGCGGCCGAGCCCGGTGATGGTGCCGCCGGTGTCCAGCGCACCCAGGTCCTGCAACAGCCGAACGGCCTGGGACCAGGCGCCCGCGGGGGGCGGGTCGAGCCAGGCAAGCGCCGTCGGATCGCGGGTGCCCCACATCGCAAGCTCCAGCGCCAACGGGGCCAGATCGGACTGTAGGATCTCCGCCGGCCGGTGCTCCGGGCGCCCCACCTCCTGCTCCCTGGTCCAGAGCCGATAGCAGGTTCCGGGTCCCAGACGCCCGGCGCGTCCCGCCCGTTGGTCTGCCGAGGCGCGGGAGATCGGCTCGGTCACCAGCCGGGTGAGGCCAGATCCGGGGTCGAAGCGCGGCTTGCGGGTCAGCCCGCTGTCGATCACGGTGGTGACGCCGTCGATGGTGACGCTGGTCTCGGCGATGTCGGTGGCGAGCACCACCCGCCGCATCGGCCCTGGGTTGGGTCCGAGGGCGAGCGCCTGCTCGCTCACCGGCAGCTCGCCATGCAGGGGCAGCAGCCGTGCGCGGTCGCCGAGTAAGGGACTCCAAGCGCGCCAGGGCGCGCCGTATCTCCCCGCCGCCGGGCAGGAAGGCGAGCAGATCGCCGCCGCGTTCGGCGAAGGCGCGGCAAACCCCTGCGACTACCGCCTCGACCGGATCTCGTCCGCCCCTTCTCTCGGCGTAGATGGTCTCCACCGGGTGGGCGCGACCGGCGCATCGGATCACCGGAGCCCCGCCAAGGAGGCGGGAGACGGCCTGCGTGTCCAGGGTGGCCGACATGACCAGGATGCGCAGATCAGGGCGCAGCACCGCGACCGCGTCCAGGGCCAGGGCGAGCCCGAGGTCCGCCTGCAGGCTGCGCTCGTGGAACTCGTCGAAGATCAAGAGTCCGACCCCTTCGAGATCAGGGTCGCCCTGGATGCGGCGGGTGAGTATCCCTTCCGTCAACACCTGAATGCGGGTACGGGCGCCGATACGGCGCTCGAATCGGACCTGATAGCCGATGCCGTCTCCCAACGCCTCCTGCACCATGGCGGCCATGCGCGCGGCCGCCATGCGGGCGGCGGGACGGCGCGGCTCCAGCATCAGGATGCTTCGCCCCGCGAGCCAGGGCTCGTCCAGCAGGGCGAGGGGAACGCGGGTGGTCTTGCCCGATCCCGGAGGTCCGCTCAGGACCGCATGTCCGGCGGCGAGTGCCCCGCGCAACTCGTGCAAAACACTGTCTATCGGCAGCGATGGGCTTGGCGGCGTGGGGGTCATGGGGACGGAGGCGTTGGGTGCCGCGGCTCAGCGGGCATGAGGGACCGCTTGCGCCGGCGCGGGCACCAGCCCGTCCGGTGCGCGAAGACACCGGACCAGGCGGCGATCGACAGCGGTCAGGAGGCGGGGGTGTCTTCCGAGGCCTCGGCGGCGGGGGTCTCTTCCGGCTCGGAGGGAGCGGCGGGCTTCGGCTCGGGCAGCTTCATCAGGCCCTCGGCGAGCAGGACCTTGGTCTTGTCCTCGCCATGGACCCATTGTTTCTTCGCGTCGCGGACGGCGTAACGTCCGGAGCGTTTCTGGAAGATGCCGTATTCGTTCGTCTGCTTGATCTTTTTCACTCTGTATCTGCCTCTTCGGATGGGTTTGGGGTTCAATGCCCGTCGCAGGACGGGCTCCATGTCACGGGCGCCAACCGGCTGCACCAGGATGGCATGCAGCGGGAAACGCTCCGCCAGCCTGTCCACGTGCGGCCGCTGCGCCTTGTCCACCAGCACGATGACGCGCGCGGCGGGTGCGTATTTCTGGAGGCTGGCCAGGAACACGTCCAGATTGCTGAGATTGGCCCCGGCATAGTTGTTGCCGAAGCCGTAAAAGAACTCGGCCACCACCAGGTCCGGCCTGCCGCGCTTGAGGGCCTGCACCGCCTTGCGTTGGGAGGGCAGGCGCAACTCCTCGATCCCGAGATCGCGATAAAGGTCCGAGAGCCTTGGATGGCCCGGCGACTCGACGATGGAGAACAGCAGGGGTGGGGCCAAGCCTCGGTTCCCGCTATTCGTCCGGGTCGTCGCCGCGGATGATATCCACCTGGACCTTCGCCACCAGGGCCGCCAATGCGCCGATGGCCGCCAGCACGGGTGCCATGAGGGTCAATGCGCCGCTCACGGCGATGCCGGCGGTGAGGGGAACCTCCAGCAGGGTTTCCCCGTCCGGCTTGCGGATGATGAGCCGGCGTACGTTGCCCTGTTCGATCAATTGCTTGACGTAGTCCACCAGCTCGCTGCCGGCGAGTGTAACCCGCTGGTGCAGGGGCGTGCGTTGTTCTTCGTCGCTCATGGGTCCAGAACCTCCTCGGCAATCGTCGCTGCCGGGGTCAGAGTCGCCCCGGCGGGCCTGGTAACGTCTCTGCGGATCGATGCGGACCGGCGCTCGGTAGCGGCGGTGCCGGCTGGGCGCAACTGTACAACCTGCGGGCCGTCGCTTTCCAGCTCAGGGAGGGGGCAGGCGGGAGATGTGGAAGCGCGCTCCCTCCACGATGCCGTGGCGCGCTGCGAAGCCGCCGCGGACCTCGATCACGTAGCGCGCCGGCCCTTTGGAGCCATGCAGCCTGTCCGACATGGGTTGCGCGTTGCGCACGATGTGGGACACACGCCGTTCTGCATCCGCGTACAGGATGTCCAGCGCGGCCGGCGTGTTGCGCATCCAGAAGACGCGCGGTGCGCTGTCCGGGTAGACGAACAGCATCCCCTGGGTGTCGTCCGGCAGGACTCTCCACATGAGCCCGCGATTCCAGGCCGCAGGATCGGCGGCGATCTCGATTCTGATCTGGGCCTGAATCGCCGAGCCGTCGGGCGACGAAAACACCAGGAGCGCGTCTGGCCGTACATCGGCGCCGGCTGGCGGCTGGGCGAGCGAGGCTTGCGACTGCCCGGCAGCTAAGACCGCGGCGAGAATGACCAGAAGGAGAACCCACGGTTCTCGGCGTTCACGGAATCCGCGGCTCCGGATCATGACCTTGCGTGCTCGCGCGGCGCTGCCTGCCGGCCGCAGAAACGCGCCATTCGCCTAGCGCTCGGCGATGCCTCTTCGTTTGATGGGAGTGCGGCTTCCTGGTCCAAGAGCCAGCTGCGCGATGTCAGCCATGACCCGCTCGCCCTGCAGGTCGCGCGTCAGCATGTGCCAGCCTCGTGCGTAGAGGACGATGCGCGGCCCCGGGTCTTGAGGGAGATTTCTCACCATCTCGCAGAACGCCTTTTTCGGGATGATCTCGTCCTTCTCGCCGTACAGCAGAAGGGTGCTCGGTGGCAGCCGATGGGCGGTGCTCGCGGCGCTGTCCATGAGATTGGTGATGCCCCACAGGGCATCGACCCGCGTCTCCTTGATCACCAGCGGGTCGCCGCTGAAGGCGCGCAGCATCTCCAGGTTGTCCGAGGGGTGGATGTCCAGGCCCTCTCCGGTCAGCTCCAGCCAGGGAACGGTGTGGGCGGAGATCCACAGGGCGAGGCGCTGCACCGGATTCATGGTGTCGCGGGACCAGACCGCGGGGGCCACCAGCACGATACCGTCGGCGCGCGCCCGCCGCATCCGACGCCATGACGAGGGCGCCGCCCATGCTCTCGCCGAGCAGGTAGAGCGGGGTGCTCGGGTGACGCTTGCGCAACAGATCGGTCACGGTGCGCAGGTCCGCGGCCATGCGCGTGGTGCCGGCCCAGAGCCCGGCCTGGTCGTTGGCGCCGAAGCCCCGCTGATCGTAGGCGTAGGTGAGGATGCCGTGCTCGGCGAGATAGGGTCCGAGCCCGGCGAAGGCGTTGCCGTAGTCGTTGAAGCCATGCAGCGCCAGCACCAGGGCGCGCGGTTGGCGGTCGTCACCCCAGACGCGAAGCGGCAGGCGGTAACCGTCGTCCATCACCGCCTCCTCCGGCGCCAGGCGGGGCGGCTGGGAGCCGATTGCGGTGTCGCTCGGGCGGGGGCCCGCGCAGCTAGCGGCGAGCAGCCCAGCGAGCATGACGGCGATTGCCGCTGGGGCCTTCATCGCCGCCCGCCCCCGGTGTCCGGCAGGGAGCGCAGAAAGGCCTCGAGCGCCCGTTCGTAGTCCGGCTGGGAGACCAGGAATCCGTCGTTGTGGCCGCCGCGCAAGGTCACGAACTGCTTCGGCTCTCTCGCCGCCTCGAACAGCTTGCGTCCGAGCGCGTAGGGGATGATCTCGTCGTCCGGGCTGTGCAGCACCAGCACCGGGGAGTCTACGGTGCGCAGGGCGCGTGCCGAGTCGAAGTCGTAGCGGTTGAGCACCAGCCAGGAGAGCAGGGGGAAGATGGCCCGCGAGGCCTCACGCGCGGAGCTGAAGCCGGATTCCAGGATCAGCCCGCCGGGATCGGTCTCGGAGGCGAGGTGGGCGGCGACCGCCGCGCCGAGGGAGCGGCCGAAGATCACCACGTCTCCGGGCGCGTACCCGCGCTCCGTGGTGAGCCAGTCCCAGGCGGCGCGGGCGTCGCGGTACAGGCCCTGCTCGCTGGGGGAGCCCTGGCTCTTGCCGTAGCCGCGGTAATCGAGGATCAGCACGTCGAGCCCGAGTCGGTGGAAGATCCGGATCGAGTCCGCGCGATGGGAGATGTTGCCCGCGTTGCCGTGGAAGAACAGCAGCACGCGCTGGGCGCCGGGGCGGGGGATGAACCAGCCGTGCAGCTCCACGCCGTCATCGGCCGTCAGGGTGACGTCCTCGAAGTCCAAGCCCCAGTCCCCGGGGTTGGTCTCCAGGTGGGCGAGCGGGTAGAAGAGCATGCCCGGCTGCAGCAGGAACATGACGCCATTGAGCAGGGACCAGCCCACTAGCAGGGAGCCGAGGGTGGATGCGATGCTCATACGTTGCGCAGCGGTTGCGTTGGACTGGATCTGGCGGGCGGTGGCTCAGTCGCCGGCCGGGTCCATCTCGCCGTCGACGTAGTACCAGCGGTCGTCGCGGCGCACGAAGCGGCTGGTCTCGCGCAGGCGGTGGGCACGGCCGCCGATCTTGTAGCGGGCGACGAACTCCACCCGTCCCTCCCCGTCGTCGGGCCCGCCTGCCTCGGTGCGCTTGATGCTGAGCCCGATCCAGGTCACCGGCTCGTCCAGGCGCAGGTCCTGTCTGCGCGTGGTGGGGTGCCAGGTCGCGCGCAGGTAATCCGCGTTCCCCCGGGCATAGGCGCTGTAGCGCGAGCGCATCAGCTCCTCCGCCGTCTCCGGGAGGGCGCCGGTCTCGATGAAGCGCCCGCAACAGGCGGAGTAGGCGCGGCCGCTGCCGCAGGGACAGGGTGTTGCAGGCTTCAAATCGGCTCCGTCGTGCGCAGTTGAGCGGTCAGCTTCTCGAACTCCCGCTTCAGCTCCAGGTTCTCAAATGGCCGCAGCGCGGGAACCTGGCGATTGAGCAGGCCGTCGAGCAGCCTACGGCTGGACTTGACCAGACCCACCAGCTCGCCCGAGACGCGCACCGTCTCGTAGGTGTTCCAGGCGGCGGCGATGTCCTTCTCGAGCTCGATGCGCGCCTGGGCCACCCGCTGCGCCTGCTCGGTCAGGTACTGGCGGTAGACGCCCGCGGCCTCGATGGTGAGGGCCTGGGCCTCCAGGTTGGCGGTAAGCAGCTCCTTCTTCTCCGGGGAGGTTTGCAGCAGGGAGCGGGTCTCCGCGGACAGGGTCGTCGCGCGCTCGATGATGCCGTCGATCTGCGGCAGGTATTGCTTGGCGATGGCGTTCTCGACTTGCTCGTGCATCTGCCTGAGGCTCTTGAGCAGGACCACGTACATGCCGTAGTAACGGCGGGCGCTCTGCAGGTCCTCCCGGCTGTCCTCCACCAGCTGCTCGATCTGCAGGGTGATGGCCTTGACGTTGTCGAAGACGATGCCGAGATCGATCAGGTTATCGCCCACCACGGTCGAGAGCAGAAAGTCCACCTGCTCGTCGCTGAGCTCGAGGCCCATGGCGCGCAGGTCCGCGGCGAACTCCCGCTTGATGTCTGCAAGCTCCGCCTCCTTGCGCGTGATGTCGTCCTCCCGCGCGGCGATGGCGCGCTCGTAGTCCGACACCGTCTTTTCCACCATCGACTTCTCAGGGGCCGAGACGCGCCGCCGGCGGTAGTCGTCGATGTCCTGCCGGTCCTGGGCGATCTCCTTCTGCAGCACCGCGATGCGATCCCGGTAGTGCTGGACGTTGGAGGTCGAGAGCAGGGCGACGGCCTCGTCGAGGAGTTGGTCGATGGCCTCCTGGTTCGAGCGCTGGTCCTCCCCGAACCATGCCCGCTGCGGGAGCGTCGGTTGTCGCTCCTGCAGGGTGAGGGTCTCCTCCAGCGTCGGCAGCAGCCGGCTCCAGAGCTGGCCGAGATGGTTCGCCTGGCCCTGGCCGATATACTCGCGGGTAGCGTCCCAGGCCGAGTCGGCGGCGTCCTGGGAGCGCTGCCACCACTGGTCGGCGGTCTCCATCGAGCGCCTCATCCACTCGTCGGCGGTGGATCTGGCGCGGGACCAGGTGTCGGTTTCCTCCTCGATGGGAGGCGGTGCCGTCTCTTGCGATGCCGCGCCAGTGGGCGTCAGCAGCGGCAGGCAGACGAGTGCGATCGCGGTCAGTCGGTTCATAGGGTTTCCGGCGCGATGGGGCGCATACCTGGGGATTACGGCCCTCTCGTCGAGGCGAGGACGGCGGGTCCGGTGGCAACTTTGGGTCCATAATTTAACGCGTCGGGGGCCGAAAGATCGAATTTGGGTTGGGAGCCTCCCAGGCATGCAGTCCGAAGTTGAGTTGTTGATCCTGGTCATCGCCGCCAATGGCGCTCCGATCGTGGCGGAGAACCTGCTCGGGCGCCGCTGGGCCTGGCCGCTGGACGGGGGTCTGGTGCTCGGGGATGGCCGCCGCCTGCTCGGGCGCTCGGCGACGGTGCGGGGAGTCTTCGCGGCGGTGGCGCTCAGCGCCGGGCTGGCCCCCCTGTTGGGACACCCGGCGGAAATCGGCGCCCTGATCGGGCTTGCGGCCATGGTCGGCGATGCCCTCTCGAGCTTCGCCAAACGCCGCATGGGCCTGGAGCCGGGCGAGCGTGCGCCCGGTCTGGACCAGATCCCCGAGTCGCTGCTGCCCCTGCTGGCGGTGGCCGGGTCCTACGGCCTGGACTGGTGGACCGTAGCCGCGTCGGTCGTGGCCTTTGTCCTGTTCGATATGCTGATCTCGCGGGTGCTGTTTCGGTTGCGCTTGCGGAAGCATCCCCATTAGGGGCATGCGCTGATTACTGGCCATCCTGGCCAGAATCAGCACGCCATCCAAGAAGCGCGGTTCTTGGATGGCTTCATTTACAATCGCTCACGCGCTTGAAAATGGCGCCACTTCCCTGTGCCGCGGCAAGTGCTGAATTGGTCAGCGTTACCCGGGCGTCCAACCGGGTGTCCCTCGTCTCGCGACTTCTGCGATGGAGCCAGGGGCCGAGGTGACTGATGCGTCGGGAACGAATCGACGCGCACTCAGTCCGGCTCCCGTTTACTCAGGGCCTCCTCACCGAACCAGGCCGCTCCGCGTAGTGCCGCACCGGGGTCCATGATCACATGCACGGGCAGGTCGGCGCAGAAATCGCCGAACCGTCCCTTGTCCGCGACCGCACGCAGGAAGTCGGGCCGCTGCAGACGCCCGAGGATTCGCGGCGGGATTCCGCCGCCAAGATAGATGCCCCCTGTCGCAAGGAAGGTAACCGCAAGATTGCCGGCCAGGGTGCCGAGGGTCTGAACGAAGACATCCAGCGTGGCCTCGCAGATGCTGGCCTTGGAAGCCAAACCGGTCTCGACGATGACGGGCGTTGGGTCATGCGCCCTCGCGAGCTCTTCGCGAAGCCAGCTTGGCTCCGGGTGGCCGCCCTCGTCGCGCAGGAACTCGTAGATACCGGGCAGGAAGCTGCCCGAGCAGACGCGCTCGAAGCTCACGTGCCCGTACCGGCGCGTCAGATACTTGAGCAGCTCGATCTCCCGCGCGTTGCGGGGCGCGAAAGAGGCATGACCGCCCTCGCTGGCGTAGGCGCGGTACCCGTCTCCCGCCCAGGCCAGGAAGCCGACGCCAAGCCCGGTTCCCGGCGCGACCACGGCGATGTTTCCCCGCTCCACGGCGGTGCCGGGATTCAGGGTCGCAAGCTCGTCGCCAGCCAGGTGGGGAACGGCGGTGGCGATCGCCTGCAGGTCGTTGAGCAAGAATACCTCGGGGATACCGAATGAGCCGCTGATGACCTCGGCGTCGATGACCCAGGGCAGGTTGGTGATCTGCGCGCGCCCGTCTTTAACGGGACCCGCGACCCCGAAGCTCGCGGCTATCGGGCTGGCCTCGGTCTCGCGCAGGAACTCCGTGATGACGGCGTCGAGGGAGCTGTAGTCGCCGCTTTCGTAGCGGGCCTCGTGAATCGCCCCGCCGGCAACGCCCTTTTCGCCCGAGTACAGGGCGAGGGCCGTCTTGGTTCCTCCGATGTCTCCCGCCAGGATCACCTGCTTTGCCTCCAGTCAGGTTCGAATTGCCAGTTGCTCCAGCCCCCTGAGTTGCTCGTCGAGCAATGGATCGTGAGCACAGGGATCGGCCAGCGCTAGATTCCCGATTCTATATCCGAAAGGTGATCTCTTGCGCCGTTGGCCCGGGTTGCATCGTCGCGCGTCCAAGGCGCGGTGCTCAGTTCGCGCGGTCCTCGCGGGAAATGAGGGCTCGTGTGGCTCCGCATTGGCGGTCCTATGATTATTGCGCGAACCTTGCCCCGCATGGCGCATCGCGGCTAGCATCCGCGCGTGGTGCCTCAGATCCAGGTCGTTGGGCTCTGGCTTCGGTTCGATTCGGGACCGGACGCGCAGCGAACTGGGGTCCCCGCATCCACTCCCGAAAACGCCAGGGACGATGTGCGTAAGATTCACTGGCGCCGAAATGACGACAACATGCACCGGAGGATCTAAATGGAGGCTAGCGAATATACCGGGAGTACCCGGTGGGACGAGCTCGCGGTCAATCAGGTCGGCTTCACCCGGCCGTTCACGTGGCTGTCGAAGGGCTGGCGGGACATGCGCCAAGCGGGTGGCTACAGCCTCAGGTACGGCGCCGGCATCGTGCTGATCAGCGGTCTGCTGACCTGGGCATTGGCCGCGACCGGAAAGTTCTTTCTGGTCCCCTTTCTTGCCGCTGGATTTTTCCTGGTGGCTCCCGCCGTCGGGCTTGGGCTCTACCAGATGAGCGCGCACCTGGAAAAGGGCGAGCCGCTCAAGTCATGCAACGCCCTGGAGGCATGGAGACGGAACCAAGGCCAGCTCAGCATCGTCAGCGCGGGATTCTTCATCATCATGCAGCTTTGGATGGCGGCGAACTTCGTGCTCTTCGCGCTGCTCTACGCCGGCGTTTCGCCGCCCCTGACCAACTTCTTCAGCAACGTGTTCCTTTCGCCGCAAGGCAGGGTCTTCGCGCTTGCGAGCGTCGCGGTAGGCTTTGTGTTCGCCTGGTGCGCCTTCGCGATCAGCGCCGTGTCTGTGCCCATGCTGATCGACCGCAGCGTAGACGGTTTCACGGCGGTGCGACTCAGCATCAAGGCCGTGCTGCAGAACATGCCGGCGATGACCTTGTGGGCCGCGTTGATCGTGATCATTGTCGGACTCGGCCTGATCACCTTCTACATCGGCCTGATCGTCGCTCTGCCGCTGATCGGTCACGCAACCTGGCATGCCTATCGTGACCTCGTTCCTGCCGCGGCTTAAGGAAAGACAGATCGATTCAGTGCCTTCCGCGGCACAGGGACGTGACGCCGTTTTCAAGCGCGTAAGCGATTGAAAATGAAGCCATCCAAGGACCGCGCTTCTTGGGCGGCGTGCTGATTTTGGCCAGGATGGCCAACAACCAGCCTCTACTCGAGTAAAGGCAGATCGATTCAGTGACTTGCGCGGCACAGGGACGTGGCGCCATTTTCAAGCGCGTAAGCGATTGGAAATGAAGCCATCCAAGAACCGCGCTTCTTGGGTGGCGTGCTGATTTCGGCCAGGATGGCCAATAATCAGCCTCTCTAAGATACGCGACCTTTTCCACTTCTCCCTCGCCCTGGTCGTGACGGATGCAAAAGGCGTAGGTGCTCAGATCGGCTTCCAGTGTGGCGCTGCATACGCCGTGGCGCCAAGACAGGTGCAGGCGGTCGCTTTCCGTCTCGTTGATCGTCAGCTCGCCGTGGAAAGCGGGCGAGGTGTTGCGCAGGCGAATGAGCGCCAGCTGATCCTGGACTACCTGCCGGCTCAGTCCTTCCTCGACGTCCTCCATGGAAGAGATTGGTGCGGTTGATTTCCTTGTGCCCCGCCGCACCCCCCTGGTCCGCCGCGGCATAATCGTTTTTCCCCGCGAACAGATCCAGATACCAGACCTGCGGAATGCCGGGCATGAACATCTGGATCGCCCGCGCCAGGCGCAGCTTGCGCTCGTCTTCCCCCAAGGCGCTGAAGAAGGTCGCGTTCACCTGATAGTACGAGATCTTCTTGCCGTCGGGACCGTACAGGTTCTTCACCCTTCCGCCGCGCTCGATGATCCGATCCATGATCGCTTCGATCTCGCCGTCATCCAGCAATCCCTCTCTCGTAACGCCGTCGACGGTGGCGCCCCGCAAGTCGAGCACCGGGATGCCGTCGTGGCATCCCAGCATGTTGATGGTCTGGATCCCCTTCGTCGTCAGTTCCTCGATCCAGCGCAGAAGATGCTGGTTGGTGTTCCGGTCCAGCGCATCGATCACCAGCCCGGGAAAGAAGAAGTCGTAAATCGGAAATCCGCTGGCCGCGACCTCCTCGTGAAGCCCGGTCCCGTATTCAGCATGCACCTCGGGGAAGACGACCAGGTCGTACTTGGTGGCGATTCTCCTCAGCTTTTCCAGGTAGTTCCAGGTGCCGGGCTTGTTGAAGAAATTGGCTGCGCCAGGCTCCTTGTGCAGATAGGCGAAGGCGTCGAGCCGAATTATCTTGGCGCCGTACCCCTTCAGCTTGCGCAACGTCTCATCGTAAAATTCCCACACCTTTTCGGAGCGCGCGTTCAGGTCCATCTGACCCAGATAGGTGCGCTTTCGTGCAACCGCCGAGAGGATCTCGCTGCGGTACTCGGCGAATCCATCGAGTTGAAGCTCGTCCAGGTCGGTGTCGGTGCAGATGGCCTCATTCACGATAGCCGCGATCGACACGGTCGCTTCGCTCGATATGCCTTGAATGCCGGCGAAGTCTTCGGGACCGAGTCCGGTATAGCTCACCTTCTGGTAGAAGGTGTTCCAATAGGGTCTTTCCGACCCGTCGGGGAAACCGACCCGCAGGATCGGCAGTCCCGGTTTGCGCATGAAGAGCTTGGACAGGTGCTCTTCCTGAGGGACGACGAATCCGCGATCCCCCATGGCCCCATGTGCGCTCCAGAAATCGTTCCAATCGACAAAGAAGTCCTTGTATTCCGAATCGTCCCCGTTCTTCAAAAGATCCTGGAACTGAGGAGATGCAACCGAAAGGTGATTCAACACCAGGTCGAATTTGAAGGAGATGTTCAGCCGATTGAGTGCCTCCAGATCCGCATGCGACACAACCTCCTGGTTGATGTCGTAATCGATTATCGAGAAGCCGCGATCCAGGTCGCTGTTGAAGAAGGTTGGCAGGATATAAAAGAGGGAGAAGGCGTTCTCGAATTCCGGTTTGCTGAGCGTCGCCACGGTATCGCTGAGCCTGTCGCCGATGCTGTCCGGATAGGCGTTGAACATGACGCCTTGCGGCATCGCCGGTGTGATGTTCTGGAATTCGGTACTCATGGCGACTTCTCAATGATTCTGTGTGTATCCCGCTGATTCTGGAATATTTTTCGCGCGGGATTATAACTGGCACGGGCGCCGAGACAAAACCACGCATGCAGTCAGCGTTATTTCACGAGCGATTTCGGCCGTCGAAACTCGGCGAAAAGATGAGCATGGCCGAGGCATGAGCGGTCGCGCATCATGCCGTCAGCAGGCGGTGGACCGTGATCTCCGGCGGGCAGTTGAAGCGCACCGGGATGATGCAGGAGCCTGCCCCGGTGGACGTGTAGCCGCTGCATCGCTCCCCAGGACCAGGGGCCCTTGCACAGGGACGCGCGGGCAGTCGGCGTTGTAGGTAATGGCGATGCCGCCCGGCAGGCAGATCTGCCCGCCGTGGGTGTGGCCGCACAGCATCAGGTCGAACCCCGCATGGGCCGCGTGGCGGTAGAGCTCGGGCGAGTGGCTGAGCAGGATGGCGCAGCCATCGGCGGGGATGGCGTCGGCGGCCTTTTCCAGATTATCCGCCCGGTAATAGTGCGGGTCGTCGATGCCCGCCAGATGGATGACGGCGTCGCCGCGCTCGATCGGGACGGATTCGTTGAGCAGCACCCGCACGTCGAGGGCCTCGAGGTCCGGAACCATTTCGATGAAATCGTGATTGCCGAGCACGGCATAGACGGGGCGGTCGATGTGCAGGCGCAGGCCCGCCATGGCTTCCACGGCCGCGGCGTAGTGGCCATAGGTGCTGGCGCGGAAGTCGCCGGTGATGACGCACAGATCGTAGTCGGCCTCGCGCACGCGCTCGACGATGGCGTGGGTGATGGCGTGTTCCATGTCGAGGTGGATATCGCTCAGATGCAACACCCGGTATCCGTCGAACGCCGCGGGTAGCCGTCGGAGCGGGACGTCGTTGCCGGTGAGCCGGATGTTGGCGGCATTGCGCCGGCCCCGGCCGTAGAGTCCCACGCCGCGCATCGCAAGCCGCATCAGCGCATGGACGCTGTACCAGTTCTCGATGTGAAAGAGGTTGCGGCCGCGGCCGAACACCTGGGTGACGTGATCGCGCTGGATGCCGCGCCGCTGCCACAGATGGAGGCGTCCGACGCGCTGATTGAGACGTGCCTCTGCTTGCGGTGTCAGCTCGGGGTACGAGCGCGTGCTGGACATGGGCCTGGACCGACGAGGGGATGCGCCTCCAGTGTACAACCGATCCGGTTTGCGTCCCGCTCGGGCTCGCCGGTCGCGTCGGTTGAAGACTCCGGCGGGCTTGTGCTGCCGGTGCCGCTTTGCTAAGTTTCGCCTCCGGCCCCGACAAGCGCGGGGCCTTGTCGTTATGGTGGTCCGCGCCGGTCCCCTCGCAACGCGAAGCCGTGAACCCGGTCAGGCCCGGAAGGGAGCAGCCGCAGCGGTGGCAGCGTGTGCCGGGGTGCGGCTGGCGGGGACCGCCACCCCACCTTCGGGGCTGTGAACCCCCGCGATGGTTCGGTTACACTCCCCGCAACTTCAAGGCAGCCTTTACTCGCACTCCACCCCGCAGATGTCCTACCAGGTGCTGGCCCGCAAATGGCGCCCCAAGTCCTTCGAGGACATGGTCGGCCAGGCCCATGTGATACGTGCCCTCAGCAACGCCCTGGACCGGGAGCAGCTGCATCACGCCTACCTGTTCACCGGAACCCGGGGCGTGGGCAAGACGACCCTGGCCCGCATCCTGTCGAAGGCGCTCAATTGCGAGCAGGGCGTGAGCGCGCGGCCCTGCGGGGCGTGCGGCTCGTGCCGGGAGATCGACGAGGGGCGCTTCGTGGACCTGCTGGAAGTGGATGCCGCCTCCCGCACCAAGGTGGACGAGACCCGGGAGCTGCTCGACAACGTGCCCTTCGCGCCGGTCAAGGGCCGCTTCAAGGTGTATCTGATCGACGAGGTGCACATGTTCTCCGGGCACAGCTTCAACGCCTTGTTGAAGACCCTGGAGGAGCCGCCGCCGCACGTGAAGTTCCTGCTCGCCACCACCGACCCGCAGAAGGTGCCGGTGACGGTGCTCTCCCGCTGCCTGCAGTTCAACCTCAAGCGCCTGCTGCCGGACGAGATCCAACGCCAGCTCGCGCACATCCTCGAGACCGAGGGGGTCGAGGGCGACGACCAGGCCCTGGCCCTGTTGGCGCGGGCCGCGGACGGCAGCATGCGCGACGGCCTGAGCCTGCTCGATCAGGCCATCGCCTTCGGCAGCGGTCGGGTCGGGACGGAGGACGTGCGCTCCATGCTCGGCACCGTCGGCCGCGATCTCAGCCTCAACCTGGCCGAGGCGCTGGCGGACCTCGACGGCCCCCGGCTGCTCGACGAGGTGGCGCGGATCGCGGAGCTCACCCCCGATTTCTCCGGGGTCCTGCAGGAGCTTCTGCACATACTGCACCGCGTCGCCCTGTTTCAGCAGGTGCCGGGCACCTTGGCGGACGATGATCCGGACCGGGAGCGACTGGCCGCCCTGGGTGCGCGGATGGACGCCGCGGATGTGCAGCTCTTCTACCAGATCGGGCTTCTCGGTCAGCAGGATTTGGCTCTTGCGCCGGACCCGCGGGGCGGGATCGAGATGGTCCTGCTGCGCATGCTCGCCTTTCGCCCTGATACTGGCGGTGATGAACCCGGGCCCAAGGCGACAAGGGCGCGGCGAGCCGAGACGGGGCCGGCGCGGGGTGCGGCCGGGGGCGAGGCCGGACCAGATGCCGCCTTCCGGCTCTCCCCAATCCTCCAAGCCGACGGGCGCGGCTGCCGCGCTCGCCGCGGCACGGCGCGCGACCTCGGCGGACGCATCGGCCAAGACACGCGATCGAGATCGAGGCGGCGGACCGGGGTCGCGAGCGGCGTCCCGTGCCGGGGCCGGTGCGTCGGTTGATGCAGCCGCGCGGGAAGTACAGATCCAGCGCGGCGAGCCGCCCGCCGAGACGACCCAGGCGCCAAGCCTGCGGGACCCGGAGGACTGGCACAGGCTGGTCAAGACCCTGCGGCTGGGCGGGGTCGCGAGCCAGCTGGCGGCCAATTGCGATTTCGTCTCCTTCGAGCGGCAGAGACTCAGCCTGAGCCTGGACCCCGAGTGCCGGAGCATGTGGGTGACCAGCGCCGAGGAACGGCTGCGCGCGGCGCTGGCGACGGCGCTCGGCGAGGGTCTCAAGCTCGACATCGACATCTGCAGTCCGCAGGGCGAGACCCCGGCGCGGCGCCTCGCGCGGCGCAATGCAGAGCGGCTAGCGGAGGCGCATGCGCTGATGGACGAGGATCCGGTGGTCCGGGCCCTGCAGGACGAGCTCGATGCCCGATGGGTTCCGGGCAGCATCGAACCCGTGGATTGAGCGGCGCTCACCGGCGGTGGACGCTGTCATGGGATACGCAATGAACGCGAGGTACGCAGAGTGAAAGGTGGATTAGGCAACATCCTCAAGCAGGCGCAGAAGATGCAGGAGGACCTGCAGAAGGCCCAGGAGAAGCTCGCCCAGGAGGAGGTGACCGGCGAGTCGGGGGGCGGCATGGTCAAGGTGACCATGAACGGTCGCTACGAGGTCGCTCGGGTCGAGATCGACCCGGCGTTGATGGGCGACGACAAGGAGATGCTCGAGGACCTGGTCGCTGCCGCGGTGAACGCGGCGACGCGCAAGGTGGGGGAGAAGATGCAGGAGAACATGGCGGGCCTGACCTCCGGGCTGCCCCTGCCCCCGGGTTCAAGATGCCCTTCTGAATCCATGGCCGAACGCTCGCTGCTCAACCAGCTCGTCGACGCTCTGCGCTGCCTGCCCGGGGTGGGACCCAAGTCCGCCCAGCGCATGGCGTTTCATCTGCTGGAGCGCGACCGCGAGGGCGGCCGGCGCCTCGCCCAGGTCATGTCCGCTGCGATGGACAAGATTCTCCGCTGCAAGCGCTGCCGCACGCTCAGCGAGCGCGAGCTTTGCAGCCTGTGTACGAACGCGAATCGCGACCCCTCCCTGCTGTGCGTGATCGAGCACCCGTCGGAGATCGTCGCCATCGAGCAGGCGACGGACTACCGCGGGCTCTATTTCGTGCTCGGCGGACGGTTGTCGCCGTTGGATGGGATCGGACCGCAGGACCTCGGGTTGGATGTGCTCGACCGGCGTTTGGCCGAGGGGGAGGTGCGGGAGCTGATCCTGGCGATCAGCCCGACGGTCGAGGGCAGCGCGACATCACACTATATCGCCGACATGGCCGAGCAACGCGGGGTCACGGCCACGCGCATCGCCCACGGCGTTCCCTTGGGCGGTGAGCTGGAGTACGTTGATGGCGGTACCCTGGCTCACGCATTCGCTGGTCGGCGGAGCGTGTGATCGGGGCTTCGCGCTCGCCGCGCGGGTTGCGGTCGCACAAGCGCGTTCTCGGATTTGGCGGGGCGGCCCCGGGTTCGGAACGGGGCACTGAGCTTGGAGACGAGGCACATGTCAGACACGATTTTCGGTAAGATCGCGGCCGGCGAGATCCCGGCGGACATCGTTTACGAAGACGACGACGTGGTGGCGTTCCGGGACGTCAGCCCGCAGGCGCCGACCCATGTGCTGGTGATTCCCCGGATCGAGATACCAACGCTCAACGACCTCCGGGCCGAGCATGCGGAGCTGGTCGGCAAGCTCTTCCTCGCGGCAAGCAAGATCGCCGAGCAGGAAGGGATCGCGCAGGACGGCTATCGCGCGGTGATCAACTGCAACGCGGCGGGCGGTCAGACCGTGTTCCATCTGCACCTGCATTTGATCGGCGGGCGCCCCATGCGGTGGCCCCCGGGCTGAGGGCGCCGGTTCCCGCGTCGCGCAAGCGGTGCTTTGCCTGACCGGACTCACGCGTTAGCATTGGTGTCGAGCTGGCGGCGACCGTCCTTGGGTGGCGGTGCCGTCGATTTTTTTCGCGGTGGGCCTTGCGATCAGATCAATGGCGGTACATTCCCAGTCAAGGGCGGGTTCCGAGGGCGCGGTGTTCGAGCTGAAGGCGGCCAGTTTCACCCTGCCCGTCATTCGGCTTCTGGGTACCGACATGGACGCGGTGGCCGAGGGGCTGGGCGCGCGGGTCGAGCAAGCGCCCGATTTCTTCCGGAATACGCCGGTCGTGATCGACCTCTCCCAGCTGCCGCAGACCTCGGGCGACGTGGAGTTTCCCATGCTGGTCGGGCTGTTGCGGGGCTACGGCATGATTCCGATGGGCGTGCGCGGGGGGAGCGACGCGCAGAACCAGGCCGCCGAGGCCATGGAGCTCGCGATCCTGGGCGATACCTTCGTCCGCCGTCCCCGCGCCGATGCGGCGCCCAAGGCCGAGCCCCAGCAGGCGGCCAAGCCCGCGAAGCCCGTGCCGGAGCCAGCCAAGCCGGCCCCCGCGCAGGCGCCCGCGACGGCCAACTTCACGCTCGTGTCCCGTCCGGTGCGCTCAGGGCAACGGGTCTATGCGGCGGGCGGAGACCTATCGGTCGTGGCGGCGGTGAGCTCGGGGGCCGAGCTCATGGCGGACGGCAACATCCACGTCTATGGCCCGCTGCGAGGTCGCGCCATCGCCGGTCTCAAGGGCAACGTCGATGCGCGCATTTTCTGTCAGGACCTGCAGGCGGAGCTGGTCTCCGTGGCGGGCCATTACCGGGTGAGCGAGAACATACCGTTAGAGCTGCGCGGGGTGCCGGTGCAGATCTTCCTGGACCAGGACGTTCTGCGGATCGAAAAGCTGTAACGAGAAGCTGATGATTGGCCATCCTGGCCAGCAATCAGCACGCCACGCAAGAAGCGCGGTTCTTGGCTGGCTTCATTTTCAAACGCTTAGGCGCTTGAAAATGGCGTCACATCCAGGTGCCGCGGGAAACGCTGAATAGATCAGCGTTTCCCTGAAACTACCGATTTTCCGCCTGAGGGAGGGCGAACATTTTGGCGAGAATCATCGTGATCACTTCAGGCAAGGGGGGCGTGGGCAAGACCACCACCAGCGCCGCCCTTGCCATGGGCCTGGCGCAGCGGGGCAACCGCACGGCCGTCATCGACTTCGACGTCGGGCTGCGCAACCTGGACCTCATCATGGGCTGCGAGCGGCGGGTGGTGTACGACTTCGTCAACGTGATCAACGGCGAGGCGAATCTCAACCAGGCCCTCATCCGGGACAAGCGCTGCGACAGCCTGTTCGTGCTCCCCGCGTCCCAGACCCGCGACAAGGAGGCGTTGACTAAGGAGGGCGTCGGCAAGGTGCTCGAGGAGTTGTCGCAGTCCTTCGATTTCATCGTCTGCGACTCTCCCGCGGGGATCGAGCACGGCGCCAACATGGCGATGTATTACGCCGATGACGCCGTGGTGGTCACCAATCCCGAGGTTTCCTCCGTACGGGACTCCGACCGCATGTTGGGTATCCTCGCCAGCAAGTCCCGGCGCGCCGAGACCAACGCCGAGCCCATTCGCGAGTATCTGCTGCTCACCCGCTATGCACCGGAGCGGGTCGCCAACGGCGAGATGCTGAGCGTCGAGGATGTGCAGGAGATCCTTTCTCTCGATCTGCTCGGCGTGGTCCCCGAGTCCAAGGCCGTGCTCAATGCGTCCAACGCCGGCGTGCCGGTGATCTTGGATCTCGAGAGCGAAGCGGGTCAGGCTTACGCGGACATGGTGGCGCGTTATCTGGGTGAGCAGATCCCCCACCGCTTCCTGGAGGTCCAGAAGAAAGGCTTTTTCAGCCGACTATTCAGGGGGTAAGCCATGGGACTGCTAGATTATTTCCGCTCTACGCGCAGCAAGGGCTCCGCGTCCGTCGCCAAGGAGCGGCTGCAGATCCTGGTGGCGCACGATCGAGCCCAGCGCCACCGTCCTTCCTACCTGCCCAAGCTGCAGCGGGAGATCCTGGATGTCATCCGCAAGTACGTGGAGGTGGACATGAATGCCGTGTCCGTCAACTACGAGCAGGAAGGCAGCCAGGAAATCCTCGAGCTGAATATCGTGCTGCCCGATGCGGCGCACCATCGCGCCTGAGCACCACTCCTCGAACACCACGACCGGGCACGGCCTCCGCGCCATCCCGCGACCAAGCCCATGGCCAAGAGCAAGAGTAGCCGGCGCTGGCTGGACCGGCACTTCAGCGACGCCTATGTGAAGCGCGCTCGGCAGGAGGGTTACCGCTCCCGCGCCGCCTACAAGCTACTGGAAATCCAGGAGAAGGACGGGATTCTGGCGCCGGGCATGCGGGTCGTGGACCTTGGTGCCGCCCCCGGTGGCTGGAGTCAGGTCGCCGTCGGCATCCTGGGTGCCACGGGGCAAGTTTTGGCGCTCGACATCCTCCCGATGGAGCCGGTTCCCGGCGTGTCGTTCATTCAGGGCGATTTCCGGGAGGAGGCGTCCCTCGCCGAGTTGCGCCGGGCGCTGGGCGGCAATCCGGTCGATGTGGTGCTTTCCGACATGGCGCCGAATGTCAGCGGGAACTCGGCCGTGGACCAACCGCGCATGATGTATCTTTGCGAGCTGGCCCTGGATCTCGCCAGCGGCGTTTTGAAACCAGGCGGCGCGCTTGTGGTCAAGATCTTTCAGGGGGAAGGTTTCGATGCCTACCTCAAGGCGGTTCGCGATTCGTTCCGGCGCGTCGTGATCCGCAAGCCCGCGTCCTCCCGAGCCCGCAGCCGAGAGCTGTACCTGGTAGCGACGGGCTACTCTTTATAGTAGGTTGCCCATATTTCCTAGCATATCGCTCTAGGGAGATGCTTGTGATTGGCCATCCTGGCCAAGATCAGCACGCCATCCAAGAAGCAGGTTTCTTGGATGTGCCGCGGGAAGCGCTGAATTGGTCAGCGTGCCCCTCGTCGGCCTGAGCGCCCCGATTTGCAGATAACGAGGACACATGCCGTGAGCGACATGGCGAAGAATCTGATTCTCTGGGTGGTCATCGCGATCGTGCTGATGTCGGTGTTCAACAACTTCACCGCCACCCAGACGCGCCGCGGTCGATCCCCTACTCGGACTTCATCGAGGAGGTGCGGCAGGGCCAGGTCACGGAGGTGACGATCAGCGGCCGCACGATCGAGGGGGTGAACGAGTCCGGTCAGCGCTTCTCCACCTACAGCCCGGGCGACGACGGGCTGGTCGGCGACCTGCTCAACAACAACGTCGTGATCAAGGCCGCGCCGCCCGAGAAGCCCGGCATCCTGATGCAGATCCTGATCAACTGGTTCCCGCTCTTCATCCTGATCGGCCTGTGGATCTTCTTCATGCGCCAGATGCAGGGCGGGGCCGGCGGTCGCGGTGCCATGTCCTTCGGCAAGAGCCGTGCGCGCATGCTCTCGCGAGGACCAGGTCAAGGTCACCTTCAACGATGTCGCCGGCGCCGACGAGGCCAAGGAGGAGGTCTCCGAGATGGTCGAGTTCCTGCGCGATCCCGGCAAGTTCCAGAAGCTCGGCGGCAAGATCCCGCAAGGGCGTGCTGATGGTCGGCTCGCCGGGCACCGGCAAGACCCTGCTGGCGCGGGCCATCGCCGGCGAGGCCAAGGTGCCCTTCTTCACCATCTCCGGCTCGGACTTCGTCGAGATGTTCGTCGGTGTCGGCGCCTCGCGCGTGCGCGACATGTTCGAGCAGGCCAAGAAGCACGCGCCCTGCATCATCTTCATCGACGAGATCGATGCGGTGGGCCGCCATCGCGGCGCCGGTCTCGGCGGCGGTCACGACGAGCGCGAGCAGACCCTGAACCAGTTGCTGGTGGAGATGGACGGCTTCGAGGGCAACGAGGGCGTCATCGTCATCGCCGCCACCAACCGTCCCGACGTGCTCGATCCGGCGCTGCTGCGTCCGGGCCGCTTCGACCGCCAGGTGGTGGTGCCGCTGCCGGACGTGCGCGGACGCGAGCAGATCCTGAAGGTGCACATGCGCAAGATCCCGATGGGCGAGGATGTCAAGGCATCGATCATCGCCCGCGGCACGCCGGGCTTCTCCGGTGCCGATCTGGCCAACCTGGTCAACGAGGCCGCCCTGTTCGCCGCCCGGGCGAACAAGAGCTGGTGGACATGGAGGACATGGAGAAGGCCAAGGACAAGATCATGATGGGCGCCGAGCGCCGTTCCATGGTCATGTCGCGAGGACGAGAAGAAGCTCACCGCCTACCACGAGGCCGGTCATGCCATCGTCGGCCGCCTGGTGCCGGCCCATGACCCGGTGTACAAGGTCAGCATCATTCCCGCGCGGCCGCGCCCTGGGCGTGACCATGTTCCTGCCCGAAGAGGACCGCTACAGCTACAGCAAGCAGCGCCTGGAGAGCCAGATCTCCAGCCTGTTCGGCGGGCGTCTCGCCGAGGAGCTGATCTTCGGTGCGGAGAGCGTCACCACCGGGGCGCAGAACGACATCCAGCGCGCCACCGAGATCGCGCGCAACATGGTCACCAAGTGGGGCCTGTCCGAGAAGCTGGGTCCGCTGACCTACAGCGAAGACGAGCAGGAGGTCTTCCTCGGCCACTCGGTGACGCAGCACAAGAACGTCTCCGACGAGACCACGCACCTGATCGACGAGGAGATCCGCGACGTCATCGACCGCAACTACGAGCGCGCCAAGCGCATGCTCACGGAGAACATGGACAAGCTGCATGCCATGGCCGAGGCGCTGATCAAGTACGAGACCATCGACACCGACCAGATCGACGACATCATGGCGGGCCGCACGCCGCGTCCGCCCGGCGATTGGGACGACGAGGGGGAAGAGACCGGCTCCGGCGGCGCGCCGGCCAAGGCCGAGGCGAAGGGAACCGCGGGCGAAGGGCCGATCGGCGGCCCGGCGGGCAGCACTGACCCGGCAGCGGCGCGGGACCGCCATGCGCCTGTTGGATTGCGGGGGCAGGTCCCTTGACCTGCGCCGGCCCCGCGTCATGGGGATTCTCAACGTCACCCCGGATTCCTTTTCGGATGGCGGCGTCTTCTTCAGCCCCGATATCGCCGTCCGCCGTGCGGAACGCATGGCGGAGAGGGGGCCGATATCATCGATGTGGGCGGCGAGTCGACCCGCCCGGGTGCCTCCTCCGTCAGCGCGGCGGACGAGATCGCCCGGGTGGTTCCGGTCATCGAGGCGGTGGCGGCGCGCGTCGCGGTGCCTATTTCCGTCGACACCAGCAAGCCGGAGGTGATGCGCGCCGCGGTCGCCGCGGGCGCCGGCCTGATCAACGACGTGCGTGCGCTGCGCTTGCCGGGGGCGCTCGCTGCCGCGCGGGAGGCCGCCGTCCCATCTGCCTGATGCACATGCAGGGCGAGCCGGGTACCATGCAGCAGGAGCCCAGCTACGGGGATGTGGTGGACGAGGTGGCCGCTTTCTCCGAGACAGGGTGCGCGCAGGCGTGCGCGCGGGGATCCCCCGCGAACGCCTGCTGGTCGATCCGGGTTTCGGGTTCGGCAAGACGCTGGCGCACAATCTGGCGCTGCTGGCCGGACTCCCGGCGCTCTCCGCCCTGGATCTGCCCGTGCTGGTGGGCCTCTCGCGCAAGTCGATGATCGGGGCGCTGACCGGGCGGGAGGTGGACGAGCGGCTCGCCGGCAGCCTGGCGGCCGCGGTGCTCGCGGTGGAGCGGGGGGCGCTCGTGGTGCGTGTGCACGATGTGGCGCCGACCGTGGATGCGCTGCGGGTCGTCCAGGCGCTGGGCGGCGACTGAACATCTCGGGACGCGATCGCGCAATCGACGAGGGGTAAATCGTGACGCGAAAGTACTTTGGCACCGACGGTATCCGCGGCCGCGTGGGCGAGGGGATCATCACGCCGGACTTCGTGCTCAAGCTCGGCTGGGCCGCCGGTCGCGTGCTCGGCAAAGGCCGCGGCGGCAAGGTGCTCATCGGCAAGGACACCCGCATCTCCGGCTACATGTTCGAATCGGCGCTGGAGGCCGGGCTGGTGGCCGCGGGGGTCAACATCCGCCTGCTCGGTCCCATGCCGACGCCCGGCATCGCCTACCTGACGCGCACCTTGCGCGCCGTGGCCGGCATCGTCATCAGCGCCTCCCACAATCCCTACGACGACAACGGCATCAAGTTCTTCGACGCCGACGGCGACAAGCTGCCGGACGAGGTCGAGCTGGCCATCGAGCAGCCCTCGAGCAGCCGCTGCCGACGGTCGAGGCGGCGGATCTCGGCAAGGTCAAGCGGGTCGACGACGCCCCCGGCCGCTACATCGAGTTCTGCAAGAGCACCATCCCCTCCGCGATGAGCCTCAAGGGGCTGAAGCTCGTGGTCGACTGTGCCCACGGCGCCACCTACCACATCGCGCCCTACGTGTTCGAGGAGCTCGGCGCCAGGTCGTCGCCATCGGCGACGAGCCCGACGGCTTCAACATCAATCGGGCGGTCGGCTCCACCAATCCCCAGACCCTGATGGAGGCCGTCGTGCGCGAGGGCGCGGATCTCGGCATCGCCTTCGACGGCGACGGCGACCGGGTGCTGATGGTGGATGCCCAGGGCGACCTGGTCGACGGCGATCAGCTGATCTACATCATCGCCAAGTCGCGCCAGGGGAGGGAGGGCTGGTCGGCCAGGTGGTCGGGACCCTGATGAGCAACCTCGGTCTCGAGCACGGCTTGCAGCGGCTCGGGGTTGGATTCGAGCGCACCCAGGTCGGCGACCGCTACATCATCGAGCGGCTGAAACGCGACGGGGGCATCCTCGGTGGCGAGCCCTCGGGGCACATCATCTGCCGCGATCGCACCACCACCGGCGACGGCATCATCGCCGCGCTGCAGGTGCTGGCGGAGATGGTCCGCGGCGGGCGTCCCCTCGCCGAGCTCGCCGGCGAGGTGGAGAAGTATCCGCAGCAGCTGATCAACGTGCGGCTGAGCAAACGGATCGACGTCATCGGTCATGCCCCGCAGTGCAGGACGCCGTCATATCCGCGGAGCGGGAGCTGGACGGCGCTCGGCCGCGTGCTGCTGCGCCCGTCGGGTACCGAGCCGTTGATCCGGGTCATGGTCGAGGGGGTCGAGGACGCGCAGGTCCTGACCATCGCCAACCGATTGGCGGACGTCGTGCGCGCCGAGGTTGCCCGCTGACTCGCCTCGGCCGCGGCTTGAGCCGCCGCGCCGATTCCCGGAGAATGGCCTCGCCCGGCCGGTGGTCGTGTGCAGCAGCTCCGCATCTTTGCCGGGGCAATCAGGCCATTCTTACGGAGTTATCGATGGCGGTGACGACCTCCGTCCACGGCATGTGGAGGACACCCGTCTGGCATTCATCCTGGCGGCCACCGGATCGGCAGTCGGGCTCGGCAACATCTGGCGCTTTCCGTACACCGCCGGCGAGTACGGCGGCGGTGCCTTCGTCCTGGTCTACCTCCTGTGTGTCGCCGCGATCGGGATACCGATCATGATGGCGGAGATCATGCTCGGACGCCGCGGGCGCCAGAGCCCCATCAACACCATGCGCACCCTGGCGCGGCGCAACGGCAGCAGCCCCGCCTGGCAGTTGCTGGGCTGGATGGGCATCGTCACGGGATTTCTGATCCTGTCCTTCTACAGCGTGATCGCCGGCTGGACCATGGCGTACGCCGTACGTGCCGCGGCCGGGGTGTTCAGCTGGCATCGATGCCGCGCGGGCCGACGCCGTGTTCGGCGGGCTGGTCGGGGATGCGGAGCGTCTGCTGGCCTGGCACACGGTGTTCATGACCCTCTGCGTCCTGGTCGTCGCCCGCGGCGTGGCGAGCGGCCTGGAGAAGGCGGTGCGCTTCCTGATGCCGGCGCTGTTCCTGCTGCTGGTGCTGATGGTCGGCTATGCGTTCAGCGCCGGCGATTTCCAGCAGACGCTGAGCTATCTGTTCGCGCCCGACTTCAGCAAGCTGTCCGGGCAGGCCGTTCAGCGCCATGGGCCAGGCCTTCTTCAGTCTGAGTCTCGGGTATGGGCGCCATCATGATCTATGGCTCCTACCTGCACAGCGAGGCGTCGATCGGCACCAACAGCGTGATCATCGCCGGCATGGATACCCTGGTCGCGATCCTGGCCGGATTGGCGATCTTTCCCGTCGTCTTCGCCAACGGGATGGCGCCCGAGCAAGGGCCGGGGCTGGTGTTCAAGGTCTTGCCAATCGCGTTCGGGCAGATGCCGGGCGGGGTTCTGTTCAGCACCCTGTTCTTCGTGCTGCTGGTGTTCGCCGCCTGGACCTCGGCCATCTCGCTGCTCGAGCCCATGGTGGCCTGGCTGGTGGAGAATCTGAGCTTCAGCCGGGTCCGGGCGTCCGTGCTGGCCGGCGTCGCCGTGTGGCTGCTGGGGATCGCCTGCCTCTTGTCCCTGAACGAGTGGTCCCACATCACCCTCTTCGGCAAGGGCTTCCTCGATCTGTTCGACTTCGTCACCGCCAACATCCTCTTGCCGCTGGGCGGCGTGTTGATTGCCGTGTTCGCCGGCTGGGTGCTGTCACGGGATGCGTCCGTCGACGAGTTGGATCTGGGCGAGGGTGTCCTGTACCGCGTCTGGCGGGCACTGATCCGCTACGTGGCGCCCTTGGCGGTCGGCCTCAGTCCTCCTCAACGCGATCGGTCTGTTGTAGGCCCCGGGGTCCGGAACGGTGCCGGTCGTCAAGAAGAGCGCACTCGTTTCCTACTCGGCCGAGCAGATGTTCGAGCTGGTGGCGGATATGGAGGCCTATCCCCAGTTCCTGCCCTGGTGTCGATCCCGCCATCGTCGTGTCCAGCGAGAACGATGTCGTATGCGGGCGTCTCGAGGTGGCGCGGCTGGGTGTGCATCAGACCTTCACGACCCGTAACCGCATCGACTGGGGCAGGCGGGATGGACATCGATCTGCTCGACGGTCCATTCCGCAGCTTACCGGCGGCTGGAGCTTTCTCGCCCTGCGG
>CAVORB010000032.1:0-132120 GCA_963698495.1 uncultured Gammaproteobacteria bacterium | reverse complement strand
CTAATGCGACATTGCGTCCAAGAATCTATGCGCGCAGACCCGTCCGAAAGCGGACTGAGATCCACCCTTGCGCAGACGCAACGGCGGCATTCCAACCGACCCGTACACCTGCAATAGACGGCGCGACGGCACGGCATAAATGAGCGCCGCCCGTTCAAAAGCCACAAAGCGATGGGATAAGGTCGGTCAAGCGAGTCAACGGCGCTAGTCGAATCTGGTTCTCCAAGTAGGCAACCTGCTGGTACCCGCTACGATAAGCCAAGCATGGGAGGCTTCTTTAGTAGGTGAATTCAGAGGCCGTCCAAAGCCCCATCACCGGCTCTCTCTGTATCCTAGTGATCGGCGACGTTGCGCGGAGCTACCTTTTCGATGAGTCCACGGAGTTCGCCAATGTTGATCGGCTTGTGCAAGACCGGAAGCTCGCTCAACTTGACTTCTCGCAAGCGAGTGACGGCAGTGTCGCCTGTAATTAAAATTACAGGCAATTGCCGGTTGAGCTCTGACCCAAGCCGGTGCGCAAGACGGATCCCATCCCACCCGTTTGGCAAACGGTAATCCAGGAGGGCCAAGCGCAGACCCTTTCCCCTCTCCTTGGCCAGGCGTATGGCTTCCTCCGCCGTTGCTGCAGAGATGACCTCAAACCCAATTGTGCGAAGCAGCTTTTCTGTCGCGGACAGAACCAGACGGTCATCGTCCACCACGAGTATCGAGTTGCCGCCGCCATTTCCCTTAAGCCGAACGGAAGAAACGGGCTGTAGGACTTCGTCACTCGCTTCAGAGAACGGCACTTCGACAAAAAACACCGATCCCTTGCCGATCGCTGAGCGCACACCGATTCTACAATTCAGTAGGTCGGCCATCCGTTTGGCGATGCTGAGCCCAAGGCCCAAGCCTTGCTCTGCATTCCGGGCTGGGTTTCCCAGCTGGTAGAACTCGTCAAAAATCTTCTGCTGCTCACCCTGTGGAATGCCCGGTCCGTCATCCCAGACCTCGATGCGTCTACCCTGCCCAGAGCGACGACAGCCTATAAGGATGTCCGGACCACGGGCGTGACGCAGTGCATTTGACACGAAATTCTGCAATATTCGCCCAAGCAAAGCGGGGTCCGTGAATAAAACCGCGTCGCTTGGCACTACCCGAATCCGCTTCTGCGCGTCCTGTGCCGTCGCTTTAAACTGATTTCTCAAATGGTGGAGAAACGGAACAATATGAAACTTCCGTTTTCTCGGCTGGAAACTGCCAGCTTCCAGTTTGCTGCTATCCAGCAGCGCATTCAGCAACCCCTCCATCGATTTCAAGGCACCGCTCATATCCAGCAACAGTTCGCTGGCAGAAGATTCCAGGGGATGGAGAGATAGCGCTTCCATCAGAAGTCGGAGCGCCTGTAGCGGTTGTCTCAGATCGTGGTTGGCGGCCGCCAGAAAGCGGGATTTCGCGATGCTAGCTGCTTCTGCAGCTTCCTTAGCCTGAGCGAGCTTCTCTTCCATGGCTCTTCGTTCGGTGATGTCACGGGCGAAGACGGCGACGGCTTGCACCTTCCCCCGGCTGTCAAACACCGGACACATATTGTTGTCATACCAGCGCCCCGCCCTCTGATCCTCGAAACGCGCGCTGCGACCGGATTCCATGACCCGTCGGGCGTAATCCCTGCGGCTTGCGGCGATCTCTGGTGGCATGAACTCCCCAAGAGGGTGCCCGATGAGTTGCTCCACTGGCCTTCCGAATCCCAGTGCTGCCCGCTCGTTGACGATCTCCATCTCAAGATCAGCATTGAGCAGAACCACGACATCCTCAGTCGCGGCATTAATCAATGTCTTGAGCTTCTCTTCATTCTCAAGGAGAGCTTGCTCTATTGCTCGCCTCTCCGTGATATCTCTGGAGATGATGAGGGCAGTATCGATGTCTCCATCCGCAGACGCTATCGGATAGACGCGCGAGTGAAGCCAGCGTTTCCCAGCAGGAAAGCCGACCTCGTCTTCATACCGTTGGGACATGCCTGTATCGATCACTTCGCGAACTCGCCTTGTGTATTCCTCCCCGTCCGCGAGATGTAACTCTGAGAATGATTTCTCTACCAGTTCCTCCGCCTCACACTGGAAAAATTCGGCCGCGCGTCGATTCATCAGGTGACACACCCCATGGCGGTCGAAGACGGATATCAGTTCCTCGGCGCTGTCGAACAGGAGACGATACCTCTGTTCGCTCTCGCTCAGCGCGACTTCTGCAAGCTTTCGCTTGTGAATATTGGTCATGGTGCCGACCATTCGCGCCGGTCTGCCGCTTTGATCGCGATCTACGATCTGACCGCGGCCCAGAACCCAGATCCAGCTGCCGTCAGCGTGGCGGAGGCGGTGCTCCTCCTGCCATGGGGATCCGCCGCCTTGCAAGTGGACCTCCAGTGAAGCCAGTACACGTGGCTTGTCGTCTGGATGGATCCGGTCTTCCCACGTCGAGTACTTATTCTGAACGACTTGTTCTCACCGAGAATGCGGCTCCACGCCCCACTGTACTCCGCGTGGCCCGTCTGATGTTCCAATCCCACAATCCATCGTGCGTCACCTCCATCGCAAGGCGGTATTTTTCCTCGCTCTCGCGCAGAGCGCTTTCCATCCGCTTGCGTTCGGTGATGTCGAAAAGGATGCAGTGCGTGCGCAGGAACTCGCCTCGACCGTCCAGGGCGATGCGCCCCTCGATTTCCACGAGCTTTTGGCTTCCGTCCTTGGACACTAGCGTCAAAAAGACGCCTTCCGTTGTTCCGTTTACCAGAAACGCCCGGAACGATCGGTTCAGCGATTTCTCCTGTCCAGGGGCTAGGAATTCCCCGAAGAAGCGACCGAGTACCTGCTCGCGTCTGTGCCCCAGAAGCTTCTCCCACTCCTCGTTGACCTCCAACAGTCGGCCTTCAGCGTCCAGCGACTGATAAGGAAGCGGCGCTTCCTCAAAAAGTCGGCGGAAGTGCTCTTCGTGGACGTTGCGTTCGCTGATGGGTGAAGTACTCATTCGCGGTTCTCTGGTCGCGTCTCTGGGCATCGCGAGAAGGGAGGAAAATGCATGGACGACGTGCCCGGCGAAGCCCACGCGGCGCACTATTCTTGACGATTTGCGCGGGTCGAGGCCCGCGATGCATCGCCCCCGCATTGTGCGGGAGCGAGTAGCGACAGATCTAGTCTAGCTCGATTGACACGGGAGCATGAACGAGTCGGCTTCCCGATCATCGTAGCGCTTTAGTTTGCTGCCTTGCTACTCTCGGGGCGTGGGAGCACGCGATGCTCGCGTAAGACTGACGTCCGTTCTTGCTCTGTCCCAAAAGACAAAGCCGGTGAGGTTGAGGTCTGCTTTTGGCCGATTGCGCCAGCTGGGCAAGGCGGCGTCAGCGACCGTTTCCGCCACATTGCGGACCTTGCGGGTTGATGCCCGACCGTCCCCAGTGGGTCGGGAACAGCCGTTTCTGGCCCCCGCTGCTCGGGACGGTGTAAACACTCCTGACACCCTCCATAAGCAATCGCTTCAGGTCCGCAGTGGGTCGTGGTCCTTCTGGGGTTCCACTGACAGAGGATGTCCGCAATGAGGACGTTGCGGTCGGCGACGGGGGTGGGCGCCAGAATGCCTATCTGGCGGGACCGGATCGCTTGCATTTCGCGGTCGTAGAACGGCTGAGTACGCGGCATCTGCATCTCGAAGTCGCTCGTCTCGATTCAAGCCTCTCTGTCGGTTTGGGAAGTTCAGGGGCCTTGTCGTTCGTCCCTGTTTCGAAAGTTAGGCGGCGAAATTTATTTGTCTAGGACAAAAAGGATCTACAATTCGCGGAAACTGAACTGCTTCTGAACGTCGGGGACGCCAGTGCAAGAGTCACGCTTCCCAATCAGCGTCGTGGAACGGGATACCGGAATCGGGCGCGACACCCTGCGCGTCTGGGAACGCCGCTACGGCTTCCCGTCTCCGGAACGCAACAGCAAAGGCGAGCGTGTCTACCGGGCCGACGAGATCCGCCGCTTGCAGCTCATCCGGCGCCTGATCGATCAGGGCCTGCGTCCTGGACGCCTGGTTCCCCTGAGCGAGGAGCAGCTCAACGACCTTGCCCAGTCTCTTCCGGCTACGTCTTCGCCGGTCGCGGCGGAAGAGGAGGGCATCGAGGAGCTGATCGGGCTGGCCGCGGACGCCGAGCTGAGCGCGCTCAGCCAGGAGCTCGACCAGCGGCTTGCGAGAGACGGGATGCGGGCATTCGTCCTCGGTACCTTCGCCCCCTTGGTGCGAACGGTCGGGGAGAGGTGGGCCGGCGGGAGCCTGGAGATTTATCAGGAGCATCTCCTGACGCGGCATCTCGTGGGTTTCATGGACGTCGCCATGAACCGGCTGGGCAGACCGCACGGCAAGCCGTCCGTGGTGCTTGCCACCTTGCCCGGCGAACCCCATTCGCTGGGACTGTTGATGGTCGAGGCGCTGCTCTGGTGCGCAGATACCGCGACCTTGAATCTGGGAGCGGAAGTACCGATGGACCAGATCACGGCCGTGGCCGGGAGGCAGGGCGTTGACACCGTCGCGATCTCTTTCAGCGCAGGTTACCCCCGCGGCGCGGTTCGGGCGCACATCAAGGAGCTGGCCGAACGATTGCCCCCCGGGGTGACCGTCTGGGTCGGTGGCGAGGGCGCCCACCGCCTGCGGCGGCTGCCCCAGTCCGTGGTGGAGAAGTCTCTGCAGTCTCTGTGAGGTGCCGGCGCTGTCCACGCCTGTTCGATCGACCAATTCGGGAGGAGCGCCAGATGAGCGATCCGATGCTCGATCTGTACCCGGAAGGAGAGGCCACCAACGCCGGCGAGAAGCCGGATCGCACCCATGGTCACGCCATGGCGTCCATGTCCTTCACCCTGGGCTGGGCGAGCGAGGCCGCCCGCCATACCGATTGCCTGGTGGTCGACAAGCTGAACCTGTGGCGCGATGTCCTGCCGCCGGCGATCCAATCCGGTCTGATGGATAAGCCCAGGGGCCATGTTGCGGCGGGCGACCTCCCTCCCGGCGAACTGCTGCCGGATTACCGGCAGGACCAGTGCCTGCGTCTTCCTTCCCGGGCGTTCAACCGAAACCTGCGCAAGTACTACGTCGAACCCCGTGCCGGACGCTTCTACCCCAAGAGCTTCATCGGGGGTTTCAAGGGGATCTTCCCCGAGGACCTGACCGCCCTCCGGGTTGGCGAGGTCGATGCCGACGGCCTGACCGTGGATCTGAATCATCCGCTCGCGGGCCGGGCACTGAGCCTCGAGGCGCGCATCCTCGATTTCCGGGCGGGGCGTGAGGAGCACGGAGGGGCCTGTCAGGATATCGCGGAGATGCTCACGCAAAACGGTCCCGGTATGCAGGCCAGGTGGCGCGGTAAGGCCTCGGATTTCTGGTCCGAGATCCCCTTCGCGCGTCTCGACCCTTCCCCGGACGAGGTCTTCTACCAGAAGCCGCGCATGGTCCACCACCTCGACGCCGCGGCGCTGAGCCAAATCGTGGGTCTGTACGGACGGCTCCTGCCCAAGGGGGTGCGCATCCTCGACCTGATGACCAGCTGGACGTCGCATCTCCCCTCGGACCTTGCGCCCGCTCAGGTCACGGGGCTGGGCATGAACAAGCAGGAGCTCGCCGCGAACGGCCTGCTTTCGGAGCGCGTGGTGCAGGACTTGAACCTGGACCCGCGGCTGCCGTTCCCGGATCAGACCTTCGACGCCGTGGTCTGCACCGTCTCGGTCGAGTACCTGACCAAGCCGGTCGAGGTCTTCAACGAGGTGCGACGGGTGCTCCGACCTGGCGGTCGCTTCGTGGTGACCTTCTCCAACCGCTGGTTCCCACCGAAGGTGGTGAAGGTCTGGCAGGATGTCCATGAGTTCGAGCGCGTCGGTCTGGTGCTCGAGTATTTCCTGCTGGCGGGTGGTTTCGCGGGCCTGGAAACCTGGTCCCTGCGCGGTCTTCCGCGCCCGCCCGGGGACAAGTACGCGGACCGGCTGGCGCACTCGGATCCGGTTTACGCCGTGTGGGGCGACCGGGCCAAATGAACGGTGTGGATCCCTTCGCCTTCATACAGGAACTCGCCGGACGCATCGACGGCATGACCGATCGCCGGGACATCGAGCGCGCCCTGGACGACCTGGAGTATCACATGGAAATGCTGGCCCCCGAGCTGCAAGACCCTACTTATTCCCTCGCGGAGCGCCTGCGCGCCAAGCTGGAACGGGCGGGCGGGTGAGCGCCACGCCTCGCTGCTACGGGGTGCTGCGGCTGAACCCCTTTCAGGGGGTGCTGCAAGTGGTCGAGCTGGGGCCGGCCCGGGCGCTCAGCGCAGACGGCGAGCGGTGGGAAATCCAGGTCCTTTGCGCCCAGCCGGAGCATACCTGGCGCAGTCCGAACCGGGCCGAGTCGGTGATGCGCTACTTCCGTTTCGGGGCCTGGTCGAAGACCAGCGGGCTGCGGCGGGTACCGGTGAGTCCCATCCTGGACCTCGACCTCCTGCTCGGCGCATCCTCGGCGCTGACGACTGCCCTGCCGCAGTGTATCGAGGGTCTTCCCTTCCCCCGTGCGGACCGCTTTGAGCTCTGGCTGCTGGATGCAGAGGGGCTGCCGTTCGCTCTGGTCGCGTCCACGACCCAGGAACCCCTTGGTACCCGCACGCGCAGCGAGCCTTGGGCCGCCACCGCGCGCTCCGATCACGGGTTCCGATCCGAGCGCCTGTTGCAGCGTGGGATACCCGTGCACGACGGACATGACCCCCGGCACCACGCGTCCCTGCTGGAGCGGGTCGTGCGCGAAAGCGCGGGCCGCCCGGCCAGAAGCGGTTGGTTCGAGCGGGAGGCCGACGGTTGCGGTGTCGCGGTGCAGCCGGAATCGGTACCGGAGGGGTGGGAGCCGCGGCGGCTGACCGCAGACACCTTCCCGCGCCTTTTGCTACGGGAGACCTGGCCCGAGCCGGCGCAGCGGGACCTGGTGCGGGACTACCTGGACTGGAGCGCTCCCTATCTTCTTACGCTCCCCGGCCTTGGCGACGATCTGCGCGATCGCCTCGAGCACGCCGCCCGGGCGCGGGCGATGGAGGTCGAGGCCTTGTATCGCCTCTACCCGCGATTTCTCAACACGGACCTGCTCAAGGCCATCCGGGTCGAGGCGCGGATGCGACGAACAGCCAGCGCCTGAGTCCGCTGGGGGAGCGTCCCGGGGCGACGGTGTGCAAGGGTCTCCGACGCTCAATCGTCCCAGTCGTCGTGGTCGTGCCGGTAGTAGTGCTTGTGCTTGCGGGGCTTGTAATAGCGCCGCTCGTAATATCGCCGTTCCCGATACCCGTCGGTGGCGATGGCCGAGCCGGCTGCGCCGCCGAGCCCGCCTCCGAGAATTGCGCCCGAGCGTCCGCCCAGCTCTGAGCCGAGGAACGCGCCCAGTGCGCCGCCGAGGCCGCCGCCGACGGCAGCGCGCGTGCTCAGCCCATCGGCAAGGATCGGCGTCGACAGGAAGCCGAGGATTAGCGCTACCGTCTGGATTCGCTTTTTCATGACCACCCCTCCGGTTTGTTGTCGGTGTGGCGGGCAGAATACGCGGGGGGAACTGAATGTTTGCTGAACGGCGGCCCCGCGTTATCCAGCCGAGCACGGGGTTCCAATTCGGCGCGTAAAGGGGGTTTCCGGACCACTGTTCAGGAGGCCGGTCCCGGAATGGGCAGCTCGGCGGTCGCCGAGAAGCCGCCCAGCCGTTGCGAGCGTCCGAGCGCGAGGCTGCCTCCGTGCATCCTCAGGATGTCGTCGACGATTGCGAGCCCGAGGCCGTGGCCGGGCGTGCGCTCGTCCAGGCGGCCACCCCGCGTTGCCAACCGCTCCGCCGTGTGCGGCTCCACGCCCGGCCCGTCGTCCTCCACCCGGACGAGCAGGGTGGCGTCGGCGCGCAGCGTGAGGTGGACGCGTCTGACGGCCCACTTCGCGGCGTTGTCGAGCAGGTTTCCGATCAGCTCCAGCATGTCCTCCTGGTCGAATGCCAGGCGCTCCGGGGCACGCATCTCGACCGTCAGGTCGAGCGACTTGTCCGCGTAGAGCGTTCGGATGCCGGACACGAGGTCGTCGATGTCCTCCCGCGGCCGGAAGCGCCGCGCGGGGGAGTGATCCCCCGCCAGCCGGGCGCGCCGCAGCTCGCGCTGGATGAGCTCGCGCATGCGCAGGGCCTGCCGTGCGACCGGGTCGTCTTCGGTATCCGGGTGGTGAAGAAGGATCAGGTTGAGCGGGGACTTGAGGGCGTGTGCCAGGTTGCCCAGCGCGTTGCGCGAGCGCGCTAGATGGCTGCCCCAGGCCTTGACGAGCTGGTTGACCTCCGCCACCAGCGGCTGGACCTCCGCCGGGACGTCCTCGCTCAGGCGCTCGATCTCGCCAGTCTCCAGGCGCTGGATGTCGGCGCGCACGGCGTCCACCCGTCGGAACCCCCGTCGCAGCATCCAGCGCTGGAGCAGCAGCAGCATCACCGCCGCGCTGAGCGAGGCCCCCACCCCCATGGCGAGCAGGCGCTCCAGCTCCCGCGCCAGGGGGGCGATGTCCTCGGCCATGGCGACGGTGAAGCGACTCCCTTGCTTTTCGTAGCCCGCGCGCCAGACCAGCAGCCGCTGGTCGCGTGGGCCAGCCTGGTGTGCGAGCACCGACTCCCCCGGCGGCAGGGGGGCAATCTCGAACGCATGGTCCCACAGGGAGCGCGATCGCAGCACCTGGCGATCTCCGAAGCGGACGCTGAAGTAGTGCCCGGAGAACGGTTGCGCGTAGATCGGGGGCAGCGGGCGCCCGATCTCCATGACCTCCGGGCGCAAGCCCGCGATCAGGGCCTCAGCGTCGTGGGCGAGGCGGGCGGCGACGAATTGCTCCGCGGCCTGACGGACGATCCAGAATCCTGCCAGCGTCATCGCGAGGAGCGCGGCAAGCACCACCAGCCCCAGTGTCCACTGCAGGGACGCCTCGAGGGAGCGGGCGGGGTCCCCGCTGCGGCGTGTGAGTCTCATTCTGGCTGGAAAAGGGTGTGGCGCGCCGGCGCGCTGGACCGGCGGAGAAACCGGAAACGGGCCGGTCTCGGCCAGGCGCCTGTCATGGCCCGCCGCCTGACTTGTTTGTGGCCTCAGGCACGGAAGACATAACCCTGGCCGCGCCGGGTCTCGATCACCTGCTTGCCGAGCTTGTCGCGCAGGCGTCGTACGTAGACCTCGATGACGTTGCTGTCGAGGTCGAAATCCTGCTCGTAGACGTGCTCGGTCAAACGGGTTTTAGACAGCACCTTACCCGGGTTGAGCATGAAATAGCGCAACAGGCGGTATTCTGTGCCGGTGAGATCCTGCACGGACCCGTCGCTGCGCACTACGCGCTGCCGGTCCTCGTCGAGTCTGAAATCGCCCGCCGCGAGCCCAGGAGCGGCGCGCCCATGGGCTCGCCGCAGCAGGGCGTCGAGCCGGGCGAGCAGCTCCTGCGGGTGAAAAGGTTTGGTCAGGTAGTCGTCCGCGCCGGCCTTGAGTCCCTGCACCTTCTCGCTCCAGGTGTCCCGCGCGGTGAGGATCAGCACCGGCATCGCGCGGCCCTCCCGCCGCCACTGCTCGAGCACGTGCAGGCCCGAGACCCGTGGCAGCCCGAGGTCGAGGATCACCAGGTCGTAGCTCTCGGCGCGCCCAAGGTATACCGCTTCTTCGCCGTCGCCCGCGACGTCCACGGCGTACCCCGCGCGTCGCAGTGCCGCCTGCAGCTCCGTCGCGAGCGGTACGTCATCTTCGACTAGCAGAAGCCGCATCTCATTCCTCCTGCGAGATCACCTCTCCGGTCGCCGCGTCCACCGCGATCTCGCGGATGCGCCCGCGGCCGTCCACGTACTCGATCTCGTAGACCGACCGGCCGTGCTCCCGCTCGCTCTCGATCTCCAGCACGCGGGCGTCCGCCCCCAGGTCCAGCCGCGACAGCAGCTCCTCCAGGGACAGGATCTGGTCCTGCTCGCGCAGGCGCATGGCGGTCTCGTGATCGTCGTCGGCCCAGCCGGGGCCGACGACGGCGAGAGCGAGCAGGAGCGGCAGGAGCCGTCGCATCATGGGTTAATCGTCCCACCGGCCGTGGCCGGGTATGCGTACCTCGTCCTCGTCGAAGATAGCCTGATCGGCGCGTCCGTGACAGGCCTCGCAGCGGCTGAAGCTCTTGATCTCCTGGTTCGCCGTGATCATCGATTGCGGGATCTCATGGTGCTGCCCGCGGAAATAGTCGGTCTCGGTGATGCGCAGTGGCGGGGTCCGGTCCCTGGTGGCGCGCCAGGACCGCTCCCCGTATTCGCCGCTTCCCGGTCCCGCCGCCTGCTGCACCAGGAAGCCGGTGATCTCGCGCGCGGTTGTGGGGTCGAGCTCCGCGTTGTCCCCGAAATGATCTTCGAGGCCGGCCATGACCGCTCGCCAGGAGCCCGCCGGGAGCAGGGCCGGCGGGAAGGCCAGGTGGCAATCGCCGCATTCGGTCCGGTACAGCGGGGCGCGCGGGTCGCTGACGACGGCGCCGGCCGGCCCGCGCCCCTCTCGGTGCTCCTCGTGCTCGTATTCCCTCTCCCCATGCTCACCCGCGCGCAGACCGAGTGCCAGGGCGAGTATGAGGGCGGCGGTAGAGGTCGTGATCAGCAGCTTGTTCATCATGGATTACCTCGCTTGGGTATCACTGGGATTGAAGGAATGTCAGAAGGTCGCCCTTTTCCTGGGCCGTGCAGTACCGGCCGAGGGTCCATTTGCAGTTGCGTCCCAGCCATTTCTCCACCTCGCGCCGGTCGGTGAGCCGTTTGGGGTTCGCCGAGGGTGCGAGTGGATCGATGTCCTTGCCGGTGACGGCGTGGCGTCCCGGATTCCGAGGGTCCGTGGTGTGGCAGTTGGCGCAGGCGCGAGGCCCTTCCGCGCCCGGATGCTCCTGGCCCCAGAGCCGCTCGCCCGCCGCCTGGGTAAAGGGGCCGGCTCCCTCGCTCCGGTAGGCGGCGAGCAGGTCCTCCACGGTCGCGGCCTGCGTCGCGCCGACGGCGAGGCCAAGGGTCAACAGCGCGATTGCTCGTCGCGTGCTCATGGCGCCACCTCCGCCTTCTTGCGGCCGGTGATCATGGCCTTGACCAGGTTCTCCCCATGCTCGAGGCTCGAGAACAGGACGCCCACCAGGTGCAGCAAGACCAGGAACAGCGTCAGGTTGGCGGCGACCTCGTGTGTCTCCTCGAGCAGGTCCGCGGCCAGCTCTCCGCGGAACAGGCCGGCCAGGGGACCGGCGAAATCGGTGGCGCCGTAGAGGGCGATCCCGCTCAGCACAGTGACGGTCAGGGTGGTCAACAGCGCCAGCACCATGGCGCCCCCGGCCGGGTTGTGTCCCAGGTGGCGCGGCGCGTCGAACCGAACCGCCTGGCGCAGATAGTCCCTGACCGCAGATGGCCCGCGCACGAAGTCGCGAAACCGGGCATGGGCGGGGCCGACGAAGCCCCAGATCAGTCGGAACAGGATCAGCCCCCCGATCAGATAACCGGCGTTGACGTGCAACGCCATCAGCTCGTCTTCGGTGAAGTAGGCGACGAGGAAGGAGCCGGCGAGCGTCCAGTGGAACACCCGGACCGCCGGGTCCCAGACAGCGACATCTTGGAATCTTGTTGCGCTCATCAATGGTCTCTCCTTGCTTGTGTGACGACTTCCAGTCTATGCAGCCCACTTGAAACCAAGCTGAAAGGAGGGGGCGGTCCGGCGTGCGCCAGCACCATGCGCCGGATGAGCGAAGCAGAGGTAGGGTAGCGGCTGTTGGCCGTGGACGGCGCAGTGCCGCTGTGCTCGGTGCCGGGTTCAGGTGCGGTGCCGCGGCTTGTCCCGAGGCGATTCGGAGTTGATGGGAGATTGCCCCCCGCGCGCGGCGGCGTCTAGGTGCTCTTGTCGGGGCCTTCGCGAATGAGGGCGTAGTCGGCGCTGCGTACGCCCCGCACCAGCAGATCGGTGTCCTCGCTGGCCACGCCAAGGCTCTCCAACGCCTGCGCCGCGAGCCGCAGGCTGGACTCGAGCGCCTCCGGAAAGGCCTTGTCGGCGCCCGCGCGCAGCAGCGCGTTGCTGGTTTCGAGATCGCGCGCACGCGCCACGATGAGGGCTCGGGGCGCGAGGTTGCGGATCAGCGTGGTCGCGCGCACCGCATCGTGACGGTCGTCGATGGTCAGCACGACCAGGTTCGCCTGCTCGATGTGCGCCGCCGCCAGCAGGTCGGCATCGGCGATGTCGCCGTAGTAGACCGGGTGGCCCAGGTTGCGGAACTCCGCAACCCGGATCGGGCTGGTATCGAAGGCGATGAAGGGAATGCCGCTGCTCTTGAGGATGGTTCCGACCGTGTGGCCGACGCGTCCGTAACCCGCAACCACGGCGCGCGCGTGAGACTCCCTGCCTTCGAGGGGGAACTTGAACGGCTCGCCCGGCAGCGGCGCGTCGCCGGACGCCCGCGCCGCGAGTGCGTCGCCGAGTCGCACCAGCAGCGGCGTCGCCAGCATGCTGAGGGAGATGACGCCGACGGCCAGCACGAAGGTATCGCTGTCGATGATCGACAGCGCCTTGGCGGCGCCGAACAGGACGAACCCGAACTCACCGCTCTGGGCGAGCAGAAAGGCGACCCGCACCGCGGACCCGCGGGCCTCGCCGAACAGCAGACAGAGGGCGAACAGCACGGCGATCTTGATCGCCAGGATGATCACCACGTGGCGCGCGAACAGCAGGGGATCGTTCGCGAGCGCCCCGAGGTCGACTGACATGCCCACGGCGACGAAGAACAGGCTCATCAGCAGCCCCTTGTGGGGCTCGATGCTGGCCTGGATCTGGACGTTGTAGCGCGATCCGGACAGCGCGACCCCCATCAGGAAGGCGCCGAGCGCCATCGACATGCCCGCCTGGTCCATCGCCCAGGCGGAGGTGAAGACCGCGGCCATGGCGACGAGGAGAAAGGCCTCGCGGTTGTTCTGGCGCGCCAGCAGGTCAAGGACGCGGGGGACGACGTAGCGACCCGCGGCGATCACCAGCAGCACGGCGATGACCACGATGATCACCTGCTTGACGAGGGGGATGTCGCTCGACAGCGGGCCCACGTCCGCGAGGATGGGTATGAGCGCGAGCAGGGGCACGACCGCGAGGTCCTGCATCAGGAGCACGGCGAACGCGGTCTGGCCGTGGGGGCTGGCGATGTCCCCGCGTTCCTGCAGCATCTGGATGACGAAGGCGGTGGACGAGAGGGCGAACGTGAGGCCCGCCAGCATGTTAACCCCCCAGCTCGGCTCGAACAGGTGCAGGTACAGGGCAATGCCGAATCCGGAGACCAGGATCTGCAGCGAGCCGAGCCCGAACATGGATCGCCGCAGCGACCACAGGCGGCGCGGCTGCATCTCCAGCCCGATCAGGAACAGCAGCAGCACCACCCCCAACTCGGTGAAATGCCGCACGTCCTCCACGTGCTCGGTGATGGACGGTCCCGGCGTGTGTGGCCCGATGAAGATACCGGCCGTGAGCAGGCCCAGGATCGAGCCCAGCCCGAAGTGCCGGAAGACGGCCACCGCGATGGAGGTGGCCACCAGCAGCAGCACGGCGGAGTAGACAAAGGATTTCGGGTCCAAAAGAAGCCTCTTGGCAGCACGCTAGTGATTCGTTCCCGACCACGGGCGGTTCGGGAGCCGCCATGCGGTGCAGCATACCTGTAACCGCCCATGGGTTTCAGCTATGTCAGAGAGGTAGCCGCCCGAGAGCGGGTCACAGGCCGGTGAGACGGTCGTCGGCTCCGCCCGGCACGGACAGGGCGCAATTCGGCGCGGCAAGCACTGGCTGGGAAAACGCTGGTGAATCCGGCACTTCCCGATTCTCAAGCGCGTAACCGTTTGAAGATGTAGCTATCCGACAACCGAGATTCTCGGGTGAAGTGCTGATTCTGGTCAGGATGGCCGATAATCGGCGTCTCCATAATTCGCCTCGTGGCGATATGCTTATCGGTGCAAACAGCCCGTTTCGCGTGAATCGTTCTTTTGATGTCGTGTCCCGCGGGCGCAGCTCGGCCATGGGCTACCGCCTGCGGGGATCGGGAGCGTGACTTATGTCGGAATCCGAGGTCTCGATGTTCGATTTCGCCGTCGTGGAATGGCTGATCGTGTTCGTGGGGTTGGCGCTGCTCGGTATCGTCGGCGCCTGGGTGGCCTGGCGCAGCCGTCAGGAATTAGAGGCGATGCAGACGCGCGAGACCGCGCCTGCCGGTCCCGAGCACTGGCACAGTCTGAGCGTCGGCGAGACGCTCGAAAGGCTTGAGAGCGCGAAGGAGGGGCTCTCCGCCGAAGACGCGGGGCGCCGCCTCGCCCGCCATGGACCCAACCAGCTTCCCGAGGTCAAACCGCGCACCGCCCTGGTGCGCTTTCTGTACCAGTTCCACAATGTGCTCATCTATGTCCTGCTCGCGGCAGGGGCGGTCACGGCGCTGCTGCACCACTGGCTGGACGCTGGCGTCATCCTCGGCGTAGTGCTCATCAACGCCGTGATCGGGTTCCTTCAGGAGGGAAAGGCGGAAGACGCCCTGCGCGCGATCCGCCAGATGCTGTCGCTGCACGCGATGGTGTGGAGAAGCGGTCGCCAGGTTACCGTCGACGCCTCGCAGCTGGTGCCGGGGGACGTGGTATCCCTGCAGTCGGGTGACAAGGTGCCAGCCGATCTTCGCCTGTTCCGAGCCAAAGGACTGCAGGTAGAGGAGGCCGCCTTGACCGGAGAATCCGTCCCGGTGGAGAAGGGCACGGAGCCCATGTCGCGTGACACCGTGCTCGCCGACCGCCGCTGCATGGCATTCAGCGGCACGCTGGTGACGCACGGCCAGGGAACGGGCGTCGTCGTGGCCACTGGCGCGCATACCGAGATCGGGCGCATCAGCGCCCTGGTCGCCGAGGTCCAGCAGTTGACCACGCCGCTGTTGCGACAGATGGCCCAGTTCGGACGCTGGCTGACGGCCGCCATCCTGGTGGTCGCCGCGGCCGGATTCGCCTTCGGCGTACTGGTGCGGGACTACACCGCTGCCGAGATGTTCCTCGCCTCGGTGGGTCTCGCGGTCGCCGCGATTCCCGAGGGACTGCCCGCGATCATGACCATCACCCTGGCCATCGGGGTGCAGCGCATGGCCGGGCGGAACGCGATCATCCGGCGCCTGCCGGCGGTCGAGACCCTGGGCACCGTGGGCGTCATCTGCTCGGACAAGACAGGTACCCTGACCCGCAACGAAATGACGGTCAGCACGGTGGTCACCGCGGAGCGCCGGGTGGCGCTCACCGGGACGGGCTACGACCCTCATGGTGGATTCGTGCTCGACGGTGAGGTCTACACAACGGAGAACGATCCGGTACTGCAGCAGGCGCTGCAGGCGGTGCTCCTGTGCAACGACGCAGCTCTGGAATCCGGCGACGGGGCTTGGCGGGTGCACGGGGACCCGATGGAGGGCGCATTGCTGGTCGCGGGCATCAAGGGAGGGCTGGAGCCGGAGGCCGTCAACAAGGAGCACCCGCGCACGGACCTGATCCCGTTCGAGTCCGGCCACAAGTTCATGGCCACGCTGCACCACAGCCACGCGGGGCAGGCATTCATCTACGTCAAGGGGGCGCCGGAGGCGGTGCTCGAGTTCTGCGCCCAACAGCGTACGTCGGCCGGCTTCGAGACCCTCGACAGGCCCATATGGCAGGAACGCGTCGAGGCCCTCGCGCAGGGGGGGCAGCGGGTGCTCGCGGTGGCGGCGAAGCCCGGACAGAGCCATCGGTCGGAGCTCGATTTTTCCGATATCGGAAACGACCTGGTATTGCTGGCGCTGTTCGGGCTGATGGACCCGCCCCGGCAGGAGGCGATCGAGGCGGTGCGCGTCTGCGCCAGCGCCGGCATCCGGGTGAAGATGATCACCGGCGATCACGCCGCGACGGCCCGCGCCATTGCCGGCCAGGTCGGCTTGGCCGATCCCGACGAGGCGCTCACGGGGCGGGAGCTCGACGCCATGGACGACGAGACACTAAGGCGACGGGTCGCCGAGGTGAACGTCTACGCACGGGTCACGCCGGAGCACAAGCTGCGTCTGGTGCAGATGCTGCAGCAGGCGGGAGAAGTCGTGGCCATGACTGGCGACGGGGTCAATGACGCACCCGCCCTGAAGCGTGCCGACGTCGGCGTGGCCATGGGCGTGAACGGCACGGAAGCGGCGAAGGAGGCCGCCGAGATGGTGTTGGCTGACGACAACTTCGCATCCATCGCGAACGCGGTGGAGGAGGGCCGTACCGTCTACGACAATCTGCAGAAGGCCGTGTTGTTTATTCTACCCACGAACGGGGGCGAGGCCCTTGTCGTCCTCGGCGCCATCCTGTTCGGCTTTCACCAATTTCCCCTGACTCCCGTGCAGATTCTGTGGGTGAATATGATCACGGCCGTCACGCTGGCGCTGGCGTTGGCGTTCGAGCCCCCCGAGCCCGGAGTGATGCGCCGTCCGCCGAGAAATCCGCGCGCGCCCATGCTCTCCGGATGGTTCCTCTGGCGCATCGCCTACGTCGCCGTGATCCTGACCGCCGGCACCTTCGGCATGTTCTTGTGGGATATGGACCGCGGCGTGAGCATCGAGCACGGGCGAACCGTGGCCGTGAACACGTTGGTCGTGTTCGAGATCTTCTATCTCTTCAACTCCCGTTACATCGCCGCGCCCGTGCTGAATCGGGAGGGGCTGCTGGGCAACCGCTACGTGCTACTGGCAGTGGGCCTCCTGATCCTGTTCCAGCTCGGCTTCACCTATCTGCCGCCGATGCAGGCCCTGTTCGGAACCGCGGCCATCAGCCTCGGGATCTGGGGCCGCATCGTTCTGGTGGCCTCTGCGGTGCTGTTCCTGGTCGAGCTGGAGAAGGCGCTGGCGCGGCGTTTGGGCTGGTCGCGATGAACGCGCACGCCGCGAAGGAGACTGCTCAGTTGCGGCATGGTTGGGCCGATCTCGTATTGGTGCCTTACGTCGATGCCGCGGTGCGGGCGGCGGAGCGACTGTTGGGATGGGGCGATGAGGCCCCGGCGGCGCGGGGCTAGCACCCTGAATCGGAGGATCTGGAGATGCAGCGATTCGGCAACATCCTGTTCGTGTCAACCCCGGGGGAAGACGACCGTGGGGCGCTGGAGCGGGCCGCGTCGCTCGCGGACAGCAATCAGGCGGATCTCACCCTGGTCGAGGTGGTCGAGCAGCTTCCCGCTGATCTGACCCTGGCGGAAATCGATTGCTCCGCTGAGGACCTGCAGACCGATCTGGTCGACGCGGCGGCAGAGCGTCTCGAGGCGCTTGCCGCGCCCTGGCGCGGGCGCGTCGAGATCCATCACAAGGTACTGGTGGGCACGCCCTTCCTCGAGACCATCCGTGAGGTGCTGCGCGGGGGCCGCGACCTGGTGGTCAAGGCGTCCGAGTCAGACGGCTTGCTCGACCGTGTGTTCGGCAGTCAGGACATGCACCTGCTGCGCAAGTGCCCGTGTCCGGTCTGGCTCGTCAAGCCGAGCGAGTTCAAGCCTTACCGGCGCATCCTGGCCGCCGTGGATATGGATCAGACCGATCCGCGGGCGGCGGATGTGCAGTTCGAGCTCAGCCGCCAGATCGTCGAGATGGCCTCCGCGCTCGCCCTGTCGGAGCTCTCCGAGCTGCACCTTGTCAATGCCTGGCAGGCCGTGGGCGAGTCCGCGCTGCGCACCGGTCGCGCCATGCTTCCGCCTTCCGAGGTGGAGAAATACGTCGAGGACGTCCGCCTCGGACATCAACGTCTCCTGGACGTGCTCTCCCGGCATCTGGCGGAGCGCCTCGGCGACAAGGCCATGGAGTATCTCAAAATGCGTCAACACCTGATCAAGGGAGCGGCGCGGAAGGTGATCCCGGACCTCGCCGCGGAGCTGGGCGTGGATCTGGTGGTGATGGGTACCGTGGGCCGGACGGGCATCGCCGGCTTCCTCATCGGCAACACGGCCGAGACCATCCTGAATCGGCTGAGCTGCTCGGTGCTGGCGGTGAAACCCAAAGGATTCGTCTCGCCGGTTCGCCTCGAGGGCTGAGACCGGGGCCAGTGCCGTTCCGAAGTTGCCGGTCGCCGCAGGCGCTCAGAACCAGCGCTTTCTGCGCAGGTACCACCGCCGCAGGCCGAGGATGGCCGCGATCCCGACACACGGCAGGAAGAAGGCCCAGGGTGTCTTGTCTCCCGGGATGCCGGCGACGTTGACCCCGAGCAGCCCGGTGATGAATCCGAGGGGCAGGAACACGGCGGTGATCACCGACAGCAGATACATGCGGCGGCGGATCGTGCCGGATCAGTCCGCTCGTCCCACCGCACCGTGCAAAGTCATCTGCGGGAACGGGATCTCCCATCCGTGCTCGGTGCAGGCATCGACGCACCAGCGCTGAATGGCGCGCCGCAGCCGATTGTAGAGGTCTCCGAGCTCGCCCTTGAAGTCTGCGATCACCGCCAGGTCCAGCGACGAGTTGTTGGCCTGGGCGAACTCCACCCGGAGGTTGAGCAGCTTGTCGCCGAGCCCCTCCTCCTCGACGCGCCGCTGGATGTAGTCCTGGAGGAGCTGGGGAATGCTGCCGGTGCTCTCGGCCTGCAGCTTGTAGCTGATGCCGATGATCTCCTTGACGCGGAAGTTGGTGGCCAGGTTGCGCGGCGACTTCGCGAGGAACTCGCTGGTCTGGTACGTGAGCTGGGCCCCGCCGCGCTCCACCAGTTGTACCAGCTCGGGCGAGATGCCGATGACCTTGCCACGCGCGCCATCGCTGAGGATGACCCAGTCGCCCTTCTTGCAGGGAAACCAGGGCTCGTCGTGCCGGCTGGGCCGCGACTTCATGTCCACCAGCTCGTTGATGGGCACGCGCTGGGTGAGCTCCGCCACCGGATTGACCAGGGTGCAGAAGACGTTGATCTGCCGTACCTGCCAGGGGAGCCCGTCCATATTCAGACGCTCCCCCTCGCGCACCGAGCCGATGTTGAGGAAGATCTGGATCTGATGGATATAGCGGGGCAGGGTCTGGCGCAGGGTCCAGGCGACGCCCAGCAGCAGCAGGATGCTGAGGCTGAAGAGCACCCAGTCCTCCACGACGTAGAAGACGATCATGGGGCCCATGAGGACCAGGAACAGGGTGATGATGCGGTGGATCAGCTCGACCAGACGCAGGCGGAAGCTGCGGTGCGCCTTCCTGAAGCCCGGCACGAAACGCAGCATGGCCCGATGGGTTAGGCGGGACACGAGCAGGATGCCGCCCACCACCATGAGGGCGATCGTGAGGTAGAAACCGCGCTGTTGGAAGAAGGTCTTGAGATAGCTCTGGGATGCCTCGGCCAGGGATACCTCGGTCGAGACCAGCTCCTGCAGCTGCAGCTCAGCCGCCTGCAGCTCGCTCTGGAGGAAAGTCTGCTGTCGCCGCCACTTCTCCACCGTCTTCTGCAGCGCCTGGGTGACGGGCTTCTCTTTGCTCTCGGATACCAGGCGCTCGCCGTTGGCGATGGCCTGCTCCAGTATCGGCAGGCTTTCCTGGAAGCCGGCGATCCTGTCCTTGAGGTCCGACTTCTGCCGCACGTGGGAAGTCATCTCCTTCATCTCGTCTAGCGCGGGCTTTAGCAGGGCGAACAGCTCCCGTTGGAAGTTGAACGCCTCATCCTCCTTGGTACGCAGGGCGGTGAGGTCGATGCCGGCGGAGATGTTCTCGAAGTTTTCGCTGACGGCGCGCAGGTCGGACTCCAGTTTGTCGAGCTGCAGCTTCAGGTTCTCCTTCTCCGCATCGGATTGGCTTGCGCCGAACTGCTTGTTGACATCCTTGATGTCCCGCATGATCGCGTTCCGCAGATCGACGAAGGAGGCCAGGGTATCGATCGTGCCGGCGGCGGGTGCGGCTTGCGCCTCGGCCCCTTCCTTGGCCGGGGCGACCGGCGCTGGCTGTTCGGCTTGTGCCTGGGCGCCGAGGGGCAGCAGCCAGAGGATGCCGGCGACGGCGGCCCGGGCTCGTTTGTGCGGGATCATCTTCAGGGCTCGTTGTGCGTCAAACGATCGGAGGATCGAGGCCGTCCAGGTCATCCAGGTGCTCCTGCTGGAAGGCCTCCACCTCGTCGGCGGCGTCGTCGTGCTCGTTGCCGAAGCGGGCGATATGGAACAGGGCCTCGCCCTCGTGGACCGAGGGGATCTGCACCCGGCCGATCACGACACCACGGGCGTGCGCGGTCACCGGGTGCTGGGTGCCGCTGTAGGGGTCGCTGACGTAACCGAGCACGTCGCCGCGCTGGACCGTGGCGCCGAGGGCCACCAGGGTGCGCAGCAGGCCGCTCTCGGGGGCACGCGTCCAGCTGCTCGAGCGGGCGATGAAGGGCGCGGCCTCGCGCGCGCGCCTGCTCGAGGACTTGATCATCCCCAACTCGCGCATGACGTTGAGCACGCCCATCACGCCGGCGCGAATCGGGACCTCGTCGAACCGCAGCCCCTCGCCCGCCTCGTAGAGCAGCATCGGAATGCCGAGCTCCGTGGCGGCCTCGCGCAGGGAGCCGTCGCGCAGCGTCGCGTTGATCAGAACCGGGACACCGAAGGCGCGGGCGAGACGCTCGGTCTCCGGGTCGTCGAGATCGGCGCGGATCTGCGGCAGATTGGTGCGGTGGATGGCGCCGGTGTGCAGGTCGATACCATGGCTGCAGTGACGCACCACCTCGTCGATGAACAGGTATGCCACCCGCGCCGCCAGGGAGCCCGAGGCGTGCCCCGGAAAGCAGCGGTTCAGATCACGCCGGTCGGGCAGGTAGCGGGACTGGTGGATCACGCCGTAGACGTTGACCACGGGCACCGCGATCAGCGTCCCGGCAAGCCTGCGCAGGGCCTTGACCTCGAGCAGGCGGCGGATGATCTCTACCCCGTTGAGCTCGTCGCCGTGCACCGCCGCGGATACGAACAGTACCGGCCCGTCCCGCTTGCCATGCGCCACGTGCACCGGCATGGACAGACGCGTGTGCGAGTTCAGCTTCGGCAACGCAAGGTCGATGACCGCCCGGTGCCCGGCGGCGACGGACTGACCCTGAATGACGAACGGCGGACGCATCGCTTACCCTCTGCCGCGCGTGCGCGTCTTGCCGAGGGCGGCGGTTCGCTCGATGAAGGAGACGATCATGCCCGCGACGTCCTTGCCGGTAGAGCGTTCGATCCCTTCCAGGCCGGGGGAGGAGTTGACCTCCATCACGACCGGTCCGTGGTTGGAGCGCAGCAGATCGACGCCGGCGACGTTCAGCCCCATGGTCTGGGCGGCGCGGACGGCGGTCGAGCGCTCCTCGGGCGTGATGCGGACGACGCTCGCGGTGCCGCCGCGGTGCAGGTTCGAGCGGAACTCGCCCTCCTTGCCCTGGCGCTTCATGGTCGCCACCACCTTGTCGCCGATGACGAAGCAGCGCAGGTCGGCGCCGCCCGCCTCCTTGATGAACTCCTGCACCAGGATGTTCGCGTGCAGGCCCATGAAGGCCTCGATGACGCTCTCTGCGGCCTTTTGGGTCTCCGCCAGCACCACGCCGATGCCCTGGGTGCCTTCCAGCAGCTTGATCACCAGCGGCGCGCCGCCGACCATCTTGATCAGGTCCTGGATATCGTCCGGCTTGTGGGCGAAACCCGTCACCGGCAGACCGATACCCTTGCGCGACAGGAGCTGCAGGGAGCGCAGCTTGTCGCGGGAACGGGTGATGGCCACCGACTCGTTGAGGGGGAACACCCCCATCATCTCGAACTGGCGCAGCACCGCGGTGCCGTAGAAGGTGACCGAGGCGCCGATGCGGGGGATCACCGCATCGAATCCCTCCTGCTTCTCCCCCTTGTAGTGCATCTCCGGGCGCATGGAGGTGATGTTCATGTAGCAGCGCAGCACGTCGAGCACCTTCACCGTGTGGCCGCGCGCTTCGGCGGCCTCAACTAGGCGCCGGGTGGAGTAGAGTTTGGGGTTTCTGGATAGGATCGCGATTTTCATTTTCGACTCCTCGGTGGCAAATGGTTCCTTAACGTGAAGATACCATCACCGGGAGCGCGGGGGAGACCCAGGGGCAATGACAGGCTTCAGGTATGCAATGTGTAGATGCGTCGGGTGCGGTCATCGAGCAGGGTCGGACCACTCCTCCAATCCGTCGGTCCGGAACAACGGGGACGGCGTGATCGCGTGCGCAGGCTACGGCTTTGTGAGCGATAAGCATAGCGATATGTTCGTCGCCGATCGCGAAAGAATGCTTCGTCGCTCAGATGAGGGACGGAGAGCCCTTGCATGCCATTCTCGACGTCAAACGCAGCCGCCGTTTCGGCCGGACGGCGGCACGTGGGCGTGCCGATTTTGGCCGGCCTGGCCGAACATCAGCGTCTCGTCAGAGAAGGAAGACCGATGCCAGCCCGAGAAAGCTGAGGAAGCCGACGACATCCGTCACCGTGGTCAGGATCACGGCGCCTGACAGGGCAGGGTCGATGCCGAGACGGTGCAGGATCAAGGGTACGGCCACCCCCGAGGCCGCCGCGGCAAGCAGATTGACCACCATCGCGGCGGCAATGACCCCGGCGATGCCGGCGCTGTGGAACCAGAGATAGGCGACGGCGGCCACGACGAGGGCCCAGGCGATGCCGTTCAGGGCGCCGACGGCGATCTCCTTGGTCGCCAGCCAGCGCACGTTGGAGGAGGCGATCTGATCCAAGGCCAGACCGCGGATGGTCAACGTCAGGGTCTGGCTGCCGGCGATGCCCCCCATGCTCGCCACCACCGGCATCAGCACCGCCAGGGCCACGATCTTGTCCAGCGCCTCCTCGAAACGCCCGATGACCCAGGCGGCGGCGAACACCGTGATCAGATTGATCCCGAGCCACACCGCACGCCGCTTGGCGCTCGGCAGAACCGGGGCGAACAGGTCCTCTTCCTCGTCCAGGCCCGCGCTCCTGAGCATCGCGCGGTCGCCCTCCTCGCGGATCACGTCCAGGGCGTCGTCCACCGTGATGCGCCCGAGCAGCCGCTCCTCGTCGTCCAGCACCGCCACCGAGATCAGGTCCCGGCGCTCGAACAGCACCGCGACGTCGTGCTCGCTGGCGCGGGCATGCACGGTCTCCGCCTCCGGCTGCATGACCGTCTCCACCAGCGCATCCGGGTTCCCAGTGATGACGCCAGCCATTGCGAGCTTGCCGGCGTAGCGGCCGTCCGGCTCGATCACCATCAGGGCGTCCGTGTGGGGCGGCAAGCTTCTATGCCGACGCAGCCAGCGCAGCACGACCGCCAGGGTGACGTCCTTGCGCACGCTGATCACGTCCGTGCTCATCAAACGGCCGGCGGTCCCTTCCGGATAGCTCAGCACCGCCTCGAGGCGCTTGCGGTGGTCCGCCTCCAGCGATTGTACGAGGCGCTCGGAGCGGTCCTCCGGCATCTCCTCGAGCACCTCGGCCAGGTCCTCGGCATCCATGGCACCGGCCGCGGCCACCAGGTCCGCATGGTCCATCTCGCCGATGATGGTGGCGCGCGCCTCGTCGCCGAGGTGGGAAAGGATCTCGCCTTCCTGCGCGGGGGGCATCGCCTCCCACAGGGTGCTGCGCTCCTCGGGAGGGAGGGACTCGAGCAGGTCCGCGTTCTCGGCTGGATGCAGGTCCGCGACCAGCGCGCGCAGGCTCAGGTCATCTCGCGACTCGATGCGGTCGATGATCCGATCGAGCAGCTCGTCGTGTCTGTCTTCTACTTGGGGATCCATGCGCTATTCCATGTTGGTTGGCGCTTGCGCGCGCATCCGGGACGCGCCGGCAGCGCTGTTCCCAGCTAGACCGTTGGGTTCAGGTCGGGTGTGCCGCGGCGGAGATCGCTCACGCCGCGTTGGAACGGGGAGGTCCCGGCGATGCCGGGCCTGGGTGTTTCCTACCGATGGGAGCGCCGCGTGGCGTTTACCCTAGCGCCGCAATGTTAAACTCTGATGACCCATCGGCCCAAAGCCCGCGCATCGCCGTCGGCGAGACGGGCCAGCGGACGCGGGTAGTTTCTCATTCAAGGCGAGGATGCCGGGACCTGCCATGTGCCCGCAAGAGCAGCAAGACACAGACGATCGCGTCAGCGCCGGGCTTGCCGATGGCGGCGAGTGGTCCATCACCCTGAAGGGTAGTTGGACGCTGGAGAAGGCGGTCCCGGACGTCGCCTCGTTCGAGCCCGAGGACTGGGGCTCGGTCCGCCGGATCGAACTGCGGGACGGAGGACTCGGCGCATGGGACAGCGGACTCATCGCCTTCCTGGTCGCGGTCGCGGACCTGGCGGACGCGCACGGCGTGGAGGTCGATTCCTCGAGCCTGCCGTCCGGGGCGACCGGCCTGCTCGCCCTGGCGCGCAAGGTGCCGGAGCGTGCCGGCGCCCGCCGCGAGGTCCAGGCGCCCGGATTCCTGGAACGGGCCGGCCGCCGCACGCTTGCGGCCCTCGCGCAGACGCGGGCCGTGCTCGCCTTCGTCGGCGAGCTGGTGCTGGCGCTCGGACGCTTGCTGACCGGCCGCGCGCGTTTACGGCGCGCGGATCTCGTCTTGTTCATCCAGCAGAGCGGGGCGGAGGCTTTGCCCATCGTCAGCCTGATCAGCGTCCTGGTAGGCGTCATCCTGGCCTTTGTCGGCGCGGTGCAGCTGGCGATGTTCGGCGCTCAGGTCTATATCGCGAACGCCGTGGGAATCGGCATGCTGCGGCAGATGGGGGCGATGATGACCGCCATCATCATGGCCGGGCGCACGGGCGCCGCCTTCGCCGCCCAGCTCGGGAGCATGCAGGTGAACGAGGAGATCGACGCCTTCAAGACCCTGGGCATATCCCCGATGGATTTCCTGGTCCTGCCGCGCCTGCTGGCGCTGGTGCTCATGGTCCCTTTGCTGACCATCTACGCGGACGTGCTGGGCATCCTCGGCGGCATGCTGGTGGGCGTAGGCATGTTCGACATCACGGCGACCCAGTACCTGAGTCAGACGCTGGAGTCCGTCACCCTCGTCCATCTGGCCGTCGGGCTCTTCATGAGCCTGGTTTTCGCGGTCATCATCGCCGTCGCCGGTTGTTACCAGGGCGTGAACAGCGGGCGCTCATCCGCCGCGGTGGGGGAGGCGGCCACGACCGCCGTGGTGAGCGCCATCGTCGGCATCGTTGTGGCGGACGCCGTCATCACCCTCGTCGCCACCCAGCTCGGGATCTGAGCCGTGAGTGTGAATGGCGATGCCCCTCCGATCCAGGTGCGAGACCTCACGATGGCCTTCGGAGACTTCGTGGTCCAGCGCGACCTGAGCTTCGACGTGCGGCGCGGCGAGATCTTCGTCATCATGGGCGGCAGCGGTTGCGGCAAGAGCACCCTGCTCAAGCACATGATCGGCCTGATCCGGCCCGCGCAGGGACAGGTGCTGTACGACGGAAAGAGCCTCTGGGACGATGACGAGAACCAGCGGCGGGCGATCATGCGCGGCGTCGGCGTGCTCTATCAGAGCGGCGCGCTTTGGAGCTCCCTGACCCTGGCCGAGAACATCACCCTGCCCTTGACGGAGCTCACCGAGGTCACGCCCGCCGACGCGCTTGCGCTCGCGAGGCTCAAGCTGCGGCTGGTGGGGCTGCGCGGCTTCGAGGACTACTACCCGTTCGAGATCAGCGGCGGCATGCGCAAGCGTGCGGCCCTGGCCCGCGCCATGGCGCTGGACCCGGCGATTCTCTACCTCGATGAGCCCTCCGCGGGTCTCGACCCGGTGAGCGCCCACCTGCTCGATCGGCTCATCATGGAGCTGCGCGACAGCCTGGGGGTGGCCTTGGTGGTGGTCACCCACGAGCTTGCCAGTATCTTTGCGATCGCGGACGATTCGGTGTTTCTCGACACGGAGACCAAGACCATGCTCGCTCGGGGCGCCCCCCGCCGACTGCTGCAGGAGTGCGACGAGCCCAGGGTGATCGAGTTCCTCACTCGGGGAGAAGGCCGGCCGAGCGGGGTCGCCCGCGGATGAGCCAGCGTGCCAGCCCGACCCTGATCGGCGCCTTTGTCATGGGGGCGCTGGCCCTTCTGGTCGCTGGCCTCCTGATCCTGGGCGGCGGGCGCCTGGGTGGCGACCGGGAGACGCTGGTGCTCTATTTCCGCACCAACACCAGCGGACTCAAGGTTGGTGCGCCGGTCGTCCTCAAAGGCGTGCAGATCGGGATCGTGAAGGACATCGGCGTGACCTTCGATGAGGAGCGGGGCGCGTTCGTGGTCCCCGTCTATGTCGAGATCGACCAGGACCGCGTGGATTGGCCGGGAGAGATTCGCGGCGAGCTCGACAGCAAGGGGCTATACGAAAAGGCCCTGCAGGCTGGGATGCGCGCGCGGCTCGGCAGCCAGAGCATCGTGACCGGGATGCTGCAGATCGAGGTCGGCTTCTTCCCTGGCACCCCATTGATCCTCCACGGCGGAGGTGGCCGCTACCGCGAGCTGCCGACCATTCCATCGCCGTTGGAGCGCCTGCGCGGGGAGCTCGAGAAGATCCCGGTGGACCATCTGGTCGATCAGGCCCTGGCGGTACTGGAGGGGCTGCGCAGGCTGGTCGATGCGCCTGAGGTGCCGCGCATCCTGGAAAGCCTCGAGAGCGCCTCCGCGGACCTGGCGCAGGCGAGCGCCAGCGCGCGGGATCTCATGGGGACGAGCGGGGAGGACCTGGGCGCCACGCTTGCGGATGCGCGTCGGGTCGCGCGGGTGCTCGCGGACAAGTTGGAGGGATTGCTGTCCGCGCTTGAGGTAGCCGCGACCGAGGTTGGCCGGGTGGCGGGCAGCGCCGAAGGCGAGATCGGCCCGGCCGCGCAGAGCCTGCGTCGTGCCGCGGGCTCGGCCGAAGCGGCGTTTGTCTCCGCCAAGGCGACGTTCGACGGCATCTCCTCCGCCGTCGACCAGGGCTCGCCCCTGCACCGTGAGGCGCTCGCCTCGCTGCGTGCCCTTTCCGCCGCGGCGAAGTCTCTGAAAGCCTTGGCCGATTACCTCGAACGGCACCCGGAGTCGTTGATTCGGGGTAAACGCTGACTTGGTCGCGCCAAGTCGGCGTCTCTTTTCGCCCGATCGGCCACTCGGCATACCGCTTCAGCGCATCCCGCGGCACATGGAGGTGACGTGCTGGTTTTGGCCAGGATGGCCAACAATCAGCGTCTTGGCATCGATCGTCCGGGCGTTTCAGTCGTGCCGTCAGATGATAGGCGGCTCCTTCGGCGGCTCCAGGTCGACAGTGGGATCGAGCTCCGCCTGCAAGGCCTCCACCGCATCCGCCACCGATTCCAGCTTCTCCATGCGGGCGATATTGAAAACGGCCTCGCCCTCGTTGACCAAGGGCAGATTGGTGCGGCCGACGATCAGGCCGGCCGCCGTGGCCAGCACGTCTTCCTCGCGTTCGCCGAAGGGGTCGGAAACGACTCCCAGCCGCTGCCCTTTCTTGACCGTAGCTCCGAGGGGTGTGATGGTTCGCAGGATGCCGCTCTGGGGTGCCCGGACCCACTGGGTCGAGCGCGCGATGAAAGGCTCCGGGTAGCGCCGGTGGGATGGGCGCTGCGCGAGCATTCCGATCTCACGCATCACGCCGATGATGCCCCTCACGCCGACGCGTATCGCCACCTCGTTGAAGCGCAAAGCCTCGCCGGCCTCGTACAGGAGCATGGGGATCCCGAGCTCAGCGACGGCCTGCCGCAACGAGCCGTCCCGCAGGTCGGAATTGATGACGACCGGCGTGCCGAAGGCCCTCGCCAACCTCTCGGTGGTCGGGTGGTCCTCGATGCAGGCCCGTACCTGGGGAAGGTTGTCGCGATGCAGGGCTCCGGTGTGAATGTCGATGCCGTGGGTCGATTTCTCCACCACCTCCTCCATCAGCTGCCGCGCGAGTCGCGCCGCCATGGAGCCGCGCTCCGAGCCGGGGAAGCTGCGGTTGAGGTCCCGGCGATCGGGCAGATAGCGGGAATGGTTCACCAGACCATAGACGTTGACGATCGGAACGGCGATGAGCGTACCCGCCAGGTGCCTGAGGGCGGGCGAGCGCAAGAGCCGGCGGATGATCTCGACCCCGTTGATCTCGTCGCCGTGGATGGCGGCGCACACGAACAGACGAGGTCCGGGTCTTTTTCCGTTGACGATGCGAAGCGGCATCGAGACCGCCGTGTGGGTATAGAGGCGCGGTAGTGAAAGGTCGACGAAAACCCGTTCCCCCGGTTGCACCAGCTGGCCGCCGATGGAAAATGCCGGCATTGTCTTTCAGCCTCAACCTTGGGTGCGCGCGCGCTTTTGCTTGGCCTTGTTGGTCAGGAAGTCGATCATCATCCCGGCGATGTCCTTGCCTGTCGCGGTCTCGATGCCTTCAAGACCGGGGGAAGAATTCACCTCGATCACCCGTGGTCCGTCTTTGGACCGCAGCAGGTCCACGCCGGCGGCGTTCAGTCCTATGGTCTGTGCAGCCCGTAACGCGGTGGAGCGTTCCTCGGGCGTGATGCGCACCAGGTTGGCGCTGCCGCCCATGTGGAGGTCGGATCGGAGCTCGCCTTCCTTGGCCTGACGCTTGATCGCGGCCACCACCTTTTCGCCGACGACGAAGCAGCGTATGTCGGCCCCTCCGGCCTCCCGCACGTATTCCTGGGCCAGGATGTGGGCCTTGAGCCCCATGAATGCCTGGATCACGCTCTCGGCGGCCTGGTGCGTCTCCGCAAGCACGACGCCGATGCCTCTGGTGCCTTCCAGGAGCTTGATCACCAGCGGCGCGCCGCCCGTCATCTTGATCATGTCCTCGGTGTCGTCCGGGCTGTGCGCGAATCCCGTTGCCGGGAGCCCGATGCCCTTGCGGGACAACAGTTGCAGGGACCGCAGCTTGTCGCGGGAGCGGGTGATGGCCACGGACTCGTTGAGCGGGCACACGCCCATCATTTCGAACTGTCGCAGCACGGCCGTACCGTAAAAGGTCACCGAGGCCCCGATCCGCGGGATCACCGCGTCGAAGCCTTTTAGCTCCTCCCCCTTGTAGCGAATGGACGGGCGATGGGTAGCGATATTCATATAGCAGCGCAGCACGTCGACCACACGGACCTCGTGGCCGCGCGCCTCCGCGGCCTCTTTGAGCCTTCGGGTCGAATACAGCTGGGCGCTGCGCGACAAAACCGCGATTCTCAAGTCCTTGCCCTCACGGCGCAGATTTGGCGTACTCCGAATAAATTCAGCGCTTCCCACGGCACCTGGACGCGACGCCATGTTCAAGCGCCTAAGCGTTTGAAAATGGAGCCAGCCAAGAACCATGCCTCTCGGGTTGCGTGCTGACTTCGGTCAGGATGGCCAACAGTCAGCGTCGGGCGCCGTTTTCCAGCTCCGCGTACATCCGGCCCACACGGCGGCCCGGTAGCCTGCCCAGGAGGTAGGAGGCGGCCGGGTTGACGATCAGCTTGTGTGCCATGGCCTTTCGCCCCAGGAGCATCCTGAACAGCATGGTGTCCCGATTGGTTAGGGTGATTTCGATCGGCCACTCGTGCTCGCCAAGCCTGAGCGTGGTGCAAATCACGTAGCGCATCTCCCGGTGCCCCCCGGAATCGGAGATCTGGCGCTGGTCGATGAGAGCGGCCGTGCAGGCTACCACGGGGTCGTTGCGGCGTTGAATCGGGTGCACCCCGAAGCGTACAAGATCCTTGCCGTGTCTTCTGAACCGCTCGACGTAGAAGGCGTGCAGCGCGGAGGTCCTTGCGCCCGTGTCCGTTTTTGCCTTGATAGCGGGCAGTCCCAGCTCGGGCAGCGAAACCCATTCCCGCCATCCGATGCTCAGGGGACTGTCGACAGACATACTGCACGCTCCGTGGCTCGGCCTCGTCCGGTTTCCGCGCAGTTTATCCGCGACGCATCCGGTTGTCTGCCCGGAGAAGGTTAGGTTGTCGGCGTGCACCGCGGGCGTTCGCATCAGTGCGAAGGGGCAGCGGTCGTCCCTTGGACCTGAATCTGTTCGTTCCGCTGACGCTGGGTGGGCGGCTGCCAGGTATGCCTCGCGGCTGGGATACGTGCTACGGAACACATCCGCGATCGGCGGGTGCCATGCGGACAGCGCTATCCTCCTCGCTTGGGTGTCGTTCCCTGAGTCTGCAACGTTCGCCGCGTCACGAGCCGAGGACCCGTTTCCGTGCCCCGCAAAGGAGAAACGCGCCGCGGCGGGGCACCCCGGCTTGTGCGCTATGGTTCGCGGTTGAGCTAATGATCGCGATCCCGGTCGCGGTCTCTGTCTCTGTCTCGGTCAAGATCAGGATCAGGATCGCGGTCCCGATCCCGATCCCTGTCGCGGTCGCGGTCAGGTGTCAGGCTCGATTTCGGACCCGGACCTGCGCTCGGACCCGGACCTGCGCCAAAACCGCTACTTCCGTTCCCGTAACCAAATCCGCTCCCATAGCCGCTACCGGAGCCGGAGGAGGCGCCGCCACCTCCGCTACCTCCGCCCCTCCACCGCCTCCACCGCCTCCACCGCCTCCACCGCTGGCGACGGCGTGCCTTGTGCCCGCGAGGAGCGACATTCCGCTGCCGAGCATCCAAAGTGTAAACAAGCGCCTGTTCATCATGAGCCTCCACTACTTCGCTTTGTCGATGGAGCAAACCCGCGTGCGTTTAGCGCCCGCTCATCTATCAGCTTAGCCCGCCCCATGCGGAACGTTGTGCGCGCCCGGTCGGGGGGTTGCGGATTCCGCACGGATCCGGGGCGCAGGGTTGGCGACGACGAAATTCGGGCAGCCGGGACGGATACCCGGACGAACAAAAAAAGCCCGCCGGAGGGCGGGCTTTTCCTACCTCAAGCCGGGTGGTTAGCCGAGCTCGTCGGCGCCGATCTTCTGCATCAGATTGAAGCTCTTGACGAAGGGGTTGGCCATGCGCGGGTCCTTCATCATGGCCTTGTAGTCGCCGACCTTGAATTTGAGCTTGCCGGTTGCGAACGAGGTGCCAAGGCCCATCATGCCGATGCCCTTCTTGACCCACTTGAGCCAGTCATCCAGGTCGGCACGCATGTCCCAGTTGGCAGGGGGGTCACTCTCGGCCCAGGCACCGGCGCGGACGCATATTCCCTTCTCGACCACAAAGACGCCTCTGGGATTTTCTTCGTTCTTGAAACCACAGTAGATCACCGAGTCGAAATCGATTTCGGCCAGCTTGGCGCTGACCTCGGGCTCGGCGTTCCAGGCGTCTTTGAGCTGATTCATCCACTCTGCGGAAAACAGTGCTGCCATTTCGCGTCCTCCAGGGAAGTTCATGTCGTGTGCCGGCGGGGCTCGGGGCGCCCGGCGGCGGGGTCGCTGTTGTGGTTCTGAGACGGCGCGCGCCGCGCCTCAGCCCCACGGATTCTAAACAGGATGACCGCAAATGCCTAATGCCGAGAGTGTGAAATCGTCCCCCCGATCGCTACACGCCAGCATCGGAGAGGCGCCCGCGTTCCTGTTTCCGCCATGTCGACTCGTCGGCGATTCCGCCTCTGCCGCGAGAGGAACAGCCGAAGTCCGGGGCTCGTCGCGGACAGGCAGGCATCGATGAGCAATTTTGATCGAATCGACAAAAATAATTCGTTGTTTCTCCCGCGCTGCAGGCGCTAGATAGCGCGCAATTTTGTACAGGTTTGCGTAGGGGAACGAGATGTTGGAGACCGACGTCCGCGGCAGTGAAGAAACGAACGAGCAGTTTATCGATAACGAGGGCGCCTTGGCGTTGACCGACAAGAGCGCCTGGGACGCCCGCCGCCGCATCGAGCGCCTGCGCGAGCTGCGGCGCCTGCGCGAGCTGCTGGACGATCCCGAGTTCAACGAGCTGGATTGAGCGCAACGGGCCGCCGGCATGTCTCAGCGGCCCGGATCGACGGAACCACCTCCGCTGCCCTTGGAGGCGGGTTCGACCGCCCCGGGCCAGGCGTTCGTGACGCGCACATCGAGCGGCTGGGCGGTGCTGAGATGCACGTCGCGCTGCGGGAAAGCGATGGAGATGCCGGCGGCCTGGAACTTCGCGTTGATGCTCTGGTGCAGCTCGCTGATGACCATGAGCCGGTCATCGAGGGAATCCAGGTAGCAGCGAAGCACGAGGGTCAGCGCGTTGTCGCCAAAGCCCTCGAAGGTGATCCTGGGCTCCGGATCGGCGAGCACGTGTCCGTTTTCCCGCGCCGCCTCCTCCAGCAGCTTCAGCGCCAGGGGCACGTCCGCCCCGTAGTCCACGCCGACCGTGATCACGATCCGGTTCAGATTGTCGCTGAGGGTCCAGTTCAGCAGGCGCCCGGTGATGAACTCCTTGTTCGGCACCAGGAGCTCCTGCTTGTCCCAGTTGCGGATGGTCGTGGCGCGAATGCGAATCTTCGACACCGAGCCCGTCGTGTCGCCGATGGTGACCACGTCTCCCACCCGCACCGGACGTTCGAACAGGATAATGAGACCGCTGATGAAGTTGGCCACGATCTCCTGGAGTCCGAAGCCGATGCCCACGCCCAGCGCCGCGACCAGCCACTGGACCTGTCCCCAGGAGAGGCCAAGCGTGCTGAAGGCGGTCAGTGCGGCGGCGGCGGTGATGGTGTAGCCGGTCAAGGTCTTGATCGCGTAGCGGCTGCCCGAGGAGAAAGACATGCGCGACAGCAGCAGTATCTCCAGCAAGGCGGGCAGGTTCCTGGCCGCGACGAAAGCGATCAACGCGATCAGAGCGACCGACCCGATGTCCGCCAGGGTGACGGGAATGATCTTTTCCTCGCCGTCCACCACGCCCGTCTGGTGCCAGAGAGCGACCTGCTCGAAGATGCCGAAGGCCGGCAGAACCTGAGACCAGATTCCCCACAGGGCGACGGCACCGGACAGGAAAAGCACGGTGTTGATGAGCCGTCTGGTCTGCTCGTCCAGGGAGGCCAGGTCCACTTGCCGAGTGTCCTCGGCCTGGGGCGGGGGCGCGGCAACAGCCTCGCCCTGTCTCGTCTCTTCGTTCGCGCGTGCGGCGCGGCGGTCCAAGGCGGCCTGGAGGGCCAGACGCCGGCTGGTGAGGACCAGCCAGCGGATTATGAGCTGGTGGACGACCGTGATTCCCAGCACCAAATACATGGAGCTGAGCAGGGAGCGGAGCAGAATTCCGGAGGTGTAAACGTAACCCGCGGCCGTGAGCAGAGAAAGCGCCAGCGGCATGCCGACGACCAGGGGGTACCACAGTTTCTTCAGGCGGTTGAACCAGCCGCCAGGGCTCGCCTGCAGCAGGTTATGCGGCGCCCCGCGCTGGGGATTGAGCACGCGGGCGAAGAAGGCGGCCAGCCCCAGCATCAGCGCGATCAGCGAGAGGCGCCCAAGGCTGCCGCTGTAGGTGATATCGGCGTGGTTGTAGCACGCGCTGGCGATGAATCCGAGCGGCACCAGCACCACCAGCAGCCAGTCGAAGTTCCGGCGCAGCAGCTTCAGGACCTCCCCGGTCCATTGGAAATGACGGTCGGCCACGCCCCCCGACATGCACAGGACGCGGAAGGCGCGCAGGAAGTACAACCCCAGGGAAACGGATATGGCGGCTTGTCCGATTGCCTTGGTGAAGTCCGTCGCCTCGAGTGAGCCATACAGCTCCAGCCCGAAGGCAACGAACAACAGGGATAAGGGGGCGGCCATGAGCAAGCTCAGTCCCACCGCCTCGAGCGTGTAGAGGATGCTGTCGGTACGCACGCGGCGCAGATAGGTGGCGGTCGCGAGCAGGCGTTGGCGTAACGCTCGGGTCTTCCATTGCAGCCCCACCGCGGTGAGCACCAGCAGCCAGGACAGCGGCGAGCGGGGGGCCTCGTAGAGCAGGACCTGCGCCACCTCCACCCAGTTGGCAGGAGAGACGCCCCACAGGACGGCGCGCGGCAGATTGACGAACGTTGCCAGGCTCACGGGCCCGGAGCTGCGCACCCAGAGCAGCCGCTCCGCGAGGAAGCCGTCGTACTCTCGTACCACTCCCGTGAGCTGGCTTGACGCGTAGTCCACCTCGCCGAGTATCCGCAGGTAGGCGTCGTCCGCGTCCATGGCCTGATCGAGCAGTGTCCCCCTGCGGTCGGCGAGCTTCCGCAGCTCCTTGAAATCGGCGTCGGTAAGATCTGCCGGCATCCCCTGGCCCGCGGCCTCGCTCAGGTAGTCGTCCAGGTTCTTCAGGCGTCGCCGTTCCTCTCGGTAACGGATCTGACGCAGGGTCGCGTCGGTAATGGCCTGCGCACGCGTCACTGCCGCCTTTTCGTGGTGGCGCAGGTTGGGCAGCTGATTGCGTTGGTCGATCAGGACCTGCCCCAGCGCCTGCGTCAGGCCCGCCACCTCCATGCGCTGCCGCGCGCTACGGAAGTCCTCAGTGATGCGGCGGGTCTGCTCCTCGATCTGCTCCTGCTGGCCGGCGAAGCGGTTGAGCTCCTCGGTCAGCGTTGTCAGCTCATCGCTCAGCTCGGCGTTGCGCCGAGCAAGCTCCTGTATCAGCGGATGCTTTCCGGCGGCCTGGCGCTGCGTCTCCTTGGCCTCGTCGGCGGCCTCCTCGGCCTTGCGCTGGCGCAGCGCGCTGAGCCGGGTCTCGAGCGCCCGCGCCTCTGCCTTGAGTCCTTGGAGGTCGTTCGCCGCCTTGTCGCGCTCGGCCTCGAGCAGCTCCACGCGCACCGCCTGGCTCAACAGCTCTTGGTCCAGCATCAGGATGTTGGCGCGCAGGGATTGCCGACGTGCCTCCTGGGCCCACCGGCGCGCCTTGGCAAGGTCTTCGGGCTGGCCCTCTTGCGGCGGCAACGCGAGTTCCGCCTCGACCTCCTCGAGCTCGCGCTTGGCCTCAATGATTGCCTGGCGGGCCTCGGCTGGCCGCGTCCTGTTGCTCTCCAGCTGCTTCTCGAGCTCCGAGAGCTTGGCGCCGACGGCGGCCGCGTCCGCCTGGGTCTTCGCGAGCCGCTGCTCGAGCTCGGTGATCGACAGGTCGTCCGGGATCGCTGGCGCCTCGGGCGGTGCCGCCGCGTCTCGCGACGTCAGCTGCTCGCGGATCGCCGCGGTCCGAGCCGGGGCCGTTTCCAGCGCCTGCGTGTAGGCTGCGGTCTTGGCCTCCAGGGCGCTCTCGGCCTCGAGCTGGCTGAGCGCCTTGCGGTATTGCTCCGTGAGCTTTGCCTTCAGCGCCTCGTCCAGATCCGATGCCGTCTCCGTTTCCTTGATCTTGTTGTCCAGAAACTCGGGGGTCACGGCGGATCTGGCGGTCGGGTCCATGCCGCTTTGCGAACGGGCGGATGACAGCGGGGCGTCTCCGCTGCGCTCTTGGGACATAGCGGGGTTGAACGCCGCGCTCAGTGCGATGAGGAGAACTAGTAGAGAGGCCAAGCGGCGTCTGGTCATGGTACGCGGGCGACTAAGGGGTATCGGATCACCCGACATTGTCCCTGATTCCGAGGGGCGTGCGGGCACCTTCGACCCGTTTCAGGGACCGGAATCTATCGGTGCCGATGCCTGTGCGCTTGTGCTCGCGAGCGTACGAGCCCTCCGGCGAAGCTCAGGCGGGCTTTTCGGAAGGCACCAGCTCGTCCGCCCTGACGAAATAGTAGCCGCACACGTGCGGGGTGACATTTTCGTCCGCGGTGCGCGGATACTTGCGGCACGAGGGCGGGCGCACGTGATAGACGGCGCAGCTGCTCATGCCGTTGTCGTCATACCGCAGGAATGGGCAAACATAGGGTAGCTTGCAGCATTCGCCGCAGCGGTTGCAGTCGCCCCGCCTCTGCTCGGAGACGGGCAGGACCAAAGACGTCGCTAGACGCTTCAACTTGTGTTTCATGGCGGCGAGATGCAGGGCTTCGGACGAATGGGTTTTCATGGCCGGGAGTTACAGGGCTGCGGACGAATGGCCGCGAATTCTACACGTCTTGCACCGATCAGGGTACCGTCAGAGACCGGTCCGGAGGCTGGGCGACCGAGGTTAACCGCTGGAAAACCTTAGCCTTACCGATAATTTTGCGAATCATGCGCAAAATTTAAGATAATTTTCACTTCACGCGCCGCCCTCTGATGGTGGCGGAAATCGGTTCCGTGCCGAAACCTCCCGCGACGCGGGCCCCCTCGCTTGCCGGACGCGGCGCGCTACCCCTTCAGGGGCAAGCTCATGTCCACCACGGTCGAAAATCTGCTGTCGAATCCGCTCCTGGGTCTGGAGGTCGCTGCTGGCGATGCCGGACGCTGGAGACGTGTCCTGACCCCGGAGCTGAACCGCCCCTGCCTGGAGCTGACCGGCTACTTCGACGCCTTTCGGGGGGAGCGGATCCAGGTTTTCGGCAAGGGCGAGGTGACCTTTATAGAGGTGCACGACCCGGATCCCGTGCTGCGTCAACACGTCTCCAGGATTATCGCCGGTGACGTCCCCTGTGCCATCGTCACGAACGGCCGCGTGCCGCCGGCGCTGCTGACGGAGCGGGCGGAGGAGACCGGGATTCCCGTGCTCACCTGTCCGCACAGCACGACCAAGCTCTACAAGCGCCTCTGGGAGCACCTGGACGCGGAGTTCGCGCCCGAGACCAGCGTGCACGGGGTGCTCATGGACATCCACGACGTCGGGGTTCTGTTGCTCGGCGATAGCGCGGTGGGTAAGAGTGAGTGCGCGCTGGAGCTGATCCGACGCGGGTTTCACCTGATTGCCGACGACATGGTGAACATTCGCTGCCTCAACGATACCCAGCTCGTTGGTCATGCGACCGAGATGCTGCCTTATCACATGGAGGCCCGCGGAATCGGCATCATCGACATCCGGCTACTGTTCGGCGTCGCGGCCGTGCGCCCCGACAAGCGCGTCGGTCTCGCCATCTCATTGGTCGACTGGGACGAGGCCGCGGACATGGACCGCACCGGGCTCAATGAAGCGACCACGGATATTCTCGGCGTCGCCATTCCCTACGTGACCATCCCGGTGCGGCCAGGACGCAATGTCGGCACCCTGGTAGAGGTGGCCGCGCTGAATCAGAAGCTCAAGAGCCTGGGCATCAATACGGCCCGCCTGATGGAGGAGCAGCTGCTGGAGAAGATGGCGGGATCCCGCCAGGCATAATGCCCGCCGGCGTTCGCGGGCTGGTCAACCCAGTCGGGTGAGGTCCAGCCTCTCCCCTGGTAAGGGGATCGACGCATCGATGTGCAGTCTCTCCCGCAGTTGGCGGCTGAAGGCCAGCTTGGCCTCGTCCTCCCCGTGCACCAGGCAGACGGCGGGCCGGCCGCGGAAGCCGCCGAGCCAGCGCAGCAGGTCCGCCTGATCGGCGTGGGCCGAGAGGCCACCCACGGTGTGGATCTGCGCCAGCACCCGGTAGTCGTTGCCGTGGATGCGCACCCGTTCCTCCCCGTTCACCAGCCGCCTGCCCAGGGTCCCGTAGGCCTGGAACCCGGCGATCATGACATGGCAGCCGCGGCGCTCCAGGTTCTGCTTCAGGTGGTGGACGATGCGCCCGCCGCTGCACATCCCGCTGCCGGCGATGACGATGGCGCCGCTCTCCAGCCGATTGATGGCCCGCGACTCCTCCACGCTGCGGGTGAGGCGGAGGTTCTTCAGGCGGGGCATCTCGTGGAGCCTGTGGCGCAGCTTGGTGGCCTCGGCGTCGTAGAGGTGGGGGTAGTCCCAGTAGATCCGCGTGGCCTCGATGGCCATGGGGCTGTCGAGGAAGATCTGCCAGCGCTCCAGTCCCCATTCCTCGTAGTGCTGGCCGAACAGATAGAGGATCTCCTGGCTGCGGCCGATGGCGAAGGCCGGGATGAGGACGTTGCCGCGGTCGTGGCGGGCGGCGGAGATGACCTCCCCGATCTCCCGGATCGTCTCCTCGCGATCGCGGTGAAGCCGGTCGCCGTAGGTGCTCTCCATCAGCACCAGGTCCGCCTCCTGCACGGCGGTGGGATCATGGAGGATCGGCGTGTCGTACTGGCCGATGTCGCCGGAGTAAACCAGCTTCCGCCGCTCGCCTGCCTCGCTCAGCTCGAGCTCCACCAGGGCCGAGCCCAGGATGTGGCCGGCATCCAGCAGGCGCAGGACGACGCCCGGCAGGATCTCCTGGTGCTCGCGGTAGGGCAGCCCGCGCAGCCGCTCCCAGGCCGCCTCGGCGTCCTGGCGCCGGAAGAGAGGGTAGACGCGCTCGCGCCCGCCGTGGCGGCGGTTCTGGTACTCGGCGTCCCGCTCCATCAGCCCCGCGGCGTCCTGCCACAGCACGTCGCACAGGTCGCGGGTGGCGTTCTGGGTGTAGATCGGGCCGCGGAATCCCTGCCGGACCAGCAGGGGCAGCCGTCCCGAGTGGTCCAGGTGGGCGTGACTGAGGACCACGGCGTCGATCTCGGCGGGGTCGAAGGGAAAGGGCTCGCCGTTCCGCGCCTCCTCCTCCCGGCTGCCCTGGATCAGCCCGCAATCGAGCAGGACCTGTCGCTGACCCACCCGCAGGATGTGGCAGGAGCCGGTGACCCCGCTCGCGGCGCCGTAGAATTCGATCTCCATCCCGTTACTCGCGGGATTCCGGCGTGATGGTGAGCTCGGTCTCTCCGTCGCCGCGGCGAACCGCGACGGTGACCGCCTGGCCCACCTTGAGGGCATTGAGCGCGTAGGTGTAGTCGTAGATGTTCTCCACCCGGCGCCCGGCGACAGAGGTGATCAGGTCCCCGGACCGCATGCCGCCGCGCTCCGCGGGTCCGCCCTTGGCGACGCCGTTGACCAGCACGCCCTTTACGTCGCTCTCGGCGTAGTCCGGGATGGTTCCGAGATAGGCGCGCAGGTTCGCCCGGCTGGCGTCCGTCCGCGGCTTCTCCTGGGCGACGTAGGCCGGCGCGTCTTCTGCCGCGGCGAGTCCGCCCGTCAGCAGGGCCATCAGCCGGGCGATCTTGATCAGCCCCTCGTAATTGAGCTTCTCGGCGGTATCGCGCGCGGTGTTGTAGTCCGCGTGCGCCCCGGTGAAGAAGGTGAGCACCGGGATGCCCTTGAGATAGAAGGACGTGGTGTCCGTCGGCAGGTAGCTGTCCTCCTGCAGCTTGAGCGGGAGGCCGATGGGCGCGTTGCGCCGCTCGAGCTCGCGGCGCCAAACCGAGCTCGATCCCACCGCCTGGACATAGAGATGCTGGTCCAGCCGGCCGACCATATCGAGGTTGAGATAGGCGACGACCCTGGGCGTAAGCCCGCTTCCGCTGCCCGCGGCGGCGAACGCCTCGGTGAAGTGGGCGGAGCCGAGCCGGCCGAGCTCCTCTCCGGTCCAGGCCGCGAACAGCAGGTCGTGCTCGAGATCGAGCTCGCCGGCGGCCTTGCGCGCGAGCAGGTGCTGGGCGATCTCCAGCAGCGCCGCGACCCCCGAGGCGTTGTCGTCCGCCCCCGGGTGGACCCGGCCGGCGTCGGGATCGGCGTCGCGCGAGCTCTTGTCCTCCCCCAGCCCGATGTGATCGACATGGGCGCCGATCACCACCAGGGAGTCGCCGGGCTGCTCGCCCGCGTTCAGCCGCCCGAGGACGTTGCGGTCCGACGCCTGACGCTTCTCCAGGCGGATCTCGCCCCCGATGCGGATTCCAGACAGGTCGAAGCCGGGCATCGGCTCGCCGCCGTCCAGGGTCCTCTGGCTCGCGGCCAGATCTCTCCCCGCGGCGGCGAAGACCCTCTCCGCCACGGCGTCGGTGACGGAGACGACCGGCAGGCTGCCGCCGCCGGCGCCCGCCTCCGAGGTCAGCGGCACCAGCTGCTCCTTGACCTGCGCGCCGGGACCCGTGACCAGGATCAGCCCGCGCGCACCCTTGTCCCGCGCCACCATCGCCTTGAATCGGAGGTCCGCGTACTCGTGCAGATACTGGCGGTGCTCGGGTGCAAGCTCCTCCGGCAGGTAGCGCAAGACGACGACCCACTTGTCGGTAACGTCCAGGTCGAGATACGAGTCGTACGCCGGGAGCTCCCCCTCGGCCGGGGCGAGCAGGCCGTAGCCGGCGAACACCAGGTCTCCCGGTTCGGCCGTTCCGGTGCCGGAGAAGGACAGGGGGCGCCAGTCCCGGTCGAGCACGAGCTGCGACTCCCCGTCGTCCCGGATCAAGGTGAGTCGGTTGCCGTCCGCCAGCTCGACGCCGGAGGTGAAGCCGTAGTGCTGGAACCAGCCGCCCATGTCGCCGGCAGGCGCGAGCCCGATTCCGGCCATGACCCCGGCGACGTAATCGGTGGCCAGGCGCGCGCCCTCGCTGCCCGTCATGCGTCCGGCCATGCGCTCGGCGGATAGCTCGCCGACGTGCAGCCGCAGGTCGTCCGCGGTGATTTCGCTGGAGGTTTCACGTGGCGGGTCGGCGGGTCCGGTCTGCCCCGCGCTGGCCGCGGTTCCAGCGGGTCCGAGGCCGAGCAGCCGGCGCGCGGCCTCGTCGTCCCAGTCCGCGATGAAGATCTGGGCCTTCCTGTCGGCGGTGCGGCTGCTGGCCCAGCTCAGGCGTTTGCCATCCGGGCTGAAAACCGGGAGACCGTCGAAGCCCTCGCTCTGGGTTACCCGCACCGGCTCCTTCTCCCCCTGGGCATCGACCAGGTAGAGCTCGAAGTTGGCGAAGCCCTGGGCGTTGTTGGCGAAGATGATGTAGTCGCCCGAGGGGTGGAAGTAGGGCGCCCAGGACATGACCCCGAGACGGGTGATCTGGCGCTGGTCGGAGCCGTCGGGGCGCATGGTCCAGATCTCAGCGGTAGCGCCCTTCTCGTCGAAGCGGCGCCAGACGATGCGCTCGCCGTCGGCGCTGAAGAAGGGGCCGCCGTCATATCCGGGGCTTTCGGTGAGGCGGCGCAGGTTGCCGCCGTCGGCGTCCATGCGGTAGAGATCCATGAAGTAGGACTGGTCGTTCTTGAAGATCTTCTGCTCTTCCTCCGAGAGCGATCCCTGATAGGCATGGCGGTTGGAGGCGAACACGATGCTGCTTCCGTCCGGCGACCAGGAGCCCTCCGCGTCGTATCCGGGTGCGTCGGTCAGTTTGCGGAGGATGTTGCCGTCGGTGTCCGCCTCGTAGATGTCGTAGTGCTCATCGAAGCTCCAGGAGTAGCGGCTGCCCTTGCCCTCGGCGCGCTTGTCGAGCTCCTCCTCCTGCTTCTTGACGGCCTCCGGGTCCTCGTGGGTGGAGGCGAACAGCACCCGCTCGCCGGACGGGTGGATCCAGCCGCAGGTGGTCTTGCCGGTGCCGGTGGAGACGCGCCGGGTGTCGCCCGTCTCCAGGTTCATCAGATACATCTGGTAGAAGGGGTTGTCGGCCGCGCGCTCGCTCTGGAAGATCATTCGCGTGCCGTCGGCGCTGAAATAGCCCTCCCCGGAGCGCAGGCCCTCGAAAATCAGTTGCCGCGTGTTGGCCAGCAAAGGTTCCTCGTGTCCGGGTTGCGCGGCCTCGGCGGCGAGGGTCGTGCTGGCGGCCATCAAGGCTGAGCCGAGCAGGGAAAAGGCGAAGCGTGGTGATTTTCGCATGCGCGGTATCTGTCGTTGTCGTTCGAGGAATGTAGGATGATAGCCTTGCCTGAAATGATGGGGCGTCGGGGGTGAGACCGCAAACGCGGATGCTTAGGGGGACGCTGCTGATTGGCCATCCTGGCCAACATCAGCACGCCACCCAAGCAGCGCGGCTCCTGGATGGCTACATTTTCCAGCGCTTACGCGCTCGAACATGGCGTCACCTCCCTGTGCCGCGGAAAGCGCTGAATTGATCGGCGTTTCCTCAGATTTCTCCACGGGATGAAATCGGCGCCGACTTGTGCCTGTAAACGTCGTAGAATTCAAGCACGGCCGATCGTTACGACGGTTGGTTAAGTCTATTTCGAGGGATAACGAGGGAGAATAGAATGAAAACGACCTTCTCAGCGGTTGCGGCGCTCAGCCTGGTTCTCGGCGGTTGCTGTACCAAGCTCGAGAACAGCGGGACTGTCGCGGAGAATCAGGAATGGGGGAGCGACCTGCATTGGTGTGGGATCTTCTCCGGCTACGGGACAGAACAGGAGCCGGAGCGTTCCCAGGCGCTGTACACGCCGGTGACCTCCGCCGAATACGCGCAGCTGCTGTGCGAGAACATGAGGATGGAGGATTACGCCTCCTGCATGAACCAGGTCCGCGATTTTCGCAGCACGCCGGAGGGAAGGGCGTCGGGTGAGGGCAGCTCGACCTCCGGACCCTTCGCGATGCAGCTCGGGGGCGAGGTCTATGTGGGCTCCTACTGGGGCACGCCCTTTAGCGCGGCGTTCCGGGTCGCCAACGACAGCGGTCAGGCCTGCCGGGGCGACTACAACGCCCTGTACGGGTCCACCAAGGCGATCTTCGACGTCGATTGCGACAACGGGAAGCGGGGCACGGCCGACATCGTCTCTGACCGCGACGGGAGGAACGGGATCGGCTACGTCTCCATGACCGACGGCACCAAGGGTCGCATCGTGTACGGACCGGACGTCGCGCGCGCCGCGTCGCAGCGACTTTAGGTCGGAGACAGCTCTCGCGTATTGAGTCGGCGGGTTTCGCGGGAGACTCCCGCCTCAGATCGGGTCGGCGTGCCCGGGGCTGACCTCGCCTCAGTGGGCGAGCTTCCGGGCCTGTCCCTTCATCTTGTCGACGATTGCGTAGACGCCGACGTGGCGGTTGGGGCTCAGATGCTCCTCGAGGTGGAGTCCGGCGAACAGCTCGTCGACATCCGTCGCCTCGATCTCGCCCGGGGTCTTGCCCGAGAACAGCTCGACCAGGAGCGCGACGACGCCTTTGATGATCGCCGTGTCGCAGTCGCCCGCGTAGCGCAGGCAGCCGTCGCAGGTCGAGTCCGGGTAAGCGGCCGTGTGCACCGTGCTCATGCACTCCTTGACGCGATTTTCCTCGCGCTTGTCCACGAGCGGCATCGGGGGCATGCGCTCCCCGAGCTCCACCAGGTACTGGTAGCGCTGATCCCAGTCCCCCAGCAGCTCGAAGTTGTCGACGATCTCCCGGATCTCGCTCGTGGCCGTCACCGGGTCATACCCCGAAGGACTCGCCGCAACCGCAGGTGCTCTTGACCCTGGGGTTGCGGAATTCGAAGCCTTGGTTGAGCAGGCTCTCCTTCACGAAGTCGACCTCCATGCCGTCGATGCGGCTGAGGCTTTCCCTGTCCACGACCACCTTGACGCCGAAGCTCTCGAACACCGCGTCTTCGCTGTCGACCGTATCGGCGTAATCCACCTCGTACGCCCAACCGCTGCAGCCTGACTTCCGGGTGCCGATGCGCAGGCCCATACCGCGACCCCGTTTCGCGATCATGTTGCCGACGTGCTGCGCTGCGGCGTTGGTTAGCGTGACCGCCATGAGTTACTACCTCGCTCGAACTTGCTTGCCTTGATGGCGAAATGGAAATGCGCCGTCCGGTTTTCAACCCTCGGTTTTGCCTGGAACCCGCGCTCGTCGCGCAGGGCTGCTCAGTGCCTGAGGTCCGCGGTGTCCACGCTCGATGCGGACGACATGTCCATCAGTCCGCGCATCAGCGCCGCGCGGTCGCGAAGGTCCCGGGTCTCGATCAAGGCCTGTTTGTCGTCGGGCTCGAGCGGCAGGTGAGCGCACAGGAGGTTGATGAGCTCCGAGTCCTTCATCCCGGTCACGTCGTCCCAGGGAATCTCGACTCCGCGCAGGCTGGCGTAGGCGCGCAAGGAGTCGAGAAAGGACTCCCGGTGCGCGAGCCGGGACTCGTCCTCGTGGTAGTCGCCGGCGAACCGTTCCCAGTCCGGGTGGACCCGGCGGTAGCCGTGCCGTGGATCGAGCTCGCGTTTGACGGAGAACCGGCAAACCCCGGTGAGGACCATGACGATGCGTCCGTCGGATGTCTCGCTGTACGAGGTGATGCGACCGGCGCAACCAACCTTGTGGATTTCGGGCGTGTCGTCGAAGATCGTGCCGCTGACCGGCTGGATCATGCCAATCAGGTGGTCGGCCGCGAGCGCATCCTTGACCATGCTCAGATACCGCGGCTCGAAGATGTTGAGGGGAAGCTGAACGTCCGGCATCACGACCGCGCCCGCGAGCGGAAAGATCGGCAGGTCATTCGGGAGATCGGTGAATTTCGGAAAGAAGGGTGAACGGGTCATCGGGTTGCTCCGGGGGCTTCAGGCGGACCGGGGTTTGGAGCGCCGCGCTGGTGGATCGCTTGTCACGGCAAAGATGGGGCCCCGCGGCCGCGTTACCAGCGCGGCTCCGGAATCCGTGTCTCCTGTCCGGTCGGTTTCGCTTGGTTTCATGGCCTCGGCCGCGGCGAGGATGGGTGAGGATGCGCGCCCGCACTCGGAGACTTCTGCCTTGAGAATCGAGTCCAGCAGCTCCCGCACGACTGGCGCGAAGGGACCGTGCGAGCGGGGCGCCGATCGGGCGCCGTCGGCACAGCGCTCGCGGATCCCAGTCCGTGTGATCAGCGGTGGCCAGAGCGGCGTGGACCGCGCCGCGCTCGACGCGGCCATTGAGGCGGGGTTGGAGATCGGCGGCTGGTGCCCCAGGGGGCGGCGGGCGGAGGATGGGCTCATCCCCTGGCGCTATCCCCTGCGCGAGACCCCGATGCGCGCCTACAGTCAGCGCACCGAATGGAACGTGCGCGACTCGGATGCGACGCTGATCCTCCACCGCGGGGGGCTGCACGGGGGAACCCGTCTGACCGCGGGGCTCGCCTTACGGTACGGTCGGCCGCGCCTGATGCTCGATCTCGATACCCGTCCCGATCCCGCGATCGCCCGGGACTGGATCGCGGCGCATGGGGTTGGCGTGCTCAATGTCGCCGGTCCGCGGCAGGCGGACGCGCCCGGCGTCTACACACAGGCGCGGGCGTTCTTGCTGACCATGCTGCGGCCGTAGGGTTGTGCGCGATCGCCCCCCTGGCTCAGGGGCCGTCCGCGCGCGAATCACGCCCCGGCACCGGGGCCTCGCTGTGGCAGTGCCGGTGCAGCGCGGCGCGAGCGAGCAGATGGGCGCTCACCGGCGCGGTCAGGAACAGGAAAATGCTGACCAGCAACTCGTGCAGGCTAAGCCCGTGGCGGACCGAGAAGAACAGGATGGATCCCAACAGGATGCCGCCGACCCCCAGGGTGGTCGCCTTGGTCGGCGCGTGCAGGCGCGTGAAAATATCCGGCAGTCGCGCGAGCCCGATCGAGCCGATGAGCGCGAAGCTGGCGCCGATCAGGAGCACGGCGCTGGTCAAGAGGTCGAGCAGGCCCGCGATCATTCGATGATGTCTCCGCGTAGCAGGAACTTCGCCAGCGCCATGGTGCTGACGAAACCCAGGAGGGCGATGAGCAGGGCGGCCTCGAAGAAGTCGGGACGCCCGACATGGACGCCGTACAGGACGATGACCGCGGCGGCGTTGATGTAGAGGGTGTCCAGGGCGAGGATGCGGTCGGTCGCGTCCGGGCCGCGAAACAGCCGCCAAGCATTGAGCGCGAGCGCGACGCCAAGCATCCCGAGGGCGATGATCACCGCGGCGTTCAGCATGCGAATATCTCCTTGATGGGCGCCTCGTAGCGCGACTTGATCTGACGCACGAGCTCGTCCGGGTCTTCCTCACTGAGGGCGTGAACCAGCAGGTGGCGGGCGCCGGCGTCCAGGTCCGCCGACACCGTGCCGGGGGTCAGCGAGACGACGCTCGCCAGAACGGTTACCGCCACCTGGCCACGCACGTCCAGGGGCACCTGGACGAACTTGGGGCGGATGGCCTGCCGCGGGCCGAGCACGATCCCCGCTACCCGGAAGTTGGCCACCAGGATGTCCGCCAGCACCCGCCCGGCGAGCCGCAGCGCGAGGTCCGGTCTGCGCACCAGGGCGGGCTCCGGCCAGAAGCGGCGCGTGAAGAGGGGAATCAGCACCGCGAGCAGGGTCCCGAGCACCAGGTGTCCCGCGGACGCGCTGTTGTTGAGCAGAAGCCACAGCAGCAACAGCACCAGACTCAGCAGGGGGTGAGGCAGGAGGGCGCGTCGTTTTACCATCAGGGCCTGCCTCGCTCGCTCGCCGGCGGGCTGACGCCGCGGTTGGCGGCAACGGCGCGTATGTAGCTGTCGCGGTCGGCGAGCTGTGCGGCTGTTGCCTGGGTGAAGGCCGTCGTCGGGCCCGCAGCGATCATCAGCGCCACCGTCCCGAGCAGCAGGAGCAGGGCCGCCGCGCTTGCCGCGGGGCTTGCCGTCACCGCAGCCGCCGGGGCGTCGCCCGTGCGCCAGAAGAGGGCGCTGCCCGCCCGGCTGAGTGCGACCATGACCACCAGGCCGCTCACCAGCACCACCCCGAGGACCCAGGCCGCCGCGGGATGGGCGATCGCGCTCTGCAGGATGTACACCTTGGCCGCGAAACCGGCGAGCGGCGGTAGCCCGGCCACACCGACCGCACCCGCAAAGAACAGGGTACCAAGCAGAGCCGGCCGCGAGAGGTTGCGGGCCTCGTCGAGACGGCCCCCGGCATCACCGCGCTCGCGGGCGATGAGCCCCGCGAGCAGGAACATGCCGCCGCCCACCAGGGTGCTGTTGAGGGCGTAGTAGAGAGCCGCGGAGACGGCCGCCTGGGAGCCGAGCCCCAGGGCGGCGACCAGGGTGCCGGCCGACAGCACCACCAGATACGCGAGCAGTCGCTGCAGCTCCCGGCTCGCGAGCACGCCCAGGGTCGCGACCGCGACGGTCGCCAGGCCCACCGGCAGCAGCCAGGGCAAGACCAGAGACGCGGCCGGGCCAGCGTCGGGGCCGAACAAGAGCCCGTGCACGCGTAGGATGGCGTATACGCCGACCTTAGTCATGATGGCGAACAGGGCGGCGACCGGGGCCGTGGCGGAACCGTAGGCCGGTGGAAGCCAGAAACCCACCGGCACCAGCGCGGCCTTGAGCGCGAACACCGCCAGGAGCAGGAGTCCGCCCGCGCGCAGGAGCCCGGCCTGATCCGGTCCCGCCTCGGATACCCGAAGCGCCAGGTCCGCCAGGTTGAGGGTTCCGGTGGCGGCGTACAGGGCGCCGATGCCGAGGAGGAAGATCGAGGACCCCACCAGGTTCAGCGCCACCAGGTGCAGCGCCGCGCGCGTGCGCAGCGGGCCGCCACCATGCAGCTGCAGGGCGTACGAGGCGATGAGCAGGATCTCGAAGAAGACGAAGAGGTTGAACAGGTCGCCGGTGAGGAAGGCGCCGTTGATCCCCAGCAGCTGCATCTGAAAGAGCGCGTGAAAGTAGCCGCCCCTGCGGTCGTCGCCGGTGGCGGCGTAGAGCAGGCTGCCCAGGGCCAGCATGGTGCCGAGGGTCAGCATTAGCGCGCTCAACCGGTCCGCCACCAGGGTGATGCCGTAGGGTGCCGGCCAATCGCCGAGGTAGTAGACCAGCACCTCGCCGCCCGCGGTACGCGTGAGCAGCAGCAGAGATACGGGCAGGAGCGCCACGGTGGCGGCAAGGGAAAACATGCGCTCGATCTGGGTTCCGCGCCCCCCGGTCAGGAACAGGATCGCCCCCGCGACCAGGGGGATCAGGATCGGCAGGATGGGCAGCTGGGTCATTCGGGGTCTCCGGCGTCGACCCGGTCGTCACCGAGGTCGCGCACGGCGCGCAGGGCGAGCACGATGAGGAAGGCGACCATGCCGAAGCCGATGACGATCGCGGTCAGCACCAGTGCCTGGGGCAGCGGGTCGGGCAGGCGCGCCAGCCCGTGCTCCACGAGGGGGGCGCTGTCCGGGGTCAGACCCCCGCTCGCGAACAGGAAAACGTTGACCGCGTACCCGAGCATGGCGATTCCGAGCACCACCGGGAAGGTGCGGGAACGCAGCAGGAGGAAAACGGCGCTCGCCGTCATGACGCCGACCAGCACGGACACCAGTGTCTCCATCAGGCGCTTTCCTCCCGCGGGCTGAGACGGCCGAGGCCCGTGAGTATGAGCAGCACGGTACCCACGACGCCGAGGTAGACCCCAAGGTCGAACAGCATGGCGCTGGCGATCTCGAACTTGCCTACCAACGGGAGCGTCACGTAGGTGTAGGTCGAGGTGAGGAAGGGGTAGCCGACGACCCAGCTCCCGATTCCCGTCAGCACCGCGATCAGGATCCCGCCGCCGATCAGGGGCAGGGCGTCGCCGCGGAATTGGGCCTGGGTCCGGCTCGTCCCCTGGGCGATGTACTGCAGGATCAAGGCGACGCCGGTGACGAGAGCGGCGATGAATCCGCCGCCGGGCTCGTTGTGTCCGCGCAGGAACAAGAACGCCGAGACCAGCAACGCGATCGGCAGCAGGGGCTTGGAGGCCACCTCCAGCACGATCGGGTAGCGCTCGCGGGACCAGGGTCTTCCGAGCAGGTCGGTGGCGGGCCCCTCGAGCAGCAGCCCCCGCAGCATGACCAGGATGCCGACGGCGGCGATGCCGAGCACCGTGATCTCGCCCAGGGTGTCGAAGCCACGGAAGTCGACGAGCAGGACGTTGACCACGTTGGTGCCGCCGCCGCCGGGCTTGCTCTCCGCCAGGTGGAAGGCGGAGATGCTGTCCGTGGAGCGGGTGAGCATGGCGTAGGTCAGGGCCGCCGCTCCGCTCCCGGCGAGGACGGCGAGCAGGGTGTCCCGGGCGCGCCGGGCGAGGCTGGCCTCGGATGGCGTCGCCGCCGGCAGGAAGTACATCGCAAGCAGCACCAGGATGACGGTGACGATCTCCACCAGTAGCTGGGTGAGGGCGAGATCCGGCGCCGAGAAGCGCGCGAACAGCAGGGAGGTCATGAGTCCGACGAGCCCCAGCATGAGCACGGCGATGAAGCGGTCGCGGTGCTTGGCCGCGGTGGCGATGGCGCCCGCGGCCAGGAGCAGACCGCCCAAGAGGGTGGCGAGATCGGGCGGCGCGAGGGGGGCGGACCCTGGGACACTCACCCCCCAATATCCCGCCGTGCCGAGCGCGAGGGCACTGGCCAGCAGGGCGAACATGTAGCGGACCAGGCTGCGGTTGTCCAACAGGCGATTCAGCCGGCCCCCGAGGGCGAAGACCAGCTCGATCACTGATTCGGTGATGCGCTTGCCGCTGAGCCGGAAGCGCGTGCGCTCAGCCGCGGAGAACAGCCAGTGGCGCGCGGCGTAGAGCAGAATGCCGCCGACCAAGGCGACGAGGCTCATGCCGAGGGCGGGCGTGAAGCCGTGCCACAAGGCCAGGCTGAATTCCGGGAGGGGTTCCTGAAGTACGGCTTGCGCCGCCGCCTCCAGCGGGGTGCGCACGGTGAAACCGGGAAAGGTTCCAACGGCGACGCACAGCACCACGAGGATCTCCACCGGTACCTTCATCCAGCGCGGCGGCTCGTGCGGCGTCTTGGTCAGGTCCTTGGGCTCGCCGTTGAAGAAGACGTCGTGGATGAAGCGCAGCGAGTAGGCGACCGCGAACATGCCGGCGAGGGTCGCCGCCCAGGGCAGCAACCAATGCCAGGAGGCCTCCGCGAGCCACCGCAGGTGCAGGGTCTCGCCGAAGAACATCTCCTTGGAGAGGAACCCGTTGAGCAGGGGCACCCCGGCCATTGCAGCGGCCGCGACCATCGCTAGCAGCGCGGTGTGGGGCATGTACTTGTACAGGCCGTTGATCTTGCGCATGTCGCGGCTGCCACTCTCGTGGTCGATGATGCCCGCCGCCATGAACAACGATGCCTTGAACACCGCGTGATTGATGATGTGGAAGACGGCGGCGATCTCGCCCAACGGGGTACCGAGGCCGAACAGCAGGGTGATTAGGCCCAGGTGGCTGATCGTGGAGTAGGCGAGCAGCCCCTTGAGGTCGTTCTGGAACAGGGCGAGGTAGGCGCCGAGAAGGAGCGTGGCGAGCCCCATCCCGCTGACCGCGTAGAACCAGATCTCGGTGTTCGCGAGCACCGGAAAGAATCTGCCGAGCAGGAAGATCCCGGCCTTGACCATGGTCGCCGAGTGCAGGTACGCGCTCACCGGCGTCGGCGCCGCCATGGCGTGGGGAAGCCAGAAGTGGAAAGGGAACTGGGCGGACTTGGTTGCGACCCCGAGCAGGAACAGGGTCATGATCGTCGGATAGAGGGGCGACTCCCGGATTGCGTCTCCCCGCGTGAGCACCGTGCTGAGGTCGTAGCTCCCGGCGATCGTTGCGATCAGCAGCACCGCCGCGAGCAGGGCGAGCCCGCCGCCGCCGGTCACGAACAGGGCCAGCCTCGCGCCCTGGCGCGCTTCAGCGTCCTTGCGGCGAAAGCCGATCAGCAGGAAGGAGGACAGGCTGGTCAGCTCCCAGAACAGGAGCATTTGCAGCAGGTTCTCGGAGAGCACGAGTCCGAGCATGGCGCCCATGAAGAGCAGCAGGTAGGCGTAGAAGCGGGGGCCGCCCTCGGCCGCCGAGAGATAGTAATGGGCATAGAGCAGCACCAGCATCCCGATGATCAGGATGAGCTGCGCGAACAGCAGGCTGAACCCGTCGAGGCGGAACGCGATGCTCATGCCGAGCACCGGTATCCACTCGTGGCGGTCGATCAGGACCGCCCCGTCGTATACCGCGGGAATGTGCGGGAGCAGCAACAGGAGCGCCAGCGCGGCGCCGGCACTTGCCGTCAGGGCTGGCCGGACACCGAAGCGCCGCCACAGCAGGGGCACCAGGAGGGCGCCGAGGAAGGGCAGGCAGACGATCAGAGGCAGCATGGGTTTCCCGGTCGGCGAAGGCGCTTTCCCCTCGCTCACGCGCGAGCAAGCGCCGCAGGACGCACATGGTATCGAAGACCGCGTCCGTCTGTCAGCGTGGTTTGGCGATCACGGCGGTCGACGCCACGCAGCGGCGGATTCTGTCACCTCGGTCGCTCGCCGGGGATCGATGCGTTTCTCATCGGGAGAACGACCCTCCGGTCTTCCCGGTCTTGTGGGAGCCTGGGTCGCGTTCCGACGAATGACCTTGCGGCACCGTGTCACCCCGGGTCGGTGTCCGGCGGATCAGACCGCGGCGGGCCGCCGCCATCGTCGGATCGATAGATGGGTGTCGCGACCGCTTGTGAAGCGCGGCTATAGCCCCGACTTCTCACTGGTTAATCATGCCAAGGCCTCTTGTCCGTGCCCAAACTCCTCAAGCTGTCCGTTCCCCTGCTCGTTCTCATCGCCGGCTTCGCCGTTTTCAAGGCGCTCAAGGCGACGCGACCCGAGTCGCCGCCGGCGGAGATCCAAGAGCGCGTGTGGCGGGTGGAGGTCGAGGAGGCTCGCCCTGGTCCCCTCGCCCCCGAGCTTGTCTTGTACGGGCGGGTGCAGACGCCGGCGCTGCTGCGCGTGTCCGCCTCCGCCGCGGCGCGGGTGGCGGAGGTCCCGGTGCGGGAGGGGGACCGCGTTGTAGCCGGGTTGCTGCTGGTCCGGCTCGATGAGCGGGACCTGCTTCCCCGTCTGCGTCAGGCGGAGGCGCAGGTGGCGGAGCTCGAGGCCCAGGTCGAGAGCGAGAAGAACCGCCACGAGACCGACCGCAGCGCCTTAGCGCAGGAGCAGAAGCTGGTTGCGATCGCGAGCGACGGGGTCGAGCGGGCGCAGAGGCTGAAGAAGCAGAGGGTCGGCTCGGACTCCGAGCTCGACGCGGCCGAGGAGGCGCTGGCGAGGCAGGCGCTCGCGGTCAGCAACCGGCAAATGAGCATCAGCGACCATCCGGCGCGCCTCGGCGCGCTCGAGGCCCGGCTGCAGAGCGCCAGGGCGAAGCTCGACGAGGTCCGGCTTCAGGTCGATCGCTCCACCGTCGATGCGCCCCACGACGGGGTGGTGACCGATGTGGCGGTGACCGCCGGTGACCAGGTCAAGCAGGATGAGGTGCTGATGCGTTTCTATGGTCTGGACGATCTGGAGGTCCGGGCACGGATCCCCGCCCTCTATCAGGCGGATATTCGAGAGGCACTCGCTGCCGGCCGCGAGCTGAGGGCCGCGGCGGACATAGGCGGCGTTCGGGTCGATCTCAGGCTGGAGCGGCTTGCGGGCCAGGCGGATCCAAGCGGGGTCGACGGGCTGTTCAGCGTGATTGGCGATCCCAGTCCACTGCGCCTGGGGCAAATGATCACGCTGCGCCTGCAGCGCCTCCCGCAGCCCGACGCGGTCGCCGTTCCCTTCCAGGCGGTCTACGGGGGCGACCGCATCTACAAGCTGGTCGGCGGGCGAATGGTGGGCGTCGAGGTCGAGACCCTGGGCGGCCTGGCCGATGATAATGGAGGCGAGCGCCTGCTGGTGCGTTCGCCCGAGCTGAGCACGGGCGATCAGGTGGTTGTGACCCACATGCCCAATGCGCTGGACGGGCTGCGGGTGCAGCCGGCGCCATGAAGGGACACAAGAGCGACCTGCTGGGGTTGTTCGCCCATCACAAGGTGGCGGCCAACCTGCTGATGCTCATCATGATCCTGGCTGGCGTCCTGGCCCTGGATCGACTCAATGTCCAGTTCTTCCCTAATTTCGATCTGGACATCGTCACCGTGCGCGTGGTCTGGACCGGGGCCAGCGCGGAGGACGTGGAGGAAGGCATCACCGTGCCTCTCGAGCAGCGGCTGCGCACGGTGGACGACCTCTACAAGCTCACCTCGACCTCCGCCCAGGGCATCTCCTCCATCACCCTGGAGTTCCGCGAGGGCACCGACCCCCTGCTGGCCCTGGATCAGGTGCGGCGCTTCGTCGACGAGTTCCGCAACTTCCCCCAGGACGCGGAGAAGCCGGAGGTGGCGCTCGCCACGCGTTACGAGTCGGTGGCGCGGGTGCTGATCACCGGGCTCGCGGAGCCGGCGGAGATGCGTCGACTGGCCCGCCGTTTCGAGACCGAGCTGCTGGACCGGGGGATCGATCGGGTCGAGATCTCGGGCCTGCCGGAAGAGGAGATCAGCATCCAGGTGGACAACGAGCGCCTGGAGCAGCTGGAGCTCGGCCTGGATGCGATCGGGGAGCGCGTCGGCGCCTTCAGCCGCGATCTGCCGGCGGGCTCGGTTGGCCGCGGCGAGGGTGCGCGCGAACTGCGCAGTCTGGACAAGCGGCGCGATGCCCTGGAGTTCGCCCGCATCCCGGTGAAGACCGGGGAGGACGCGCGCATCGACCTCGGCGAGATCGCCGAGATCCGGCGCGTGCCCCGGGACGGCGGTGTGTTCCTCACCGTGGACGGAGAGCCCGCGGTGGAGCTCAAGCTGCAGCGCGCGGAGCAGGGCAACTCGCTGCAGGCTGCCCGCGTCCTGGAGGCCTGGCTTGCCGATACGCGGCCGCGCCTTCCCCCGGGAGTGGAGCTCACGGTCTACGACGAGTCCTGGCAGCTGATCAAGGAACGCATCATGCTTCTGGTGAAGAACGGTCTCGGCGGCTTGGTGCTGGTGGTGGCCATTCTCTATCTGTTCCTCACCGGCCGCGTGGCCTTCTGGGTTGCCTGGGGCATCCCGGTCTCCTTCATGGCTACGCTGTTCATCCTCTGGCTGGCCGGCGGCAGCATCAACATGATCAGCCTGTTCGCGCTGATCATGGCGCTCGGCATTATCGTGGACGACGCCATCGTGGTCGGGGAGGACGCCCTCGCGCACTACCAGATGGGAGAGGAGCCCCTGTTGGCCGCCGAGGGCGGTGCGCGGCGCATGCTGGCACCCGTCATCGCCTCCTCGCTGACCACCATCGCCGCGTTCCTTCCGCTGATGCTGATCGGAGGGCGAATCGGAAACATCCTGTTCGCGATTCCGCTGGTGATCGTGAGCGTGATAGTCGCGTCCCTGGTCGAGAGCTTCTTCGTGCTTCCGGGCCACCTGCGCCATTCCTTCCTGCACGCCCACAAGGTCAGGCCGGCCTCCCTGCGGGCGCGCCTTGATCGAGGCTTCGCCTATTTCCGCGATCGCCTGTTCCGGCCCGTGGCGCGGCTCGCCATCCACAACCGTTTCACCACGGTCGCCGCCGCGATTGCGCTGCTCGCGGTCGCCGTCGGTCTGCTCCAGGGTGGGCGGTTGAAGTTCACCTTCTTCCCCTCGCCGGAGGCCCAGATCCTCTCCGCCGACGCCACCTTCGTCGCCGGCACCCCCCGCGCGCGGGTCGATGCGTTTCTCGCTCATCTGGACGAGACCCTGAACCAGACCGAGCGCGAGCTCGACCAGGGCGACCTGGTGAAGCTCGCCGTGGCCATTCATGGCGCCAAGGCGTCGGCGGGGCATGGAGGTGGCCGGGGAGGCGGCGGCGAGCAGCTCGGCGCCCTGGAGGTCGAGCTCCTGCCTCCGGACGCGCGCAGCGTGCGCAACGACGAGTTCGTGCGCGCCTGGCGCGATCGCATCCAGCTGCCGGCGGGGATCGAGACCTTCACCATCACCTCGCGGCGGGCGGGTCCTCCGGGCCGTGACCTCTCGGTGCGGCTCACCGGAGGCAGCGCGGAGCAGCTCAAGGAGGCAGCTCTGTCCCTGTCGGAGACGCTCAAGGGGATCCCCGGGGTGAGCGAGGTCGAGGACGACATGGCCTATGGCCGCGAGCAGCTCATTTACTCGCTCACTCCCGCGGGCGAGGCCCTCGGGCTCACGGTGGCGGATCTCGGCCGCCAGCTGCGCACCGCTTTCGACGGCAAGCTGGTTCAGATCTTCCAGGATGGTCCAGACGAGGTGGAGGTGCGGGTCAAGCTACCGGACGCGGAACGCGACCGCCTCGGCAGTCTCTATCGCTTGAATGTCCAGACCCCGTCGGGGGAGTCCGTGCCCCTCACCTCCGTGGCGGAATGGCGTTCCCGCCGCGGGTTCGAGGTCCTGCGTCACGCGGAGGGGCGTCTGGCGGTCGAGGTCACCGCGGACGTGGACCCGCGGCAGACCTCCGTCGATACGATTATCGCCGGCTTGCAGCGAAGGACCCTGCCCGAGCTCCAGCGGCTGTATCCCGTCAGCTACAGCTTCGAGGGCCGGTCCGCGGACCAGCGCGAGACCCTGGGGGACATGCGCAAGGGCCTGCTGCTCGGTCTGGTGCTGATCTATCTGATCCTGGCCTGGGTGTTCGCGTCCTACGGCTGGCCGTTGGTGGTCATGTCGATCATTCCCTTCGGTCTCACCGGGGCCCTGTTCGGCCACTGGCTGATGGGGATCGATCTGACCATCCTGTCGCTATTCGGGCTGTTCGGGCTGTCGGGTATCGTGGTCAACGACTCCATCATTCTGGTCAGCTTCTACAAGCGCCTGCGGGAGCAGGGGATGGAGATGATGGAGGCGCTGGTGGAGGCGTCCTGCCAGCGCCTGCGTGCCGTCCTGCTGACCTCGCTGACCACCATCGCCGGGCTTACCCCGCTCCTGTTCGAGACCTCGTTCCAGGCCCAGTTCCTGATCCCGATGGCGACATCGATCGCCTTCGGCCTCGGGTTTGCGACGGTGCTGGTGCTTTTGGTCATTCCCTCGCTGTTGTCCCTTCACGAGAGCGTCCACGCGACCCTCGGGGCGCTGGATTGGGCGAGCGCGGTCAGCGTTTGCCGACGGTGCCGACGGATGACCTTTGTGTGTCGCAAGGTTTGGGCGGGAATGCGCTCAGCCGGCCGATCGGATTCAGAGAGGACAATCGCGCGCGGCGCGGGCCGTAACGAAAGCGCGCGAGAACCGGGCGTGAACCGAAGGAAGTCGGCCCCATAGACATGGGGATGCTTTTGTGGTTCTGCCGTGAGGCCAAGTCCGATGGCGAGCACCACTCCTCGCCTGAGCTCGGTCAGGCGAAGGATGGTTCGCAGCCGTTGGAAGGGCGAGTCAGCGGCGGCGCGCGGCGAGCATCGCGTCGATCTCGCGCTCGGCCTCGGCCCAGTTCTGGGCATTGAACGCGGGGTCGAAGTTGCGCTTCTCGGCCTTGTAGTAGGCGGCCTCCTCGATCATCTTGTACCTCTCCTGCGGAGCGACGGCGCCGGAGGCGCGCGTCGCACCCGATCTCTCTTCGAGCGGTAAGCTCGACTGGGGAGAACGCGGGGCCGCGTTCGGCATCGGCCTTGTCCTCGCGGCCGGTCTCGCCGCCGCCGGGGTCCGGCCGGATGCGGGAGAGCTGGCGGGCTTCGCCGCGGTCGCCGGTGCCGCAGCCTTTTCGACTGCGGTCTTCTTGGTCGCGCGGGCCACGACCTTCTTGGCCGCTACCGGGGGCTTTCGGGCGGTAGTGCCGGTCGCGCCGGCGGTCTTTGCGACCACCTTCTTGGTGCCGGCCTTCTTGGAAACGGTTTTCCGGGCGGCCTCGGGTTTCGCCGTGGCCTTCTTGGTTACGATCCTTTTTTCGTCATCAGCCATGTCACTCACTCGCCTCTTGGTAATAGTCCGGTCTAGTTGAAATACAAACTTCCTGGCTGGGGCTCTGAACAGATGGGATGGGCCTTTGTGTTGATGCGCCGCGACTGAGGCGGCCACTCGGTGCGCCTAATGATAACGTGGATTTCGGCCCGGTACAGGTTTTTGGGCGGGATCTTTTGCGGGATCCCGCCGATCGGATCAATCGCGCCGGGAACCGATGGGGCTCGGGCGAATTCGGGAACGGATCTCAGTCGTCTTGACGACCGTCGGAACGCAGTTTCTTGGTGAGTCCGCGCTTGCGCTTCTCCGTGAGACGGCGCTCCTTCGATGCCTTGGTCGGGCGGGTCTTCTTCCGTGGCTTGGGCTTGTGCGCGGCCTGACGAATGAGATCGACCAGCCGACCCAGCGCGTCTTCGCGGTTGCGCTCCCGATTGCGGAAGCGATGCGCCTCGATGGTGATGATGCCGTCGCTGCTCGCGCGCCGACCCGCGAGTCGGATCAAGCGCGCGCGCACGCCGTCCGGCAGTGACGGAGACTGGGCCGCGTCGAACCGCAGTTGCACCGCTGTCGCCACCTTGTTGACGTTCTGGCCGCCGGGTCCGGGGGAGCGCGTGAACCGCTCCTCGAGCTCGGACTCGCCAATGCTGATGGTTGCTGTGATGGGGATCATTGGCGGCAGTGGTCTTGGCAGCGCGCGGCCGTGGGTCGTCGACCGCGATCGACACCGGCGGCAGGGCCGCCGGTGCACGAGCGGTTACTGGGTTGGAGATGGACCGGTCCCGCCCTCGCGCGGCGCGTCGCCGTCCGAGGTGGGCAAGCCGTCCTGGCCGTCCGCGGTTTCCGGCTCGGCGTCGTCGTCCGGTCCTGCATCTTCGGCTTCGATGGGTCCGCTCGCCTGGAGCAGGGATGCTCGGTCCATGGTCAGCCCCTCGGCCACGTACGCTGGCAGCACGAAGGTGTAAGGCAGGTCGGAGACCCGCAGCGACCAGTCCTCGCTGTCCCCGATTTCGGACAGGCGATACTCGCGCGTCTCTCCGGTTCCCAATGTGACCCCAAAGACCTTCTGCGGCGCCACCGTCCCGTCTGCTTCGTTGCCGGGCACGGCACTGGCGGCGACCGAGCTGAAATCGAGACTCGCCAGCTTGCGCGCGGCCTCGTCGACCGCCTGCTGGTCGAGCTCCTCGCCCTCGGCGGCGTCGACCAGCCTCCAGACGCCGTTCTCGCGCTCGAGGGTTGCGTCCGCCAGCCGCATGCCCTGGATGTTCTCCGCCGGGAGTTGGAGATGGGTCGTGTCGGTCCAGTCGTTCGCCTTCTCGGATGCATCGAACAGCGCGAGCTCGGCCTCGTAGACCGCCCGCTCGCCAGCGGCGCGAACGTACAGCCGGCGGAACCCGGGCGAGTCCCCAAGGTACAGGGTGGCGGCCGGGGTGTCCGCTCCTTCCAGCGTCAGGCGCCGCTCGAACCCGGTCTCCGCCACCTTGAAGCGCGTCAGCGCCGACTCGGAGGTGGCTACCGGCAGGCGTTTCTCGATCGCCGCGAGCTTGCCCAGCAACTCGTCGATCTTGAACCCGGCGGCGGGGAAGTCCCCGAGGCCGGGTATCCGCCACGCGCCGTCCTTTCTCTCCAGCACCAACGGCTCCGTTTTCGGAGCCTCGATCCGGATGCGGGTGATCCGTTCGCGGTCGATGGCGAGCAGGGGACCTTGGGATTGGGCCGGTGCCAGGTCGCGTCCCCCGAATCCGAGGACCAGGGCGAAGGCGATCTGCACCAACAGCAGGATGGTGAGTGCGGAGGCAAGCGGCGTGAGGGGGCCGCGGCCGCCGCGGGTGATTGCCGGGTTGACGTTGTTACCTGCTTGCATGGCTCAGGACCTCCCCGTGGACATCAGGGCTTGGTAGTGCCGCTGGCGCTTGCGTCGGCCGCGCCGGTACAGCCCGTACACGAGTAACAGGCCGCCGAGCGCCAGCGCGTAGTTGAGATACTCCCAAAACATCTGCTGCCCGCGGTCCAGCGGTACGAGCAGCCGCGAGTACTGACCGCGCCCGCGCAGCGCGAGCAGGCCCCGGTCCTCGAGCGACCAGTCCACCGCGTTCTGTATCAGCTCCAGCGGCTTGGTATAGACGGTCCTGGTCGCCTCGGTCGCGAGGCTGATCGCGGTGTCCGTGACGAAGCTCGCCGAGCCCACGAGGATCAGCTTGGCCGAGGCGGGGGAGGACTCGACCACGCCGGAGACCACCGGTGGCTTGTCTTCCTCTGGCTCGCTGTCCTCCGCGTCCGGCTCCGCCGGCGCGTCGTCCTGCGGGGTCGCCTCGGTGAGCAACGGAGACGGCCTGCCGGCGAACCAGGAGCGGAAGCGCCCCTCCACCGCCACCGCCAGCGTCCGCGGACCGGTCGCTTCCCCGCGCGCGAACCCGTAATCCGGGTAGGCCTGGAAATCGGGCTGTATGTCCTCTCCAGGGTCGGTCCAGGACGCCTGTGAGCTTCGGAGCAGTTCGATCACGTGCCGGTCCTGGTTGCGCTCCTGATCGACCTGAATCGGAGATGCCCAGTTGAGCGTGATCTGGCCCAGGGGCGAGGCGATGCCCGTTTCCTCGTCCATGCCGTCGCTGCGGATGTCCGGGAAATAGGGGTAGGCCAGGGTCTGGATCTCCTCCACCACCAGGCCCATCACCTGGCGCTGCACCGGGATGGGGAAGGGTGTGTTCTGGGGGTCGAGCACCAGGGTCTCCTCCAGCTTCAGTCCCGCGTTGTCGAGCCATTCCTCCAGGCCGGTAGGCTGCTTGCGGGCGCTGATCGCCTGCCCTCCCAGATCCACGTGATAGGGGGATGCGGCCAGGATCACGCTCCCGCCCTGCATCAGGAACTGGTCGATGGCGAACACCTGACGCTCGTCCAGGTCCTCGGGCCCGACCACCAGCAGCAGGTCCGCGTCCGTCGGCACCGTACCCGCGGCGAGGTCGGTCTCGCGCAGGTTGACGTTGGCGTGCAGGGCGTCGCGCAGCTCGTTGTAGCTCGCCTGTCCCGGCGCGAATCCCGCGCCCGGGGACGGAGTGTAGAGTGCCACCGTCTTGAGCACGCCCGGGGTGAAGCGCTTGACGCCCGCCTCGATCGCCCGCCTCAGCCCCTCCTGGTTGAGCTCCTCGGGCAGCGGCACGGGGATCGCCTGCTCGCCCGACTCCAGGACTAGGTAGAAGTAGAAGGCCGTCGGGTTGAGCAGATCCAGCACCAGGGGCTGGAAGCCGAAGCGCTCGTGGATCTCGGCCGCCAGGGCGCCGTCTCCCGCGTCCGGGTCCTGGATATCGAAGCTGAACTTGCCCTGGGACTCGGACTGCATCTCCTCGGCGACTCGCTCCAGGTCGGCCCGAAGCGCAGGCAGGGGTTCCGGCAGCATGGCCGCGGGCGAGATGTAGCCGTGGAGGACGATGGGCCGGGTCAGGCCCTGGAACAGATCGCCGCCTCCCTGGTAGCCGTACAGGACCTTCTTGATGGTGCGCGTGAGGTCGTACTCCGGGTTGCGCAGGCGCACGTCGAGATCGGTCTCGCCCGCCGCCTTGATCTCGATGAGATCGCGGAAGCCGAGCTTCTCGTACTGCCCCCCGTATTGCACCAGGACGTCGAAATAGGAGTTGACCACGGCCGCCTGGTACTTGCTCGCCGTCTGGAAGGCGACCGGGCGGATGCCGTACTTCTCGCCCGCCTCGCGCTCCAGCTCCGGGTCCGACAGGGGGTCGAGGATCTCCACCCGCACCTTGCCGCCGCCCGCGATCTCATACTCGCGCAGCAGGTCGCGGATCTTCGGGACCAGCGGGGCGAGGAGGGGGTGCGTCTGGGCGCTGAAGTAGCCGCGGATGAGCAGCGGCTCCTGGAGCTGGGCGAGATAGCCGCGGGTGGCGTCCGAGATCGAGTAGACCCGCCCCTGGGTGATGTCGGCGCGCGCCCAGCCGATCTGCTGCAGCCACAGGTTTCCGGCCAGGAAGTTGGCGGCGAACAGGGCGGTGATCAGTGCCCAGCGTCGGCGAAGCTCGGGCCGCGAGCGGTCGCCCTCCCAGCGCAGGCGCTCCAGGGTGTACACGTTGAGCGTCAGGAAGACGCCGACGATGCTCAGATAGAAATACAGGTCGCGCAGGTCTATGACCCCGCGGGTAACGGACTCGAAACGGGAGCCGCTGCCCAGCAGCTTGAGCAGCTCGCCGCCGCGATGCCCCAGCAGGCCGGTGAGCGCGTCCGAGCCCAGGAGGAAGAACACCCCGCACAGCAGCGTGGTGCCGATGAGGCTGACGATGGGATTGTCGGTCCGCGCCGAGACATAGAGTCCGACGGCGATGTAGGCCGCCGCCAGCAACAAGGTGGCGAGATAGCCGCCGAGCACCGGCCCCCAGTCCAGCGGCCCCAGCAAGGACACGGTTACCGGCAACGGCAGGGTGAGCGCCAGCGCCACGGCTACCAGCGCCAGCGCGGCAAGGAACTTGCCGAGCACCAGCTTGAGAGGTGAGATCGGCAGGGTCATCAGGGTCTCGAGTGTCCCCGAGCGCCGCTCCTCGCTCCACATTCGCATGGTGAGCGCGGCGGCGAGGAAGATCAGCAGCACCGGCATCCAGTCGAACAGGGGGCGGGCATCTGCGATGTTGCGGGCGAAAAAGGTCTCCACCCAGAAGAAGACGAAGAGGTTCACCGCGAGGAAGGCGCCCAGGAAAATGTAGGCGACCGGGGAGGCGAAAAAGCCCCAGAGCTCCTTGCGGGCGACGCGCATCACGTCATGCATGGGCCACCTCCGGTCGCTCGTTGAGCTCTCCGAACAGGGTTTCCAGGTTGCGGGATTCGGGCTGCAGGCCGTACAGCGACCAGCCCGCCTCGCCGACGCGCCTGGCGACCATGGCAGCGGTCGTCTCCGGGTCCGCCGTTTCGAGAAGGTAGCGGTATCGGTCTGCGCCGGCGTCCCTGTGCTCCAGCGCCGAAACGTCATCCAGTCCGTTGAGCAGAGGCTCGGCCTCGCTCGGCTTCCGGTCGAGGGTCACCAGCAGGCGATGCGTGGTGGCGAGGGCGTCGAGTCGCGCATCGAGCGCCAGGCGGCCTGCGCGCATGATGAGCACCCGCTCGCACACCGCCTCGACCTCCTGCAGGATGTGGGTGGAGAGCATCACGGTGGCGGTCTCTGACAACTCACGGATCAGCGAGCGCATGTGCTGGATCTGCGAGGGGTCCAGCCCGTTGGTGGGCTCGTCCAGGATGAGGATGGCGGGGGCGTGCAGGATGGCCTGCGCCACGCCGACCCGCTGGCGATAACCGCGTGACAGGGTCGCGATCACCTGGGTCGCCTTCGGCCCGAGTCCGGTGCGCTCGATCGCCGACCTGATCGCCGCGGGCCGTTGGGCGGCTGTGACCCCGTGCAGGGCCGCCTGGTACTCCAGATAGTCGATGACGGTCATCTCCGGGTAGAGCGGGCAGTTCTCGGGCAGGTAGCCGATGCGCCGCTGGATCTCGCGGCGGCGCGCGCCGATGTCCAGACCGTCGATCCGGATGTCCCCGGCGCTCGGCTCGAGAAAGCCGGTCAGCATCTTCATGATGGTGGTCTTGCCGGCTCCGTTGTGGCCAAGCAGTCCCACGACCTCGTGGGGTCCGATGCGGAACGAGACATCGTCCACCGCACGCAGGTCGCCATAGCTGCGCGTGAGCTTGTCAACCTCGATCATGCGAATCATGCTCCTGGTTGTTGGTCGATTGGCGTTCGAAAGCGCCAAAAAAGACACGATTTCTGCGGTTGGGTTCCCGGGCGCGGATTTCAGCCCACACGCGTCCGCAAATCAAGACATGGACGCTACCCCAGGCGACACCGGGCGGGTAAGCCTCCTCGATTTGTACCGACGTTTTCGGCGGATGTAACAGGTATGCGCGCAGACGACGAGCTGCAGATACCTTGTTCCGCATCTTGTCTTTTCCCGCGGGCTATGGTTTCTTCACCAAGCCGTAATAAATTCCCTTGTCAACAGCGAAATAAGAGAGGATTCAGGAGACCCGTCCATGAGCGCCACCCTCACAGACATCAAGGGCCTTGGCCCGAGCAGTGTGCAAGATCTTTCCGCGCACGGTATCAAGAGTGTCGAAGACCTTGCTAGTGTCTCGATCTCCGATCTCTGCGCGGTTCCGGGGTTCGGCGAGGCCCGCGCCGCGAGGGTGAAGGCGGCCGCCGCCGAGCTGCTTGGTTCGGGAGACGCCGGGGCAACGAAGGCGCCTGTCGATGATGTCAGCCCCATCTCCCCCGCTGAGGCACCGCCGTCCAAGAAGAAGGGGGGTAAGGGAAAACGCTCCGAGAAGGAAGCGGCGGAAAAGCCGAAGAAGAAGGACAAGGGAAAGAAGAAAGACAAGGACAAGAAGAAAAAGAAGAAGACGAAGAAGTAACGCCGCTCGTGTTGCCGCCTGGACACCACGTCTTGTGCCGGGCGGGCAAGCCAACGGTAGACTCGCCAAGTCGTAGCCGCGTTTTCCGCGGCGGGGACCGCGTCCGACGTCCGAGCGAGGGATCCTAATCGGTGCCATCTCGCCGCCGTGTCGGGTGGCGCGTGATGCCGGTGGCGGACCTCGGAACGCGGCACGGAGAGCTCTAGCCATGGTGCGCATCCTCCTGCTCTTTTTCCTGTTCACCGCGCCTGCCTTGGGCGCGGCCGATGATGTCGAGGCTCAGGTCCCCGAAGCCCTGAGGGACTGGATTCCGTGGGTGCTGGAGGGGGTGGATCAGCGTCAGTGTCCCGTCATCATCGGGGGCGGAGAGCGCTTGTGCGCCTGGCCCGGGCGATTGGATCTGGATCTCGACGCGGACGGGGGCCTGTTCGCGCAGCGCTGGCGGGTCTACGCCGAGACCTGGGTCCCGCTGCCGGGCGATGCCGAGCACTGGCCCCAGGACCTTCGCGCGGGATCCGAGTACGCGCCCGTGCTGTCTCGCGACGGCGCCCCGGTGGTGAAGCTGCCCCCGGGCGAGCATGCCCTGAGCGGCCGCTTCCTCTGGGGCGCGATGCCCGAGGGACTTCCGGTCCCGGCGACAACCGGCAGCGTGTCCTTGCGCATAGGCGGCGAGGTGGTGGATTTTCCGCGCCAGGGTCAGGACGGAAGGCTCTGGTTACGCGCGAGCGCCGGCAGCCATGCCGCGGACCCGGATTCGCTTGCACTGGAGGTCTACCGCAGGCTGGAGGACGACATCCCCTTCCGCGTCCTCACCAGGCTTACGCTCGAGGCGGCCGGGAGGCCGCGGGAGGTCCGCCTCGAAAATGTCCTGCTCGCTGGCGGCACGCCATTGGCGGTGCACAGTCGGTTGCCCGCGCGGTTGGAGCCCGACGGCGCGCTGCGCCTGCAGGTTCGCCCGGGCAAGTGGCAGATCGATGTCAGCGAACATCACGCGGGTCCGGTCGCCGAGCTCGGGCTCACGCCGCGTCCCCCTCCATGGCCGGATCGCGAGGTGTGGGTTTTCGCGTCCCGGCCGGATCTGCGGCAGGTGGAGATCTCCGGCGCGGAGGCCGTGGATCCGCGCCAGACCGGTCTGCCGCCGGACTGGAGCAGCCTGCCCGCCTACCTGCTGCGGCCCGGCGAGGTGCTGCGATTCACCCAGGTGCAGCGGGGGGACGCGCACCCGGCGCCGGACCGCCTGACCCTGAGTCGTGATTTGTGGCTGGACTTCGGCGGTGGCGGTTACTCCATGCGTGACCGCATATCCGGAGAGCTCACGCGCAGCTGGCGTGTGGAGGCCGGCCCCGCCCTGACGCTGGGCCAGGTGCTGGTGAACGGCCAACCTAGCTTCGTCACCCGCCTGCCCGACAGCGATCGCGGTGGCGTCGAGGTGCGTCAGGGACAGCTGGAGCTGGTCGCCGACGGCCGTATCGAACGCGAACAACGGGAGATTCCGGCCTCCGGCTGGTCGGTGGACCTCCAGTCCGCGGAGGCCCGTTTGCACCTGCCGCCCGGGTGGGACCTGCTGGCGGTGTCGGGCGTCGACAACCTGCCCGACAGCTGGGTCAACCGCTGGACGCTGCTGGACCTGTTCCTGGTGCTGATCTTCGCGCTCGGGGTCGCGCGGCTCTGGGGCTGGGTCTGGGGCCTGACGGCACTCGCCACCCTGATTCTGACCTGGCATCAGCCGGAGGCGCCGCGGCTGGTCTGGCTGCACGTGCTGGGTTCATTCGCGCTGCTGCGCCTGTTTCCGAAGGAGCCGGCGAGGGCCGCGATGGCCCGCCTGCGCCGCATCCTGCTCGCCTACTACCGGGTGAGTCTCTTGGCCCTGGTCCTGATCGCGCTTCCCTTCCTGGTCGGTCAGGTACGCAACGCCATCTATCCGCAGCTCGAGCGGCCCTGGCCGCTCCTGTCCGAGATGCCGTTGCAGACCGCCGCGCCTGCTCCCGCGCCCGTGATGGCGGAAGCCATGATGGGCGAGTCGGAGCTACGCAAGGGGGCCAAGGCGCCGCTGGCGGGAAGGCCCGCCGCGCCTCCGCAGGCGCTCGAGGTGGTGGATCCGGAGGCGAAGGTCCAGACGGGCCCGGGCGTCCCCGACTGGCGCTGGCGTACCCTGGACCTGAGCTGGAATGGGGCGGTCCCGGGCGACCAGCAGGTCACCCTGTGGCTACTGAGTCCGGCCTGGGGGCTGGTGCTCGCCCTGGTGCGACTGGTCCTGGTCGTGGCGCTTGGGCTGACCCTGGCGGGCATCCTCGGGACCGTGCTGCGCCGCGTGCCGGGTGCGGCCGTCGTGCTGCTCGCCATGGGGCTTGCCAGCGCGCCGACGCCCTCCGTCGCCGAGGGGTTTCCCTCTCCGCAACTGCTGGAGGAGCTCAAGGCGCGGCTGCTCGAGCCGCCGGATTGCCTGCCCGCCTGTGTCGAAATTCCCTTGATGGTGATTGAGACCGAGGGCGATCGGTTGCACCTCGCGCTCACGGTCGACGCCCAGGAAGCAGTTGCCCTGCCGGTTCCCGGCAGCGCCAGCGGCTGGGTGCCCGCTCACCTGACGCTGAACGGCACGCCGCTGGACGGCCTGCGCCGGGAGGGCGACGGAGGCTTTTCGACGGTGATTCCCCCGGGCAGGCATCAGCTGCTGCTCTCCGGGCCTCTGCCGTCGCGGGCAGAGGTCGAGCTCCCGCTGCCATTGCGCCCGAGGCAGGTCGAGGTCCATCCCGGCGACTGGCGGGTGGAGGGCGTAGAGGCCGGAGGCCGTGTCGGGTCACAGGTGCGACTGGTGCGTCCGCGTCGGGAGATCGCATCCGTCGACGAGCTGGCACCGGCGGAGGTCCCACCCCTCCTGCATGTGGTGCGCACCCTGTACCTGGGGGTGAGCTGGCGGGTGGAGACGGAGATCGTGCGGCAGTCGCCTCCCGCCTTTCCGGTGTTGCTGGAGGTGCCGCTGATTCCCGGCGAGCGGGTCATGAGCGAAGGCGTTCAGGTTCGTGATGGCCACGTCAGTGTGAGTCTTCCCCCTGGTAGCAACAGGACAGGCTGGAGCTCCGCGCTCGCGCCCGTGGATACCCTGGCGCTGCGTGCGGTGGAGGACAACCGCCTCAGCGAGGAGTGGCGGCTGGAGCTGAGCACCCTGTGGCACATGGAGGCCGAGGGCATACCGCCGGTGCACCACCTCGGACGTTTGGATCGCTGGCTGCCGACCTGGCGTCCCTGGCCGGGCGAGGAGGTGCGTCTTCGGTTCTCCCGACCGGCGGGCGTCCCGGGGCCGACCCTGACCCTGGACGAGAGCCGCTATCGCCTCGTTCCCGGACGCAGGACGACGCAGACCACGCTGGATCTGCGCTTGCGCAGCAGCCAGGGAGGCAGGCACGAGCTGCTGTTACCGGAAGGGAGCCGGCTGGAACGGGTACGCATCGACGGCGAGGATCGACCCCTGCGGCCGGAGGGCAACAAGCTCACCCTGCCGCTGGTCCCCGGCGAGCAGCGCTGGGAGATCCAGTGGGCGCAGCCTGAGCCTCTCGCTGTCTATTACGCGCCGCCGGTTCCCAACGTGGGACTCGAGGGCGTGAACGCCACCGTGCGCGTCGAGCCCCCGCCGGACCGGTGGGTGCTGCTGGCGGGCGGTCCAGAGGTCGGACCGGCGGTCTTGTTCTGGGGGCTGGTCGTGGTTCTGATCCCGCTGGCGATCGGGCTCGGCCGCAGCTCGATCACGCCGCTCAAGGGGCGAGATTGGCTGCTGCTCGGCCTCGGCCTCAGTCAGGGCGGGGTGTGGATCGGCGTGCTGGTGGCCGGCTGCCTTTTCGCCCTCGGTCTGCGCGCGCGCCTGGAACGGGACCTGCCGCCCTGGCGCTTCAACCTGATGCAGACGGGGCTGGCGCTGCTCGCCCTGGCGGCCTTGTACGCACTGGTCGCCGCCGTGCACCAGAGCCTGCTGGGACTGCCCGAGATGCAGATCGCCGGCAACGGCTCGTCGTCGGCGCTGCTCCAGTGGTATCAGGACCGAAGCCAGCCCGAGCTGCCGCGGGTGTGGGTCGTCTCCGTCCCGCTTCTCGTGTATCGGGTGCTCATGCTGGCATGGGCATTGTGGCTGGCCGTGCGGCTGCTCGCCTGGCTGCGCTGGGGCTGGGGTGCCCTGTCCGAGCCGGTGCTGTGGCGCGAGACGGGCTTCAGCCTGCCGCGGCGATCGGGGAAGACGTCGAAGGGCGGGGCGGCATAGCCTTCACGCTTCATTCCATCGGTCCGCGGTCGAGGCGGAGGCGGTAGCCCGCCGCGCGCAGGGCCGTGGTCAGCTCGTCGAGGTGCTCCGGACCCCGGGTCTGAAGCACGAACTGGAGCTCCGTGTTCTGCACCGGCAGCTCGGTGAAGATGCGCTGGTGCAGCACCTGGACGATGTTGGCCCCGGCGTCTCCCACCAGGGCCGCGGCCTTGGCCAACTCGCCGGGCAGGTCGCGGATCTCCAGGGTCAGGCGCACCAGACGGCCGCTGCGCACCAGGCCGCGCTGGATGATCGAGGAGAGCACCGGCAGGTCGATGTTGCCGCCGGAGACCACCAGCCCCACCCGTCTGCCGGCGAACTGCTCCCGGTAGCGGATCAGCGCCGCCAGGGGCACGGCGCCCGCGCCCTCCGCGACCGTTTTCTCCACCTCCAGCAGCAAGAGGACCGAGGCCTCGATGTCCGCCTCGTCCACCAGCAGGATGCGGTCGACCAGTCGGCGAATCACCGCCAGGGTATGGGTCCCCGGGCGCTTGACCGCGATGCCGTCGGCGATGGTGTAGGGACCGAAGTCGGGCGTCTGTCCCTCCAGCGCCCGCAGCATTGCCGGGAATCGCTCGCTCTCGACGCCGATGACCTCGATGTCCGGACGCAGTCCCTTGGCGGCGATGGCGATTCCCGAGATCAGCCCGCCGCCCCCGACCGGCACCAGTAGCACCTCCAGCGCCGGATCGGCTGTCAGCATCTCCAGGCCGACGGTGCCCTGACCGGCGATCACCTCGGGGTCGTCATACGGGTGCACGAACACCAGGCCGCGGTCGGCGGCGATCTCCTCGGCACGCTCCCCGGCCTCGGCGACGCCCTCACCATGCAGCACCACCTCGGCACCGTAGGCGCGGGTGTGTCCGACCTTGACGTTGGGGGTGAAGCGCGGCATGACGATCACCGCCGGTATGCCGAGATTCCGGGCATGGTAGGCGACGGCCTGTGCGTGGTTGCCGGCGGACATGGCGATGACACCGCGGGCTCGCTCCTCGGGGGTGAGGGTGTTGAGCTTGATGAAGGCGCCGCGGTCCTTGAAGGAACCGGTGAACTGCAAGTTCTCCAGCTTCAGGGTGACCCGCGCGCCGGTGATGGCGGACAGGGTCGCCGAGTGGACACAGGGGGTGTCCGCGACCTGCCCGTGGAGGATGTCGGCGGCGCGCCTGACGGAGTCCAGCGTAACGGTGTCCGCCTGGGGATCGCTGTCGCTCGGCATGGGCTGGCCGCGGATCTTGTCTTGTCCTGATTACCCCAAGCTTAGCTTGGACGCCGGCACCCCGGGCCGCTTCGTTCGCCGGCCTCCGCACTCAGGCGGGGACGAGTAGCCGCTCCAGCACGCGTTGGTAGATGGCGGAAAGGATATTGAGCTCCTCCACGCCGACGCATTCGTCGATCTGGTGGATGGTGGCGTTCACCGGCCCGAGCTCCAGCACCTCTGCGCCGGTGGGGGCAATGAAGCGTCCGTCGGAGGTGCCGCCCGCGGTCGACAGCTCGGGATCGCAGCCGGTTATGTCCCGCACGGCGTCGCAGGTGGCGTCGATCAGGGCTCCGGCGGGCGTCAGAAAGGGGACTCCGGACAGGCGCCAGTCGATGTCGTAGTCGACTCCGCACTGGTCCAGGATGGCGTGGACGCGGCGTTTGATGGTCTCGGCGTCCAGCTCGGTCGAGAAGCGCAGGTTGAATTGCCCGGTAAGGGTGCCCGGGATCACATTGTCCGCCCCGGTGCCCATGTTGAGGTTGGCGATCTGAAAGCTGGTGGGCGGGAAGAAGGCGTTGCCCCGGTCCCATTCCTCCGCCACCAGCGCCGCCAGGGCCGGGGCGATGGCGTGCAAGGGGTTCTTGGCCCGCTGGGGGTAGGCCACGTGGCCCTGCTTGCCGTGCACGGTGAGCCATCCGTTGATGCTGCCGCGACGCCCGTTCTTGATCGTGTCCCCCACACGGTCTTGGCTGGAGGGCTCTCCGACCAGGCACCAGTCGATCTTTTCCCCACGCCGTTCCAGGACATCGACCACCCTGAGGGTGCCGTCGCGGGCCGGCCCCTCCTCGTCGCTGGTGACGAGGAAGGCGATGGACCCCGGGTGCCGGGGGTGGGCGGCGACGAAGGCCTCGACGGCGGTGATCATGGCGGCCAGCGATCCCTTCATGTCGCTCGCCCCGCGGCCATAGAGCAGGCCGTCCCGGATCTCGGGCTCGAAGGGAGGTGAGGTCCATTTCTCGAGCGGTCCGGGCGGCACCACGTCCGTGTGGCCCGCGAAGCAGAACAGGGGCGCGGCGTCTCCGCGCCGCGCCCAGAGGTTGCTCACCTCCCCGAACGGCAGGGGCTCGATCCGGAAGCCGAGGGCGGCCAGGCGTTCGGCCATCAGGTCCTGACAGCCCGCGTCCAGGGGGGTCACGGAGGGGCGGCGGATGAGCGCACGCGCGAGGTCGAGCGTCGCGGACATCAGCCGAAGATCTCCGCGTAGCGCTCGGCGGAGAAACCGACGTGGAGCGCGTTACCGGTGTCGAGCACTGGCCGCCGGATGATGGACGGCGTCTCGAGCATGGTTCGAATCGCGCGCTCCTCGTCCATGTCCGCGCGCGCCTCCTCCGGCAACCTGCGCCACATCATGCCGCGACGGTTGAGCAGTTCGTCCCAGCCGAGCTCCGCGACCCAGGCGCGCAGCAGCCCTTCGTCGATGCCCTGCTTCTTGTAGTCGTGGAACGCGTAGTCGACGCCGCGCCCATCCAGCCAGGCGCGGGCCTTCTTCATGGTGTCGCAGTTGAGGATGCCGTAGAGGGTGACCATCGGAGGCCTCGGTTCTCGGTGGCGTTGGTGTGCTGGCGCTGCCGATTGCGCCCTCAGATGTCGCGCAGCAGCTCGTTGATGCCCACCTTGCTGCGGGTGCGCTCGTCGACCTGCTTGATGATGACCGCGCAGTAGAGGCTGTAGCCGCCATCCTTGGAGGGCAGGCTGCCAGGCACCACGACGGCGCCGGCGGGAACGCGCCCGTAGGTGACCTCGCCGCTCTCGCGGTTGAAGATCTTGGTGCTCTGGCCGATGTAGACGCCCATGGAGATGACCGCGCCTTCCTCTACGATGACGCCCTCGACGATCTCCGAGCGGGCGCCGATGAAGCAGTTGTCCTCGATGATCGTGGGCGCGGCCTGCACGGGCTCCAGCACACCGCCGATGCCCACACCGCCCGAGAGGTGCACGTTCTTGCCGATCTGGGCGCAGGAGCCGACCGTGGCCCAGGTGTCGACCATGGTGCCCGAGTCCACGTAGGCGCCGATGTTGACGTAGGAGGGCATGAGCACGCAGCTGGGCGCGATGTAGGACCCGCGGCGGGCGGTGGCCGGCGGCACCACGCGTACGCCGCCGTCACGGAAGTCGCGGGAGTTGTAGTCCTGGTACTTGGAGGCGACCTTGTCGTAGTAGTTGGTGAAGCCGCCCTTGATGAACCAGTTGTCCTCGATGCGGAAGGAAAGCAGCACCGCCTTCTTGACCCAGTCGTTTACCGCCCAGGCGCCGTCGTGCTTCTCGGCGACGCGCAGCTCACCCCGATCGAGCCGGTCGATGGTGTCCATCACTGCGTCGCGGACCAGGGTCTCGACGCTGCGCGGGGTAATCTCGGCCCGCCGCTCGAAGGCCTCTTGGATGATGTGCTGGTTGTCGCTCATGGCATGCTCCGAAGGTTCTCGTGTCTGGAATCACAGGGTTTGTACGTAGTGGCGGATGCGCTCGGCCGCCTCGACGCATTCAGCCAGCGGGGGCACCAGCGCCAGGCGCAGGCGGTTCGCGCCGGGATCCGGGCCGCCGCGGTCGCGCGAAAGGTAGCGGCCGGGAAGCACCGTCAGGTTGTGGCCGGCAAACAGCCCGCGCGCGAAATCGGTGTCGTCGATCGGCGTCTCGGGCCACAGGTAGAAGCCTGCCTGCGGGTGGGAAACGGCCAGCACCCCGTCGAGGATCTCCAGCACCGCGGCAAACTTCTCCCGGTAGAGGCGGCGGTTGGCGATCACGTGCCCCTCGTCTCCCCAGGCGGCGATGCTGGCATGCTGGTGGTGCAGCGGCATGGCGCAGCCGTGGTAGGTGCGGTATTGGAAGAATTGCTCGATGATGGCCGCGTCCCCGGCGATGAAGCCCGAGCGCAGCCCCGGCGCGTTGGAGCGCTTGGACAGGCTGTGGAACACCACGCACCTGCGGTAGTCGCTGTGACCGATCGCCGCGCACGCCTGCAGCAGGCCGACGGGAGGGGCGTCCTCGTCGAAGTAGAGCTCCGAGTAGCACTCGTCGGCGGCAATGACGAAGTCATGCTCCAGCGCCAGGCCGATCAGTTGCCGCAGGGTTGCCTGGTCGGTCACCGCGCCCGTGGGATTGCCGGGGGAACAGAGGTAGAGGAGCTGGCAGCGTTTCCAGGTGTCGGCCTCCACCGCGTCGTAATCCGGGATGAATCCGTTTTCGGCGGTGCAGGGGAGGTAACGCGGCTCGGCACCTGCCAGGAGGGCCGCGCCCTCGTAGATCTGGTAGAACGGATTGGGCATGAGCACGAGCGGTGCGCGGCTGCGGTCGACCACCGCCTGGGCGAAGGCGAACAGGCCTTCGCGGGTTCCGTTGAGCGGAAGCACATGGCGGTCCGGATCGACGCTCGCGGCTGGAAGTCGGAAACGGCGCTCTAACCAGGCGCCGATGGCCTGACGCAGCGCGGGTAATCCGCGGGTGGTGGGGTAGACGGACAGATTGTGCAGATGCGCGATGAGCGCCTCGCTGATCAGGCTCGGCGTCGGGTGCTTCGGCTCGCCGATGGACAGGGCGATATGGTGCATGTCCGACGGTGGCTTGATGCCCGCCTTGAGGTCGCTGAGCTTCTCGAAAGGGTAGGCTTCGAGTCGTTCCAGATCCGGGTTCATGGCGTGCAGCGTATTGCCGAGGACTCTCGAAAGCCTTTTAGTATATCACCCGGGTGCCGCGACCAATGCGGCTGAATGGCTGCGGAGCAGAGGGGTGCGGGATGGGAGAGATCGTTGCGATTCACCACGTCAGCCTGATCGTGAGCGACACCAGGCGGGCGCTGTCCTTTTATCAGGGGCTTCTCGGTCTCGCGGTCGACCCGGAGCGTCCCGATCTGGGTTACCCGGGCGCCTGGCTGTGGGTGGGCGAGCGGCAGATCCATCTCCTGGAGGTTTCGAATCCGGATCCCACCGCGGGCCGTCCGGCGCACGGCGGGCGGGATCGACACCTGGCCCTGGCGGTGAGCGATCTGGATGCGGTGGCCAGGCGCCTGGAACGGGCGGGGGTGGCCTGCCAGCGAAGCCGATCCGGCCGCGATGCCCTGTTCTGCCGCGATCCGGACGCCAACGTCATCGAGTTGATTGCGGTCCCGGCGGGGGGCAACGCGGTTCCGACGACCCAGGAGCCGCAGACGGACCATCCCGCCGGCGCTCGTAGGTGAGGCGACTTGCAGCGCTGAGCGCTGCGCGTGGCAAGATCAAGGACGGGGGCCCGCGCGTGGCCACGGATCAGGAGTGCTCTGGAGCGCCATCGGGATCAGAAGCCCCGATAGTACCAGCGGTTGTCCCAGCCTGGTAACGGCGGATAAGGCTCCGGCGGAGCCGCGCTCTGGCCTCCGGGCGCCGTCGGGTCGTTTTGCGTCGGCGATTGCGGGGGCGGCTCTTGTCTGGGAGTCGGCTGCATCGCCCACGGCCCGGAGTTGCGGAAGGCCTCTCGCTCGCGCTCAATCGTCTCGCGGAAGGCATCGCGACGACGTTTCGATTCTTGCTCCCGCGCGTCCTGCTGGGCGGCCCCCCAGGGGTCGATCCGGCGTCTGCGGGCATCGGCGGCGTCCTTCGCCGCACGGCGACGCTCCTCCCAGGCGTGGCGCTGGGTGCGCACCTCGTCGAGCCACTGGTCCACGGGCTCCGGCTCGGCGGGCAGCGCGGCCCAGGGCGGTGGGGGCGCGAGCGGCTCGGGGGCCGGGGGTGGAGGGGCACTCGACTGCGGCGGGGGTGCCTGCGCCAGTACGGTAGGGGAATCCACGTCGGCCGAGGCGAGCGTTTCAGGTGGGGTGGCGGACGCCGGCGCCGATTCATCCGCGACAACGGGCGACACGGCGAGGGCGGCCGCCCAGAACGCCGCTTCCAGAATGCGCAGTCGATGGGTCATCTCGTCCCCCTCCCACCTGAGCGCCTTCGGCAACGGCTAATCCGCCGCTGGCTCGGCGCGGCACAGACGGTTCTGGCCGGGAGTCGGATACGGACTCCATCACGCCCAAGCCATGCCCTGGGTGATGGTCCCGGCTCGCATGGGCGTACACCGCAGATCGCCCGTGGCATAGGAACATTAATAAATCATGAAATAGCGAAACTTTCAAATGGGTGCCCCGCGTCGCTCATCACCTGTCAATTCGAAGTAAAATTGAAGAATTGTCCCATAACCAATTGGAATGAAATAGATTGTGTAGTGTTGGCTGTCTGCTGAGGTCGAGCAGGGTGTGCGGCGCGTGCATCCGCGCCTGCGTAAGACGCTGATCAATTAACTGGCAGCCACCGTCGCGGCAGTGATTCACGCGCAGAAGGCCGATGCAGCGTAGTGGGCGGCGGTGGGCGAGGATGGCTTGCGCCGGGGGGATCGACCCGAGGTCCGGGGATCACAGTACCCGCGGTTTGGGCTTGGAAGATACCCACCTGCGCCATGCCGGCCGTGGACCGTCCTTGGTAACCCTGTTCTCGGTGCGCTATCATTTTATTAACAAACATTAAATCCATCTGATAGCTTATTGTTTGGATGGCACAATTTATCGGACATCTGTACGGCGGCGCGGCCATCAGCAGCGCGGCGGCGCTGGGTGTTTACAGCGCTGGACTGGCCGGGCCCGAGCAGACGCAGATACTTTTCCTGGTCGGCGTGATCGGCGGGCTGCTGCCGGACATCGATGCCGACAACTCGAAGCCGGTCCGGGGGTTCTTCACCCTGCTGGGGGTGATGGTCTCCTTCGCGGTGAGCTTATCGCTCGTTGGCCGCTTCCCCGTCCTCGAGCTGGCGCTGATCTGGGGCGGGGTATTCGTGGCGGTGCGCTATGGCGTGCTCGAGCTTTTTGCACGCCTTACGGTGCACCGGGGAATCTGGCACTCGTGGTTGGCCGTGGCGTTCGCGGGGCTCGTCTGCGCCAATGCGGCGTACCACCTGGTCGGGCTTTCCGCGCTCGACGCCTGGCTCGCCGCTGCCTTCCTCGGCCTGGGGTACGTCACCCATCTCTGCCTCGACGAGCTCGCAAGCGTGGACCTGCTCGGCAATCGCTTGCGGCGCTCCTTCGGCACGGCGCTCAAGCCGTTTAGTCTGAAGTACCCCGGGGCGAGCCTCGCCATGGCGGCCGCGGTGGTCGTTTTGAGCCTTCCGGCACCCCCACTGGGCACCCTGCTGGAGGTCAGCGGCGCTCATGGCCTGTCGGCGGGAGCCCTGCGGGCGCGCTTACTGGGAGATGCGCACTGATCCGCCGCGTCTGCTAGATAGGCGGGTTGTGCGCAGCGCGATATTCAGGCGTTGCTCGCGGCCCCGGTGACGTCGAGCACGACCTGCGGATACCGGCCGCAGAGCAGGACGAGTCAGTGTTTGGGGACGTCGCCAATATTAAAATCTTTGAAAATAACTGTTCATTTGAATATCCTCGTGGGCCTTGCGATTTCCGCACCTGGCCAACGGTTGCGGTGCGGGATCGGTTAGGTCCCGCGTCCCCCAAGCGTTGCGGGTCGGTAGCCCAACGCACATCGCAGCGCGCCTCGTCACGCGGTTTCTTTACTTTGACTGGGCTGAGAGGAGCAAGGCATCCATGACCACCCCGGCGGATGAGGATCGCGTGTCCCCCGTGCGGGGAGGGCTCACCCTCAAGCAATGGATTGCCGGGGCCGTGTTCGCGGCCATCGCCCTTTACATGTCAACAGTCGTGCCGACGGTCGAGATCGCGTGGGTCACGGCGATGCTGCTCTTCACCGTCTATCTGTTTGCCTTCGAAGTGGTGGGAGTCGATGTGGCCGCCGCGACGGTCATGGTCCTGCTGGGGCTCACGTCGCTGTTCGCGCCGCTCATGGGATTGGACCAGGGCCTGGTAGACACCGAGCACCTCTTCGACGGCTTCTCTTCCAACGCGGTGATCTCGATCATCGCGGTGATGATCATCGGAGCAGGGCTGGATAAGACCGGGATCATGAGCAAGGTCGCCAGCTTCATCCTGAAGGTCGGCGGCACCACCGAGTCGCGCATCATTCCGATCATTTCCAGCACGGTCGGCGTGATCTCCTCTTTCATGCAGAACGTCGGCGCGGCTGCCCTGTTCTTGCCCGTGGTTAGCCGCATATCGGCCCGCTCCGGTCTGCCGATGTCACGGCTGCTGATGCCAATGGGTTTCTGTGCGATCCTCGGCGGAACGGTCACCATGGTCGGCTCATCGCCGCTGATTCTCCTCAACGACCTGATCCTTGCCTCCAACGAGGGGTTGAAGATGCGGGGCCTTGACGAGATGCAGACCTGGGGCCTGTTCTCGGTAACCCCGGTGGGCCTCGCACTGCTCGCCGCGGGCATCGCGTACTTCGTTCTGGCGGGTCGCTTCGTGCTGCCGGTCAACAAAAGCGATGGGGTCAGTGCGACAGACTCCATGGACTATCTGCAGCGGACGTACGGGGTGAAGTTTTGCATGCGGGAGATGCTCATCCCGAAGGATAGCCCGCTGGTCGGCATGATCCTGAACGATGTCGAGCAGGCCCACAAGATACGTGTCGTCGCCATGCTGCGTGGTGGCAACGACCTGGCAATCGGCCCCAATGGGGTTGCCAGAGACGTTCCTTTCGAGCCTTCCAGCGCCATCGGTGTCGTGGCCGAACCTGAACACTGTCAGGCATTTGCAGACAAGTACGGTTTGGTCGTACGAAAGGACCTCCAGTCCTTTGGCGACGCCCTGTCCGCAAGCAAGGCAGGCATTGCCGAGGTCGTCGTCCCGCCTGGCTCGTTATTGATCGGGAAGAGCGCACGCGACGTGTGGATGCGCAAGCGCTATGGACTATCCATGGTGGCGCTCCACCGCGGTGGCAATACGCTGCGCGAGGGAGAGGGTATCCGTGATCTTCCCCTGCAGGCCGGCGATGCGATCGTCGCCCACGTTACCTGGGACTCACTGGCCCGCTTGGCAAAGGACCGCAACTTTGTTGTCGTCACGACCGAGTATCCGCATGAGGAGCAACGCCCGCACAAGCTGATGGCGAGCGGCATCTTTTTCGCCATTGCGTTGGGCCTGGTGCTGTTTACCGACCTGCGTCTATCGGTTGCACTGCTGACGGGAGCTATTGGCATGGTCCTCGCGCGGGTGCTGAGCATCGAGGAGGCGTATCAAGCAGTCAGTTGGAAGACGGTGTTTCTGCTCGCCTCGCTCATTCCCCTGGGATTGGCGGTCGAGACGACGGGGACTGCCAAGTGGATTGCCGAGCAAGTTTTGGTGGTTGTCGGCGGGGCGCCCGGCTGGGTGATCCAGGCCGCGGTGGCGGTATTGGCGACCTTCTTCACCCTGGTGATGTCGAACGTCGGAGCGACCGTGCTTCTCGTGCCGTTGGCTGTCAACATCGCCCTTGGTGTAGGCGCTGATCCAGCGGTCTTTGCGTTGACGGTCGCGATCGCGACATCCAACTCCTTCTTGATCCCCACCCATCAGGTGAATGCCCTGATCATGGGCCCAGCGGGTTATCGCGTTCCTGATTTCTTGCGCGCTGGTGGCATCATGACGGTGCTTTTCCTCGTGGTGATGATGCTCATGATGAATCTTATGTTCTGAGTGGCCCGCCGTCTTGACGAACCAACTCCGCCATCGTGTGGGTGATTTGATGCCCTCTCCTTAATCTAGGGCGTCGCCGCCACACATCGAGGTTAGGCGATGTTTCCGATAGAAACTATCACCTTTTCCGGGAAGCGCGTTACCGTCGACAATGCGGATGATTTGGTATTGGGTTGATGTTTGACCACGCAAGTCTTCGGCGAGAGATGCCTAGATAGCGCGCACGGCGCGTTGTCCGGCTGGGAGGTGGCTGCTGTGATTCCCACACCCTGTATGGCCCGAGACCGCCCGTAACGAACCGACAAACGCCTCGGGGGAACGCAATGGGAGGCGCGATCGACTCGATCCCCGCCGGTTACGTTACGAGAGCAGGTGCAGTGATTGACCAATATGATCAAGTTAAGGACCTACGTTTACATCGACTCGCTGCAGCCGCAGCTCGCCGAGTACATGGCGACGGCCTCGCAGGGCTTTCTGCCGGTCCCTGGTGACGCTTGTTTGTGGATCGAGATTTCACCCGGCATGGCCGTCCATCGGCTTACCGACATCGCGCTCAAGGCGACGCGCGTGCATCTCAGCCAACAGGTCGTCGAGCGCGAGTACGGCACCATGGTGATACATCAGCGCGATCAGGAAGACGTACGCGAGGCCGGTCGCATCCTATTGTCCTACCTGCGCTCGCAGCACACGGACCGGCAGCACCCGCGGATCGCGTGGCAGGAGATCATTCGCGGCATGACGCCTGATCACACGGTGCTGATCAATCGGCAGAATCGGCGCGGCTCGATGATGCTTCCCGGTCAGAGCATGTTTATCCTGGAAACCGAGCCGGCCGGCTACATCATCTACGCCGCGAATCAGGCCGAGAAGGCTGCGAATATTACGCTCGTCGATGCCCATGCTGTCGGCGCCTTCGGACGACTGACCCTCGCCGGAAGGGAGGGTGACATCGACGAGGCCGCGGCGGCCGCGATTGCGGCGATCGAGAATCCGGTCGCGCACTGATCAGCCGGAGGCCCTATGCATCGATGGGAGCTGTTGAATTTGCTCGGGCGGCATCAAACCCGGTTCATGGACGAGGCCGCCTACGTCGAGCACACGCGGGCATTCGTCGAGGCCCATACCGACTGTTTCCACTGCGATCTTTGGCCTGGGCACGTCACGGGATCGGCCTGGGTTGTCAATCCCGCGCGCACGCATTGTTTGCTGTTGCACCACCGCAAGCACGAGCAGTGGTTCCAGCCGGGTGGGCATGCCGATGGCGACGCCGATATCCTTCGCGTCGCGTTACGCGAGACCTCGGAAGAGACCGGTCTCGACGCCTCCCATATCCGGTTGGTCGCCGAGCCTATCTTCGACGTGGACGTTCATGCCATCCCGCAGAGTCCGCGCGGGCCGCGCCATACGCACTACGACATTCGTTTTCTGGTCGAGATGGACGACGACATCGAGATTCCGGGCAACGACGAGTCCCACCAGGTGCTTTGGGTTGCGCTAGCGGACGTGCCACGCTTCAACAACAATCGCTCGACCTTGCGCATGGTCGAGAAGACGCGTCGGCTGCACCGGGCCCTCATCGCGGGGCGCGCGATCTAGCCGCGGGTGCCGGCGCCATGCCGGTTGCGTCTCAGTCCGGCCAGATACGCCGGCCGTAGTGGTAGGGATCGGTTGATCCGGCGCGCCGTGGCGCCGGGGAGGTGTTCGGGGAAGGGTCCGGGCGCGCGGCAGGCGGCGCCGCTTCGCGAGTGGGTGGCAATTCGCTTGTTGCGCTTGCCCTGACCTTGCGAATCGATGCCGCTAATTTCTCGCCTGCTGGGTCGGAAGCCGTCATATGGCCATCACCTCTTCGATCAGTTGCTGGATCTCGGCGCCGGCGTCTCTTCCGCGACTGCCGAAATCGAATACGCTGCGGCCTTCGAGCGCGCTCATGCGAAATGCCATGCGCCGCCGCACGGCGGTACCGGCGGCCGGAATCGACAGCTCGGCCAGTGCCTGGCGCATCATTTTCGACAAACGTGTGCGCGGCTCGAGCTGATTGATCACGAGCAGTGCACGCAGCCCGGTATTTTGTTCACGTGCCGCTTCGACCTCGCGCTCGATATGGACCGTCGCCCAGATATCCAGTGGCGACGGTTGCACGGGGATGAGGGCCAGGTCGACCAAGCGCAAAGCCGTGCGCGTTTGCGGTGCGTCGACCGAAGGCGGGCAGTCGATGACATGATGGGCGAACGCATCGCCGTGAGCGGCTAGGGTGCCAGGCAGGTCGGCCACGGCGTCGACGACCGCAACGGAGGGACCCGCACCCATCGCGCGCCACTGCAGTACGGAGCGTTGCGGATCCGCGTCCAGAATGATTGTCTTGGCACGACGGTTCAACGCCGATGCGAGATTGACCGAGAGCGTGCTTTTTCCCGCTCCGCCCTTGTTTCCGATCAGCGCGATCGTTGCCATCTTTGGCGTCACTAACCCAATTTTTGCGCTGAGGCAAAGGACTGCCTCCGCGGATCGAAACCGTGCCGGCTTTCGGCGGCCTACAACCTCGCGGCTAGGGTTGCGGCCCAGAGGGGCATCCTGGCAACGCTCGATGCGTCGTCTTTCGAAGCGCCCAGACGAGAAACCGTGCCCCGCTCGCGATGAGGCAAGATTACATGCCTTCCGCAAGTTGTGAAAGGAGCCTTGGCGACGCTTTGGAATATGTCTCCACTGTTGGACGAGCCCTCGGGTCCGCCATGTCGAGCACTTTGGGTTCAGCGATTTCAACAGGGCCGAAAGGTCGCGTTGCTCGAGGTGCGGAAAAGGTGCGAGGTGAGGAGGCTGCCCGCGCGGTATGCGAAGACCGTGCGCCCGCGCCCAAACGCGAGCGGGCCGAAACCGCGGTACCCGCCTCGACACATTCGCTTATACATATATAAAAAAATACTAAAACACAGAAAATCCGCCACTTTTTCCCCATTGAACCACGGTTGCAGGCGGCAATTGTTGCAAGTTCTGCATATTCAGAAATACTTTTTTATTATTGAAAACAATCAGATATCGCTGTCGATGTGGCGTCTTTGCCAGCATGATCCGCAATGATCATAAGGTTTTTGAATATTTCTTATCAGAAACACTGATTTCGCTTTATGAAAGGGCGCCGCTATTCTGCCGCCTGGTTTCTGCCCGTCTGCCAGCGCGCAACATATCGATAACAATCGATGCTTCTAATCGAAATTATCGATTTTTGCATAGCGTCCCCGCAGCACGATAATACCCCAAGTTCCAACGGCTTCGGCCGCCGAAGCAGACCTCGAATAGACCACAGGAGCTGAGCATGAGCGTGAAGACCTACGACGCCGGTGTTAAAGAATACCGGGACATGTATTGGACGCCGGACTATGTCCCCTTGGACACCGATCTCCTGGCCTGCTTTAAGTGCACTGGGCAGCCTGGCGTTCCTCGCGAGGAAGTCGCCGCCGCCGTGGCCGCCGAGTCCTCCACCGGCACCTGGTCCACCGTGTGGTCCGAGTTGCTGACCGACATGGAATACTACAAAGGCCGTGCCTACCGCATCGAGGACGTGCCCGGAGACAGCGAGTCCTTCTACGCCTTCATCGCGTACCCCATCGATCTTTTCGAGGAAGGCTCCGTCGTCAACGTGCTGACCTCCCTGGTCGGAAACGTCTTCGGTTTCAAGGCTCTGCGCCATCTGCGCCTGGAAGACATTCGCTTCCCCATCGCCTACATCAAGACCTGCGGTGGCCCGCCGGCCGGGATCCAGCTGGAGCGCGACCGTCTCAACAAATACGGCCGTCCGCTGCTCGGCGCCACGATCAAGCCGAAGCTCGGCCTGTCCGCCAAGAACTACGGTCGCGCCGTCTACGAGTGCCTGCGCGGCGGTCTGGACATGACCAAGGACGACGAGAACGTCAACTCCCAGCCGTTCATGCGCTGGCGCGACCGCTTCGAGTTCGTCGGCGAGGCCATCCAGAAGGCCCAGCAGGAGACCGGCGAGCGCAAGGGTCACTACCTGAACGTCACCGCCGCGACGCCCGAGGAGATGTACAAGCGCGCCGAGTTCGCGAAGGAAGTCGGCTCACCGATCATGATGCATGACTTCCTGACCGGCGGTTTCACCGCCAACACGGGTCTGGCCAACTGGTGCCGCGAGAACGGCATGCTGCTCCACATCCACCGCGCGATGCACGCCGTCATCGACCGTCATCCCAAGCACGGCATCCACTTCCGCGTGCTGGCCAAGTGCCTGCGCCTGTCCGGCGGCGACCACCTGCACACCGGTACCGTCGTCGGTAAGCTCGAGGGCGACCGTCAGTCCACGCTGGGCTTCGTCGACCAGCTGCGTGAATCCTTCGTTCCGGAAGACCGCTCCCGCGGCGTCTTCTTCGACCAGGATTGGGGCTCGATGCCCGGCGTCTTCGCCGTCGCCTCCGGCGGTATCCACGTCTGGCACATGCCGGCCCTGGTCACCATCTTCGGCGACGACTCCATGCTGCAGTTCGGCGGCGGCACCCAGGGTCACCCCTGGGGCAACGCCGCCGGCGCCGCCGCCAACCGCGTCGCCCTGGAGGCCTCGGTCAAGGCCCGCAACGAGGGTCGCGAGATCGAGAAGGAAGCCCGCGATATCCTCACCGAGGCTGCCAAGCACAGCCCCGAGCTGGCCATCGCCATGGAGACCTGGAAGGAGATCAAGTTCGAGTTCGAAACCGTCGACAAGCTCGACGTCTCCAAGTAACACGGACGCGACTCGCCATGCTGCGGCCCGCCTCCGCCAGGGGCGGGCCTGGCACCGACAACCGAACGCCAGATCAACCGAACACGTAGGAAAGACGCCATGCCTTTTCAGAACACCATGGGTGACTACCAGACCAAGCAGACCCTGGAGACCTTCAGCTTCCTCCCGCCCATGACCCAGGACGAGATCTACACCCAGATCGCCTACATCCTGGCCCAGGGCTGGACCCCGGCCATCGAGCACGCCCACCCGAGTGACTCTAGTCACGACTACTGGACCATGTGGAAGCTGCCCTTCTTCGGCACCCAGGAGCTGGGTGACGTGGTCGCCGAGCTCGAGGCCTGCCATCGCTCCTACCCGGACCATCACGTCCGCCTGACCGGCTACGACAATTACACCCAGAGCCAGGGCTCCTGCTTCGTGGTCTTTCACGGTCGCGCCTGAGTAGTTGCCGGGGCGACGCTGAGAAGGGGGCTCGCCCCTCCCTCGGCGCGCGATCCGGGAGCTCGTCTCCCGGATCCATCCGCTACCGAAACAGGTCGGAGCCGATGCGGCGTCGCCTCGCCCCGGGCAGTACGAATTGACGGGCGTGAGGCGGTCCCCGGAATGAGGACGCAGACCCGCGGGGTCTGCCTGTCGGACGATGCATGAGGCCCCTGGAACAGAAGATGAACATCAAAGCGAAATCGACCTCGAGCAGCCGCGAAGCAGCCCTGGCACGCCGCCGGGCCATGTCCTCGATGGGCAAGCAGGCCATCAGTAGCCCGACGCCGGAGCGTACCCGTGGCGGCGACCGCACGCGCGCTCAGGCTGCCCCTGCCGCCAGTCCCGCGCCGATCCGTGCCGCCGCCCCGGCACCCGCCGCGTCAGCGTCCCCCGCGCCGACCCGCGCCCGAAGCGGTTCCGTGGTCGCGACCCCGGGGGCCGCCGCCCGGCAGGCCTCACGTGCCCGCCGCGCTGCCCTGTCCCGGTCCGGACGCCGCGCCATGACCGGCAACGACCGCGTCCGCGACGGCGCCGCGCGCGGCAAGGCCCCGGCCGAGTCAGTGGAGCGCAAGGAAGGCTGCGGCTGCGGTTGCGGCGGCAATTGCAGGGGGAACAAGTCTGCCGAGACCAAGGCCCCGAGCTCAGGCCAACTGAGCCAGTCCGCCAGCCCGGCCGCCCGCTCCAACGGCAACGGCGCACGGCTCCGGCGCAACGTCAACACGAACAAGCCCACCGGCCGCCTGCTGGTGCTGGCGCGCCGCGCGGCCATGTCCACCCGCGGCAAGGCCGCCAGCGATACCCCCACATCCGCCGCCGGCCTGGCGCGCCAGGCCAACCCGCGCCTGTCCAGCCGCGAGCTGGCCCAGAAGGTGCGCGAGGCGCGCAGCAAGAACGGCAGCTCCGGCGAGCGCAAGACCCAATCCGCCGGTAAGATTCGCGCCGAGCGCAGGAAGGGCGGCGCGAGCGACCAGCCGTGGAAGGTGGGCGTAAGCGAGACGACCCGCGGCCAGACCATTACGGGTACCAAGGTCTCCCGCAGCGGCAAGACCACCGGCGACGAGCAGGCGACGTGCCGCACCATCACCGGTACCGAATACATGGGCGCGGAGATCTTCCGGGAATTCTGCCAGGCCGATCCGGCTGCCACCACGAGCGACAAGGTTCGCGTGACCGCGACCACGCACGGCAACCGGGTGACCGGAAACGAGGTCGGCCGCTCGCTCAAGGTCACAGGCGACGAGCCCGGCACCTGCAAGACCGTCACCGGCACCGAGTACCTGGCCGCTGGTCACTTCGACGCCTACTGCGGCACCAAGCCGGCCCCGACCCCCACCAAGGTGGGTCAGGCGCGCACCCTCGGCAACCAGCCCGTGTCCGGCACCCAGGTGGGCCGCTCTACCAAGGTCACGGGCGACGAGCACGGCGACGGCGTGCGCCCCACCGGCACCCAGTACACCGACGCCCAGTCCATTCGCAATGGGCGCATCGACAAGGAGCGTTCTCCCCAGGTTCCGCCCAAGGTCGGCACGTCCGTGACCCTCGCCGGTGAGACCGTCACCGGCACCCGGGTCGGCCGTTCCACAAAGGTCACCGGCGACGAGCCCGGGGCCTGCCGCATCATCACCGGCGACGAGTACGCGGACCTGGCTCAGTACCAGTCCTTCTGCGGCGTCACTCCCGAGCCGGAGCCTGCCAAGGTTGGTCAGTCGATGACGGGCAAGCGCCAGATCGTCTCGGGCACCCGCACGGGTCGCTCGGCCAAGGTCACAGGTGACGAGCCCGGCACCTGCAAGGCGGTCACCGGTACCCCCTACGCCGGCCTCGAGCAGGCCTCCGACTGGTGCGACCCGGACAGCCAGAAGGAAATCGGCGCGCGTATCCGCCAGCTCGCCGGCACCCCCGGCCCGCGCATGACCGGCATCCAGCCCAGCATCGGCGGTGTCGCGACGGGCGACTCCCGGGGCGCCTGCGAGAATGTCAGCGGTACCCCCTACGTGGGGAAGGACCAGTTCGCCGAGGCCTGCGGCGGGAAAGGCGCGGCCCCCGGCGACGCCGACTTCCCTCAGATGCTCGACGGCGAAGCCCCGGGCCAATCCTTCACGGTAATGTCCCCGGCGCGGGAGGCCTTCCAGGCCCGCAAACAGCTTGGCACGGTCACCGGCACCCGATACGAGACCGGAAGCCAGATCACCGGGCCCTTCGATATGGCCGTGGGCAAGATCACGGGTACCGAGCAGTTTCGCTTCGGCGCCAAGCGCGCCACCCAGCCTGACCTGGTGGTCAAGGTAGCGGAAGAGCCCGGGAAGGAGCCCGCCGGACCGCCCCGCGCCCGCGTCACCGGGGAGGGTCAGTCCGCCGGGTCCAAGATCACCGGCGACGACTGGGATCGTGGAGATCGGGTTACCGGCACCGAGGGAGCGTCCGCCAGGCGCCGGAACCCCACGCGCCCTGGCCCCGCAAGCGTCATGCCGCCGGTGGACAGCAAGCGCAACCAAGAGGTCCCGGCGCCCGTGAGCCGGGTCACAGGAAGCAGCGGCAACACCGAGCGCGGTGCCCTGATCACCTACTCCGGAGGAGCTCGGGGCTGAGACGGCCCGAGCTTCGAGATACAGCGACCGACAGCAGCACTGAAGCCAGTCGTAAGCGAGCGATAGCGGAATCATGCCGACCCTGAGCCGAAAAGCAAAAGGCCGACAAGCCGGACGTAGCCGGGTGATCTCACCCCGCGGGTTCCAGTCCCGTGGGGCCGGGGTCGCGCTGGTACGGACGGCCGCGGTTTCGCGTCCGGCCGAGCCGGTCCGCGCCGAGCCCGCTTCTGCACCGGAGGCGCTCCAGAACGGCCGTCGTGGCGCGCCGGCGCGGGCCAAGGCCGGGTCGAACCGTCCAACACGGCCACCGCGGCCCAAGGCACCCGGTCTGCAGGCATTCCGTGCAGCCGCGGCCGGCCTGCGCGTGAAGACCGAGGCGGCCAAGGTAATCAGCTGCCCGGACCTCGACCGGAAGGTGCGTCCGAACCCGGACGCGAACCCAATGGCCGGCGCCCCGGTGGGCGCGACCCATCCCCTCACCGACGCTTACGCCAACTCCCGGCTCTCGGCCTACGAACAGGGGGTCAAGGGCTCCTTCGACCGGATTGTCACGGTGCTCAAGCAGATTGCCAGTCACCGCTGCACGCCGGACTTCGCGACGAGAGCCAAGCGTATCGCCCAGGAGGAACTCGGCATCGAGCTGCCAGGCCATCTGCTCGACGACGCCTGGATCACGGGCCTCGACATGCGACGGCTATTCGCCTGGGTGGTATTCGAGAACTATCGCCAGGTCAGCGACGAGTTCTACACCTGCGATCCCTTGGGGGGCCGTGACGACCCGACCTTCCAACAGTTCCTGCTGGACTGTGGCTTCCACCTGATGGACGTTACGCCCTGCGCCGACGGTCGCCTGGCCCACGCCATCAGCTACGTTCTGCGTTTGCCCTACGGCAACGTGCGCCGCAAGAGCTACGCCGGCGCCCTCTTCGACATCGAGAACACGGTGGAGAAGTGGGTTGAGACCGAGCTCCGGCGCTTCCGCGAGGGTGTCCCAAACACGGCGGACGGGCCAACGCGTTATCTCAAGACGGTGCTGTATCACTTCAGCTCCGGGGATCCCGGCCACCAGGGCTGCGCCGCGCACGGCTCCAACGACGAGGCCGCCGCCCGAGCTGGCTGGGAACGCCTCGTAGGCTTTCGCCAGGCCGTCGAGAACGGCTTTTGCTGTGGCGCCTCCGTGGATCTGCTGCTGATCGGCATGGACACGGACACGGATATCATCCGGGTGCACGTTCCGGACGCCTCGGGGACGTGTGATCTCGACTGTTGGCTGGATGCCCGCCAGGCCTATGACGAGACCGTGCGCATGACGCGGCACCACGCCCGCGAGCACTTGGCGAGCCTGGTGCGAGCCAGCGTTTCCGAGGGCGGCGCCGGGATGCCGAGCGACGGCATGGTGACCCTGATCGCCCGGCTAATCGAGAACAACATCTCCCAGATCGACCTCGTACGCCAGGTCCACGGCGGCCGCTTCCAGGACATCGGTCACGCCGAGCGCTTCATCGGGGCCGGCGTCGGCTTCGAAGAGATCCAGCTTCGCAACCTGACCTATTTCGCCTATCTCACCACGGTGGAGGAAGGCGCGGCCGACCTGGACGTCGGGATAAAGATTTTCACTGGCCTGAACGTCAATCACGGCCTGCCAGTGCCCGTCGTGGTCCGTCACGACTATCACGGTGGGGTCCCCGGCGCCCGGGAGCGCTCAGTGGGTCACTGCAACCGCATCGCCGACGCGCTCGCGGCCCGCTACCCGGAACTGCACGCCAAAGGCCTTCTGCACGTATTGCGGGTAGTGCGCGACTGCGACGCCGCCAACCCGATCGAGATCGTCGGATCCACGCTTGAGCCGGCGCGGGCGGGGCACTGACATGAAGATCGTCAAGGTTCTCAAACCCCTGGTGTCCACGAACCGGATCCCAGGATTCGAGCACAAGCACTTACAGGTGGTTCAGGACGGCAGCACCAAAGCCGTCGCCGTGGACGCGGTGGGCGCCAAGCCGGGGGACTGGGTCATCTGTGTCGGCAGCTCCGCGGCACGCGAAGCCGCCGGAAGCAAGGAATACCCGAGCGACCTGACCATCGTCGGCATTATCGACGATTGGGAGGAGGAGGCCTGAGGGCCCGGCATGGAAATCAGCCAGGTGGTCGGTACCCTCTACTGCACCTACCGGGTGGCCGGGCTTGATCACTGCGCCCTGCGCGTGCTGCGGGACGGAAGGGGCAAGTTGGTGGTCGCCACGGATCCGGTGGGCACCCGCGTCGGGAACTGGGTGTTCACGGTAAGCGGCTCGGCCGGACGACTGGCCATGAGTAACAAGGCGATCCTCACCGATCTGACCATCGGAGGGATCATCGATCACTGGGACGGCGAACAGACAGCCGCCGCCGCATCCCGAGAGGAACCGCCCCGGACCGCCACCGCGGCCTGAGCGAAGAAACGGCAGTAATGGTTTATACGATTCGACGCCCCGGCGCGGCACTGCCGGCAAGCGAACCCTAGAGCAGGAGATACCAACGATGGCAGGCGAAGTGACAGGCATTGCACTCGGCATGATCGAGACCCGTGGTCTCGTTCCGGCGATCGAAGCGGCGGACGCCATGACCAAGGCGGCCGAGGTTCGCCTGATCGCGCGCGAGTTCGTCGGAGGCGGATACGTGACCGTCATGGTGCGTGGAGAAACCGGCGCCGTGAACGCGGCCGTTCGCGCCGGAGCGGATGCGTGCGAACGCGTCGGTGACGGGCTGGTGGCGGCCCACATCATCGCCCGCCCCCACAATGAGTTGGAGCCCGTTCTGGTGGCGGCTACCCGGGAACGCGCCAGCTGATTCAAAGATAACCGAAACCGGGCGACCGGCGAGTGCCGCCAGCGCCCAACCACTGAATAGTCAACCAACCTAGACACAACAGGAGAAGACGAAATGGCCAGCGAGACCATGGGTATTGCACTTGGCATGATTGAAACCCGAGGGCTGGTGCCCGCCATCGAAGCGGCGGACGCCATGACCAAGGCGGCAGAGGTGCGGCTGATCGGGCGCGAGTTTGTTGGCGGCGGCTACGTGACCGTTCTGGTTCGTGGCGAGACCGGAGCTGTGAACGCCGCGGTGCGAGCCGGTGCCGACGCCTGCGAGCGGGTCGGCGACGGCCTGGTCGCGGCCCACATCATCGCGCGTCCACACAAGGAGGTGGAGCCGGTGTTGCCGACCGGGTCGCCCTCCGCGGCCTGACCAATCGGGACGCTTGCCGGTTTCTCGCCTGTGGCGAGGAACCGGCCTTCGAGCAACGTTCCGGCCCAACGAAGGACTGGAGCGCGCCGCGCCCCCTTTTGGTGGCAGACTCTGCATTCAGGGTCGAAATAAGGCGTGGGCGTACCGTATCGGTGATGCATGAATCACGCAAGCATACATCCGCGCACTCTTGGGTACTTGGGCCGCGCGCTCAGCCTGGAGTTTACCGCGGTGCAGCAGTACATGACCCAGGCCGCCCTGTGTAACGCCTGGGGCCTTACCGAAGCGGCCGATCGTTTCCGACATGAAACAGTGGAGGAGATGCAGCACGCCGATCGCATCGTCAAGCGAATGCTTGGCCTTGGCGTTGCCCCCAATGCCTCGCAGTTGCAGCCGGCGGGTGTTGCGTCGAATTTGATCGATTTGCTGCGCCAGGACTTGGTGTTGGAGGCGGAGATCGTCGGCTTGTACGAAGAAGCGACGCGTTTTTGCCAGCGTATCCGGGACGGGGTCAATGCCGCCTTCTTCGAGGAACTGCTCCGCGAGGAGTCCGCACACGCGCGCGAGATCCAAGACTGGCTCGTGACGCTGGGTTTCCAACAGCGTCGCGGCGAAGATGAGCGTGTCTACTTCTGACTATCCGCAGCTTCGAAGCTGGCAGAGAAGAGAGCGTCCGCTTCGGCTCGAGCGTCGGTTGGAGTTTCCCAATTACGGGGCCGCCCGAGTATTTCTCGATGATGCGGCAGCGCTCTCGGAGGAGACCGGCATCTATCCCGACCTCAACTTCGGGCGGACCTACGTCAATCTGACTCTTTTCGCCGACGAGGAGAGTGGGGAGTTGACCCCGGAGCTGACGGCTTTCGCGCGCCGCCTGGACGCCTTGGTGGGTGCATCTGAAGAGGAATCTCCATGAGCGGGAATGAGAACGGGATCAGCGAGATCGGGGGAAGCGGCGATCAGGCGGCGACCCCCACGAAGCCTAAGGCGACCGTGACTCGGAAGCCTTCGAGCCGCGCCGGCGGGACTGGTGCAAGAACCGCCGGCGCCGGGACGAAGCGGACTGGGAGCAAGACCCCTGCAGCAAGCGCCAAAGATCCCTTTCAGTCGGCTGGGCGCGTATGGCCCGACTGACGAGTCGCAGGGATAGTCACCGAATTTCTGCCCGTCTCCTCGGCTGGTGTCGGCATGCATCCGCCGATCTAGGGCAACCGGGCGGATCTCGGCGGTGCGTAGCCGCGATCGTCTTATCCATGTTGGGACCAGCGTTCTGGCCCCTTCGTCGCCAGTGCCCGCAAGACACGCCCCAGGCAGTTATGCAAGACCTCGATCTTCGAGGCGGCCGTTGTCGGCGAATTACCTCGCCCGGTTGACAGCTTTCGGCACTGGTATGACGGGATAGGGTTTGAGCCAATGGCGGGGCGAAGGTCGAAAGAATCCCCCCTCGTGGCCGATGTAGGCGTTGGTAGTAAGGGCTCGCCCAGCGCGGGTGCGGACTACCTCATTCGCCACACGACCTTGCGTCAACTGCAGCTCTTGGAGGCGATCGTCCGGCTGGGAAGCTTCACGCGAACTGCCGAGGAGCTATTCTTGACCCAGCCGACGGTGTCGATGCAGATCAAGAAGCTGTCCGATGCGGTTGGCTCACCCCTGTTTCAACAGGTCGGTCGGAGGGTCGAGCCGACCGATGCCGGCCGAGCGGTTTACGCCGCCTGTCGGGACATCCTGAATGCCCTGGCCAACCTGGACAATGCCCTGGCGGACCTGAAGGGCCTTCGGCGCGGGCGTCTGCGCCTCGGTGTCGTGACGACGGCCAAGTACGTGGCGCCCGAGCTCCTCGGCGCCTTCTGCGAGCGTCATCCCGGGATCGACGTCGCGTTGGAGGTGACCAATCGAGACCGGCTTCAGGAGCGACTAGCGGCTCACGACGACGATCTCTACGTGGTCGGCCAGCAGCACGAGCTGCGTGAACAGGTCAAGGTCGTTCCGTTTGCCCCAAATCCTCTCGTAATGGTCGCCCGCGCGGATCATCCACTTGCCGGCCAACGAAATATTCCAATCGCGCGTCTCGCCGACGAGCCTTTTATTTTGCGCGAGCCGGGTTCTGGCATCCGGGACGCGACGCTCAAGCAGCTGGCGGCGGCCGGCGTGACCCCGCGGGTACGCATGCAGCTTGGCAGCAACGAGACGATCAAGCACGCGATCGTCGGCGGGCTCGGCATATCGGTGTTGTCGTTGCACTCGCTTGTACTCGAGAGCGGCGGCGGGAAACTGGTCCTGCTCGATGTCCAGGGCTTCCCCATCGAACGGCGTTGGTTCCTTGCGTACTCGATTAATCGGGAGCCGTCGCTGCCCGCCAAGGCCTTCCTGAAGTTCGCAATCGAGAGCGAGCCGTTCATCTGCGCCCAGCTCGAGAACGCTCGGGAGCGCTTCGACGAGAGCCGTCCGAAATAGGCTGGGCCCTGGCCTCTGTGAGCGAGGTGTGCGCAGCGCAAGGCGAAAGTGGAGCGCCACTGATAGCTGTCCGGGCTCTTAGATTCGGGTCTGGATCACCGAAGAGCAATGGATTCGCTCTGAACGTCCGTTTGTTGAGCTGGGGACATCGCTCAGCTAACGAATCCGCGCCAAGGTGCAAATGTCTGTAAAGGGAGCACGTAAAACAAAGGTATGAAGGCAGTACTCGTACGATTCTTTCCGTTCTTGAGATGGTTTCCCTTTTCGTTGGCACAGCTGCGGGGGGACATCACTGCGGGCGTTACGGTCGCCCTGGTCCTGGTGCCACAGAGCATGGCGTACGCGCAGCTGGCAGGACTGCCGGTCGTTTATGGCCTCTACGCATCGTTCGTACCCGTGATCGTCGCATCTCTGTGGGGATCTCTCAGTCAGCTCCATACCGGCCCCGTGGCCATGCTGTCGCTCATGTCGGCGGCAGCCCTGATACCCTTCGCCACGCCGGGAAGTCCGGGTTTCATCGAACTGTCGATCATGTTGGCGATGATGGTCGGCGTGCTGCGGCTCGCCCTGGGGCTCTTCCGCCTCGGCGTGGTGGTGAACTTTCTCTCGAGTCCCGTCATCGTCGGTTTCACCAACGCCGCTGCCCTGATCATCGGGCTATCGCTCCTCAGCAAACTGATTGGCGTCCCCTTCCCGCGCTCCGACTCCTATTTGAGCGATCTATGGAATGTCGTCAGGCAACTGCCCGAGACCCACTGGCCGACACTGCTCTTCGCCGTTGGAACCTTGGTGGTCATCAAGCTCACGGGCCGCATCTCCCCCCGGCTACCTGGCGTCTTGTTCGCCGTTGCCATTGCAACCATCCTGAGCTGGGCGGTCGGTTTCGAGGAAAAATTGACGGTCCCCCTCGAGCAGATCGAGGATCCGGTCGCGCGCGCCGAGATCGAGCAATACCGGGACGCGCGGGAGGACATCGTCTCCGCCACCAATCGCTTGACGGAGCTCAACAGTCAGCTTCGCGCCGAGAAGGATGCCTCGGACGAGGCCGGTGCCGAGATGCGTGCCGAGACACAGGCACAGATTCAGGTGCTCAGCTATCAGCTCGAAGAGCTCAAGAAGCGGGGTGACGCCCTCCAAATTCGGCTCTACGCTCATCAGCTGCGAGGTGTTAGTGGCGAGGGTGGAGGACTGACTCTGATCGCCGGTGATCAGGCGGCGGAGCGGGGCGCGAGCGGTCCGGCCTGGCGATTTGCCGGCGTGTCGGGCGACACGGTCACCTTCTCGGGGGGCGGTTCGGTCGTTGGCGAAATACCGCAGGGATTGCCGCAGTTCGCCGCGCCCAGTTTGCAGCCCGACCTGATGCTGGCCCTCCTGCCCGCGGCGCTTGTGATGGCCCTGATCGGCTTCATGGAGGCGACCTCAATCTCCAAGGCGATCGCCGTAACGACCCACCAAAAGGTGGATACGAATCAGGAACTGGTGGGACAGGGACTGGCGAATATCGCCGGTAGCTTCTTTGGCTCTTACACCGTGAGCGGCTCCTTCTCCCGCTCCGCGGTCGCAGCGCGCACGGGCGCGCAGACGGGCCTGTTTGCGATCGTCAGTGTTGTGGGTGTCGTTGCTGTTCTTCTGTTCCTGACGCCCTATCTCTATCACCTGCCGCAGGCCACCCTGGCGGTCATCGTGATGATCGCCGTCTTCGGCCTCATACGTATAGAACCCTTGGTGCAGGCGTGGAAGGTCGATCCGCAGGCCTCGACAATCGGGGTCATCACCTTCTTCGCCACGCTCTGGATGGCGCCGCAGCTGGCGAATGGGATTCTGCTGGGTGTGGCGCTCACCGTGCTTTGGTTCCTGATCCGCACGATGCGGCCGCGCGCCGATATTGTCGCGCGCAAGCCGGACGGTACGCTGGGTGGGTTGCGCGCCTACGGGCTGAAGCCGGTCAGCTGCCATTTTGTCCCGGTGCGCTTCGATGGGTCGCTTACCTTCATCAACGTCGCCTATTTTGAGGATATCCTCCTCGAGGCGCTGGCCGAGTACCCCGAGGCTCGCGCCATCCTCGTGATTGGGAGCGGGATCAACGAGATCGATGCCACGGGCGAAGAAAAGGTACGGGAGCTCGCCCCGCGGTTGCGCAAGATCGGCGTCAAGTTGGTGTTCAGCGGACTGAAGCAGCAGGTGCGCACCGTGTTTCAACGCGGCGGCCTAGTCGAGCTGCTCGGCGAGGAAAGCTTCTTTGCCGACAAGGAGCGCGCGCTGCAGGCCCTCTCCGAGCGCTATGGCACCGGCGCGCCGCGAGAGGGCAAGAGGCCATGTGACGGCACGGTCGCTACGGGTACGACATGAAATGGGCTGCCACTCCCTCTGGGGGTGGGAGCCGTTGTCCCGATCACGCGTTGCAGGGAAGCGCTTGTCGTCGCCGACTTTGCTCAATCCGCGCCGGACACCGGCCTTTTGAACTTTTCAACTCGCGAGACCTTGATTTCCGTGGTGAAGACGACACCCATGTGCTTGCTGAAGAAGGGTGTCAGGCCCTCGAGTATGTGGCCGGCCAACTCTTCGGGGACCACGGTGATGACCATGATCAAGACGTCTTCCTCGTTGAACATCAGGTGACCTTCGTGGGCTCCGTGCGTGCCCTTCCCCGATAGGTTGTGGATGACGGTCCACCCACTGACGCCGGCGCGGTGGAGTAGGTCGAGGACGAAATCCTGGTGTTCCCCCTGGAGGATGATCTCCAGCTTGTTCATGTGCTGGTTGGTCAGTTCATGCATGGCCTGTATCCGCGTGAATCTTGAGTGAGTGGCGGGAGCAGCGGTGCTTGAGCGTCCGTTCAGGACGGCAGTGCGATCGGTTGTGTCCGCCAGCCGTCGTGCGTATAGAAGTTGGCCGTGCCTCGCTCGGCATCCAGCACCAGCAGCAGCACCCAACCGTTGCGCACCAACTCGCGGGGCTTGTATAGGCGGCCGAGGAGGTCCTCGACGAGTTTGAGCGGAGCCTCGATGACGGTCAACAGGCGCATGGGCTCGTGGTAGGGCGCACCCGCTTTGAGCATGGTCTGCGCCGGGAGACCAGTTCGAAGGTCGCTGATGTTTCCGCTGATGACGCCGAAGCGCCCGGCGATGTTGTGGTAGACCTTGCTGCCACTGCCGAAGACCTCGTTGTCGACAAGGGAGAAGTAGTGCTCCATGTTGATCCACTGCGCCACCACCAAGGGTCCCGAGAGGATGCCTTCCAAGAGCCGCCCCTTTGGGTCGAGACGGTGATCGTAGGAGTGCAGAAAGGTGCGGCCCTCGAGGTCGGCGTGGCGCGTCAGGGCCCGACGACCGATGATGAAGGATGCATTCTTCGAGAGCCCCCATTCGGGGCGCACCTGGGTCCAGTCCATGGAGCGGCGCTTGACCCGTCGAGCGGCGGTTTCCGGGGTGTCGATGCCGGTCTCGCCGAGGTCCGCGCAGCGCTCAAAGGCGCACAGGCGTCCGGCCGCCGTGAGATCCTCCTGAATGCGGGTAACGCGGGTCAGGACACCGGGTGAAAGCTGATCGAGATCGTAGAGCCGGACCTCGTCCGTCGTCGTGTCGTGGAGGGCGGGGATGAACCAGGTCTCGGCCGGTATCCGGATGCCCTGCGCGACCAGGAGCTCGCGCACCTCGCGGCGGTTGGCCATAGCGGCGAAGATGCGGGCGTTGATCAGTCCGTGGTCGCCGCCACAGGCGCCGCAGTCCAGTGCCGATTCATAGGGATTATTCTCGGACGTGCTGCCGTGGCCGACGACCAAGACCGTGCGCGGAAATGCATCGCTCAGCCCGATGCCACGCAGTGCGGTGCCGACCAGCTCGGCTTGGCGCCGAAGCCGGAAGCCGAGCTTGGCCAGGTGTTCGAGCTGGATAACGGCCTGGTCGGGGTTGATCTGATACTCCAGCTGAAGGGAGCGCACGAAGCCGGCCTCGTCCACGGCGTCTATCTCGAAGCGGTTCGCGAACTCGGTTCGACCACTGCGCTTCTTTAGCGCAGTGTCGCGTAGCTCACGGATCATGGGGCTGGTGACGGATTCGCGTTTGATGTCGAAGTGCCGCGCGATGGCCCGCACCACCATTTCGTTCTGGAGGTTGAGCACGAGCTCCTCGGCCTCGTCGCGCGTGATCTTGTCAATCATCAGCCGTGCCGGCGGTTTGGCGCTCTCCAGGCGCTTGCGCAACGGATTGTAGGCGCTCGGGGCGAAGGTCTTGCCGATCATGTCGAAACCGAACAACAGGCCGACGGCCTCGACGGTCACGTAGGGTGCAAGCACGGTGTTCTTGAGATCGTGAACCACCTCGTGCGCGAGCTCATAGAGCGAATGCCGCGGCTGCTCGTGCTTGTGGGGCATCTCGATGACCACGTTGCGGGGCGTCACGATGGCGGGACAGAGCGCCGTTTCGTGGCCCTTTCCGAGCTCGATGAAGCTGACTGGAACGCCGAAGAAGCCGGCGATACCGAAGGTCTCGTAATCGCCGACCGACTCCAGATGACGGCGGAATCGCTCCGAGCGGGTGTCGATACAGAATAGCGCCAAGACTCGATCGGAAGAGCTGGTCCCTTCGGACGGGTCGCTGGCGTTGGGGCGCGCCGGTTCGACCGCGGCGGGTTCGGTCGTTCGCCCGATCTGTCCGAGCAGCCTGCGCATGTAGGTCTGCTCCAGGGCGCGGGTCCAGATGAAGGCCTCGCGTGCCTGGAACGCGTAGATACCCTCAATGAATCGCAGGAGCTCTTCATCGGGGCGCTGGAGCAGATCGTCGCGGGCGTAGCCGGCCTGCTCGACCGTGGCGAGCAGACGCCTTGCCTGCGCATCGGCCTGCCGGGTGACCTTCTCCCGCTCATAGTCGCGGAATAGGGCGTCGATATGCCCCTGATCGCCGTTGTCCAGTGCGACCTCGATCCGGTGGGCGAAATCCGGCAAAACGGTGCCGGCATTGAGCTCCCGACGCAGGACGCACTCTTGGGGCTGGGATTCGGCGAAGTCCTTAAGGGCCGGGAAGGTCAATTCGCGCTTCAAGCGCCGGGCCGCGTCCCTCAGCAGCGCCAGGGTCAGCACCAAGCGCACGGCCAGGAACTCCACGAGATCGGCCGGGTTGCGTTGCTGCCAATAGTAGTGCTTCGCCTGAGAACGCCAGCGCACGAAGCCCGCCCAACCGTGCAGCTGGGCCAGCTCGAGGGTGAAGTAGTCCATCCATAGGTGCTCGGGGACACCCAGGCGTGTCATGACATGATCGATCAAGGCCTCGGGCTCGTCGGCCTCGGCCAAGACAGCGCCCACGTCGAGGCCGCGCATACGCAGCCGGCGATTGCGTTGCGCGATCCGACTCCAGCAGCGATAGAGTCCCTTCTGGCGACCGGGGAGGGGCCAGACCGACTGGCCTTCGTCGAAGAAGTCCATCATTCCCTTGATGAGCAGCTCGTTCAGGGTCTCCGAGAGGTGGGTCCCGAATAGCTGATCAACGGCCTGACACAAGGTCAGCTCCGTCGCCAATTGCTCCCCGAAGGGCTTTGTCGCCCAGGCAGCCCGGTTGTGGGAACTAGGAGGCACTGCGTTTCACCGCTGCCAGGACTTGTTCTGCATCAGGAGCCTGTACGCCAAGCGCGGGCTGGCTTGTTTCGGTCATCATGGTCACCAGACATCGATGCATGAGCTCGACCAGTTCTGCGTCGGAGGCCTGATCCTGCTCGCCCAGCCAGCCGGAGATGAGCTCCGCCGCCAGGGACTCGATGACATCCCTCTCGATGCTGCCGCGTTCGAACAGCCGCTGGTACTCGGCACGCTTGAGGTAGCCGCTGGCGTGGAAGAGCTTTGACGCCCTGGCGACCGCCTCTTCGAAAGGGAGGTTTTCGAGTCCGTGCAGCGGATTGTGGTGAATGAAGCCGCGCATCGGCCAGAAGAACGGCAGCACCTCGCCGGCCATGGCGACCATGGAGCGGATCTTGAGCCGCTTACCGAGGGTGGGCGCCTCGGGGCGCGAGTCCATTGATGAGGCATTCTTATCGCGCTCGCTTAGCGCGTGGGCGACGTGCGCATCGCGTGTCGTTTCGGACATATTCAGAGCACTCTCTCGACCAGCATGATGCCGAAGATCGCCAGGACCAGCATGCCACTTCCGTGGAGCAGGACCTCTCGCTTCAGGATATCGTCATAGACGAGGTCATCGCGAGGGGGGCCAAAGACGATGCCGGTCAAAAGGTTGACGCCCGCCCAGGTCCACAGCAGCCAGGAGACACTGAGCGGTGCGAGCGACATGAGCTCGTTGGTGCCTACGCCGCCGAAGGCGAGATCGGCGACGGCGAAGAATCCTGGCGAAAAGGGCACCGCAACGGCTACCAGGACCGCCACCACAAAGAGCGCCGAGAACAAGGGCATACGCACCCCGAGGCCTGGATAGAGTCCGACGCGCGCGATACCGAAGCGGCGCGTGAGACTCCCCATCAAGAACAGCAGCGGCAACAGCGAGACGGCTAGCCCCAGCGCCGGCAGCAGTGGGGCGACGCCGTGGGCGGCACCCACCCAGATCAACGCCAGGGCGGAGGAGTAGAGCTGTCCGATCCAGATCTGCCCGTCGCGGGTCGAGAGCAGGCGAAACGCGTAGAGCACCGAGGTCGCCCCGCCCCAGACCGCGAACACCGTGATCAAGCTGGAGCCGTCGCCTTCGACCCGCGACAGCCCGAGCCGCAGGAGCCACACGCCGATCAGCGGCATCAGCAGAATCGCGGCGGCCTTGAAGAGCGGGCGCGACCAGGGGCCGGGGCGCCCGATCCCGGTTCCAGCACCGGATTGCAGCAAGAGATTGACGCCGATGCTGAGCGGGTAGAGTGGGAGGAAGAGCCCGGCCAGGAGGAGGAGCAAGGTCGTCATGACGTGTATCCCCGCACCGGTCAGGCCCAGCGCAGAAAAGCGTTCAACCGTCGGGAGAGCGCGATGAGCCGTTCGCCAACGCGGCTGTAGAGATCGGCAATGTAAAACTCACGCGACATCAGCGCATAGAGATTGATGTACAGGTTGCGATAGCGACGCTGTAGGGGTTGACGCGCTGCCGCCGAGCGAAACACCAGCATCCAGCCCGCCGCGATCAGGACGACGAGGAGAATCACTACCACGGCGAACCAGACGACATTGATCGACGCCGCCTGGTACAAGGCCTCCCGGAACTGCGGGTCGGGATAGAGCAAGGTGTCGAAGGCATGACCGACGACCACGTAGGTAAGGATGACCAGCCCGAACGCGAGCAACACGTAGAACAGGTTCGTGAAGGGCCGCTCTCCGCCGATCTTGTAGACGAAGAGGATGGTCTGCGCGCCGGTGATCCAACCGAACAGCAGCAGGATGATGGCACCTTGATGACCGAGGAAGCCCTCGGTGACGATCTGATGTGCACCGAAGACGATCGCCAGCGGCACGGTCACCGTGATCGCGGCGAACACGACCCAGGAGCGCGGAGGGTGAGGCACCTTGCGCTCGACCATGAACTTGTATACCTCGCCCTCGGGGATGTTGGGATCTTTGCGCGCCTTGGAAATCAAGGAGCCGGAGCCCAGGAACAGCGTGGCCTTGAACACGCCATGGGCGATGAGGTGATAGATCGCCAGGGAAAAGGCGCCGAGCCCGCATTCCATGACCATGTAGCCCATCTGACCCATGGTCGAGTAGCCCAGCGCCTTTTTGATGTCACTCTGCATCAGCATCATGAGCGAGCCCATGATGGTGGTGATCAGGCCGATCGCGAAGGCCACCAGCAGGACGTGCTCGGTGTGCACGAAGATGGGCGCGAAGCGATTGATCAGAAAGCCGCCCGCATTGACGATCCCGGCGTGCATCAGGGCCGAGACAGGCGTTGGTCCGTCCATCGTGTACGGCAGCCAGGTATGGAGGGGAAACTGGGCGGATTTTGCGAAGGCCGCGATCAGCACCAGCATGCCGACGGTCTCGGCGAAGGGCAGGCCGAGCAGCGTCGCCGCGTGCGGCGCCTCGGCCACGCGCTCGAACAGGGTCGGCAGGGAGAGAGTGCCGTAGGTGTGGTAGGAGAGGGCGGTGATCGCCAGCAGTGGCAGGTCGCCGATGCGATGGGTCAACAGGGTCCAGAACGCGTAGCGGTTTGCCGCCGGTCGCCGCGTGTCGTGGTTGAGAAGGAAGTAGAGGAACACCCCGATCAGGTGCCAGGCCAGGAGCAGCGTCAACAGGTCTCCGGCCAAGACCATCAGCAGGATGATCCCGATGATGCCGTCGAGGAGCATGAAGTAGCGCGTATGCGCCGGATCGTCCTGCATGTAGCGGACGCTGTAAACGTTGACGACCAGGCCGATGGCACTGACCAACAACGCCATCAGCGTGCTCAGCCAGTCGATGTAGAGGGTGAAGATGCTGAGTCCGAAGCCTACGAGCTGCCCGGACTCTGCCCAAAGCTGGTTCACGAACAGCACGAGCGCGAGGGCCAGGGTAAGCGCGCTCGATACCACGCTGATCCGGGCAACGCCCTCCCCGAGACGCGCGGAGGCGGCGCCGACAACCATGGCCGCTACCAGCATGAGCAGCGGAAGCGAATACGTCAGAACTGCCATCGCGACGCGTACACCCAGGATCGATTCAACACATTATGTCAAGGCTATCCGTCGGTTTCGGTAACGTCGCGACCTGGGACGAAACCGACCAAAAATGCTAGCACAAGTAGGGCGAATCAGGGAAAGAGCTAGTGCGGAGGTCTGCGGCCGACGAGGGCAGAGGGCGCGAACGAAGCAACGCTGATCCCTCCGTCCTGTCCACGGCGGATAGAATGAAGAAACGGACCCCGGAAGTTGGACAGGCGATCAGTGAAGTCTTCCTCGAACTTCAGGCTGCCAAATCGTCGGCGGCCTGGTGGAAACACACCGCATCCGGCGTACATTTGAGCCGATAGCGCTGTCCGTAAGCCCCTGAATTAACGGGTCGCCCAACGAGGGCAACCTTTCGTTTACCCCAAGGGGGAACGAAAGATCAGTGAGTTACGAGCGCGCGATAAGTCAGCGGGCAGAAATTCACCCCAAGAGGCGCACGCGCTCGTGCAAAAGGGTGGCCGCCAAGGGATCATATCGTTGTCGAGACGATCCCTTTCAGGAGGACCCCATGGCGGCCGTTGAAGCGAGTTTATTTACCTGGCGGGATGTCGAAGCCTGCAGCGATCTGGATCGCTTCCACTTGGTGCGGGATCATCTCCCGGACGAGCAGGTGGTGCAATACCTGGAAGTGATGCGCGGGCAGGGGCGCGACGACTATCCGGTCGCCGCGATGTGGAACGCATTGCTGGCCGGGGTGGTGTTTCAGCACCCGAGCGTCGAGTCGCTGATTCGCGAGCTGGGGCGCAACCCGGGGTTGCGCGAGGACTGCGGCTTCGCGCCGTTGCCGATGCAGAGAAAGCCGCTGTCGCGCATGGTGAGAGACGCGCTGACGGGACCTATGCGCGTGGAGCATGAAGCGGCGCGGGAGGCCGTTGCGGTGATTCCGGGAAGCTGGAACTTCTCGCGCTTTCTGTCCAACGTCATCGAGCTGGAAGAGACGCTGGGGCTGGTAACGGGGATGATCGCGACCCTGCGCCGGCAACTGATGGAGGCGTTGCCCGATTTCGGCTGCCACCTCGGTTACGACGGCAAGGCCATCGAGAGTCACAGCACCGGAAGAATCAATCGTGCTAAAGGCGAGACCTCCGACCCGGACGCCGACTGGGGCAAGCACGAGATCAATGGGGTCGATGCCCGCACCGGCAAGCAGTGGAGGAAGGTCAAAAGCTGGTTCGGTTACGGCCTCCATCTGATCGCCGATACCCAGTATGAAATCCCCGTGGCCGTGCACCTCACCCCGGCATCCGCCGCCGAGCAGCTCGAGCTGCGGGACATGATCGCAGAGACCTTCGAGCAGGACCCCGAGCTGGCCGAGCGTTGCCGCGACTTCAGTGCCGATCGTGGACTCGATAGCGCCCAGACCAAGGCCCTGCTGTGGGATGACTACGCCATCCGCCCCCTCATCGACACCCGCGAGCTGTGGCGCGAGGAAAAGCAGCACCCCGACTACAACCCGTCCAAGCCCATCACCCGTCCCCTGTATCCCGAGCGGGCCGATACCATCGTCCACACCGAAAAAGGCAGCGTTCACTGCATCTGCCCGCACACCGGCGAGCAGCGCAATCTCGCCTTCCACGGCTTCGAATCCGATCGCAATACGCTCAAGTACCGTTGCCCGGCCGCCGCCTCCGGGTTGGACTGCGAGGGGCGCACGCAGTGCCACCAAGCCGGCGGCGTCGATCCGGGCGACTACGGGCGCATCGTGCGCATCCGTCTCGACGACCATGACCGGCGCATATTCGTGCCGACCCCGCATGGCAGCCCAAGTTGGCAGCGCGGTTACAACCGGCGCAGCGCCCTGGAGCGGATCAACAACCGCATCGACAACAGCTTCGGCTTCGAGCGGCACTTCATCCGCGGCTTGGCGAAAATGCAAACACGCGTCGGCTTGGCCTTGGCGGTCATGATGGCGATGGCCTTGGGACACGTCAGGCAAGGGCGCATCGGGCAGATGCGCTCGCTGGTTCAGCCCATCCCTCTCCCCGCGACCGGATAATCCCGCCACAGGGCCTTCAAGTCCAGCAGGTACGCATCGCCTGAGGTTCGGCTGTGTCCGCGCGGCGCCGTTATTGCGAGTCATTCTCAATAACACGGCGCCATGGCACGACTCGCTCTGATTCTTGCGCAAAACGCCTGGGTATCGTGCCGGGGTGCGGTACCGCGCCGCGCCGAGGTGCCCGCGAATAACCCCAGAGCGCAAATGTCTCACATTTCTAGGGAAACGCGGATCTATTCGCGTTTCCCGCGGTGCGAGGACGCACCGACATTTTCGACGCCCGTAAGGCGTTGAAAATGAAGGGAAGCGGAAACCGCGCTTTTCGCTTCCCGTGCTGATCTTGGCCAGGATGGCAATAGATCAGCGTCTTCCTAGGGAAACGCTGTTGCGCCAGGCCAAGCCTGGGGGAGGGGAATGATAGCAAGTAGGGAGAACGAGCTGTTGGAAACCTCTCACTGCGACCCGTCGGGTGAGAGTCCCGGACCGGTAAGGGTTGGCCACCCACCGGAACCGAGTGTTGCGTGGTGCGGGGGTGACCCCGGCTGCGAAGCGTACACAGGGGGTCGGCAGGCCGTGTGATCGAGCCTCGAAAGCCCAGTTGCGGAGCCGACGCCGTCAGTGTCGCGGAAGGCAACAATCCCGCTGCCGCAATGGCCTGGCAGGGGGATTCCGCCGGGGTCTAAGAGCAGGGCATGTCGACAAGGGTCGCCCAGGAACCTGGGAGGGCTCATCTGCTCCTTGCTGGTGACGCGGTTGGGGCACCGCGGAAGAAGTTGTCCTGGCCCGCCGGAGGAGATCCGCCCGGCGGGAGCGAAGCGGATCGACGGCAAGGTAGCGCCCAGCGAGGGCAACCGAGCGCGGTGTGAGGGTGGATGAGCCGTCGGAGTCGGCTGATAGTACCGTCGAGCGTGGGGAACTCCGCCCAGAGGACCCGCGGGAGGGAAGCGGCCGACCGGTCGAAATCGCTTCTGGAGGGACAGATGGCGCAGACACCGAGTTGCGAGACCATCTCAACACGACAACAGAAGCTCGCGAAACTGGCGAGCGAGGACCCGCAGCGGGTGCTGACCACGCTGGCGCACCACATCGACTTGGTGTGGCTGGAGGAGGCGTACCGGCGCACGCGCAAGGATGGCGCGGTGGGCGTGGACGGCGTCACGGCGGCGCAGTACGAGGAGCGGCTGCAGGCGAACCTGAGCGACCTGCTCGAACGGTTCAAGAGCGGCCGCTATCGGGCGCCACCGGTCAGACGTGTGCACATCCCCAAGGAGGGGACGAAGAAGACCCGGCCCATCGGTATACCGACCCTGGAGGACAAGGTGCTCCAGCGGGCCGTGCTGATGGTGCTCGAGCCGGTCTACGAGCAGGACTTTCACGACTGCTCCTACGGCTTCCGCCCGGGGCGCAGTGCGCACCAGGCGCTCCAAGCGCTCTGGTCTGGACTGATGGCCAGTGGCGGCGGCTGGGTGATCGACCTTGACATCCAGGCCTTCTTCGACAATCTCGACAGGACGCACCTCGCGGCCTTTCTCGACCAACGGGTACGCGATGGAGTGATCCGTCGCACGCTTGGCAAGTGGATGAAAGCCGGAGTCATGGAAGCGGGCGTGCTCAGCTATCCGGAGCGTGGGTCGCCACAAGGCGGCGTGATCAGCCCGCTGCTGTCGAATCTCTACCTGCACGAAGTGCTCGACCGCTGGTTCGCGCACGAGGTCCGGCCGCGTCTGCGCGGAGGCGCCTTTCTGGTCCGCTTCGCCGACGATGCGCTGCTGGCCTTCGAGCGGGAGGAGGACGCACGGCGTGTGCTGCACGTGCTGCCCAAGCGCTTCACGCGCTTCGCACTGACGCTGCACCCGGAGAAGACGCGGCTGGTGGACTTTCGCCGGCCCGCGGGATCGGGGGCGAGCGGCTCGCAAGGCCGCGAGAGCTTCGACCTGCTCGGCTTCAGCCACTATTGGGGGCGCTCCCGGAAGGGGCGTTGGGTGGTCAAACGCAAGACGGCCAAGGCCCGCTTCGGCCGGGCGGTACGTCGGGTGAGTCAGTGGTGTCGAGCGCATCGCCACCTGCCGGTGGCGGCGCAGCGCGTGGCCCTGAGCCGTCAGCTGCGTGGGCATGCCGCCTACTACGGCCTCACGGGCAACTCCGCGGCGCTCTCGCGCTTTCGCTACGAGGTGCAGCGGTGCTGGCGCAAGTGGCTGAGTCGCCGCTCGCGCGCGTCTCGCCTATCCTGGGAGGCCTTCAACCGTCTGCTGGTCCACTACCCCCTGCCGACGTTGCGCGTCGGGCACGCGGTATGATCGCGTCGCGTTTGTTCGACCGAGGAGCCGGATGCCTTAATTGGGCACGTCCGGATCTGTGGGAGCTGCGGGTGAGCAATCACCCGTGGCCACCCGGCATTAAATCCGCACCATCAATGGGGCCTGAATGATATAATACTGGGTAATCTGGTACCAGCGACGAGCCATCCGATGAAGCAGCTGTCTTTTGCCCAAGCCGAGTATGCCACCAAGCGGAAAGTGACGCGCCGCGAGCGCTTTCTTGGCGAGATGGAGCAGGTCGTACCGTGGTCGGCGCTGATCGCGGCGCTGGCCCCGTACTACTTTCCCCATGCGGGCAAGGGGCGCGGGCGCCGCCCGATCGGCCTGGAGCGGATGCTGCGGATGTATTTTCTCCAGCAGTGGTACACCCTGGCCGATGAAGCGCTGGAGGACGCCATCTACGACAGCCAGGCATTGCGCAACTTTGTCGGGATCGACTTGGGCACGGAGTCGGTGCCCGATGCCACGACGTTGCTGCAGTTCCGCCACCTGCTCGAAAAGCACGACCTGACCAAGACGATCTTCGAGACCGTCAACCGCCACCTGCGCGAGCGCGGGCTGCTGTTGAACAAAGGCACCCTGACCGATGCCACCATCCTGGCCGCCCCGTCCTCGACCAAGAACCAGGAGAAGGCGCGCGATCCCGAGATGCACCAGACGCGCAAGGGCAACCAGTGGTACTTCGGCATGAAGGCGCACATCGGTGCGGATGGCGACTCCGGACTGGTCCACACCGTCGTCGGGACCGCCGCCAACATCGCCGACGTGAGCCAGACCGAGCACCTGCTGCACGGCGAAGAGGAGGTCGTCTTCGCCGATGCCGGCTACATCGGTGCCGAGAAGCGCGAAGCGCTCAAGGACAAGCCGGTGAAGTGGCGCATCGCCATGAAGCGCGGCAAGCTCAAAGCGATGGCGGAGGGACCCGTCAAGGAGCTGACGCGGCGGGCCGAACGACTCAAAGCGCAGCTTCGCTCCCGCGTCGAGCATCCGTTCCATATCATCAAGAACCTGTTCGGTCATCGCAAGGTCCGCTACAAGGGCCTAGCCAAGAACACCGCGCAGCTGCATACCCTGTTCGCCCTGGCGAATCTGGTGACGGCCAAGAAGGCCTTGTTGGGTTACAGCAGCCAAGGTGCGTCCTGAATACAGGAAAAGGCGGAAAAACCGCCGATTAAAGCAGCCCAAAGCCGCCGGAATCGAGCGAAAAGCGAGATCTACTCAGGCTCTATTGAAAAAACTACTCCAGGAAACGCAGCTCCGAGAAACTCGTCTAGATCAGCGCTTCCCTAGAGAACTTTCTCTCATCATACGCTCATGCTACTCTCCGAGAACGACACCCCTAAGAATAGACTGGATTGTGGATCGTATGACAGAGCAAGACATGTGGCGGAGGTCAAATAAAATGAGCGAGGTGAAAATGCGCGCACTCGGCATACTGGCGACACTGGCGATAGCATCTGTTGTGACGGCCGCTGCGGCGGAGATCATCGTAGACGAGGCCGCCGGCACGGTGACGATCGTGCCGAGCGCGGAGGAGGCACAAGCCGACGCCGTCGAGGGTTACTGGACGCCGGAGCGTATGGAGAACGCGCGGCCCATGCCGCTTCCGTCGCCCGCCGAGCCCCAAGGCGGATCCGGCGTCGAGGCGCAGGAGTCGTCGGTTATCACGGAGCCGCCGGGCTTTGTTCCTGCCTGGTCGCCCGACAGCGTCGAGCCGCCGCCCGGGCTCGACGAGGGGATTCAGCTCAACCTGCACGACGATGCCTTCGACATCGCGCCGCTGACCTTTGGTACCGCGCCAACGAATCCGGCCGGACCCTACGGCCCGTTCCAGCGCTGGAGCATGCAGGGCAAGTATGTTCAGTGGCCGAGATCGCTCCACGGCAAGCTGTTCTTCAGCCAGGGAGGGAGCAATTTCGTCTGCTCCGCGACGGTCATCGGCCTCAGCACCATCGCCACTGCGGGACACTGCGTGGCGGCAGGGGACGGCTCGACCTGGTCGAGCAATTTTCTTTTTTGCCCATCCTATATACAAGAGTGGTGCGAATCCCAACGTGGGCTGCTGGTCGGGGGTTTCCGCCACGACGTCCGTAGCTTGGTTCAGCGGCGGGGATTTCGACTACGACTACGCGTGCATCGTAACCGCTGTAACTGGTACGGTCCGTGGCGCCAAGGTCGGCAACGTCACCGGAACGGCAGGACGGGCATGGAACTTCACCTCTTTCCAGCCGACCCTCCAATTCGGCTATCCGTCCGGTTCCCCCTTCGACGGAGCCGTGATCCAGCAGGTTGCGACGACCGAGTGGTACGAGCGTGACACCACTGCCGGCGGGCAAGTCTCGAAATACGTCGGGAGCGACCTTACGCCAGGCTCGAGCGGTGGCGGCTGGTTCCTGAGCTGGCGCCACCCGAACACCGAGTTCGCGGATACCGACGCCAATCCCGCGACCGATCCCTCTGGGGCACAGAACGGTCCGTTCCTCAACGGCGTCACCAGTCACCGACGGACCGCCTACACGCAGGAGATGGCGTCGCCCCAGTTCCTCAGTACCGCCGCGGGCGGCGAGTCCGAGGACATCTTCCTTGGCTGTCTGGCCCACGCGAACAACTAGCGATCTCGGCGAGCGCCTCGGCGCTCGCCGATTCCCCTCCATCCCGAGCGGCCGGTCGCCCCGGACGCGCGGCGGTCAATGGCCGTCCGGGGACGTCGACGCACCGAAACCCATTCCCTTGACCGGTATTCTCTTGTCTCTTCCATGCTCGCCGTAGCCCTTCTGGCCACGTACAACGAGGAACGATTCATCCAGGGGTGTCTCGAGCACCTGATCGCGCAGGGCGCGTCCGTCTACGTCATCGACAACGCGTCGACGGATGGCACCCGCGAGATCGCGCAGGGCTTCGTCGGGCGCGGCGTGATCGATGTCGAGACGATGCCAAGACACGGGTGCTACAGCTGGCGGCCCATCCTGGAGCGTAAGGAGACACTCGCTGCAGAGCTCGAGGGGGATTGGTTCCTGCACCTGGACGCCGACGAGATCCGCCTGCCGCCGGAACCCGGCACGCGGCTGGTGGACGCATTGGCCCGTGTCGACGCGGAGGGTTTCAATGCAGTGAACTTCATGGAGTTCACGTTCGTGCCGACGCGGGAGACGCCTGATCACGACCACCCGCGCTTCGCCCAGACCATGCGCTGGTATTACCCGTACCTTCCGTCGTTTCCGAACCGTCTGAATGCCTGGAAAAGGCGGGATGCGCCTGTCGAGCTCGCAGGGTCGGGGGGACACAGGGTGCGCTTCCCCGGCCTGAAGATGTATCCGATTTCCTTTCCGATGAAGCATTATCTTTTCCTCAGCGCGGACCATGCGCGTAGGAAATACGTCGAGCGCACCTACGATGCAGTGGAGCTATCCACGGGCTGGCACCGGGCACGCGCCGGGCTGCGGCCGGAGGGCATCAGGCTCCAATCCGAACAGGATCTGCGTCACTGCGGCACCGACGGCCGGCTGGACCCATCCGATCCTTTGAAGAAGCACCCGATCTTCGTCCATATCGGACATGCCTCGTAGCGAGTGGCCCATTGTCGTCGGCGGATGCTATCGTTCGGGCACCAGTCTCGTCAGACGTTTGCTCAACGCTCACTCGCGGATTCATTGCGGTCCTGAGATCACGTTCTTCCGCGACTTTTACGGACACTACCGCTCGGACCCGATCGCGCACCTGCGCTTCGCGAGCTCGGCGCGCTCGGTCCTGCCGGAGCGGGAGCTGCTGGCGATCCTGGGACGCGCCTTCGTCGAGGTCCACGAGCGGGCGGCTGCGCTCCAAGGCAAGCCGCGTTGGGCGGACAAGAATCCCGACAACGGGCTCTACACGCCCCAGTGGCAAGCGCTCCTGGGTGACGATTGGCTGTTCGTGCACGTGGTTCGGGATCCCCTGGATACGCTGGCGTCGATGGAAACAGTACGCTTCCCACTAACGCTACCCTCGGAGCTCGACGCGCGAATCCAACTGTTCCTGGATCTCCACGCGGCCGGTCTTCGTTTCTGCGAGCAATATCCGGAGCGCTACCTGCGGATTCATTACGAAGCCCTGTCGAAGCATCCGGAGCAAGCTCTCTCATCGCTGATGCGCTGGCTCGGCGAATCACCGGAGCCGCGGCAGTTTTCGTTCAACTCCGTCGAGCACCAGACCGGCCTGGAGGATCCCAAGATCCGAAGCACCAGCGGCATCCTGACCTCGCGCATCGGCGGGTGGCGCGAGGTGTTGTCCGACGCCCAAGCTGACGTGATTCGTGCTGCAACCGCCGGATTGTGGACCAGATTGGCGTCCGGGCGGGAGGCATGACGGGCATGCTCCGCGCGCGTCTCGCGGACGAAGCGCAGAGACGGAAGCGCTCCTCGCGGTACGCACGGGCGTTCGGGCGCTACCGCGCGAAATGGCTCCTGCTGCGCGAGGCACTCGGACATACGGGCGAGGTGGCCTGGGAGCTTGACGGAACCAGCTTGTATCTTCGCCTGAGCTCGACCGATATCTCGGTGTGGGCCAGCGTGTTTGATCGGGAGGAGTACGGCGCGCCGATATCATTCCGCCCTCGTTTTGTCCTGGACGCGGGTGCGTACACCGGGTTATCGGCGGTCTACCTCGCGCGGAAATACCCGGACGCGACCATTGCCGCCGTCGAACCGGACCTCTCGAATTTCCGCCTGTTGCAAAAGAACGCACGAGCGTTTCCGAACATCGTTCCGCTGCACAAGGCGCTGTGGTACGAGGACGGCCCAGTCAGTCTCTACGACCGCAACCGGGGACATTGGGCGTTTTCGGTCACGCCTCCCGATTCCGATGGCAATTCTCGCCACCAGCAGGTTGATGCGTTGTCGGTCTCAACGATCATGAGCATGTTCGATACCGACCGAATCGACATATTGAAGATCGACGTCGAAGGCGCGGAAAAGGAGATTTTTGCCCACAGCGATGCGTGGATAGGTCATGTCCGGGTGATCTTTGCCGAGCTGCACGACCGCCTGCGTCCTGGATGCACCGACGCTTTCGAGGCGGCAACGACGGCATTCCGGCGCGAGCGAACCGGGCCTTTGACGGTAATGGGTATCAATGAATGCAAGGTCTCTGAACCTTGATGGCTGCCTTTCGGCCAAGGGGACGACTACGGCAGGGAACGCCGGGTTGTCTGCGAGGCCGCCGCGTCACATGGTGGTGACCGTGTTTCAGGGGAGTGCCAGCGGCTTTTGGGTGCTGATTGGATGAACGGCGGTATCGGGCCGATCGCGGTCGGGGGCGTTGGTGGCAGTGGCACCCGCGTCGTCGCCCGCGTGTTGCGCGAACTCGGTTTCTACCTGGGAGGTAGTCTGAACGAGGCCCTGGATAATCTCTGGTTTACGCTGCTTTTCAAGCGACCGGGCTGGTTCACGAGATTTCCGAGTGAGGAAGACGTTTCCCGGGCACTGAACCTGTTTCGTCGCGCAATGACGGAGGGGCTCGCGACCCGGATTTCGCGAGACGAGAGGGCCTATATCCGCGATATCCTGGCAGACGCGGAGCATTCTCCCGCGCCCCTCGGGGTCACCATCCAACATGCCCAACAGCTGATCGAGTCGGTCGGACCGAACCCTGAGAATTACATCGGATGGGCTTGGAAAGAACCCAACACCCATGTATTCCTGGCGCAGTTATGTCGGGAAATGGATGGATTGAGATATATCCACGTCATTCGGCACGGCCTCGACATGGCGTTCAGCGCCAACCAGCAGCAGGCACTGAACTGGGGACCTCATTTCGGAATCGAGCCAGAGCGCCTCGCGGCGTTGAGCCCCTCGACGATGCTGGACTACTGGGCCGTGGCGAATGAGTCAGTGATGCGGATCGGTCCGGCACTTCTGAAAGACCGGTTTCTGTTATTGGATTTCGATTTACTTTGCGCTGAACCGGTCGAGACGCTCAGGCGGCTCTGTGATCTTGTTTCGCTGGAAGCCTCCGAGGAGGACGTTGCGCGCCTCGCTTTGCTTCCCCGAACGCCGCAGTCGACAGGACGCTTCCGAGAGTGGGGAACCGCGCAGTTTTCCGAGGAACAACTCGGGGCCGTCCGGCGTCTGGGTTTCTCCACGCCCTGAGGTCGTGGCAGGCAATCCGCATACGCTCGTCGTCAGCGCACCAATCCGTCGCGTCGGCAAGTCGATCTAATGGACTGGAATCTCCCAGAGTCTATCGGCAGGTAGCGACACACTTGCCCCGAGCCAACGCTGACCCATGTATGTCCAAGACATGACTGTGAAGCTAGACTTGCGCCCCATACCGTCGCCAACGCGACGACCGGCCCGCGCGCGAGTCGATTGGAGGTACTGAGACGATGAGCGGAGAGGAATCCTCGGGGGAGGGTCAGTATTTTCGCATTGGCGCCGTTTCGCGATTGACGGGCGTGCCGGCGGATACCTTGCGGGTGTGGGAGCGGCGTTACGGCGTGGTTATCCCGACGCGGTCTCCCGCGGGAACACGGCTCTACTGCGCGGAGGACGTCGGTCGCCTGGGTCTCATCAAGCAGCTCGTGGACAAGGGCGATGCGATCAGCAGTGTCGCGCGCCTTTCGATCGAGCAACTGCGCGAACGAGCGCGCGGCTCGGCCTTGCAAACGGCGGATCGGGCTCCGGCCCGGGCATGCAGGCTGGTCGTCGGCGGTGCCAGTCTCGCCGAACGATTGAGTCCCGTGCTGAAGGGTATGGACGGAATCGAGCTCGCCGGCACCTTTGGCGCGATCGAGCAGATGGCCGCGGATGCGGCGGATCTGAAGCCGGATGTCGTCATCGTCGAGTATCCTACCGTGCATCCGGAACAGGTGCGCGAGATCAGCGTCCTGTTGGCGCGCACCGGGGCAGCGCGCACCATACTGGTCTATGGCTTCGCGGCAGCAGCGACCGTCGAGCGGCTGGAGGCGCACCGCATCATCCCCATGCGCGCGCCATTGGCTGCATCCGAGCTGCGCCGGCTGTGCCTTTCTCCCGCGCTGACGGGAATGGAAAGACGGCAGATGCCGGGCGATGCGCCGGCTCTGGACCTGGGCGAGCCGTTGCCGCCGCGGCGCTTCGATCAGGAGGCGCTCGTGCGCATCGCGACGGCCTCGTCCACCGTGCGCTGCGAATGCCCCCATCACCTGGTCGATCTCATTTACAGCTTGGCTGCCTTCGAGGCCTACAGCGAAGAGTGCGAGATCAGGAGCAGGGACGACGCTGCCCTGCACGCCTACCTGCATGCGGCATCGGCGCGGGCGCGATCACTCATTGAGACCGCGCTGGCACGGGTGATCGAAGCCGAGGGTATTCGCCTCGACGAGGACTGACCAGCGCGCGACCGTCGGGTCCGGATACCCGGCCAGGCATCTTCCTGTAGGGGTACGCCGGAAGAGAGGGAAATCGCGGTAAAATGCGGCCAATGAATGGGATGGGTGCTGAACAATGATCTCCTTACTCGACTACGGCGCGGGCAACGTGCGCAGCGTGCGAAACGCGATCCGCAAGCTGGGCTGCGAGCTGACCGATGTCGTGCGCCCGGAAGACATCCTCGCCGCGGAGCGGCTGATCTTCCCCGGTGTCGGCAGCTTTGGCTCGGCCATGCAGCGGCTCCACCAGATGGGGTTCTTCGAGCCCCTCAAGGAGTATCTGCTGGCTGGGCGGCCCTTTCTCGGCATCTGCATCGGACTGCAGGCCCTGTTCGAGGGCAGCGAGGAGTCACCGGGAGTCGACGGGCTCGGGCTCATTCCCGGAATGGTGCGGCGTTTCGATGCCGGTGAGCTTTCGGTGCCGCACATGGGGTGGAACGGCGTTCGCCTCGAGCGCGACTCCGCGCTCCTCTCCGGTTATGAACGCGAGAAGCTCTATTTCGTGCACTCGTACCGTGCCTCGCCGGAGGAGGCGAACGCGGACTGGGTGCTGGGGACAACGGACTACGGCGACACCTTCATCAGCGCGGTGCAGAAGGGACCGATTGCCGCGTTCCAGTTCCATCCGGAGAAGAGCGGCGAGGCCGGTCTGCGGCTCATCGAGCGTTTCCTGGCGGGCACCCCCGAGAAGCTTGCCGTGCGCCGGCCGGCTACGCCGGAGCGCACCCGGCTTGCCAAGCGCATCATCGCCTGCCTGGACGTCCGCACCAACGACGCCGGGGACCTCGTGGTCACCAAGGGCGACCAGTATGACGTGCGCGAGCAGGGGGAGGTGCGCAACCTGGGTAAGCCGGTGGACCTGGCGCGGCGATACTATGACGAGGGCGCGGACGAGATCACCTTCCTCAACATCACCGCCTTCCGGGACTTTCCGCTCGAGGATCAGCCGATGCTGGAGGTGCTGCGGCGCACCTCGGAGAACGTCTTTGTCCCGCTGACCATCGGCGGCGGGATCCGTGCCTTCACCGACGCCGACGGCCGTCACTACTCGGCGCTGGACGTGGCGGCGGAGTACTTCGGTTCCGGAGCGGACAAGATCTCCATCGGCAGCGACGCCGTCCACACCGTGGAGCAGGTATTGGAGCAGGGCGGGCGTACAGGGGATAGCGCGATCGAACAGATCGCGCACCGCTACGGCAACCAGGCCGTCGTCATTTCCATCGACCCGCGTCGGGTCTACGTCCACGCCCCGGAGGAGACCAGACACCACACCGTCGAGACTAGCCTACCCGGGCCCAACGGGGAGCGGTACTGCTGGTTCCAGTGCACGGTCAAGGGTGGTCGCGAGGGGCGGGACCTGGATGCCGTCGAGCTGGCCCGTGTATGCGAGCAGCTGGGCGCGGGGGAGATCCTGCTCAACTCCATCGATCGCGACGGCACCGGCGCCGGGTTCGATCTGGAGCTGATCAAGGCCGTGCGCGAGGCGGTCACCATCCCGGTCATCGCTTCCAGTGGCGCCGGTCGCGTCGAGCACTTCTCCGAGGTGTTCGCGGCCACAGATGTCGAGGCGGCCCTGGCCGCCGGCATCTTCCACCGGCGTGAGGTGCCCATCGATGCCGTCAAGCAGCACTTGCGGGAGCGGGGGGTCGAGGTGCGCGGCGACTAGCCGGGTGCTTGTTGCGCGTCCGGTTCCGGGTGCGAGGGGTCAGGACGATGATTTTCGATGGGGCCTGGTCGATTTCACTCGCCAAGACACGGTGCGACACTCACCACCTGGACGTTCCCGTCGTCAATCCGCCAGAGAACGTCCAGGTCGTAAAGCCTCATCCCGAACTCCCGGCGCGCCGGATAACGGTCCATGTATCCGGGCCGTGGATCCTGTTTCAGGATCTGCGTGATCAGCGGTCCCAGTTGGCGCTCACCCCGCGGGTCCTGCTCGGCGATCTGGCGGCGCGCCTCCGCGCTGAAGCTGACCTCCCAATCGGCCCCGGGAGGTTCTGCGGCGAAGCCTGGCGTTGCCTCGGGGATCGAGTCTGCGTAGGGGACGTAGGGCTTGATGTCGAGCACGGGCGTACCGTCCAGGAGATCGACGCCGCGCAGGCGTAACGCTAGCCCCTTGTTGTCCTGTTCCAATCCGATCAGCTCCACGGCGGAGATCCCGATGGGGTTGGGTCGGTATGGGGCGCGGCTCGCGAAGACCCCGACCTTACGCCTCCCCCCCAACCTCGGCGGGCGAACGGTCGAGTTCCAGCCGGCGGAGAGACAGTCGTGAAAAACGAACACCAGCCAAAGGTGGGAGAACCCCTCGATGCCCGAGAAGGCCTCGGGACGCGCGTACGGCGGGAACAACTCCAGCCTTGCCTCCGCCGCCGTGACCAGTCGCGCCTGACGGGGAATGCCGAACTTATCCGTAAAGCAAGAGCGGATGATGCCGATGAATTCGAGCTCAATGTCCATGGGAGTGTCGGCGCGGCGCCAGGGAGAGTGGGCTTACCGCGTGGGATTGGCCCAGACAAGACTCAACCAGGGCAATGCCGCGCGGAAGCCGTGTCGCGGTCGCTTGGCGGGAGTCCTCTCAGCAGGGGGCGATGGCCACCCGGTCGAGAAAATCCAGCATCCGGTCCGAGGCGTGTCGGCAGCCAGAGAGGTCGCCAGCCTCCGCGGCAGCCTCCAGCGCTGCCCCGATAGCGGAGAGATCGCGGAAACCGTAGCTACCAGCCGTGCCTTTCAGCTCGTGTCCGATCCGGCGAAGGCTCTCGAGATCTCCGGCCTCGACGGCCACACGGGCGCGCAGCGCCTGCACGCGGCGGTTGCGCAGGAAACCCTCGGCGAGGTCGATGATGTCTTTGTCGACGGCGATGGTGAAAGGCTCGTGCACGCGGCGGTTCCCCTCGTGGCTGGTGATGCGCTACCTAGCTACTCTCTCCCTGAATCCGCTCGGGAGAATGCTCACCATTCGATTTTTTTCCCTTCGAGGGCCGCTGGCGGAAACGGGTCGGATCCAGATTGTGGCGGCCCAGGAGCTTGTAGAACTCGGTTCGATTGCGTCCCGCCATGCGCGAGGCGGTGGTAATGTTGCCCTCGGCCGCGCGCAGGATGCCGATGAGGTAACGGCGCTCGAAGGTCTGCTTGGCCTCGTCGAGCGTGGGGATCTGCGCTGGTTTCTCGCGCAGCGCCTGAGCGGTGAGGGCGAGGGGGATGATCTCCGACGGGGACAGAACGCTGCACTGCTCCACCAGATTCTGGATCTGGCGGACGTTGCCTGGCAGGTCGGCTGCCGTCAGGTGGCGCATGGCATCGGGGGCGAAGCGCTTAGGCGGCCTGCCGGTCCGCGCAGCGACGCGACGCAGAAAGTGGTTGGCCAGCAGCGATATGTCTTCGCGGCGATCGCGCAGGCTCGGCATGTGCAACGGCACCACGCTCAGCCGGTAGAAGAGGTCCTCGCGAAAGTCTCCCTGCTCGACCAATCGCTCCAGATCGTGGTGGGTTGCGGAGATGATGCGCACGTCCACCGGTATGGCCTGCGTGGACCCCACGGGCCGCACCTTGAAGTCCTGCAGTACGCGAAGGAGCTTGGCCTGGAGCGGCAGGGGCATGTCCCCGATCTCGTCCAGGAACAGGGTGCCGCCGTCGGCTGCCTGGAACAGGCCCTCGTTACGGGTTACTGCGCCCGTGAAGGCTCCTTTCTCATGGCCGAACAGCTCGGACTCCAGCAGTTCTTCCGGCAGGGCGCTGCAGTTGATCGCCACAAAAGGAGCTTCTGACCGGCTGCTGGCGGTGTGGATGGCCTCGGCGAGCACTTCCTTGCCCGTACCCGTCTCGCCCGTGATCAGGACCGTCGTATCGACCACGGCGACCAGGCGCGCCCGGCCAAGCAGCTCCGCCATGGTCTGGCTGCGATGGACCATCTTGGCTGCGAACTCCCCGGCGCTGCGGAGCTCCATCCCGGTGTGAGCCGAAAGGGCCTGCTTCACCTCATCGATGAGCGCCTCGCGCTTGATCGGCTTGGTGAGGAACGCGGACGCCCCGAGGTGGGTGGCCTTCACCGCCTCCGGAATCCCCGCCTGGCCGCTCATGATGATGACCGGCATCACCGGATCCTGGCGGTGGATCTCGCGCAGCAGGCGTATGCCATCGATTCCCGTCATCACCAGGTCGCTGAGCACGAGATCGGGTCGTTGCGCCTCGAGCACGGCCAGTGCGGTCTCACCGCAGTCGGCGGTCGTAACGTCGAACTCCTCAAGCGACAGCCAGCGCTCGATCAGCTTCAGGTGGTCTGGATCGTCGTCGACGACGAGAAGTCGGGTCTGCTTTGCTTGTTTGGCCGTCATGTGGGGCGATCGGATTGGTGCTCGACTGCCTGAGCAGCCTCGCTGGTTAAACCCGGAATTTAGAGGTTTACGGACCCGTTGTAAACGGACGACAGCCGCGAGAATCGCCACCCGGCCGCAGAAGACGAGGATCGCAGGCCGCCCCGCGTGATCGTCGTGCCGGCCGCTGTTCGTCCGCTTCTTGCGCTTCGGGTATCATGGCCGATGTCGTTTCTCACGCCTTGGGAGCCCACCCCAGATGCTCGTTCTTCGCGGCGCCCCCGTCCTATCCGAGTTTCGCCTGCGCAAGCTGGAGCAGCGCCTCAACGCCGCCACCGGGCGGGAGATGCGCGTCTACGCGGAGCTGGTGCATTTCGTCGAGTCCCATCAGGCCCTGTCCGCGGATGAGCGCCTGGTGCTCGAGCGCCTGCTGCGTTACGGACCCAGTTTCCAGGACCACGCGCCGTCGGGCCAGCTGGTGCTCGTGATTCCGCGCCCGGGGACCATCTCGCCCTGGTCTTCCAAGGCCACGGACATTGCCCGGAATTGCGGGCTAGGCAAGATCAGCCGTCTGGAGCGTGGAACCGCCTATTACCTCGAGGGTGAGTCCGGCAGCGCCTTGGGTGCCGTGCCGCCCGCCGCAGTGGATGCCTTGCACGATCGAATGACAGAGATCGCGCTGTTCGATCTCGAGGATGCCGGGTGCCTGTTTCGCCGCGACGAGCCCCGCGCGCTGACCCGGGTGGACGTCCTCGCAGGAGGACGCGAGGCCCTGGAGAGGGCGAACGGGGAGCTAGGTCTCGCCTTGTCGGAGGATGAGATCGACTACTTGTCCGAGAGTTTCGGCGCCCTCGGGCGCAACCCCACGGACGTCGAGCTGATGATGTTCGCCCAGGCCAACTCCGAGCATTGCCGGCACAAGATCTTCAACGCGGACTGGATCATCGACGGGGAGGCGCAGCCGGCCTCGCTGTTCGGCATGATCCGCAATACCACCGAGCGTTCCCCCGCCAAGGTGCTCTCCGCGTACAAGGACAATGCTGCGGTCGTCGTCGGCTGGGAGGGCCGGCGTTTTTTGCCCGCTCCGGGGGATGGCGTCTACGGCGAGCACGAGGAGGAGATTCACCTGCTGATGAAGGTGGAGACCCACAACCACCCCACGGCAATCGCCCCCGATCCCGGGGCGGCCACCGGCTCCGGCGGGGAGATCCGGGACGAGGGAGCCACCGGCCGGGGCGCGAAGCCGAAGGCGGGGCTGTGCGGGTTCTCGGTCTCCAACCTGCGCATCCCCGGTTGGGAGAGGCCCTGGGAACGGGACCACGGCAAACCGGGGCGCATCGTCTCCGCCCTTGACATCATGCTGGAGGGACCGATCGGCGCGGCGGCCTTCAATAACGAGTTCGGGCGCCCGAATCTTTGCGGCTACTTCCGGACCTTTGAGCAGGAAGTGCCTGGCCCGAGAGGGACGGAGCTTCGCGGCTACCACAAGCCCATCATGCTCGCCGGCGGCTTGGGTAACATCCGGGCCGAGCACATCGCCAAGCGTCCGTTCCCTCCCGGAACGCCGCTCGTGGTGCTGGGGGGTGCCGCGATGCTGATTGGTCTGGGTGGCGGAGCGGCTTCCAGCATGGCCTCCGGCGCGTCTGCCGAGGATCTGGATTTCGCCTCCGTCCAGCGGGCAAACCCCGAGATGCAGCGACGTTGCCAGGAGGTGATCGATCGTTGCTGGGCGCGCGGAGAAGACAATCCGGTGGCTTTCATCCACGATGTCGGGGCGGGCGGGCTGTCGAACGCCCTGCCGGAGCTGGTGCACGATGTCGGGCGGGGTGGAAGTTTCGAGCTTCGAGCCGTCCCTAGCGACGATCCCGGCATGTCACCGATGGAGATCTGGTGCAACGAGTCCCAAGAGCGATATGTGCTTGCGGTGCGAGCGGAGCGGCTCGAAGAGTTCAAGGCCATCTGCGAGCGTGAGCGCTGTCCCTACGCGGTGGTGGGGGAGGCCACGGAGGACGAGCGTCTGCTGCTTGGCGACGCCCACTTCGGCGACATCCCGATCGACATGCCGATGCCGCTATTGTTCGGAAAGCCGCCGCGTATGTTGCGGGATGTGCGCAGCCTCCCCTTCCACAAGCCTCCCCTCGATCTGGCCGGTCTCGATCTCGCGGAGGCCGCAATGCGGGTGCTGCGGCATCCGGCGGTAGCCAACAAGTCGTTCCTGATCACGATCGGCGACCGCAGCATTACCGGCCTGGTGACCAGGGACCAGATGGTAGGCCCCTGGCAGGTTCCCGTTGCCGATCTTGCGGTGACCCTGACCGACTACTCCGGAACCACGGGTGAGGCGATGGCCGTCGGCGAGCGCACGCCGCTCGCCGTCATCGACGCACCCGCCTCGGGCCGCATGGCGGTGGGCGAGGCCATCACCAACATCTCCGCCGCGGTCATCGACGAGATCGGGGACGTCAAGCTCTCCGCCAACTGGATGGCGGCGGCGGGCCATCCGGGAGAGGACGCCAAGCTGTTCGCGACGGCTCGTGCCATCGGCATGGAGCTGTGCCCGGCACTGGGAATAGCCGTTCCCGTGGGCAAGGACTCCATGAGCATGAAGACGGTGTGGGATCAGGCGGGCGAGCGCCGCGAAATGACCGCGCCCTTGTCGCTGATCGTGACCGCGTTCGCCCCGGTGCGCGACGTTCGCGGGACGCTGACGCCGCAGCTGCGCACCGACCTGGGAGACACCGACCTGCTCCTGATCGATCTAGGCGGCGGGCGCAACCGGCTGGGGGCCTCTTGCCTGGCCCAGGTCTACGGCCAAGTGGGCGAGCAGGGTCCGGATCTGGACGATCCCGGGCTGCTCAGGCGTTTCTTCGCCGCGGTGCAGGAGCTCAACCGAGAAGGCCTGATCCTCGCCTACCACGACCGATCGGACGGCGGGCTGTTCGCGACCCTCTGCGAAATGGCCTTCGCCGGGCGCTGCGGCCTCAGCGTGGAGCTGGATGTCCTCGGCGGCGAGGATGCGGCCGTCCTGTTCAGCGAGGAGTTGGGGGCCGTGATCCAGGTTCGGCACACGGATACGGACGATGCGCTGAAAATGCTAGGGGACCACGGACTGGGGCGCTGCAGCCATGTCATCGGCAGCCTGACCGAGGCGGATCGGATCAGCTTCCTGCGTGGTGGCGCCGCCGTACTGACCGGCGAGCGCGCTGAATTTCAACGTGCCTGGTCGGAGACGAGCCATGCCTTGCAGTCTCTGCGCGACAATCCGGACTGCGCAGCCGAGGAGTTCGCGCGCGTCGACGCGGCGATGATCCCGGGCTGAGTGCGAGGCCCACATTCGACCTGGACCAGGATCTCGCGGCACCCTTCATCCAACGCGGCGAGCGCCCCCAGCTGGCCGTGCTGCGCGAGCAGGGCGTCAACGGCCAGCTGGAGATGGCCGCCGCTTTCCATCAGGCCGGCTTCGAGTGCGTGGACGTGCATATGTCCGACATCGTCTCCGGCCGGCTCGGGCTCGAGGGGTTCCGCGGTCTCGCGGCATGCGGTGGCTTCTCCTACGGAGACGTGCTGGGCGCTGGAGAGGGATGGGCCAAGTCGATTCTCTTCAATGCGCGCGCGAGAGACCAGTTCCAGGCCTTCTTCGAGCGCCCGGAGACCTTCGCGCTCGGTGTCTGCAACGGCTGCCAGATGCTTTCGAACTTGCGCGAGCTGATCCCCGGCGCGGGGCACTGGCCGCACTTCGTGCGTAACCGATCCGAGCAATTCGAGGCGCGGATGGTGATGGTCGAGGTGCCGAGCTCGCCCTCAATTGTATTAGACGGGATGGCCGGGTCCCGGCTGCCGATCGTCGTTGCGCATGGCGAGGGGCGCGCCGAGTTCCGCGATGCCGACCAACTGAACCTGGCGGGGCCCTTCGTCGCATTGCGCTACTTGGAGAACACCGGCGAGACCGCAACGCGCTATCCGGCCAACCCCAATGGTTCCCCCCTGGGCATCACCGGTCTGACTACCCAAGACGGTCGGGTTACCGTGATGATGCCCCACCCGGAGAGGGTGTTTCGGGCATTGCAGTACTCGTGGAGACTCGACACCTGGAACGAGGACGGCCCCTGGATGCGGTTGTTCAGGAACGCGCGAGTCTGGGTCGGTTGAGGAGTTCCGGGCGGTCGTTGCACGGGTCCCCGCTAAAGCGAAGTGCAACAAGCAAGGCTTACTGCGGTCTCTCGTTCAGACCAGTCCGTGGCGCGCCTTCATGTGCAGGTAGACGAGGTTGGAGACCTCTCGGATGGCGTTGCTGCGGCGGGTGATCCAGGTGCCGTAGTTCTTTGCGCGTGACGGCCGCTCGATGATCCCGACGAAGGTATAAGGGTAGGTTCTGCCGTTGCGTCCACGCGCCTCCACGATGCCCATATTGCCGCATAGACAGGCGGTGGAGCCGGTCTTGTCGTAGACCTTGACGTGGTTCGGTATTGAGCTCACCCCGTCGGAGATGCGGTCGCGGTTGGGTAGCGCCATGAGCTCCCGCAGCTCTTCGGCGTGTGGCAATCGATTGTTCCACAGGGCGTAGAGGAAGCGGCTGTAGTCGTGCGCGGAGGCGAGGTTGCGATAGGTGCGGCCGTTCGCGGGGATGGTCTCCACGATGCGCGTCTCGCGGAAGATGCCCGGTGCGTTGCTCTTCAGGACCCGCTCGACGTCTCGCGGCCCGCGGTTACCCTCGTGGCGGCTGACGATGGACATGATGCGGTTGGTGGCCGTGTTGCTGCTCTTGCGGATCATGCGCTCCATGGTCTTGCGCACCTCGCTGCTGTAACGCAGCTTGCCGGGAGAATCCTCGAGCTTGAAGAAAAAGGCCTGGGCGACGAAGGGCTTGATCATGCTCGCCGCCTGGCGGGGATCGTCCTCGTTGATCGCCACGAGCTTGGTCTTGGTGGAGAAATCATACACCGACCAGGAGGTCTGCTCGTTGGAGCGGATGATTCCCTGCCTGCGCAGGCGTCCAACGAGATCGGAAACCTGGCGCTGAAGCGCCGGTTGGCCAGCCTTCGCCTCCGTGACGGACGGAACGCCCAGCATGATGCTGGCGGAACAGGACGCCAAGGCCGCGAGGAACTCCCGTCGCGTAGGGAGGAAGGGGGCGTTCCCGGAGCGCGTAGCGTCCATGAAATCTTGATTCGCGGTCATGGTCGATGCGCAACCCTGTCCGATGTCAAAGCCATTCGCCGCGGGGATCTGCCCGGCATTCAAGAAGGGGCTCGCAGATCACCGAGGCGAAAACACACAGAGTCTAGGATAGACCGCGGGTGTCAGAAGGGCAAGTGCTGTTCCGGATGTTTATTGAGCAAACTCAATAGGATTGGGAGAATTGTTAAAAAGGATTTCACGAAGTGGGCCTAAGGGATGTAGGCGAGCACGACAGCGGCACGACGCGGGCAGGAGAGGAAAGCCGTGGCCAAACAGAATCCGATCTCTCAGGGAGACGGTGACGGCTGAGCATCAGGACCAAGCGGTAATGCGTGCCGCTGATCGCGCTCAGAGACCATAGGTCGGAAGGCCGCCCTATGGTCGGTGATCGGCCTGCTCGCGGGGCAGACGCCCCGCGGGTCTACTGAACGCTGCCGAAGGACTTGTCGGCCGCGCCGGCGGGGGGCTGCAAACCGGCGAAGCGGCATCCCTGGGCGACGGGCCCGCCGGGGAAGCGCTCATAGAGGTATTTGAGGCCGCCCTTGGCATGAAACCGCTCCTCGAGGGCATCGTGGAGCTCTCGGACGTTTGGCTTCTCGTGGTTCGCGAAATAGCTCTGGAGGGCCTTGATCGTCTCCCAATGGTCCGGTGTGAGGTCGATCCCGTCGGCCTTTGCCGCGGACTCCGCGCTGGCTCGGCTCCAGTCGTCCGGCGCATCGGGGAAATCCTTGTCTTTGCTGACGGCGCCCGGGTTCATAATCTCGCTCATGCTGTCCGCCATGAGGCTGTCCTCCTGTTGGTCTCGGTGCTCGATGATCTTCGCCGGAAGTGTCTTCCGTCGGGAGAGGGGCGTCAAGCTCGATGTGTCAGGGGGACGCAGAGGTCCCCCGGCAAGCTCATTGCAGCAGGAAGTAAACGAACGTGGCGGCGGCGATGCCGACGGCGGCCGCGCCGGCGGCCAGCAGATACATGCTGCCCTGGCCCCCACGGGCGGTGCTGATCAGACTTTCGGCCACCTGGCCGGCACGCTCGGTTGCCGTGATTTCGGCGATCTTGCGGGCCTCGCGGTTGACGACTTCTTCCGCGCTGCTCGTAGCGGCCGCTGAGGTGGCTTCCAGCATGCTGGCGAGAAAGGCTGGGTTGTCCGTAAGCCGATCCACGGAGGTGTCGATCAGGCCTTGCACTGCCTGGGTCGACTTGTTCATCTCCTGGTCGATCCGGGCATAGAGGGCCTGCTCTATCTCCGTTTTCACCGTGCCTACCTGCTGCTGAACCATCGGCGGCAGATGCTCGCCGATCAGTCGATCGGCGGTCAGCTGTACCTGTTCGCCCTGAGACGCGAGCAGATCTTGCTGCAGTCGCTGGGCTTCGTCCTGGAAGCGCGTAGAGAGCCTTTCCTCGATCTGAACGGCGAGCGCGGCACCCAATCGCTGTTCCATCTCTGCCATCATCGGGTCCAGGATGGCTCGCACGTCTTTGTCCAACCGCTCCTGCAGCATCCTGTCCACTTCCTGGCGGGCGATCTCCTGAATCGCGTCAGTAGAAGGGGCTACTGCGGGTTGCGGTTGGGGACTCGCGGCCGCCTCCGGGACGGGCGTGGGCGTTGTCAGGGTCGCCTCGAGACGCTCCAGCAGAGGAGGAAGCTTATCCTGTGCGGAAGACTTGGCTAGAATGTCCATCGCGCCCTTGTGTCGCGCCTGGGCCATGAACTCGGGGTCCTCGTTGGAGGTACACATCACCACCGGAATGTGTGCGGTCGTTGGTGTGGACTTGAGGATCTCCAGCGCCTCGAAACCGTTCATGCCTGGCATGGTGTGGTCCATGAACACGGCGTCGGGTGGGGTATCCTTGATTCGCTCCAGCGCCGCCTCGGCGGAATCGGCGGTGTCGACCACGGCCCCGTGCCTTTGAAGCTGGAGACGCAGTGCGTAACGGGCCGATTTGGAATCGTCCACCAAAAGGATATTCATCGGATTCATTCGCAGAGTTTCCCTCGCTGATTGGAAACGGCGGGTTTGGTTTCCTCTAAGGCGTCTTCGCTGATTGTGCCGCCTGGTTTTTTTATATCGTTTCCATACGCCAGTCCATTTTTTTTCCGAGTTTAGAGAACCAGCGCAAAAAGTTCCATGCAGCAGAGGGTTTCTCTCCAGTTCGAGTTACTCGACGACGCCCAGGAGGTGGCGCGGGAAACCGCGCGCGTGATCCTCGCAAGCGCGGCCGAGGCGGTTGCGGGGGGGCGTCCTTTTCGGCTCGTGTTGGCCGGGGGAACCACGCCGATGGCGGCCTACCGCATTCTCGCCGAGAGCGAGGCCGATTGGGATGCATGGGAGGTATATTTCGGTGACGAGCGGTGCCTGCCAACGACCGATCCGGCTCGAAACAGCCTGGCGGCGCGGGACGCCTTTCTCGATCGCGTGCCGATTCCCCGGGCGCAGATTTTCGATATTCCGGCCGAGCTCGGGGCGGAGCCCGCCGCGGAAATCTATGGCAGGACAGTCGAGGCGGCGCTCCCGTTCGATCTCGTGCTGCTCGGCATGGGCGAGGACGGTCACACGGCGAGCCTGTTCCCGGGTCATCCGGTCGCCGTGGATGCGCTGGTGCAGGCGGTGTATGGCGCGCCGAAACCGCCTTCGGAGCGCGTGTCCCTTTCGCTGAAGGCGCTCGCCTCCTGCCGGCGGATGCTGATACTCGTCACGGGAGCGGGCAAGCGGGAGGCCCTTGCCGCCTGGCGCCGCGGTGTCAGCTTGCCCGTGGCGCGGGTCGCAACGGCGGCGAAGGCCAGGGTACTGATGGATTGCCAAGCGGCGGGAGACCGGGGTTCCCGACACAAATGATTGCTGGTTGCGTAGAAGGAGAAAGAGCAAGCGCATGAAATACCAATGGGCCATCGCGATCGTCATGCATCAGCTAGGCACGATCGTTTGGGTCGGGGGCATGTTTTTCGCCCACATGGCGCTTCGGCCGGCGGTCAATGCACTGCTTGAACCCAAGCAGCGCCTGCCACTGATGGCGCAGGTACTCGGCCGCTTCTTCCGCTGGGTGTGGGTCGCCCTTGCGCTGCTGTGGGGAAGTGGTTTGTGGATACTTCTGGGAATCTACGGCGGCAATGCGGGGGCCTTCGTGCATGCGATGATGGGTGTTGCATCGGTCATGACGGCGCTCTTCGTATACATTTGGTTCGTCCCTTTCCAGCGCCTGAAGACGGAGGTGCTTGCCGCCGACTGGAGCGCCGCAGCCGCTAAGCTCGGTTCCATTCGGGCCATCATCCTGATCAACCTAGTCCTTGGGCTGATCGCCGCGCTGTTGGGTGCAGCGGGTCAGAAGTTGTAACCCGGATATCCCGAAGCGCCGTGAAAGGCGCGCTCTTTCGGCGAAGAATATTCCGGGCGATGCTGGGTGTCCCGCTGCCGAGGTCGGGAATCGGGTGGCGTGCGCAGCCACAAAGGGCGCTCCTCGCGGCGTTCATGGCCGGCCGTCGGTCTCCTGGCAGGAGTTGACGGGCAGCTCGACGAGGTCGTCGGTCCGGGCCGCGACGCGGTCAAGGCTGTCCGCCGCTTTAAGGCGCGGCGATCGAAGGGGCAGCTGTTACAGTCTGCAGCTTCCGTTGGGCGGACCGAGGGTCCCGAGAGACCTACCCCTACTCGACATGGTCTCGTGAGGTTCGCTGGACAGTCGGGACATGACATAAGCTGATGCTTCTCCGGCCAGCATTATTCGGGGGTCGCGAGTTCCCGCTACAGTGCATTCGATCCATACCGCTCATCACGCTCCCTGATCTGAAGCCCAAGGACGTGCATGGGTGACCGACCGATTTGGGAGTCTGGATTGCCGTTCTCGGCTCGAAGGTGAGGAAGGTCGGGTATAGGTCCCGTTTCCGGGGGACGAGCCGAATGTTTCGGTCTCGTTTACGCCGGTAGACGGACTCGTCCTGCGCCCGCGACATCTGCACCGGCTGCTGCCGTGGCCTGCTGCCGAATGCAGGGCGAGCGTCGGAAGCCGGGCCGGTGAAAGGCTGAAACAAACGCCTCCGCCTGCGGCCTTTTCGCCTCCCCGCTGAAACCATCAGGGTAAAAACACATCCCCGTCGCAGTGCCGATACAGGGTCCGGCCCTTGTGCTGGCAGGCCCGATGCACCCCGTGGAGCACCGTGCCATCATCTGGCAGCCTATCGCGCGGCGTGCTCCGCCGACGCAAGAAGCCGGGATGGCGCCGGGGGGTATACTGGGACGACACAATCGAGGGTGAGCTTCACCATGCAGATTCGATATGCACTCGGCCGCAGGCTGTTCGCTCTGTGCCTGGTCTCCCTGCTGCTCGCCGGTTGCACCGGCATCCCCGAAGGGGTCCGGCCGGTCACCGGCTTCGAGCTGGACCGCTACCTGGGCACCTGGTACGAGATCGCCCGGCTCGACCATTCCTTCGAGCGCGGCCTCACCGATGTGAGCGCCAGCTACAGCCGGAGGCCGGACGGCGGGGTGGACGTGCTCAACCGCGGCTATGATGCGGCGAAGGGCCAATGGAAGGAGGCGCGGGGCCGCGCCTATTTCCTGGACAGCCCGGAGGTCGGCAGCCTCAAGGTAAGCTTCTTCGGACCCTTTTACGGCGGCTACCACGTCTTCGCGCTGGACCCGGACTATCGCTGGGCCTTGGTGGCGGGCTATGACCACGACTATCTCTGGATCCTGGCCCGCGAGCGGGAGTTGCCCCAAGACGTGCTGGAGGACTTGCTTGCCAGAGCCCGGTCCGCCGGGTTCGCAACGGATGAATTGATCTTCCCCGGCGGCGCGGCGCCTTGACGGCGACCGCGCGGCCTAAGCCTTCCACTGACGACCGACGCCCGTTGGGCCAATGACTGCAAGATTGCAGGAACAGTACCCCTTGCGCGGATTGAACAGCTTCGGCGTCGAGGCGCGGGCGCGCTGGTTCTGCCGGGCGAGCGGTGCCGAGGATCTCGCCGCGCTGGCTGCCGATCCCAGGCTCGCCGGGCTGCCGCGGCTGGTGCTCGGCGGCGGCAGCAACTTGCTGCTGACCAGGGATTTCGAGGGCGTGGTGATCAAGGTGGAGGTCCCTGGGTTGCGGGAGCTTGGCGAGGCGGGCGACGCCTGGCACATGGAGGTCGGCGCCGGCGAGAACTGGCACGCGACGGTCGAGCGGCTGCTGACAATGGGGCGCCCCGGGCTAGAGAACCTGGCGCTCATTCCTGGCAGCTGCGGTGCTGCGCCGGTCCAGAACATCGGCGCTTATGGCCTGGAGCTGGCCCAGCGCCTCGACTCGCTCGCGGCCTGGGATTTCGCATCCCAGCGCGTCGTTCGGGTCACGGCCGCCGAGTGCGCGTTCGGCTATCGCGACAGCCGATTCAAGCACGCCGATGCCGGCCGCCGCCTGATCCTCTCGATAACGCTCGCGTTGCCCAAGCAGTGGCAGCCGGTGGCAGGCTACGCGGACCTGGCCCGGGAGCTGAGGGAATGCGGCGTGGCGCGACCGGATGCCCGCGCCATATTCGATGCCGTGGTGGCAATCCGGCGCCGCAAGCTGCCCGACCCCGCGGTCATCGGTAATGCCGGCAGCTTCTTTAAGAACCCGCTCGTCTCGCGTGAGGAGCACCAGGCGCTCATTGCGCGGCACCCGGCGCTCGTCGGCTACCCGCAGCCCGGCGGGCGCGTCAAGCTCGCCGCCGGGTGGCTGATCGACGCGGTGGGCCTCAAGGGCGCCACGCGGGGCCGTGCCGGCGTCTATGAGAAGCAGGCGCTGGTGCTGGTCAACCGCGGCGGCGCGACCGGGGCCGAGATCCTGGCCCTGGCGCGGGAGGTGCAGGAAAAGGTGGCGGAGGCGTTCGGCGTCTGGCTGGAGCCGGAGCCGGTGATCCTCTGAGCCGCAAGTCTCCTGCGGAACGGGGGCGCGGCCGAGCACGGTCGTGGGCTTTGATCGGCACACTGACCCCAGAGACAATTGAATGATGCGACCGATCCTCACCCTGTTCATTGCGATTGCTTTCGCCACCCCAGGCCACGCCGAAGATGCCCAGATCGCTTCCCTGTTCTCGGGTGCCGGCGTCGAAGGCACGATGGTCATCGCGACGCTCGATGGAAGCCAACGCTACGTGCACAACGAGCCGAGGGCAGGGCAACGGTTTCCCGCGGCGTCGACGTTCAAGATCTTCAACACACTGATCGCGTTGGAAGAGGGGGCCCTGTCGGGGCTTGACGAGGTGATCCGCTGGGACGGGCACGTTCACGATCTCCCCGACTGGAACCGGGATCACACCATCAGGAGCGCGTACGCGGTCTCCTGCGTCTGGTGCTACCAGAAACTGACGCGGCGGATCGGCGGGGAGCGCTATCGGGCCCACCTGGCCCGCGCGGGCTACGGCAGGCTTCAGGAGCCGTTCGATGCCACCGCCTTCTGGCTCGATGGCTCCCTCACGGTCAGTGCCGAGGAACAGGTCGCCTTCTTGCGCCAGGTGATTCAGCAGAGCTTGCCTTACCAGGCATGGTCCTACGCCGGTCTGCGCGAGGTGATGCTGATGGAGCAGGGCGAGGACTACAGGCTTCGCGCCAAGACCGGCTGGGCCGCGCGGCCCACAACGCAGATCGGCTGGTATGTCGGCTACATCGAGAAGCCCGGCGCGACCTGGATCTTCGCCATGAACATCGACATGCGCGGCAGAGAGGACCTTCCCTTGCGCCAGGCACTGACCCGCGCAAGCCTGAAGGCCAAGGGTATCATCGAGTAGGGCTGAACACGGCGCGGCCGCGCCGCCGCGAATCCCGGTTTGTTTGGCATGGAACACGCTTGCCATACGCACCCAGGGACGCGAGGGAAAACGGGTTAGGTTTGGTGGCCGAGGGGCTCGAAGGCCGAACCCGGAGCCCAACCGGCAAGTGCGAAACGGATGGGATTCCGCGAAATCGGCCCGCGTGGTGACCTATCGGTGACTCAACAGAAGAGGGCCTAGATGCGTTTGCTTCTAAGCCCTTGTTTTGCATGGCGCGCCCGTAGAGATTCGAACTCCCGACCACCTGGTTCGTAGCCCGAATCTGCACCTGGCGTTTCCTTAAAAAACAGTCACTTGCGGCGCTTGCCCTCTCAATACCGCAGTTGACTTTTCAATCACTTAGGGTTCGCTGTGCTAGCCAGTTAGCACAAATCTAGCACAGGCCCTTTTGATCGCAATTTCTGCGATGTAGTCGACCGACTCATCAAACCGAACGCCCGGTGGGATTGTCGGCCGTGCTGCCACCGCTCCGCATTGGCAATTCCGCCTGAACCGCCCCAGAGCCACCGATATAATGCTTGCCGTTTAACGGCTAGCGTTCTAGCCTTTACCCATGATCAAGTCCTTCCGCTGCAAGCATACGGAGGCCCTGTACCTCGGCAAGCCGACGAAACGCTTCCGGGCCTTTCAGTCGGTCGCGGAGCGGAAACTTCAGATGCTCGACATCGCGCGGCGCATCGAGGACCTGCGCATACCCCCGGCGAACCGACTGGAGGCCCTGAAGGGCGACCGTCGAGGAGAGTTTAGCATTCGGGTAAACGATCAGTGGCGCTTGTGTTTTCGTTTCGAGGACGGGAACGCCTACGACGTCGAGATCGTCGATTACCATTGAGGACCGCAACCATGAACAAGATGCGCCCAATCCATGCCGGCGAGATTCTGCGCGAGGAGTTTCTGGTGCCGCTCGGGCTCTCGGCGAGCGCCCTGGCCCTCGAGCTCAAGGTCCCTGCACCGCGTATCAACGACATCGTGCGTGAGCGCCGTGCGGTCACGCCGGATACGGCGTTACGGCTCTCGCGGTACTTCGGGACCAGCCCGGAGTTCTGGATGGACCTGCAAACCGCGTTCGACCTGAAGACGGCGGCAAAAGATTCCGGCGGGAAGATCGAGGCGGAGATCTCTCCGCGGGCGGCATAGTCACGCCCAACGTGAAGGCGAACCCCGGCAGCGACCTCAAGGTCTTCATCTCCAACCGAGATAGCCGGTGCCACGAGTGCGGGGCGGATCTCGGGCGTTGCGCCTGGATCACACTCGCTGATGAAAGACGGGCCTTGTGCCTCACCTGTGCCGACCTGGATCACCTTGTCTTTCTTCCCGCGGGTGATGCGGGCTTGACGCGTCGCGTACGCAAGCACTCCGGACTCTCGGCGGTGGTCCTGAAATGGAGTCGGGCGCGCAAACGGTATGAGCGCAAGGGGCTGCTGGTCGAGGAGGACGCCCTTGAGCAAGCAGAGCAAGAGTGTACGGCGGACGCGGCGACTGAGGAGGCGCGGCGTGTCCGCGCCGCTGATCGCCGGGCGGAGTTGGATGACCAGTACGTCGCTCGGTTTGCCCAACGGGTCCGGGATTTCTATCCGGGCTGTCCGCACCGGCACGAGACGCAGATCGCGGAGCATGCCTGCCGCAAGTACGGCGGTCGTGTCGGTCAAAGCGCTGACGCGAAAGCCCTGGACGAGGACGCGGTTCGCCTTGCTGTCGTCGCTCACGTTCGCCACACGGCGACTGAGTACGACGAATTGCTCGTCGGTGGGTGCGACCGACAGGAGGCGAGGGCGCGCGTAACCGAGACCTCCACCGTGCTCAGGGAGTGGAGTCAGGGAGATATCGAGCAACCCGCGAAGCGCTAAGCGAATGGCCGATGTCTTGTCGGTCTGTGCCTGGTGCCGAGCAAGATCAGAAAATCGCGGAGGTAAGAGCCGACACCGGCAGAGCTCAATCGCTGGATCATAGCCCCCCGACTCGCACGTAGATAAGGCACCCAGTTTCGGAGAAGGGTGTGTGCTGGCTCATGTGAGGGCTGCGAATCCAGGTCCCTTGCGGGTACCGGCCGTGCTCGTCGGCGAATTCGCCCTGCAGCACTAGAATCTCCTCGCCGCCCCAGTGGGTGTGGCGCTGAAAATGGGTATCCTGATCCCAGCGCACGAGCGCGACATTTTCCGGATAGCCGCCCGGGACGTAGAGGGGACGCACGCTGAGCCCCTTGACCAGGCCTGGCCGCCATCCGCTTTCCGCACGGGAGTCCTCCACCAGACGAGAACGGTCCTCTCCCGGATATTGGCGCAGACGCACGAACAGGGTGCATCCATGCTCCGAGCGCGGTGAATGCCGGCTGCCGTGGGGATTCATCAGGAAGGTGCCGGTGGGGTAGTCCCCGTGCTCGTCCGAGAACACCCCGTCCAGCACCAGGATCTCTTCGCCTTCCGGGTGCGCATGCTCCGGGAAAGCGCCGCCAGCCGCATAGCGCACCAAGCTGGTCACCGGGCCGAACTCTCCGCCGCGGCGGTAGAGCGGTTTGCGCCAGACGGTGCCGCTTGGGCTCGGCTCCCAGGTCATCCGCCGCGTGTCGACCACCACTCGGCGGGTGAGATCAGCATTGACGTCCGCCAGGGGCTCGGGAGTTTGCTCTGGCATGGCCGCAGGCCGGTTCTGGGATTCAATCATGATCGCTCGGGTCGTAGAGAATGACGTGCTCCTGCTCGTTCGGATCGTTGCGCACCACGATGGCGCGGGCCGTCTCCGTCTCGCTCAGGTTGACGGGCTGGTGGGGCACGTCGGGCGGGATGAACAAGAAGTCACCCGCCTCGGTGATCACCGATTCCTCGAGCCCCGGTCCGTAGCGCGTCTCCACCCGTCCCTCCAGCACGTAGACGGCGCTCTCGAAGCCCTTGTGGAAGTGCGGCTCGGCGGCGGCCCCTGGCGGGATGACCACCAGATTCATTGACAAGCCATTCGCCCCGGCCGTCTGGGCGGAGATGCCGACGAAGTTCGGCAGCTTTTGCCGCGTGAGGATCTGGGGTGGCGTTTTGATCAGGGTCACAGCCTGCGCACCGGTCGGCGGCTGTGCAGCAGTCTCGGCGGCGGTCAACTGGGTCGATCCGAGAGTACAGAGGACGACTGCGGCCAAACGGCCGATGTGCCGTGTCGGTTGCTTTGTCATCATGAATTCGCGATTCGCCAGTCAACCATAGCCTTCGCATATGAGGAAGAGTGCCTCGACCGCGTCGCGGTCCGCGCCGAATCGGCACGACACCTCGCGATGATGCTCGAAGTACTTACCGGTTTCTCTCGCTCCGATAGCCTCGGTCGCCAGCCATGCGGGGGTGCTCGCGGCCTGATCGGCGCTCTCGTGACCACCGAAACCCAGGTTGCGGCTCAGGGTCGACACCACGTCGCCGGGGTGACATGCGTTGACCGAGATCTGCGATTCCCGAAGGCGCTCGGCGAAGGCGACCGTCAGCATTCGATCGGCCTGCTTCGACTGCCGGTAGGCGGCATCGTTATCGTAGCGGCGGCGTTCGAACTCCAGGTCCTCCAGATCCAGCCCACCGGCCCAGTAGCTCGCGACGTTGACCACGCGGGCCGGCGCCGAGCGGGCAAGATGATCCCGGAATGCGGTGATCATCCAGAAGTAGCCCAGCACATTGGTGGCGAACTGAAGCTCGATGCCCTCGGGTGTTTCCTCGCGCCGCCGGGGTGTGATCGCGGCGTTGTTGATCAGTACGTGTGCGGGGCCGTGCCATCGCTCGGCGAGCGCTCGGATGGACGCGCGCTGCGACAAGTCGACGAGTTCATATCGAATGTGGGGGTTACCGGTTTGATGCCGGATCGCCTCGACCGCCGTCTGAGCCTTCGCAGCGTCCCGGCAGACCAGGACGACTTCATGATCGGGGCGGGCTGCGATGCGCTCGGCGATAGCGCTTCCGATCGCGCCGGTCGCGCCGGTGACCAGTGCGACGGATCGCGGCTCGCGGCGGCTGACCTTGTCAACGGTGCTAACCATTGTCGATAGGGCTTAGCAGCCGTCGACGCAGGTCCCGTCGCTGCCGAACTCCATCGTGCGGCCGCTCAGCGGCAGATGGACGGGCACGGCGGACGCCTTGATGAAGGTTTCCGTCTTGGTCCCTGCGATGACTGTTCCGCCCTCGGTCGCGGCCTCGTTGGCGTGGGAGGCGATGACCGCCGCCGGCTTGATCAGCTCGTTGACCACATAGGCCGCTTCGTTTGGCCCCGTGGTGAAGGTGTCGCCGATATTCATGACTACAAGCTTTGCCCCGTAGTGCCGCCGCACCACCGAGTCCTGCTCTGCGGTGATGCCGGTATCGCCGGACAGGTAGATGACCATCCCATTGGAGAAGGTGAGCACATAGCCGGTCGGAGGCCCCGCGTAAGCAGTCAGTCCCGCGGCGTCGAGCATGTCGCCAAGCTCACCGCCGATCAAGGCACCGGCGATGCCGTTCGAATGGACCGCAGGCACCGTGGTGATGGAAACCCCGCCAACCTTCCGCGACCCGCCGAAACGCACGAGCCGCGAGGCGTCTGGGTCGCCGCCGAGCGCCTGCAACTTGCCGGCGAAGAAGCGCGGCATCTCGCTGCCGGTGATGATCTTGGCGCCCTTGGCCAGGGCGATCTCGACGCTGTTCGTGTTTGGCGCCGCCACGACCGGGGTGTCCGGCTTGCCGCATTCGCCGGCGTTGACACGCTCGATCCGGCGGTCCCCGACGTGATCGCCGTGCATGTGGCTCACCAGCACCACGTCGATCTTGCCGAGACGGGGGTCCTTTGGCCCGGCGACGGTGCGGCCGGCGTCATACAGGAGTCGTGTACCGTCCGGGTCTTCCAGGATCAGCGCCCGGTCGAACCGGCAGAACTCGCCGTCGTGGCTGCCGAGAGGGGTGATCTTCAGGTTTTCGGTAGCGGGAGCTGCTGCCGCGGAAAGTATGCCCGCCGCGAGCACCGCCCATCGCTGGAAAATCGCTTTCGTTGGAATCATTTCCCCTGTGTTCCCATCGGCGTGTCAAATACGGTCCCAAAGTTCGCGCAAGCGCCCGAAGTCCCGCTCGGTGCGAACGCGCTCGGGAACCACGGGTTGGGGGTGCGGATTGCTGATCTCGGCCACCCGGAAGGCGAACACGTAATCCGGGTCCACGCCCATGCGCAGATCGCTGATGACGACACCGTTGCCGTATCGGATAACCCGGTGAAGTCCCTTGGTAAACCACTGTAGCCGCTGCACCGCGGGCGTCTTATCGATCTCCGCCAGTAGCTCGGGTCGATGGCCATGGTGCGTCACCGTCAGACCCTTCTCCGGGCTGACCAGGGACCAGAGGCCCTCGAAGTAGCGGTCGCCATTTACGCCGACTACCCGCCAGAGCAGGGTATTGAAGGGCGTGGGCTGGGTCTGCAGATGCTCGTACTGCACCCCCTCCCGGGCCAGGATGTCGCGCACCGCGTGATCGACGTAGAGCTTGGCACCGGCGCTCCAGGCGAGATAGAGGCTGCTCAAGGCCAGACCGGCCAGGT
>CAVORB010000031.1:0-122315 GCA_963698495.1 uncultured Gammaproteobacteria bacterium | reverse complement strand
AACCCGGAGGTGCTGGAGCAGGACGCCGTGCTCAACACCCTCACGGGAGCCTCAACCGGGTGCGGATCGAGCCGCAGGGCCGAGAGATGCTACAGCTTCCATCGGCCCAAGTCCCGGCGACCCGCTACCAATACCAAGGAGATCTGCGGCTCGACTCCTGGTACGACGCCGCAGGGTCGGTCGCTAGGCATGCGCTTCGAGGGTCGCGACGGCTCCACCATCGAGTACCTGTGCAGCAGTTGCGACGCGAAGGTGGCGATGTGAGCACAAGACCCGAATCGGCGTGGATCACTGGCGCGAGTCAGGGTATCGGACGTGCGCTGACCCTCGCCCTCGCGGATCGTGGAGCGCGGGTAGCGGCATCGGCCCGGGACGAGTGCTCTCCAGGTATTTGGGTCAGGAAAGACCGAACCTCTTACCCGCGCCTGGACGTGACGGACGCGAAAGCCGTCGAGGCCGCCGTGGCCGAGGTCGACGCATGCAGGGGCCAATCGATCTTGCCGTGCTCAACGCCGGGATCTACGAGCCGGTCCCGGCGGACTGGCGCCCCCAGGAGCTGTTCCGCCAGCACATGGAGGTGAACTACCAGGGCGTGGTCAACGGCCTGTGCCCTCCTCCCGCGGATGAAGGCACGGGGGAACGAGCAAATCGCAGTACTGGGGTCGGTGGCGGGCTACCGCGGGCTACCCCAAGCGGCCGCCTATGGGCCAACCAAGGCGGCGCTCATCAGCCTCGCCGAGACCTTGCGTCTGGAGCTTCGGGGAACGGGGGTAGATCTGCGTCTCGTCAATCCGGGCTTCGTCAGACCCGGCTGACCGCCAAGAACCGTTTCTTCATGCCCTCCATCCTCACCCCGGAGGAGGCCGCCAAGCGCATCTCTCCGGGCTCGCGGGCAGTTCGTTCGAGATCGCCTTTTCGCTTGGCTTCGTCGTGTGGATGAAATTCCTTCGACTCTTGCCCTATCGCCTGTTACCTGCCGTTGGCGGCGCGGCGACAGCGAATAGCCTTTCCTGGCGTACTTTTCGCTGCAAGCAAGGTTCGGCAGCGGGAACCCGCCGCTATTTGATGCCGCGCGTCACTACACCGTATTTCACGGCTTCTTGAAGAACAGGGTAACCAGCCGATTTCCAATCCGAGCTTCTTCGCCTCGCCCGGTTGATCAATACGCCGTCCGGCTGCAGGAACATCCAGTCGTCGAACACCACGCGCCAGGTCGACCGCCACGGGCAGATCCATCTCATAGCCCCAGTTGAGGGCGTTGCCAGCGACGCGACCGCGGCCTCCGCGAGGACGTCCGCCGCGCGGCCTACATAGCCGTCATCCCCATCCCGGGTGATTGTCCAAACGCGACGGTCGCGTTTCCCGTCGTCGTACTCGAAGTCCTCCTCCAGCACCAACGCTCCGTTCTCGACCCGGCCCTCGATGTCCACCGTGAACTGCCGTCGGACATTGCCGAACCGATCCTCGAACAGGCCCCAGGCGCGGGAACTGCCCGAGAAGTAGTCGTACAGATCGAGCTTGGGAGAACGGTCTTGGAAGTCGTCCAGCTTCATGGTCTCACATCCACTTAGGAGCAGGGTCGCGGGCAGTACCGCCGCGAACAGAAGGTTTCTCAGCCGCATGGGTTCAGATCTCCGATAAGGCGCGATCGCGCCGTTGCAGACGGGCGGCGACAGCCGCCTGGCGGGCGGGCGTCAACGGGAGGTCGCGCATGAGCGCCACGGCCGCCAGCTTGACCCCACAGGGAACGAGGGCGTAGGTGACCGCAAGCGCGGTCAGGGCGATTGCCGCCGGCTGTGCCTCCTCGAGGCCGAGGCCCGCGAGGGCGGGCAGCGTGAGGCCGGCGGCCAGCGCCAGCGCCAGCTTGGCCGACATGTTCCACAGGGAGAACAGACCCGCGGTGCGGTTGCGGCGAAACCGCAGCCGATCCCAGTCCGCCACGTCCGCTTGGATAGCCGGCGGCAGCGCCAGGTCGGCGCCTAGGCATAGGCCGGTGACCAGGCAAATCACGGCGAATATCCCGGCGTCCCTGGTCCCAGCAAAGCGGCGACGGCGAAGGCGGGGCAAGTTGCCGACCATTGCCGGTGCCCCAGGCCCGGTGCTTCGACAAGGTGCGGCTGAGAACCAACCACAAGGGGATGCCGGCGACGGCGCAACCGAAATAGAGCGCAAGCAGGAGGTTGCGGGTCTGGTCGTCAACGACGAGGACGTAGGTGCAGTACAGAGGAAACAACACGGCCGGGATGCCGTTGGCCAACCCGTTCAGGAACCAGGCCCCGAGCAAGCGTACGAACAGGCGGTTCTCGGTGATCCCGCGCCAGCTCGCGTCCGTCCGTGGCAGCGCGACGGGTCGCGGTACGCGCGAGAGCAGCAGATAGAAGGTCGGCAGGCCGATCGCCGCCGTGACCACCGAGCAGGGCCATGCGGAATGCCTCGTCCAAGCCCAGAAATCCCAATGCCGCTGGCAAGGAGGCGGACAGGAGGATGCCGACCAAGGTGGCGCCCTCGCGGCTCGAGGTCAGACGCGTCCGCTCGTGATAGCCAGCGGAAAGCCGGGCGCCCCAGGTGAGGTATGGAATCTGGACCAGGGTCCAACCGAGCAGCAGAAGCGCGCTCGTCACCAGCAGCCACACCGCGCCCGCGCCTTCCGGCGGCGACATCAGAAGCACCAGGGCGGGCGCGCCGAGCAAGGCGCCGAGCAGCACCAGACGGCCGATATCGCGCCCGCCGCCACGGTCCGCCAGCCGCCCGACCAACGGGTCCGTGACGAGATCCAGGGCGCGCCCGGCGAACAGCACGGCGCCGGTGACCGCCAGACCCAAACCAACCTCCTGCGCGTAGAAGGTCGGCAGCAAAGTGAAGATGGGGATGGTCGGGATGGCGGTGACCAGGCCAGGCAGCCCGTAGTACAGAAGCACCGGCCGCCCGACCCCGGCCACCTCAGGCCGGGCGGCGGAGCGGTAGATGCCGACATCGATAGACCCTGAGCTGAAGCCCGTCTCGCAATAGCAGAGGTAGTATTCCCAGAGCCGTCGGAACCGCTCGTCAAACCCCTGGGCCACGATGTCCTCCCAGGCATCGAGGAAACGTCGACGCCAGACCTCCAGCGTACGGGAATAGGACGACCCGAAGGTCTCCTGGTGGTCCACCACCAGCCCCGCGGCCGCCGCCTGAGCGGTCCCAGGGTCGCGATGGGGTCGGCAGCATGCCCCCGGGGAAGATATAGCGCTGGATGAAGTCGGTGCGCCTTCGGTAGGCGTCAAAGCGCTCCTCGGCGATCGTAATGACCTGCACGACAGCCGCCGCGCCGGGCTTGAGACGCTCGCGCAGCGTGCGGAAATACTGCGGCCAGTGCTCCTCTCCCACGACCTCGAGCATCTCGATGGAGACCACGGCGTCGTACTCGCCGCGGGTGTCGCGATAGTCGGTCAGGCTCGCCGCGGCCTGAGCCTCGAGACCCTGCGACACCATGCGGTCGTTGGCGTAGGCGAGCTGCTCCTGGCTGAGCGTGATGCCCTCGACACGGCATCCCGATCGGGCGGCCTTCTCCATGAAGCCGCCCCAGCCACATCCGATCTCCAGGATCGAGTTCCCGGGCTGCAGCCCGGCGAGGTCGCCGATGCGGCGATACTTCAGATCCTGCGCCTCGGCGAGCGGCTGATCCGGCCGCTCGAAGAGGGCCGACGAGTAGCTCGTCCGGGATCGAGCCAGCGCTGGGTCGAAGCCAATCCCAAGGTCGTAGTGAAGAAGGCGATACTTCGCCGGCTCCCGCGCCGGCTGTTGGCGCGCAGCCGATGGTAGGCGCGATTGAACCATCGGGCAGTGGCGCTGCCCTTCAAAGTGCCGCCGAACGCACCCTCATTGCGCGCCACGAGCTCCATCAGGGCCCGCAGGTCAGGCGTGTCGCAATGCCCGTCGACATAGCTCTGGGCGAACACGATGTCGCCCCCGTCGACGAGGCGGCGCAGCCCCGCACCAGTGCGGATCTCGAGGGTCGCGTTCGGGCCGCGCGCGCCCTCGCCGCGGAACGCGTGCACGCTCCGTCCGGCATGCGCAGGGTCAGGCGCCCTACGCGGATTCTCTCGGCCATGGCCAGGACGGTCCGCGCCAGAAGTCGGTCGTACCAGCCGCCAGCGGGCGATCGAGGACGGGCGATCGGGCTCGGGGGGCATTCCGCGGTGAAATTGGCGTATACTCATCGTTATATCTCGGAGTTCGGACTCGGTTGGATTGATCACGCTGATCGCGCGCCGGGGGACGGGGTCGTGCCGGAACAGTGGGACGCCCTTGCGCCAGAGCTTGAATGCCTCCCAGTGGATGCCGACCACGACCTTGAAAGTCGTCAACGGAATGCTCAAGGCCGCCTTGAGCAGGCTGGCGTCCGTCAGCGGCCGTTGCTCGCCGGTGAACCAGGCGTCGAGTATCGGCTGTCCTCCTGGGTCTCATGGATCGCCAGGCTGAGCCGATCGCCGGGCCGACGGACGCGGAAGTGGTAGGTGCAGTCCATCGGCAGGAAGGGCGAGACGTACATCGTCTTCTCGCAGGACTGGCGGATCACGCCGAATCGTCGTCCACCGGTATCAGATAGCTGTGACGCTCGCCGAAGGTGTTGTTCACCTCGTAGATCAAGGCCCGCAAGCGGCCGTCCTTGCGGTAGCAATGGTCGACGCTCAAAGGATTGAACACATACCCCCAGCAGGCGGGGGTAGCACAGCAGGCAGTGGACCGTCAGCGTCACCGATCCCGGCTTGCGCCAGCAGCCCGCGGACATGGGTGCAGCCAGCCGTCGCCCGGCCCGTGGTCGCGGTCGTACAGGGGAAGAGCAGCGCAAGCCGGTTGTGGCCGAAAAGCGAAGTCTCCTGTCTAGCTCCGGGAGCTCGTCCAGATCCATCAACATCGAGAACACGCGGTAGTCGAGCCGGTGGCGGCGCGGACCGTGTCGCTGATGGCCGACCTTGCCCACGTACAGGGCGGATAGACTCATGCCGCTTGCTCCTGCGGCATGGCCGCCGTTCCGGGCGCATGGCGGAATTGCGGCCGTTCGGCTCCGCGACGGTCCACGGACGCTGCACGCCGCCGAGCTGCTCGGCCACCGCGAGGCCGGACTGCAGGCGCGTCCTCGTGGAAGCCGTGGCCGAAATAGGTGCCGCAGAACCAGGTGCCGCTCGCGCCCTGGAGGCGCCAGAGCGGTCCTGGGCGGCTGACCGCGGCGTGATCGAACAGCGGGTGGCTGTAGACGATGCCTGCGCCGCACGCTTGCCCTCGGCTATCGGCGACCGGATGGGGTTCAGCGTGACGAAGAGCGGAGTCCGTGTCGGCAGATTCTGCAGCCGGTTCATCCAGTAGGTGACGCACGCCGTGTCCGTCGCGGTCCGTGGCCAGCCGAGATGGGTCCAGCTGGCCCAGGCCGCGGCGTACGGGCATCAGGCCGGTGTCGCGAGTGCAGGATGCCCGGTTGGCGGCGTAGGGGATGGCCCCCAGCAGGCGGCGCTCGTCGGCCGGGGGGCGTCCAGCAGAATGCGCAGGGCCTGGTCGGAATGGGTGGCGATGACGACGTGCGTCGAACCGTTCCGGCCGGCCGTTGGCATAAGCGCACCGCGGCGCCGTCGACGTCTCCGCACGACATCGCCGATGTCGACCCCGGCACGATCCGGTCCCGTAAAGGCCTCGGCGAGGCGGCGCACGTATTCGCGGCTGCCGCCGTCGACGGTGCGCCAGGTGGGCTGCCGATCCAGCTTGAGCAGGTTGTGGTTCATGTAGAAGCGCATGAAGGAGGCCGCCGGATAGCCGGCCATCTGCCCCATCGAGCCGGACCAGATCGCCGCCGCCTGGGCAGCAGGTGGGCCTCGCGGAACATCGGGCCGTAGCCGCCGCTGGCTCAGATAGGCGCCGAGGGTCAGGTCGCTCAGATCCAGCGCCGAGCAGGTCGCGCGGGGCCTCCTTCTGGAACCGCAGCAGATGTCGCCGATCATGCGCCCGAATTTCGGGCTGGCGTAGTTGCGCTTCTGGGCGAACAGGCCGCGCAGGCCTGGCTGGAGTATTCGAAGGCCCCGTCGTCGATCGAGACGGCGAAGGACATGTCGACGGCCGGCTTGGTCGGCACGCCCAGATGCGCGAACAGGGCGGTCAGATTGGGATAGTTGCGCCTCGTTGTAGACGATGAAGCCGGTGTCGACGGCGATGGGCCCGGACGGGCTGGGGGCGTCGACCGTGCTGGAGTGGCCGCCGAGGCGGTCGGCGGACTCGTACAGGGTCACCGTGTGCTGCCGGGACAGCAGCCAGGCCGCCGAGAGGCCGGAGATGCCGGAGCCGATCACGGCGACATTGTAACGGGATGCGGTCGTACGCGTCTAGATGACCTTGTCCTAGACAAACATGATCAACGGTACGCATAATGTCGACGAACGGATCACCGGGTTCGAACGCCACCGCGAAAATCCGACTTGGATCGGCAGGGAAACACCCGACTCGGGTGCGCTCTGACCCGCAACGGCAGATCCACGTATCAATTGTCACGTCCGAGGAGACCGCCACACATGCTTCACGCGATGATCGAGCCGGCCTGCCCGCACGAGGAATTGCGGCAGTTGCGGGACGACGTGGTGCACTGGATGGAGAGGATCGCGACAAGCCGTGACCGCACGGCGTTCGAGCACCTCTTCAGATACTTCGCCCCGAAGCTGAAAAGCTACATGCGACGGCTTGGCGCTGACGCGGCTTTCGCCGAGGACCTGGCGCAGGAGACCCTGGTGCAGGTGTGGAGAAAGGCCGAGCGCTTCGACCCAGGCCGCGCGACACCGGCGGCCTGGATCTTCACCATCGCGAGGAATCTTCGGATCGACCGGCTACGCAAACAGCGGTTTCACGAAGTGGAGCTGGGCGCCGAGGTCGAGCTCGACGACACGGGCCGTGACGGCACGAGCGGGCCATGGAGCGCATCGACGCCGATAGGCTCCTGGAGATGGTGGGGTCGCTTCCGCATGACCAGATGCAGGTAGTGCGGCTGGCGTTCTTCGAAGGACTGAGCCACTCGGAGATTGGCGCACGCCTGGAGGTCCCTTTGGGCACGGTCAAGTCCCGACTGCGCCTCGCCTTCGGAAAGCTGCGGACCGCACTGGGAGAAAACGAATGAAGCCCCGCCACCATCCGGATGACGCAACCATCCTCGCGTACGCCGCTGGCGCCGTGACGGAGGGTTTCTCCCTGATCATCGCGGCACACCTGACGTGGTGCGGGCGCTGCCGTGAACGGCTGGCGGAGGCAGAGCACCTCGGGGGCACGCTCGTCGAACGACTGGAGACCGCGCCCTGCGGGATCGCTCGTTCGACCAGGTCTGGGCGCGCGTCGCGGCGGAAGCGCCGGAGACGCCGAGGCTCGCGGCGGGGCGACCGGCGACCAGGGACATACCCGCAGTGCTCGCCCCTGGCTGCCGGACGGCCTGGATGGCGTGCGCTGGCGCGGCGTCGTCCCGGGCGTGCGCCAGTTCCCGCTGTCCGGTGTCGCGAGTGAGCGCGGTGCCGTGCGCCTGCTCGCCATCGCCCCGGGGACCACGCTCCCGCACCACGGTCACCAGGGCTCCGAGCTTACGCTGGTCCTGCGCGGCTCCTACGCGGACGAGATCGGGCGTTTCGGACCCGGCGATTTGGCGGATCTCGACCCTGATGTGCAGCACCAGCCGATCGCGGACACGGCCGCCCTGCATCTGCATCGTCGCGACCGACGCGCCGCTCGTTTTGGCAACCTGCTCGGACGCGTCGTGCAGCCACTGCTTGGGTTCTAAATCGGGCTCGGTACTGGGGGATTGCCGCGACCCCGTCCCGCGCTCACCGGGGTGCGAGGGCGCGGCTGATGGCGGCAACCAGCTCCGTCGGGCGTCAGGGGCTTCATCAATACCCCGCTGATGCCCAGGTCCGATACCTCCCGCTCTCCACGGCCCCGAGGTAGCCGCTGAAGATCAATACGGGCAAACCCGAGTCCCCAGCTTGCGGATCTCGCGCACCAAATCGACGCCGCTCATGCCCGGCATGGCCTGATCCGTCAGCAACAGGCTGAATTCGTCCCGCGCGCTGCGGAACGCCTCCAGGGCCTCCGCGCCGCTGGCGCACAGGACGATATCCGCCTTAGCCGCCGTGAGAACCCGGCTCAGGAAAAGGCGGACCACTGCCTCGTCATCCACCACCAGGATTCTTCGGCCCCGAAGGTCTCGTTCCACAAGCGCCTCACGGGCCGAACTGATGGGATTCGCGGAATCGGAGGCCAACGGGAGCAGGATGTCGAATCTCGTACCCTGCCCTACGCGGGATTCCACGAGAATGTGACCCCGATCAGGACACTCACGATCCCCTGCACCACGGCCAATCCCATGCCGCCCCCGGAACCGATCTCCTTCGTCGTGTAAAAGGGCTGGAAGATCTTGTCCAGCAGGTGCGGAGAGATGCCGGTGCCGGAGTCCTGCACCCGAATACACACCCACTCACCCTGAACGCGGTCGTGACAGATCTGGCACTCCTCACCGTGGAACGACTGCCGGCGCACCGAGATCGTCAGGGCCCGCCCGGAGGCATGGCATCGCGGGCGTTGATGCTGAGATTCATCAACAGCTGCTGCAGGTGAACCGGATCGACGCGGACCATGGGCGAGGACGCCGGCCAGTCGGTCTTGATCTCGATCCTCGTCGACAGCATCGGCCGCAGCATGCTCAGGACTTCCTCGAGCTGCGGCACCAGGTCCACCACGGCCGCCGTGGCGTCGGTATCGCCGCGACTGTAAACGAGTAGCTGCCTGATCAGGTTGCGCGCGCGCTGTCCGGCCTTCGAGATCTGATCCAGGTACTCCTGGAGCTTGACGCTGCCGCCGGCCTCCGCCCGCGCGAGCTCGGCGAACCCGGTTACGCTGACCAGGATATTGTTGAAGTCGTGCGCGATCCCGCCGGTCAGCTGGCCGATCGCCTCCAGCTTCTGGGTTTGCTGCAGCCGTCGCTCGAGCCGCTTCTCTCTCCGTCTCCTCCCGCTTGCGCTGCGTGATGTCGTAGGCCAACGAGAGCCGGACGTATCGCCCGTCGTCCCAGGGGATTGCGCGGTCGGCGCAGGAAAAGAAGGCGTCCCGACGGGGGTCTTGGTACTCCCAGGCGAAAGCACCGGTGGGCTCGCCGCGCCCATCCAGCAGCTTGTCGTTGGTGCAGAAGTCGCAGGGGCCCTTCTGCCCGGGATAGATGTACTCCCAGCACCTGCGTCCGGCGATATCGCCGAGCGTGGCCTCGATTGTCGGGTTGACGTAGAGCAGCTCGTGGCTGCTCATGTCGGCTACGTAGACCCGGGCATCGATTCCGTCCAGGAGAGAGGTGAAGCGCAGATTCGCCTTTCTCAGCGCCTCCTCCGCCCTTTTTCTATCCGCGATGTCGCGCAGGATGACGACGATGTATTCCCGATCATCCTCCCGGGCGTGGTGGGCACTGAGCTCTACGATGGAAGCGCTTCCGTCCGCTCGCCGACAACGGTCCTCCAGGAAAACCCTTCCCTGTTCCCGCAAAGCCTGCACCGCGTCGCGCCATTTCTCCGCCGAGTTGAACTCGGTGGACAGGTCGTACGCGTGCCTGGCCAGGAGCTCCGGGCGATCGAACCCGGAGAACTCGCATAGCGTTCGATTGACATCCAGAAAACGGCCGCTGGAGGCATCGATAACGGCGATCATGTCGGTCGACACATCGAGGAGATTTCGGAAACGCCGGACAGAGCGCTCGGACGCGATCTGCTCCTCGCGTTCCTTTCTCTTGAGGTACAGCGCCAGCATGCCGAAGATGATGACCAGAAAGGCGATCAACGGCAGCGTCGCCAGCCCCGCCGCGCGATAGACATGCCAGTTCGATCGCTCGACGATCAGCATCCAATTCCCCGCGATGGCATCGAAGGCGACGACCTTCGACCGCTCGAACGGAACCGGGACCGGCTCGTCCACATGGGCCCGAGCCAGCTCGAACAGCCCCGGCCTCACATCACTCAGGGACAGCTTTTCCGAGGAATCTTCCAGCACGTGGCTGTCGGCAGCCATCGCGATCACATCGCGCTGATCGTTCACGAGAAACAGCCGGTCACCCGGGAACCGGTCCCCCTGCAAGGACGCGCCGAGCGCTTTCAGGGTGAGGTCGAAACCGACGATCCCCTTGAAATCCCCCTGCTGGTAAACCGGCGCGCCCACCGAGACCATCAACCCCTTCCCCGCCTCGTCGAGGTACACCTCCGTGATGTAGGCATTTCGCAGCGGATTCTTTTCCGGCGTGCCGCGGCTGAACAGGTCCAGTTCGAAGAAGGCGTCGTCCATGAAGAAGTCGTCGAACGGAATATAGGGGTATACGCACATGAAGCGCCGGCGTGAGAGGTAATACACCCACGGCGTCTGCGGATAGACGCTCTTCACCCATCGAAACATGGGATCGAGCAGCAAGGCCGCGTCCAACTCGGCCCTGAGTGCAGCGTCGCCGGCAAAACTGCCCAGACCGGTCAAATTCAGGCTCGACTCGGATACCGGCGGTGGGGTCAACCCGGTCAGTCCGTAGCCGTTCTTGTCCGAAACCTCACCCAGCAGATGCGAGTAGGGGGACGCGACCGAGCCGGAAAGGGTCAGATAGTTCTCGGCCGCCGCCCTGAGACCCTCTACCGTCCGCAACGCCGCGTTCTTGGACTCACGCAGCAACTGTCGTTGATGCTCACCACGCCGCACCAGCTGCGCCAATTCACTGCGCACCTCGGTCGAGAACTGCAAATAGACCGCGCCGAGCGAGGTCAGGAGAATCAATCCCAACAGCAGCGTGAACTTGGGGTGGCTAGTCATGTCACAATCGCAGGGTCTGCGCGAGACCGTGGAACCGGCTGCGATGGAACCTGCCGCCGGTAAGACCTCGCCCGCCGCCATTCTGCGCCTCCGACGGCTACAGGTCACGCTCGCGACCAGGTGCGGGGTCATCGCCGTGACAACCGGCTCCCGGCCGGGACCGCGGCAGCCACGAGCACCTGTTTCGATAACCTGAAACCCGGAGCCTTTATGAAGAACCAGTCCTATCCGGTTGCCCGCTGGCTGCTGTTGACCTGCGTGGCTGGCATGCTGATGGCCTGCACCTCGACCGGAAGGCACGTCACCGACTGGGGGGAGATCACCCTGGCTCCCGGGGACACCGGCACCTGCCAGTCGAACCCTTGCCGTGTGTTCTTTCAGATGCCGGCCGGCGACGGCACCTACAGGGTGACCGCCAATCAGGTGAAGGTCGGTGATTTCCCCGCAGGTAAGACCGTCTCTCTGGGAAGCTTCTTCGAGAGCAGCTCCATCAAGCTCCCCGACACGGATGTGCCGCCGACCTACATCTACGTCCCCGAGGCGGGCGGCAACCCCCCATAGGGTCGGAATTCGAGCCTCTACGCGTGAAGAACCCGCGATGTTGGCTTCCTAATCTCCACGCCGCGTCCTACTCAGGCGAATCGATTTCCTCGTCCCCAGGAGCGGCGATGTGCATCTTCGACCCATCGCCCCCAAGCCATCGAGGTCGACTCTTTCGAGCTTATCGGAAGATTGCGTTCGGGTGCATCGAGCTGGAGCCGGTTTCCGTCCCGGACGCCGCGCTGGGCTCGAACATTCCATTCGCGACTGTCACGATCGGTCCGGCACCCGATATCGATGTTGCGCTGACGGCCGGCTCCGTCTCGCGTCGCCCCGCCGAGATCAGGGTACGAATCGCCCCGAAAGGTCGAAACGCCCCAACTGTGTCCGCGCTTGTGGCGGCCCTGGGCTAGCGGTATGTTTCGAAGTGACTGGATGTATGTACGCTTAACTCTGAGCTCGCGCGCTGCTGGTATTGGTCTGCACCTTGGCGGCGCCATCAGGAGATTGGGTTATGTATCAGGCACCGAAACAGAACGACGCTCTAGGGACCACCAATCGGGGAAACCCCTGCGAGTCCGGTCTGTGCACCCTGTGCACCGCTGACTGCAAGGGCAAGTGCGAAACCTGGCTATCCTCCCTTCTCGGGCGCAAGCTTCTCTATCCCCGCAACTTCGGCAACGCCACGGCAGGCTCGGCCAACATCCTCGCCGAAGGCGTCGGATACCATGCCCTGCGCATCCAGGGTTACGCCTACGGGGCACAGGGCCTCGATGGCCGGTTGTCGAGCAGCGCCGATGACCGGATCTTTCCCAACGTCGACGTCGAGACGTCTTTCGGCCAGACGATCAGGACCAAGTGCCGCGTGCCGATCATGACCGGGGCGCTCGGATCGACCTTCATCGCGGCCAAGTACTGGGATTCCTTCGCGGTCGGAGCCGCCTTGTGCGGCTTTCCGATCGTGGTCGGCGAAAACGTCGTGGGCATCGACACCGAAGCCGTGATCGACAACGGCAGGACCAAGTCCGCACCCGAGCTCGACCGGCGTATCGAGACATTCCTGCGCTACTACGATGGTTACGGCGCGATCATCGTCCAAATGAACGTCGAGGACACCCGCAACGGGGTGGCCGAGTACATCATCGACAAGCACGGGGATCAGGTCATCATCGAGCTCAAGTGGGGCCAGGGCGCCAAGGACATCGGCGGCGAGATCCAGGTCACCGACATCGACTATGCCTGTTTTCTCAAAGAGCGCGGCTACGTCGTCGACCCGGACCCGACCGATCCCGTCGTGCGCAGGGCCTACGAAAGCCGCGCGATCACGAGCTTCGCGCGGCATAGCCGACTCGGCGCCACGGACCTGAGCGCGGTCGAGCAGGTGCGCGAGGCGTTCATGGACGAAGTGGCGAGGCTGCGCAAGCTCGGTTTTCAGCGCATCTCGCTCAAGACCGGCGCCTACGGCATGGAGGCGCTGGCGATGGCGATCCGCTTCGCGGCGGATGCGAAGCTGGATCTGCTCACCATCGACGGGTCTGGGGGCGGCACGGGCATGAGCCCCTGGAACATGATGGACCACTGGGGCGTGCCGTCCCTGCCGCTGCACGCCAAGACCCACGAGTTCTGCCAGATCCTGGCAGACCGCGGCATCGCACCACCGGAGATCTCGCTCGCCGGCGGCTTCGCCAGGGAGGACCACATCTTCAAGGCCCTCGCGCTTTGCGCACCCTATACCAGGCTGGTTTGCATGGGACGCGCGCCGATGATCCCCGGTTTTCTCGGCAGCAACATCGAGGGGGTCTTCAAGCCGGAACGACGCGCGGACATCGCGGGTCACTGGGAGCAGCTGCCGTCCTCGGTCAAGACCATCGGCAAGTACCCGGAGCAGATCTTTGCCGGGTGGGAGGCCGTCCGCTCGAAGGTGGGCGAGGCGGAGATGGAGAACATCCCGTTTGGCGCCATCGCCATGTACGGTTACGCCGACAAGCTCGCGTGCGGACTGCAGCAATTCATGGCAGGGGCAAGGAAATTCGCGCTGGAGGAGCTTTCCCGCGCCGACCTGATGGCGGCGAATCGGGAGACGGCGGAGGTGACCGGCATCCCGTACATGACCGATGCCCAGGATGATCGCGCGCTGTCGATCTTGTTGGGCTGAGCGATTGCCCAAGCCAGGCACCAGACGCCCTGCTTGGAACCCCGCCCTCCCCGAAGGAGACACTGATCTATTGGCCATCCTGGCCAATAATCAGACGGAACTGGGAAACGCTGAATAGGTCAGCGTTTACCTAACGCCTCGAACGATACAGGGACCGAAGGATGAGAGACTGGTCGGACGACTACCTGATCGGCGTCGACGAGATCGATGGCCAGCACCGCGGGTTCTTTGACGCCGCCCATCGCCTGTACGACCAGATCCTGAACTGCGAGGGGGAGCATGGCGTCGAGGAGGCCGTGGCATTTCTCCGTGATTACGCTGAAAGGCACTTTCAGACCGAGGAGGCCTTCATGCGCAAGCACGGGTACCCGCACCTGGAGGGCCATCGGACGCTGCACGCGGCCTTTTTCGAGAACCTGGAGCGCCTGGATGACGACCTCCGGGTTTTCGGTCCCAGCCAGCACCTGGCCGATCGCGCCTTGGAGATTGCCCAGGACTGGCTCATCGATCACATCGCCGACGAGGACATGCAGTACGCGAACTACGTGAGGCGTCAGCAGGGATCGCCTGCGAAAGCCGACCGAGGGCGATCGAGCTGAACCCTTCGCTAGGTAAATGATCAAATGCCACCCTGGCATTGATCAACTCGGGCCAGCCATGTCCCGGGCGGAAAATGCAATAACTCAGCGTTTTCCCTAGGAGAAAGGGATGGACTCCCCCTCCCCCCGTCGTCGCTTGTCTATTGATCTAGCCATTTTCCATGATCACCACGCACGGTAGAAGGCGTCCGCCGGCAGTGGCGCCATGCCGACCACCCGCTTGATGGCGAGCAGATAGTTGACGTTCTCGTAGCCATCCAGATGGATCCGGCTGCCTGTCCGCAATACCAGGTCCGCGTCGGTGGACTCGAGGCAGGCGGTCCGCATCGAGGCGCCGTTGATATAGAGGTTCGCCAGCTCGGCGATACAACCGTCGATGTCGAAACCGAAGCGTTGCTTGAACACGCTCACCGCCACGAGGTCGCGATGGGGATGGACGACCTCGGCGAGGAATTCCTGCAGCGAATAGGCTTCGCGCTTCAGCTCGGGCACCTCCACGCCGAACGCCGGGAACACCTCATCCAGGATGGCCTGGCGCGCGAGCGGGAATTCCCTCTTCATCCGCGGGCTCCATTGTTCCAGGCCCCGGTCACGGCTGACCAACACCTTGATGTCCAGGAGACCACCGCGGACCTTGGTGTTGTTCTCGTCGTTGCCCGCGGACATGAGGTAGATCTCCAGGCTCTCCCGATAGCGGGCCTCCCGCCCATAGCGGCGGATTGCCTCTTCCACGAGACCAAAGTCGTGGGCGAAGGCTCGCAGCTCGTAACGGGGGCTCGTCTCGTTCATGATCGGTAACCAGTTTCGATGTTTATCGCCGCCACCCTGCGCCGTACCGTACCGGATCTCGCCATCCTCCTCTGTGCCCGAGCACGGCCTCGGCATTCCTTTCGTGTCGTAGCAATCGACCTGACCCCGTCTCCTCGTTCTCTTCCAACGCCTCGGCGTTCTCGGGCGGGCGTACGGACCGGGGAACAGGCCCGGTGTGCAACGCCGTTCAGTCCTCGGCTGTCCATCCACTACCGGCAATAACGATGCCACCGATTCAACGGTTTTACGGATCAGGCCATGACTGGCTCTATCGTCCACCTCTGGCGAGAGGCTGCGACGATCGCCTGTTGGACGACAGCCCCTGCTCTCAAGTCTTCGCGCTCGGCTGTGCAGGTGCAAATCGACCGACGTCGGTGCAAAACAACCGATTTCTTTCGCGTAGGCCATCAATTTCCCGTGAAAACTCTTGCGGCACCGCGATTGTCGGGGCAAGGCAAGATTCTTGTATCCGTATCCACACACGGCGGCAAACCGCGAAAACGGCCGAAACAACAGGCACAGAAATCATGAACAGGATGCAAGAGATACCCGATATCTTCGACAACAACGGCTTTCTCGCCGATCCGGACCTCTGGGACCGCGACCTGGCCCTGCGCATTGCCGACCAGCTCGGTGTGCGCGAGCTCGGGGAGTCGCATTGGGCGGTGATCGACTATCTGCGGGAGCACTACCTGGCGAACGCGACCCTGCCGTGGGAGGGAAACGTCTGCCGCGAGCTCGATCTGGTCGAGGACTGCGTGCACCGCCTGTTCGGCGGACCGATCGAGGCATGGAAGGTGGCGGGGCTGCCCGACCCGGGCGAGGAGGCGCGCACCTACATGCTGAATCTGGAGCCGCCCGAGGGCTGAGGCGCAACGGTAGTTGGCACAACAGTTGCCGTGCGCAGGTTGGATCTCAAACAGCAACGGAGGAGAGAACCATGATGACGAAAAACCGGTTCGCGGTCGCGGTCTTGCTCATGTTCATCGCTTCGGCAGTCTCCGCCGAAAGCGTCCCAACGCCCGAAAAGATGATCAGCGAAGGCAGCTATGAAGGCACACCCTGGCTCAGCGGCGGCGTCGGCGAAGGGGAGCGCGAGTATCTCCTGCAGGAGTACGGCGACGACTTCAATCTCAAGCTCGAGTTCGCCGTGGCCCAGGGGAGCTATCTCGCCGATGTCGGGGTGCTGATCGCCAAGCCCACCGGCGAGGTCGTCATGAACACGCTGTCGAAGGGGCCCTGGTTCATGACCAAGTTGCCACCCGGCACGTATCGGGTGCGGGCGACGGGCTTCGGCGAGAGCTTCGAGAAGACGGTCGAGGTCCCGGCCACGGGTCTTCACACGGTCGTGTTCAACGAATGGACCAAGGCCGAGGTCGCCAAGGAAACGCCGGGGCCCACTTACTAAAGAGGGGAAATGCAATGACACGCTTCACGATGGCCGTTACTGGCACGCTTTTGCTTTTCGGGCTCAGCGGTTGCGGCCAGGAGCCCGAGGGGCCGGCCGAGCAGGTCGGCAAAGAGATCGATGCGACCGTTGAGCAGACCGAGGAGAAGATCGACGAAGCGGTCGACACGGCCGCGAAAGAGGTCGAGCAGGCCGGCGATGAGCTGCGCCGCAGCACGACCGATTGATCCCGATCCCACACCTCTGTCAGATCGCCCTTCCGCACCGGGCCGGGTCCTAGGCGATGTACCGCCTTGGGGCCGGCCCGTTAGCGATGAGGTGATATCTTGCCCGACTCACGGCTCGCGGCCTGGTCGCGAGACCCCTTGATCAGCACGGCCTTGAGCGGAAGGTGATCGGACGCCATGCGCGCCAGCGGACTGGTGTGGGTCTCGACGCTGCGCAGGAGTCCACGCGGGCGCGCCCAGATCCGGTCGAGGGCGAACAGCGGGAAGCGTGCCGGATAGGTGCGCGGGTGCGCGCTGGACGCGAAGTGCCGGTTCAGCCAGCGCAGCGGCCGTCCCCACAGGAGCCATTCGTTGAGGTCTCCGAGCAGGACGCCCGGTCCCGCGTGATCCGATTCGAACAAGGCGAGCAAGCGGCGAATCTGTGCCCGCCGTTCGCCCGGCCGCAACCCAAGATGGGTCGCGACGACCCGCATGACCTGTCCGCCCCAGTCGAGCGTGACGTCGAGCGCGCCCCGGGGCTCGCGCCGCGGCAGGCTGAGATCGATCCGGTTCACCGCCAGGACGGGCAGTCGGGTAAGCAGCGCATTGCCGTAGCCGCGGGTTTCCCGCAACAGGGTCGGACCGGGAATGGCGCTGAGACCAACCGCGCTCGCCATGTAGTCGAGCAGGTCGCTGCCGCCCACCGGATGGTGCTCAACCTCCTGCAAGGCCACGATGTCCGCATCGATTTCCTTGAGCACCTTGACCGTGCGTTCAGGGTCGAACCGGCCGTCGCCCCCGACACAGGCGTGGATGTTGTAGGTCATCAGGGTTAGGCGCATGACTCCCCGCCGGAATGGATTGCGGTCGCTCAGCCATCGAGGGTCGGAGATGGCAAGAGCGCCTTCCGATGACTAGCTCGGTGCCCACCCGGGCTGATCGTGGGGCCGCGCCATGCGCATGGGATCGAGCAGATCCTGCGAGCTCCGCCTCCGGCAGCCCGCTGAGCTCGCGCGCGACGTCGATGACCGATCGCCCCTGCTCAAGCGCCGTCCGGGCGATCCTGCCGGCGAGGTCGTAGCCGATACGCGGCGTCAGCGCGGTCACCAGCATGGCGTTGCGACCCGCCCGCTCGGCCAGCGCCCCGACGTTGGCCTCGAGGCGCGTGATGGCCTGCTCCTCCAGGAAGCGTGCGGCACCTGTCAGAAGCGACAATTGCGTCAGCAGATCGAAGGCGATCAGCGGCAGCATGGTCGCGAGCTGGAAGCGGCTGTCCTGGGCCGCGATGGCGACCGCGGCATCCAGCCCCATGACCTGGACGCAGGCCATACCCACCGCCTCGGGCACCACCGGGTTGACCTTGCCCGGCATGATGCTGCTGCCCGGCTGCAGCTCGGGCAGGCGGATCTCGCCCAGGCCCGCCACCGGCCCGCTGTTCATCCAGCGCAGATCGGTGGCGATCTTGAGCAGGGTGATGGCGGTGACGCGCAGCTGCCCGCTCAGCTCCACCGCCGTGTCCTGCGCGCCGATCGCGGCGAAGGCATTGGCGGCTGGGCGGAAGGCCAGGCCGGTGCGCTCGGCCATCAGGGCCGCGAAGCGTGCCGCAAACCCCGGGTGCGCGTTCAATCCCGTGCCCACGGCGGTCCCGCCCTGCGCGAGTGCGAGCAGCCTTTGCCCCACGTCCCGCAAACGGTCCAGATCGGCCTGCACCTGCGCGGCCCACCCGGAGAGCTCCTGGCCGAGGGTCATGGGAACGGCATCCATCAGGTGCGTCCGTCCGGTCTTGACCACCGCTGCGTACTCGCCCGCCCGGGCGAGCATTGCGCCGTGCAGCGACGCGAGCGCCGCGCGGAGCCGCTCCAGCTCGAGCGCCGCGCTGACATGGATGGCGGTGGGAATGACGTCGTTGCTGCTCTGGCCGCGGTTGACGTCGTCGTTGGCATGGATGGGACGTCCGAGACGCCGTGCCGCCAGCTCCGCGATCACCTCGTTGGCGTTCATGTTGGTGCTGGTACCCGAGCCGGTCTGGAGCACGTCCACCGGGAACTGGCCGTCGTAGCGGCCCTCGGCGACGGCCAGCGCCGCTTCTTCGATGGCCCGTGCCGTGTCCGTCGGCAACTGACCCAGCTCACCGTTCGCGCGCGCGGCGCAGGCCTTGATCAGCCCCAGCGCCCGGATCATGGCCCTCGGGAAACGCAACCCGCTGATTCCGAAGTTCGCGACGGCAAGGCGCGTCTGCGTGCCGTAGAGGATCTCCTCGCCCGGTCCTGCGGCGTCCGGGCGGGGCTCGGCGGGCGTTTGCTTGGTCATATCGACATGGCGTCCTGGTGCGTCGCGGTCGTTCGCGAAGGTGCGCGTGTCAAAGATCGTTCGTCTGCGAGTCCGCTTCTTGCGTCTCGGTGCGCAGCTTGTATTTCTGGATGCGGTAACGCAACGTCTCGCGCGTGGTACCCAGGGCACGGGCGGTGGCGGTCACGTTGTAGCCCGTCTTCTCCAGGGCGGTCTTGATGATGTAGCTGTCCATCTCATCCAGGGCCATGGAGCCGTCCAAGGGGATGATCAGCCGGTTTCCGTCGATGGCCGGGCCATCTGCGGTGCGCCCCAGATTGCCGCCGAGCTGCAGCCAATGCTCCGGGAATACCTCGCTGTCGGCCAGCAGCACGGCACGCTCCACCACATTGCGGAGCTCCCGCACGTTGCCCGGCCAGTCGTAGCGGCGCATCTTTTCGTACACCTGCTCGGGAATGACCTTGACCTGACGGTCGGCCAGCGCATTGAGCTCCGCCACCAAGACCGGCAAGAGATCCTCGAGGTCTTCCAGCCGGTCGCGCAGCGCGGGCAAGTCCAGGCGGAACACGCTCAGGCGATGATACAGGTCGCTGCGAAAATCGCCTTCGCGCACCTGGCGTTCCAGGTCGCGGTTGCTGGCCGCGATCACCTGGACGTCGACCTTCAACGCCTTCTCGCCGCCGAGACGCCGCAGCACGCGGTCTTCGATCGCGGTGAGAAGCTTGGACTGCAGCTCCAGGTCCATCTCGCCGATCTCGTCCAGAAACAGGGTGCCGCCATCCGCCTGCTCCAGGTAACCGCGATGCCGCCCCTTGGCCCCAGTAAAGGCGCCCGCCTCGTGGCCGAACAGCTCTGACTCCAGCAGGTCTCTCGGTAGTGCCGCGCAATTGACCTCGACCATCGGGCCATCGGCGCGGGAGCCGGAATGGTGCAGGATACGCGCCGCGAGACCCTTGCCGGTGCCGGTCTCGCCGCTGATGATCAGGGCGCTGAAGGGCACCTCCGCCAAGCGGCTCAACAGCTGTCTTACCCCCCGCGCCGCCTCGCTGCGGCCGAGAAAGGCGTCTGGCCGGTAGCGGCGGCTACCCGCCTCGCGCTGATTACGCAGTTGCCGCTGTGCCCGCGCACCACGAGCCGCGCCGTTGAGTATCGCGCTCAGCCGATCGATATTGCATGGCTTCTCGAGAAAATCGTAGGCGCCCAAACGCAGGGCCCGCACCGATTCGGGCACGCCGCCGTACCCCGTGAGCAGGATCCACTCGCCCGTCTGACCCCTTTGCCGCAACGTCTCCAGGAGATCCAGCGAACAACCGTCCGGCAGGGTCATGTCAGCGAGGGTCACCAAGGGATCGGAGCCCTGCTCGACGAGCTTTCCGCGCGCCTGTTCCAGACTGGTCGCGACATCCACCTCCCAGCCTTGTCTTCGAAAATGCCGAGCCATCTCCTCGCCCAGCAGCTTCTCGTCCTCGATGATAAGCAGCGAATCAGCCATGTCTCACGGGATCGTCTTTCGCGAAGTGATGACCGCGATCTATATCACATGCGTATCGGAGGATCGAATGTCGGCGGTTCATATCCACCAATTGCGCTGAAAATGAGCCGTGCCGGACGCTCATTTGGTTGCCCGCGTCAGTCGGTCCCGGAACGGCTCGCCGCCCGCGAGCCTCCTTGGCCAGACTAGACACCCTTGGCCCCGGCGCGCTGCGGCGTTGCCGTTTGCGGCCGTTGAAACTCTGCCGGGCTGAGCGTGAGGTTGCCATCCGCGTCCAACACATCGAAATGGCCCTTGATCCGCGGCAGCACCTCGGCCTCGGCACGGGAAAGTGCCCCATCGCCGTTGCGATCGAGGTCCTGGAAACAGGCCAGGGTCGCATCCTGCCCCTGGCTAGCGGCGAAGTCACACCCCTTGGGGACCTCGGCGGCAGACAGCGGCAGGGAGACGGCGACGCCGGCAAGCAGACATATCCAATGCGGCATGGTGGTAGCTGGTCTCTCGTGTGTCCAGATCTGTCTCGGCTGTCGCATCTCCTGCTCCTCATGGCCACTGAATCTCGTTTACGACGCTACGCACTCCGAAAAGGGAGCGTACGATCTGCTCCGCGTGCTCGCCTTGGGCAACCTCGGGCACCCGCCCTGTGAGGGTGACGTGACCGTCGTCCACCTGGATCTCTATGCCCGTTGCGGTCACGCGGTCGTCGCCCGCCAGCGACGCGGCGATGCGGGTGCGGAGCGTGGCGTCGCTCGGCCGCGGCAGTAGCGACCCGGCGAACGGACCCAGTGCCGGGTCAATGGTTATCCCATTGACCACGCCGACTGCGCCGCCAACCTCGTTCGCGATCCGGCGAGCGCGATGGCTCTCCGCGATGGTCGACACGGTGCCGCTGAGATTGATCACCCCGTCATTCGCCTCGGCCGCGATTCGAAACGGCGCGAGCTCGCGGTCCCAGGCGATCCGTTGCTCGATTCGCTGTTCGAGCATGGCGTCCGTTTGAAGATCCGACTCCGCGCGCGAATTCACTCCGAGAACGCCGACGGCGACGATCAGCAACGCGCGAGACAGGCTCCGCGACCGAGTCGCCGCAAGCCCCGATGCCGATCTGTTCACGGCCGTCATCGCACTGCCTCGCAAAGTTTCCGAGAGCGCGGTCAGTCCGATGCGCCTGACCGCCGCGCCCCGTTTTCCCGCGGACCGAATGTATTCCTGGCTGAAGAACCGAGACAGCGATCCGGGGGCGATTTCGAGCAGCATGCACTCCGTTTAGCAAGGTTCATTCCTTCCAATCGGTGCCGAGCCCGAGGAGCCCTACGCGACACCCGCGTCACGCCAAGCAGTCCGCCCGTGGCCGACTCTGGCCGGTCACGACCGCTCGCCAGCGCAAGACGGCTGACCCGGATGACGTCGGCCGACCTTGCGCTTCGCACGGATGTGGCACGTTTTTTCCATCGACCTACTACCGCAAGCCACGCTTGCGTCTTGACCCGCCGCCAGAGGGCTGACCCGACGCAATCGCGGGCTTCCTCCGGGCTGGGGCCACCGCACCCCGGACAACCGGGGCAGAACGCACCGACCATCTGGCCCGGTGCGCACCTTTTACTCTGATTCGGGTACACGCGACCGACAGAGGCACACAAATCAACGCGCAAGGAGGGAATGTCATGCTCCGCAATACCGTCATCATCGCCGCACTTGCCGCGCTCGGCCCGGTGGGCAGCGCGGCCGCGGAACAGGCCTATGAGGGACCTGGCTCCGACCTGTGGATCGAGGCCAGACTCATAACGACCTACAGCCTCAACGAGCACCTCAATCCACTGGACCTCGGGGTAGATGCCGAGAAAGGGACCGTGACCTTGACCGGAGAGGTCGACAACCAGGCCGAGAAGGAGTTGGCCGTTCGAATCGCAGAGGGCCTTGAAGGCGTCGGCAAGGTCGAGGATCGGATCGAGGTGGGCAAGGACGCCGGGGGCGCCAAGGCGCAGAACAGCCTCTACCGCTTCGTGAACGACGCCAACATCACCGCCCGCATAAAGATGCGCCTGCTATGGAACGAGATCACGGGTGGACTGGATATCGACGTCGACACCAGCGACGGTGTGGTGACCCTCGCCGGACCCGTTCATTCGGAAGAAGAGCGCCAAATGGCCGAGCGCGTCGCCCGGCGCACGGACGGCGTGCGCGAGGTGAACAACGAGCTTCGGGTGGCGCCCGAGGAGACCCTCGCCCACGAGGCGCGACGGGCGACGTTGGATGCCGGCCGGCAGCTCTCGGATGCATGGATCACGGCCAGCGTGTCCACATCTCTGGGCTTCGACACCACCATTAACCACGACCGGATCGAGGTTGCGACCGACAGCGGCGTCGTGACACTCACCGGAGAGGTGCCGACTCTGCTGCAGAAAAAAGACGCGGCCGAGATCGCCCGGGAGACCTCTGGCGTCAGAGGGGTCGAGAATCAGCTGATCGTCACGCACTGGAAATGATCTCACCGCCGGCGCCTCGGAGCGGAATGGCGGGAGGCGCCCGGCGCCACCCCGGAAGCGGCCCGACCGCGATTCTGGTCCGGCCGTAAGGGTCATCACGGACGAACGCGGGGGGCCCCGGCCCCGCGCGCCGCCTCGGCCTGCTCCCTAGCCCACTCGGCGTGGCATTTGCCACCGCAGAAATTGAGTACGTACTCGTGGCCCTCGGGCGAAATGGCCTGCGAGGTCGGTATCAGCTTCTTGCAGACGGCGCACGGCACCTTCTCCGGCTCGGTTCGGGCTTCGTCGTTCTTGGCCATAGCGCCCCCGTCTCCTACCTTGGGCAAGGATCGATCGTCACAGACAGTGTCATCGCCAACCCATCTGACCCGCGCGGGCGAGGATCCGCGGGGCCGGGGTGCGGTTCTGCGAGACCCGCGAGCGGTTGTGCCGGCCGGTCACGAGCCCGACGAGGTTCCTCGAAGCGGGCGCGCAATCCACATCAGCCATGCTTGGTCGTCACGTCGTGAAACTGCGACTCGGCGCCGAGGGACCGCAAGGCCTCGAGCACCTCGTCCAGGGTGACGGCCATCGGCTCCGCGGCGGGCATGTTCTCCTCCTCGGCCACCATCTCCTCGCGCAGGTCCAGCTCCCATTGGTGCAGCACCTCTACCTTCTGATCGCGCGTGAGGTCGTCGCGGTCCAGCAGCTTCTTGGGACTCGTGAACTCGAAGCCGGTCTGGGCCCGGGTCCTGGTGTCGGAATTCATGGCTGTCTCCTTTTCTGATGAACGATTGTCGGCAATGATGGCCCCCGGGTCACGCGGCGATCAGGGTCAAGACCTCGCGCTCGATCGCGCGGCTGGAGAGCCGATGACGCTCCAACAGCTCCCGCGGCGTCGCCGAGTGGGGCTCTCCGCTCACGCCGAGACGGAAGACTCGCCCGAGCCGGCCGACCTGGGCGGCCACCGCCTCGCCCAGACCACCGTCGCGGTTGTGGTCCTCGACCACCAGCAGTCCCTCCGTCTCCCGTGCGGCGCGCTGCAGGGTCCCCACATCCAGCGGCTTGACCGAATAGGCGTCGATGACCCGGGTGCGAATGCCCTGCTCAAACAGGGAGCCGTGCGCTTCCAGTGCGGCGTGCACCGTGACCCCGGCGGCGACCAGGGTCAACCGGTCCTCCGCCGACTCCGCCAGGGTCTTGCTGCCGCCGATGGGGAAGAGCTCGGACGACTCGTAGATCACGGGCGTCTTGCCGCGCGTGGTGCGCAGATAGACGATTCCCGCCCGATCGAGGCCGGACTCGGTCAAGCGCTCGGCGCTCACGGCGTCACAGGGATAGAGCACGGTGGCTGCATCCAGGGCGCGGAACATGGCGATGTCTTCCAGACCCATCTGCGAGGGGCCGTCCGCGCCGATGGACACCCCCGCGTGGCTGCCGCAGATCAACAAATGGCGCAGGCGCGAGTGCGCCCCCATGCGGAGAAAGTCGTGAGCGCGGGTCAGGAAGGCGGCGAAGGTGGCGACGCAGGGACGCTTGCCGCTCGCGGAGAGCCCGAGCGCCACCCCGATCATGTTCTGCTCGGCGATCTGCGCCTGGACGAACCGCTCGGGGAAGGCCCGCGCAAAGCCCTCGGTCCCAGTGGAATTCTTGACGTCGCCGTCGAGCACCACCAAATCACCGAGTTGGGCGCCGAGCTTCGTGAGGGCGTTTCCGAAGGCCTGCCTGGTGGCGACCGGCTCATCCCGCGCGTAGTCGACACCGACCGGGCCGGACCGGGCACCGGTTTGGGCGCTGCCCGCCACGACCCGTCGCGGCTCGACCTGGAGACCGACCTCCGGGGCGGCGATCTCGGCCAGGGCGCGGTCGCGCTGCTGCTCATCGAGGGCCTTGCCGTGCCAGCCTTCCTGGCCTTCGAGAAAGGACACGCCCTTGCCCTTGCACGTGCGGGCGACGATGGCGGTCGGCCCCGGGTCGCGGGTTTGCTCCAAGCTCAGCGCGACCTGGCCGAGATGGTGTCCGTCGATCTCCAGAACTCGCCAGCCAAAGGCACGAAAACGCCTCGCCAGAAAGCCCGTGTCATGAGCGCCGGGCGCCGGTCCGCTCTGTTGCAGGCCGTTGGCGTCGACAATCGCCACGACCCGCTCCAGGCGGTTCTCGGCGGCGAACTGGGCCGCCTCCCATACCGCGCCCTCGGAGCATTCTCCATCTCCCAGCAGGCAGAAGATCCGCGCTTCGATGCCATCCATGCGATCGGCGAGGGCCATGCCGTTGGCCACCGACAACCCCTGGCCCAGGGAGCCCGTGGCCACCGGGACCCAGGGATTCGCGGGCGTCGGATGACCTTCCAGGTCGCTGTCGAGGCGGCGCAGGGACAGCGGGTCCGAATCGATCGCGCCAGCCTCGTGCAAGGCCGCCCAGAGAATCGGCGCCGCGTGCCCCTTGGACAGCAGGAAGCGGTCCATGTCCCTGGCGCCGGGGGCGCTGGGATCCCAGCGCATTTCACGGAAGAACAGCGCCGCGACGAGATCCGCACAGGACAGGCAGGAGGTCGGGTGGCCGGAGCCGGCCGCCGTGGTCATGCGTACGACCTGGGCCCTGAGCCGCGCGGCGACACCCGCGAGCGGCTCTGCCTCCATGGAGCGCCGGGCAAGCGCGCAACGCTCATCGAGACACGCGAGCAGCTCGTCGTAAGGGTCGATGAACTTCTGCACGCCTTCAGCGACCAGTTGGCGGGTGATGGCGTCCAAGTCGATGTCAAGCGCGATCAGCTCGTCCATGACCTTCTCGGCGCTCTCCGTGTCCCGCGTGAGGGTCTCCGCGACCCGGCCGTGATCCGCGAAGGCATCGGCGGTCGCCTCCGGCATGGTGGAGACGGTATGGGGTCCGATCAGGGGCTCGATGTACATGACGTCGGAGTAGTCCGGATTCTTGGTCCCCGTGCTGGCCCAAAGCAGTCGCTGCGGGCGCGCGCCCTGCCCCGCCAGCTGCTCCCAGCGCTCACTGCCCAGGACCTCGACGAGCGTGGCGTAGGCGAGTCGCGCGTTGGCGACCGCCGCCTTTCCGAGCAGGGCGTCGGCCTCGCGGCGAATACGCGCCTCGACTTGCGGGTGGCTGCGCTGGCGCAGCTCCCGATCGGTGGCGACATCGATGCGGCTGAGGAAGAAGCTCGCCACCGAGGCAACCGAGCGCAGGTCGCGTCCCTCGCGCAGGCGTTTCTCCATCGCCCGCAGGTAAACCTGCAGGGTTTCGCGGTGGGCATCCAGCCCGAACAGCAGGGTGACATTGATGTTGATCCCCTCGTAGAGCAGGATCTCCGTGGCGTGCAGACCGGAACGGGTGCCCGGGACCTTGATGAGCAGATTCGGCCGCCCGACCGCATCCCACAGCGCGCGCGCCTGGCCGATGGTGCCGATCGGGTCGTAGGCGAGATGGGGAGAGACCTCCAGGCTGACGAATCCGTCCGCCCCGTTGCTCGCCCGGTAGACCGGAAGCAACAGGTCGCACGCATCGCGCACGTCGGCTACCGCCAGGGCGTCGTAGACCTCCGCCGCCCCGTGCATGGTCTCCAGGGCGAGACGAATGCGTTGATCGTATCGGGGCGAGTCGGCCATCGCCTTGGCGAAGATGGCCGGATTCGAGGTGATGCCGGACAGCCCCTGGTCGCGGATACGCGCCGCCAGGCTGCCGTCATCGAGCATTTCGCGGGAAAGGCTGTCGAGCCAGAAGCTCTGGCCGTGGTCTTTGAGTCGTGCGAGTGCGTTCATCAGGATTTCGCCTTCGAGTCCGTTGCCTGTTCAACAAGGGACGAAACAGCACTCCGAGGCGGCCATCGGCGGTTGAAAGCACCCCGTTGCCGGGGCAAAACCACCGCAACGGCTATCGATCCGATGGAAGACACGGCGTGCGCCGCCCCGCTCTCGACGAAATCACATCGAAGCTGCGATGCGGGGATTCGTCCTCCGGAATGGTTCGTCTTGCCGACGATTCTGCAAACAGCGGACCAACGGGCATGCGTCGCGGGTCGAGAAGCTGCGATCGACCAAAAGGTGTCGCCCCGGCGTCCGGGGCCCTGGTCACGCGCTGCAGTCCTCCACCGGTAGAATCAGGACCGCCGCGGCGCCGCCGCCCTCGCGGTTCCTCAGCTCGAGCTTGCTCGCGTGGGTCAACGCGAACCGCCTCGCGGTCGCCAGCCCGATACCCGTTCCGTCCCTGCGCCAGGTTCCATGCTCATGCACGCCGGCCTTCAGCAGCTCGTCCGGAAAGCCCGGACCATCATCGCTGATCGAAAGCTCCACGTGCCCATCCGTCAACGAGGCGGCGATCTCGATCGTGCCCGGCCCCTTCCCAATCGCCTGCGCCGCGTTCGTCACCAGATTCAGCAGCACGTGACGAAACCCCGCCTCGGGCAGCCGGCAGAAGATGTCCTCGGGGACCCGCGTCTTGACGGCGATGCCCGCGTCAAGCTGGTAACGCATGAGCTTGACCAGATCATCGATGACGCGACTGACCTGCAGACGCTCGGGCCGCTCGGGCACCTGCCGCGAGTCGTCCACCAGGCCATTGAGCAAGCGGGCGATACGTTCGAGCTCGTGGATCGCCATGCCCAAACGCTCGCTGTGCTCGGCTGACCCGACCTCGCCGCGCAGGTTCGCGAGGGCCAGCAGGACGCCGGACAAGGGGTTGCGCAGATCATGCGCGAGACGCGAGGACAGGTCCCCCACCGCCGCCATGCGATCGGCCCGCGCGAGCGCCAGCTGCTGCTGGATCAGCGCGCGGGTCGCCTGCTCCACGTCCTGCTGCAAGGCGTCCTCGCGCTTGGTGTGACCCAGGTCGAGATCGCGCATGCGCCTGACCATCCGGTTGTATTTCTCGAACAATGGGGCCATCAGCGGATCGACCTTGTCGGTCATCGCGGCGGCGTAATCCTTGCGCGAGAGCAGGCCGATCAGGTAGCCGAGATCGTTCAGCGGCGCAAGGACACGGCGACGGAAGAAGATCAGAAAGGCCAGGGTGGCAACGGGTATCATCGCCGCGAGAACCAGGGCGGCCTGAAGCTGCCGTTCCCCCCGGACCGCCAGCTCCCCGAGCGATTCCCGATGGACGGACCGCGCCGCCCGGAGCGCGTCCCGCAGCCGGGCGACGGCCACGGCGAGTGGCCGCGCCGTATCACCCGGCGAGGCGCTCAGGGCTTGCACCTGCGCAGTCCGCATCTCCGCCGCGGCGGCGCGGACGAGTCCGCGAGACTTCCCGGAGATCGCACGGTCGTCCAGGATGAGACCTTCCAGGGTATCGATGCTCTCAGAGACAAACCGCCTATCCTGCGCGGTCACCCCGTGTTCCGGGAGGAAACGCTCCTCCAGGGCGTCATGGACGGAATCGATCTCGACGATGTAGGCGAGATGGCGCGAGAGGGGAACCAGACCCTGAACATTCCACCAGGACAAGGTCACCAGCAGTGCGAGGACGATCCCCGTGACCAGGATCCAGACCACGCTCATGAGCAGTATCGTTCGGTAAAGCATCGGTTGACCGCTTTGTCGGTTTCTATCTCAACAGACCGGCGGACCTGCTCGCGGCACGATCAGGGAAACGGCGGCACCCCCCGGGGGTCTGTGCCGAGCACGGATACATCCGGATGTCTGGATTTTACCCGGTGCTCGACCTCCTCGACCCGCCCGTCGTCCACCTCGACCACGATCACAGCCTCGCCTCTCTGCAAGGCATCGTCGAGTCGATACAGCTGGCCGCCAGGGCCGTTTCCGATCCAGAGCCTGAAGACGGCGCCTCCGCCTCCGCCCACCACGATGAGCACAAGCAGGGCCGCAATTCCCGCACCGCCAAGCTGGAAAAGCGGGATCCCGACCAAGGCGGCGAGAAGCGCGCCCACGATGGCGCCTACCAGTATCGAGGCCGCGGGCGAACGGTAACGGTTTACCTCGACGGGCATCGGCGGCGCTTCCTCCGGTTGGGGGCTGTAGATGTGGATGCGGCCCTTGGGGATGCCGTCGTCGAGGAGCTCGGTGGCGATCTCCCGCGTGACGTCTCTGCTCGGTTGCGGTCATATAGATCAGTGTCATCGCCCTAGCTCATGTCCGATCGGCCGTCACGGGGCGGCCGCCAACTCCCCACGCCGGGACGCCGAGCCCTGGCGCCACTCAGCCGAGGCATCGGCGCTGGCCGCGCTGGACGGTTCACTGTCTGGAGTGCAAGCGACATGCCAGGAGAAGGCATTGCATTCCGGAGACCGCGCAAGCGCGGCGCCCCCGGAATCGTCGGCGTAAACGACGGCGGCACGGTATTCGCTTTACCCCTTATGACAGCCGTACCTTTATTTCTTGGGGCGACACGGGTGTCGTGAAGGGTCCCCCCCTCCCCGACCCGCTCCCAGAAGGAGAGGGCGAGAAGGAACGCCTGCGGCGCATTTTCAAGGTAACCTGAATACGGGTAACGAATCGCACCCGTGCAGCGTCCGGCCGCATCGCCTGAGTCCGCAACCGCGGTTGGAACCGCCAACACGCGCACGACAATAGGCAAGAAAATGACCACCGATCTCTCGCTCGCGGCCAGCCTCTCGCTGTTCGCGCTCGCCACCGTCCTGATCCTCGTCTTCGGCGTCTTCATGACCCGGGTCGCGGCCCAGCTCGCCGAGCGCACCGGGCTGGGAGAAGCGGTGATGGGCGCCCTGTTCCTCGGGGCCTTCACGTCGCTCCCGGAAATCGCCACATCGACGACAGCGGCCGCTTCGGGACACGCGGACCTCGCCATCAGTAACGCCATCGGCAGCGTCGCCGGACAAACCGCCTTCCTTGCCCTGGCCGATATCACCTATCGGCGCGCCAATCTCGAGCATGCGGCGGCCTCCGCCGAAAACCTGATGCTGGCGGCCTTCGTGCTGGTGATGCTGACGCTGCCGCAGCTCGGCCTCGCCCTTCCCCAGGTCGCCGTGGGCGGTATCCATCCGGTATCGATCCTGATGGTCGCCGCCTATGTGCAGGGCCTGCGCATGGTATCCCACACCCATAACAAGCCGATGTGGCTGCCGCGAAGAACCGTGGAGACGCGAACGACGGAATCCGACCACGGCAAGCGCGGCCCGGCGGTCTCGGTCCTGTGGCTGCGCTTCGCCCTGTCCGCCGCGATCACGGCCGTTGGCGGATGGCTGCTGGCGATCACGGCGGTACCGATCACGAGCCACACGGGCTTGTCGGAAACCCTGGTGGGCGGCGTGCTCACCGGGCTCACCGGCTCCCTTCCGGAGCTCGTCACCGCCTTGGCGGCGGTCCGCATGGGGGCGCTGACCCTGGCCGTGGGCGATATACTCGGCGGCAATGCCTTCGATGCCCTGATCGTGGCCTTTTCCGATTGGACCTATCGGGATGGCTCGATCTTCGCGGCCGCGAGCCCCGACCAGGGATTCCTGTTGGCGCTCGCCAGCGTACTCACCGCAATCCTGCTGATGGGCCTCCTGTACCGGGAAAAGCACGGCATCGCCAACATCGGACTCGAAAGCTTCCTGGTGCTCGCCTTCTATGTTGGTGCCTTCACGCTGCTGTTCGTGGTTGGTTGAAATGGCCCTGCAATCGGTGGTTGTGCACCAGACCAACGGCGGGCTTCCTCCCGCACCGGGCATCGTAGCTGGTACGCGTATTGCCTGATCCAGGTATGGAAACCGCCACGGCTCTGACCGACGATCAGGCCCTGCTCTCCCTGGTAAGCGCCCTCGCCATCGGGCTGCTCTTCGGGCTGGAGCGGGGCTGGCACGGGTTGCAGGAGGAGGACGAGGGCAAACGGGTCGCCGGAATGCGCACCTTCGGCCTGATCGGCCTCCTGGGCGGGGCGAGCGGCCTGCTGGCTGAAATCCTTCACCCGCCCGGATATGGATTCGCCTTCCTCGGCATCGCCGCAATCCTGACAACGGCCTACGTGGTGAACCACCGCAGCGCCGAAGACGCGGGCATCACCAGCCTGATCGCCGCCGTGCTCACCTTCGCCCTCGGGGCCCTGGCCGCCATCGGGCACGCGGTGACCGCCGGGGCGGCGGCAGTCGTGGCCGTACTGCTGCTGGGATTCAAACCGCAGCTGCACGGCTGGGTGGCGCGTATCGAGGAGCACGAGCTCCACGCCACCCTCAAGCTGCTGGTTATCTCCGTCGTCATGCTCCCCATCCTGCCCGACCGCGGTTTCGGTCCCGGCGAGGCGCTCAACCCTTACGAGATCTGGTGGATGGTGGTGCTCATCGCCTCGATCTCCTATGCCGGCTATTTCGCCGTCAAGGTCGCGGGGGCGAACAAGGGGGTCGTCGCCACCAGCCTGTTCGCGGGGCTGGCCTCCTCCACCGCGCTGACCTTGCATCTGGCGCGGATCGCCGCGCGCAAGGGAACGGATGTCGATCTCCTGTCCGCGGGCGTGCTGATCGCCAATGGCACCCTTTTCCCCCGTCTTCTGGTGATCGCCGCGATCGTCCACCCTCCGCTCGTCGGTCATCTCGTGGCCCCCATGGCGGCGATGGCGCTGCTGGTCTACCTCCCGAGCCTGGCCCTCTGGACGCGGCGCGGCGCGCCGGGGGACGGCAATACGATCGAGCTCGATAACCCGCTCGATCTGAAAAGCGCGCTGCGTTTCGGCGCCTTCCTGGCAGTGGTGATGCTGGCCGGCAAGTTTCTGACGAATACCTTCGGAGACCAAGGAATGTTCTGGCTCGCCGCCATATCCGGCGTCGCCGACCTGAACGCCATCACCCTCTCCGTCGCGCGCATGAGTCAGGGCGAGCTGGCGGTCTCCACGGCCACCCTGGCGATCGTCCTGGCCGCCGCGACAAACGGGCTGGTCAAGACCGCGGTCTCGACCCTCATTGGCGGAGCCGCCATGGGTCTCAGGGTCGGGCTGCCATTGGTCCTGGCCTCGGCAGCCGGGATCGCCGTCGCCTGGTGGGCGCCCGCTTCCTGGTGAGCGCCGCATGCGATACCGCCATCCGACGCCGGGTTGAGCCGGGTCGGAACGGCCAGACATTCCGCCTGTCCTGAAAGGATCGACGACCTCATGCGACAGTTCAGCTTCAAGCCGGGGCACAACTGCTGGCAGGTCACGCAATGCAAACGCCTGGCCGTGCTCGTGGACGGCGAATCCTACTTCGCCGCCGTGCGCAGCGCCCTGATCGCGGCCCAGCGGCGCATCTTCATCCTCGCCTGGGACATCCACAGCCAGGTGAAGCTCCTGGCGGAAGATCCGGGAGACGGGCTGCCCACGACGCTTTCCGATCTGCTGCTCGCGCTGCTCGAGCGCAACCCCGATCTCGACGTCTACATCCTACTGTGGAGCTATGCGCCCATCTACGCCCTGGAGCGCGAGCCCCTGTTCTTCGGCGACACGCCCTGGGACGGGCATCCGCGGCTGCACTTCGCGCAGGACGACCATCACCCGCTGGTAGCGAGCCACCATCAGAAGGTGGTCATGGTCGACGGGCGCATCGCCTTTTGCGGCGGCTTCGATCTGAGCAAATGGCGATGGGACACGAGCGAGCATCTCGCCGAGGACGGCCGACGGGTGGACGTCGACGGGAAGTCCTACCCGCCGTTTCACGACATCCAGATGCTGGTGGACGGGCAAGCCGCCGGGGCGCTGGAGGCCTTGTGCCTGAACCGTTGGACGCGCGCCACGGGCGAAGAGCTCGCGGCGGTGGAGCCGCTCGAATCGGATCCCTGGCCGAGCGAGGTCGTCGCCATGCTGCAGGATCATGGTTGCGCGATCGCCCGAACCTTGCCTGCCTACGAGGAGCAGCCCGAGGTGAGGGAGGTAGAGCGGCTCTATCTCGACATGATCGCGGCGGCCGAACGCTTCATTTACATCGAGAACCAGTATCTGACGTCCTCCGCGATATGCGAGGCACTGGAAAAGCGCCTGCGGCGTCGCCGCGGCCCCGAGGTCGTCATCGTGCTGCCACAGGAGACCGGCGGCTGGCTGGAGCAGCACACCATGGACGTGTTGAGGGCGAGGAAGCTCGAACCCCTGGGAGAGGCCGACCGCCATGGCCGGCTACGGGTCTACTGCCCCTCGGTTCCGGGGCTGAAAAGCGGCTGCCTGATGGTCCACGCCAAGCTCATGATCATCGACGATCACCTGCTGCGCGTCGGCTCTTCCAACCTCAGCAACCGTTCCATGGGGCTGGATACGGAGTGCGATCTGTGCGTGGCTGCCCGGGACGAGGGCGAGAGGGCGGCGATCGCCGGCCTGCGCCGGCAGCTGCTCGGCATGTTTCTCGACGTGGACTCGGAATCCGTGGCGGCCGCGGAGGAACGCGAGGGCAGTCTCATCGCCGCGATCGAGTCGCTGCGCTCGGGCGGTCGGACCCTGGCGCCGCTCCCCAACGAGATCGATCCCGAGTGGGAGCGGCAGCTTCCGGATGACCGCCTGATCGATCCGGATCGGCCGCTGAATGCCGCCGACGTGAGCGACGCGGTAGTCGGGCGCCATTCCATGCCCCACGCGCGCCGCCGACTTTGGCTGGGCGTGGGTCTGGTGCTCATGCTGCTGGCGCTGGCGGCCGCCTGGCGCTGGACCGACCTTGGCAACTGGCTTCAGCCCCAGACCCTGGCGACCTCGGTGACCACCGCGCTGCACGGGCCTTGGGGCCCTGCATTCCTCGCCGCGGGGTATATTCTCGGGAGCCTCATCGCCGTTCCGGTCACCCTGCTCATCCTGGTCACCGCCCTCGTCTACGGACCGGCCCTGGGCAGCCTCTACGCCTTGGCGGGCTCCCTGCTCGCGGCAACCGCCACCTATGAGCTCGGCTATTACCTCGGCCGCCCGGGGGTGGAACGCCTCTCCGGCGGCAGCATCCACCGTCTCAGCGAACGCCTCGCGCGGCGTGGAATACTCACCATCGTCGCGGTCCGCATCATTCCGGTGGCGCCTTTCACCGTGGTCAACCTGTTCGCGGGGGCATCCCACATCGGCCGCCGGGATTATCTCATCGGCACCCTGATCGGGATGATCCCGGGAGTGGCCGCGATGTCGGTCTTCGCCGAGGGGATCATGGCGCTGGTGCGCGACGCCGATTTCAAGCAGTTCCTGGTAGCGGCCATCGCGTTGGTCTTCATCATCGGATTGACCTTGCTCGCACGGCACCTGTTCGCTCAGCTCAACGGGCGGCAGGCGGACGAGTAACTCAACGGCCGGCGCACCATGCCGCCTCAGAGGACTGACAATGACGCGATGAACAGGCTTGCTCCTCGCGTTTATCGGGACTCCGTCGCGTGGTACCGAAACAGGGACCATCACCGCTTCCGCCAGAATGGCGTACATGGCGAAGGGTGCCGCGCAGTATCCTCACGCCGGCCCGATTGGGCGTCCTCATCGCCAACCCGCCGTCGTTTAGGCGGCGACGAAGGCGCGCCGCCGAAACCCCTTGCCGACACGATATCGGGCTCGGGCTAAGATAACGGCATGCTCGCAAGATTGGCTTACCTTCGAGAGCGCCTGGATACCAGTATTTGGCTGATTCCGATCGGCCTGTGCTTTTTCAGTGCGCTGCTGGGCATTCTGATGCTCTGGCTGGACCGTTATCTAGGTCCGTCCGGCCTCGGCTTGGCGGCATTCTCGATGCCGCTCGACTCGGCGCGCCAGGTCCTTGGCGTGATCGCCGGCTCCATCATTGGCGTCGGCGGCGTGGCGTTCTCCGTCACCATGGTGGCCCTCACTCTGACCTCCGGCCAGTACGGCCCCAAGATCCTGCGCAACTTCCTCGAAGACAGGTTCAGCAAGGTCACGCTCGGCCTGTTTCTCGGCACCTACGTCTACACGCTGATCGTTTTGACCGGCTATGCGGAGCTCGATAGCCCGCGCTTTACCGTACTCCTATCCCTGCTACTTGCCTTTCTCGCACTCACGGCATTCGTGGGGTTCATTCATCGCACGGCGACGGATCTTCAGGCGGACCAGATCATTCACCGCATCGGGGGACAACTGGAGCGGGCGCTACGGGAGTTGGCGGCGGAAACGGACAGTGTCCGACCGAGCCTCGGCAACACTGGGCTGGAGACGGGCGGCCAGATCTCGCCGAGCGTTTCCGATCGCGGCAAGCGCCGGGGGTTACGTTCAAACAATCGACTATGGGGGTTTGGTGGCCTGGTGTGTCGAGCATGACTGCGTGCTGCAGGTTCGCGCCCGGGCGGGCACCTTCGTCGTCAAGGGCGTTTGCCTGCTCAAGGTCTTCGGCTGCGCCACCGAAGGACTCGAGAACGCGGTCGACGAGCTCAATGCGCACATTATCGTCGGACCGATCCGCACCCCCACCCAGGACCCCGAGCACGCGATCACGCAGCTCAATCAACTCGCGGCGCGCGCGCTATCGCCGGGCATCAACGATCCGGGTACCGCGATCACCTGTGTCGACTGGTTCAGTCTTGGCCTGGCCAGGATCGTCGACCGTGACATCCCGGGCTGTGTGTTCCTGGATCAGGACCAGCACCCTCGCCTGCTCGCGCGGGTTTCAAGCTTCGGCGGGATCATGAATGCGATCTATACCCCGCTGCGGCAATTCTCCAACTCGGAGAACGCCTTTACCATAAGCCTGTTGGAATCCCTGTGCCGGCTCGCAGAGCTCACCCGGCGAGCCGACAGGCTGGATATTCTGACTCTGCATGGCGAAGAAATCTGGGACCAGATCCGCCGGCAACCGCTGTCCGACTGCGCGCTGCGCGACATCCACAGGCGTTACGCGAAACTGCGCTCTCTGGTCCGGATTGGATGCTGACCGCCGGCGCAACCGACAATCCGACAGCAGTCGGTCCAGGCAGGTGGCTAGACGGGTGGCCGCCTACCCATCACGAAGAACACCAGGGCCACGATCAGACCTATCACGAACAACACCCAGGCGATGTTAGTCGCCACACCGGCAATTCCGCTCAGGCCCAACACGCCCGCGATGATTGCCACGATCAGGAACGTTAGCGCCCATCCGATCATCTCTCTACCTCCAATTGCGCCGATCCAAGGCGTCGGCGGTAAGAGCGAAGCAATTCCTGCGCCGACCCCACTGGCCTGTAGCCAAGACCGCAGCCCGAAACGAGATGGGCGGCTACCTTGCGCCGAACAGCAGCCAAAGAATGAGTCCCAGAACCGGGAGCAACAGGATGACCACCACCCAGAGCACCTTGGTGCCGGTATCCGCACCGCTTTGCATGATTCGCACGATGGCCCAGACGTCCAATATCAGGATGACGAGACCCAACAATCCGCCAACTTCAACGCCCATGGTTTTTCTCCGATTTCTGTTTCGAACGTTCGCGCTCGGCCACCTTCTTCTGCTTCCCAACCGCCTGGTCGTGATCTCGATCCCCCTCCCTGCGCCGCTGCTCGAGGTCCTGAATCGCTTCGGCCCTTCCGTAGACGACCAGGGTCTGCCCACCCTCCAGTTGTGTATCCCCGGCCGGGGTTCCGAACCATTCCCCGCTTGGTGAGACTACACCGAGCACCAGGACACCTTCCTCGTTCGGCCGTGCCTGCTCAAGGGTCCTCCCGGCAAGCCAGCTGCCGGGCTCGATGCCGAGCTCCGCGATCCGGTAATCACCGCCGAGCCGGAGCAGGCTGCCGAAATCGCGCACGTCGAGCTCGGTGTAGCGATCCAGCATCCATCCCACCGCTCGCGAGACCACCCGATCGAACAAACTGCTGTTGGCAAGCGCCCAAAGGGCAAGAAGCCCCAGTCACCAGGAGCGCAATCTTGATCTCCAAGCCGAAGCCGGCATCGCCCGCCCGCACGAAGGTGAGGATGAGCGACGAAACGGCGGTCACGATGCCCGCGTTGCCGAGCAGCATCAGGGTCAGCACGATGCGCCTGCGCACCGGATGGCGAACGACTTGCTCGGACTCGGATGTGGTGAAGCCGGCGCCCGAGAACGCCGACCTCGCCTGGAAACGCGCCGCCTGCCGCGCCATGCCCGTGTGGGTCAGGGCGACGGCCGCGATGCGGGTGACGAAGATGGACAGGGTCACGACGACCAGAAGGGACAGTACGGCGATCATGCTCAAGGCGCCCGTTCAGTCTCGCAGCGACTCGCGCTGGCGCCGGGCCGGAGGGACCCGCACGCCCAGGGTACATAGGACTCCACGAGGATCGCGGCGGGCGCAGGAGCCAAGCCCTTCCGCCGGCTCCCGCCCGGCCGGGATGACTGCCCCGTCAGGTGAGCTCGTCGACCTGACGCTGCGCCTCTTCCTTGGTAAGCCCGTAGAGCTCCTGCAGGCGTCCGATTAGCTTGTCGCGCTCTCCCGCGATCGTGGTGAGGTCATCGTCGGTGAGCTTGCCCCACCGCGTCTTCACCTCTCCCTTCGCCTGCTCCCAGTTACCCTTGATCTGATCCCAGTTCACGCTTGCCTCCTGCCGACGAATGCCGGTCTCTATGTGAAAACACCTGTTAACGGCAAAGCAGTCTCCGTGCCATCGCCGGAGGCAGGCCTGCACCTGCACCCGGGCGTTGAACCAGCGCCTCAACTCGGATCGCGGCGTCTGTCGGACTCGTGCACACGGGGGCCTTTGCACCGATGCTGGTGCATTTCAACCGCGGATGGGTTGGCATGGCGACCATCGCCAGGGGAACAAGAGCGTCCGAACCCGTCCGTCCCCGATGTCGAGCACGTTCTTGCGCCTGGCACCCCGCTTGCGAGCGACAACCTTACGGCATCATCGAGACGATTCCGAAAGACCGGAGGGGCATGTCCGAGTGGACGGGGAAACAAACAAGACCTACTGCAATGCGATTGGTGAGCGTCGGAGCGCCGCCTATCGGTCAGGGAAGGCAAGCAGCCGAGGAATGGCCTTGGCCGATCGCTTTGAGGTTCAAGGGAACGATCCAATCGCCTAACCGAACAGAAGATGCCCTCAAGCTCGAAACCAAAAGCCGAGGACCATGACCCAACAATCCTTGCTCTACCTGTTCCTGCAATTCGCCATTGCCGGAATGCTCGGCTTTCTAATCGGACTCGAACGGGAGATGTCCCGGGCGAGCTCGTCCAGCATGGGCGGCAGGGACTTCGTTCTGTTCGCCCTGACCGGTGCGGCGAGCGCCTTTGCGGCCCTGCAGTATCAGCTGACCTGGCTGATTCCCGCCGGCTTCCTCGCCATGCTCGTACTGGTGGTTTCCCGTTACTGGAAGGACGACGATCAGGGGCCCGGCATTACCTCGGAGGTGGCGGCCATGCTGACCTTCGTCCTGGGCGTATTGGTCATGCACGGCGCCCGTGAGGTCGCGATTGCGCTGACCATCGTGACGCTCGCTCTGCTGGCCTTCAAGCGCGAGATCAAGTCGCTCCGGTTCCGCGTGAAGTCCCGGGACTTCCAGGCCATGCTCAAATTTCTCGTCATCACCTTCATCGTGCTGCCGGTGCTGCCGCGGGACTCACTCGACAACTACCTGGAGCTCGAGGTGGGCAAGGTCGATAGCGTGGACGTCTCGAGTCGAGAGATCAGCATTCGGATGCTGAAGGACCGTACCCTGGAGACCGGCGAACTGGTCAGCATCGTGCCCGACTCGGGGAAACCGTTGAGAAACGTGCGAATTCTGCGGACCACGTCAGAGGGCGCCGTCGGCGAGCTCCCGGACGGGGAGCAAACGGAGGTCCCAACGGGTGCAGGCGTTCACGCCTCGCTCGGGATCGAGCTGGTCAATGTCATGCTCTCCGCCATCAAGCCCTACAACCTATGGCTGATTGTTATTCTGGTATCCCTGATCAGTTTCGTCGGCTACATCCTGATCAAGTTGATGGGCAGCGGCGTCGGCGTGGGCCTGACCGGGCTGGTGGGCGGCCTCGTTTCCAGCACCGTCACCACCCTGAGCTTCTCCCGGCGCAGCCTGGAGCGCCCGGAGCTCAACCGCAGCGTCAGCATCGCCATCCTGCTCGCGTCGGCGATGATGTTTCCGCGGCTGCTGCTGGAGATGTATGTCGTCAACTCCCAACTCGCGGGCAGTGTGGCGATACCTTTGACGCTTGCAGGCGCCACCGGTTTCGGCATCGCCTTGTTGATCTTCTCCCGATCCAGGCGCTCGCGCGAGGAATCCAAACCGGTCGAGTTCGACAATCCGTTCAGCCTCACGGCCGCGGTCAACTTCGGATTGGTGTTCGCGGCCATCCTCATGCTGACGCGGACAGCGACCCACTACCTCGGTGAGGCCTGGCTGCCGGTGGTCGCAATCGTCAGCGGGCTCACGGATGCGGATGCCATCGCGTTTTCGCTCAGCGACGCACAGCGCTCCGACTGGATCTCGTTGCGCTGGGCGAGCTTCAACCTGGTGCTCGGGGCCATCTCCAATACGCTGATGAAGCTGGGCCTGGTGCTGATGCTCGCCGACCGGGGCCTGTTCCGGATGCTGATCCTGCCGTTCGCGCTGATCTCGGCCGTAGGGTTGGGCAGCGCCTTGATTCAGTTCCTCGCGTTCGCGCCGGATCTCGGGTGATCCGCTCGGCCGCGGAGCGGGTTGAATCCAGCCGCGGCCGGATCCGTGGAGCATGCGGTTTCGACTCGCGCTCCGCCTGGTTGACTTGCATCTGCGGCGGGTCATCGAAACCGGCGTCCCTGCACTCGGCCCCGGAGGGCATCGAGACCCCCTATTGGAAAGACCGGGCCTCTTCCTCCAGGTAGATGCGATAGGCATTTCCGCGATTGCTGGCGTCGAAGGCGGGCAGGTCTTCGTATCCGGACCAGTCGGTACTCTCGTAGGCCTGATCGAAGGGAACGAAATCGCTGACCGCCGCGGCCATGGCCTCGCGCACATGGAGTATGTAATCCCGGGTTGCGGCCACCGCCTGCTGGGCACCCTCCGAGACGCTGCCGTGGCCAGGCACGATGTAGCGCAACCCGTCCCCGAGGCCAGAAATGTATTCCAGTCCGGCGAGCCACCGGTCGATATCGGTGCGGGGGCTGTCGAGAAAAGGTATGCGGCCGCCGTAGATCACGTCCCCGCTAAACAGCACCCCGTAATCCTTCACCAGCATCACGGAATCGCCGGGCGCATGGGCCGGGCCCAGATGCTTGACCTCGAACCGGATACCGCCAAGGTCGAAGGACAGGCTCGCGTCGAACACCCGGTCCGGCGGGACGATGTAGGTATCCTCGTCCACCCACGGGAACAGGGCCTCCCGTCGCTGGGCGAGCCGGCGCTGGGCGTCTTCGCCCTGGCTCGCCGCCGTGCCGCCCACGTAGTCCAAGGCGCCCCGTTGCGCCCACACCGGCGGCGCGCCCGCGTGCTCCTTGAATGCCTGCAGGCCATAGATGTGGTCGGCATGATAATGGCTGACCACGATGCGCTCGACGGGTTGATCGGTCACCTCGCGAATGCGCTGGAGCAGGCGGTAGCCCAGGGCCGGCGTGCCCAGGGCATCGAACACGACCACGCCCTCCCCGGTGACGACGAAGCCGGCGTTGGAGGTGTGTCCTTCGTTTTCCGCGCCGGGGACGCCGGAGCGGCCGATGACATAGTAGATCGGGGCGTCCGGGATCTTGTGCAGGGTGAACGGCAGGCTGACCGTGCCATACGGCGTCGCCACCGGTTCCGCCGCCGACGGCGACGCCCAGCACCAGAACAGGCTGGCCACGAGTGCCATCCGCCACGGCTCAACGCATGTAGGCATAGCCCTCCTCCCGCTGCAGCCTGACGATCTCCGCATCGGCCATTGGCACCATCTTGACGAAACCATGGATGTCCTGCGGCTGGTAGCCATGGCCCCGCGCGGCGACGGTGCACATGCGGAACTCGATGGGACCGGCGATGGTCAGGCTTTGCGCGCGCCGCATCAGCTCGGTATTGCTGGATAGGTTCTCCACCGCGAACATGGGAATCTCGTCGCCGTGGAGCACCGCCACGATGGAAGACCCGAACGGATCCGCATGGTAGATGTTGTTCAGGTAGCTGATGCGATCGAGGACATTCTCCAGCGTCGCCCGACCCGATACGGCTACGTCGTAAACCACCTTTTGCGGCTTGTACGAGATTTCGCCGGCGACCGCTCGGCCCCAGGGCGCATCCCTGTCGTCTGCCATGAGGAACGAAGGAAAAGCCACTGTCGCGGCGCAAAGGATGAGGAGCGGGACTGCGGTCTTCATTGCTTGATCCTTCTGGTCACATAAGGTCGCTCAGAAGAGGCTGATCATTGGCCATCGCGGCCAAGATCAGCGCTTGCCTTACCAGACTATTGCTCGAACACGAGCAGATCGGGTTCCGCACCGAGATCTTTCAGGGCCTGGTTGACCGCGTCGTTGAACTTCGGCGGCCCGCAGACGTAGAAGTGCTGGCCGAAGTCGTCGATCCGCTCCGCCAGGAAATCCCGGTCGATCAGACGCCCGTCGTATCCCGGGGCGGTTTCCTCCGTGCAGGTGAGAACGCACCTGGGGCCCAGCAGGTAGCGAAACTCCTTCTCGCAGATCACGTCCGCCGGGGTCTTGTTGGAAAACAACAGGCCGTGGCCATCCAGGCTGGCGTCGCGGGCGAGCCGCCGCAGAATGGCGATGAAGGGCGTAACGCCCGCGCCGCCGGCGATGAAGGTCCCCTTGCCCTGGTAACGAATGGTGCCAAAGGGCTCCGACATGAGCAGCCGCGCGCCGGGCCGCAGGTCATGCAGGGCCTTGGTCACCCCCGCGTGCTCCGGATATCCCTTGATAGTGAATTCCAGAACCTGGTCATCCTCCAGGGAGGTCGGGGTGAAGGGCCGCGCCTCGTCCTTCCAGTCGGGATGGTCGATGGCCAGCTCCACCCCCTGACCCGGCTCGAACACGAAGCCCTCGGGCCGGGTCAGGATGAAGCGTTTGACGTCGCGGGTGACGAACTCGGACATGAGAAGCGTGACTTGATGATCCATGAAAACCTCCAGTATCCGGTCTTTCGATAGCGGCGGCGTCGGTGTCAACGGGCTCGGGGATCACAAAGCATCCAAGCTCGGCGGACGCGGCCCGAGCGCAGGGGCATGGATCTTCGCCCTGTGCTGCCGGGAACCGCGATGCGGCGGCGCAGCACGAAGACGCCGGACAACCGCCTACTGCTTCAGCTTGTCGGAAGCGGACGTGAACCCGTCTCTGAGGTCTTGGAATGCCTTCTCGATACCGCTCTTCAATTGGTCCAAGGCCTCGGCGCCCGCATCGCGCAGCTCGTCGAGCTTGGCCTGGGCCGCCCGTTGCTTGGCCTTCAGATCGTCGATTTGTTGCGCGTAGGCGAGTCTCGCGTCGGCATCCGCTTCCCGCGCCTTGGCGCCGAGTTTGTCCAGCTCGGCCTGCCACTGGTCCATCTTGGCCCGCATTTTCTGTTCGTAGGCTTGTTTGGATTGCATGTCATCCTCCTGCACCGGTTCGCGAAGCGGAGCTGCGATTTCCCAACCGCCTCATGTGAGTCGTCTGCCGTTGTCCCGGAGTTGAACCCGGGTCGCCGACCAGTCGACAACAGACAACGCAATTCCGGTACCACCCGAGGAACCGGAGATCTCTTCGATCCGGTTCCCGAACCGTTCTGCGCCAAAGCGGGTCGCCGAGCGCCCGCGGTGGCCGTGTCCACACCGGAGATACAATGGCCTTCGGTTGTCCGCCCTCGCTCGCTGTTGTGACGCGAGATCTGGATAAGGACGCGACCACGGACCGCGGCCTGGTGGAGATGCACCTGCCGTGGTGGATTTCCACCAGGCCCCGGCCTCGTGGCTGCCGTTCGATCCGGATATCAAAGCAAGGCGGGTTCGACGCGGGCTGATCATCCGCTGTCGCGCGCGTTTTCGTTTGCACCCGCGGACCACCGAAACCGAGAGGCCCTGGTCACCATCGCCTGGTACGCCGCTTGCGTCGGCTAAAGCGCAAGGGAACTACCGCAAGGTTAGCGACCGAACGGATCCCGTGGTCGAGGTCAACGGGAGAACGATGCCCCGATCCAGAGACAGATCACCGCAATACGAAAAGAACAGCCTCTCGCTTCTCGGCGCCGTGGCCATGGGTACGGGCGTGATGATCGGCGCCGGGATCTTCGCCCTGACCGGACAGGTCGCCGAGCTGGCGCGGGAGTGGTTTCCTCTGGCGTTTCTGGCCGCCGCGGCGGTGGCCGGCTTCAGCGCTTATTCCTACGTCAAGATGTCGAACGCCTATCCATCGGCGGGCGGCATCGCGATGTTCCTGAAGAAGGCCTATGGCGAGACCATGGTGACGGGCGCTGCGGCCTGCTGATGTATTTTTCCATGGTCATCAACGAGAGCCTGGTCGCCCGAACCTTCGGCACCTACAGCCTGCAGCTGTTCGATATCGGGCCAGACACCTGGCTGGTGCCGGCCCTGGGCGTGGGACTGCTGAGCTTCGCCTTCCTCGTCAACGTGCTCGGCAACCGCTTCATCCAGTCGTTGTCCCTCGTCACCGCCTTCATCAAGATCGGCGGCATCGCCGTCTTCGCGCTGGCCGGGCTCTGGGTATCGGGCCTGTCGTTCGAGAGCGTATCGGTCTCTCCGCGGGAGACGACGGCCGGCGGGTTTCTCGCCGGAACGGCGCTGGCGATCCTGGCCTACAAGGGCTTCACGACCATCACCAACAGCGGCGAGGAGATCCGCGACCCCCACCGCAACGTCGGGCGGGCCATCGTCATATCGGTCTCGCTTTGCCTCGCCCTGTACCTGCTGGCGACGCTCGCGATCGGCGGCACCCTGACCATCGACGAGATCGTCGCGGCGCGCGACTACGCGCTCGCCGAGGCGGCCCGCCCGGCCTTCGGGGACTACGGGCTCTGGTTCACCGTCATCTTCGCCATCGTCGCCACCGTGTCGGGAGTGATCGCCAGCGTATTCGCCGTCTCGCGCATGCTCGCCATGCTGACCGAGATGCAGCTGGTGCCCCACAGCCATCTCGGCATGCCGGGGAGCATTCAACGCCACACCCTCGTGTACACGGTCATTCTCGCCATGGCGTTGACGGTCTTTTTCGATCTCAGCCGCATCGCATCCCTGGGCGCAATCTTCTACATCATCATGGACATTCTGATTCACTGGGGCGTGTTGCGGCATCTGCGCCGGGAAATCGACGCCAAGGCCTGGGTGCTGGTCTCGGCGATCGTGCTGGACCTGATCGTGCTGGCGGCCTTGCTGGTGGTGAAGGCGCAGACCGACATGCTGGTGATCTGGGCCTCCTTGCTGGGACTGATCGTGATTTTCGCCGGCGAGCGCTACTTCATCCGGGCGCGAGGCGACGCTGGACGATGACCGCGGCCAGCCCGAAGTGGTCCGAGGGGTAGAGATCCGGTCGCTCCGGGGAGACCGGCCGGGTGCCGATGATGCGGATCGCTTGCGGAGCCCATCGGCCCCCGCGGGATCGCAACAGGATCCGGTCGAAGCGCGCGCGCTTATGCTGCCCCTTGTGCTGAAGCCGCATGCGGTTGCGCATGCTGTCTACCGTGTACCCGGGCTCATCGCCGTGCAGCTCCGACCACAAGTCCATGTAACGCGGCTCGACGAGAGACTGCTCCGCCGTGTCCCGCGGATCGAAGTTGAAATCCCCCATCAATACGCCGTCATTCGTCTCGGACAGCCAAGGCAGGGCCCGGTCAAGCTGCTCCAGGCGAAGCGGGATGTTGGGCGGGGAGCTCTCCAGATGCACCGTGCCCGCGCAGAAGCACCCGTCCGTCGTTTCCAGCTCACCCAACAAGAGCTTGCGGTCCTTCTGGCTCGGCAGGTGGCAGAGCGCCAGACCGCGCATGGGCAGACGCGACAGCAACAGCACGCCATGCGGCTCCAAGGTGCTGCCGTCCACGTCGGAGATCTGGTACCGGCGGCGCACCCAATCCTCGGCGAGTATGCGTTCCAAACATCGCGGGGTCACCTCCTGAAACCCGATCACATCCGGGCGGCAATCCCGCACCACCTCGAGCAGGGCGGCGAGGCGCTCCTCCCACCGATACTCCCCGAACCACAGATTGTAGGACACCAGTGTCAAGCGATCGGTAACCGGGGGCGGCGGACCCAGCCCTGGAGTCCACGCGCCCCGCGACAGCGTCGAATCCATGCGGCTCGAGGAGCCCCAACTCCGTCTGCTCTTGCGTTGACGCGTTCACTCCTGCGGCTCGTCTCCACTTTGCTCGAAGACCTGCAGCAGTTGCTCGATCCCGCCCGGTCCCCCCGCCGGGTCCAGGTATAGCGCGGCGAGCCGGAAATCGTACGGCGGCGCGAGCCGTGCGCCGCGCGTCATGGTCGCGTAGTCGTCGCCGCCAATCACGCGCAGCACCGTGGTCAGGTAGAGTCGGCGCAGGACGCGCGCCGCGAGCAACATGTGAAGCACCGCGGGCCCGGCAATCGAGTAGATCAACTTCAGGTCGCGTTCCGCCAGCGCGGCGACGAGCCGCGCACCTTCGACGCGCTCGCCGCCGACACGGATCAGGTCGACATGCTCGCCGTCAAGTTGCCGTGGCGGCGCGCCCGCGGCGTCGCTGGTCGCCACGATGACTGGCCGTGGCCCATCGCGTAGCAGGGCCTCCACCGGCACCTCCAGACTATTGCTGATCACGACCAGAACCGGTTGGGCCGCCAGGCCCAGCGCCTCGCGGAAAGCGAGGATGTCCGGCGCCACGTCGCCTTGCAGCGGCGGCAGGGCTTGCGCGGAGCCCTCTGCCAACTGACGGACATACCGGCCGCTGACGATCAAGGCGTCCGCCGGTGCCGCAAGCTCGAGCAGGAGCCGCCAGTCGCGGGGGTTCGCAGTCTCTGAAGGGATTTCCGGTTCACCGCCCTGCGGGTCCGCCACGGCGATGCGCCCGTCCAGGCTGGCGATAAAATTCGAGTACACGAACGGATCGGAGCCGCGACGACACCTGCGAAGATCATGACTGAGATAGAGCCCCTCCAGAGCGGTCCGCTCGGGCTCCGGATAGAGTGCGAGCAGCGAGCGGCTTGAACCGGATGCGGTCGTTGTCGGTTGTTGCGTAACCATTCGTGTCCCCTTCTGTCGTCGCCGGCGCTTGAGCGCGCCCGTTTCTGCATCACTCAACATTCGTGCCGTCTCTGCGATAGGCCTCAGGCAGAGCCGGGTCGATCGCCATTGGCCCCTCCCGGCCAAGGCGGTTTTGCGGTTATTGAGGTGCTGAAGGTCTCCGCGTTCCCTTTGTCAGTTGCGGATGCCTTATCTGATCCGGTGGTCATGAGACGGAACTCGGTGGATTCATCCTGGCGAGGTTCTTGCGTCCTCGCAGTTAGATGAACTTATACACTCGTCCAACACCCGAGAGCACGAAACGAGAGAGCCATGCCCTATCGATTCAAGCGAAAAGAGACCGTCTCCGAGGGGCTGCGGCGCATCGTCGTCGAGCAATCGACGAAGGCCGCGGCCGAGCTGTCAGGCGACAATCCCGATATTCACGACGGCATCCACAATGCCCGCAAGTCGTTCAAGAAGATCCGCAGCCTCCTGCGGCTGGTCAAGAAGGACTTGGGCAAGAGCCGCTACAAGAGAGAGAACAAATGGTTCCGCCATGCCAAGAACCGCTTGTCCTCGGTGCGTGACGCCGAGGCCATGATCGAGACTTTCGATGCCCTGGCCGAGCGTTTCTCCAGTATCGGAGAGTGCAGCTCACTCAACTCCCTGCGCGGAGCGCTGGAGGAACGTCGCCGCCGTATCGCCGACGAGGCGGTCGACCTGGAGCAGATGGCCAGCGCGACGGCCGAAAGCCTGCTGGAGGTAGAGGATCGCACCCGTGCCTGGCGCTTGGCCCATGACGGTTTCGCGGCCATCCGACCCGGCCTGGAACGAAGCTACGGCGCAGGCCGCAAGGCGATGGACAAGGCCTATCGCAAGCCCACGGACGAGCGTTTCCACGAGTGGCGCAAGCGGGTCAAGGACCACTGGTACCACTGCCGGCTGCTGCGCAGTATCTGGCCGGAGCAGATGTCAGCCAGAATCGATGAGCTCAAGCGGCTTTCAGATCTTCTCGGCGACGATCACGACCTGGCGGTCCTGCGCCAAGTCCTCGAGGAAGAAGGGGGCGGCCTGGATGGGGACACAGGGACCATCACCTGCCTGGCCGAACGCCGCCAGGGCGAGCTGCGCTCGGAGGCGCGGGGTCTCGGCGAACGGCTGTACGAAAAGGCGCCGGACTGCCTGGCGGACGAATTCGCCGGCTACTGGAAGGCGTGGAAGAACAAAGCTTGACCTGATTCGCGCGGCCCCGGAGGGCGCGCCTCCCGCGGAAATCGGTCGCTCCGCGGGGGCGCGCCGGTCTGCCATACGTTGCACTGCCCTCACGAGCGGGGACCCAGGATCCGTTGCAGCGCAACCGGTGTCAGCAGCGTGGTAATCAGCGCCATGAGAACGACGGCGGAGAACATGTAGCTGACGATATCCGGCGCCGGATCGGGTTGGCTGAACAGCCCGGCACGCAAGGCGATGTCGGCGATGATCAGCTCCACGGCCCCGCGTGCGCTCATCCCCCCGCCGACACCCAAGGCATCCCTTCGACTCAGTCCGGACCAATAGGCGGGCAGGCCGGCACCGATCAACTTTCCGAGCACGGCGATCAGCACCAGGAGAAACACGAAAAGCGGGACGTTAAACAGGGCCGCGGCGTCGAGATGCAGACCGATGGAGGCGAAGAACAGAGGCGCCAGAAAGCCGGACGTGAAGGTGCCGAGGCGCGCGCGTAGGGACTGATATACCTCGTCGTCGATCGTCTTTCGGACGAAGAACAGGCCGGCGAGGAAGGCCCCCAGGATGAAATGAATACCCAGGGCATCGGCGAGCAAGGCATAGGCCAGCGCGGCCATGACCAGGGCGCTGAACTCGAACTCGTCGGCCCGGACGCGTTTGACCCTCTCCCCGAGCCACGGAAACACGTAGTACCCGATCAGGCTGGCCACGACGAAAAAGACCACGGTCTTGCCGAGCAGCATCGCCAGTTCGACGACACCGGGCAAGGTGCCGGTCTTGATCACCGCGGTGAGCACCGCCAACAGGACGAGACTGAAGATGTCATCGAACACCGCGGCGGAGACGATGGTCTTGCCGACGCGCGAATCGAGCTTGCCGAGATCCATCAGCACCTTCACCGAGACCGGGACCGCCGTGATCGCCAGCGCGGTGGCGAGGAACAGGACCTGGGCGAGGTGGTACTCGGATTCGGGCAGAAACACCCACCCTAACGCGAAGCCACCCGCGAGCGGGACCACCAACCCGCCGATGGCCACCCAGAGCGCGGAGCGAGAGTTCTCGGAGAGCTCACGCGGGGACATCTCGACCCCCGCAAGCAGCATCAGGAAAAAGATCGCCAGGTCCGTCAGGGCGATGAAGACCTCGTTGTCAGGCAGCGCCGCAAGCACGGGCAACGAACCGGAGAACTGGTGCGCGACCAGGCCAAGCAGGATTCCCGAGAGCAGTTCGCCGACGAGAACCGGTTGACCGAAACGCGTGGCCAGCTCACCCGACAGGCGGGTGAGGAACAGCAGCACCAGCACGATATAGAGCAGCTCCATCAGGAGATCCTTTCGTGTCGCGGTGGTCGTTGAGACGGGAATCGGTTTCCGGCACGGAACACGGATCAGCTCGCCGCCCCCAGGGCCACGCGGCTGCAGAGGCGTAGAAACCTTGCGCGGGGGGACCCGACTCCAACTCGACCCGTCACCGGATCGCCCCTCGTTGACCGGATTTCGTTCCCGAAATCATCTGTAGCCCCACACTCCTGGGCGAGCGCCGGGTCAACCATGGCCCGCCCGCCTCCTCGCATTCCCACTTCCCACCAAATGCGCAGGCAAGGGACATGCCATGGGCCGGAGGACGCCTCGGCAGGGCGCGCCAGTCAAGCGACTGGCTCCAATGCACCATCGAGCGGTGCAATTCCCCGACCCGATGCTGGAGGGATCATGGACGAGTGACCATCATCCGGCACCGATCTTTGACCACCCTGGCAGGATTTCCGGACGTCCAGACGCGAACAAAGGGCGGGTGGGCATGGCGGCGAGTTGGCCCGCGGCTTGCACCCCGTTGTTCGAACGAGTCGCGGCGATGGAGATAAGAAGTCATGAGCAACGCGAGCACGCGAGAGACCGACGGGCAGGTCATCATGGCCTTCTTTCGGAACGAGACTCTCGCGGAGTCAGGGCTGAAAGCCCTGGTCGAGCAAGACATCCCCATGGATCGAGTCTCCATGCTGGGGAAGGCAAGCTCATCCGGAGACGATCCGCTCGGCGTCTATTACGGCAACGTCGGCGAGCGGATGAAGGGATGGGGCAAGATGGGCGCCTTCTGGGGCGGGCTATGGGGCTTATTGACGGGCGCCGCGGGCATGTTCCTCGTGCCCGGCATCGGTCCCATCTTGGCCGCAGGTCCCGTGGTCGAGGCGCTGGCCGGTGCCGCGGGAGGCGCTGCGCTCACGGGAGGCGTGCTCGCCGGTGCAGGGGCGGCCACGCAGCTCACGGTCGCCGTGCATCGCATGGGCGTACCCGAGGAACGGCTCGAGGAAACCCGGGATCGCCTCGGTCGGGGCGAGCATCTGCTGATGCTGGTCACCACCGCCGAGGAGAGCAATGGGATGGACTCCTCCTCCCCTCAACGGCATCAAAGTGCCAGACTGGAAGTGTTGAAAACCAGTCACCGGAGAGAAGGAGTCCACCATGAAGCTTATGCGTGTTGGCGTTGATTTGGCAAAGAATGTGTTTCAGGTTCACGGCGTAGATCGCAACGAGAAGCCGGTGTGGCGTCGGCGGCTCTCACGCAAGAGGTGGCTGAACGTGTTGCTCGAGACGGTGGAGCCGGGCTGCGAGATCGGGATGGAAGCCTCAAGCGGTGCCCACCATTGGGCGCGTCAACTGCAGGCGCAGGGCTTCACGGTTAAGCTGATCGCCCCGCAGTTCGTTAAGCCGTATGTGAAGAGCAACAAGAACGACGCCAACGACGCGGAGGCCGTCTGCGAGGCGATGAGCCGGCCGAGTATGCGCTTCGTGGCGGTGAAAAGTGTCGAGCAACAGGACATCCAAGCGGTTCACCGGATTCGCGCGGAGCTGCTCGATCAGCGCAAGTCCAAAGGAAACCAGATCCGCGGCCTTGCCGGCGAATACGGGCTGGTTGCCCCGCTGCAGCTTTGCCACCTGCGAGCGGCGATACCTGGGTGGCTGGAAGATCCGGACAACGGCCTCAGTGGGCGCTTCCGTCGACTCCTCAACGGGCTCTGGGAGGATCTCAGGGCACTCGATGAGCGGGTGGCCGAGCTCGATGCTGAGATCGCTACGATCGTCGAAGAAGACCCTGCAGCACAACGTCTTCAGCAATTGCGCGGCGTCGGCCCGATCACCGCGACCGCCTTGGTGGCGGCGGTCGGCGATGGGGCGCAGTTCGCCAACGGTCGTCAGATGTCCGCCGCCCTGGGGCTGACACCCAGGCAGCACAGCTCCGGGGGAAAGGACCGCCTGCTGGGGATCAGCAAGCGCGGCGACAGCTACCTGCGCACCTTGCTGATTCATGGGGCCAGGGCGGTGATCCGCACGGCCAAGCACAAAGAGGATCGGTTAAGCCAATGGGTCATCGCCTTGGTGGCACGTCGCCACCCCAACGTGGCTGCCGCCGCGTTGGCCAACAAGACCGCGCGAATCGCCTGGGCCATGTTGCGAAACGGCACCGATTACCAACCGGATCGGGTGACCTGCTGAGGCGCCGATCCCCAACGACAGACGACTTAACGGAGTCATACAGAGGAGCCCATCACCCACGATTGCCAAGCAAGCCGAACGATGGTGAACAGGTCGAACCGGCGCCGGCAGAACCCGCGAATGTCCAGGTGCGAGAAGCACGAGAAAGCGATTGGGAGCTGGCGCGCGAATAGCCCATCATGGCCCGGCATCGGAACTACGGTGCCCAAACTAATCAGAGGCCGGATACACGTGAGCAGTCGAACCTACCCACCAAAGAACGGAGTGCTTGCAAATGAGGGGGAGTCCATACACGGACATTGGCAGGACGCCCTCGACGCAGTCCAGGCGGATCCGGTGTGGGTCTTTCCTTACTTCGGATTGATAGACGCGGTCAGAGCGGAAATCTGACGTCCTCCCCTCCCCTGGCTCGGCGAATGCGCGCCGATAGAACAGCCGTACCCTAGCAAGGCCCGGCCGGGCATCCCTGCCCGCGGAAGGCGTGTCGCTCAGTCATCGGCCGGTTTTCGATAGTCACGACGGACGGCGGGGTCCTTCTCCTTGGCCCGGTCGATTCCGGCCCGCTCCGCGCGCTCGGCCTCGGCAGGGTCCTGATCGCCGGCGCGCTCTGCGGCGTCCTCGACCTTGCCGGACTCGACGAACTGCCGCGTCGACTCGTTGTACTCGCGCGCGGCCTCCCTGTCACCTTCGCCCTGTATCTTGGATTGTTTCTCTGTCTTGTCGCTCATAAAGCGCTCCGATTCTAGACGGTCTCATTGCTGGGCATCACCTCACATTCGGCTAACGCCCGTACCCGCTTTCGCTAGCAGAGACCGCGCCAGCTCGTCATCGGTCATGCGCCGAGTAGCGCATCTCCGGTCATGACCACCTTGCGGGCAAATCTACCCGTCCGGGTGCACTTCAACCGCCGGGCCAGACCCGAATCGGGAAGGCTCGGAGAACCCGCCGGCTATCGCACGAACAGATCACGGATTTCCTCGGGCGGGAACGCTTCTACGCAGACGCTGATCATTGGCCATCCTGGCCAACATCAGCACGCCACCCAAGAAGCGCGATTCTTGGGTGGCTTCATGTTCAAACGCTTACGCACTTAAACATGGCGTCACATCCCTGTGCCGCGGTCATTTCCTCTGCCACGTCTCCCCTTTTTTCTCATAGCTTTGCTTGACGGCCGACCACGCCACCTTATGGGCCACCTCGTCTCTCGAGGCATCGCCCCGCCTGTCTTGCTCGTCCTTGTAGTTCTCCCAGGCGTTATTGAACGCGGCCAAGTAAATCTCCTGCGCATGCTTGGGCAATGCATGCCTGACCGATTCCGGCAGGTCTTTCAGATTGTTGTAAGGCACTGTTGCTCCTGATCCCGCAAGGCTTGTCGAGAACGCCGTCCTGACCCTGAAGACACGCGTAAACGCGATGAATCGGCGTTCGCTTACCGATAATCCGGATTTGGATGATCGAAGCGGCAACCTGCATCCCACTCGGTTCGTTGATTGCCGTGAGCGGGAATGCCGCCGGCATCGCGCAGCAACCGGGCCAGGTGAAGCAGGTTCCAGGTCATGAAGGTGGTATTGCGCTGGGTGAAGTCGTTCTGCGGGCCGCCGGAGCCCTCGTCGGCATAGGACGGTCCCGGACCGGCCTCGCCGACCCATCCCGCATCGGCCTGCGGAGGAATGCTGTAGCCCAGGTGCTGCAGGGCGTAGAGCACGGTCATGGCGCAGTGCTTGGCGCCGTCCTCGTTGCCGGTGACGATGCAGCCGCCCACCCGGCCGTAGTAGATGTACTGCCCGCGGTCGTTCAGCTTGCCGGACTCGCCGTAGAGCCGCTCGATCAGCCGGCGGCACACGGAGCTTTCCTCGCCGAGCCAGATCGGCGTGCCGACGACCAGGATATTCGCGGCCATCACCTTTTGGGAGATGTCCGGCCATTCGTCGTGAGAGAAGCCGTGCTCACGCATGTCGGGATAGACACCCGGCGGCAAATCGTAGTCCACCGGCCGCAGCAGCTCCACCGCGACGCCGTTCGCCTCCATGATCGCCTTGGAGACATCCAAGAGCCGTTCAGTGTGCGACAGGCGACCGCTGGGTTTCAGCGTGCAATTGAGAAACAGCGCCGACAGCCCGGAAAAATCGAATCCGTGCCGGTCACATAGCGCCTTTTGCTTTTCAGTCAGTACCATGCGAGGAATCTCCCGATAGCCCCACCCGGGCAATCAGATCGGCGCCCAGGCAGCGACATAGACCACCGAGACGTAGCGTAGTGCCTTGCCGGTGCCGACGAGCAGCAGGAACAGCCACATCCGTACCTTCATGATGCCGGCAATCAGAGTCAGGGCATCGCCCCCGACCGGCATCCACGCCAGCAGCAGGGACCAGAATCCGTAGCGCTGGAACCACCCCTGGGCCGTCTCGATCTGGGCCGGGCTGAAATAGAACCAGCGCCGATCCTGGAAATGCAGCAGGTAGCGGCCCAGCACCCAGTTGACCACGGCGCCGAGGGTGTTGCCGAGCGTGGCGACGAGCACCAGCGCAAGGGGATCGCCGCCCTCGCGCAGCAGCGCGAACAGCATCACTTCGGAATAAAAGGGCAGAATGGTCGCGGCAAGGAACGCCGAAGCGAAGAGCAGCAGGTAGGATGCGATCATCCCGCGCCGCGCACCAGCCAGCGGAAGAATGCGAGCTGTGCCGGCAGATAGATGAGGTATTCCGGGTGCCACTGCACGCCGATGATCCCCCGGGCCGTCGTGCACTCCACCGCCTGCGTGATCTGATCGAGGTCGCGGCCCACCACCCGGAGATCGGCGCCGGGCTCCTTGATCGCCTGATGGTGCAGGCTATTGACCCGGAGATGGACTCTCCCGCATACCCGCGCGACCAGGGAGTCGGGTTCCAACCGCACCTGCTTGGTCGGAAGCAAACCAGGCCGGTTGTAGGTGTGCTTGCGCAACGGGCGGATGTCCTGATGCAGCGTGCCGCCGAGCACGACATTGATCAGCTGCGCACCACGACAGATGCCGAGTAGCGGGGTGTCTTTCTCCAGCGCGTCGCGGATCCATGCGATCTCGAGCCGGTCGCGTTCCGGGTCGGCCTTGACCTTGGCTTCGACATCGCCGCCGTAGTGCTCCGGGCCGATGTCGTTGCCGCCACCGATGATCAAGGCGTCCAGCGGCTTGCCACTGGGGGCATGCCGGACGCTGATCCGCTCCGGAACCGCGCCGGCCAGTCGCAGCGCCAGCCAGGTGCACCACCAGCTCGGCGACCAGCGCCGGCCGTTGCCTGTCACACCAACTCTCGGTCTTTCAACCATCGGTCCACGAATTCCGTCCAGTCACCGCGACTCACTCCCAGAATCGGCCGATCGGCCGCCCGGAATTCGGCGGCCAGCTCGTCCAGGTAATCCTCTCGATCGGCCAACCGCTCCACGACGCACCAGGTGTTCCAGGACTCCGCGAGTGACCAGTCCCTTCTCTCGATATGGCAGTTCGGGAGTCGATAGTGGAAGGTGGGCCTGGGCTTGATCCGGGGATCGTCCACCGCGCCGCGCACACGCTTTTCGTCGATTTCCGCCAGCATCGGCAGCAGGTCCAGGGCACGGTTCCGGCTCGGATTGTGCTCCAGATAAGCGACGAAAATCTCATCCATCGTCGACCGGGAAGCGGACAGGACCCGTTTCAGGTAGGACTCCGGATACAGGTCGATGTAGGGGCTCACCTTGCGCGTCGCATCGACCGCGTGGGCATCCACGAGCCACCACTGCAGAAGGGCAAAGGCCCGCAAGTACGCACCAAGTGTCAGGGCATCGAGACGCGGTATCTCCGGATTGACGTGTACGCCATAGGCGGCCAGCAAGGACTCCTCGGTCCCGACCGCGCCGGCTTCGCGCAGTGCGGCGACCATGGGCTCCAGCTTGGCGAGGTCCAGTACCGGAATCGGAGGACAGGCCACTTCTACGGGCACCACCAGGGCCGCCGCCTGACTCAGGCGTTCAATCCAATCGGTACCCTCGTCTTCTGGGCCGTTCTGCGCTGCTTTGCGCTTCAGGTAAGCCCAGTCGAGCTCGACATTGAACGCCCCCAGCGAATCGACGCGAAGAACCCGCTCGGCGGCCGATTCCGATTGGAGCGTTCCGCCCAACGAGGACTGAAGCGCGGCGACCGCGTCGTCCAGGGTGATCCCGGAAAACTCCAGCTCGAACCCCACCATCCGGGGGCTGCCGTCATCCTTGTTTACCTTTGGTGGCTGCGCAAAGCGACTGCGTGGTGGATGGGTCACGAGAGATCCTCCGGGTTGGCGGGAAACGCTGATCCATTCGCGTTCCTTGCGCGGCGCAGGATGCTTGCGCCGTTTGCGGTCGCGGACGCGATTGAACATGAAGCGAAGCGGAAGCCGCGCTTTTCGCTTCGCGTCTAAAAAAAGCCATAGACGGCATGCTTCGGAACCCCTCAAGAAACGCGGTTCCTGCGTCTCCCCAGGGGACGTTCCCATCGTAGGCGATATCTGGATAGAGACAAGAACCGTGCCGCTGGATCATTCCCGCACGCGCGCACGGACCCTCCAACGCCAAAGGAACCGGTAGCGCGAGACTCCACGCCTGACCGGCGTGGCAGCCGCACCGAACGCCGGACGGGACATCCTCTATGCGCGGCCCTACGCCGAATCAACCGAGGGGGAAATACCCCGGTCCTGGTGGATTTGACCCAGCCGCCCCGCGACCAGGCCAGCCTTCTTCCGCCGCCATGCCCGCCGCGGCGCCAGCCTGGAGTGCATGGAACAGGATTTGCTGGACGTCCATCAGACAACAGCACAAAAGGCCAATCCGCCTACGAAAGAGTTATGAGCGATACATCTGAAACCTACCACGAGCCGATCGAGCGGCTGAGTACCGATACCATGGAGATGCACCGCGCCTTGGTCTCCTTGCGTGAAGAGCTCGAAGCGGTGGACTGGTACCGACAGCGAGCCGACGCCTGCAGCGACGAGTCGTTGCGCCGCATCCTGCTGCATAACATGCGCGAGGAGATCGAGCACGCCAGCATGCTTATGGAATGGCTGCGCCGTAACGACGCCGATTTCGACGAGAACCTGGCCGCCTACCTGTTCGCTAAGGCCAGGGACATCCTCGAAGTCGAAGCGCAAGAGGCCGGAACGACGACGCAAGCCCACGAGGGCGACAGCGGGAAGCCGACGGTGGACGTCTCAGACTCGGCAAGGTCGGCGCCGGCAGCACCGCCGCGGCGCACCATCGGCTCCCTGAAGGAGGCAAGATGACAAACTACCTCAACCGTGACGCAGCGGGTATCCCCAAATCCCTGTGGGATCGCATAGAGCATGCGGCGCAAGCGGCGGCCGCGGATATTCTCACCGCCCGACGCTTTCTCGAGCTAGAGGGCCCCTTCGGCGTCGGACTCACCAGCGTGGAGGTCGGCAGCGAGCGTTACTGCCGGCCGGCCGAGCCCGACGCGGCCGGCGTGGTTGCCTGCAGCGCAATCGCCGTACCCGGTATCCAACAGGTGTTCGAGCTCAGCATCCGGCGGGTCGAAGGCCATCTGAGCATGGGGCTTCCCCTGGATCTGAATCCGGTCGAGGAAGCGGCGGAGGCGGTGGCCCGGCGGGAGGACGAGATCGTGTACTACGGCATCGAGGAGCTGGGAATCGAGGGGCTGATGACCGCCAGGAACCGTCATCGCACCAGCATCGGCGACTGGAATCGCGTCGAGCAGGCCTTGGACGAGGTGTTGGCGGCGGTCGGTCAGCTCGATGACGCCGGTTTTCGCGGCCCCTATGTCCTTGCCCTGTCGCCTGCCCGGTACAATGCCCTTTTTCGCCGCTACGAAGGCTCAGACATGCTGCAGCTCGACCACTTGCACCGATTGTGCGAGGGCGGAGTCTTCAAGGCGCCGGTCGAGGGCGGCTTGGTCATCGACCCGCGCGTCGGCGTCCTGCGGGTCGGTCAGGATCTCGAAGTGGGTTATTCCGCCAACGACGGCATCCATCACAAGCTGTTCGCGAGCGAGAGCCTGGTCCTGGTGTTGAACGACCCGGGCGCCGTCTGCACGCTCGAGGAGGTAGAGAAGGAAGCCTGACGCGGCACCTGTTGCGCGGGGACGCAAGGACGCCTCTACCGCTGCCACAGCACCATGGCCGCTTCCAGCGGTATCGCGGCTTCGGCATGCGCCGGGAGAATCCGGGGCGTGAAATCCTCGCCAGAACGGTCCGTCTCGATCGTGGCTGTGTAGAGAAAACCCTGCACCGCTCCCGGCAGCGGCCGCTCACGCTCCATGACGACGCGCGTTGGCGCGCTGTCCGTCTGCAAGGGCTCCGCGTAGAGCTCAACCTCGACAGCGGTCGGGTCGACGTCATCCAGGTAGACCTGGACATCGAATCGCAGCAGGGAACCCGACCGGGTGACCGAGAGCGCGCCGAAGCGCAGCCTGTGCCATCCCTCTGCCAGATGCTGCCGCCATGCCGCAATCTCGGCGCCGAGCTTTCCTCGCGGTTGAACACGATGGCGGATTCCTAGGTAGAGTCGGCGACTGGCGCGGTAACCGTAGGTCGCGGGGAGTAGCCGTTTGCCGGCGGCTTTCGCCGATACCGGTGCCTCAGTCCGGACCATAGCCCCGTTTCCAGTCGCCGCTCGTCGCACCGGACGTGCGGATCTCCCGCATCCGGCGCTCGGACGAGGTGTCATGCCTTCGCCCACGGAAGGTCACGCGTGCGCACCGACAGCCGCTGCAGCCCCAGAACCTCGTGGAGGTGCGCGTCAGGGAAGCGTGCGGTACCCTGACCCGGCCGTTTGTGTTTCTTGCACAACCACCGGCGCAGCCGCTCGGTCGTGTGGCTATCCACCGCCCGGTAGGCTTTGCTGACCGGGCCGAGGGAGAAGTAGTTGGCCCAACCGACGAGAACGCGGTTCAGGACCTCCACTCGATCCTCGGAATCCTTCAGCAGCCAGCGGCGGCTTGTCGCCTCACTGATCGCGCGGCACACCTTCTTGATGCTCTTCTTCGACGGACGCGTGCCGATATAGGCCCGCCCGGTTTTCGGCGAGTAGCATCGCCCGAAGGTGTAGCCCAGGAAGTCGAAGTGCTCCTGCGGTATCCGGCAACGCCCGGTCTTCTCTTCGTTGACCGTCAGCTTGAGCCTGTCCATCATCGTGCGCATGGCGTCCATGGCGTGCTCGCCGGTTCCACGGCAGCAGATGACGAAATCGTCGGCAAAATTGACGATCCGGGCCTGAAGGCGCCCCTCCAGTCCCAACGTTTTCCACCCCAGCAGGAAGCGGCGCATGTACAGGTTGCTGAGCAGCGGCGAGATCGTGCAAAAAAGGGCGGGTTTCCGGCGCCTCCCATCGTGTCCTCCACCCGAAATACCACGTTCACGCGCTCGCGATCGATCTCGATCCGTTTCACCAGGGTTCGGATCAGCTCGCGGCGTCCGGACCAGTCCAGTTGCTCGAGCCCTGCTGAGACTTTCGCGGCGAATTCCTCCAGCCGGCCGATGATCAGCTGCAGCTCGGCCTGTCGCTGGCGCTCATCGCGCAGCTGCTCGGCCTGGGATTCCAGGGTCTTGAAGGCGCTCTTTGAAGCGGCGGATACGTGGCTCGAACTCGCCCTTGTCGATATACCCCTCGCTGTAGCCGTCGATCAAGCGGCTGATGCCCTGGCGCAGCTTGGCGATCTGCTTGTCCAGACGTTGCACCGTCGCGCTTGCTCCGGGCGGATGTCTGGGCGACCTGCAGGCGGCGCTCGTATTCGTGCACGAGGCGTTCTGGGATCTTGCAGCAGCCGGCAGATCTGCTGCCAGACGGCTTGCTCCAGGCGATCGGTGCGTACCTGGGTGTTGCGCCCCTTGCGGGATGCCGCGTTTGGTGTCCTTCGCCTGCGTGGTGCGTTTCCTGCGCCCACGTCCGTCGTCCTCTTCGACCGGCGCCACCAGCCACTGCTTGATCAGGGCGAGGACGTGGCGATCACTGATCCGCCGCGCCACACTCTGTAACAGTTCCGCGTGTGGAATCGAATCGAAGTAGCCTGACAGGTCCGCGTCAACGACGTCCGTGTAGCCCGTATTGAGCAGCTTGTGGACATGGCGCACCGCATCATGGGCGTTGCGTCCTTCCCGATAGGCATACTGTTCCGGTTGCAGGTCGGCCTCGACGATCGGCGCGAGCACAAGAACCGCGGCCGTCTCGACCACCCGATCCCGGATCGTCGGTATGCCCAGGGGGCGCTGCTTGCCGTTCGGCTTGGGGATATAGACCCGGCGCACCGGACTCGCCCGGTAGCGCTTTTCCTTCAAGGCTTGCGCCAGTTCGCCCAGCCACCGTTCAGCCCCATACGCCTCGATGTCCGGAAAGTCTTCGCCGTCCACCCCGGGCTTGCCGCGATTGCTGCGGACGAGCCGATAGGCATGGGCGAGAATATCCTCCCGGTAGATCTTGTCGTACAGGGCATAGAAGCGGAAGTCAGGCGACTCCTTCGCTTTCGCATGAAGTGCCTGCTGAAGTTTCTGTAGCTTTATCGGAGCTTGTAGGCTCACGCCAGTCTCCTCTACCTCACCTCTTTCAACACTGCCCTCGAACTGAGGCCCCTTCCCTCCACCGGCATTACCCGGCTTCAGCGGTAGTACGGGCCTCCCGCCACCCCAGTCGGCCCGGCCCGGCCCTCGCGGGTTGCCGGTTGGCGCTCACGCCGCGCCTCCGTCTGGGGCTTCCCGTGTTGCGTCGCTCTCCCGTGTGCATGCATGCTGTCGCCACTACCCCGGCGGAACCGTTGGGTGCTCTTCTCGCTCGCTTCCCCAGCGGCGGCGGCCTTCCCTGCAGACTCATCAGGTCGGCTTCCGCATTAGTCTTTTCGAGGCTTGCTCAGCGTTCACTACTCGTTACGGCCTGCATGCTCGCGGAACCACTTACATGGTCCTTTACACCAAAGGCTTCGGCCGTTTCGTTATCTCCACGACCGCTCCGGTTGCTACCGGCTGGAGCGATAGTTGCCGGGTGGGAATTTCACCCACTGAGAGAACGCGCCTTTCACGGCGCACGAGCCCGTCCGGCTTAACCGCCGGGTTGGGGCGTCACGGGTTGTTGGTGTCAGGAATCGCGTCGTCATTTCACAATACGGGTGAAAAAGCGCCGTTTTTCAGCAAAAACGCATGCTCTCTGCGCTTTTTCACCCTTTCAAGACAAACAGACGCCTCAGATTCCAACCGATGCATACCAGCGCCCATTCGCCTTGCACGGCGCGTAGACCCCGCAGCAGGAACTGGCGGAATCCCATCACGTGCTTGATGATCCCGAAGACGGTTTCCACCGTGGACTTGCGCTTGGCGTAGAGCGCTTTTCCAGCCTGGGTGCGCAGGCGATGCGCCATTGCCTGAACAGGGCTGGGATCGCTCGGTGGGGCCGGGTCGTCGGCAAACCGCTCGGCCAAGGGCGGGTTATGCCCCTCGCGCTTGGCCGGAATCAGCGGCTCAATCTCCGCGTTGTCGCACCGTTGGACGTTCGCTTCGCTGTGGTAGCCGGTGTCGGCCAATAGCGCCTCGACCTCACCGAGCTCTTCGGGGAGGGCGGCGAGGTTCTCCAGGGCCGGAGCGACTTCCTGCTTGTCGTTGGTGTGCTGAGTGACGTGCTCTTCGACGATCAGATGGGTGTCGATGTCGACGCCAGCCTGGGCGTTGTAACCCTGCTCGAACCCTCCGCTGGAGGTCGGCATGATGCGCGATTCCGCATCGGTGAGGTTGACCTGATCCTTAGGCGCACGGGCCGGGCGGCGGGGGCTTGGGTCCTTTGCCGCTCGGCTTCTTGCCGGTCTGCTTCTCGTGGGCCTCGCGCTTGGCCTGTTTTTCTTCGTACTCGCCCTGCTCGCGCTCGAAACGTTCCTGCGCGCGGGCGGCGATCTCCGCCTTGGCCGCCGCGATGACTTCCAGGCGCTGCTCGCGCCGCTCCAGCTCCAGCGGGATATCCATCTGTTCGGGCAGCGCCTGGTTGTCGGCCTGCGCGGCCAGGCGCATCAGTTCGGCCACCTCGTCCTTGAGCTGCTCCTCGAGCCGGTTGGCATGCGCCCAGCTCAACGCCTTGTGCTTGCTGGCGTTGGCCTTGATCTTGGTTCCGTCCAGGCTGACCGTGCCCAGCTTCACCAGCCCCATGGCCTGCCCAATCAGCAGGATCTCGACAAACAAGGCTTCCAGCTCGCCGAGGAAACGCTTGCGGAAATCGGCAATCGTGCGGTGATCCGGATGGCTGTTGGCGCAGATGAACCGGCAGGCGATCGAATCGTAGGTCGCCTGCGCGAGCTTGCGGCTGGAGAACACGCCCGTGGCGTACCCGTAGAACAGCAACGCCACCAGCATCGCCGGGTGATACGCAGCCGAGCCTGTGCCCCGATAGGCGCCAACCAAGCGCTTCAGGTCGAGTTGATCGACGATCTCCACGACAAATCGCGCCAGGTGTTTCTCCGGCAGGTAGTCTTGGACACTCGCGGGAAACAGCTGCGGTGTGTCGCGGTCGATCAGGATGAACTCAGCTGGCATTGCTTGCTCTTCAGGCTCTCGGTCGTCGCCGCCAATTTTACCCGCTACGCGGGCGGTAAGTCGGACAGTCTCCTAGAAGCCGGGTTTAGCTTTCAGCGGACTTTCGAGGAGGCGGGGTCCTGATGGGCAACGCCGGGTTGCCCCCGCTTCGAGGACGGGAGCGAGTATCAAGTGACGATCGTCAGATCACGCTGACCGATTCGAGTAGCAACCTAGACCCGGCTCCGGCCGGTTTTTTTGCGGGCAACACCAAACCGATGCGCTGTTACCCATAGTGTCACCCGAAACCGATTTTCCAAAGAAAAAGGGCTTAGGAAGTTAACCTAAGCCCTTGTTTTTGTTGGTCGGGGCGAGAGGATTTGAACCTCCGACCACCTGAACCCCATTCCGGGTTACGAGACGTAACAAACTGTTTTAACTCAACTTATCCGGTACGCCCGTTGCCAACCCTGCAGGACTGCACAGGACCACGCATGACCAATCCCCGCAGAATTCCCGCAGACATTCCTCCCTGACTACGCAGTGATCCGGTCCTTCCCCGCACTTTCGTTTCGGGAAGACTGCCACTCCGCGCCGTCCCCGTGCGGCGACCGCTGAAAACCACAGCCTGCCTACAACTGCAGTGACAATGTCATTACGCAGGTGTTAGTATCACCAATGGAGGAAATTTTCATGCATACCACCGATGAACAGCCGTCCAAGCGTCAAACGCTCAACATCCGCATCAAGGCCGAGGAAAGGGGTCTGATCGATCGCGCCGCCCGTGCCAGCGGAAAGACGCGAACCGACTTCATCCTCGACGCCGCCCGCCGTGCTGCCGAGACCACCCTGCTCGAACAGACGTTGATCCGGGTCGGTCCGCAAGCTTTTGAAGCCTTCCTGGCCCGTCTCGACGCTCCGCCGCAACCCAACGAGCGACTTCGCAAGACCATGGAGACCACGCCCCCGTGGCAAAAGGGCTGACGGTTTCCGCACCCGAGCCCCTCGATGCGCAACATCGCATCGACGAATTCGATTGCGGATCGCAATCACTAAATGAATGGCTCCGGAAACACGCACTGCGCAATCAGGCCAGCGGCGCCTCGCGTACCTTCGTCGTCTGCGATGGTGAGCGGATCATCGCCTACTACGCCCTGGCGTCCAGCGCCGTCGCACTCGATACCGCCACCGGCAAGCTGCGGCGAAACATGCCCGACCCGATTCCCGTCGTCGTCCTTGGTCGGCTGGCAGTCGATGCCGCCTTCCAGGGCTGCGGTCTGGGCCGCGCCCTCCTGCAGGATGCCGGCCGACGGGTTCTCCACGCCGCCGATGAGATCGGTATCCGGGGTTTGCTCGTCCATGCGCTCGATGAGACTGCGCAGGCATTCTATCAGCGCCTCGGTTTCGATCCCTCACCCCTCGACCCGATGACCTTGATGATCACCCTGGCGGACTTGGGTGCCAGTCTGCGACGGGCCGAAGAAACCGAATGACCGGCACCCTCGTCGCTAAATACACGACAAGGATTCCCTACAAGAATCTGAACGCAGAGGAGGCGAAATAGTCTTGCGTTAGTCCACCGGCTCGACGACCAGCACCCCGTCCACGCCAGTGGCCCGCACCCGTCGCACGACTGCATCGCCAATGTCTTGTCACGATTGTCGCCGAAGGGCTTTCAACAGTGCTTCCGCAGTTGGACGGGCGCAGTGAGCGAAGCCACGTAGGGCGAGGTGGTCGCCGTCGATGGCAAGAGCGCGCGTGGCTCGCATGATCGTAAGCGCTCACGCAAGGCACTGCATATGGTCAGTGCGTGGGCGAGCACAAACCGTTTGGTGCTCGCCCAAGAGGCGACGGAGGAGAAGTCCAACGAAATCACGGCACTCCCGAAATTGCTCGAACTCCTTGATCTCAAGGGGTGCATCGTGACTATTGATGCCATGGGCTGCCAACGCGCCATCGCCGAGCGAAATCATCGCCCAGGGCGGCGATTACGTCCTGGGACTCAAGGGAAACCAGAGCGTACTTCAGGAAGGCGTTGAGGACTTCTTCACGGTGGCCATGGCCGGTGACTTCGCTGGCGTTGAATATGACTACACCGAAGAGGTGGACAAGGATCATGGACGCCTGGAAGTGCGCCGTTACTGGGTAACGGAGGACTTGCGAACGCTGCCCAATACGCAGCTTTGGGAGGGGTTGCGTAGCATCGGCATGGTCGAACGCCAGTGCGTGATCGGTGAGACAAGACGCTCGAACGACGCTATTACATCAACTCCATCCGTGCTGAGGCCAAACGCTTCGCGCATGCGGTGCGCGACCATTGGGGCGTGGAAAATCGCCTGCACTGGCGACTCGATGTCGTCTTCGCCGAGGACGCCAGCCGAATCCGCAAAGGCAACGCCCCGGCGATCATGACCTCGATCCGCCACCTGTGCATGAACCTGTTCGAACAAGAGCCCTCGTCGATGCGCCTGTCAAAGAAGCGCCGCAAGGCCGCTTGGAACGATGACTACCGTGCCAAGGTCCTGTTCGGCTGAAGATTTATGCGCGCTTGCCCTGACACGGTGCCCCGATATCTGCTTCGCGACCGGGATGCCATCTACAGTGCCAAGTTCCGCAGCCGAGTGCACAGCTTGGGTATCGAAGAAGTGCGGATCGCCCCACGCTCACCGTGGCAAAACCCCTACGTCGAGCGACTGATCGGCTCCATCAGGCGAGAGTGTCTCGACCACGTCATCGTAATGAACCAGCGCCATCTGAAACGCGTCCTCACCAGCTACTTCGAGCACTATCATCGCTGGCGGGTCCACCGATCTCTGGACATGGACAGTCCAGATCCGCGCCCCGTGCAACCACCAGAACTCGGGGAGGTAGTCGAGTTTCCCGATGTCGGCGGGCTTCACCATCACTACGAGCGACGGGCGGCCTAAATCACACGCCCCCCGCGCTGCTTTTCCCCGCCTTAGTGCTCGGCAAAGCACCCTTCCCTGGCAAGGCCACTGCGCCCGCACCGAATCGGTTCCCCTCCATCGGACCCGTTCACTCCCAGCCGCCCCGCTTCGCACCAGCCAGGTGCTCTCCGCCGGCGACCTTCACGGTGGTTGACGCGACCCCCAACGCGTCCGCATCCCTTGATCGCTCCACCGATGAGTTTTCGGGACCCACAGGTCCCTCAATCACAGTCGTTTCCCAAGATGCTCGAGAAGGTCGTCCCGATTCCGATCCTCGGCGGGCTCCATCACGATTACCGATACGCGGCGTAGCCGACCCGCGAACCAAGACAGATAAACGGATGGATGACACAAGTAGCCAGCACGGCTGATCCGGAACGGGCGTTGTCGGCCTATACTTGTTGTGCTATTAGGTACCCATTGCAGCGACCTCAAGCACAGCTTGAAGCTCCTCCACATTCATGAACTGAAGAAGAAGGAGCCCTGTGAAGTATTATGTATCAGGAGAGAGGGACTCAGTGACCGAAAATCCCTGCAACAAATTGATTCCCCTGGAATTCGCGCAAATCAATAGGTGCTTTTCCGAATGAGCGGGATCGATTTCGACAGGTTGCTCCAGCCGACTACTGCCGAGGAACCGGCGGGTACGGACGTCGAGTACGACCCCGCGTACCAGGAGATGCGCCGCGCAGCCGCTGGGGAGCCCGAACGGAGGATGGGAAACAGTGTCATCCACGCGATCGAGCCTAATTGGGCGCGCGTAGCATCGCTAGCTGGGGACCTGCTCTCGCGCAGCAAAGACTTGAGAGTCGCGATCCTACTTTCGAAGGCCCTCCTCCAAACCCACGGGTTCCCGGGTCTGAACCAAGGGCTCACCCTAACCCTAGGGCTACTAACGAAATTCTGGGACGGCCTCTACCCTCGCCTCGAGGCCGAAGACGACAACGATCCCACTACCCGCGTGAACGCACTGCTCGAACTCTGCGATCGCGAGGCATTCCTCAACCCAGTGCGGGCAACGCCTCTAATTGTTTCGCGAGCGTTTGGCGCAATCACGCTGCGGGACCTGGAGATTGCCGAAGGTAGAACTCCCGCTCCGGCGCGTAGCGACAAACCGCCAATCGACCTTACAACCGCTAACGCCGCATTTCGGGATTGCGCTGTTGAAGACCTGCAAAGGACAGCGAGCGCCGTTTCGAGCGCGCTCGAGAAACTTAGGCGCATAGAGATCCTCGTAACCGAAAAGATCGGCGCCTCCAACTCGCCCGACCTAGCACCCCTCGCCGATCTGCTAACAGAGGCCAACGCGCTGCTGGGTAAGTTGTTAGACGATCGTTCCCAGGTAGCGGAACCTGAGTCGGGAGGTCCACGCGAGGAATCCGACGAAACTTCGCCGGCGCCAGGCTCTGTTCGGCGGGCGACCTCCGCGCAAGCGGGCGGCGCGATCAACTCCCGGGAGGACGTCATCGGCATGCTCGACAGGCTATGTGAATATTACGCTCACAATGAGCCCTCCAGCCCGGTTCCTTTGTTGCTACACCGAGCGCGCCGTCTTGTGCCTAAGGATTTCATGGACATCGTGCGTGACATCGCGCCTGGAGCGCTGCCGCAGGTAGAAGCGATCCGCGGCACAGAAGACGACAGCTGAAACACGGTCGAGCAACCCACCAACCAAATCCGGAGATAGCCTGTGGCAAAAGAAAGCAGTCAGAAATTTATCGCCCGCAACCGCGCGCCCCGCGTGCAGATCGAGTACGACGTTGAGCTCTACGGCGCGGAAAAGACCATTCAGCTGCCGTTCGTGATGGGCGTGCTCGCAGATCTATCGGGCAAACCGGAAGAACCCCTCCCGGCCGTTGCAGACCGCAAACTTCTCGAGATCGACGTCGACAACTTCGATGAGCGACTCAAGTCGATGAAGCCCCGCGTCACCTTCCAGGTGCCGAACACCCTGACCGACGAGGGCAATCTGAACGTGGCTTTGACGTTCGAGAGCATGGACGATTTCTCGCCCGCCGCGGTAGCCCGCAAAGTCGACGCTCTGAATCAACTATTGCAGGCGCGCACGCAACTCTCGAACCTGCTGACCTATATGGACGGCAAGAGCGGGGCGGAGGAGCTTATCGCCAACGCATTGAAGGATCCAGCACTTCTCAAGGCACTCGCCTCGGCACCGAAGCCGCCGGAGGCGGCGCAACAAGAGCCCGTGTCCGTAGAGGAAAAGTAACATGGCCGAAACTCAAGTCAGCCCCGAAGCCCAAGCCCAAGCCCAAGCAGAAGCGCAGGCCATTGAACCGAGCGAATTCGCATCCCTGCTCCAAAAGGAGTTCAGGCCCCGATCCGACCGCGCTAAAGAGGCGGTCGAGGAGGCAGTGCACACCCTGGCTGAACAGGCCCTATCTCAGACGGCGCTGATCTCCGAGGACGCGGTCCGCACCATCGAAGCCATGATCGCGGAGATCGATCGCAAGCTCACCGAACAGGTGAACCAGATCATTCATCATCCCGACTTCCAGCAGCTGGAGGGCACTTGGCGCGGCCTGCACTATATGGTGAACAACACCGAGACGGACGAGATGCTCAAGATACGGGTCATGAACATCTCGAAGAAAGACCTCCACAAGACCTTGAAGAAGTACAAGGGTATCGCGTGGGATCAGAGCCCCGTCTTCAAGAAAGTCTACGAGGAAGAATACGGTCAGTTCGGTGGCGAGCCCTATGGCTGCCTGCTAGGGGACTATTATTTCGACCACAGCCCCCCGGACGTTGAAATGCTGAGCCTGATCGCTCAGGTCTCCGCAGCGGCCCATACGCCATTTATCGCCGGCGCTGACCCGGGTGTGACGCAGATGCAGTCGTGGCAGGAGCTCAGCAACCCACGGGACCTGACCAAGATCTTTCAGACCCCGGAATACGCGGCCTGGCGCTCGTTAAGGGAGTCCGAGGACTCGCGTTACATCGGCCTTGCGATGCCCCGATTTCTCTCCCGCCTACCGTACGGCGCCAAGACCGACCCCGTAGAGGAGTTCGACTTCGAGGAGGAGACAGGGGCGGCTGACCACACAAAGTACACCTGGTCCAACTCAGCCTATGCGATGGCGGTTAACATCAACCGCGCGTTCAAGCTCTACGGGTGGTGTTCCCGCATCCGCGGCGTCGAGTCTGGGGGCGCGGTGGAGGGGCTTCCCGTCCATACCTTTCCCACTGATGACGGCGGCGTTGACATGAAGTGCCCAACCGAGATCGCCATCAGCGACCGGCGCGAGGCAGAACTTGCCAAGAACGGCTTCATGCCGCTCATTCACAAGAAAAACTCCGACTTCGCGGCCTTCATCGGGGCGCAGTCGCTGCAGAAACCGTTTGAATACGATGATCCCGACGCCACGGCGAACGCAAATCTTTCCGCAAGATTACCCTACCTCTTCGCCGTCTGCCGATTTGCGCATTACCTCAAGTGCATCGTGCGCGACAAGATCGGCTCCTTCAAGGAACGCGAGGATATGGAGAAGTGGCTGAACAAGTGGATCAACAAGTACGTGGAACCCAACCCCGGTACTGCCTCGGAGGAAGACAAAGCGAGGAAACCCCTGGCTGCTGCGCAGGTGGTTGTTGAGGACGTCGAGGGAAACCCCGGCTACTACACATCTAAATTCTTTCTGCGCCCCCACTACCAGCTTGAAGGCCTGACCGTCTCGTTGCGGTTGGTCTCCAAGTTGCCGTCGCAGAAGGCGTAAATCCCCGTCCCGCAAGAACGGGCCGCCTTGCGGATGCGGTTTTCATGTGCCGGCAGGCGCACGTGAGAAACTATACAAACCCGGCCCACGCCTGCCTATCCGGAGGATGACAAACATGGCAGTCGATATGTTCTTGAAAGTGGAAGGCGTTGATGGTGAGAGCACCGATGACCAACACGACAAATGGATTGAGCTCTTAAGCTACAGTCATGGCGTCTCTCAACCCGCCTCGGGAGTCAGCGCGACCGGCGGACGAACTGGTGGACGTGCCGATTTCCAGGATTTCTCGGTGGCGAAGACGATCGACAATGCAACACCCGACCTCAGCATCAAGTGCGCTAAGGGCGAACACATTCCGAAAGTAGAGGTGGAACTCTGCCTCGCCAGCGGGGACAAGCACACCTTCATGAAGTACACCATGGAGGATTGCATCGTCACCTCGATTTCGCCGAGCGGAGCGTCGGGGGGTGACACTAAACCGATCGAGCAGGTGAGCTTTGCATACGGCAAGATCAAATGGGAATACACCCCTATCGATCACACGGGTAAACCGGGTTCCGCCACCGACCGCACCTGGAATCTCGAAACCAACAAGCAAGATTAGGCCAGGGGCCTGTCGCTTCGTCCTTCGATCATCTACGGATCACCGTGATCGCGTCGGACCGTGGGTCCGGCGCGAGGAAAAGCTAGAATGAAAGCCGAGGAAGCACTGAGATCGGGTGACCTGAGCAACGCCCTATCGGATCTCCAGAATCGCATAAAGAAGGATCCGGCCGATGCCAAGCTGCGTGTCTTCCTCTTCCAGCTGCTGGCGGTGGTCGGCAATTGGGAACGTGCGCTGGTGCAGTTGAACGTGGCAGGCGAGCTTGACGCCGCCAACCTTGCAATGGTGAACACCTATCGCGAGGCACTTCACTGTGAGGCATTGCGCGGACATGTGTTTAGCGGGGAACGCAAGCCGCTCGTGTTCGGCGAGCCCAGGCAGTGGATAGCGCTCATCTTGGAAGCCCTGCGGCTTTCGGCCCAAGGCTGCACTGAAGAGTCTCAAGGACTGCGCGCGAGGGCTTTGGAGCAAGCGGATACGAAATCTGGACAGATAGACGGGCAGGCTTTTGAGTGGATCGCGGACGCCGATCAACGGTTAGGACCGGTTCTGGAGGCGATTATCAACGGCCGCTACTACTGGGTGCCGTTCCAAACCATCCGATCGCTCACGCTCGAAGCGCCCGCAGACCTCCGTGACCTAGTGTGGTTACCCGCGCACATTACCTGGGTCAACGAGGGAAGCACTGTCGCGCTGGTCCCAACTCGTTACCCGGGGTCGGAGTTGAGTGAAGACGACCGCCTTCGGATGGCAAGGCGCACGGAGTGGTTGGACCAGGGTGCCGATCTTTTTGTCGGACTCGGTCAACGCATGTTCGCAACGGATGTGACTGAATATCCCCTGTTGGAAACTAGGCGTCTGGAGTTCGGCACAATCCAAGTCAGAGCGTAACAACCTGGCCTGGCGACATGGCGGAACTCACCCCAAAGGAGCGTCTTCAGCCTTCCCTGCTGGATCGGCTTACCGATGACGAGCCAAGTAGAAAACAGGAAGCCAGGGAAAAGCGGGTGCTTTCGCCCCGCAAACTGCGAAAATCGGTGATCCGCGACTTGCAGTGGCTTCTCAACTCCACGGACCTCGCCTCAGTGCAAGATCTGGCGGCATACCCGCAGGTTATCGATTCGGTGGTCAACTATGGCTTGCCGGACCTAGCCGGCAAGAACATCTCCAGCCTGGATGTCGTGACGCTGGAGCGCAATCTCCGTCAGGCGATCCTTCGATTCGAGCCTCGGATACTGCGCCATAATTTGAGAGTCCGTGCGGTTATCAATGCGGATCGCATGAACCACAACGCCATTCTGTTCGATATCGACGGAGAGCTCTGGGGTCAGCCCATGCCACAGCACCTCTACCTCAAGACGGAGGTCGACTTGGAGACCGGCGCCTTTGACATCTCGGAGGGGAGCACGCCGAGCGGCTGACCATGGACCCCCGACATCTCGACTACTACAACCGCGAGCTGCAGCACATCCGGGAGATTGGCGGTGAGTTCGCCGCTGAATTCCCCAAGATAGCGGGCCGATTGGGTCTGAGCGGATTCGAGTGCGCCGACCCCTACGTGGAACGTCTGCTGGAGGGTTTCGCCTTCCTTGCGGCACGTGTCCAGCTAAAGATAGACGCCGAGTTTCCCGCTTTCACCCAGCACCTGCTGGAGATGGTCTACCCCCACTACTTGGCGCCGACGCCCTCCATGGCAGTCGTGCAACTACAACCTGACCTGACCGAAGGCGCGTTGGCTGAGGGCTATACACTCCCTCGAGACACGGTGCTTCGTAGCAACATTGGCAAAGGCGACCAGACTAACTGCGAGTACCGCACCGCTCAGGAAACCACTCTCTGGCCGCTTGCGCTTACCGAAGCGGAATACTTTACCCACGCCGGCCCGGTAGCCAAGACTGACATCAGCGTGGTGCAGCACAGTAAGGCCGGCATCCGTATCCGCCTGATATCGACGGCCGGACTGAATCTCGAGCAACTTCATCTAGACCGCCTCGTTCTCTTTCTGAAGGGAGCGGACGAGCTGCCGTATCGCGTCCACGAGTTGCTGCTCGCCAATCCCCTGGCGGTCATCATCCAGCCGGTGGAACGCCCCCTTCCCTGGTGCGACCTGCTTCCACCCTCGTCGATCGCGCCGCTCGGCTTCTCGGACCGGGACGCTTTGCTCCCATACTCCCCCCCGTCTTTCCAGGGCTACCGGCATCTGCACGAGTACTTCGCCTTCCCCGAACGATACCTGTTCCTTGAGGTGGGCGGGATTTCCCGATCCCTAAGGCGTACACAAAGCAACCAGATCGACGTCATCTTTCTCTTGTCACGGCGCGATCCCGCGCTCGAAAACGTCTTGGACGCGTCCAATTTCGCCCTGTTCTGTGCGCCGGCCATTAACCTCTTTCCTAAGCGATGCGATCGTATCCACTTGTCTGACCGCACCCATGAGCACCATCTGGTTCCCGACCGAACTCGCCCCATGGACTTCGAGGTCTATCGCGTGGACCGGGTCACGGGGTACGGAGCCGCGAACAAGGACCCACAGGACTTCCTACCCTTTTACGCTGCCAACGACCTCGCTAGCCACATCGACCGTCCCGCCTATTACAGTGTGCACCGGATGCCCCGGCTTCTGTCGACTAGTCAGCGGCGTAAGGGAGCGAGGTCGAGCTACATCGGCAGCGAGATGTTCATCTCTCTGGTGGACGCGGCCCAGACCCCATATCGCAGTGACCTGCGCCAGCTTGCGGTGGAAACCCTGTGCACCAACCGAGATTTGCCGCTGCAGATGCCGATCGGCGCCAGCGGCACCGATTTTAGCCTTGAGGAGGGTGCGCCCGTATCTGCAACGCGAGTGGTCGCAGGCCCGACCAAGCCTCGTCCCTCCCACGCCCATGGCGACGCCGCATGGCGCCTGATTAACCATCTCGCTCTCAACTACCTTTCCATTGTCGATGGCGGATTGGAGCCTGGCGCTGCGGCGCTGCGGAACCTCTTGTCGCTCTACGGCGAGATTTCCGACCCGACGGTTCACAAGCAGATCGAGGGCGTACGTTCCGTCTCGTCCAAGCCCATCACCCGGCGCCTCCCCGGATCCCGCCCCGCTGCCTATGCCCGCGGCTTGGAGATCACCGTATCCTGCGACGATACGGCCTTCGAGGGCACGGGGGCGTTTCTGCTCGGCGCGGTGCTTGAGCGATTCTTTGCCCGATACGTCTCGATCAACTCTTTTACGGAGACGGTCCTCAAGACGGAGCGGGGAGAGGTGATGCGATGGCCAGCGACCGTCGGCCTTCGGCAGACCTTGTAGCGCTCCTCTCGGCGCTCGAGCGCGAACCCTTCGGGTTCGACTTTTTTCATGCACTGCGATGGGTGGACGCCCTTCACGTCCGACGTCCACGGCTCGGCAGTTCGACTCGCGCAGCGGATGACCCGGTTCGGCTTGGACAGGAACCCTCTACAACCTTCGCGCCCGCCACCATTTCCCGCTTTGAGCGTGGCGCGGACGGCAAGTCTCCGAGGATGTCGGTGCACGTTCTTGGGCTGCTCGGGCCTAACGGCCCCCTGCCATTGCATCTCACTGAATATGCACGGGATCGCCAGCGCAATCATGACGACCCCACCTTCGCCCGTTTCTTGGACGTCTTCCACCACCGCATGCTCTCTCTCTTCTTCCGCGGCTGGGCGCAGGCGCAGCCAACTGTCGGTTTCGACCGTCCGGAAGAGGATCGCTTTGGCGTCTACCTTGGCTCACTGGCCGGTGTGGGCATGCCTTCCTACCGGCAACGGGACGCCATGCCGGACCTTGCAAAACAGCACTACACCGGACATCTGTCGTGCCAAACTCGCCACGCCGACGGGCTGGGTTCGATACTCGGCGACTTCCTCAAGCTGCCCGTGAAGATCGAGGAATTCGTCGGTCATTGGCTCATCCTCCCACGCGATTGTCACTGGCGGTTGGGTGAATCAGCCACCACCGGCACGCTTGGTGTGAGCACCACCGTCGGCGCGCGTGTGTGGGACCGCCAGTACAAGTTCCGCGTCCGTATCGGGCCGCTGAGCCTGCGAGATTACGAGCGCATGCTGCCTGGCGGCCTTAGCCTCAAACGTGTGGTCGCCATCGTACGCAACTACGTCGGAGACCAACTGGAGTGGGACCTCCACCTAATCCTTCGCCAGGCAGAGGTCCCAACGATCCGCCTCGGCGCGGCGGGGCAACTCGGCTGGACCACCTGGATTGCGAGCCAACCCCTGGCAAGGGATGGCGACGATCTGTTGTTGAACGCAATGGCCTGGCAAAGCGACCAGAGATCAAGGGATTCGCGACATGACAGAAATTAACCGTTCCGCACTGTTCGGAAAGCTCAACAGCCTAGGCTACAAGGGTATAGAAAGCGCGACCGTGTTCTGCAAGATGCGAGGCAACCCCTATGTGGAGTTGGTCCATTGGTTCCACCAAATCCTGCAAAGCCAGGACTCTGACCTGCACCGCATCATCCGGAGCTTCGGCCTTGATCCCTCCAGGCTGGCAAAGGACTTCACCGACGCACTCGAAAGTCTGCCACGCGGATCCCGCTCGATCTCCGACCTCTCCTCGGATGTGGAGGAGGCGGTGGAGCGGGGATGGGTATACGGCACCCTCATGTTCGGCGAGTCTCAGGTGCGTACCGGCCATCTGATGGTAGGCATCCTCAAAACCCGGGGATTGCGCACGGGACTGCTCGGGATTTCAGGGGAATTCGACAAGATCAATGCCGATTCCCTCACGGAGCGATTTGGCGAGATCATGAAGGGATCGCCAGAGGAGGCGCTGCACGCGACTGATGGCTTCCAGGTCGGCGGCGGAGCTGGCCCGGGGGAAGCGAGCCACGCCATCGCGCCGGCCGAAATGGGCAAACAGGAGGCGCTACAGCGGTTCTCCGTGGACCTCACAGAGCGGGCGCGCAACGGTGAGATCGATCCCATCGTCGGGCGCGACGAGGAAATCCGGCAGATCGTCGATATCCTCATGCGCCGTCGCCAGAACAATCCAATAATCACCGGCGAGGCGGGCGTGGGCAAGACGGCCGTGGTCGAAGGGTTCGCACAGCGTATTGCCAGCGGCGATGCCCCCCCGCCGCTTAAGGACGTGACGCTTCGCACGCTCGATGTCGGGCTCCTGCAAGCCGGCGCCAGCATGAAAGGGGAGTTCGAGAACCGGCTGCGCCAGGTCATCGAGGAGGTTCAATCATCTCCAACACCTATCATTCTCTTCATCGACGAGGCCCACACCCTGATCGGCGCAGGCGGGGCTGCCGGAACCAGCGATGCGGCCAATCTGCTCAAGCCGGCGCTAGCCCGCGGGACCCTGCGCACCATTGCCGCCACGACCTGGGGTGAATACAAGAAATACATCGAAAAGGACCCTGCCCTAACCCGCCGCTTCCAGGTAGTCCCGGTCGACGAACCGGGCGAAGAGAAAGCGATCCTCATGGTCAGGGGCATCGCCTCGACCCTCGAAAACCACCACCGGGTTCAGGTCCTGGATGAGGCACTGGAAGCAGCCGTACGCCTCTCGCACCGCTACATCCCGGCGCGGCAACTGCCCGACAAGGCGGTGAGTCTGCTTGACACCGTGTGCGCCCGGGTGGCCATCAGCCAGCACGCGGTGCCCGCCGAGGTCGAGGACTGCCGCCGGCGCATCGAGGGGCTCGAGAGAGAGATCGCCATCATCCAACGCGAGTCTGCCGTGGGAATCGAAACGACAGAGCGGAGCACTTCCGCCGAGGGCAGTCTCAATTCTGAGCGCGAGGAACTCGAACAGCTCGAGGAGCGGTGGCGATCGGAAAAGGATCTGGTCGACCAGATACTCGGGCTGCGTGCCCGGTTGCGCGGACACATCGGCCGGGTGGAGGGGACCGAGACAGAGTTGGAGCAGGCAGTTGAAACCACCGCCCGCGACGTGTCGATCGATAGCGCCCCCCCCCCGGCGGAGAGCCCGGTCGCGGACCAGGCACCAAGCGAGGAGCAGCGCGCGCAGCTCTTGGCAGAGCTTAGGAAGCTGCAGTCCGATCTACAAGAGCTTCAGGGCGAACGGCCCCTGATCCTGCCAAGCGTCGACGGTCAGGCCGTCGCGTCGGTGGTTGCCGACTGGACGGGAATTCCAGTGGGGCGAATGGTCAAGAACGAAATCGAGGCGGTGCTCAACCTAGCCGACACCCTGAACCAGCGCGTCATCGGACAGCGGCACGCCCTCGAGATGATTGCGCGCCGCATCCAGACCGCGCGTGCTAGGCTCGACAACCCAAATAAGCCTATCGGCGTTTTTCTACTCTGCGGGCCCTCGGGCGTTGGCAAGACGGAAACCGGCCTGGCCCTGGCTGAGGCCCTCTACGGGGGCGAACAGAACATCGTCACCATCAACATGAGCGAGTACCAGGAGGCCCACACCGTCTCCACCCTCAAGGGGGCCCCGCCCGGCTATGTCGGGTATGGCGAGGGCGGTATCCTGACCGAGGCCGTGCGACGCAAACCCTACAGCGTTGTCCTGCTCGATGAAGTTGAGAAGGCCCACCCCGACGTGCACGAGATCTTTTTCCAGGTCTTCGACAAGGGTTGGATGGAAGACGCCGAGGGGCGTTACATCGATTTCCGCAACACCCTCATCCTGCTCACCACCAACGTCGGCACCGAGCTAATCATGGGCATGTGCAAGGACCCGGAGCTTATGCCTGACCCTGAAGGCATCGGCAATGCGCTGCGCCAGCCCCTGCTGAAGACCTTTCCGGCGGCGCTGCTCGGACGGCTAGTGGCGATTCCCTATTACCCGCTGAACGAAGAGATGCTTTCCGCCATTATCCGCCTTCAGCTCGTACGCGTCGCCAAGCGCATTGAGCAGAACCACCGCGTCCGATTCACCTACGACGACGCCGTGATCTCTTTGATTGCCGAGCGCTGCAGGGAGGTGGAGAGCGGTGCTCGGGTAGTAGACGCCATCCTCACCAACACGGTGTTGCCGACCATCAGCCGCGAGTTTCTCAACCGAACCATGGGCGGCGGAAAAATCGAAGGTGTAGCCGTGAGCGTCTCCAGCGGGGCGTTCGAATATGGCTTCGATTGAGCGTCCGCCCGCGCTACTACACTACACGCCGGTTCCGGCGGGGTGATCGAATTGCGATGCACTTGCGGCGAACCTTGCATGTACTAAGCTTTTTTAGTACTGCAGTACGCCCAACGATGCGGCAATTTGTTCGTTTGCGTGGTTGATGCTGGCCACTGGTATCTCGTGCTCCAGAGGGTTTGCATCGGGCTACTGCCTCCCTACACGCACGCAAGGGGTCAAATCCGCTCCCGTCGAAAGGAGCCCCAACACCAGACCGCAACCATGGCATACCAACAACCTCCTCCCACGATAAAGATTGGTTCGCGCGGCCCGTATGTGGCGTACTGTCAAAACTTGCTCAACGCTAGACTTTCGGCCCAGGCACCTCTCTGGGTTGACGGCATCTTCGGCCCCATGACTGATTCGAAGGTGCGGCACTACCAAGCCATAAAGGCACTTGTGGTGGACGGTATCGTCGGTCCATTGACCTGGGCCGCTTTAGAGGCTGGTCCCCCTCCGATCAAGAAGAGGCCATCGACACCGGCGCCCGTCGTTCCCGCAACCGGCGGATTTTAGCGACGACTTTCGCAAGATCGCCTCTTGCACTATGCCGGGTTAGCTAGAAGCGCCCGGAAGAACGCCTCGACGAACAAGCACACGTTTCCGCCGCCTGACAGAGAGTGCATTGCCATCCGGTTCAGCCGCCGCCGGGAATCTCTTTGGCTGGCCGGCACGGCAGGCGACGATCAAGCTAACCATGGACCTTTGAGCGCAGCAGGAGGCGACGCGATCGATTGGAAGCGCGCGAGCCGAACGCTGTTGCGGCCCTTGAAGCTAAGCAGTGGCATGAGGCCGCGGTCGAGTATCGTAGTGGCCGCCTGCTCGGACAGATAGACCTCTGCGCAGGCTTGCAGCCGCTTGTCCCCCTCCTCCACGTACACGTGGGCGGGGAAGTCGCCGGCGTCGAGGATGTCCCCCGGTGCCATTTCCCACCCGCGCGCGGTGTAAGCTTGCCCGATCAGCTGTGCGCACACGAACGCCGGGTTGCCCCACAGATAGTCAGAGTGGCCACGGTCCGGTGCGAGCTCCTCGAACCCGAAGCCGTCCACGGGCTCGGTGTCCTGGCCGTAAGGGAGGCGCAGCAGCAAGCGCGGCAAGGCGAGTCCGAGCCATGGGGCGATCGGAGACTGCCTGAGCGCGTTCCATGCGGCCTCGGCTTCGACCGGTGGCCGGCTCCAATCCGATGGGTCCGGCGTCTCCACGAGCGACCCACATCCAAGCAGCGCGGGGCTCGCCGCCGCAAGGAACGGACCGCCGGCATTGGCTGCGACAATCCCGAGAGCGGCGAGCACCCCGAAATCAACCGGCGTAGGAGCGAACTCGTAGCTCCCGATCAGTAGGGACCAGGGCTCGCCGCCGGGTGTCCCGGCACCCGTCTGCTCGACCAGCAGACGGTAGAGCCCGCTCGCCTTGATGTCTCCGCCGCACGTGGCCAGATCTGCCAACAGGTCTTGCCACGACACATCGAGCAAGTAGACATGGAGTGCCTCGTCCGTCTCGATGGTCGTGATCAGATTGTTCAATGATCGCCAACTGGCTTCCAACGCCTGGAATTCGGGCGCGTGCAGGATGGAGCGCATCCGCAACCCGATCGATTCGTCCAACGTGTGAAGGTACAGCTCACGTTCAGGCGGCTCAGCCGCGACGACGTGCGGGTCGACCGCTCTGTGGATGATCTCCGACACAGCCGCCTGCAGCTTCCCGGACCGGTCCGAGAGCGCCGCCGTGTCTCTTGTGGGGGGGCGTCCAAGGAGCCGCTCGATAGCCTGTGCGTCGCTTTCGTGACTTCCCTCTTCCATCACCTCCTCGCTTAGCGATAAGGCTGCCGACGGCGCGCTCTCTCCGCCCAGGAGGACGCGGAGTTCCGTCGCCGCTTCCGCAAACGCCGCGGGGTCTAGCAGACGCTCGCGTATGCGGCGCAGAGCGGCGAAAGTGGGAACCTGTCGATAAAGGGAATCCGGGTGAAAGTCGTCGATGGAGCGGAACTCCAGTTCCAACGAGCCGACGGAATCCGGCAATGCGATCCTCAGTCGGGGAACAAGGCGTCGGAGCAATTGCTCGAAATTGTCGACGTCAACCTGCCGGACAGCACGTTGTGCAATGGAGGTACCTCGCCGACCCCAATCGGTTCCCGAGCAACCAGTGAAATCTCCCAACACCAAAATGCGCATCGTGCTCGGCTGCCGTCTTACCTTGTCGGTCCTGCGCTCCGGTAGCTTGAGCTCGAACCCCATTCCCTCCACGCTTGCCATCGCTTTGCTACCCCCTCTTTAAGGCCGCCGCCGACCATCGGACCGAATCAACGCGCCGCTCCCTAACCAGAAGCTTAGCGCGGACGGCGCCGCAGTGGGACAGCCAGCTATCGCTGGCGAGGGATTCGGATCCCTATCAATCCATCCTCCCTCATCTATACTTGGCTGTGTCCTCGGGGAACACGAATCATGCCTCTCAGTCAGCTAGAACGGACGCTCTCGGTCTCTACCCCCCTCGGCGACGATGTCCTGCTCATCCGCAGCATGAGTGCCATAGAGGCGCTGAGCACGCTATTCGAATACCAGCTGGACCTCGTCAGCGACGACATCGACATCCGCGCCGAGGATCTGCTCGGCAAACCTGTCACCGTGCGGCTCGACCTGCCAGACGACAAGCGGCGCTATTTCAACGGAATCGTCAGTCGCTTCTCCCACGCAGGTTTCGACGGCGCGGAGGCCCTCTACGCGGCGACCTTGGTTCCGTGGCTCTGGTTCCTCACCCGCACCGCAGATTGCCGCATTTTCCAGGAGAAAACGGTTCCTGACATCGTCAAGGAAATCTTCCGGGAGCATGGTCACACGGACTTTGAGGAGAGTTTGACCGGCAGCTACCGCCAATGGGTCTATTGTGTGCAATACAGGGAGACGGATTTCAACTTCATCAGCCGACTGCTCGAGCAGGAAGGAATCTATTACTACTTCAAGCACGAGAACGGCAAGCACACCCTCGTGCTTGCAGATAGCTACAATGCTCACGAGGCCATCGCCGGCTACGAGGAGATCCCCTACTACCCACCGGACCAGACCTCGCTGCGTGAGCGCGACCATATCAGCGACTGGTCGTTGGTCCAAGAGGTCCGACCAGGGGCCTACGCTCACAAGGACTTCGACTTCACCGCCCCCAAGAAGGACCTGATGTCAAAGCGCAGCAGCCCGAAGGACCACGAGCTTGCCGAGCTCGAGGTATTCGACTATCCAGGCGAATATGTAGAAAGCGCGGACGGCGCGAGCTACGCCCGCGTGCGCCTCGAGGAGTTACACGCCGACTACGAGACCGTTCGGGCTGAGGGCAACGCCCGGGGACTGTCGAGTGGTGCCCTGTTCACCCTAACTAATTACCGCCGCGACGACCAAAATCGGGAGTATCTGATCGTGTCCGCCAATTACCACGTGCAGTCCGATGTCTTCGGATCCGCCGCTCAGACTGCCCAGGGCCCCGTATTTCGGTGCGATTTCACGGCAATTTACGCCCAGGCCCCCTACCGACCGCCGCGTCTGACACGAAAACCGATTGTTCAGGGTCCCCAAACGGCAATCGTCGTGGGAAAGGCGGGCGAGGAGATTTGGACCGACAAGTACGGTCGCGTGAAGATCCAGTTCCACTGGGACCGTTACGGTAAGTCGGACGAGAACAGTTCCTGTTGGGTCCGCGTGTCCCATCCCTGGGCCGGCAAGAGTTGGGGTGCTGTTGCTATTCCCCGCATTGGCCAGGAAGTGATCGTCGACTTTCTCGAGGGCGATCCCGATCAACCCATGATCACTGGCCGCGTCTACAACGCGGACACCATGCCGCCGTATGGACTTCCCGGCAGCGCGGTCATCAGCGGCATCAAGTCCAACAGCACCAAGGGCGGTGGCGGCTACAACGAATTTGTCATGGATGACACCAAGGGCAACGAGATCATTCGTGAGCACGCACAGTTCAACAAGGATACGACCGTTGAAAATGATCAGACCCTGACCGTTCACAACAACCGAACGAGCACGATCGACGTCAACGACACGGAGACCGTCGGCAGTAACCAGACCATCAGCATCGGGGGCAACCAAACCATCACGGTCGGCGGCCACCGCTCCGAGACCGTCAACGGAGGCGAGACCGTCACGGTGACTGGCGGGCGCAGCCATACGGTGAACGGTGTTCAGACGACGACGATTTCGGTCGCGGAAACCCACACGGTTGGCGCCGGCCGCATGCACAACGTCGGTGCGGGCGAGGCGATCACCGTGGGCGGCGTGCAGGCGGTCAGCGTCGGCGGCGCTCAGACGGTATCGGTGGGCGGCGCCCAGATGGTCAATGTCGGTGCACTCCAGTCCGTCAACGTCGGCGGCCCTCACAAGCTGTCCGCGTCGGCCATCAGCCAGACATCCAAGGGGCCGTTTAAGATCAAGGCGGCGGCAATTTGCATGATCGAGGCCCCTACGATCGTCCTCAAAGCGGGCGGAAGCAAGATCACCATGAATTCCGGTGGCATAACCATCAAGGGAGCCAAGATCACCGTCAAGGCTGATGGGAGCGCGTCAATCAAGGCCGGCGGCTCGATCAAGATCAAGGGCTCGAACATAGGAGAGGACTGAACATGGACCTCGATCTCCAGGCTGCGCGAGCGATCCACTCCGGCGTTGCCGAATGGGCTGAGTTAGCGGGCGCAGGGGTATCGCTCGCAACCTTCGCCGGCTTCGACGGGGAAAACAAGTTTCTGGTCAAGGTAGATGAGGCGGCCGAGCCCCGCCCAGCCCTCTCCACGGTCCGGTTAGCCGCGGAAGATCTAGGCGCCGGGATCGTCGTTGCCTTCGAGAAGGGCGACACGCGCCACCCCATCATCGTCGGCCTGCTGCAGGAGCGGCAAGCATCTGGGGCCGGGCAAAACCTCAAGATCGATGGCGAGCGGTTGGTGCTCCGCGCCGAGCGCGAAATCGAGCTGCGCTGCGGCGAGGCGAGCATCGTTCTGACGCGCGCCGGCAAGGTCCTGATTCGGGGCAACTATGTGCTTACCCGCTCGCGCGGCGCGAACAAGATCAAGGGCGCATACGTGGACATCAACTAGCGCGGCGACATGTGGCAGATCGAGAATCGTACACCCTTCGCCGCCGAGCGCACCTGGGTCCGTGGGCGGGATGGCGCCGAGATCTGGATACTCGCGGTCAAGTGTACGTTCGACATTCTGCCGGACGGTACGACCCGGGTTGCGAGCGAGCAACCGCCGGCGGTCATGGCGCCCGAGTATCTGAATCCGACCGAGCCCGCAAAGTCGAGTCTCAAGTACGACATGGACTTGATACGCACCAAGACCACGACCGACGTCATCCTGTTGGGACATGCCTACGCCCCTAACAACTGTCCGGTTACCGACCTGGACATCGGATTTCGCGTCGGACCGGTCGTCAAGCGCCTGCACGTGACTGGAGATCGCTATTGGGAAGGGAAGAGCGCCTCGAGCCCCCAACCCTTCCTGAAAATGCCGATTGTCTACGAGCGCGCATATGGCGGCTTCGCCCCAGCGAGCCGGGACACCCCCACACCGCGATGGGATGTCCGCAATCCCGTCGGAACCGGCTTCGCGCTATCGGCATCGGCGCTCGACGGTCTGAAGCTCCCGAACATCGAGTACCCCGATCGACTCATTCGCAACTGGGATGACCGACCGCCCCCAGCCGCGACCGGTCCTGTCTGCACCCATTGGGAGCCTCGCGTCCGCCTGGCGGGCACCTATGGCGAAAGATGGCAACAGGAGCGCTTCCCTCTGCTGCCGGAGGATTTCGACGATCGCCATTACCAATGTGCACCGGCGGACCAGCAGTCTCCCCAGTTCCTGACCGGAGGCGAGCCGGTGGCGCTGATCAATCTGGACCCGACGGGCAGTCTGCGATTTGAGCTGCCTCGCATTTTCCTGCGGTTCGAGACCTTTTTTTACACGGGAGAGCGACAGGAGCACGAACGGCCCAAGCTACATACGGTAATCGTCGAGCCGGAGTTCCCGCAAGTCTCGCTTGTCTGGCACAGTGCATTACCCTGTCACCCGAAAGTCTACAAGCTCGAAAAGACACGTATCACCCTCACGCAGGTGATCCGTGCGGGCACAAAGGACGCACTGCCCGGCGAAGAGGCTGCCTGAGCGTGGAAGCCGCCCGGTTGCAGATTGTCGGTCTCGGTGCATCCACGCCGATCGGCCGGAAATGTCTGGGCGAGCGCCGCGGCCGCTCGAGCCGGCGTGTGCGGGTTCTCCGAGCACCCCTTCATGATCGACACCGCCGGCGAGCCCATGCGCGTCGCGCGTGCACCTTGGCTCGACGTGGATGTGGACGCGGCCTGAACGGTTTTGCGAATTGCTCCTGCCCGCCATCAATGAGGCGCTTGCACCAATACTAGCGCTCATCGGAGGCGACGAGACAAGGATCGGACTCGCCCTCGGGTTGCCGCCGGCACGGCCTGGGAAACCCGAAGACTTGGGCGAACGACTATTGGGTGCTGTCGCGGGGCGATATGAAGACATCTTTGCAACCGCGCATACCTTCTCAGTGGGACACGCCGCAGGGCATCTCGCACTCGACGCGGCGATCAGAGAGTTGCGCTCGAGAGTCCGTCGACGCATACGTCGTTGCCGGCGTCGATTCCTATCTTGCGCCTGAGACGCTGGAATGGGTGGAGGAATGCGATCAGCTTCACGGCGGTGGCCCGCTCAACAACGCATGGGGCTTCATTCCGGGCGAAGCGGCGAGTGCCATTCTGTCGCCACCGATGCGCTTGCCAAACGTCTAGGCCTCGAAGCATTCGGCGAAGTGGTCAGCTGTGGGCCTCGGCGCACGAGAACAAACTGATCAAGACCGATACCGTCTGCATCGGCGAAGGTCTGACGCAGGCGTTTCGAACGGCGCTGGAGCCACTGCCTGCCAACGAACTGGATCCACAACGTCTTTTGCGATCTCAACGGCGAGACCTACCGCGCCGACGAGTATGGCTTTACCGCACTGCGCACAAAGGAGCGCTTTCGCGCCGCCACGGACTTCATCGCACCAGCGGATTGCTGGGGAGACATCGGCGCAGCTGGCGCACCGCTGCACATCGCCCTCGCCGTCATCAGCCATCGCAAGCGATACGGCAAGGGACCGATTTCGATGGTGTGGGCAAGCTCCGAGTCGGGTGAGCGCGGCGCGGCCGTGATTCGGGCATTCGATCCCAGCGGAGACTGATCCGATGCCGGTCACCATAAAGGTAAACGGAACCTGCCTCTCGCTGGTGCACAAGTTCAGCAGTGGCATATCGACGGCCACCATCCCGGATGTCTGCAAGACACCGAGCCCTGGCGGGCCGGTGCCGATCCCTTATCCGAACATCGCCCAGTCGATCACCCTGTCCAACGGCACCACCACCGTGAAGGGCGACAAGGCGATGGCGGCGAACAAGGGATCCAAGTTCGCGATGTCCAACGGGGACAATGCAGGAACCGTCGGTGGGGTGAAATCCAATGTCTTCATGAAGGAAGCGACCTGGATCCTGTATTCCTTCGACGTGAAGATGGACGGCAAGAACGCGGCACGGCTAACCGACAAGATGTTCCACAACAAGGAGAACGCGGCGAACCTGGCCGGGATATTGCAATCCATTGTCGTCACCCACGACCTGGACGCGGAGGAAAAAGACCTGGCGGACAAGCTCTGCGAGGAATTCTGCAAGGACCTCAAGAAGGGTCATGTCAAGGGTCCCCGCGGAGGTTGGTCCAGTGATCCCAGCACGTCGGGAAACTGGTCCTATCAGCTGGAATCGCGCCTCCAGAACGCGCGATCTTCAGCGGCGCGTGCGATCGCGAAGCTCGGAGGCGTGATCACTCCAAGATTCGCCCGATCTTACGGGACCTTGATTCCCGACGCCGTGCTTCACCATGCGAACGGAAGCGTTAAGCGCTGTTTTGACTTCAAGTTCCCTGGCGATCGTTGGCGAGACAATCAGAGACTTCGGCAGCAGAAGCTCGCCGGCGGCAACAAGCCCGTCAAGCTCAACGCGAAGAACTGCCAGTGCTGAGCGTCACGAAGGCGATTCTCACGGAGAACAACCATGAGCACCAATATTCCGAAGATCATTTACCAAGACGATGAGGGGGTCCATCTGCGTTTGGTTTCCGAGGTGACCCTGTACTGGCGCGGATCGATGTTCGAGCATGCCACGGGCCTGGTTCACTTCTACCGCGAGGCGATGAAGACAATTCAAACGTCGCTCAAGTACTTCGCGACGGACGACGGGGGCGCCAGGCCACTGAGATCGGACACGCTCGACATGCTGCCGTACTGGCTCGAGAACCCGCGGGCGAATCGCGGCATCTACTCGCTGATCCTGGAGAGCGGGTCACGGGCGAATGAGCCATCGGACAAGGCCTTCTTCTTCTTGGCCGACGAGGAGGAGGAGATCAAGACCGGGATCATCCGCTTAGTCCTGCCACCCGCGTTCATGGAAGGCAAGGCGTCCGCTGTGCTGGACCTGGTGACGCATCTGGTGGACAAACTGGAATTCGAGTCCGGCCATGCAGGATACTCCGTGAACTGGGATCAGGCCGGCGACGCGGAAGAGGAAGTGACCAAGGAGCTTGGGGTCATCGCGAAAAAGTACCCGGGGGTTGACGTCAACTACTTCAACTCGACGTTAATCGCGTTTCAGAACTCCACGACTCCTTCGATCAAGTGCGCGAACTGGTTGACGCTCATCGGTCAAGAGATTCGTGAATCCCTGCCCTCGCCGGCCGACTTGAGCAAGGACCTGGGGGAACCGTGCCGTGTCCATGAGCTGACACACGGATTGGTCCTTCAGGCAGGTCCGAACCCAACACTCGGCTACCCGAAGCTTGACGAACTCGACCCGTATCGTCAGGTGGGACAGACCCTTGCCGAGTTCCGTCTCACCAGGCATCCGCAAATCCTGCCCATGGCAGCGACCGGGGAGGATCCCACGGAGGATTGGCTGAGCCGGTTCGACTAGGAGAGACGATACGATGAGAGTTACCACGGACGTCTTGCCGGAGCCGCGGCACCACGCTCGGTTGTGCAGGCTCACCGTCGAGGGCCAAAACGATGGAGGGGAGATCGCCGACCTGCTCGAGTCGCTGGACGCATTCCAGTCCTCTTGCAGAGCGGGTTTCTTCACCGCTCAGGCGGGCGAAGCCGGTGAGCGCCATATCGTGCTCGCATCTCGAGACCACGAACTCGATTCGCGCTGGGACCTTTCCCGTCGCATGCTGGATGCCGGCGTTGAAGCCGCTCTGCGGCGGCTGCTGCTTTTCTACCAGACCGGAACAGGCCCCGCGCTGCTGGTGAGGATGCGCGATGTGGCGGAGATCGACGATCGGTTGGTGCTGGATCTTGCGGCAATACGTTCCGGGGACTCGTCCGAGCTACGCCTTCCGTTCGAGCTGACGTGGGATATGGCGATGCCGCTGGGCAGTTTTCCCCAGATCCGGGTCGAGTTCGCGCGAATCCTTTCGGACGAAGATGCAGACCAATGGTTGAATGCGATCAGATCCTGGGAGCGTATTACCCTCCGTAATGCATTCGGAGATCGCACGGGAGGTGTTACCGACGAGGCGGATCGGAGCCAGATTCGCTTCTCCGAGCTGTTCATGTTGTCGCCCAGTTGGCTGGAGCTGACGGTTCACGGATTCCCGCTTGGTGAGCGATCCCTGGCCGCGTTATTACGCTTCTTCGCGTTGCAGTGGCAAGAGCACGGAATCGTCCGTGGCGTCGAGATATTCCATTAGTCCCTTACCGGCAAAATCTTGAACAAAATGACAAAGACCTCGATTAACAGGCACAAAAAAACCCACTCCCCAAATCTAGCGATTTGCGGACGGGCTCGTGCGCCCAGGCCGAAGCCCTGCTTCGGTGACCTGTCCCAGCGCGGAGGCTGGTGTTTCGCCCGTTTTCAAAAGGGACTGATAGATTGCATCGATGTACCCCGAAAAGGGGAGGTTGCAGGAAGAAGGCTAGCACATCCGCCTCGTACGTTGGTTCCGGCTATGCCGGGTTATGGGACAGATGATGGACGCGCACCTCGATTCGATCGTTGAGCAGCACCTCGAGGAGGCTACCTTTCTCTGGACGCAGCGGGATAACGCCGTCCACGCCCCAAACTACTCGCCGCAGCAGTTCGCCGAATTGGACGAGCGCCTCGCAGCACACATCGATGGCTTGCGCGGAGCGGGCGAAGAGGGAGCGGAAATCGCCGAATCTGTGCTCGATAACGAAGGCCCAGAGGACTATTTCTCTGCTGCAGTGCTCGGGATCGAGGCGCAAGATGATCGTTTCGACAAGCTGATTGAGCGCGCTAAGACATTACCAGAGGTCGTTCCAGGACTGATCTCTGCTTTAGGGTGGGTATCGGCCCAATTTCTCGGGGGTCGAGTGAAAGCGATGCTAGACGATGCCTCGCCGCTGAAGCAGAAACTGGGAATCGCCGCCTGTGCCCTCCATCGCAAAGACCCAGGTCCGGCGCTGGATAGTTGCTTAGAGTCCCAGGCAGACAGCGTGCGCATACGGGCGCTGCGCGCCGCCGGAGAGTTGGGGCGCAAAGACGTCATGCCCAAATTGCAGGCCGCTCTTGCCGACTCCAAACCGGAGGTTTGTTTCTGGGCGGCTTGGTCTGCGGTGCTGCTCGGCGATCGAGAAAGGGCGTTGGATACGCTATCCGGCCTCGCGCTCAAACCGGGGCAGCGCCAAATGCAGGCGTTACAGCTCGCGCTTCAGGCAAAGGATGCGAAAGCAGGGCATGAACTGCTGCTACGGCTCAACGGTATCCCGAACGCATTGCGCATTCGTATCATCGGCTCCGGATACGTCGGCGACCCGCGTTACGTGCCCTGGCTGATCGAGCAGATGGCGCATCCCGCCGTCGCGCGCGCCGCCGCAGAGGCGTTCGTCAACATCACGGGCGCCGATTTCAACCTGGACCAGTTGGAATCCCTGCCACCCGAGGAGTTCGAAGAAGGACCGACCGAAGACCCGGATGACGAGAACGTGGAGCTACCCGAAGACATTGCGCTGCCTTGGCCAAACGTGGAGAGAATTCAGCACTGGTGGCAGGCCAATAGCGGGCGTTTTCAGACCGGCCAGCGCTACTTCATCGGAGAGTCGGTCAACGTTTCGCATTGCAAACGCATTCTGCGCGAGGGTTTCCAGCGGCAGCGCGTCGCTGCCGCACTTCGCCTTTCCCTCCTCCAGCCCGGCACCCCTCTGTTCCCGACGAGCGCACCGGCGTGGCGACAAGAGCGCTGGCTCGCGGGTATGTCCTGAACGAAAGCGCGTCGTGTGATCAAGACTCGGTCTCGGAACGGTGCGCCATCGGACCCACGCACTACTGCCTGGCGCCCTTTCGGAACGCCTCGTCAAGATCTGCACCGACTCACCCAGCTTTCGAAGCCAGATCCGATGAGCAACCCGCCGGAGAGGGTCTGGAGCGCTGACCGTTGATGCGGCCGGCGCTAGCCCTCGTCGCCGGTGTGCTGCTACTTGTCGTGGCGGCGTGCAGCCAACAGGAGCGTGGCGGATACGCTACCCAGAAATCGGCGAATCCTAAGGGGACCCTGATCGCAGGAGACCCATTTCAACACCTAATCTTCCGTCGCGGACCGCTGGGGGATGCAGACCAAGTTAATGTCTATTTGGAGGGAGATGGCCTGCCCTGGGTTACCCGAACACGTATCGCAAGGGATCCCACGCCACGCCACCCTCTCGCGCTCAGGCTAATGGCGCATGATCCCGGCCCGAGCCTCTATCTGGGCCGCCCCTGCTACCGTGGCTTGGCTGATTCGCCGGGCTGCTCGCCCCGGCTGTGGACACACGGGCGCTACGGCGAAGAGGTGGTCAGGAGCATGGTCGCCGCCTTGCGGCGTGCGATCGGCCCGAGCACCGACCGGGAAATAACGCTGATCGGCTACAGCGGCGGGGGGGTACTCGCAATGCTGATCGCCGCCCGGATGGAACAGGTGCGCACGGTGGTGACGGTTGCCTCGAACCTGGACATTGATGCTTGGGCTGATCTCAATGGCTACAGCCGCCTCAAGGGATCCCTGAACCCCGCGACACAACCGCCATTGCCCGCACGTATCCGCCAGGTCCATCTCGTCGGAGGGCGGGACCGCCGCGCCCCCCCAACCCTCGCGCAGACCGTTGTCGCCCGGCAGGCAAACGCGCGAATCTGGGTCATTCGGGACTTCGATCACACCTGCTGCTGGGAGCGCAAATGGCCGGAGATCCTCGTGGCGGTAGGTAACGAGGATCTAGGCCTCGGCCAGATTTCGCGGCAGCCCCAGGTAGTTTCTACCGCCGCCAAGGGCACATCAGCCGTGACGCGCCGGTCGCGCTACAAGGTCCGTTGCCAGATATTCGCGGCCAAGTATGGGGGCCGATTCTCATGGGCTTGCCCGCCGCCGGTGGCTTTGGTGTGGTTTTCAGAACTCGACTCCACCCCTCTTTCGAGGGGCGCTGCAGCCACACCCCCCGTTGCACCGGGGGGGTCGCAGCGCTCCAGGTAAGACTCGTCAACAAGCCCCGCTGCCCCCCCATGCGCGTGCGGAACCGGGTCATCGTCAACTGTAGTGTATGCAAAGTTGTCATGGCAGTGGCTTGGTAATTCTTCGACGGTCAGGGTATGGAACGCCGTTCCGCCGATCTCCTCGGCATTGTAGGCAATGCCGTCAAGGGTTCCGGTACCAATAATCACCCGACCCTCGGCCGTCTTAGCCCAGGTCCCAGGGAGGATTGTGGTCGGATCGGTCGGGCCGAGCGTTATCCAAATGCAGCCCACGGGATACATGCCATCAATACGCGCCATAAGCTCATCGGCAGCTGTCTGTGCGGCCGTTGCCTTGGCTTCGACCTGGCGAACAACGCTCTCCGTAACGAATTCGTTCGTAGCATGAGGATTTTTGGCATTCCACAATGCTTGAAGGATCTTAAGAATCCTGGACATCGCATCCTCCCTGAGGGAATGGGGTTAGGAATCCAATCGAGCAACGGTTGTGGGAAAAAGAATAGGCGATTGAATTAGAAAAAAAAGGGTGGAAGATCCTATGATCTCAGCCCATCCATTGTAGCTGCCAAGTCGGGGTGGTTCTGGAGGTGCAGAAATGACACTCATGCCCAACCAGCAGGTGGCGGACAGGTCAGGGCATCAGCCCTACCCGTGGAGGAAGGGTTGCTTTGTACCCATCATCCGGGCTATCGGTTCTGCCCCACGGAGACGATCGGCGGCTCTCGTGGGGACGGCAAAGCGATACCAGCCGCGAACCTCAAAGCACCCCACCGGGCAACAGGGCCGGTGGCTTGAGACGGCTCTCCTCCCCCTCCCGACGCGAAACCGTCTGCCGTGGTAGCCGGCAACCAGCGAGACAGTGCTCAGAAGTCCAGACGCAAGCCGAGACTCACGTTTTGCTCCCGGTAGCTGTTTAGCCCAATCGCCGCCTCATAGCTCAGGAAAGCCGTCCTTCCCTGGCCGAATTGGGCCCCAAGGCCCAGGCCAAGTCGGAAGTAGTCGCTGTCGAATTTGTCCGTCGTCAACGCGAACGGGACGCGGCTCGGGTCATGAGAGAAAAACCCGGAAACCTCATCGTCGCCGTCGTCGAACTCGTGTGCCCATTCGAACCAGCCCTGTGGCACCAGGACGGCCCAGGAGGTGCTGACGGACCTGGTGTAGTTGACACCGAGAATGCTCAAGAATGAGGTTGCCTTCTGGCTATCGATGTTGAGATCGAGGCCGAGCGCTCCGCGTTCACGGTAGCTGTCGATATCGGCACGCACGTATCGCACGCGTCCGTAGAGGTCGAGAATCCCGCCGCCACGGATAACGTCGTATCCCGCGCCAAACATCAAGGCGTACTGGTTGCCGTCAAAGTCCGCATTAGCTTTGCGCGATTGCCCCAGCAGGCTGTAGCTGATGTTGCGCGTCTGATCGTAATCACCCCATCCGTACATGGCCGAGCCTTCAAGGTAGAAGTGATCAGTCGCGTAGTAGGTGCCGTATAGGGTGCCGCTCCAGGCCTTTGCATCGAGGTCCCCACGGTTTGCGTCGATGTCCGCGCTCGTGTCCCCATAGCCGAGGGCGATACCCAGCACGAGACCCTCGGCAAATCGGTAATCGACGCCTGCGGTGATGCCCAGGGTGTTGAAATCAAAGCCGTCTTCGTTGGACGTTCTGTCCTTGCTGCCCCAGTCGATATTGCCGTTGACGAAAATTCCCCAAGGCTCGAAGTCGTAGGTATCGTCCGCTCCTGCCCCACCGCCGGTATCGCCGGACTGCGGGAATGCGGCGGCCAGAGAACTGCCGTTAATGCTTTCCCCGCGGAGATTGAACGTAAGGTTCTCTAGATTTACGCCCCGTGCGCCGCGGCGAAGAGCCATCAGGCGCGTGACGACATTGTCCACCTGAGCTCCAGTGACTTGGGTCATCAGCTTGCGCGGGGCACTCGCCTGCTGAGGCGTCAGGGCGACCACCCCTTGCGCCGCAGCGCCCGGATTCGTCACGGAGTTGTCGATCAGAAGCGTGCACTGCGTCAACAGATCCTGCTCGCCAGCGGTCAGTGCGCGTTGCGCCGAAATTTCTCCGAGGCGCGGGCAGAGGGTCTCGATCGTACTGGCCACACGACGCTCGTTACCGTTCAGACCAGGAAGGCCAGAGAGCGGGTTGAATAGCGCCGTAAACACAACGGAGCCATCGGAACCCTCCACCTGTGCTCTAACGACAAACTCGCCATCGCCCCTTGGTGTCAGCACCGTGCTGGCCTGGCCTTGGGCGTCAGTGAGCGTCCGCTGGTCTGAAAGAGTCCCGTCACCGGACTCCAGGGTCCAAAGAATCGGCACACCCGCCGCAACGACCCCGTCCGACAGCGCCGTCACCACGAAGGGCTCCAGCGGCTGGCCGGCAGACGCGACCTGACGGTCCCCCGACTGGACGGAAAGGCTAATGGTCGGCGCCACCGCTTCCGCGATGGTCACCGTCGCGCTCCCAGGCTGGCCAACCTCGTACCCCGTGCCGTCCTGCAGGGTGACGATGACGGTCGTGTCCCCGTTCACGGCACCCGCCAGCGGCCCGACCTCGATGGTGGCACTCGTCTGACCTCCCGGAATGGAAACGCTCCCGCTGAGCGGGGTGTAGTCCTCGCCAGGTACGGCAGTCCCCCCGACAATGTAGTCCACCAGAAGGCCGGAAGCCGGCGCCGGCGTGCTCAGCCGAACTGCAAACTCGCCGGGGTCAGGGCCCGCCTTGGAGGCTGCGGGGTCTGTAGCAATCACCGTAGCAACCGGTAATGGAGTTGTATCGGTGATGGATACTGTCGTTGTGGCCCCCGTGGGACAGTCCCCTGTGGCTTCGATCTCTGACCATTGGCAGTCCGTAATGGTGAAGACTACCGTTTCGGTTCCCTCCGAGGAGATATCGTCACTCAGCGCCCTTAACGTAAGAGTCTGCGTCTCCACCAGAAAAAACTGCTGGAATTGAAGAGTGATGGGGTCTCCCTGGAATCCCACAATTTCGTAATCCTCCCCGGGAGTTGCAGATCCAGACACCGAAATAACAACGGTAGCAGCTGTGAAAGTGTCGTCGGGCGTCGTCAAGGTCACGTTGACATCGCTCGTTCCGCCTTCCGCTATCTCTGTCGGGGACGCCGCTATCGCCACCGTATCAACAGCCGCAAACGAGCTGGAAACAAAGGAAAAAGCGACCAGAGCGATGACTACGGATAGTACCCATCCCGACGAAACCTGATGGAGAATCCTTGACGTTGTAAGAATTCTGACAAAGGCATCATTTTGCTCAGAGTTACGCTTCGTATCATCGACTTTTTCGGTCCTCATCAGTCGTCCTCTCTCGCTGTATCCTGTCAATCAACCAGAGAATGCAGCTTGCGCGTGATTAAACACTCCATCGCCAAAGATCCCCATTCCCCGGAACCCCGAGCAACTGGAGCCCGCACAATAAGCAGGCGTTAGAAGCATTCCGCGACGAGTTAGCTGCCCTTTCGATATCAGACCTTGGGACATCAGCACGAATGCAGAAGCCCGTTTCAGTCGTAGGTTGAGCGAGGCACCGACCTTCATCGCTGCGCGACAACAGGCTGCGCAAGCTCTTCTATGCGCTGGTGGCTGTCTCTCACCAGCTTCTGAGATTCCGCTTTCTCGGTCACCGCCAGATACTGATCGATCAGCCGCCTCCTGGTGGCTATCTCTGGCGACGGTTGGTCCAGCGTCCTCATGGTTCGCCCGGTTCGCACCACTTCCTGCCTCGCTTGTGCGACTTGAGCCTCTGCATTTCGGACGCGTTGGTCGCCAGCGCTGCGCGCGGAGCGGATCTCCTGGAGTTCCGACCGTGCCCTCACTGCGCTGACCTCCACCGGCTGCGATTGCGACCGCGATGTTCGAGCGGCTGCAATCGCTTGGGAGAGGTAAACGACCCTGTCCTTTGAAAGCCCGGCCGCCTTGCGGTACAAATCCAGTGCTCTTACGGGGTCACGCTCCACGCCGAGACCTTGTTCATACAACGTACCCAGCAGCAACTGGGCGCGGGGGTAGCCCTGGTCCGCAGCCTTGCGGTACCAGGCCGCTGCGGTCGCGTAATCGCGGGCACGGCCCAAACCACGCTCGTAGATCTCCCCGACGTAGGTCTGCGCTGTGGGATCGCCGGTCTCCGCGGCCGACACCCACACCGCCAGCGCCGTGTCTGGATTGGCGCGGTCGAACAGAATGTACTGTCCACCCAAGATCTCGCAATCGGTGGCGGTTTGCTTGACCGGCCGCGGCCGCGTTACCCAAGTGATGGTCTGCCCCATGCGCCGCATCTTGCCCGGCAGAAGACAGTCCACGACGGTCAGATCTTCGGCTTGGCCCACAAGGCGCTGAATAGTTCGCGGGTCATCCCGCGGGCCCGCCGCCTGCTGGTACACCGATTTTCCCCCTGATGAGGCGCAGGCGCTGAGCAAAAGCACACTCGCCGCCACCACGAGTACCCGATAGGCCCGGAACCACTTCTCCGTTCGCTTCATGATTCTCCCCCTCAACTCCCTTTCGTCCTGATCGACCTCGGTCTTCCGGGCCACAGGCCGTCTGATTTGGTCTCTGCCACCCACAATCAGGCAACAAGACTAGCGCTTCCCAGCAGCATCAGCGGCTCCGGACTCCGCAGTCACATCCGGCAAGCGAGCCAGCCGGAAACCGACCATGCTGAGACCCAGGTTCGCGGGCGCCCCATCCCTCGCCGCGGACCGCACGAGCCCTGGGGCATCGAGCCAGGAACCGCCGCGGAAGACCCGTGGTGACCTCGCTGCACTCTCGCTGCATCGGGTCTCGGCCCCACCGTAGCCTTTACCATAGTCCGAGCAAGTCCATTCAGCCACGTTACCCATCATATCCCTAAGCCCAAACGGGTTAGGCGGATAGACTCCCGCCGGAGCCGCGTAGGTGTAATCATCAGCACACTCGGCGGTGTTCGCAAGCTTGCAGCCGACGTTCGGATCATTTCCCCAGAAGCGGCTCGCCGTAGATCCGGCACGGGCAGCGTACTCCCACTCCATCTCTGTCAGTAGTCGGTATTGGTGACCGGTCTTGGTCGTCAACCAGTCCGCATAGGCCTTTGCATCGTTCCAGCTTAAGCAGGTGACTGGATGTGAGTCCGTGACCTGATAACCGGGAGATTCCCAGCTAAGCAGCATGTCTGGAACAAGCTGCTGCCAACTCTCATTCGGCCGGAGGCAGGTCGACTCACGGTCGACCTCCGTTGCGTATCCAGTGTCCTCGATGAACCGGCGAAACTGCCCCAAGGTGATTTCGGTCTCGCTGACGGCAAACGGCTGTGGTATCCGAGCCGCGTGCAGCCCCTCGTCAGGGTTGCGCCCCTCCTCCCCCAACGGCGACCCCATTTGAAACTCACCAGCGGGTAACCAGATCATGACCGGGCCCGCCCCCCATCCTGCGAGGTCATCGGCGAATCGGATTCCAGGCGAAATCCCTTCACGCACTGCCGATGCCGTTTCTCCTCCAGCGTCGTCTGTTGACGATACTGTCCCAGCGTCTGGAGAGACATCTTTCTGCTCGACGTCGCGATGCCCCTTCGCCACCTCCGATTCTTCCAACGCCAGCTGATCGCGCCTAGCCGTCTCCTGCCCCTTGCCGCCGGGCTGTTCAAGCGTACGCTCCGCTTTGGGATGCTCCGCGGAGGTGCGATCCCCCTTACTCGTCACCTGGGACGGAGGTCCCTCCGGCTCTTTCGCCTCTTTCTCGATCGCGCCCTTTTCGGTTTCACCAAGCAAAACGGCCTCGGCATCAGACCGATCCCTAACCTGCTCCTCGGTTACTGACCTTGGCTCAGGGACCGAGTCAGATATCGTTGTATCAGGTTCCCGCACGATTGGCCTGAGAAGCGAAATAAATGCGTCCTCGAAGTAGAGAGCTGCGCCTACGGCGAGGAGAAGGCCAACCACGAGAGTCAAGCCAAGCCAGGACCTGGAACGGGGTGCGGCAACCTCGCTCGCCTCCCGCTCGTGCGGGATGGCGGACTGTAGCGACACCTCGACCTGCGCCTCAGGCCTGTATACGACGCGCGTCGGCTCGTTTGGCCCAGCGGTGCGCATGACGACGGTTCGTTCGGCACCGGGCGGAGTGTCCGCGGTCTCTAGCATTACCCGGCGCCACTCAGCGACAGTTTTCGGACGCTCCTCCGGCTTGAGCGCCAGAGCCCTGTCGATTCCCACCAGGATCGGCTGGGGATAAAGGCCGTGACAGAGCTCAGCGGCGGGCGTTTGCACCCCGCCACATAATCGCTCGGACGCGTTCATGGGCTTCCTGCCCGTCACAGCCTTGTATAGGGTGGCACCGAAGCTGTAGATGTCTGTCCAGGGTCCCTGCTCCCCAATGTCGAGATACTGCTCCAGCGCCGCATAGACCGGCGTGTAGGCCGACACGATCGAGCGCTCTGCGCCGGCGACCACATGCCGAGCCGCGCCGAAATCGATCAGTACCGGCGTGCCATCGGCGCGGATAAGGATGTTTGCCGGCTTGATGTCGCGATGTACAACGCCCGCTGCGTGCACGCGTTCCAGACCATCGAGCAGTGGGTAGAAGAGTCCGTCAAGCTCTTTCGAAGTCAGCTTGGGCTGCGACTCGAGAATCGCTGAGAGAGGACGTCCTTGCTCGAATTCCATGAACATGTACGCGGTGCCGTTTGCCTCGCAGTAGCGCGTAACACGAACGATGTTCGGGTGGCGATTCGGACGTGCCAGCTCCCATAGGGTCTTCGCCTCCTGCAAGAATCGGTCGCGGGCCCAGCTGAAGCTCTCCTCAGCGTCCGGGGACAAGGGCAACACCCGCCCGTCCGGCATGCGGCAAGCGAGTTCGGGGGGCAAGAATTCCTTGATCGCAACTGTTTCTGGAAGGTAGGTGTTTTCGCACTGATAAACGATGCCGAAACCACCCGCGCCGAGAACGCGGACGATCCTGAACTCCTCGATCATGCTTCCGACAGGCAATGCATGATGCGTACTCGGCTTTACCACATGCTCCCCCGCGGACATTGGGCCCGACATACCCGTCAAGCCTGGGTGGATACAGCGTATTGGAGCGAGCTAGCTCTCATGTTGGCCCGTATACCGGCTTACTCGTTTGTACTCAACGGTCGAAAATGTTGCCGCCGCCGCGGCATGGGTCGATGGCGAACACCAAAGCAGACCGTTCCCAGCCAGCTGACGAAAAACCGGCTAACAAGGCAAGTACATAACATTTGACTGGTTTTGGTCCGGTCACTAGGCTGGTGCTCATTCGCATCATACCTGCAGCCACCACGAGGCGGTACATGGCCGGCCCGCTCGTGCTTTCGGTGGCAGGCGACGCCGCGAGGCGCGCAGCGGACGTTGCGCAATTTTCGAAGCCAGAAACTAAGTCGCTTTCCTAATAGCATTCTGAGCGCCCACGGCAAGGGAGAGAGGCACTGTGAATCAGCAAGTGGATATCGCCAAGCTCTTGCGGTTGCGAAAGGTGACCCGCGCCATTGCCGAGTACTTCCGCAATGAGTTGAACGCTCACCTGCGTTCGCTTCAGCCGCTGTTCAGGCCCACCAATGTCCTAGGTGAGCACATTCGCAACGCACCGAAGCAGACGGTGAAGATCGCAGACGCCTCCCTAAGAGAGCTCCGTTCCCTCTACGCGCGCGTCGGTCACGCGAAACCCTTCCGCTTCGACGACGACATCGATACGCCGATCGACTTGTTTGGGTCTGCGGTGGAAATCACGCCCGTCACCTACACCTACACGCCACAATGCTCCGACGGCGTCAGGTCGGTCACGGTAACCTCTCCGCTGAGCTGGGTCCTGAGCTACAAGGGACTCGGACCGGGACGCATGCAGGAGCTGGTGGCGAGCCAATCCGGCTCGGCTCGCATCGAGCTTCAAGCGTGTCTTCTCCACTACCTCGCGCTCCACATCATTCTGTCCCAGGAGTTCGGGGTTTCGCCCATCCTCCGCGCCCTGCGCTTCACGGTGACCGTAGAGCACGCGGAGGCGCTCGGCGGTCTGCCGATAACCCACGTTTCCGCACCGGTACGAACGCTGCTGCCCGCGGACGAAGCCATCCTCCAGAGCACGGAGCTTTCCGGGGCTCCGGCTTTCGAGGAGATCATCGACCTCGAATCGATCATACGAATGAATGATCCGCTGAGGGAATCTCTGGTCCAGCTGGTTGTAGGACTCGGCGAGGATTTGTTGGTCCCATCCGCGAGCTAGAGCGTCCATCGAGTGGGGAACGAACAACGGACTGTATTTGTTCCAAGGGGTGCCAGACTGAGCGAAGGCACCCCTCCGCTGGAAATCCAATACCCCGGTCCGCGAGGCGAGCAGGAGCGCGCGCTCTTTTCACACGCGTTCATCGTTGGCCGTGGCGAGGACTGCGCTGTCCGCATTTCCGATGCGATGGTGAGCCGGCACCACGCGGAGATCTTTCCGGAGGGCGATCGCTGGTGGGTGCGAGACCTGAAGAGCAGCAACGGCACGCTAATAGGTGGAAAGGCCATCGACAAACTGCCGCTCAACGGCACCGTCACCCTAGCGTTGGGCCGCGACGGTCCGCGCGTTCGTGCAATTGCCCCGTCCTCCAAGCCACCACATGTTTCCCCACCCAGGGGCGTTTCCTCGAGGTCTTTAACGGAAATCTCCAGCCACTACCTCGAAGGCGATGGGTCGGCACCGGCAGGCGAGCACACGATGCTAATCCGTCAGGCGTTCAGAGACGCCAAGCGCCAGCAAAGGCGTCTCTACCACACGGTCATCGGCATCTCGCTGGCGATGGTCGTGGGCCTGGGAGGACTGGCGCTCTTTCAATACATACAGCTTCAGAAGATGGGCAACCTCGCCAACGACATCTTCTATGGCATGAAAGAGCTGGAGGTCTATGTCGCCAACCTAGAAGCAGACCTCGAAGCCGATCTGGGAGAGTCGCGCCTGGCCAGACGACGAGAGGAGATCGCGGAGGCCAAGCGCAAACTAACCTCGATGCGTGAGAACTACGATGCCTACGTACGGGAGCTCAGAGCCAGCCGCCTCTTCGCGCCCGATTCCGACGAGCTCCTGATCCTGCATATGGCGAGAGTCTTCGGCGAAACGGAGGTAGACGTACCAGGCGACTTCGTCAGCGAGGTGCGGAAATATATAAAGAAATGGCAGTCATCACCGCGCCTCGCGAATGCGATCCAGCGACTAAAGGACAACAACTATGCGCCGACGATCTATCAAGCTCTCACGAGTCAGGGTCTCGCGTACCAGTTCATCTATCTCGCTTTGCAGGAGAGCAGCTTCCAACCGCGCGCTGTCGGCCCACCCACCCGGTACGGACGCGCCAAAGGCATGTGGCAGTTCATTCCCAGCACCGCCGAACGTTACGGTCTGCGGGTCGGGCCTTTGCAGGATTCGGGTAGCTACGACCCCGCCGATGACCGCCACGACTTCAGGAAGGCGTCCTTCGCCGCAGCCAAGTACCTCAAGTACATCTATCGCACAGACGCTCAAGCCTCGGGGCTGTTGGTAATGGCTTCTTACAATTGGGGAGAGGGCAACATCATCAAGCGGATCAGGCAGATGCCGCATAACCCGCGAGAACGCAACTTCTGGAAGCTGCTGCGCCATCACCGGATTCCGGACGAGACCTATGACTACGTGTTCTACATCTTTTCGGCTGCGGTCATCTGCGAAAACCCTCGCTTGTTTGGCTTCGAATTCGAAAACCCGCTGTTGGGTCTCGAATGATCCGAAAACGTCGTCTCCAGGAACGCCCTCTATCTTGGGCAACAGAGGAGGCAGCTTGCCCCCCGATCAGCCACTTGCCCGGTCGACAAGACACCATTCGCTTACGTCAATCGCCGGTATCTCTCAGTGCGGGCACCATGGTATGAACTCGACCCATGCCACGCTCCGAACCGGCAGCCCCTACATGGCATCGCATCGCCATGAGTAACGACCGAGGGATTTCTGGTCCCACGCAACCGCCGGAGCCCCTGAGAGTCGAGACCAAACTTCGGGTGGGTCAGGAGCAGATCACGATTCGGGCCGCCATTCCGGGCGGGTATTCGTCACTGCCCCAGTTTCTCCCGATCGTCCAGGCTTTGACCGATGCCGTCGTCGATGCCGCCGCTCGCGAAGCCAGCAGGGCGAATCGGTCGATCTCATGTGGCCCGCACTGCGGCGCGTGCTGCCGGCAATTGGTGCCGGTTGCCGAGGCAGAGGCGGTCTTCCTCAAACTCCTGATCGACGGAATGGAGGAAAGTCGGCGTGCACGCATCCAGCAGCGGATCGAGGTCGCCAGGGCCAGGCTGTCTGAGGCCGGACTCCTTGCCGAACTGGGTGTCCCCGAGGCGTTCGACTCGGCTGATCGGCGCAGGACCCTGGGATTGAAGTACTTCCGGCTAGGGATCCCCTGCCCCTTTCTGGACAATGAGTCGTGCAGCATCCATTCGCACCGCCCTCTTTCCTGCCGGGAGTTCCTGGTCACCTCCGATCCCCGCCAATGCGCAGATCCCAGCGCCGAAGGGGTTGAAAGCATCCGACTACCTCGGCGTCCTTCGGGCATCCTTTACCGTTTCGGAGACGGCATCGGGTCAGCGCCGGCACGCTGGCTACCTCTGGTTACCGCGATCTCGTGGGTCGAGTGTTCCGAAGCTCAGCTCACAGAGCGAAGATTCCCCACATCCGATCTTTTCTATGGCTTCTTGCAAGCACTCGCCGGAGTATCACCAGAAGGCAATGACGCTCTCGGGACCAAGCTTCCGTAGACTATACTGTTTGTTCGATAAGAAGTTGCTCGAACTGGATGCTGCGTTCCGGCTCTCGGTGACGAGAGACATTCCAACGCCAGCACGCGGCCTGGGAACGACCCCGCGAGGGCCATCGCGACCCGCCTTCTCGCATCATCGGCCATAAAGATGGATCTGATCCTTACCGTCATCCGCTACCAGAGTGCACCTCCACCGCAGGCGCCTCACTCAACGATAGGCGTAGCTGGTGGCACCATTGGACGAAGCCCTGGCAACGACTTGGTGTTACCCGACCCCGATCGGTGGGTCTCGGGTCAACATGCCAGAATTCAGTTCCGTGACGGTGCGTTCTTCATACAGGACACGAGCACGAACGGTACCGTCATCAACCACGCAGCGGAACCGCTACATCACGGACAAGGGACTGTGCTGCACGATGGCGACGAACTGACCATCGGCGCATACGACTTGCGCGTGTCGATTGCGGAAGGGGACGTGCCATCCACCGAGCCGTTCGACCCTTTTGCTCGGGTTGAAGCAGGTTACGAGCCACACCAAGCGTTAACGTCCGACGAGACCCCCCGTGACATCCTCGACCTCGTTGCACCGGCGGCGGAGACGCACGAGCCGTTTGGCTCGCTTGAGGGGCAAGAAGACGAGTTACCGGAGACGCATGACTGGTTCAGCGCGGATGCGTCCGAGGCCGAGCCGAGGTCGCCCTGGGATTCCAACAGCTCGGCATCGGTGAAGTCGCCGCCTGCCGAGCGGGACCATACTCCGGACGAAAACGCGTACTTTCGCCCTCCTAATGCCATACCTGAGGACTATGACATATGGACCGACGAATCGAGCAGTGTCACTGCCGCGGAAGCAACTGAAACCGGTGAACCGGAGGGTGCTCCGTCCGCCTCGAGTCCGTCTGTCGAGCCGCCGCAACAACCGCTGCCACCTGACCCCCAACGAGCGGCCGTGGCGACGCACCTCGGTCCAGCAGGTGAGATCGATACTCTAAGTGCCTTCCTGTCGGGGCTGGGGTCGGGCGATTTGCCGGATGACCAAGCGGGCCGAGTCCAGCTCATGCGCTCAGCCGGAAAGCTCCTGCGCGCTATGACGGAAGGATTGATGCGGGTGATGATGGCGCGCGCGAGCTTTAAGGGCGAGCTTCGCCTGGAGATGACGACAATCCGTTCGGCCGAGAACAACCCGTTCAAATTTTCGGTCGACCCGCAAGACGCTTTGGAACACCTCCTGTTCCGCCCCGGACGCGGTTTCCTCCCTGCCGAGGATGCAGCGCGCGAGGCCTTCGATGACATTCAGCGCCATGAGATGGCTATCATCGCCGGCATGCGCGCCGCATTACAGGCATTACTCTCTCGTCTGGATCCGGTAAAACTGGAACAACGCTTTCAAGATCGCTCGGTTCTAGACAGCCTGATGCCTACGGGCCTCAAGGCAAAATATTGGGACCTGTTCACGGAGGAATACGGTGAAATCGCAACGGGCGCGACAGAGGATTTTCTCAAGGTGTTTGGCGAGGCATTCAAACGAGCCTACGAGGACCAGACCCAGCGACTGAGAAATCCTTCCGCGAGCGACGACCCGCACGACCGAATATGACACGGCGTGTAACGAGAAACGCTAAGGGAGGGTACGACATGTGGATCTTCGAGATAGGCCTGAGGAAAATCGCCCTTGTGCTGCTCGCCTTTTTCGTCGCAATGGCCGTTGAAGGCTGCGGAAGCAGCCCTACCCGTCTAGAAGCGAATGTGACCGCGACCCAGGACGCGAACAAAGAAGCGGGCGGCCATCCCCTGCCCATCGTGGTGCGGATCTATGAGCTCAAGACGGCCGGAAGCTTCCAGTCCGCGGACTTTTTCAGTCTCTACGACCATGAGGACGCCACCTTGGGAGGGGATCTACTCGCCCGCGAGGAGCTCAATCTTCGGCCTGGAGAACAGCTCCGAATCGAGCGCGCCACAGACCCGGATGCGCAGTATGTTGGCGTCTTGGGGGCATACCGAGATATCGACAACGCCATCTGGAGGGCGACCCATGGGCTGCAGCGTGGCAAGACGAACAAGCTGCAGATAGAGCTCGGCCCGAGTTCTGTCTCCATCCGCTGATCACGGGGGCAAGACATGTCCTGGAACAACAAAGTGCTGTGGTCGGAGGGGTTGTTCCTGCAGCCCCATCATTTTCAGCAGCACGACCGCTATCTCGAACATTTAGTGGCGTCCAAGACTAGTCTCGGGACACCGCACCCGTGGGGCATCCGCCAGCTCATTTTGGATGCCGACCTACTAACCATGGGTAAGATCGCCATCGCAGAGGCGTCAGGTCTCCTCCCGGACGGCACCCCATTTAACATCCCCGCGGACGACCCGCCACCCCGGCCGTTGGAGATCGATGAAACAGTCAAGGAGCAGGTTGTCTACCTCGCGCTGCCCCTTCGCCAGCCGGGACTTCCCGAGGCAGGGAGCGTTGACGACGAAGAACATTCCCTGCGCTACCGCAGCGACGAGGTCGATATCCGTGACAACGTTGTTGGGGCGCAGACGGAGAGCCGCATCGAGGTCGGCCGACTCGATCTCCGGCTGCTACTGGAGCGCGAGAACCGCAATGGCTTCGCTTACGCAGGCCTTACGAAAGTCATCGAGTGCCGAGCGGACAAGCAGGTCGTCCTTGATGATAGCTATATCCCACCGTGTGTCGACTACCAAGCCAACTCACGCCTGGCGGGATTCTGCGGCGAGTTGCTGGGGCTGCTCCACCACAGAGCCGAGACACTGGCCGCGCGGGTCAGCGGCACAGGCCGCGGAGGTGTCGCCGAATGGGCGGACTTCTTATTGCTGCAGGTCGTCAATCGGGCGGAGCCGATAATGGCGCACCTGAGCGCAATCGCAGGATTACACCCCGAGGCCCTTTATCGCTTGCTTTTGCCCATGGCCGGAGAACTCTGCAGCTTCACGACCAGCGAGAAACGCCCCCCGACATTTCCAGTCTATCGTCATGATGACCTCGACGCGACCTTCACACCCGTCATGGCCACCCTTCGCGACGCGCTGAGAAAGGTGTTGGAGGAACGCGCGATACCCATTCCGATTCAGGAACGTAAGTACGGCTTCCGCATCGCCCCGCTCAGCGACAAAACGCTGCTCGTTCACGCAAGCTTCGTCCTGGCGGCTCACGCCAAAATCGACGCTGAAGTTCTACGCAGTCAGTTTCCGTCCCAGGTGAAGATCGGACCGGCGGAGAAAATCCAGGAGTTGGTGAAGCTGGCACTACCCGGAATCAAGTTACGCCCGCTGCCGGTGGCGCCGCGTCAGATCCCCTACCACGCGGGATTCGCCTATTTCGAGTTGGACCGCAACAACGAGTTCTGGGGCCAGCTCGACGTCTCCGGCGCCTTTGCCATGCACATCGGCGGGGATTTCCCAGACCTGCAGCTAGAGTTCTGGGCCATACGGGAGTGAGCCTTTATGCCCCAGGATGACCCCTTCCTCACCCCCGAGAACACAGACCGCACTGTGCTCCGGCCTTCGCCGGGCGGACGCAGGCCCGGAGCTCCGGCACCGGCGTCCCCCCTACCGCCATCCATGGGGCGATCCGGCGATGCACCCTATTGGTCCGATCTGCGGCAGCTCGGCTCCTCCGTCAACCCCCTTGTGCGCTGTGCCTCGCCCCTGCTGGTCACGGCGGCGCAACTCCGTCACACCCTAAGCCACGCCGATCCCAATGGCCTGCGCAATCGCCTGATCGGCGAGATCCGCGAGTTTGAGTCGTGTGCAAGGGCGCAGGGCATTCCGGAAGCGACAGTCCTGCCAGCGCGCTACGTACTATGCTCCCTGGTCGACGAGGGCGTCCTTGGAACCCCATGGGGTAGCGAGAGCACGTGGGCCAAACAGGGGCTCCTGATCACCTTCCACAAAGAGACCTGGGGCGGGGAGAAGTTTTTTCAGGCGCTCGAGCGTCTGATCGCCTACCCGAGCGGCAACCTACACATGCTGGAGCTCATGTACCTGTGCCTAGCGCTCGGTTTCGAGGGACGCTACCGCGTGCGGGAAGGCGGCAGGGACCAGCTCGAGACCGTTCGTGAGCGGCTATACCAGACGATACGCGCCCAGCGCGGCGACGCCGAACCCGAGCTTTCGCCCCATTGGCGGGGGATAACCGAATCGCGCGACCCCCTCATCCAGGCCGTTCCCCTGTGGGTGCTCGCGGCAGTCGCTACCGCACTCCTACTGGTGCTGTTCACATTTTTCAATCTCGCGCTAAATCAGGAATCGGAGCCCGTGTTCCAACGGATCGCGAGCCTCGATGTCCCCGCTATAGAGGTTCCTCGTACCCCTGCCCCTGAACCTCCCCAAGAGGCCCGTCCCCCGCCAAGAGTGGAGCCACTCACGCTCCGCAAGCTTCTCAAGGAGGATATTCGCTCGGGCAAGCTCGAGGTCATCGACCAATTCGGTGGTGAAACGATAAGGATTCGCGGTGATGGGTTGTTTCCTTCGGGAAAAGTGTCTGTCAAAGACGATTACATCCCCGTTCTCAGGCGCATCGGGGAGGCATTAGACCAACTGCCTGGCGCGATCTTGATCACTGGACACACGGACAGCGTACCCATCAGGTCGCGGCGTTTCCTCTCGAACCAACAGCTTTCCGAGGAACGAGCGGAAAGCGTTCTCGAGGAGCTACAGGCCAGAGTCCGTGACGTCGGGAGGATCAGCACGAAGGGGAGAGGCGCGGCAGAGCCGTTGATCGAGGATACGCCGACGGATGCGCGAAACCGCCGCGTGGAGATAACGCTTTGGCGTGCAGCCGACACCGAGGGCGCTACGCAATGACGCCGGGTCAGCATAACGCCTTAAACCGATAGTCCTGCCGGCCATGAAAAAGTTGTTTGGATTCCTTGGCAAACGATGGTTTCTTGGCCTTCTCGGCGCGTTCGCGATCGCATTCGTCATGTGGTTCGTCTCACCCTGGATAACGATAGGCGATAAAGCGCTCGACGAGAGCCCTTGGAGATGGGCTGCATATACTGCACCGTTCGCGATCTGGGGACTGTTGCAGCTAGCACTCGCCGCTGCCGCCCGGGTGCGGAACCACCGCATGTTGGACCGGCTGACAAGCGCGCCGGAGGCGCAACCGGACGGCGCCGAGTTGGCTTCGGCCGAGGAACTTGAAACCCTCGGCCGGCGCTTCGACGAGGTCGTGGCGGTGCTGCGAAAGTCAGACGTCAAACATCGGTTGGGTGGTCGTTACCTTTACCAACTCCCCTGGTATCTCATCATCGGCCCGCCGGGATGTGGCAAAACCACTGCGTTGGTCAACTCCGGCCTGCGCTTCCCCCTCGCGGAGCGCTTTGGGCAGGATCCCATCCGCGGTGTGGGCGGGACTCGCAACTGCGACTGGTGGTTTACCGATGAGGCAGTGCTCCTGGACACCGCTGGTCGTTACACCACGCAGGATAGCTACGAGGCGGTCGACAGCGCCGCATGGCAAGGTTTTCTTGAGCTGCTTAGGAATCACCGCCCGCGCCGCCCTGTCAACGGGGTCCTGGTCGCGGTCAGTCTCGCCGACCTGATAGGCCAGACCGAGACCGAGCGCGCGGTTCACGCGCGCGCTATCAAGCAGCGTGTTCAGGAGCTTCATCACCACCTGGGAATCCGCTTCCCCATTTACTTCCTTTTCATGAAGAGCGATCTGATCGCGGGTTTCATGGAGTTCTTCGGCGACTTGGGTAAGGAAGACCGGGAACAAGTCTGGGGCATGACCTTCCACATGGATCTGGCTACGGGCGCAAGCAAGGGCATTGCGTCATTCGCCGAGGAATTCGACCTCTTGGAGGGGCAAATCAACGCGCGCCTGCTCGCGCGGCTCCAGCAGGAGAGGGATCCGCATAAACGGGCACACATCTTCGCCTTTCCACAGCAGTTCCAGTCTTTTAAAGAAACGGCACAGCGCTTTCTACGCGACGTCTTTGAGCCCACCCGATTCGAGGAAAACCCGCTGGTGCGCGGTGTCTACTTCACCAGCGGCACCCAAACGGGGGCACCCATCGACCGGGTCATGTCCGCCATTGCGAAAAACCTCGGACTAGGCAGACAGGCGCCTTTAGTCTTCTCAGGAACCGGCAAGAGCTTTTTCATCAACCGCCTGCTGCGCAACGTCATCTTTCCGGAGGCAGGTGTCGCCGGGACCAACTTGCGCCTCGAGCGACACAGGCGCTGGATCCGCCGGGGCGCTTACGCCATGGCCATAGGCGCAACCATTCTCGCGGCTACGGCTTGGGTGATCAGCTTCGTGACTAATCGGACGTACATCGCCGAGGTGGCCGCGCAGACCGAAGCGATCGACGCACAGATCAAGCGGCTAGAGCCGCAGGAGAGAGAGCCGCTCCAGTTCTTGCCCCTGTTGAACGCTATCCGTGACATGCGTGGGGGAGTCGGCGACCAAGCGGTGCCGGTAACGGAAACCTTCGGCCTTTCCCAACACGACAAGCTCGGCGAGGCCGCGCGGGACACGTACCGTCGGATGCTCGAAAAGACCCTGCTTTCCGCGGTGATCCTCCGCCTAGAGGAGCAGATCAGAGAGCTACTTCCCGAGCCTGATCGGCTCTACGAGGCGTTGCGCGTTTACCTGATGATCTACGACGACAGACACTACGACCCAGATACCGTGCGGGCCTGGGCAAACGCCTACTGGGAACACAACTGGCCGCGGGAGATCCCGGTGGAACAGCGCTCACGGCTTCAGGATCACCTGGAGACCTTGTTCGGCGATAAACCCCTGACCTACCGGCCCCACGCGATCGACGCGGGTCTTGTCGCCCAGGCACGCGAAGTCCTCAGCCGCACGCCCTCGCCGGAGCGTGTTTTCAGGCGCCTGGAGCATACGGGGGTCGGTGACACCTTCTCCGACTTCAGTGTCAGCCGCGCCGTCGGTCCCTACGCGGACCTGGTGTTCCAACGCAAGAGTGGCAAGACCCTCACCGTCGGCGTGCCTGCGCTCTACACCAATGAAGGCTACCATCAGGGATTCAATCGCCAGACGTTGAAGCTCATTGCCGAGCTAGAGAACGAACGCTGGATTCTAGGAACCGGAGTACCGCTGGCCGAAAAGGCGGCCCTGCTGGAAGATGTCCGCGAGCTGTACCTGCGCGAGTACATCGCCCAATGGAGGGGGCTGCTCGACGATCTGGTGGTGGTCGACGCGCGAGATCCGCGGGAAGCCGCGGCAATATTAGGGCTGCTATCGGACAAGCGTGATTCCCCGTTGCTGCACCTCTTCGAGGCGGTGGCTCGAGAGACAGACCTGGAGCGGACCAGAGAGGAGAAAGACAACTTGATGAACAAGGCCGAGAAACTCGTCGATCGCAGCGTCGCTCGGGTCAGCCGTCTATGGAACGAGACCGAACCCTCTCCGGTCGACGAAAAGCCGGGTCCAGAGCAAGCAGTGACTGAGGCCTTCAACGACTTACATGCCCTAGTGGACACAGAAGGCGGCCAAGTACCGAGGATGGCCGGTATTCTGGACCAGCTTCACCCGTTGGCTGTCTACATGAATAACTACGCCGACCGGGTAGGGAGGGGCCCGCGATTGCTCGATTTCGTCAAACAAGAAAGCACGGAGGCAGAGTCCCTAGTGCGTCTCGCCGAAACGCTGCCACCTCCCCTTGGCAGTTGGCTGATCAACATAGGCCGGGACAGCGCAAGCATGGTGTCCGGCGAGACACAAGCCGAGCTCAATAGGCTCTGGAAAGCTGATGTCCTACCTTTTTGCCATCGAGCCACGCATGACCGCTACCCATTCATCGCCAGCGGCTCTGCAGAAACACCGCTGAAGGACTTCGGACAACTCTTCGGCCCGAACGGCGACCTCGACAGGTTTTTCACGGAGAATTTTTCCGCGGCGGTCGATACCACGACGGCTCCCTGGCGGTGGGTCGGGGAAGGACAGGGAATATCGAAAGACGCGTTGGCTCAATTCGAGACCGCGTCCGCGATAAGAGAGTCGTTCTTCTCCGGGGGCACGCCGGGGCTTGCGGTTGAGTTCAAACTAGTGGCAAAGGAAATGGACTCCCAATCCAGACAGTTCGTCTTGGACCTCGAAGGCCAGAATGTCACCTATCGGCACGAAGCGGGTCGTTCCTGGTCGCTCAAGTGGCCGGTTCCGGAGGGCACCGGCCGCGTGAGGATGACTTTCCTGGATGTATTCAACAAGCAGACGGGAATCACCGAGCAGGGTCCATGGGCCTGGTTCCGCCTCCTCGACCATTCGTCCATGACGAAAATCGACGACGAATTGTACCGCGTTACCTTTCGTCTCGGAAATTTGAGCGCGACATTTGACCTGGACGCGCTCAGCGTTCGCAATCCTTTCGGACGTTCGGAACTACGAAGCTTCCGTTGCCCGGAGCGATTGTGAACGCCTCGGTCGAACCTCGCCCCGGCATTTACGGAAAGCTGCCGAGCAGAGGCGATTTTGTGACCCGCCGTCTTCCTATCAACTTCGTTGACCCATGGGATCAGTGGCTCCAGAAGTCTCTTGCCGACAGCCGCGAGCAATTGGGTGACTGCTGGCTCGACACCTATCTTACGAGTCCCATCTGGCGATTTGTCCTATCCCCCAGCGTTGCCGGTCGCTTCGCCTGGGCTGGCGTCCTGATGCCAAGCGTCGATCGCGTCGGTCGCTATTTTCCTTTAACGTTGGCCTGCCCCCTTCCTGACTCGAGTAATCCGATTTTCGTCATGACCGGCGCCAAAGCCTGGTATGAGACGGCCGAATCATTGGTTCTCACGTGCCTTGACGACCAGTTCGACCTCAAGACGTTCGACCGTCAAGTGATCGAACTCGGGCCGCCGCCAACCACACTGCGAGCGGGAGCACTTCGCAGGGGTCCCTGGGACGCCCGTAGGATGCCCCTCCCCACCGACATTGAGAAGGCCTGCCCGGAGATGCTCTACCAGGCACTGGGGGAACTGTTCTTCGCTTTCAGCTTGTGGTGGTCCCACGGATCGCAGCAGGTTGAACCATCACTGCTCCTCTGCCAAGGCCTTCCACCCAGTCACGGATTCTCAGCCATGATGGAAGCCGAGTGGGAGCGCTGGGGCTGGAAGGAAACGATTCGTCTCACCGCTGCGGACGAGAATTCGTCCCGCGCATCCCGGTGAGCCCATTGCAGCAGCCATTGCGCTGGATCTCTTCCGCAGCGAGCGACGTTGGACGAGTGCGCCAGGTGAACGAAGACGCCTACCTCAATCGACCCGATGTCGGGCTCTGGGCCGTAGCCGATGGGATGGGTGGTCACGATGCCGGTGACGTGGCAAGTCGGGTCGTTGTGCAAGCTCTGAAGGCCATGCCGCCACCAGTGTTCCTGGGACGAGCCGTGCTGGATCTTTGCGCGTGTCTCGCCGAAGCCAATCGGGAATTGAAAGAGCAGGCATCTCTCCTGGGCAAATCAATCATCGGCAGTACTGTTGCCGCTTTGCTCGCGGTTCGTGCTACTTACGCACTAGTCTGGGCGGGAGATAGCCGGATCTATCGCCTACGCAGGGGCTCTCTGCGTTGCTTGTCACGCGACCACAGCCAAGTGGAGGACCTCATCGAACAAGGCTTGCTCGCTCGGGAAGCAGCTACCTTGCACCCTGCTGCCAACATCGTGACCCGTGCTGTTGGCGCCGAAGGAGAACTAGAGGTCGATATCCAGACCCACCGCGCTAGAGACGGCGACCGCTTCTTGCTCTGTACAGACGGACTAACAAAAGAGATATCAAATACGGAAATAGCCGCGACATTGGCGGGTCAGACCGCTGAGGAGGGAGCGCATGCCCTCGTTCGCTGCGCCTGCAATCGTGGCGCACGAGACAACGTGACCGTGGTTGTCGTGGACTGCCTCAGTTATACGTCGTCACGACCCGTTCGTCGGAGTGGATCCCCGGCGTAAACGCATAGCAGTTGAGTGGCGCAGGGGAGTCTCACCCCTGCGCTCTCCCAGAACCGGACGTGAGTCTCTCGACTCATCCGGCTCCTATCGTCCAGCCGCTCGCATCGCCGTCGACCAGTGTGGGAATAGCCGTCCTGGCTACACCTGACGTCCGCGAGCGTAAACAACGGGTTGCCAAGGCTGCTGGCCGCCAGGCGGCGTCTTCCACCAGAGGGTTCCCGAGAGGTTGACCGGTGTCGTCAATCCGGTTCACATTGAGTGCGTACGCGATCGATAAAACCCCAGCCAGAGGCACCATGGCCGTGAACCCGTTTGCCCTGCTCGGCGCCCTCGCTCGGGCGGTCCAACGCCTGCTTCAACCGGCCCGCTCGGTGGCGAAGGTAGGGATCGGTGCCGCCCGGGATCTCACCCGCACACGATCGGAGCTCCTGGCCGAGAATGCGTTGCTCCGTCAGCAGGTGATCGTGCTCCGTCGCGGTGTCCGCCGACCTCGGATCCACCGCGATGACCGCTTGCTCCTGCTCATCCTGGCCCGGCTGTGCCGCCGATGGCGAGACGCCTTGCAGGTAGTCAAGCCCGAGACGCTGCTGCGCTGGCATCGGGATCTCTTCAAGTTTGTCTGGAAGCGTCGGTCCCGACCCAGGGGTCAGCCGATGCGACTTGCCCCGGAAGTCGTCACGCTCATCCAGGCGATGGCCAAAGACAACGCGCTCTGGGGCGCGGAACGGATCCGCGGCGAGCTCCTGAAGCTCGGCATCCGTGTCAGCAAACGCACGATCCAGAAGTACATGAGGCACGTACGGCCGTCGGGCAGTCGTGGTCAGACCTGGAGCACCTTCATCAGAAACCACAGTGGCGACATCTGGGCGTGCGACTTCCTGCAGCTCTACGACGTCTTCTTCCGTCCCATCTTCGCGTTCTTCTTCGTGGTCCACGGCACACGGGAAGTCGTCCATGTCAACGTGACCCGCTATCCCACCGACGCTTGGGCCGCACAACAGCTGCGCGAGGCCACACCGTACTGCTCCGGGCCGAGGTACCTCATTCGGGACAACGACGACAAGTTCGGCAAGCGGTTTGCCGCCGTGGCCGAGGGCACCGAGATCGAGGTTGTGAAGATCCCGCCGCGCTCTCCCAATCTGAATCCCATCTGCGAACGCTTCCTCGGTTCGGTGCGCAGGGAGTGCCTCGACCACGTGATCATACTCAACGAGCGACAGCTGTATCGCGTGCTGAAGGAGTACGTCGAGATCTACTTCAATCGTGCCCGGCCCCATCAAGGGTTGCGCCAGCGAATACCGGTCCCTCAATCACAGTCGGATCCCAAGATGCGCGAGAAGGTGTAAGTGCTCAATAAACCGCCCGTGGGCGGTCAAGGATGCTGGATATCCGCCGGGGAAACGTTGAAGGGCAGCAGGGCAGCGAGGTGTTCTGGAGAGGACACCTTGGGCAGCTCGGTGAAGAGGTGGCGCAGGTATCGATAGGGCTCGTGGCCGCTGGCCTTGGCGGTCTCGATGATGCTGTAGAGATTAGCCGAGGCATGGGCGCCGTTGGGGGTATCGGAGAAGAGCCAGTTGCGGCGTCCGAGCACGAACGGGCGGATAGCCCGCTCGCAGGCATTGTTGTCGATGGCGAGGCGCCCGTCGGCGAGGTAGCCGACGAGCTTCGGCCACTGGTTGCGCAGATAGGTGAGCGCCTTGCCGGTGAGCGTGGAGGGCGGCACCGCAGGCAGGGATTTCTCAAGCCAGGTGTGCAGGTCATCGAGGATCGGCTTCGCCAGCTCCAGGCGCTCGCGGGCACGCTCCTCGGGGGTGACATCCTTGAGGCGCTTCTCCACGGCATAGAGCCGCTGGATGAAGGCCAGCCCCATCTGCGCCTTGCCGCTCTTGGCCTTCTTGCCCTGGGCCTTGAGCGCCTCGTCGAACTTGCGCCGGGCATGGGCGAGGCAGCCGATCAGGCGGATGTGCGGATTCGCCGCGGCCACCGCGGCGTAGACCTCCAAGCCGTCGGCTCTGCAGATAGCCGGAGAATCCGGCCAGCAGATCCGTGGCGACCGCCTGCCCGCGTGAGGGGTCGTAGAAGAACAGGACGATGGGTTGATCCGGCGGTCCACCGCGCTGCACCCAGATGTAGGAATTGGTGCTGGCCGAGCGTCCCGCTTCCTTCAGCACCTGGATGCGGGTCTCGTCCATCTGCACGATGTCGTAGGCCAAGAGCCGTTCTCGGAGCTGTTCGATCAGCGGATCGAGCAAGGCGCCGAGCTTGATCATCCAGCCTGCCAGGGTGGCGCGGGGCAGTTCTACACCGGCGCGCTGCAGGATGCGCTCCTGGCGCGCCAGCGGCAGGGCATCCTGGTACTTGGCCACCGCGACATGGGCCAGCAGCCCGGGTGAGGCGTTGCTCTTGGGGATCGGGTGAGCCGGGACCGGTGCGGTCTTGATCGTCTCCTCGCAAGCCTTGCAGGCGTACTTCAGACGCACATGCTGCAGGACGCGCACCTGCGCCGGAACGATATCGAGCTGTTCGCTGGTGTCTTCGCCGATGCGCGTGAGCCCGCAGCCGCAGGCACAGGTCTTCTCCTCCTCGGGCAGATCGTGCTCGATACGCACCCGCGGGAGGTAGTCCGGCAGAGGCTTGCGCCCGCGGCGCTTGCGCGCATGGGCGGCGACGGGCACCGCCTCAGCGGGCTCTTCCTCGGGAGGATTCTCCGCTCGGATTCCGCCTCGTTGAACAGACCGAGCTGATCGGGGGAGTGCTTCTCGCTGGAGGGACCGTAGCGCTTGGCCAGGAGCAGGTTGAGCTGCTCGCGCAGGCGCGCAAGTTCGGTTTCGTATTCCTGCTCCCGGCCGCCTGGGTGACGACCAGCCGCTTCAGGACATCGACGTCATCGGGCAGATCGGCGGTGCAGAGAGCGCTGGCAGGCATGGGGAAAGCCTACCGGAATGCGCCCCGCCGCGACAGCTTAAGCTATTGATATGACTATAGAACCGTCTTGTATTTCAGCGTCTTGTGGGGGGTGAGATGGCGCAGGTCGTACCCGTCGAGCAACCAGTTGAGCTCCTGGCCGCAGAGGCTGACCACCGCCCCGTCGCAGGTGCGCGGCCACTTGAAGCGCTCCTGCTCCAGGCGCTTGTGCCACAGGCAGAAGCCGTTGCGCTCCCAGTACAGACATTTCACCGCGTCGCGCCGGCGATTGGTGAAGACGTAGAGCGTCTCGGCGAAGGGATCGAGTCCCAGACCCTGCTCGACGAGCACCGCCAACGAGCGCATGCCCTTGCGGAAGTCCACCGGCTCGCGGCACAGGTAGAGGCGGGGCAGATCGACGCCGGGGCGCATCATGGCCAGGGCTGCGAGAGGCGCAGCAGATGCTCAACGAGTGCCAGATCCGCCGAACCGTCCCATTCCAGCATCAGGCCGTTGGGAAAATGCAGGCGCTGAGCTTCCAGTGACACCGCCAGCGGCGGAAACCCGCACCGCGGCGAAACTCACCGGCGCATCCGTGGCAGCCAGACCGAGCCGCTTCAGGCGACGGTGCCAATGGTAGAAGCGCTGCAGGTTCAGGCCCTGCTGCTCGGCGTAAGCCTTGAGGCTCAGCCCCTGGGCGCGGCAGGCGCGCAGGTGCTCCAGCCAGGCGCGCTGGCGTTCGCTGAGCTCACAATTCGAGGGGGTCGGCATGCTCGTCTCCGGTCGTGGTTCCAGAGCCGAACCATGCCGCGGGAAGGGCGGCGGCGGTAGGTGGGGTTTATTGAGCCCTTACAATGTTTCGGTCTCGTTTACGCCGGTAGACGGACTCGTCCTGCGCCCGCGACATCTGCACCGGCTGCTGCCGTGGCCTGCTGCCGAATGCAGGGCGAGCGTCGGAAGCCGGGCCGGTGAAAGGCTGAAACAAACGCCTCCGCCTGCGGCCTTTTCGCCTCCCCGCTGAAACCATCAGGGTAAAAACACATCCCCGTCGCAGTGCCGATACAGGGTCCGGCCCTTGTGCTGGCAGGCCCGATGCACCCCGTGGAGCACCGTGCCATCATCTGGCAGCCTATCGCGCGGCGTGCTCCGCCGACGCAAGAAGCCGGGATGGCGCCGGGGGGTATACTGGGACGACACAATCGAGGGTGAGCTTCACCATGCAGATTCGATATGCACTCGGCCGCAGGCTGTTCGCTCTGTGCCTGGTCTCCCTGCTGCTCGCCGGTTGCACCGGCATCCCCGAAGGGGTCCGGCCGGTCACCGGCTTCGAGCTGGACCGCTACCTGGGCACCTGGTACGAGATCGCCCGGCTCGACCATTCCTTCGAGCGCGGCCTCACCGATGTGAGCGCCAGCTACAGCCGGAGGCCGGACGGCGGGGTGGACGTGCTCAACCGCGGCTATGATGCGGCGAAGGGCCAATGGAAGGAGGCGCGGGGCCGCGCCTATTTCCTGGACAGCCCGGAGGTCGGCAGCCTCAAGGTAAGCTTCTTCGGACCCTTTTACGGCGGCTACCACGTCTTCGCGCTGGACCCGGACTATCGCTGGGCCTTGGTGGCGGGCTATGACCACGACTATCTCTGGATCCTGGCCCGCGAGCGGGAGTTGCCCCAAGACGTGCTGGAGGACTTGCTTGCCAGAGCCCGGTCCGCCGGGTTCGCAACGGATGAATTGATCTTCCCCGGCGGCGCGGCGCCTTGACGGCGACCGCGCGGCCTAAGCCTTCCACTGACGACCGACGCCCGTTGGGCCAATGACTGCAAGATTGCAGGAACAGTACCCCTTGCGCGGATTGAACAGCTTCGGCGTCGAGGCGCGGGCGCGCTGGTTCTGCCGGGCGAGCGGTGCCGAGGATCTCGCCGCGCTGGCTGCCGATCCCAGGCTCGCCGGGCTGCCGCGGCTGGTGCTCGGCGGCGGCAGCAACTTGCTGCTGACCAGGGATTTCGAGGGCGTGGTGATCAAGGTGGAGGTCCCTGGGTTGCGGGAGCTTGGCGAGGCGGGCGACACGTGGCACATGGAGGTCGGCGCCGGCGAGAACTGGCACGCGACGGTCGAGCGGCTGCTGACAATGGGGCGCCCCGGGCTAGAGAACCTGGCGCTCATTCCTGGCAGCTGCGGTGCCGCGCCGGTCCAGAACATCGGCGCTTATGGCCTGGAGCTGGCACAGCGCCTCGACTCGCTCGCGGCCTGGGATTTCGCGTCCCAGCGCGTCGTTCGGGTCACAGCCGCCGAGTGCGCGTTCGGCTATCGCGACAGCCGATTCAAGCACGCCGATGCCGGCCGCCGCCTGATCCTCTCGATAACGCTCGCGTTGCCCAAGCAGTGGCAGCCGGTGGCAGGCTACGCGGACCTGGCCCGGGAGCTGAGGGAATGCGGCGTGGCGCGACCGGATGCCCGCGCCATATTCGATGCCGTGGTGGCAATCCGGCGCCGCAAGCTGCCCGACCCCGCGGTCATCGGTAATGCCGGCAGCTTCTTCAAGAACCCGCTCGTTTCGCGTGAGGAGCACCAGGCGCTCATTGCGCGGCACCCAGCGCTCGTCGGCTACCCGCAGCCCGGCGGGCGCGTCAAGCTCGCCGCCGGGTGGCTGATCGACGCGGTGGGCCTCAAGGGCGCCACGCGGGGCCGTGCCGGCGTCTATGAGAAGCAGGCGTTGGTGCTGGTCAACCGCGGCGGCGCGACCGGGGCCGAGATCCTGGCCCTGGCGCGGGAGGTGCAGGAAAAGGTGGCGGAGGCGTTCGGCGTCTGGCTGGAGCCGGAGCCGGTGATCCTCTGAGCCGCAAGTCTCCTGCGGAACGGGGGCGCGGCCGAGCACGGTCGTGGGCTTTGATCGGCACACTGACTTCCAGAGACAATTGAATGATGCCACCATTCCTCACCCTGTTCATTGCGATTGCTTTCGCCACGCCGGCCACGCCGAGGACGCCGAGATCGCTTCCCTGTTCTCGGATGCCGGCGTCGAAGGCACGATCCTCATCGCGACGCTCGACGGAAACCAGAGCTACGTGCACAACGAGCCGAGGGCAGGGCAACGGTTCCCGCGGCGTCGACGTTCAAGATCTTCAACACACTGATCGCGTTGGAAGAGGGGGCGCTGTCGGGGCTTGACGAGGTGATCCGCTGGGACGGGCACGTTCACGATCTCCCCGACTGGAACCGGGATCACACCATCAGGAGCGCGTACGCGGTCTCCTGCGTCTGGTGCTACCAGAAACTGGCGCGGCGGATCGGCGGGGAGCGCTATCGGGCCCACCTGGCCCGCGCGGGCTACGGCAGGCTTCAGGAGTCGTTCGATGCCACCGCCTTCTGGCTCGATGGCTCCCTCACGGTCAGTGCCGAGGAACAGGTTGCCTTCTTGCGCCAGGTGATTCAGCAGAGCTTGCCTTACCAGGCATGGTCCTACGCCGGTCTGCGCGAGGTGATGCTGATGGAGCAGGGCGAGGACTACAGTCTTCGCGCCAAGACCGGTTGGGCCGCGCGGCCCACACCGCAGATCGGCTGGTATGTCGGCTACATCGAGAAGCCCGGCGCGACCTGGATCTTCGCCATGAACATCGACACGCGCGGCAGAGAGGACCTTCCCTTGCGCCAGGCACTGACCCGGGCAAGCCTGAAGGCGAAGGGGATCATCGAGTAGGGCTGAACGCGGCGCGGCCGCGCCTCCGCGAATCCCGGTTTGTTTGGCATGGAACACGCTTGCCATACGCACCCAGGGACGCGAGGGAAAACGGGTTAGGTTTGGTGGCCGAGGGGCTCGAAGGCCGAACCCGGAGCCCAACCGGCAAGTGCGAAACGGATGGGATTCCGCGAAATCGGCCCGCGTGGTGACCTATCGGTGACTCAACAGAAGAGGGCCTAGATGCGTTTGCTTCTAAGCCCTTGTTTTGCATGGCGCGCCCGTAGAGATTCGAACTCCCGACCACCTGGTTCGTAGCCCGAATCTGCACCTGGCGTTTTCTTAAAAAACAGTCACTTGCGGCGCTTGCCCTCTCAATACCGCAATTGACTTTTCAATCACTTAGGGTTCGCTGTGCTAGCCAGTTAGCACAAATCTAGCACAGGCCCTTTTGATCGCAATTTCTGCGATGTAGTCGACCGACTCATCAAACCGAGCGCCCGGTGGGATTGTCGGCCGTGCTGCCACCGCTCCGCATTGGCAATTCCGCCTGAACCGCCCCAGAGCCACCGATATAATGCTTGCCGTTTAACGGCTAGCGTTCTAGCCTTTACCCATGATCAAGTCCTTCCGCTGCAAGCATACGGAGGCCCTGTACCTCGGCAAGCCGACGAAACGCTTCCGGGCCTTTCAGTCGGTCGCGGAGCGGAAAACTTCAGATGCTCGACATCGCGCGGCGCATCGAGGACCTGCGCATACCCCCGGCGAACCGACTGGAGGCCCTGAAGGGCGACCGTCGAGCAGAGTTTAGCATTCGGGTAAACGATCAGTGGCGCTTGTGTTTTCGTTTCGAGGACGGGAACGCCTACGACGTCGAGATCGTCGATTACCATTGAGGACCGCAACCATGAACAAGATGCGCCCAATCCATGCCGGCGAGATTCTGCGCGAGGAGTTTCTTGTGCCGCTCGGGCTCTCGGCGAGCGCCCTGGCCCTCGAGCTCAAGGTCCCTGCACCGCGTATCAACGACATCGTGCGTGAGCGCCGTGCGATCACGCCGGATACGGCGTTACGGCTCTCGCGGTACTTCGGGACCAGCCCGGAGTTCTGGATGGACCTGCAAACCGCGTTCGACCTGAAGACGGCGGCAAAAGATTCCGGCGGGAAGATCGAGGCGGAGATCTCTCCGCGGACGGCATAGTCACGCCCAACGTGAAGGCGAACCCCGGCAGCGACCTCAAGGTCTTCATCTCCAACCGAGATAGCCGGTGCCACGAGTGCGGGGCGGATCTCGGGCGTTGCGCCTGGATCACACTCGCTGATGAAAGACGGGCCTTGTGCCTCACCTGTGCCGACCTGGATCACCTTGTCTTTCTTCCCGCGGGTGATGCGGGCTTGACGCGTCGCGTACGCAAGCACTCCGGACTCTCGGCGGTGGTCCTGAAATGGAGTCGGGCGCGCAAACGGTATGAGCGCAAGGGGCTGCTGGTCGAGGAGGACGCCCTTGAGCAAGCAGAGCAAGAGTGTACGGCGGACGCGGCGACTAAGGAGGCGCGGCGTGTCCGCGCCGCTGATCGCCGGGCGGAGTTGGATGACCAGTACGTCGCTCGGTTTGCCCAACGGGTCCGGGATTTCTATCCGGGCTGTCCGCACCGGCACGAGACGCAGATCGCGGAGCATGCCTGCCGCAAGTACGGCGGTCGTGTCGGTCAAAGCGCTGACGCGAAAGCCCTGGACGAGGACGCGGTTCGCCTTGCTGTCGTCGCTCACGTTCGCCACACGGCGACTGAGTACGACGAATTGCTCGTCGGTGGGTGCGACCGACAGGAGGCGAGGGCGCGCGTAACCGAGACCTCCACCGTGCTCAGGGAGTGGAGTCAGGGAGATATCGAGCAACCCGCGAAGCGCTAAGCGAATGGCCGATGTCTTGTCGGTCTGTGCCTGGTGCCGAGCAAGATCAGAAAATCGCGGAGGTAAGAGCCGACACCGGCAGAGCTCAATCGCTGGATCATAGCCCCCCGACTCGCACGTAGATAAGGCACCCAGTTTCGGAGAAGGGTGTGTGCTGGCTCATGTGAGGGCTGCGAATCCAGGTCCCTTGCGGGTACCGGCCGTGCTCGTCGGCGAATTCGCCCTGCAGCACTAGAATCTCCTCGCCGCCCCAGTGGGTGTGGCGCTGAAAATGGGTATCCTGATCCCAGCGCACGAGCGCGACATTTTCCGGATAGCCGCCCGGGACGTAGAGGGGACGCACGCTGAGCCCCTTGACCAGGCCTGGCCGCCATCCGCTTTCCGCACGGGAGTCCTCCACCAGACGAGAACGGTCCTCTCCCGGATATTGGCGCAGACGCACGAACAGGGTGCATCCATGCTCCGAGCGCGGTGAATGCCGGCTGCCGTGGGGATTCATCAGGAAGGTGCCGGTGGGGTAGTCCCCGTGCTCGTCCGAGAACACCCCGTCCAGCACCAGGATCTCTTCGCCTTCCGGGTGCGCATGCTCCGGGAAAGCGCCGCCAGCCGCATAGCGCACCAAGCTGGTCACCGGGCCGAACTCTCCGCCGCGGCGGTAGAGCGGTTTGCGCCAGACGGTGCCGCTTGGGCTCGGCTCCCAGGTCATCCGCCGCGTGTCGACCACCACTCGGCGGGTGAGATCAGCATTGACGTCCGCCAGGGGCTCGGGAGTTTGCTCTGGCATGGCCGCAGGCCGGTTCTGGGATTCAATCATGATCGCTCGGGTCGTAGAGAATGACGTGCTCCTGCTCGTTCGGATCGTTGCGCACCACGATGGCGCGGGCCGTCTCCGTCTCGCTCAGGTTGACGGGCTGGTGGGGCACGTCGGGCGGGATGAACAAGAAGTCACCCGCCTCGGTGATCACCGATTCCTCGAGCCCCGGTCCGTAGCGCGTCTCCACCCGTCCCTCCAGCACGTAGACGGCGCTCTCGAAGCCCTTGTGGAAGTGCGGCTCGGCGGCGGCCCCTGGCGGGATGACCACCAGATTCATTGACAAGCCATTCGCCCCGGCCGTCTGGGCGGAGATGCCGACGAAGTTCGGCAGCTTTTGCCGCGTGAGGATCTGGGGTGGCGTTTTGATCAGGGTCACAGCCTGCGCACCGGTCGGCGGCTGTGCAGCAGTCTCGGCGGCGGTCAACTGGGTCGATCCGAGAGTACAGAGGACGACTGCGGCCAAACGGCCGATGTGCCGTGTCGGTTGCTTTGTCATCATGAATTCGCGATTCGCCAGTCAACCATAGCCTTCGCATATGAGGAAGAGTGCCTCGACCGCGTCGCGGTCCGCGCCGAATCGGCACGACACCTCGCGATGATGCTCGAAGTACTTACCGGTTTCTCTCGCTCCGATAGCCTCGGTGGCCAGCCATGCGGGGGTGCTCGCGGCCTGATCGGCGCTCTCGTGACCACCGAAACCCAGGTTGCGGCTCAGGGTCGACACCACGTCGCCGGGGTGACATGCGTTGACCGTGATCTGCGATTCCCGAAGGCGCTCGGCGAAGGCGACCGTCAGCATTCGATCGGCCTGCTTCGACTGCCGGTAGGCGGCATCGTTATCGTAGCGGCGGCGTTTGAACTCCAGGTCCTCCAGATCCAGCCCACCGGCCCAGTAGCTCGCGACGTTGACCACGCGCGCCGGCGCCGAGCGGGCAAGATGATCCCGGAATGCGGTGATCATCCAGAAGTAGCCCAGCACATTGGTGGCGAACTGAAGCTCGATGCCCTCGGGTGTTTCCTCGCGCCGCCGGGGTGTGATCGCGGCGTTGTTGATCAGTACGTGTGCGGGGCCGTGCCATCGCTCGGCGAGCGCTCGGATGGACGCGCGCTGCGACAAGTCGACGAGTTCATATCGAATGTGGGGGTTACCGGTTTGATGCCGGATCGCCTCGACCGCCGTCTGAGCCTTCGCAGCATCGCGGCAAACCAGGACGACTTCATGATCGGGGCGGGCTGCGATGCGCTCGGCGATAGCGCTTCCGATCGCGCCGGTCGCGCCGGTGACCAGTGCGACGGATCGCGGCTCGCGGCGGCTGACCTTGTCAACGGTGCTAACCATTGTCGATAGGGCTTAGCAGCCGTCGACGCAGGTCCCGTCGCTGCCGAACTCCATCGTGCGGCCGCTCAGCGGCAGATGGACGGGCACGGCGGACGCCTTGATGAAGGTTTCCGTCTTGGTCCCTGCGATGACTGTTCCGCCCTCGGTCGCGGCCTCGTTGGCGTGGGAGGCGATGACCGCCGCCGGCTTGATCAGCTCGTTGACCACATAGGCCGCTTCGTTTGGCCCCGTGGTGAAGGTGTCGCCGATATTCATGACGACAAGCTTTGCCCCGTAGTGCCGCCGCACCACCGAGTCCTGCTCTGCGGTGATGCCGGTATCGCCGGACAGGTAGATGACCATCCCATTGGAGAAGGTGAGCACATAGCCGGTCGGAGGCCCCGCGTAAGCAGTCAGTCCCGCGGCGTCGAGCATGTCGCCAAGCTCACCGCCGATCAAGGCACCGGCGATGCCGTTCGAATGGACCGCAGGCACCGTGGTGATGGAAACCCCGCCAACCTTCCGCGACCCGCCGAAACGCACGAGCTGCGAGGCGTCTGGGTCGCCGCCGAGCGCCTGCAACTTGCCGGCGAAGAAGCGCGGCATCTCGCTGCCGGTGATGATCTTGGCGCCCTTGGCCCGGGCGATCTCGACGCTGTTCGTGTTTGGCGCCGCCACGACCGGGGTGTCCGGCTTGCCGCATTCGCCGGCGTTGACACGCTCGATCCGGCGGTCCCCGACGTGATCGCCGTGCATGTGGCTCACCAGCACCACGTCGATCTTGCCGAGACGGGGGTCCTTTGGCCCGGCGACGGTGCGGCCGGCGTCATACAGGAGTCGTGTACCGTCCGGGTCTTCCAGGATCAGCGCCCGGTCGAACCGGCAGAACTCGCCGTCGTGGCTGCCGAGAGGGGTGATCTTCAGGTTTTCGGTAGCGGGAGCTGCTGCCGCGGAAAGTATGCCCGCCGCGAGCACCGCCCATCGCTGGAAAATCGCTTTCGTTGGAATCATTTCCCCTGTGTTCCCATCGGCGTGTCAAATACGGTCCCAAAGTTCGCGCAAGCGCCCGAAGTCCCGCTCGGTGCGAACGCGCTCGGGAACCACGGGTTGGGGGTGCGGATTGCTGATCTCGGCCACCCGGAAGGCGAACACTAACCGCGTCCACGCCAATGCGCAGATCGCTGATGACGACACCGTTGCCGTATCGGATAACCCGGTGAAGTCCCTTGGTAAACCACTGTAGCCGCTGCACCGCGGGCGTCTTATCGATCTCCGCCAGTAGCTCGGGTCGATGGCCATGGTGCGTCACCGTCAGACCCTTCTCCGGGCTGACCAGGGACCAGAGGCCCTCGAAGTAGCGGTCGCCATTTACGCCGACTACCCGCCAGAGCAGGGTATTGAAGGGCGTGGGCTGGGTCTGCAGATACTCGTACTGCACCCCCTCCCGGGCCAGGATGTCGCGCACCGCGTGATCGACGTAGAGCTTGGCACCGGCGCTCCAGGCGAGATAGAGGCTGCTCAAGGCCAGACCGGCCAGGTTCCAGCGCCAGGCCCGACGCGGTTCGCGGCGAAGGAGCAGGGCGGCGAGCACCCCGGCGGCCAGCGGCAGCGTGTAAAGCGGATCGATGATAAAGATGGTTGCCCAGCCCACCGGCGGCACCAATAACGGCCACAGGGCCTGCGTCCCGTAGACGGTGAAGCAGTCGAGCAGAACGTGGGTGCCGAAAACCAGAAGCACCAGGCGATACCAGCCGCGGCGCTGCTCCACGGTGCCCGGGTGTAGCTTCAGAATCAACCAAACGATCAGTGGCGTGAGAGCGGCGAGTACAAAATGGAGTGACTCGGCCGCGGTGCCAGGTGAAGGCGCTCACCGGGTCGGCGAAGGGGTAGAGCACGTCCAGGTCGGGCAGGGTGCCTAGCAAGGCTCCCCACAGGGACCCTTGTAACCGACGCGGCGGCCGAGGGTGGCCTCGCCGACCTCGGCACCGAGAACGGCTTGGGTGACTGAATCGATTGGGCTGTTGTTGGTGCTAGGCGCGCCGGATTCAACAGCGGGGCTTCGTCGATACTATTTCCCGCGCGATCCCGGTCCCGGCGGTGGGTGCAGCCGGGACCGGGTTCTCCGGTGCCTCCAAGGGACGACGATATCGTTTGTCGCCCGTCAGGCCCGACGCTCGATCCAACGGTCCCCCCACTGGTAGCAGGCCAGCCCTGCGAGGATGACCGCCGTCCCGGCCAGTTCCCGCGGACCGATGGTCTCGCCGTTCACCTCCTGGCCGAGGAAGAGCGCGAGTACCGGTGTCACGAGGGTGATCAGCGACACGCGACTGGCCTCGACATGGCGAAGCACGTGGTAATAGAGGATGAACCCCAGCGCCGAGCCGAACACCGCGAGATAAACAATCGACAAGGTGGTTCGCGGCTCCAACTCCGTGGGCAGCTCGCCGTCGAGCAGCGCCCAGTTGAGCAGGAACAGGGGCACGGCGACCAGAAGCGCACCGGTCGTCGTCTCCAGTGCCGGGACGCCGGCACCGATGCGTTTGACCCACACGGCGCTCGCGGCATGGATATGCACCGACAGCAGGATCCCGACTATGCCGAGGGCGGCGCCGGCGCCCGTCGCCAGGCCGTGGGCAAAGACAACCGACAGTCCGACGAGCCCGAGGGCGAGTCCCCCAAGGCGAAAGGGAGTCAGCAAACGCTCGCCCAACCAGATCGCCGCCATCACCCCGGTCACGACCGGACTCAGGCCGAACAGCACCGAGATCAGCCCGGAGGGGATGAACTGGGCCGACCAGTAGACGCTGGTCATGGCACCCCATAGCCCCATCCCTGCGGCAAAGTAGGTGAGCAGGGCCTCGCGGTGCCAACGCATGCGGCGGCTCAGCAGCGCGACGAGTATCAGGCAAACGACCACGCCCAGTAACATGCGTGAAGCGACGCCGAACAAAAAGCCCGCGCCCTCGCTGCTCCACTTGATCGCAAGAGGGGTGGTCGCCCAGATCAGCACCACTCCTAGAAACGCCGCCGGGACGGACATCTCGACTCTCCCAAAAACCAACGCCGAAACGAAACAGGCCGCCAGCTGTTGCTGCGGCCTTTCCTACAAATCGCTAAATCGCGAT
>CAVORB010000030.1:0-96434 GCA_963698495.1 uncultured Gammaproteobacteria bacterium | reverse complement strand
CCGTAGGTTGATGCTAAGTTGACGGCATTGGAGGCAGGACAGGGATCGGGACCTGATAAGTGAAATCTTCTGGCTTAAGATTCTCGACAGAGAAGGAGCAGAAGATGACGCGAAGAAAGCGACGTAATCATTCATCGGCCTTCAAGGCGAAGGTAGCTCTGGCGGCCGTAAAGGGCGAGCGCACCCTGGCTGAGCTGGCCGAGCAGTTCGACGTTCACCCCAATCAGATCCAGGACTGGAAGAAGCGCCTGGTCGAAGGCGCCGAGGATGTGTTCGGCGGTAACGCGGTTGAGGCCCAGCACAACCAACAGGAGGTAGAGAAGCTCCACGCCAAGATCGGTCAGCTGGCGATGGAGAACGATTTTTTGTCCAAAGTGCTGGGGCGCGACCGATGAGCGAGCGCCGAGCACAGATTCACGCAAAGCACGCGTTGCCCAAGACGCGGCGCTGCGAGCTGCTCGCTGTGGCACGCTCGAGCGCGTACTACCGTCCCGAAGCGCTCGATGAGGAGGATCTGGCCCTCATGCGGCTCATCGACGAGATCCACTTGCAGTATCCGTTCTACGGCAGTCGACGCATCCGCGACGAGCTGCAGGAACGCGGCCACAACGTCAACCGCAAGCGGGTTCAGCGTCTGATGCGTCAGATGGGCTTGCAGGCCCTGTATCCGCGGCGCCGAACGAGCCAGCCGGGCACGGGGCACAAGATCTACCCCTACCTGCTCCGGGACCTGGTCATCGAGCGTGCGAACCAAGTCTGGGCAACGGACATCTGCTACATTCCGATGGCCAAGGGGTTCATGTACCTGGTGGCCATCATGGACTGGCATTCGCGTCGGGTGCTCTCCTGGCGCGTGTCCAACACCCTGGACACGGACTTCTGTATCGAGGCCCTGCAAGAGGCCCTACGGCGCTTCGGGACGCCGCAAATCTTCAACACCGACCAAGGTGTCCCAGTTCACCTCCGAGGCGTTCACCGGCGTGCTCAAGGACCATGGCATCGAGATCAGCATGGACGGCAAGGGCCGCTGGGTGGACAACGTGTTCGTCGAGCGGCTGTGGCGCAGCGTCAAGTACGAGGACGTGTACCTGCGTGCCTACGAAACGCCAACCGAGCTGCGGGCAGGGCTGACCCGGTACTTCGACGTTCTACAACACCAGGCGCCGTCACAGCGCACTGGACCGACGCACCCCGGATGCGGTGTACTTCGACCAGGCCAGCCGCCGATTTGGCAGCCTGAAACCCAAGGAAGATTTCACTTAAGGCACTGTCCAAGTATCGGGGTCCATTTCTGTGGGGCGAAAGGCCCCTATCGTCGTCAAGACTGCGACAGCGGACAAGCTGATCTTCGTGGTCCGGTTTTCCACAGTGTTACAGGGGTGCCCTGATAGCGAAGTGAGACTCAAGCGCGTGGATGACAAGACCTTGAAGGGAATTCGGGACAAGGACAAGGAAATCACGCTGGTCAGGAAATAGCTGGTTCTCAGCGCGGCGCAATAGCAAGGCGTATTGCGCCGTATGTATCCCCTCCATTCGGCGCAATACGGGCGCGGGGAGAGCTGACTCTCATCGGGACTTGTGGGCGCGCCCTATTGCGCCCTACCGGGGCCATGGTCTGCTGCCGCGGGGTCAAAGCGTCACCGTCACCGACACCGGGTAGTGGTCCGACGCGGCGGGGAACGCGCGCCAGATGGCTCGCCCGTCGGGCAGGTTGCGGTGGACCGCAGCGTCGCGCAGCCAGCCGGGAGCGGCATTGCGGGTGTAGAGGATGTGGTCGATCCAGACGTTGTGATAGGCCCCGTCGAAGATCGGGTCCTTGAAGCGGGTCGTCGCGAGGTCGCGGAAGTCGCGCTCCGAGCGGTCCTTCTCCGACAGGCTGTCGAATAGGGCGTTGCCGAGGGCGAGGTCGGGCCGCCAGACGTCGCCCATCAGGGTCTCGATGCCGCTGGCGTCCAGCCTGGCCTCGCTGGTGTCGAAGCCGGGGCCGTCGTTGATGTCCCCGCAGACCACCAGCGGCAGGCCTTGGGTGGCGGGGTCGCTCAGGTAGGGCTCGAGGAAGTGCTCGCGGAATCGGCGGCATTGCGCCAATAGTCTCATCCGGTTGGCGCCGGCCTGGCGCCACCACTTGCTCCACTCGAGGGCGGTGAAGATGCCCTTGCTCTTGAGATGCAGGCCGACGATGCGAAAGCGTCCGCCGTCGGCCATCCTCAGCTCGGCGTAGAGCGGTCGCCGCTCGAACTTGTGCTTTTCCAGCAAACCGTCGTCGTCGCTGTCGTAGTCGAACGGGTCGCTCGCGCGTTTGATCGCGCCGCTCGCGGTATCGAGGGCGTCGATCTGGAGGATCGGCTCGTTCGACCACAACCCGGTGTCCGTGCGCACCGCGATGCCCACGCACTGCGACTGTCGGGGCGAGCGCTGCAGGGCGCAGGTCCAGCTTCCCTGCAGGGGGGCGTTGTCGAAGAAGTGCTGCAGCTCCTCGACGCGGTTGGGTCCCTCGACGATGACGATCGCGTCGAGTGCGAGCAAGTCGATCACACCGGCGAGGTCGTCGACCCTCTGCCGCACGGTGTTGCCGCTGCGCGGACCGCGCACCGTTCTGGTGTCGCTCTTGAAGACGGCCTGCCCGCCGTCGGTCTCGAACAGGTCGTTCATCCACTCGATGTTCCAGGTGCCGAGTCGAATCGAGCCCATGGCCTTTCTCCCTGCGTTGCTTGTACCCCACTGGGGTTCGGTCGTGACGCCGCGATTCGTCCCGGATGGGGGACCAGTGGTGGCGGACCGGGTGTTCCTGTCCTAGCCTAGCGGAAATTCCCGAACTGGCCAGAAGCACGCGCCCGCGGGTTGGCTTGCCGGGTGAAGACGCGGAGACCGACTGATGAAGAAGACCCTGATCGTGATCGTGGCGCTTGTGATCGCCTTGGCGCTGCTTTGGCATCTTTACCCGGAGGTGCTGCGGCCCTGGCTCGCCCGGGTGCCGCTGGAGAGCCCGCTCTCGTCGAGCAAGCCCGTCTATCAATGGCGCGACGCGAGCGGCGCGTGGCAGGTTACGGACAGGCCGCCGCCGGAGGGTACCCCTTTCGAGCTCAAGCGCTACGATCTCGATGCCAACATCCTTCCCGCGCGCCCAGCCGGGGAGGGCGACTAAGGGGCGAGCCGTGATCTCGGTCATCATCCCCGTCTACAACGAGGCGAAGGCCCTCCCGCGGACCCTGGAGCATCTGTTTCTGCAGGAAGGCGAGTACGAGGTCCTCGGGGTGGACGGCGGGAGTACCGACGTCACCAGGGAGGTCATGGCCGGATTTCCGCTGGTTCGCGTTTCGGATGCGCCCAACGGGCGGGCGTCGCAGATGAACCGGGGCGCCGTCTCCGCGTGACGCGCGTCATGTACAGCGACCAGGCCCCGTTCGTGCGCCGTTCCCTGTTCGAGCGGTTGGGCGGCTTTCCGGAAGAAGCCGTCCTGGAAGACGTCTTCTTAGGCGACGGCGCTTCTTCTCCGACGTTCGCTAGGCATCCTTCGCCATTCAGGGCTCACCCGGATTCGCGCCAGTGAGGGAGGGGACGAGGCCCCGGCGGGAGGGGAATACCTCCACAAGGGTGGCCGCCAGCCGGTTCCAAGCAGAGACCGCCGCCGCCCTCGCCGTTGCCGACGAGAAGGCTGCCGCGAGTGGTGCCGCGCGGGTGTAGACGAGGGCTTGCAGCTCGGGTCCCGAGGCGGGCGGAAAGGCCTCGATCATGTCCCTGACCTTCTCCTCCGAATCGTCGAGAAAGACGATGGCGCGGAAGTCGCGCCCGGTCCGGGCCAGCAGGCTCCGCAGCATGGCCCCCTTGTGCTGCCCCGCGGTCAGGTAGATCCCGTTGCGGTAGCTGACCGGCCGCGGGCTGCCGAGCCCGAAGCGGGCGGCGTCCTCGCCCGTCAGGCCGCTCGCGGCGAGGTTGCCGGGCTGGTACGGGAGGTAGGGGTCGTCGCCGACGAAGCCGGGCCGGGGCGCAATGGCATTGCGCCCCAGGTCGTAGCCGTTGCGCAGCAGTTCCCGGCGGGTGGCGTCGCGCAGGTCGTGACCACGGGAGGTCAGGGCGATGAGCCGTATGCCGCGGTTCTGAAGATCCTCGACCATGGCCGGCAGATCCGGTTGCGTCGGGTGCATCCGGCTCAGGGTGTAGAGCAGATCCTGGGCGGCGAGCAGGCCGCCGAAGTCCCTGGCGACCAGGGCGTGACTGGCCGGGTCCCGGTGAAGCAGCTCATGCTGCCAGGCGAACCACGCATGACTGCCGAGCTCCTGGTCCATCGTCAGCAGGGTATCGTCGATGTCGACGACCACGAGCACGTCGTCCGCGCCCTCGCGGTCCGCGAGCGAGATGGCCTCCGCGTGGGCGACACGGGCATCGTCCGTGCAGCGCAGATCGACGGGGCAGTCCGATCTGGCCTGGAGCGCCGCCAGCGGCGACAGCACGGCGACAAGCAGGATCAGCAGCGCATACCGATGGTTCCGCACGGCGGGGTCCCTCGCAATTCGAGCCTGAATCGACCATTCTAAAGTACGCACATCACGACCGAGTCATGCCGCCATGCCCGCCGATGCCGTTGCGCCGCGCCTGCAAAGCTACCTGGACGGGCTCGTCCCCGAGCGAGACCCGGAGCTCCTGGCGATGGAAGAGCATGCCCGCGAGCACGGCTTCCCCATCATCGGGCCTGCCTGCGGACACCTGTGCTACCAGGTCGCGCGCATGACCGGCGCGCAGCGTGTGTTCGAGCTCGGCTCCGGCTACGGCTATTCCACCGCCTGGTTCGCCCGCGCGGTGCGGGAAAACGGGGGCGGCGAGGTGCACCACACGGTGTGGGACCAGGCCCTTTCCGACCAGGCGCGAGCGACACCTCCGGGCGCTGGGGCTGGCGGACCTGGTGCGCTTTCACGTCAGCGAGGCGGTCGACGACCCTGCGCGAGCGCGAGGAGCACTTCGACCTGATCTTCAGCGACATCGACAAGGAGGGCTACCCGGCGTCGTTGCCGGTGATCGAGGAGAGGCTGCGTCCGGGCGGGACCCTGATCGTCGACAACCTGCTGTGGGGCAACCGCGTCCTGGACCCTGGCGAGCGGGACGCCGCGACCGAGGGCGTGCGCGAGCTCACCCGGCTGGTCACCGGCAGCAGGCGCTGGATCAGCTCCATTGTGCCGATCCGCGATGGTCTGCTGCTGGCCTTCAGGGTCGGCTGAGGCCGGGGCTGCGGAGTCATTTGACCCAGCGGGCGGTCTGATGTAGACAAAAAGTCGCAAGGGTCCTCGTGCCCGAGCGGGGAAACGAAAGGCACCGGCGCCGGAGGCGCGGCATCCGCCGTGGACTCCGCTCACGAAAGGGGCAGACGCCGGGCCGAACCACTGAGGATTTGGAGGTTACGACATGGGTTCCGACCCTCTACCGGCCGGGCGGCTGCCCGAGCTTTCGCCGCCGGGCGAGAACGCCGGCGTTCCGCCGGGCACTTCGGTGCTGATCGTCGACGACGAGCCGGGTATGCGCAGCTTCCTGCAGCGGGGACTGTCGAGGCATTTCGCACTGGTCGAGGTCGCCGCGGACACCGAGGCCGCCCACGACCTTCTCCGCCGCTGTCACTTCGATCTGCTGGTCTCGGACATCCGTCTGCCGGGCAAGAACGGCGTGGCCTGGGTGGAGGAGCTGCGCGATCAGGGTAGCAGCCTGGACGTCATCTTCATCACCGCCCACGCGGACCTGGAGACGGCCATCGCCGCCCTGCGCGCGGGGGCGTCGGATTTCATCCTCAAGCCCTTCCGCATCGACCAGCTGCTCTCGGCGATGGAGCGCTGCACCGAGCGCCGCAGGCTGTCGCGGGAGAACTTCCTGCTGCACCGGGAGACCGACCGCCATCACACTCTGGACGGCCTGGTGGGGGACTGCGAGCCGATGAAGGAGGTGTGCGCGATCATCAACCGGGTCGCCCCGATGCGCTCCACCGTCCTGGTCCAAGGCGAGTCGGGCACCGGCAAGGAGCTCGCCGCCCGCGCCATCCACGACCGCAGCGGCCGTCCCGGCAGCTTCGTCGCCATCAACTGCGGCGCGGTTTCCCCGGAGCTGTTGGAGAGCGAGCTCTTCGGGCATGTGAAGGGCTCCTTCACCGGCGCCCACCAGGCGCGCGAAGGGCTGTTCAGCTTCGCCCACGGCGGCAGCCTGTTCCTGGACGAGATCGGCGAGATGCCGCTCGGGATGCAGGCCAAGCTGCTGCGGGTGCTCGAGGAGAAGACCATCCGACCTGTCGGGGGCAACCAGGAGACGCCGGTGGACGTGCGCATCATCGCCGCCACCAATCGCGATCTCTCCGTCGAGGTCGATGCCGGGCGCTTTCGCGATGACCTCTTCTACCGCCTCAACGTGGTGGCGGTGCGCCTGCCGCCCCTGCGCGAGCGGCCGGAGGACATCCCGGCCCTCGCCCGAAACTTTCTGTCCGCGCTTTCCGCCGAGCTCGGCCTTGCGGCGCCGGACCTCGACGCCTGGGATCTGGATGTGCTGTCGCGTTACGACTGGCCAGGCAACGTGCGCGAGCTGCGCAACGTCATCGAGCGCTGTCTCCTGCTGGGTCGGCGCCCGGGCCAGTGCATCTCCCCGCAGGGCGCGGTGCCGGGGAGCGGGGGCCAGGACGCGGGCGACCCCGGTCTCACGATCGAGGCGGTGGAGAAGGCGCACATACTGAGGGTGCTGAAGGCGAGCGAGGGCAACAAGTCGGCCGCGGCCCGAATGCTCGGCGTCTCGCGCAAGACCCTGGAACGCAAGGTCAAGATCTGGGACAGTCAGGCCGCCGCTGGCGAATGATCCGGGCCGGCGAACCGGGGCGCGAGATGCCTCGCTGCGAGGTCTCACCCCCTGCCGTGGCGCCGCGCAGCGGGCGGGATCTCTGGAGGGCGACGGTCGGGGGCGAGCCGGGGTCATGACGACCTGGCGACGGGTCCGCGACGCCGTCCGCCGCACCGTGCGCTACAAGCTACTGGTGCTGGTGCTCCTGCCCATCGTGCTCGCTTTGCCGGTCGCGCTCGCGCTCGCCGCCTACTGGGGCGGGCGCTTCGGTTACGATCAGCTCTTCATCAAGGTCAGTACCGACCTCTCCGTCGCCCACGACGTATTCGAGCGCGCCCAGCGAGACTATCTCGACACCCTCGCCCGCCTCGCCGAGTCCTACCGCTTCCGAACCGACTTCGAGCGCGGCGATACCCTTGCCCTGAAACGCGAGCTCAAGCGGGTGGCCAGGCGCACCGGCTTTTCGTTCCTGCACCTGTCCGACCGCCAGGGGCGCTGGATGCTCCGCGGCGACGACGGCGGCAGCCGGGCCTCCGATCTGGTGGCGCGCGCCCTGCTCGGTGAGCCCACGGTCGGCATCGAGATCTTCTCCGCCGCCGACCTGGAGCGCGAGGATCCCGCCCTGGCCGAGCAGCTGCGGCTGCGCCTGGTCCCGACCAAGCGGGCGGTGCCCACCCAGCGTGCGGCGGAAAATCGGGCCATGGTCATTCGCGCCGTCTACCCGGTGCGGGACGCCAACGAGAATGTCCGCGCCGTGCTCGATGGTGGCCTGATCCTCAACGGAAACTTCCGCTTCGTGGACTCCATCCGCGATCTGGTCTACGGGCCCGGTAGCCTGCCCGAGGGCAGCATCGGCTCGGTGACCGTGCTGCTGGACGACGTGCGCATCAGCACCAACGTGCCGCTATCGCCGGGGGAGCGCGCGTTGGGCACGCGCGTGTCGCGGGAGGTCCGCGAGCAGGTGCTCGGCCGGGGGGAGACCTGGATCGACCGTGCCTTCGTCGTCAACGACTGGTACATCTCCGCCTACGAGCCGATCCGCGACGCGGACGGCGCCCGCGTGGGCATGCTCCACGCCGGTTTCCTCGAGTCTCCCTTCCGCCGGGAGCTGGCCAAGGCGATGGCGACGCTGGTCCTGCTGTTCGTCGCCCTGGCTGCGGTCACGGCGATCCTCGCGGTGGCGGGGGCCAAGTCCATCTTCCGGCCGCTCGAGGCCATGAGCGCCGTGGTGCAGGCAACCCTCGCGGGGGAGCACCGGCGCATCGGGCCGGTGAAATCCCAGGATGAGATCGGCGAACTGGCGCGCGGCTTCGACGCCATGCTCGACCTTCTCAGGGCGCGCAGCCGGCAGATCAGGGACGCGGCGGACTCCCTGGAGCGCAAGGTTGAGGAGCGGACCGCCGAGCTGCGAAGCCGCAACGCGGAGCTGGAGCGCACCGTCCGCCTGCTGCGCGCGACCCGGCGCCAGCTGGTGGCGGCGGAGAAGCTGGCCGCCCTGGGGGAGCTCACCGCTGGCATGGCCCACGAGATCAACAACCCGATGGCGGTGATCCTGGGCAACCTGGATGTGCTGGTGCAGGAGCTGGGCCACGACGCCGAACCGGTGCGTCAGGAGATCGACCTCATCGTCGAGCAGGTCTATCGGGTCAAGGACATCATCGACGGTCTGCTGCGGTACGCCCGCCCGAGCGATTACGCCGGCTGGGCCGATGCCCTGGACGTGAACGAGGTGCTGCGCGACACCGTCAAGCTGGTGAGCCATCTCACCCGCAAGGCGGAGATTGAGGTGCGGCTCGACCTCGCCGCGACACGCCCGGTTCGCATCGGCCGCCAGGACCTGCAGCAGGTGATGGTGAATCTGCTGGTCAACGCCGTCCACGCCCAGGAGCCGAGCGGAGGATCCATCGTGGTACGCAGCCGCGACTGGGAGGACAAGGGGGTGATGGCGAGCGTCCGCGATACCGGGCCCGGCATCCCGCTGGCGCTTGCAGAGAAGGTCTTCAACCCCTTCTTCAGCACCAAGCCGGAAGGGGAGGGAACCGGGCTCGGCCTCTCGATCAGCTACGGGCTCGTGCGCCGTTACGGCGGCAACATCACGCTGGAGTCCTCACCCGGCCAAGGCACCGAGATGCGGGTCTGGCTCCTGGCGGAACCGCAGATCGGCGACGATGATACGGCATTGGCGGAACAGCTCAGGCTCACTGGCGTCAGCGGGGGGCAATGACAGCAGGTGGGTCAATACGGCTCGCCGAATTGCCTTTGCTCTTGTCGGCTATGGTTCCGTCGATCAGGAAATCCACCTCCGCGAACCCGGATGTCCTTCGAGTTCTACGTCCTGCGCCTGCCAATCGCGCCGATAAGACCGATCGGAAACGCGAGATACAACGCCCGGAAATTGCGTATCGCAAGATCTGAGCTGAGCTGTGACCCTGAGCTTTTGGTTGGGAGGTTTTCCGTCTCAGAAAAAAGAAGGCCCCGCAGGGGGCCCTTAACTTCACTTAATCGGGTTGGCTTGGGCCAATCGTCGGAAATCTCTATTCCATCGTGACCTTGATACCGCTGGCCGATCCCACGTTCAACTGCAGGCCCTGGGTCCGCGACTCCAGGCGCATGATCACACCGTTCTCGTTCTTGAGATGCAAACCGCCGATACCACCGCCCAGGGTGACGCTCGCTTCCAGCTTCGTGTAGGTGCCGGGGAATTTTGAGATCTCATCCAGATCGTAGACCTCACCGGCGGCGCTCATCTTCGAAACACCCACATTGGCGCCCGCCGTCAGGCCGCCGACCTTGAAGGGGTATTCCTTGCCCTGGAACGTCAACGTACCGCCGCCGAGACTGCCGCCCACAATGAAAGCGATCTGCGTCTCGTCGATCGCGACCGTCCCGGACGGCTTCTTGGCATCAGCCGCCAGCGCCAGGCCACCAATCAACAGAGTGGTCGCCAGCGCGATGTGGCCGGCCATTTTGCGAACATTCTTCATCATCTGGTTTTTTCCTTAACAATATTAATGTGCTACGGCAAAGAGAAGCGTCGGAGTGATGTCCGTTGCACGGGAGTGGGAGGGATGCTCTCCGGTACCGAGACAGTCCGACATTCGGCCGGACGGGCCTCGAGGAGAGTCTAACAGGCCATGCTCGAAAGTACATTGGGACGCGATCGACATACAGGATTGAATCGTCAGGGAAGCGCTGGTTTATTCAGCGCTTCCCGTGCGGGGCAGGAGCCCCGGCATTTTCAGGCGCGTAAGCGACTGAAAATGAAGGAACCGGGAAACCGCGTTCATGGATCTTCACATGGTGCCTGTTCCACGGACTCGGTTTCTGAGCCCGTGACGGCTCAATACTGGGAGGCGAGCAAAGGAGCGACCACGGAGCCTCCCATGCAAGCACCCACAACGAGTTTCTATGATTGGCAACAGCGGTTCGCCACCGAGCAAGCGTGCCTGGACGCGATTGCCGCGCAACGCTGGCCCGAGGGATTTCGCTGTCCCCATTGCGGGCATGATCATGGTTGGCTGTACGCGGCGCGGCATCGCTACGAATGTGCGCGTTGCTACCGCCAGACATCGATCACCTCGGTTACGGTGTTTCATGGCTCGGGCGCACCGCTGACCAAGTGGTTCTGGACACTGTACTTCGTCAGCGCCGACAGGGGCGGCCTCTCCGCGCTGCGGCTCTCGAAGATCATCGACTTCGCCCCACGCCGTCTGCAGCCCGATGCCTTCCCGTCGCCATCAGGGTTGGCCGTGCAGGCCACCTACATTCCCAGAATCACGCCGCCCGAGGAGGCCGACCAGTGGCCGTCGTGGGTCCACATCGTCATCGCCAACCTCAAGCGCTTTCTGCTTGGCACGTTCCACGGCGCGGTGCGCCCGCACCGCTTGCAGGAATACATCGACCAGTTTGTCTACGGCTTCAACCGTCGCTCCTGGGAAGAACAGATCCCTAACCGCTTGCTGGCACTCTGCGTGGGCACCACGGGACCGGCGCTGTGTGGAACAGGCGCTAAGTACAGACCCGTGTTCAGTCTTTCTGTTGCCAGACCATTTTCGAGTTCTACGCCCTGTCGCATCTCGAAAAACAATCGGAAAGTCGAAGTGCAATGTCCCACAGAGCATGATTGCAAGACCCGGATTCGCTCTGCGTCTGCCAGTTATTTGGCGCCGTACCGGCAGGGGCCTATTGCGCGAACACCGGCGTGCCGCCCCGAAACAATGACCCGGGCGACTGCAACGTTCCGGGGTCCGGGCCGAATGGCCCGCGAGGCCCTTGCCCGTCATCGCGGATGCGCGGGGTGGTCCTGTCTCGCCGGATACCCGGCGGACTCGATTCGTCAGGCGTTGGGCGCTGCCCGCCGTATTTCACCACTCGTTTCGAGGGCCGCTTCTTCGGCTGTTGATCTCGCGGGTCGAATTCCGGTGGCACGACGCTTACCGGAGGGGGCTGCCGAATCCGCTTGTAACGGATGTCCGGTTTAGGTGGTGGCGCGGGCCGCTGGTGCCGCGGACGCGGATCCGGCGCCACGCCGGTCAATGGAGGACGCTGCGGTATACGTCGGTAGTGGATGTCCGGATCCGCCGGCGGTAAGACGCGCCGGACCTTCTTTCGCGGCGCATGCTTGTAATGGACGTGGCGGTATCGGTGTCCCCGCTCGTCGTACCAGCGGTGGTAATGCGGGCGATGTCGCTTGTAGTGGACGGTCAAGTCCCTGTATCGGCGGTAGGACCGCGGGACGTAAACGATGCGCTCGCCGCGATAGTAAAAGGGAACGCCTACCCGGTCGAAGTACACCGGATAGCCGTCATAGAACTGCGGCGTGTAGTAATCCACCCAGATGTCGTCCGAGGCATAGCCCGGATAGTAGGTGGCGCATCCGCTCAATATCGCGGCGAAGAAGACGGCGACCGTGAGCCGGACGATCGTCCGCGAGTTGTGGTTTTGCATCGCTTGGATTCCTTTTCGCATTGCTGCGTACGGATAGCCCTGGTTTTCCACAGTCTCCGATACATTACCTGTACGTTACCTGAACGAATGCGATCCCGCGGAGACATCAGGCAAGGGGACAGACCCGGGCCGATTGAAAAGTTCGGGGTCTACTCGCGCCAGTGTTCAGGGTGGTCCAGCGCCTTCGCACATGCGACCTTGCCCCGATAGCTTGTCCGAAGCCCTCCGTCGAGGGCGAGAACCATCCAGGCCTCCGCATGCTGTTCCGGTATCGGATACGGCGCCGAAAACCCCCGCTCGCCCGCCGGTGCGAATCCGAACCTCGGATAGTAGGCCGGATGCCCGAGCACAAAGACCAGATTCACCCCGGATCGCGCCTGAATCGCCAGCCCGCGCGGCACCAACTCGCTGCCTATGCCGCGCCCCTGCCATGCCGGCGCTACGGCCAGCGGGGCGAGGATCGAGACTCGGTGCCCGGTCTCGGGTACGAGGTGCGCGGCGGTGAAGAGGACGTGCCCCACCGGCTTGCCCGCGGATATCGCCAGCAGGGAGGTTATTGGTCGGGCGCTGGGGTCCGACATGAGCGCGGCCGTGAGATCGGCCACGGATTCATCCGGAAAGGCGGCGCGGTGGATCGCGAGGATGCCTGGGAGGTCGGCGTCAGTGCTCGTGCGTATCTGGATAGGAACGGTTTTCTGGATTTTGTTCATGAGAACCCCGACGCCAAACGGCGATTGGAGGTTGGAGGCCCTTGCCGCGTGCCCGCACTCGCAGAGAAAGGCTTGCGACCGGCGTTTTCAGTTGGCCGTCGCGGCCGGCAGCGCCGTTCCCGATGACCGCGGAAATGGCCATCCCATCCGCCAGCGCGATGCATGCCCAAAACAGCAATTCCAGCGCGATCAGTTGCAGCGGCTCGCCGAACATGTTGAAAGGCGTGAAGAATTCCCAAAACAGGAATGCCATGAGGAAAACCAGGGCGGAGAACCGCAAGCCCCGGCCCGTGATGCCGCGCGGCCACGCCGGCGAGATCCAGCGGAACAGGTATGCGTGGATCACGCCGAACAGCAGAATGCCCGTGATGATGGGAATGGGAGTAGTCACGACCAGCGGGAGTGGTTCGAGGGTTGTCCATACCGCGATGAGTTTTTGACTCTGCGAGGCGGACTCGATCAGGATTCCGTCGCCATTCCATCCGAAACCGAGTAGCCGGAAAGTCAGAAGCATCGTCACATTCATGGCCATGCCACCGGCTAGACCGGCGAGTAGGGTTCTTGTGTGAGCAGGTTTCATCCGTTTGCGCTCGCGTCAGGTGGAGTGGCCTTTTTCTTGCGGGGCCTCATCGGGTGTCCTCGCGCAGAAGGCCGGGATCAAGAGGCCTTGAGATCAAGCATATTCGGACGCCGTTACAGGCGGAAACGCACGGATCGATACGGGCGACGGCTGGATAAGCATGCAGCGGATCTCAATGGGAAGGATCAGTACCCGCCAAGGAGACGTCAAGTTTCCGCGTTTCGCTCCGTAGTTTTACGTGTCGATGCTCGGTAAATCCGGATTGCGGGAGGTTGAACCGGTGTCTAGGGTCTTTTTAGGCGGACTATGGCAACCGCGGTCATGGGCTGCAAGGAGGCCGCCATCGATGTTCCATGCGGTGGCAACCCTCACGGACGGATGTGCCTTGGTTCGTGCTGGTCAGGCAATGCTGACAGTCACGTCAAGATGATTGCCTTTCGGGACGACTCGCATAAGCCAATTGGTCCCGAGCTTACCTAGAAGAACAGCGTTTAGGGCTTTACTGCATCGGCGAGGGAAGACGCAGGGTTCGGACTTTCCGCGGACGGACCCCTGGCTTCGTACGACAAGGAGATACGCCATGCACAACTCCACTCAGTCGTTTTCTTTGCTGTTTACGATTTGCCTGAGTTCGTTCAGCCCTCACGCCCTGGGCGCGGCCGTCAACTGTGATCCCGATCCCGGTACGGACATGTTGATCGAGTACGGGGACTCGGTCGCCTGCGTGTTCGAAGGCGCCTCCGACGTCGACGTCTTCCGTTTCGTGGGCAACGCCGGCGACCGGCCGTTTATCCAACTCAACACTGACGGCCTGACTTCCCAGATCAGTCTGTACGACCCATTGGGCGCATTCGTTGCGCAAACTAACTTTTTTGGCGTCTGTAGACATCGATACGGTCGTTCTGGCGGAGGATGGTATCTACACCGTCGTCGCCGAGGCTCATCCCAATGCGAACAACACGAGCTACACGCTCGAGCTGCCCTGCGTGGCGGGTAAGTGCGCGGTGAATCCCGTGCCAGGCGTTTTGGGCTACACCGCGGTGGCACCCTGTCGCATCGTGGACACAAGGTACACCCTGGAAGGCGCCATCGCCGCCGGTCAGACGCGGCATTTCCACAGCTACGGCGATGTGGCCGATCAAAACCAGGCCGTCGGGAGCGCGCCGGCGGACTACCCAGCGGAATGTCCTTTCGCTCTCGGAGAGCACGCGGCTGCGCACCTAAATGTCACCGTGGTTCCGCTTGGCGCCCCGAGCGAGAAGGGCTTCGCCAGCCTGTGGCCCTGGGGAGAGAGCCAGCCCAACGCGAGTTGGATCAACTATGCCGCCGGCACCCAGAACATCGCCAATGCGGGCATCGTCAAGACCACCGTTAGCTCGGGCGCAGATCCCGGTTTCTCGGTCTACGCGAGCCGGAACGTACACCTGATCATCGACGTCCTGGGCTATTTCTCCAATTGACGAAGGTACTCGCCGTGCAGCCGGGATCTGGCGAGGGGACGAAGCGCATTTGGGGCGTTGTCCCGGCGCGCCCGCTCCCGGCTGCCGACCTGAATCGTCTTCGTCCCGGCTCTGCCGTGGCATGCGTGCATTCTCTGCGGAGGGGTCAGTCATGAAGGCTTCACATGCGCGCCTTGCGCTCGCCATCGGTCTCGTGGTGTCGACGCTTGGCGCCCAGGTCGGCCAAGCTGGCGGCTGCGAGACCATCCGGTTCCAACGCGGCCACAGCTCGGGGACCGTACAGGGTGTGGCCCCGCCTGAGGATTTCTTGTGTTACGAGATGACCACGGGGGCAGGGCAGACGGCGAGCCTCGAGATCAAGGGCAGGAACGTCATGTTCTCGATCGCTGGTGTCGTCGATGGGCAGCACCGCTACCGCTTCACCACCGAGAAGAAGACCTACAGGGTCATCGTGGGGCAGCTTATGCGCGCCGTGCAAAGCGAGCCCTTCACGCTCTTCGTGTCCATAGAGTAGGCGCGTCCCTGGCGACGCCCCGCGTCATTCGGCCAGATAGGGCGCGAACGCGGCGCTGGCGACCTCGCGGAAGCCCTGGTCCGTGCGGACGATGAACAGGGCGGCGATGTCTTCGGCCTCCGCCAGGGCAGGGCCGTCGGTCTCGCCCATCACCATCAGCGCTGTCGCCAGACCGTCCGCGCGGGCGGCGGTTTCGCCGATCACGGTGACGGAGGCCAGCCGGTGCTCGATGGGACGACCGGTGCGGGGGTCGATCTCGTGCGAGTAGCGTTTGCCGTCGCGCTCGAAATAGTTGCGGTAGTCGCCCGAGGTCGACAGCCCCTCGCCGGTGATGTGAATGATCCGTTGCACGGCGCGCCTGCCGGGCGTGGGTTCTTCGATGGCGATCGCCCAGGGCGATCCCTCGGCGTTGCGCCCCTTGGCCCGGATCGCGCCCGCTACCGCGACCATGAAGTCCGAGATTCCGAGGGCGTCGAGGTAGTCCGCGACCCGGTCCGCCCCGTATCCCTCTCCCAATGCGGAGAGGTCGACGTAGAGATCCCCGCGTTTCTTCGCGATGGCCGGCGGATCCTTGCGCAGCCCCAGCAGTCCGTGGCCGACCCGGGCCATGGCGTTCCGGATCTCCTGGTCCGAGGGGGTGTCATCGGGAACCGGGGCGGGCCCGAACCCCCAGAGATTGACCAGGGGACCGACGGTGATGTCGAACGCGCCGTCGCTGAGCTTGCTGATGTCCAGTCCTTCCGCGATCACCCCCAGCAGCTCAGGCGGAACCGCGACCCAGTCGGTGGCGGGGTTCTGATTGAAGCGGGAAAGCTCGGAGCTCGGATCGTAGGTGGAGATCAGGCGATTGACGTCCTGCAGGACGGTGTCGACCCCCGTCTGCAAACGCTCGCGCGTAACCCCCGCTGGAGGTCTCGCGACCTTGACGCTGTAGTAGGTCCCCATCGTCGGGCCCGAGAGCTCGATGACGGGGTCCTGCCCCTGGCCGCAGGCGGCGAGCACGGCCGCGGCGGCGAGCGCGAGCCATTGGTGCACGGCCCGCTGGATGGGGATCGCCGCTTGAGCCGAGCAGGCGCGTGCGCCCGATTCTTTCATCAACGGCTCAAGGGGCCAGGCGCTCGATGCGCCAGCCGCCGTCTGCCTCCAGGGTGTAGGCGAAGCGGTCGTGCAGCCGGTTCTCGCGGCCTTGCCAGAACTCGATGCGCTGCGGTACCACCCGGTAGCCGCCCCAGAAGTCCGGCAGGGGCAGCTCGCCCTGGGCGAACTTGCGCCTGATCTCGTCGAACTTGGCCTCGAGCAGGGAGCGGGAGGTGATCACCTGACTCTGCGGCGATGCCCAGGCGCCGATCTGGCTCCCGCGCGGGCGGGTCGCGAAGTATTTGATCGATTCCGCGGTCGGCACCTTGGATGCGCTGCCGTTGATCTTCACCTGACGCGCGAGGCCGACCCAGGGAAACAGAAGAGACACCCTGGGGTTGATGGCGATATGGCGTGCCTTGCGGCTCTCGTAGTTGGTGTAGAAGACGAACCCCTGCTGATCGTAGAGCTTGAGCAGCACCGTGCGCAGCCAGGGCTGGCCGTGCTCGTCCACGGTTGCTAGGCTGAAGCCGTTGGGCTCGGGGATGCCGGTCGCGATGGCGTCCTCGAACCACTGTTGGAACTGGCGGAAGGGATCGCGGTCGAGCTCGTCGCGGGAGAGGCCCCGCTCCATGGCGCGGGTGCGGAAGGCTTCTGGCGTGGTTGTCATCTGGGGAGGATTCCGGCAGGCGTTGGATTACGGCGGCCGCCATTATCCACGAGGCGCGACCGGGGCACACCTTTGGCCGCTCCGGCGCGCGGGCGTAATCACGCCAGGCTCAGGGCAGATCGACGTCCTCGTACACCGCGTCCAGCGGACAGCGGAAGTCGATGGATGCGAGGTTCAGCTCCTCGTCTCCGGAGAAGGGATGGAGCACCCAGTTGCCATCCGCGTTGCGGCGGAAGACATCGATCGAGCGGCGCTCGGGCTCGATGAGGACGTACTCGAGCAGCGAGTCGAGCTGCCGGTAGTGGGCGAACTTGGCGCCCCGGTCGAAGGCGGCGGTCGAGTCCGACAGGACCTCGATCACCAGGGTCGGGTGACGCTTGAAGAGGCCTTCGCGGCCATCGGCCGGGTCGCAGGTGACGAACACGTCCGGGTAGTAGAAGGCATCGGCGCTCTCCACGCGCACCTTCATGTCGGAGATGTAGACCCGGCACGGGCCTTTCCGGACGTGATTGCGCAGCAAGGTCGCCAGGTTGAGGGCGACGGTGACGTGCGCCTCTCCGGCGCCGGCCATCGCAAACACCTCGCCGGCGATGTACTCGTGCTTGAGGGGCGAGGATTCCTCGCCTGCCAGGTAGTCGTCGACGCTGATCTTGGGGCTTTCCGCGGCGCTGGTCATTCGGCTGCTCCGTTGACGCTATAGGTCCAATTACAGCACAGGCCGCGGCCGTCTCCCAATGGCTCAGTCCTGGCCCCAGACCAGCTTGCCCGCTCCGCCCAGCTCGTAGCCGCCGAGCAGCTCCGCCCAGCGAGTCGTCTCGGGGGTGCTGAGGCGGGCGATCAAGTCCTGGAACAGCTTGCGGAAGTAAATGCCGCGCTCCAGCGCGAGGTCGAAACTCTCCCATCCGGTGCTGATGAAGGCGAGTCCGTTCTCGGCGGCGGCGGCACGGGCGCCGGGCGCGATGTCCGCCAGCCCGAGCGAGATGGCGACCGCGGCCTCGCGCTCGGAGAGGGCGGTGACGGATGTATCTAGGGAATCCGCCCGGACCTGATGGCGGGTGAGGGTCTCGAGGAAGAAGCGCGTCGCGCCGGCGCCCTCCTGCCGCATGGCCCAGCGCAGGGGCTGGTGCAGCAGATCCGCCACCCCGGTTTCAGAGCCGGCGAGGTCGGGGCGAACCATCAGACCCTGCTCGCGCTTGAAGGCGCGAATCAGCACCCATCGACGGTGACCGCCGTACTGGCTCAGCAGGGCTGGGTGGCGCAGGTGGCTCTCGTTGCTCGGCCCCCAGTGCAGGCCGCAGGCGTCCGCACGATGGGACTGCAGCAGATCGAGGCCCAGGCGGGTGCCGGTCGCCGTGTAGCTCACCAGCCCCTGGCCACCGATGTCGCGGGCGAGATTGACGACCACCCGGTGGAGCAGGGGGTCGTCGCTCCCGGCGAGCACCAGGCGGTCCGTGAGCAGGCCGCCGTGGCTCGACTCCAGCATCCAGCGGTCGATGAGCTCGCGCGGGAACATCCACTTGCCGGTTACCTTGGTGCCGGGAATGCGGCCCTCGGACACCAGGGCGTAGACCTTCTTCTCGTTGAGATTCAGGTACTCCGCCGCCTGCTTGACGTCGAGGTAGCGGGGAAGCTCGTCGATGACTGCAGCCATGGCGAGGTGTGTTCAGCGCTAAGGCCGGGTCGGGCGCCGCCTCCTGCGGACACCGCACGCCGGCCCCTTGCCGCCGTTAGTCCTGCGCGACGACTTCGAAGCGTTCAGTCGTTGCCGGGCCCGCGAAAAACGGTGCGATTGCGGCAAGCGCCTCGCTGAAGTACCCGCGTGCCTCGCCGGCGGCCAGGTTCGCCTCGGTATCCCATACAGTCACAGAGACGAACTTGCCGGTGGTCGGCTCCGAGAGCAGGGTCGCGCTCTGAAACCCCTGCTGGACTCTCGCAGCGGGCAGAACCCTGTCCTTGTACATGTTCGTGGCGTCGTCGACCCTGCCATGTTGGATCATTCCGGTCACAACTCTTGCGAACATCGCTCTTCTCCTCATCGATCTCATTGATCTGGGTTCTCCGCTGCGTCTAGGAAAACGCTGATTTATTGCGTTTTCCGTCCGGTCCAGGGATGGTCCGAGCTGATCAATGCCAGGATGGCATTTGATCAGCATTTACCTAGGATCCGGTCTGCAACGGAGGTCGGCTATCAGCGCGGGCGGTCGTCCCTAGCCGCCCGAAGCCGTGGGTCGCCGCGGCCTTGCGCTGGGCCCTTTCCCCGCGCAGGCTTGGCGTCGAACACAACGCGCTCTGCGCCGCTGTAGACGAGGAAGTGCTGCCCCTTGGCGCGGGCGATCATGGTCACGCCCACCTTGCGCGCGAGCTCCAGGCCCTTGTGGGTGACTCCGGAGCGTGAGAGCAGGACCGGAATGCCCATTTGCGCCACCTTGATCACCATCTCCGAGGTGAGCCGGCCGGTGGTGTAGAACATCTTGTCGGCCCCTTCCAGGCCGTTGAGCCACATGAAGCCGGAGATGGCGTCGGCGGCGTTGTGGCGCCCCACGTCCTCGACGAACAGCTCTATCCCTCGGCTGGAGCACAGGGCGCAGCCGTGGACGGCGCCGGCGCGCCGGTAGACCTCGTTGTACTCGTTGAGGGCGTCCAGCAGCGCGTAAATCCGGGACTGGCGCACGGTTACCGGGGGCAGCCGCAGACGGTCCAGGTAATCGGTGATGCGGCCGAACACCGTGCCCTGTCCGCAGCCGGAGGTCACGGTGCGGTGCCTGAGCTTGTCGTCGAGGTCGCTCACCCCGTCGAAGGTCGTGACCGCCACCGACTCCGTTTCCCAGTCCACCTGTACCGAGTCCACCGACTCCAGGCAGGGCACCAGGCGCTGGTTGCGCAGGTAGCCGAGCACCAGCAGCTCCGGGTGGGTGCCCAGGGTCATCAGGGTCACGACCTCGCGCTTGTCGATGTAGAGCGTCAGTGGCTGCTCCCCGGCGATGTGGCCCTCCCTGGGCTCGCCATACTCGTCCACGGCGATCACCGGGTAGGCCGGCTTCAATCCGGCGTTGGACAGGATCGGCGCGTAGCGCTCGTTCGGCATGGGGGTCGCCACGTCAGCCTCCAGTGGTGTTCATGTGGCGTAAGATCACCGGCTGAGCCTCGAGGTTGAAGTCGTGCCCACGGGGCTTGATCGACATGGCCGCCACCACCGCCCGTTTGACCGCGTCGTCGTCCGTGGGGTTGGCCCGCAGCGCGCGCCGCAGGTCGGTCGAGAACTCCTGGCCCAGGCACAGCAACAGACGGCCCTCGGCGGTGACCCGTACGCGATTGCAGTCGCCGCAGAAGTTGTGGCTGTGGGGGGAGATGAAGCCGACGCGGATGTCGTGGCCCGCCAGCCGGTAGTAGCGCGACGGCCCGCCGGTGGTCTCTGTGGTGGGTATCAGATCGTAGTCTTTCGCCAGGTCACGCCGGATGTCGTCGCTCGAGTAGTAGGCCTCGGAGCGGTCGTGATCGCCGATCACGCCCAGCGGCATCTCTTCGATAAAGCTGATGTCCATTCCGCGCCCGGCCGCGAAGGCCACCAGGTCCCGCACCTCGTCGTGGTTGCGGTTCTTGAGGACGACGCTGTTGAGCTTGACCCGCTGGAAGCCCGCCTCGAGCGCGGCGTCGATTCCGGTCAGGGTCCTGCCGATCTCGCCCAGACGCGTGATGGCGTGAAAGCGCTCGGGTCTGAGGGAATCGAGGCTGATATTAACGCGCGTGACCCCGGCAGCACGCAGGTCGCGGGCGTAGCGCGCGAGCTGGGTGCCGTTCGTGGTCAGGGTGAGATCGCGGATGCCGGCGAGCGCTCCCAGGCGCTCGAACAGCCACAGGATGTTGCGCCGAACCAGCGGCTCGCCGCCGGTGACGCGGAGCTTGGTCACGCCCAGCTCGGAGAAGCACTTACCGAGCCGGGCGATCTCCTCCAGCGTCAGGACCTGGCTGCGCGGCAGGAAGGTCATGTCCTCCGCCATGCAATAGACGCAGCGCAGGTCGCAACGGTCCGTGACCGAAAGGCGCACGTAAGTGATGTGGCGTCCGAAGCGGTCTGTGAGCCGCTTGGGCAACGCGTTGCTCGTCGGTGGCATCCCCGTCTGTCTCCAAGGCTTCGCTCCAGCATACGAGCAAGATCCATTCCTTCGTGCAGCCATGCCGCGAGCATCGCAGGCCGTCGCTGCGCGCGGCAGGCGCTCGTCTGTTCCGGGGGCTGGGCGAGGCGGTGATTCGAGACCGGATGTTCTCCTGCCCTGGGCCAAAAGACCCCAGTTGGTCCTTCCGGTTGCGACAATCTGTCCCGTTTCCCTTCTTGTCGCGATTGGTTCGAATTTTCCGGGTTTTCCGTGTTTCTGCGTGCCGGGCCGGGGTTCCGGGCAAATGGTATGCAACTTGCCGCATCTCTGTGGTGACGGCGCGTTGCCGAATTCGGTCCGCGCCGATAAACCTTGGAGTTCCGCCAGCATGACAGATGCAGTCGAACCCGGTGGCCTTGCGACGCGGTTTCCCGTCTCGGTAGTCATGGAGCGCCGCAGCGTCCAGGGCAACCGCTGGGTCGCGGAGAGCTGGAAGGCGGTCGGTGTCGCCGTCGGCGCACGAACCGCCGCCGGGGGTGGCGAGAACCCGTTGTGCCTGGTGAGCGGCAGAGACGCGTCTCAGTACCTCTGGACGGGGCTCACGGTCGAGCTCTTCCCCGACGAGACGGAGAGCTACTACCACAATCTCATGGTCGGCACCCCGGGCTGCTACATCGTCGTACGTCCGCGTGCGGACGGCATGCCCGAGCCGGTGCTGGTGACCTTGAGCTTCGACGCCGGGCAGGCCTATCAGGAGGCGGACGAGACCGTCTACGCCGTCCCGCTGCCGCCGGAGCTCTACCGTGCGGCAGAGGCGTTCGTGATCGCCCACTACGTGCCGGAGAAGAAGCGCAAGCGCAAGCTGGAGAACTGGAAGGAGGACGCCCGTGAGCGACACTGAGCGGGGCGACGGCACCTTCCTCTCCCGCTGGTCGGAGCGCAAGCTGCATGCCCGCCGAGGGCAGGAGCTCGCGGAGCCGGCGGATGCGGCCCCCCAGGCTGCCGCGGACCGACCATCGCCGCCACGCGGCGGCGGACGAGTCAGAGCGCCTCCTGACGGACGAGGACATGCCGCCGCTCGAGTCGCTGGACGCCGATTCCGACTATTCGGGCTTTCTCTCCCGCGGCGTCTCCGAGGCGCTGCGCCGCAAGGCCCTGTCTAAGCTGTTCCGCGGCGCTCACTTCAACGTCACGGACGGGCTCGACGACTACGCCGAGGATTTCACCAAGTTCGCCCCCCTGGGCGACATCGTCACCGCGGACATGCGCTATCGCATGGAGCAGGCAGCGAAACGCCTGCTCGGGGACGAGGACCCGGAGGCGCGGCTCGCGAGCGGCGCCGATGAGGTGGCCGCCGAGCAGCCGTCCGCGCCTGCCAGCGAGCCTGCCGCTGACCCGGACCAAGACCCGACTGAAGGAGATGCCGTATGAATCCGCCGCTGGCCGCCGTTGCAGAAGACACGGATGCCGCCAACCGACGCGCCCGCGAGCGCGCTCTGTCCGCCGTCGCCGAGACGCCGGTCGAGGTGACCGGCCTGGTCAACTACAGCTCCGCCGGCCGGCTGCTGGTGGTCGGCGACGAGCGGGACGAGGTCGAGAAGGCCGTCCGCGCCGCCGCGCCCCTGACCCCCGCGGCCCTGGTCATCGGTCACGGGCGGGAAGCGCTGGCGGGCGTGACGACCTGGTGGTGCGAGCGCGATGCGGTTCGGCTCTCAGGTTGGCTTGGGGATTTTCGGCTGCGTCTCGAGGGCCAGGGCGAGGGGGAGGAACGCTTCGACCTGGTGCTGGACCTGACGGGATCGCCCCTGATTCCGGTCGACATGCCGCCCCCGGGCTACCTCGTTCCCGGACCGGGCGAGGACGGCGTCGACCATGCGCTGCGTGAGCTGCGCGACCTCGTGGGCGAGTTCGAGAAGCCCCGCTATTTCAACTACGACCCGAACATCTGCGCCCACGGCATGAAGGGCGCGACCGCCTGCCGCCGCTGCATCGACGCCTGTCCCGCGGGCGCCATCTCCAGCCTGGTCGAGCGGGTCGCCGTGGAGCCCTTCCTGTGCCAGGGTGGAGGCGCCTGCGCCACGGCCTGCCCCACGGGGGCGATGACCTACGCCTACCCGCCGGTCGGAGGCACCTTGACGCGGGTGCGGCGACTGCTCGCCATCTACCTGGAGGCGGGCGGCGCTACCCCGGTCGTGGTCATCCACGACGCCGCAGCGGGTGCGGAGCGGGTCGAGCGGCTGCTGGCGGAGCCATCGGCGGCAACCGGTCATCTGCTGCCGCTGGCGGTGGAGGAGGTAGCGAGCCTCGGTCTCGATGCCTGGCTCTCCGCGCTGGCTTACGGGGCGCGGGCGGTTCGGCTGGTGGACACGCCCCACGTGCCCGAGCGCTCGCGTCGGGAGCTGGCGGAACAGATCGGCTTCGCTCGGGCCATTCTGTCCGGACTCGGGTATCCGGAGCGTGCGCTGGGCTGGCTCGAGGAAGACGCGACTTCGTCGGCCTCACAAGTCATGCCCGAGATCCCGCCCGCCCGTCACGCCGCGGCCGGTGGTAAGCGCCAGATCCTGTTCGCGGCCGTCGATCATCTATTCGCCTCGGCCGCTCGCGCGAAGCCCGTCGTGAGCCTGCCGACGGGGGCGCCTTTCGGGGCCGCTGCGGTCGACGAGAAGGCCTGCACCCTGTGCATGGCCTGTGTGACAGTTTGTCCCGGCAAGGCCCTGCTGCACGGCCACGACGTCCCGCAGCTCCGATTTCTGGAGGCCAACTGCGTGCAATGCGGGCTATGCACCCACTCCTGCCCCGAGGACGCGATCTGGATCACGCCACGCATGCTGTTCGACGCCGAGGCCCGCGGCAGGGTCCGCACCCTGCGGGAGGATTCGCCCTTCCACTGCGTCAGCTGTGGCAAGGCCTTCGCCACCACGGCGGTGATCGGGCGCATGCAGCAGCGTCTGGCCGGGCATTCCATGTTTCAGGGCCCCAAGGCCCTGGGCCGCATACAGATGTGCGGTGACTGCCGCGTTGCCGACATGATGCGGGAGCAGGAGATTTGATCCCGTGGCGGTCCGGACTCGCGTTCCCGAAGGATGCGCCCGGAATGGTACCCAGTGCCGCCAGTCGTCCGCCGCCTTGGGCGGATCTCCGTCTTTTCCTCCCTGGTTTCATTCCCGGGCTGGCGCCCGCTTTGCAAGTCACCCTGAAGTGAGGATTGCATGAAGCCCGATTCAATGAATGCAGTTGCCGCCGAGATACCCTCCACCCTCGATGCCGACGGCAGCGCCCGCGCCGGCGTGTACGCCCTGCTGGGCGCGCTGTTGCGCGACGTTCCCTCGGCTCGATTGCTGGAGCAGGTCCGACACCTGGACTCGGCTACCGGGCGCGACGACTTCGCGCTCGCCTGGGAGGGGCTGCGGCTCGGCGCACAGCAGGCGCGGCCGGCGGAGCTCGACGACGAGTTCCACCTGCTGTTCATCGGGCTGGGCAGGGGAGAGCTGGTGCCCTACGGCTCCTGGTACCAGACCGGCTTCCTGATGGAGCAGCCCCTGGGTGTGCTGAGGCGGGATCTGGCCCGGCTCGGTTTCGAGCGTCAGCCCGATGTCCGCGAGCCGGAGGACCACGTGGCGGCCCTGTGCGAGGTGATGGGTCAGCTGGCGGTCGATCCGGAGATATCCATCGAGCGGCAGCGGACGTTCTTCCGGGCGCACCTGGGTTCCTGGATCGATCGCTTCTGGTCGGATCTCGACGCGGCCGAGACCGCCGTTTTCTACAAGGCCGTGGCGCGGCTCGGCGCCGCCTTCACCGCCCTCGAGCGGCGTTACCTGGAGATGGAAACCTGATGCGCGTCAGCGCGCGACCGACCGCTTACGCACCCAGCTTCCCAAGAATGCGCGCGGTGAGCAGCCGCGACCATCGACACACGAGAGGTCACTGAACATGAAAGAGCAGGACAGCCGCAGTTCCAGCAGGCGCGAATTTCTGAAGACTGGCGCCGCTGTCGGCGCGGGAGCCGCCGCATCGGCCTTGTTACCCGGTGTCGCCGCGGCCGCGGACGCCGAAACGCCCGCGCCCGCTGAAGGCAACAAGGGATATCAGCTCACGCAGCATGTCCTCGATTACTACAAGTCGGCGAAATTCTAGCGGCGCGCCTGCGCAGGCCCGCCCGACCGCCTGCCCGAATCTATTTGAACGCCACTTCGGAATATGCACGCGTATTCCGAGCCGGAGAGAGCGATGAAACTCGTCAAAAAGACTTCGATTCCGTCCCCCGAGATCGGCCGCAAAGGCGCGGTCACCGGGCTCGCCGTAAACCGCCGCGACTTCCTCCGCAACAGCGGTCTGGTGGCGGGCGGCGCGGCACTTGCCGCCAGCCTGTCCCCCGGCATGATGCGCAAGGCCCGCGCCACGGCCGAGGTGCCGGCGGCGCCCGGCGAGACCAGGACCGCTCGTACCATCTGCACGCACTGCTCGGTGGGATGCGGGATCTACGCCAAGGTCGAGAACGGGGTGTGGACCGGGCAGGAGCCCGCTTTCGATCATCCCTTCAACCTGGGCGCCCACTGTGCGAAGGGCGCGGCGGTGCGGGAGCACGGTCACGGTGACCGCCGGCTGAAATACCCCATGAAGCTGGTTGACGGCAAATGGAAGCGCATCTCCTGGGACGAGGCGGTCAACGAGGTCGGGGACCGAATGCTTCAGATCCGCGAGCAGTCCGGACCGGATTCGGTCTACTGGCTGGGGTCCGCCAAGCACAGCAACGAGCAGGCCTACCTGTTCCGCAAGTTCGCGGCCCTGTGGGGCACCAACAACGTGGACCACCAGGCCCGTATCTGCCACTCCACGACGGTCGCCGGCGTCGCCAATACCTGGGGTTACGGCGCCATGACCAATTCCTACAACGACATCCACAATTCGAAGGCGATCCTGATCATCGGCGGCAACCCGGCGGAGGCACATCCCGTATCGCTGCAGCACGTGTTCCGCGGAAAGGAGCGCAACAACGCGCCCCTGATCGTGATCGATCCGCGCTTCACGCGCACAGCGGCCCATGCCGATCACTTTGTCCGCATCCGTCCCGGAACCGATGTGCCCTTCGTCTATGGCATGCTCTGGCATATCTTCCAGAACGGCTGGGACGACAAGGAGTTCATTCGCCAGCGGGTGTACGGCATGGACGAGGTCAAGGCCGAGATCGCCAAGTGGACGCCCGACGAGGTGGAACGAGTCACGGGCGTGCCCGAGGAGCTGGTCTATCGGGCGGCCAAGCTGATGGCCGACAACCGCCCCGGCACCTTCATCTGGTGCATGGGCGGCACCCAGCACACCATCGGCAACAACAACACCCGCGCCTACTGCATATTCCAGCTCGCGCTCGGCAACATGGGTGTCTCCGGCGGGGGCACCAACATCTTCCGCGGCCACGACAACGTGCAGGGCGCTACCGACCTCGGCGTGCTCTCGCACACCCTGCCCGGCTACTACGGTCTGGCGGAGGGCTCCTGGAAGCACTGGGCCACGGTGTGGGGCGTTGACTTTGAGTGGCTCAAGGCCCGTTTCGACCGCGAGCAGAGCCCCGGCGAGTACTTCAGCGAGGAGGGGTATGTCGCCGATAAGGTCGTCGACGCGATGAACGAGAACGGCATCCCGGTCTCCCGCTGGATCGACGGCGTGTTGGAGGACAAGGGCCACATCGCCCAGCGCGACAACGTGCGCGCCATGGTCTTCTGGGGTCATGCCCCGAACAGCCAGACCCGTGGCCCCGAGATGAAGAAGGCCATGGAAAAGCTGGACATGATGGTCATCATCGACCCCTACCCGACGGTATCGGCCGTCATGCACGACCGCACCGACGGCGTCTATCTGCTGCCGGCCTGCACCCAGTTCGAGACCATCGGTTCGGTTACGGCGTCCAATCGGTCGCTGCAGTGGCGCGACAAGGTGATCGATCCCCTGTTCGAGTCCCTGCCGGATCACACCATCATGTACAAGCTCGCCAACAAGCTCGGCTTCGCCAACGAGCTGTGCAAGAACATCGAGGTCAAGGGCGAGGAGCCCGTGGTCGAGGACATCACCCGCGAGTTCAACCGCGGCATGTGGACCATCGGCTACACGGGTCAGAGCCCGGAACGCCTGAAGCTGCACCAGCAGAACTGGCATACGTTCGACGTCACCAGCCTCGAGGCGGTCGGTGGTCCCGCCGACGGCGACTACTACGGGATGCCCTGGCCCTGCTGGGGAACCGCCGAGATGAGGCATCCGGGGTCGCCGAATCTGTACGATACCTCCAAGACGGTAGCCAGGGGCGGGCTGCCCTTCCGCGCCCGCTTCGGCGTCGAGCGCGACGGGGTGAACTTGCTCGCCGAGGATTCCTACACCCAGGGGTCGGAGATCGAGAGCGGCTATCCCGAGTTCACCGCGGACCTGCTCAAGCAGCTCGGCTGGTGGGACGACCTGAGCGAAGAGGAGAAGCAACTCGCCGAGGGCAAGAACTGGAAGACCGACCTTTCCGGCGGCCTTCAGCGCGTGGTCATCAATCACGGCTGCGCCCCCTATGGCAATGCCAAGGCCCGCTGCGTGGTCTGGACCTTCCCCGATCCGGTGCCCATTCACCGCGAGCCGCTCTACACCAGCCGCCGCGACCTGGTGGAGAAGTATCCGACCTACGAGGATCGGAAGAACTTCTATCGCTTGCCCACGCGCTACCAGTCCATCCAGGCTACCGACTACTCACAGGACTTCCCGCTCATCTTCACCAGCGGACGCCTGGTCGAGTACGAGGGCGGCGGCGACGAGACGCGCTCCAACGCCTGGCTGGCGGAGCTGCAGCAGAACATGTTCGCCGAGATCAACCCGCGCGATGCCAACAACGCGAACATCCGCGACGGCAAGGATGTCTGGATCGAGACCCCGGAAGGGGCGCGCATCAAGGTCAAGGCGCAGGTGACCAATCGCGTGGCCTCGGGGGTGGTGTTCACGCCCTTCCACTTCGGCGGCCACTTCCAGGGCAAGGACCTGCGTTCCAAGTACCCGGAGGGCGCCGACCCGTACGTGCTGGGGGAGGCCTGCAACACGGCGTTCACCTACGGCTACGACTCCGTGACCGCCATGCAGGAGACCAAGTGTTCCCTGTGCAAGATCTATCCCGCTTGATCGGGTGAAACGACCAGGTTTCCGCGGCGGGCCGAGGCCCGTACTGCTACCGAATCGGAGAGACGAACATGGCACGAATGAAGTTTTTCTGCGACGCCGAGCGCTGCATCGAGTGCAACGGCTGCGTGACCGCCTGCAAGAACGTCAATGAGGTCCCGTGGGGCATCAACCGCCGTCGGGTGGTGACCATCAACGACGGCGAGCCCGGTGAGCGCTCCATGTCGGTGGCCTGCATGCACTGCTCGGACGCCCCTTGCATGGCGGTCTGCCCCGTCGACTGTTTCTATCAGACCGACGACGGCCTGGTGCTGCACGACAAGGACATCTGCATCGGCTGCGGCTATTGCTTTTACGCCTGCCCCTTCGGTGCGCCCCAGTTCCCGACCGAGGGCAGCTTCGGGTCCCGCGGCAAGATGGACAAGTGCACCTTCTGCGCCGGCGGCCCGCAGCCAGACAACAGCTCGGCGGAGTTCCGCGAGTACGGCGCCAACCGGTTGGCGCAAGGCAAGCTTCCGGCCTGCGCCGAGATGTGCGCCACCAAGGCCCTGCTGGCGGGCGATGCGGACGTGGTGGCTGACATCTACCGCGAACGCGTCGCCTACCGCGGGGCCATAGGGTTGCAGCGGGGCTGGGGCGTCGCCTATGGCAAGCAGGGGGTGCGCGACAAGCGCGACCTGGAAGGCAAGGCGGTCGGCAGGGACTGACCCCGACGCATTCGCCCCGCGTAAGGCGGGGCGGACCTCCTTTCCCGAGGGCCGTCCGAGGTGTGCCCATCCCGCGTGGCGCGGCGGTCGCATCGGCGAATCCGCCAGCGATGACAGGTGACCCATGAGCGAGAACGCCAAGGAATCGAAACGCCGCCGCTACCGCCGCGGCTTGCGGGCGGCGCTCGCGGTGCTTGCCTTCGTCCTCTTCGTGCCCCTCGTTCCCTACGGGGTGGCGGCCACCGGCGTCGAGCTGAGCAACCCGGGAGCGGACCTGTGGCGGGCGGTCCGTCAGCGCGTCCAGGAGCCGATGACGACCAGCGTGGACAGCATCGACGGCGCCGTGCTGATCAACACCACGGGCGAGGATTGGAAGAACTTCCGCACCAACCTGCTGGTGCCGATCGGCAGCTGGATCCTGCTCGGCATCGTCGGCCTGATCACGGTCTTCTTCCTGGTTCGGGGTCGCATCCGGATCGAGGGGGGTAGATCGGGCAAGCTGGTGCCGCGGTTTTCGGTCAACCAGCGGGTGGTCCACTGGTTCGCGGCGATCCTGTTCGTGCTGCTCGCGGTGACCGGGCTGATCTTGCTCTATGGCCGCTACGTACTGATCCCCCTGCTCGGTCCCGAGGGCTTCTCGGCGACGGCCGCGGCGTGCAAGGAGGTTCACAACCTGTTTGGCCCGGTCTTCCCCATCGCCGTCGTCGTGCTGATCTTCCTGTTCGGCCGCGGCAACGGCTTCAAATGGCTCGACATCAAGTGGTTCCTGAAGGCGGGTGGTTTGTTCGGCCATACCATGGCGGACTCCGGCTACTACAACGGCGGCCAGAAGACCTGGTTCTGGATGACCGTCCTGTTCGGCCTCGCGATCTCGGTATCGGGTCTGGTGCTCAACTTCCCGGTCTTCGGCCAGGGGCGCGAGGTGATGGCGCTTGCGCACGTGTCCCATGGGGTGATTGCGGTGCTGTTCATCGCCGCATCCATCGGCCACATCTACATCGGCACCCTCGGGATGGAGGGCGCCGTCGAGTCCATGACCCAGGGTTACGTCGATGCCAACTGGGCGAGGGAGCACCACAATCTCTGGTATGCCGAGATGGAGCGGGCCGGAATGGTGGACGTGGAGCCCAACGCCCTGGAGGAGGTCAAGCGGCACGACGACATCGACTTCAAGGGCTTCGGCTCGCCGGGCGCCAAGACGGGAGAGGGCTAGCGCATGTTTCTGGATTTCGTGGAAGGCCCTTTGTGGTACGCGGCGGTGGTGATCTTCCTCGCCGGTGTAACGGTTCGCCTGATCGAGGTGCTCGCCGGGGGCGTGAAGGCTGACCTGGCCACGCCGCGCGCTTCCGGTTTGCCGGGGGCCCTGCGCACCATCGTCACCCGCTCCTGGACCGCCGAGGGCTTTACCCGCGGCGCGACCTTTCACCTCGTGGCCGGCTACATGTTCCATATCGGTCTCTTCGTCCTGCTGTTCTGGGCCGCGCCTCACGTCGATTTCATCAGGGAGCGCATCCTGGGCTTCGGCTGGACGCCCGCTCCGCACTGGGTGTTCATACTCGCCGCCGACTTTGCCTTCGCGGGCCTCATCCTGCTGTGGCTGCGGCGCGTGATGCACCCCGTGATGCGCAAGATCTCCACCTTCGACGACCACGCCGGGGCCATCCTGACCTTCGTCGTCATGTTCACCGGGTGCATGGCCTTGTTGATGAGTCACGACAGCCTGCGCGCCATCCACATGCTCACGGTGTGCCTGCTCATGATCTACTTCCCCTTCAGCCGTCTCATGCACGCCTTCACCTTCGGCATCAGCCGCGGGTACACCGGCGCGGCCATGGCCCGCAAGGGCATCAGGGCCTGAAGCAGAGGAACCAGCACCATGCAAAAGGTCCAGACGGAGCACGATTACGCGCGCGGCGTCGCGGTGCTGCGCGACCAGATCGACGCCAAGATCGCGTCCTACTTCTCCAGCTGCGTGCACTGCGGCCTGTGCGCGGAGGCCTGCCTCTTCTACACCGAGACCGGCGATCCGCGCTACACGCCCATCTACAAGGTCGAGCCCATGCGCCGCCTCTGGCAGCGCGAGAAGACCTTCTTCGGCAAGCTCGGCAAGGCGCTGGGGATCGGCAGCGACCTCACCGCCGACGATTTCGCCGAATGGCAGGAGATGACCTACGACAGCTGCACCCTGTGCGGGCGCTGCTCCATGGTCTGCCCGGTCGGCAACGACATCGCCTACATGATCCGCAAGCAGCGCGAGGCCTTCGCCGCATCCGGGTACAGCCCGGAGGGATTGCAGGCGGCGACCGAGCGCGCGCTGGAGATCGGCAGCCCCATGGGCATCACCTTCAAGGCGCTGGACGCGCAGATCAAGCACGTGGAGAAGGCCACCGGGCTCGAGGTGCCGCTCGACAGGCAAGGCGCCGACTACATGGCCTTGCTGTCCTCCATGGAGGTCATCAACTTCCCTGAGTACATCGAGAGCCTGGTACGCATCTTCGCCGCCGCCGGAGTGAGCTGGACCCTCTCCAGCAAGGCCTTCGAGGCCACCAACAGCGGTATCCAGATCGGAGATTCCGCGATCGCGCGCGAGCTCCTGAGCCGCGTCGTCAACGCCGCCGAGGAGCTGGGCGTCAAGTACGTCATCAGCCCCGAGTGCGGTCACGCCTACATGGCGATCCGCTGGGACGGACCGAACCTGATCGGGCGCCGGTACAAGTTCGAGGTGGTGCACATCATGGAGCTCCTCGACCAGCTCCGAGCCGAAGGCCGCCTGCAGACCGAGGGCATCGAGGAGCAGCGCCTGACCTACCACGACCCATGCCAGATCGCCCGACGGGGAGGCGTGGTCGATCAGCCACGCAACCTGCTGCACATGGTCGCCCCGGATTATCCGGAGATGAGGGAGCACGGACGCATGAACTGGTGCTGCGGCGGCGGCGGCGGCGTGAGCGCCAACGAGGATACCGAGGACCTGCGCCTGGAGGTCTTCAAGCGCAAGAAGCGCCAGCTCGACGAGCTCAATGTGGAGACCCTGGTGACGGGTTGCGCCAACTGCCGCATCGTCATCGAGGAAGGGCTGGAGCACTACGAGATGGACATCGCCGTCACCGGCCTCACGGAGCTGATTGCCGACCATCTGAAGGACAAGGACAAATCGGAACCGGCGGGGTAGGGCGTCTCGACCTTCTCGCGGGGCTTTCAGAGCCCGTCAACCTTCTCGGCCCGCGTCGAACGGATTCTCGGCGTGAGGCCGACTCCCAGTACCCTTCCGTCTATCGTCGAGCCTCGCACGCACCTTTGCCGGATCGGCTTGGTGCGTCTATGTTCGATAGGGCGGATTACCGAAAATCAGGAATCCGGACTTCGGCTATTCTGAGTCGATCTGTTGCGGGGGCGAGCGTGCGGCGTTCCATTCTGGCCAGAAAGCGTTTGACGGCCGTCTTCCTCGTCGGCTTAGTGCTGTTCTATTCGCCGCTGATTGCCCTGTTCGAGGGGGCCGCGACCCTGTTCGGTATCCCCGTGCTCTACTTCTACCTGTTCGGCGTCTGGGCCGCCGTGATCGCGTCCGCGGCGCTGGTGGTCGGCGGGGTGAAGGAGTGAGCCGATCCGTGGCGCGGGCGGCGTAGGGCAGGGGCCGGCGACCGATGATCGGAGCCGCGCTGATCGTCGGGGTCTCGTTCGCCTACCTCGGGGTTCTGTTCGCGCTGGCCTACTGGGCGGACCGGCGCGCGGACCAGGGCCGGTCCGTCATCGGTCGTCCCACCATCTATGCCCTGTCGCTGGCGGTCTACTGCACCGCCTGGACCTTCTACGGCAGCGTTGGTCGCGCCGCGGCGAGCGGGCTCGGCTTCCTCCCCATCTATCTAGGTCCGACCCTCGTCGTCCTGCTGTGGGGATCGGTGTTGCTCAAGATGGTGCGGGTCAGCAAGTCCCAGCGCATCACCTCGATCGCCGATTTCATCGCTTCCCGCTACGGCAAGAGTCACCTGCTCGGCGGGCTGGTGACGGTGATCGCCGTGGTGGGGGTAGTGCCCTATATCGCCCTGCAGCTGAAGGCCATCTCACGCAGCTTCATCATCCTCGCCGACTATCCCGAGGTGGCGATGCCAGACCCGGCCGCGGCCCTGCCCTTCTGGGAGGACACGGGCTTCGTCGTGGCCCTGCTGCTGGCGGCGTTTACGATCCTGTTCGGCACCCGGCACCTGGACGCCAGCGAGCGCCACGAGGGCATGGTCGCGGCGATCGCGCTGGAGTCCCTGGTCAAGCTCGCCGCTTTCCTGGCCGTAGGCGTGTTCGTCGTCTTCCACGTTTACGATGGGCTTGCCGACGAACTGGCGGCAGCGCGGGATCTCGCGGAGATCCAGCCCTTGCTTTCGCCGACGGTCGGCCCCTACGGCGACTGGTTCGCCATCTCGGTGCTGGCGGCCCTGGCGGTCATGATGCTGCCGCGGCAGTTCCAGGTGGCGGTGGTCGAGAACGCCGACGAGCGCCATCTCGAGCGTGCCTTGTGGCTGTTTCCCCTCTACCTCTTCCTGATCAATATCTTTGTGGTACCGATCGCCCTGGCCGGCAAGATGACCTTCCCCGACGGGCTGGTGGACGCGGACACCTTCGTGCTGACCATCCCCATGGCTCATGGGGAGCCCTGGCTCGCGCTCTTCGTCTTTATCGGCGGCCTGTCGGCCGCGACCGGAATGGTCATCGTGGAGACCATCGCGCTCTCGACCATGGTCAGCAACGATCTCCTGCTGCCGTCACTGCTCGCGCGCTGGCGTGGGCTGCCTCCGGGGGCGGACGTGGGCCGACTGCTGCTGCTGATCCGCCGCGGTGCGATCGTCGCCATCCTGCTGCTCGGGTACCTCTACTACCGCCTGGCGGGGGAGGCCTACGCCCTCGTCAGCATCGGGCTGATCAGCTTCGCGGCGGTGGCCCAGTTCGCCCCGGCCATGATCGGGGCCATCTACTGGCGGGGCGGGACCCGCGAGGGGGCCTTGGCCGGGCTCGCCGCCGGCTTCACGGTCTGGATCTACACGCTGCTGCTGCCGTCGTTCGCGAAGTCGGGCTGGCTCCCCGACGGCTTTCTGCACCAAGGACCCTTCGGGATCGAGCTGCTCAAGCCCCAGGCGCTGCTGGGCGTCGAGGGCTGGAACGAGACCACTCACTGCCTGCTCTGGAGCCTGACGGCGAACATCGTGGCCTTCGTGCTGGTGTCGTGCCTGCGTGAGCCGAACGCGGAGGAGACGGCCCAGGCCAGTCTCTACGTCGATGCCCTGAAGCAGAAGCGGCCGACCCACCTGGCCCTGTGGCGTGGCAGCGCGGAGGTTGCCGAGCTGGTGTCGCTTGCCGAGCGCTTCCTCGGCCAGAACCGCGCCCGCGCCGCCTTTCGCGACTTCGCCAGCTCCCGCGGAGTCGCCGACCCGGACCTGCTGCCGGCCGACGGGGAGACGGTCTACTTCGCCGAGACCCTGCTTTCCGGGGCGATCGGCGGCGCCTCCGCCCGGGTGATGGTGTCCTCCGTCACCGAGGAGGAGACGCTGGGCCTCGACGAGGTGCTGGACATCCTGGACGAGGCCTCGCAAATCCGCGCCTACAGTCACCAGCTGGAGCGCAAATCGCGCGAGCTGGAGGAGGCCACCGCGGGTCTGCGGGCGGCGAACCTGCGGCTGCAGGAGCTCGACCGGTTGAAGGACGACTTCATGTCCTCGGTCACCCATGAGCTGCGCACCCCGCTCGCCTCGATCCGCGCCTTCTCGGAGATCCTCCATGACGATCCCGAGATCGAGCTCGGGGAGCGCAAGCGCTTTCTCGGCATCCTGGTCAGCGAGACCGAGCGTCTGTCGCGCCTCGTCAACCAGGTGCTGGATCTCGCCAAGCTCGAGTCGGGTCACGCCGACTGGCATGTCGAGGAGCTCGACCTGCAGTCCGTCATCGGGCAGGCCGTCACCGCCACCGGCCAGTTGTTTCGCGAGAAGAACGCGGAGGTGGTGACTGCGCTGTCGCCGGACGCCGCGGTGGTGCGAGCGGATCGGGACCGCTTGGTGCAGGTCATGGTCAACCTGCTGTCCAATGCCGCCAAGTACGTGCCTGACCAGGGCGGGATGGTGGAGATCCGGCTGGAGCAGGTCGAGGCTTTCTGGCGCGTGACGGTAACCGACAATGGTCCCGGCATCCCGCGCGAAGACCTGCCGATCGTCTTCGAGCGCTTCCGCCAGAGCGCGCAGGGTGGGGAAAAGCCGGTCGGCACCGGGCTGGGGCTGCCGATCAGCCGGGAGATCATCGAGCACCTCGGCGGGCGCATCTGGGCGGAGGAAGGTCCGGGGAAAGGTGCTACCCTCTGTTTCGAGCTTCCGAAAAAGCTTGCCCAAGGCGCCGAGTGACTTGAAGCGCAGAGCCATGCGCAAGGTGCCGGTCGTCAAGCGATGTCTGCAGCGGTTCTTCGGCGTCGCAAACGGCGGCGTTCTCCCCGCGGCGCGGGGAGTTGCCAATCGGCCGGCGTTGGCCCCGGCCACCGAGAGTTTTTCGAGCTGATGGCGTGAACATGAGCAAACGCATCCTGATTGTCGACGACGAGCCGCATATCGTGATCCCGGTCGAGTTCCTGATGCGGCGCGAGGGTTATGAGGTGACGGTGGAGCGCGACGGCGAGGCCGGATTGGCGGCCATTCGCGCGCAGCCGCCCGATCTCGTGATCCTGGACGTCATGATGCCCAAGCTGAACGGCTTCGAGGTGTGCGAGGCGGTGCGCGCCGACCCGGCGCTGTCCGCCGTGCGCATCCTGATGCTGACGGCGAAGGGCCGCGAGGCGGAGAAGAAGAAGGGGCTCGAGCTCGGTGCCGACGCCTATGTCGCCAAGCCCTTCTCCACCCATGACCTCGTCGCGACCGTGCGCTCGCTGCTCGAGGTCGAATCCTGACGGGTTCGGGAGGCGCGAAATGAGCAAGACCGATCCTCCGGATTCCGCATTCGCTGGCCTCGACCTCGCGGGCGCGGAATCCGGGATCGCATACGCCCCGCTGCGGAGCCTGGCGCGTCAGACTCCGCTTCAGGTGGCGCCCTCCGCGAGCCTGCGCGAGACCCTGTTCCACATGAGCCAGTCGCGCGGCGATGCCGCCGTGGTGGCGGATGAGGCGACGGGTCTCCCGCTGGGCATCGTGACCCTGCGCGACATGCTGCACCTGATCACCTCCGAGGCCGGCTCCCTGGACGAGCCGGTCGTCGCGTTCATGACCGGCGCCCCGCTCACGGTCGCCGCGGATGCCCCGGCACATCGCGCCAAGGTGCTGATGGCGAAGAAGGGCATTCACCACGTTCTGCTCGTGAATCCGGACGGGCGCCTGAGCGGCGTCGTCTCCCAGGCCGATCTGCTGGGCTTGCGCAGCGGAAGTGCCGAGGCCCTGATCGAGTCCATCGCCGCGGCCCGGGATGTCGAGGCCATGGCACGCGCCGCGGACCAAGTGCGCCGGCGGGGGGCGGAGCTCTTCGCCTCGGGCATGGGGGTCGAGGGCCTGTGTCAGTGGATGTCCGGGCTCAACGACCTGATCACGATCCGGGTCATCGAGCTGATCGAGGACGAGTTCGACCTGCCGGGCGTCTCCTGGTGCTGGATGGTGTTCGGCTCGGAGGGACGGCTGGAGCAGACCTTCGCCACCGATCAGGACAACGGCCTGATCTTCGTCCCCAGCGATCCGGAGGACACCGAGCAGACCCGTTCCGCCTTCGTACCCTTCGCACAGGCCGTCAACAAGGCGCTGCACTACTGCGGCTTCGAGCGTTGCCCGGGCGACATCATGGCGGGCAACCCCAAATGGTGCCTGAGCGACGAGGAGTGGTGGGGCAGGTTCGACGTCTGGCTGCGGGTCCCGGAGCCGGAGGCCCTGCTGCACAGCGCGGTTTTCTTCGACTTCCGGCCCCTCTACGGCAACTACGATCTGGTTGACCGGTTGCGCAACCGGCTGTTGGCCGAGGCCCCGGGGCACAACCGCTTCTTCCGCGCGCTGGCTCAGGACGCGCTTGCCTGCACCCCGCCGCTTGGCTGGGCCGGCCAATTCGTCTACGACAAGGATCGCGACCATCCCCACACCATCGACCTCAAGCTGCACGGCGCCCGTCCCTTCGTCGACGCCGCCCGCATCTGGAGCTTGCTGCACCGGGTCTGGGCGACGAATACCGCGGATCGCATCCGGGCGGCAGGGGCCGCCATGAATCGCGCCAAAGAGGACGTGGCCGCCGAGGTCGAGGCCTTCCACCTGGTGCAGCGCTTCCGCATCCATCAGCAGCTGTCCACCAGGGACAGGGAGCGGGTCAACCGCGTCAACCCGTCGGACCTCAACGAGCTGCATCGCCTGATGCTCAAGGAGGCGTTCAGGCAGGCCAAGAAGGTACAGCTGCGGTTGCGGCAGGAGTACGGGCTATAGGAATGCGCTGATCGATTCAGCGTGCTGATTTTCGCCAGGATGGCCGGCAATCAGTGTCGCGTAGCGACGTCAAGGCCGGGCGGACGCCGGGCCGGAAGTCGGTTAAGCTCGGCTCTCGGATTACAACGAGGAGGCAGGGGGAGATGATCGAAATCAGGCACAAGGATACCGGCGAGATCCTGTTCGAGACCGACGGCGACACCCTGGAAGGCGCCGATCTCAATCACATGGAGCTGGAATGCGCCGACCTGCGCGGCCTCGACCTGCGTGGGGCGAACTTCCAGGGCGCGAATCTCGCCGGGGCGGACCTGCGCGGGACGGACGTGGAAGGGGCCAACTTCCGGGCCGCCAATCTCAGCGGCGCCGATCTCACCGGTGCCGACCTCAATGGCGCCACCTTCGGGGACGGAGTCCAGAGCAACGCCGCGGTCCTGTCGCAGGCCTCATTGCGCGATGCGCGCATTACCTCGTGCGACCTGCCGTACGTTGACCTGCGCGACGCGGACCTCTCCGGCGCCAGCCTCGCACGCTCCGACCTGCACGCCGCACGCATGGTCAACGCCAAGCTTGTGAAGACGGTGGTGGGCGCGGCCCTGATGCTGGAGGCGGATCTGCGCGGCGCGGATTTGACCGAGGCCTACCTTTGCAACGTGCGCCTCAATGGGGCCAACCTGTCGGGGGCCAGGCTGGACCGGGCCATCCTCGGCGGCGAGGACTGCATTCCCGCGACCATGAGCCGGGTGGTGATGATCAAGACCAGCCTGGTGGGCGCCAAGCTGTGCGGCGTCTCGCTCCTGCGGGCCGATCTCTCGGGCGCCAATCTCACGGACGCCGACCTCAGCGAGTCGGACGTCAGCGGTTCCATCATGCGACGCGCTATTCTCACCAACACCAATTTCCAGGACGTCGATCTCACCACCGCGACCATGACCCTGGCCACCCTGTCGAAGGCGACGAACGTCAAGCTCAAGTACCCGAAGCGCGACGCGCGCTGAACGGCGCGGGCTCGGGTCCCACGCCCGGTAGCGCCGCCAGGGGGCGAGGCATGCTGATCACCATCATCGTGGCGCTGGTATTCGCCGCATCCATCATCGTCTGTCATACGCTTGCGAAACGAAGGGGACGGGACCCCGTGTTCTGGGGCCTGCTGGGTGCGCTGTTCGGACCCCTGGCGATTCCCTTCATCTATTTCCGCAGGGGCTGAGGCGCCTTCTGCCGGGTGCCGTTCCCGCATCTCCGTCGATGCGGATGGCTCCATCGCGACGCAAGTTCTTATCCCCAATATCAGTGACCGGTTCGCCGCGCCAATGGACGGCACGATCCTGCGGGAACACCCTTCGGCGAGAATACGAGCCTAACTCGGCGCCCTCGCCGCGTTTCAGGTGCCGTGGCAAGATGCCACGCGGCTCTAGACCGCGTGGGCGCGAGTAACGTAAGAAATCTGTGGACCCCGTCACAAAATTTGATTGAGAAATCGCAATTTTTCCTCCCCGCTTAAGGTTCCCTTAAGGTTTGCCCGGCTATTCTCCGCCCCGGGACGTTTCACGCTGAACCCCGCAGACTTCGCAGTACCTGAGACTTGCGGCGGTTCCCGCTCCAGATCACGGGAAAGGGCCAAGCGAATCTGGAAGACCCCAGGGAACGCGCAACTTGGATGCGAAGCGTCCGACCCGCTGATGCCGCGGGCCGGGAAGTTACATAGATAGAGGTTCAGGAGTGGAATCATGAGAACAAAGAGCACCAGGCGGCGACGGCTGCGAAGCGCCGCCGTCGCGATTGCGGGGCTGATGGCGATTTCCTGGGGTGCCCAGGCGCTCGCCGCCGTGACGATCGAGCGCGCCCACTGGGACGGCCGCACGCTGACCGTCAGCGGCAGCGGTGAAAATCGCGACACCGTGACCCTTACCAATGCCTACGACTCCACACAGGTGCTGGGCACGCGCGACATCGGTCGCCGAGGGTCGTGGAGGATCCGCGACTGGCGGCCGAGTCCGGTCCCCTGCGCGGTGGCCGCTTCGGCCCAGAACCAAAGCCCGTGGTCCGGAACGTGAAAAACGCACCCGCGGACTGCGACCCGAAGGCTCCGGGTGGAGGCAATACGCCGCCTACCGCCAGTGCCAACGGCCCCTACTCGGGTACCGTCGGTGTGGCGGTGCAATTCAGCAGCGCCGGCTCGAACGACCCGGACGGCAGCATCGTTGCCTACGCCTGGAACTTCGGGGACGGCAACACCAGCAGCGCCGCCAACCCGAGCCATGCCTATGCGTCGGCGGGCACCTACAACGTGACCCTGACCGTGACGGACAATGACGGAGCCACCGGAGCCGACTCTACCTCGGCCAGTATCACGGCCGTTCCGCCCTCGAACGAGTCGCCCACCGCGAATGCCAACGGCCCTTACGCGGGCACCACGGGCGTGGCGGTGCAATTCAGCAGCGCGGGCTCCAGCGACCCCGACGGCAGTATCGAAACCTACGAATGGGACTTCGGTGACGGCAACACCAGCACCGCTGCCGACCCGAGCCACACCTACGGCTCGGCAGACACCTATACGGTGTCCCTCACGGTCACCGACAACGAAGGGGCGAGAGATACCGCCACCACCGCGGCCACGATCAGCGATCCGGTGGCCTGCACATCGCCGATTCAGGAGCATTGTCAGATTACGGCTTACACCGGGCCCGAGGTATGTGTCGACTGCCACGAGCAGGAGGCCCGCGACATGCACGGCTCGGTGCACTACCAGCAGGGCGGGGCCTTCCCCAACGTGACCAACATTCCGCTCGATTTCGCGGCGGCGGGCGAGCGCCCGGCAAAGGCCGCCGGCGATCTGGTCGCCACCGGCATCAACACCTACTGCGGCACCCACGAGAACTCCCCGCGCTTCACCTGCGCCGGCTGCCACGTCGGCAACGGCCGCTTCCCGATGGCGCAGTCGGAGTTCGAAACACTGGATCCCGCATCCGCCGAGGCGCATGAACAGCTGGCGAACATCGACTGTCTGATGTGTCACCAGGAGGCCTACAAGCGGTTCCCGGATTGGACCGCCAGCGGCGAAGGGTTCGAGAACTTCAACCTGCTCAACCTGGTCGAGCTTCCCGACGGAAGTCTGGAGCAGAGCGACGGGGCCATATTGCCGCGCACGGGTTACTCCGGGATCCCGACGGTCAACCCGGACACCCAGGACTTCCAGTTCCTGCCCGCGGGCAGCGACACCCTGCCGGCGGACGTGCCCATGGCGCCGATGGCGCTGACCACGCTGGCGGCAGCACAGAACGTGCACGCCACCACCCGCAAGTCCTGCCTCACCTGCCACGCCGGCGCGGCCGGCGGCGACGGCACCAAGCGCGGCGACCTGTCGAAGGAGAACGCCGACCCGAGCCTGGCGATCGATATGCACATGAGCTCGGCGGGTCAGAACCTCACCTGTGGGGACTGCCACAGCGCGACCCTGGCCGACGGTACCGGTCACCGCCTGCGCGGGCGCGGCCTGGACCTGCGGCCCAACGACACCCCGGATCGCTTCACCTGCGAGAACAGCGGTTGCCATTCGGACCGTCCACACGGCGACTCCAGCTCAGAGACAGGCTCGAGCAAGGACAGGCATGCCCAAAAGGTTGCCTGTCAGACCTGCCACATCCCGAGCTACGCCAAGGCGGCGGTGGGCACCGAGGTGGCGCGCGACTGGCAGGATCCGCATCCCACGGCGGCGGCCTGCAACGGGCGCGGCGGCTGGCTGCCTCGAGAGGACAAGGGCGGCCTGGGCAGCGCCAGCCTGACCCCGAGCTACGCCTGGTTCGACGGCACCAGTGAGATCTACTACCTGGGCGAGCCGCTCGACGGCGTTCCCACCATCCCGCTGGACGCCAGCGTGGCGGCGAGCTTCGTCGGCGACTACCAGGCCGGCGACCCGGCCTACGTGATCGGCATGCCCAATGGTGACGTCAAGTCCCCGGTTGCCAAGCTCTATCCGATGAAGGAGCACTGGGGCAAGCTGGCGCGCAATGACCTGGACAACACCTTGGTCGGCCACTCCACGTTCGAGTTCTTCCGCACCGGCAGCTTCTGCCGAGCGGTGGCGGTCGGCCTGGGGCTGGACGACGTCAACGAGCCGAAGAGCAGCGTGTGTGACGGCTTCCCGGGCGACACGGAAATGCCGCCGAACACCACGGTGGTCCCGGTGCACACCTACCAGACCATCAACCACGGTGTGGAGACGGAGGGCAACGCGCTGGGCTGCAACCAATGCCACGGCAGCACCGCGCGGATGGACCTCCAGGGAGAACTCGGCTACGAGCTGAAGGGTCCCGAGTCCCAGGTGTGCACCCAGTGCCACGATTGGGAGGGCACCATGAGCTTTACCGAGGTCCACAAGAAGCATGTAGACGACAAACGCAGGGACTGCTCGGTCTGCCACACCTTCTCGCGGCCGGAGCGAGGCCTGAGTACCGAGCTCAGCGACTGAGTGCTATGGGTAAGGACAGGGACGTCCTACCCAGCATGGGTGGCCTGGAGTGAGTGCCGCGACGACAAGCTTTCACCCCTACGACGATCGCTCCCGCCTGGGAGCGATCCTTTTCTCCACCGCCTGGGGGTTGAAGGGCGCGACCAGGCAATTGTCCCGCTGGCGGTAGGACCTCCCGGTCTCGAATCCGGCCCGCCAGCAAGAATCGATCATACTTGGGCCCATCCCCTCGCCCTTCCCTGGATGGGCCTTTTTTCTGCCTCGGTTTCGGCCCCGAAACATTCGGACAAGCTGGCAACCCCTGGTTCCTTCGAGAAAGTGGCGTCTGAAACAACGCAAACTCGCAATATGGACAGAGCCCCGAGTACCCTGGGCCAACGAGCCGCGCTGCGGTTCCTGCCACACCGGCACGGCGACCGACAACCTGGCCGGAGAGGTCAACAGCATCGTCAATAAGCGGGATATCGACGGCAACGTAGACAACATCCGTCTGCGTCAGGCATTCCGCAGCGACGACCCCAAGGCCACGCCGATCGTGCCCACCAACAAGCGGTTCGCGGAGCCTGCGGTGCCCGCCAGCTTCAACGGCTTCGACAACCCGGGCGCGGGCAATCCGCAGCTCTACCGGGTCAGCACCGGCCACGGCGGCGTGATGTGCGAGGGCTGTCACGGGGCGACCCACGCGGAGTGGCCCAACGGCAACCCGAACGCCAATGACAACATCGCGGCGGGTCAGCTGCAGGGTCACGTCGGCGCCATCATCGAGTGCGGCACCTGCCACACCAACGTCAACAGCCTGAGCCCCGACGGTTCGAGCAGCAGCCTGCGGGGGCCGCACGGCTTTCACGCGGTGGGCGACACCAACTTCGCCCGCGGCCGGCACAAGGAGAACCGCGACTCGAACGAGTGCCGCGCCTGCCACGGTCAGAACGGCCAGGGCACGGTGCTCTCGCGCATGGCCACCGACCGGGTGCTGGAGTGCAAGGAGGACACCGCGTTCTGCCCGAATGGCAACAGCGTGCTCTTCCCCAAGGGACATGCGGTCGGCTGCGTCGAGTGCCACGATAACGAGCTGTAACGACAGATCGACCCCGGCGGCAAGGATGCCGCCCAACCCAACCCCAACCTTGGCCCCGCCGGGAGACCGCGCGGGGCTTTTTCTTGCTTGTTCCCCGCTTTGCTTCGCATGTATGGCTCTTACACCCACGCGGGCGTGGGCATCGGTGCTCGGATGCTACTGGGTGCCGTTCATCCCCAGGGTTCCGGCGCACGACGACAAATGCAAGCGCACCGGACCGGACCTCACCGCCTTTGTCGGGGCCTGATCTGCGTTCGGCCGGCTTACGCTGACGCGACTCGGATCGACATCAGGACGAACCTGGAAGGCGACCGCTTTTCGTCGAGAAGGGGGGCGGTGAAACAGCCGGTACTGGTCGTCAAGTGGGTCTCGACCGACTTCGCCAATTACATCGTTAAAGAGAATGCGACTGTGCTGCCCACACCGTTCGGTACCATGCAGAGGGCAAGAGTCTTGAGGCACTGGCAGATTCCGACCCCGTGATGGAAATGAGTGCCATGTGGAAGCGGGGCATCTCCGATGAGCTTGCCAACTTGTCTGCCCTGAACCTGAAGAGGCCGGCGAACAGCGGCGCGGGGAGCGCCCGCAAGCGCAGTTGGGAGCCCAGGCCACCGGGCGCTTCACCGCGGCCAAGCCAATAGGGGGACATCCACGCATTCACGGATGGCGCTTGGGATGCCGCCGAATCCACCAATCTGGCCTTGCCTGGGCTGGCCACATGTTCCGGTGCTCGATGGAGCCTTACTGAGATCCTCGCGATTTCCTCCGACGGACTCTGCGCCGATCAACAAGCCTTCGGCCGGGTCCGGTGCCTCCATCCAGGCCCGTATCCGCCTCCCGGGGCACCTGATATCCAAGAAAATTCTTTTCGGATCTTAAGGATTTCTTAAGCTTCCCTCGTTTAACCTCCTATCGGCGGAGTGTTGCCCGGAATCTCCGGGAATAATCGGGCGGGTCTGGGGGATCGCAGGCTGTTCACAACTCGGGCGCGATGCATCGAGCCCCTCGCCTTGCCGGCTCCGAAGATAAATAATCAGAACGTGCGGGAGTGGAATCATGAGAACACGCAGCTGTAGACGGCGGTCGATAGCGGTTGCCGCCGCAATTGCTGGGCTGGTGGGGATTTTCTGGGGTGGGCAGGCGCTCGCCGACGTGACAATCGACAGTGCCTCGTGGGATGGCCGCGTGCTGACCGTTAGGGGCAGCGGCGAAAATCGCGACACCGTGACCCTTGTCAACGCAAACGATCCCAACCAGGTCCTCGGCACGCGCGACATCGGCCGCAGAGGATCGTGGAGGATCCGCGACTGGCGGCCCAATCCGGTTCCCTGCGCGGTGGCTGCGTCGGCTCAGGGCCAGGAGCCCGTGATCCGGGAGGTGCGAAACGCGCCCGGTAGCTGTGCCGAGCAGACGCTTCAGGCAGGTGACTGCAGCATTGCGGTCGATCCGACCTCGCGCAACTTTGGCGACGTGAACGTAGGCAGCAGCGCGACACGCGTTGCCACGGTGACGAACACCGGAACCAGCGCCTGCGCCCTCAACGTGTCCACTACCGGCACGACCGAGTTCGCCCTCACCACGCCCGCTAGTATCAGCGTGGCCGCTGGCGACACGGCTACCGTCGGGGCGCACTACACGCCTGTTGATGTCGGTCCGGACTCCGGCTCCCTGGCGATCAGCGGCAGCGGCATCGCTGCGGTCTATGTATCTTTGACCGGCACTGGCGTGCAGCAGCAGGTGCAGTGCGATCCGGCGAACCCGTACCGGTCCATCAACTCCACCGCCGAATCCGGATGCCCGGACGCCACCATTGCGCAGCAGCCGGTCGTTGCGAGCAACAGCTACAGCGTGCTGGCGATCAACGACCTCGGCATGCACTGCGGCGACCTGGACACCCGCGTCTCCAGCATCCTGCCGCCGTTCCAGGTGCTTCTCGCGCAGGTCATCCGGAAGGGTGCCGAGCCGACACTGAATCCCGCCGGCGTGGACGTCTACTACTCCGCGGCCGCCAATCCCAATGATCCGGTCCTGGAAAGCGACGTGTTCGATGGCGTGATGGCCAACGGCGACACCTTCAAGACCAACTTCTGGGACTTCCCGATCCCGGCGGGCACTTATGACCCCTTCTATCCGGCATACAACCCGTTCAACCCGGCCCAGACCCTGACCCCGCTGGCCGGTCCTCCGTTCAACGTCTCGCCCGACGTCGGCCTGCCGGTTCCCAACGTCGAGGACCTGTACATCGGTCACGACGGTCAGGTGAACAGCGGGGATGAGAGCCTCACGGCCGTGCTGCATGCCATGCCCGGCATCGCTGGTCCGTACACGATCAACGACCCCAAGCTGGCGCAGGAGCACTACGTCGACAAGCCGTTCTTCGTCAACTTCCCGTTCGGCTATGTGGCCGCCGACGTCAACTGGTACGAGGGTGCGGGCGTGCCGTTCGCCGCCTTCGACGACAACGGTCGCGAGAACGCCTACCCGCTGGTGCGGGTGCAGGCCAAGCAAGGGAACACCACCCTGGCGACGGTCGACACCGTGCTGCCGATCTCCGGCGAGGCGAGCTGCGCCAACTGCCACGCCGCCCCGGCCGACGTGCAGAACAGCCGTACCAGCGAGCCGACCGATACGCTGGCGGACGCCGGTCTGCCGGTGGCGGTCAGTCTCGACGATCCGGACCCCAGCCTGCCCAACCGGGTCAGCGTGGAGTACGCGGCGGACATCAACGTGCTGCGTCTGCACGACCTCAAGCACGGGGCGAATTACGTGAGCACCGACTGCGACGCACCGGGCCAAGACTGCACGGTCACCGCCCCGGCGCCCTGCGATATCAACGCCAACGGCGGCGACGGAGACGCCAACTGCCTGACCAACCAGGCGCTGGTGCAGGAAAAGCCGGTGGTCTGCCAGGTCTGCCACTACACCCCGGCACTGGACCTTGCCCAGCTCGGTCCGCTGGCCGGTCCCGAGGGCACCATTGCCAACGGCCGCAACCAGCTGGCGCATTCGAGCAACTCCAACGTGATGCACAGCCACCACGGCGGACTCGGCAACCTGTTCCCGCCGATGCCGGCGCCCAACCAGTTGGCCAACGGCACCATCACCAACCAGAACGAGCGTCTGGGGGTGCTCGAGGAGACCTGCTACCAGTGCCACCCGGGCACCAACGTGCAGTGTCTGCGCGGCGCCATGTTCAACGGCGGCATGCTGTGCAACGACTGCCACGGCGACATGGAGCAGGTGGGCAACGACTTCTCGGCAGGCGTCTCGCCTGAGAATCCGGGGGCCTTCGTGCTGGATCAGGGCAACTTCTACGATCACACCAGCGATCAGCCTCGGGTGCCCTGGGCCAACGAGCCGGGCTGCGGCTCCTGCCACACCGGCACGGCGACCGACAATCTGGCCGGGAAGGTCAACAGCATCGTCAATACGCGGGATATCGATGGCAACGTGGACGGCATCCGTCTGCGCCAGGCCTACCGCACCAACGATCCCAAGGCCACGCCCATCGTGCCGACCAACAAACGGTTCGCGGAGCCGGCGGTGCCCGCCAGCTTCAACGGCTTCGACAATCCGGGTGCGGGCAACCCGCAGCTCTACCGGGTCAGCACCGGCCACGGCGGCGTGATGTGCGAGGGCTGTCACGGGGCGACCCACGCGGAGTGGCCCAACGGCAACCCGAACGCCAACGACAACATCGCGGCGGGACAGTTGCAGGGTCACGTCGGCGCCATCATCGAGTGCGGCACCTGCCACCAGAATGGCCTTGCCAGCTATCGAGGCCTGGAAGGGCCACACGGCCTGCACGTGGTAGGTCGCACCAATTTCGCGGACGGCGGGCATGAAAGCGTCGCGGAGAACAACCCGAACGCGTGTCGAGCTTGCCACGGCCAGAATGGACAGGGCACGGTGTTGGCGCGGATGGCGACCGACCGCCTCCTCGACTGTGACGACGGAGGCGCGTTCTGCGGCAACGACAGCACCAAGCTGTTCCCGAAGGGAAAGATGGTGCGCTGCGACGACTGCCACGAGAACGAGCTGTAACGGCAGGTCCACCCCCGGCGGCAAGGATGCCGCCCAACCCAACCCCAACCTTGGCCCCGCCCGGAAACCGCGCGGGGCTTTTTCTTGCTTGTTCCCCGCTTTGCTTTGCATGTATGGTTCTTGTCCCCCCAGGCGAGCGGGGGGGCATCGCACGGGAGCCACGAGGCGCCGCGCATCCCAAGGTTTCGGCGGGCGACAGCAGATGCAAGCGCCCCCGATTAGACATCGTTGCAGTCGTCGGGACCTGATCGGGTCGCGTCCGTGGGCGCCGATCCAAATGACTGAGCACCGGGAGAGCACTACACGGACATGCGCGTACTGATCGTCGAGGATGATCCCCAGCTGGGGCCCGGCCTCAAGACCGGGCTCTCTCAGGATGGTTATGCCGCCGACTGGGTTCAGAGCGCCGAGGCGGCAGAGCATGCACTGAACGTCGAGCATTTCGACCTGATGGTCCTCGACCTCGGGTTGCCCGGGCGCAACGGTCTCTCGCTGCTGCGCGATCTTCGCCGCGACGGCATCGCCCTGCCGGTGCTGGTCCTGACCGCCCGCGATACGATCTCGGACCGGGTGCTAGGCCTGGACGTGGGCGCGGACGACTATCTGGTCAAGCCCTTCGATCTCGACGAGCTCAGCGCCCGCATCCGCGCCCTCGTGCGCCGCACCCAGGGCAGCTCCCTGGCCTTCCTGAAGGCGGGGGATCTCGAGCTGGATGCGTCTCGGCGCCGGGTGACGCTCCAAGGCGAGCCGCTGATCGTATCGCCCAAGGAGTACGCGTTGCTCGAGGCCCTGATGCGCAGCCCCGACGGCGTCGTGGAGCGCGCGAAGCTGCAGTCCACCGCCTATGCCTGGGAGGAGGACGTGGAGAGCAACGCCCTCGAGGTCCACATCCACAACCTGCGCCGCAAGCTGGGCAAGGACCGCATCCTCACCGTGCGGGGCGTGGGCTACCAGCTGGTTTCGACGCCCGGCGAATGAGCTCGATCCGCAACCGGCTGCTGATCCTGCTCCTCGGGTTGTGGACGACCGTTTGGTTCGCCGTCGCCCTGATCACCCTCGACCGCTCCGGTCACGAGGTCTCGGAGCTGTTGGACGCCCAGCTCGTTCAGACGGCGCAGGTCCTGTTGCAGATCACCCTGGCCGGCAACCTGCCGGACCTGACCAGCGTTCCCCAGGTGCTCTCGCCGGTCGGGCACACGTACGAATCCAAGATCAGTTTCCAGCTGTGGCGCGACGGTCAGCTCATCAGCGCCTTCGGCGGTGCGCCAGAGGCCGCACTGGCCCAATTGCCGGGATTTTCCGATCAGGAGATCACGGAGACCCAATGGCGGGTGTTCGGGCTCCCGACCGGGCAGCTCAACGAGATCCTGTTCGTCGGCCAGAGCTACGACATCCGGCATGAGCTGATCCGGTTTCTGACTATCCACGCCCTGCAGCCCATCCTCTGGTCGCTGCCGCTGACGGTGCTGCTGATCTGGCTCGCGGTGTCCGACGGCATGCGCCCCCTGCAGCGTCTGGCCAGGGACATTGGCCGCCGATCCGCCGAGCGCCTGTCGCCCGTGGACGAGGGAACCGTGCCCGCCGAGGTGCGGCCGCTCACCAATGCCCTCAATGGCCTGCTGGAAAAGCTCAAGCAGGCCCTGGCCACCGAGCGGCGCTTCGCCGCGGACGCCTCTCATGAGCTGCGTACGCCACTGGCGGTGATTCGCACCCACGCCCAGATCGCGCAGCGAAGCAAGGACACGGAGGAGCGCGCGCAGGCCCTGGCCCAGCTCATCCAGGGCGTGGACCGCGCGACCTACCTGGTCAGTCAGCTGTTGACGCTCGCGCGTCTGGAACCCGACGCGGCGGAAATCGAGCGCGGGAGCTGGTCGCTCCTGGAGACCGTGTCGCAGGTGGTGGAGGACAAGCAGCCGGCCGCGCTCGCGAAGTCCATCACGCTCAACCTTGTGCGGCTCGACAATGATCCCTGTGTCGTGTCCGTGCATCCGTCGATGCTGAGCATGGTGGCGCGCAACCTGGTCGACAATGCGATCAAGTACACCCCCGAGGGCGGCTCGGTGAGGGTCGAGGTCGGGGCCGGCCGGGATCAGGTCATCATGAGCGTGGCCGACTCCGGCCCCGGGATTCCCGACGAGGAGAAGGAGCGGATTTTCGAGCGCTTCTACCGCCTCGCCGGGCCAAACCAACCGGGGTCGGGTCTGGGTCTCTCCATCGTGCAGCGCATCTGCGAGCTGCACGCCGCTACCATTCGGCTGGTCGACGGGGAGGGCGGCCGCGGCCTGACCGCGTTTGTGATGTTCCCCGCGCCGGCGGCCGAGGGCAGGTGAATTCTCCCTGTCCCGCTCGGTAAGCGCGGCTTCCCTACTGAGACGCTGATTATTGGCCATCCTGGCCAAAATCAGCATGCCACCCAAGAAGCGTGGTTCTTGGGTGGCTTCATGTTCAAACGCTTACGCGCTTGAACATGGCGTCACATCCCTGTGCCGCGGGGGACGCTGATTGCTGTTCGTTCTGACCAGAATCAGCTTCACGCCCATGCGCCAAGGGGAGCGCTGGATTCGTTGCCTTCCGAACGGCGGCAGGCTCGCCCTTTTTCAGAGAGGAGACTCGATGCATGGCCAATCAGCAAGCTGACCGCGGTCTGACCGCGGTTTCGGGTGGCACCCGCCTCTGGGCGGCTCTGATGTCGGTTTTCCTGTCGGCTGGCGCAGGAGTCGCCGCGGCCCAGAGCGGGGTGCATCAGCCCCCTGACCTGGGCGGCTTCCTGCTGGTCGGCGAGGAGGACGCGGATGGCGACGGCGACGGTGTGAACGAGACCCACGTCACGCGCTACCGCAACCCCGCCGGCGACAGTATCTTCAGCATGACCACCAACGGCCGCCTGTGGGCGTGGAGCCTGGAGTCCGGCGCCGAAGGGGACACCGACCCGGTCCGCAACTACGTGCTGCGCGACAGCGACTGCGATGGCTCCTTCGACGAGCTCTACGGTCTGAGCGACGAGTTTCACTTGCCCGACTGTCTGAGGTAGCCATGCCGCTCTTCGGCCGGCCGGGCCGGCACAATAACCCGCTCTGGAGGAGAAAGATGAACAGAATCCTTGCGACCGTATCCGCCATGCTCATTTCTTCCGCCGCCGCCGCGGACGAGTACCTCTACCTCTACGTGAGCGCCAAGGACGCGGATGGGAGCTCCGTAAGGCACAGGCTCGAGTGCACGGACGCCGAGTGCAAGGCGGAGCTTGCGGGCGAGGCGCGGACCCTCGAGCTAACGGACGCGCAACGGGGAGAGCTCATCGGCGCCCTGCAGGCCGAGACCAGGCACTTCGTCCTCGGAGACGGTGTCGCCGGGGATGACGATCTGGTGAAGCTCAAGATGAAATACGAGACGCGGCGGCAGAGACTGGCCATCGAACGGCGCGTCCCGGCGGACAACCCGGACGCCGTGACGCCGCAGATGCGCGACGTCCTCAAGACCTACCTAAACCTGGATCTGGCGAGGTTCGTGCCCGCGGAGCCGGAAGCCGGCGCTGAGCCGGGTTCTGGCTCGGCGCTGAAGGAACAGGGCAAGCCCTGATTCGAGTCCGCTGCCGCCCGTCGGCGAGTCGCGAAGAAACCCTTTCGACCAGCGACTCGATCAGTAGACGCTGATTATCGGCCGTCCTGGCCAAAATCAGCGTCACACCCATGTGCCACGGGTAGCGTCGATTTGACCAGCGTTTTCACAGGCCTGGCTCTCCTTTTCCCGGCGGCGGTGTCCCCGCGTCCGCTCGCGCGTAAAGAGATCGACCCGAGGTTCGCACGCGTATCGGGGCCGATGGGCGATTCTCTATTTTCTGTTTGATTTATTGACATAGATCAATAAGTGCCGTCGATCTGTCCCCTTCCTTAGGGCCTCTTAAGGCAGATGTCATTGACTTTCCCTAGGCTCCCCGTCCAGGAAGATCCCCGTGCCTGAGGTTCCGTCGATGTTCGACGCCTCAATCCGGCGGGGCAGCTGGCAGGAAGCCGCCGTGCCCCGCATGCGGGGCAACATAAGAAAGTCTAAGCAGACGCCTTCTACAAGGGGGCGGAGGAAGGTTCCATGACTGACCATTGGATCGTTGGGCATCCGGCCCGTACGTCCTTGACAGCCGCCGTCGGGCTGGCCCTTGCGCTCGGCTTGTCGGGCGCGGCGTCGGCCGACGATGAAAGTTCAGGTTCGGGCAACAACCCGAAAAACACCTTCAACATCATGATGAACTACGAGCTCGGCATGCACTGCACCGGGTTCGAGTTCGCCTACTGCTGTGTCCTCCCGCCCTACAACTCGATCCTGGCGCAGGTGGTCAAGACCCAGCAGAGCAGCAAGGGGCAGGGCGCCTTCGCCAAGCTGCTGGAGGGCGACCCGGTCGAAGGGCTGGACGGACTCGGCCGCCAGACGGTGCTGCGCGATGAGGACCTCGACCGCAACGGCGAATTCCAGAAGTACGTGCTGGAGTACTGGCACGACGCCCAGCCGCGCGAGCCGGGTCCCCGCGTGATCACTCAGGAGTCCACGCTGATCAGCGCGACGGAGGGCAACTCGCTGCTGATGTGGAACACGCTGGCCGACTCGGCCGCCGTCAACCCGGACGGATCGCTCAAGCTCTCCGGCCAGGATGGCAACCCGACCTGGAACGGCGTAACTGGCGCCATGCTCGGCGACGGCGACTTCAACGATCCCACCGACAACTACTGGAACGCGGTGTGGAACCACCTCTACATCTACGATGGCCTCGAGGGCCACAACCCCAACAATTCGACCCTGGAGGAAGACAAGATCCGCCTGGGCGTGACGGGTCACGTGGAGTATCCAGCCGATTGCGGCGCAGGCCTGCACCCCATGGGGCCAGTAAGCCACCCCGACGGTCTGCCCACGAATCCTGCGGTACCCAACGATTGCGGCGGCGCGTCCAACGGTAACGTGCTGACCTTCTCCGGAGAGGAGGGCACGGTGGTCTACACCCAGATGAAGGTGCTGGAGAACCTGCCCATCACCCTGACCTCGCCGCGGATCTGGGAGGCCCTCGGCCTGCCGCTGACGCCGTTCGAGGATTCCATCGACTTTTTCGCCGATCCAGGCGCGATGTTCGAGGAGTCCGTGCGGCCGTTCGTCGCCATGCGCGCCCGGATGCGCCACTATGACCCCAGCGCTCCCGGCGGCATGGGCGACCCGGTGCTGCAGAACGGGCATCCGGTGGAGGGCTTCGGCACCGCGCCCATCGACATCCCGAACTGCGAGCGCTGCCATTCGAACGGAACCGGACAGAACTCGCCGCACACCGACAACTCGGACGTCTGGGCCAAGGTCGAGCAGGAGTACAACTTCTGGATGGCCTACTACGACATCCAGCCCGGGGAGTCCGACTGGTACCCGCGTCTGAAGAGCGCCGCGATCAGCATCCTCGGCCTGCACGACAAGAACCAGGGCACGAACTTCCTGGCCCAGTATCCGGCCTGCACGACACCCGAGGAGTGCGATCAGCTCGCGGCGGACCTGTCTGCGGAGAACGGCCGGCCGGTGTTCGCCCAGAGCACCCGCATCGGCGACACCACCGTGCTCTGCCAGCGTTGCCACGCGGACAACGTCATCGCGCAGGTGAAGTCCGGCAGCAAGGACGGCAAGGTGATTCGGCCCATCTCCGAGGCCATTCACCAGGCGCACCGCGGGAGCGGCGAGGGCGGGCCCATCGCTTTCACCGACAGCTTTGGGCGCTTCGGCGGCTGCCAGGGCTGTCACCCGGCACACCGCTCCAACGGCGACATGGCCGGCTATCCGATCACCGAGGGCGGCGACAACTTCTACGCCGCCAGCGACAACCGTCTCGGCCAGGGCGGCTGCTTCGTGGGCCGCGATGTGCACTCCAACCCCTTCAAGGACGTGGATGGTGCCGAGACGCCGGAGCACCTGAACGCCATCGGCGATTGGCTGGTGCAGAACGTTTCGCGCAACCAGAGCCAGCATGACGGGGAGCGCGACATGCGCGGCATCTGGTGCACCAACTGCCACAACCAGTTGAGCCAGGAGATCTGGAAGAAAGAGAACATGGTGGATCTGGTCCACGACATCCCCGGCCCAGGCGCTGAGAACATCCGTGCCCTGCCGTCCCTGGACCTGATCGCCGAGGCGGTCGGTGTCAGCACCCAGCAGGCCATCGACTGGCTCGATCCGCGTGACCCGGCTGTCGACCCGATCGACGGCGCGTTCCGCATGGCCGAGGAGACCATGGGCATCTGGCGCGAGGACCCCGGCCTGTGCGCCTACCTCGGCGGCAGCACGGACCCGGCGATCGACGCCAACGTCGCCACCATCGAGGTGGCGGGAAGCGAGGGCAACTGCACCACGGGCGCAGCGGCACCTGGTCCGGACTGCGACGGCAACGGCAGCGCTGACTTCCAGATCTGCGGCACCTTCGACGGCGACGGGGACTTCAGCGTAAACATCCTCGACTTCTGCACCACGCCGGACTGCGTCGCCGATGCCCAGGCCGGGCTGTCTTCGTCCAACGCCGCACCCGTGCCCTTCTCCGCGGCCACCGACGGACGCGACCACTGGCTGGCGGCGGGCGAGCCCCACTGCGCGGACTGCCACGAGGCCCCCTACGTCGAGCAGAGCGGCAACATCAACGACTTCGCGCCGTTCAACTACCCGCGCAAGGCCAGCCTGATGCGCTACTCCCGCGGACATCGCGATATCACCTGCCAGGGCTGCCACGAGTCCATCCACGGGCTCTATCCGGTGGCGCCCAGTCTGGAAGAGGGTCCCGGCACCGGCGGCGTCGACACCACCAGCTACGCCCAGGCGGCGAGCATGAACAGCGACGGCTCCCACGGGCCGCTGAAGTGCGGCGCCTGCCACCAGGTGAACAGCAACCAGGTGCACAGCCGGATGGATGACCTGGAGTACGACGGCGAGCGCGTGCGCAGCAACTTCGACGCCGCGGTCGGCTGGGCCCATACCTTCACGGACGAGCATAGCCCGGTGGACGACATGTGCGTGAACTGCCACGAGGACGAGGCCGACGAGGTCAGGGTCCGGGACGACGAGTGGCAGTCCCATGCCATGAAGGGCCGCGCCTCGCGCAAGATGATGGACCAGGTGGAGATGGAGCTTCTCGGGCGCATCGCCGGCACCAACCCCGACGGCAGCCTGAATGAGCGTGAAGCGCGCGATCAGCTCTGCGAGTCCTGCCACGGCGACGAGTGGAAGGAGGTGAGCTGCAGCGGCGGCGACGCCCGCGAGTGGAAGGAGCACCTTGTCCGAGGGTCGCGTGTCGCCGGTGGTCTGGGAGCAGGTCACCAAGCTCCGCACCAACGGCAGCACCTGCGGCTGGTAGGGATCGGGAAACCTGCCCGCCGCCCGACGGGCAGGTTGGGCTCCCGTACTTGGAGGAGGGAAGCAATTTCCCTCCTTTTTTCTTCTCCAGGACGCCTGTGCAAATTGCTGTCCTCGCGGCCAATGCGGCCGGGAGAAGCGCCGGGATACCGGCTCTGCTGACGGAGATGCTATGAAACGCCTTCTTATTTTCGGTTTGTCTTCCTTGTTGCTGACGCCGGCATGGGCCGAGTCCCCCCAGGTCCCCGAGGGGGCGCCGGCGGACGCGGTCGCCAGGGTCGGCGATCAGACCATCACCTACTCCCAGCTCAACACCCAGCTCAACAGCTCGGCGGTGGTCGGGGTGTCCGTTCCCGTGCTCGGCTCGCCGGAGCGCGGCACCGTGATGCTGACCCTGCTGGACAAGGTCATCAGCGCGAACCTGCTGTATCTCGACGCGATCAGGCAGGGCGTCGACCAGGACCCCGCGTATCGCGACGAGATCGAGACCTTCTCCGACGCGGTCGTCGGCGAGCTGTATCGGCGCAAGCAACTGGTTGGCGAGATCGCGGTCACGGCCGATGAGGTGGATGCCTTTATCCAGGAAAACTACACCGCCGACACGGAGGTGACCGACAGGCTCAGGGAGGGCGTGGAGGCGACGATCCGCAGCAACCGGCTTGCCGAGCACGCCGCTGCCGACCGCGCACGCCTGCGCGAGGGGGTGGAGGTGTCGATCCATGCCGGGAACCTGGATCCCGCGGACGATGGCGATCGTGGCGATGACATCGTGGTCGCCGAGATCGGCGGGGAGGGGATCACCTGGGGTGAGACCAAGCGTCGCCTGTCGACGCTGAACAACGCCGTCGACGTGCAAAAACGCGTCGCGTCGCTCGACAAGCTCATCGACCAGCGCCTGATGGCACGCAAGGGCCGCGAGGCAGGGCTCGATCAGGACGCGGCCTACCAGAGCCGACTGGCCGAGTTCCGCAAGACCCGCCTGTTGAACCTGCACAGGGAGAACCTGTCCCGAGACATGGAGCCCACGGACGAGGAGCTCCGCGCCTACTACGAGGACAACCGCGATCAGATCCTGATCAAGGAGCGGCGCAAGATCCAGATGGTGGTGCTGCCGAGCAAGGAACGGGCGGATGAGATCAAGGCCAAGATCGATGCCGGGGAGATGACCATCTACCAGGCCGCCCTGGAGCACTCGATCGACCCCAATGCCAAACGCACCCTGGGCGACTTCGGCTGGGTAGCCAAGGGGAGCGGCTTCCCGCAGCTCGACGAGGTCACCTTCGCCCTCGAACCGGACACGCTCGGCGGACCGGTCGAGTCGCCGGCGGGCTGGCACCTGGTCAAGGTAACGGACATCCGCGACGCCCATTTCACCGCGTTCGAGGACGAGGACACCCGCACCGTGACCCGCCGGCGCCTGCTCAAGGAGAAAATGGAGCAGTACGTGGTCGACCTGCGCAAGCAGGACTTTCCGGTCACGGTCTACGAGGACAACATGAACCGCCTGTTCACGGAGGAGGCGCAGTGGATCGCGGCCAAGACCAAGGACATGGAGGCGCATCCGGAGCGCGCGAAGCAGATTCTCGATGAGATGCGAAACATCGTGGAGTAACCGTGCGGCCGGGGCGGGAAAGGCGTCCCGTCCCGGTCGACGCCGTGCGGGAAGGCGAACCATGCGAAGTTTCAAACACCTGCTGCTGCTCGCGGTGTTGTCCGCGGCATCCTTCGTCCAGGCGGCCGGCCTGCGCTCGCCTGGCGTCGATCCCCAGGCGCTGAACGAGCGGCTGGGCGCCGCCGATCCCCCATTGGTGATCGACGTCAGAACCCCAGACGAGTTCTCCTCGGGGCACGTCCCAGGTGCGATCAACATGCCGGTTCCGACCGTCACCAGGCACCTTGACGAGATCCGCCAGGCCCCGGACGTGGTGCTCTACTGCAACGATACGCAGTTCACCAAGATGGCGGAGCAGCTGCTGCTGAAGTCGAAGGTGAAGGAATTCTCTCACCTGGAGGGCGGGCTCACCGCCTGGCGGGAGCAGGGCCTGCCGGTGGAGACAGAGCTACCGGAGTGAGCCGACGACCGGGGGCGGTAGTCGCCGCGCCTACTTCTTCTCTTCCGCCGCCTGCAGCTCCTGCTGCAGCTCGCCGATGTTTTCCTGAATCCGCCGCGCTGCGAGCCGGTTGCGTTTCTCGACCAGCTCCGGGACCTGGGTCAGGACCTTCTGTCCGACCGGCGTGACGTAGAAGGCGTTGATCTGCTTCAGCTCATCTTCCGTGAAGGCCGCGAGGTACATGTCGACCAGCTCGGGCCGCAGGGCCTCCCAGCCGATCATGCGCTCGAGGAACCCCCGTACGATGGGCCGATGCGGGTCGAGTTGGGGGCTCTGTCGCATCTGCAATGCAAGCAAGTTGTCCACGCTCTCGTTGACCTTTCTTTCCATCTGCGTCAGACGGAACAGGGTCTCGACCTCCTGCAGATGGCTGGCCTCGTCGGCGCGCACTCCCGCGGCGGCGAGGAGGGGAAGGGCGACGAGCGCGACCCGGAGCATGCGGCACTGATTCATGGTTGGCATCCCTTGGGGTTTGGCGGGGCTTCAGCATAGCACTCCGCATCGGCCGAGGTTGCCGCGGCCGGCAACGGCTCTTCGGCGATCAGGGCCTCGATCGCCGTGACCGCCTCGTCGCCCTCCCAGTCCAGAGGTCCGACTGCCTCGAAGCGAATGCGCCCCGTCTTGTCGATCAGGTAGGAGGTGGGAAACACCGACGCGCCCCATCGGTCGTAGGCCTCGCTGTGCGTGTCCAGCAGCACCGTCTGTTCGAAGGCGGTCATCGTCAGCGCACGCCGCGCGCGATGCTTGTTCTCCCCGACGTTGACCGCCAGCAGGGCGAAGTCGTCCTTCCCGAGGCGTTCTGCCAGACGCTGCAGCCCGGGCAGCTCGATGACGCAGGGAGGGCACCAGCTTGCCCAGAAGTTCACCAGCACGACGCGGCCACGGTAATCGGTCAACGCGTGGGGCTGGTCGCGCATGTCGGGGAGGGACAGTGAGGGGGCGTCGACCGGCTGCGCCAGCATCCGCAGTTCACCCGCGTGGATGGCGCTGACGGTCAGCGGCAGCGAGACGGCGAGGGCCACTGCGCCCATCAGAGAGGATCGCATGATCCGGTTACCTCCAGCCCATCTGGCGAGACGCCGAGAAGGCCAAAGTATACACGGCCGCATTCGCTGGATCGGTGGCGTCGCCAGCCGAGCCGTCGCCGAAAAGTCGGACGCCGTATGCACGGCAACCGGAAAATGAGATGGCGCGCACGGTTTGTGGAGGCGATATGACTTAAGGTCCGTCCACCCCCAGAGCTTATCCCCGATCAAGAAGGGACGACTGGGCGGTGAAATTCAACAGTCAGCGGTGCGCTTGCGAGGGGAGCCGTTGGCTCGGCAGGGGATCGGTTCTACCCCGTTCAATTTCTTTCGGGTCGGCGCGGAAGCACGGGTGATTTCGGCGCGCGCAACCCGTCTGTCCAGCAGTCCGTTGGGGACAGTGTATTCGAGATCGACGATGCCCCGCGCTCGGATCCCGTGAGTATCCGCGGGAGCAGCCAGCCGCCGATCTTAGACGATTACAGGAGTAGTAGACCCCGACAGGGGTGCGGGACGAGCGGACGGATTCGCGCCGTAGGGAAATAAGAAGCAGACCCTGGCCTATGCGGTTCGGGTCGAGATTTCATCTCAATAGCGAGGGCTGGATCGATGAAGAAACCTCACCCCGGGACCGGGCGTCATTGGCGCGTTCCCGTTGGGATCATCATGCTGACAGGGCTCCGTCTTGCTGTGGCCCGGCACGGGCATGGCAAGTCCCAGTTGCAGCATCTCTCCTCAGAATCCGACCATTGAGCCGGGGGAAGACATCGACTTCCGGGCCAGGACGGACGACATGCGCTGGTGGGGCAAGAAATACAACTGGACCTTCGAAGAGGGCAGCCCCAGCTCCAGCACGCGGTGGCGTCCCGAGGTTGAGTTCGAAAAGGCCGGCGGGCCTTGGAAAGTCGTGCTCAAGGTGTCGGACAGGCGGAACGAGGCTGAGTGCACGACCCTGGTTTATGTCTCCGGGGGCGACGTCGAGCCTCACGGCGCCCAACCAGGCGCCGAATGCCAACGCCAACGGCCCTTACAGCGGCACGGCTGGCGTTGCGGTGAGCTTCAGCAGCGCCGGCTCGAACGATCCGGACGGCAGTATCGCCTCCCATGCCTGGGAATTCGGCGACGGAGGAACCAGCACTGCAGCCAACCCGAGCCACACCTACGCGGCGGCGGGTAACTACACGGTGACGCTCACGGTGACGGACAACGACGGCGCGACCGATATCCGACACGACCAGCGCGGCGATCGTAGCGGCACCTGTGCCGAACGTGGCGCCGACGGCCAACGCCAGGCCCGGACAGCGGTACGGCCGGCTCGGCGGTGAGCTTCAGCAGCGCCGGTTCCAGCGATTCGGATGGCACCATCGCTTCCCGGTCTTGGGACTTCGGCGACGGCGGCACGAGCAGCCAGGCGAACCCGTCCCACACCTACGCGGCGGCGGGCAGCTACACGGTGACGCTCACGGTGACCGATAACGACGGCGCGAGCGATACGGCGGACTCGGTGACCGCCACGATCGCGGCAGTGCCCAACGCTGCGCCGACGGCCAACGCCAACGGCCCGTACAGCGGTACGGCCGGCTCGCGCGGTGAACTTCAGCAGCGCCGGCTCCACCGATTCCGACGGCACCATCGCTTCACGGTCTTGGACTTCGGCGACGGCGGCACGAGCAGCCAGGCGAACCCGTCGCCACACCTCGCGGCGGCGGCACCTACACCTTGACGCTCGCGGTGACCGACGACGACGGCGCGAGCGAGCCGCGGACTCGGTCGACCACCGTCGACCCCGCACCGCCCGTGAACGGCGCCGACGGCCAACGCCGGACCGGACCAGACGGTGACCATCGCCGCCGGTCAGAGCAACATCGCCGTGAAGCTGAACGGCAGCGGCTCGTCCGACTCCGACGGCACGATCGCAGCTACACCTGGACCGGCAGCCCGAACCCGGCCGACGCGGTCAGCCCCACGGTCAACTCTCGGCGAGGCACCTACACCTTCAATCTGGTCGTCACCGACGACGACGGCGCGAGCAGCGCGGCGGACTCGGTGAGCATCACCGTCAACCCCGCACCGCCCGTGAACAAGGCGCCGACGGCCGACGCCGGACCGGACCAGACGGTGACCATCGCCGCCGGTCAGAGCAACATCGCCGTGAAGCTGAACGGCAGCGGCTCGTCCGACTCCGATGGCAGCATCGCTAGCTATACCTGGACCGGCTCGCCCAATCCGGCGGACGTGGTCAGCCCCACGGTCAACCTCACCGGCGGGCAGCTACACCTTCACTCTGGTCGTCACCGACGACGACGGCGCGAGCAGCGCGACGGACTCGGTGACCATCACCGTCAACCCCGCACCGCCCGTGAACAAGGCGCCGACGGCCGACGTCAACGGCCCCTACAGCGGCACGACCGGCGTGGCGGTGAGCTTCAGCAGCGCCGGTTCCAGTGACACGGACGGGACCATCGCCACCTACGATTGGAGCTTCGGTGACGGCGCTACCGCCGCCGGGACGAGCCCGAGCCACGCCTATGCGTCGCCCGGTACCTACACGGTAACCCTTACCGTGACGGACGACGACGGCGAGACGGCCTCCGCATCGACGACGGCCGCGATCACTGACCCAGTGGCCTGCACCTCGCACATCCCGGAGCACTGCACCATCACCGCAGTACACCGGGCCCGAGGTCTGCGTCGAGTGTCACCAGGACGAGGCGCGCGACATGCACGGCTCGGTGCACTACCAGCAGGGCGGCGCCTTCCCGAACGTGACCAACATCCCGACGGACTTTGCGGCGGCGGGCGAGCGTCCGGCCAAGGCCGCGGGCGACCTGATCGCCACCGGCATCAACACCTACTGCGGCGCGCACGAGAACTCACCGCGCTTCACCTGCGCCGGCTGCCACGTGGGCAACGGCCGCTTCCCCATGGCCCAGTCGGAGTTCGAGCTGCTGAATCCCGAGTCCGCGGAGGCCAAGAAGCAGCTGGCCAACATCGACTGCCTGATGTGCCACCAGGACGCCTACAAGCGCTTCCCCGACTGGACGGCGAACGGCTATGGCTTCAGCGACCTGACCCTCCTGAACATGATCGACGACGGCAGCGGCGGGCTGATCGAGTCGGACGGCGACGAGCTGGTGCGCACCGGCTTCGCCGGCATCCCCGACGTCGATCCAGTCACCGGGGACTTCCAGTTCCTGCCTGCCGGCAGCGACACCCTGCCCGCGGAGGTGCCGATGCCGCCGATGACGCTCACCACCCTGGAGGCGGCGCAGACGGTCCATCGCACCACGCGCAAGTCCTGCCTCAACTGTCACGCGGGGGCTGCCGGTGCCAACGGCGCCAAGCGGGGCGACCTCTCCAAGGAGAACGAGGCCCCGAGCGTCGCCATCGACATGCACATGAGCCCGGCGGGCGCTGACCTGACCTGCGCCGACTGTCACGGCGAGACCCTGCCGGACGGCACCGGCCACCGGGTGCGCGGGCGTGGCCTCGACCTGCGGCCGAACGACGTGCCCGACCGCTTCAGCCTGCGAGAACAGCGGCTGCCACACGGACCGTCCCCACGGCGATTACAGCTCACGGACTGGTTCCAGCAGGGACAAGCACGCCCAGAAGGTGGCCTGCCAGACCTGCCACATTCCGAGCTACGCCAAGGCGGACGTGGGCACCGAGGTCTCGCGCGATTGGCAGGACCCGCACCCGTCGGCGGCGGCCTGCAACGGACGTGGCGGATGGCTGCCGCGGGAGGACAAGGGCGGCCTCGGCAGCGCCAGCCTGACCCCGAGCTATGCCTGGTTCGACGGCACCAGCGAGATCTACTACCTCGGCGAGTCGCTGAACGGTGTCCCGACCGTTCCGCTGGACGCGAGCGTGGCGGCGAGCTTCGTTGGCGACTACAAGGCCGGTGATCCCGCCTACGTGATCGGCATGCCCAACGGCGACGTCACCAGCACCAGCCTCGGCACCAAGCTCTATCCGATGAAGGAGCACTGGGGCAAGCTGGCGCGCAACGACGCGGACAACACCCTGGTCGGCCACTCCACCTTCGAGTTCTTCCGCACCGGCAGCTTCTGCCGCGCGGTGGCGGTGGGCCTGGGGCTGGACGAGGTCAACGACGCCGCGAGCAGCGTGTGCGACGGCCTGCCGGGTGACCTCGAAATGCCGCCGAGGACCTCTGCCGTCGCGGTGCACACCTACCAGACCATCAACCACGGTGTGGAGACGGCCAACAACGCCCTCGGCTGTAACCAGTGCCACGGCAGCACGGCGAGGATGGACCTCAAGGGCGAGCTCGGCTACGGACTGAAGGGCCCGACGTCGCAGGTGTGCACCCAGTGCCACGGCAACAAGGGCTCGATGAGCTTCAACAAGGTCCACGAGAAGCACGTCAAGGACAAGGGCAGGGACTGCTCCGTGTGCCACACCTTCTCACGCCCGGAGCGCGGGTTGAGCACGAGAACCGGTGACTAGATAAGGAAGAGGACCAGCGGCGGGAGTGCCGCCAGGCCCGGACAGGACGTCCGGGCCTTTTTTTGTGCCCGCGGCTGTTAGCCCAGGCCGAACTTGCGCAGCTTGCGGTAGACGGTGCGCTCGCTCACCCCGAGCGCGGCGGCCACCGCGCGCCGGTTTCCATCGTGACGGTCCAGGACCATTTTGAGATGATCCGCCTCCCACTGCGCGCGTGGCGGCGGCTCGTCCGAGATCGCCGCAGGTGGAGCGGCGACCCTTGCCATGTTTGATCGTTCCACGCGCGGCATCCTCTCCACCGGCGTTGGCTCCGGGGCCTTGTCGCACCCGTTAACCCGCTCGGGCAGGGCCGCGGCGATCAGGCCCGCCGAGATCAGCCCGTTGGGCGAGTTCACGGCCGCTACCCAGAGGATGTTGCGCAGCTCGCGGATGTTGCCCGGGTAGTCGTAGGACTGGAGGATGTAGAGCGCCTCGTCATCCAGGGTGAAGCGTTGCCCCGACGAGCGGCCGATGCGCTGCAACAGCTCCTGCGCCAGCGCCGGGATGTCGGATCGGCGCTTGGTGAGCGGAGGCAGGTTCACGGTGACGCAGGCGATGCGGAAGAAGAGGTCGCTGCGGAACCAGTCGGAGTCCCAGAGCCTGCGGTTGGTGGCGCTGATGACGCGGACGTCCGCGCGGAGCATCTTGGTGCCGCCGACGCGCCGGAACTGGCCCGACTCGAGCACGCGCAGCAGCTTCGCCTGCTGCGACAGAGACAGCTCCCCGATCTCGTCGAGAAACAGGGTGCCGCGGTGGGCGATCTCGAACATCCCTGGCTTCTCGCGGGTACTGCCGGTAAAGGCGCCGCGTTCGTGGCCGAAGACCTCGCTCTCGAACAGGTCCTCGGTCAGCGTGCTGCAGTCCAGGGTGTGAAACGGCCGATTGTGGCGCGCGGAGTGGCGGTGGATGTAGGCCGCCGCCAGCTCCTTGCCGGTGCCGGTCTCTCCCTGCAGCAGGACGGGCGCCTCGGAGCCGGCGGCGAGCACCAGCTGGCCGAGGGTCTGACGAAAGGCGGGGGCGTCCCCGATCAGGCGCGCCTCCGGCGCACTGGTCCTTGTCCATTTCGGGGTGATGGCGCAGCGCATCCTCCTGGATGAGCTCGCCCAGGTAGATCTCGCCGCTCGAGGTGCGCACCGGGTAGCCCTGGATGCGGACCACATGCTCCCTGCCCTCAGGCATCGTGGTAGGTGTGAGCGGACGCCTGGGAGATCCCGCGCCGGAACACGTCGCCGAAAGGACAGTTCGCGCCATCGGGTCCGCAAGGGCAGGGCCGGTTGCGGCAGGCGATCAGGGAATAGCAGGCGCGCCCGGCGGCGTCGGCGCGGCTGATGCCGTAACGCTCCTCGAAGGCCCTGTTGACGACGACGACCCGGTGGTCGGGATTGATGATCACGAACGGCTGGTCGTAGATATCGACCAGCGACTGCAGCTCGAAGGGCACCTCCACGATTCCATTCCTCCCGACATTGTTTTTACCTTTGCCGGAGTCCCCGTCGTGCGGCCAATCTTTATTGTTTTTGTGTGATATGGCGCACAGTATATGCCAAATCTGTCATGTGACAACATGACATTTTCATGACTGTCATGCTGCCGGGGCAGATTCCGGGCGCGGTGACTCATTCCCGCGGAGCTACATCCGCCGCCGTTCGCGCAAGGCCTTCCCGGCATCTCCGCTCCCTCCCATCGCCAGCCCGCGGGCCTTGTGCCGTCTGGCTCGAGCCGCCGATTAGGCACGGTCGTGGCCGTGCTGAACCGGCCTTCGTTGCCCGCGTTTCCCCGTTTCCCGCGCCCATATCGGGGAGGATTTGCCTGATGCCACAACCCCTGGCCCGCTGCTTGCATAAGCAGTCACCAGCGAGGTGCTCTCCCTCTGGCCAGGTCAGCCAGCTTGACTTCGGACACCACGATAAAGCGGCCGGTCGGATCTCAAAGATCAGGAAGATTTCGAGGAGTGCACAAAATTGAAACCCATCAAGATGCAGATCCTTCTGCAGGGGGGCGTTGCTTCTGACGCCTCTTTCGCTGGCGGTGTCCGGCGCCATGGCGCAGGCCGTGCCCGGGGGTACGCTGGACCCGCTGACCATCCCCAAGTACGTGACCCCGCTGGTCATCCCGCCGGTGCTGTACGATGACGGCGGCGCGCCGATGAGACGCTCGAAGTGGCACTGCGGCAGATCAACCAGCAGGTGCTGCCGGCGACCGGTTTCGACCGGCCGTCACGCCGCTGTGGGCCTACGGCGACCCGGCGAACCCGGCGACCTTCAACAACCCCGGCTTCACCATCGAGGTGACCAAGGACACGACGACCGCGGATCACCGTGGACCAACGAGCTGGTCGCCGACCCGGCAGCCTGCCGAGCAAGTGCGACCCGGCGACCGATCCGGCGTGCAACTACCTGCCGCACATCATCCAGGACCGAACGGCGTGCCCATCGTCGACCAGACCCTGCACTGGGCGGCGCCGAACCAGGACTGCCTCGACGGCATCCCGCGCACCGACTGCCGTGGCGCCTCCGACCAGCCCTATACGGGCCCGATCCCGATGGTCACGCACGTGCACGGCGCCCACGTCGGCCCGGGCAGCGACGGCTACCCCGAGGCCTGGTGGCTGCCGGCGGCAAATGACATTCCCGCGGGCTATGCGACCAACGGCACCTTCTTCGAGAGCGCCAACGGTGCGGACACCGCCAACGCGATGGGCAAGGGCTACGCGATCGACATGTACCCCAACGACCAGCCCACGACCACGCTCTGGTACCACGACCACTCGCTGGGCATGACCCGCCTGAACGTGTATGCCGCCGGCGCCGGCTTCTGGCTGATCCGTGATGCCAATGACGGCGAGACCGGCCTGGTCTCGGGCGTGCTGCCCGGTCCGGCACCGATGGCCGGCGCAGTCGGCGGCCGCACTGAACACTCCGGGCGATGCGGTGCGCAACGCCGTGCGCGAGATCCCGCATCGCGATCCAGCCCAAGTCCTTCAACGCGGACGGCACCCAGTACTACCCGGCCGACCGCGCCTTCTTCGAGGGTCTGGGCACGGGGCAGATCTTCGCCGACAACACGGACGTGAACATCCCGTTCCTGCCGCAGGCGACCTCGGACATCGCGCCGGTCTGGAACCCGGAGGCCTTCTTCAACACCATGGTGGTCAACGGCACCACCTGGCCGCAGCTGGAGGTGGCGCCCGAGCGCTACCGCCTGCGCTTCGTCAACGCCTGCGACTCGCGCTTCATGAACCTGTCGCTGTGCCGTGGTCAACGCCGACGGCAGTCCCTGGGTGCGGGAGATGCCCTTCTACCAGATCGGCTCCGACCAGGGCCTGCTGCCCGCCGGTGGTGCGCATCGAGACCGGCTTTGCGACGCACGCTGCCGGGTGACGGCCGCGACGCTGTCCGTCGGCGACTGCCTGCTGCCGAATGGCAAGCCTGACAGACTGCGTACCTGCGTGCCCGGCACCTTCGCCGAGCAGGCCCTGCTGATGGGCCCGGCGGAACGCCCCGACGTGATCGTCGACTTCAGCGGCCTGCGCCGACGGCACCGTGATGCGGATGGTCAACACCGGCACCGGATGCGCCGTTCGGCGGCTTCCCGGACGTGCCGGCCGATCCGGCCACCACCGGCCAGGTGATGCAGTTCGTGGTCAACTCGGCGTTGAGCGAACCCCGGCGGCGATCCCAGCACCCCGGCTCCGCGCCTGGTGCTGGATCGCCAACCCCGGCGGCGTGCCGAAGCTCGGCCCGTCGACCGTGACCCGGGACCTGGCCCTGCTGGAGGAGGAATCGGCGCTGCTGTGCGTGACCATCGATGCGGTGACGGGTCGTATCGACCTGGACCCGGGCTCGGTCGCCGCCGGCGTGTAATCCGGTAGCTGGGCTCGGTGCCGTTCGCGCCGAAGGCCGCGGTGCTCGGTGTCAACGGTTCCGGGGCGGCGACGTGCAGCTGTGGGACGACCCGATCGCGACAGAACCCGGCGCGTGGGCGCGATCGAGACCTGGGAGCTGTGGAACTGGTCGGCCGACGCCCACCCGATCCACCTGCACCTGGTCAAGTTCGAGGTGGTCAACCGTCAGGTCATCGGTGCGCCGCGGTGCGTCCGCCGGAGCCCTGGGAAGCGGGCTGGAAGGACACGGCGATCATCGCCTACCCCGGCGAGGTGACCCGCGTCAAGGCCCTGTTCGACATCCCCGGCCTCTACGTCTGGCACTGCCACATCCTGTCCCACGAGGACAACGAGATGATGGTGCCTTACTGCGTGGGTACGCCCGGCGTCGACTGTCCGGCGAGCTGTTCTAAGGCCCATCTCGAGGTCGGTCCAACCGCATACCGCGGTTGGATGTTCGCTCACTCAGGCCGCCCTCGGGCGGCCTTTTTTCGCCCTTCGGCCAGGAGAGCCGCGGCCGCCGGGTCGCCTCGATTTTGTTATGCTGGCGCCCTGCCCGCAATCCGGCGTGTCGGCATCGCGCTGATGCAAGCCTGGAGAGACCGTGGGGCCATACTTGGTGAATTCGATAATCGATCAGTAAGGAGGAGTTCCTTGTGAAGTACCTGATTTCCGCCGCAATCCTCGCCACGGCCGGCGCCGTTGGAGCGGCGCTCGCCGCCGAGCCGCTGAACTTCGAGGACGAGACCACGCGCATCAACTACAGCCTCGGCTACCAGATCGGCGGCGACTTCAAGCGCCAGAATGTCGAGTTGAACGCCGAGGCCGTCGTGCAGGGCATCGAGGACGCCCTATCGGACGCCGAGCCGAAGCTGTCTCCGGAGGAGATCCGCGCCACCCTGACGCAGCTGAAGCAGAAGATCGTGGCCGAGCAGCGGAAGCGCTCGGTCGAGCGCGAGCTCGAGCTGGAGGCCGAGGGCAAGCAGTTCCTGGAGGAGAACGCCGGCAAGGAGGGCGTGGTCACCACCGAGAGCGGCCTGCAGTACAAGGTCATCGAAGAGGGGACCGGGAAGAGCCCGGCCCGGAGGACCAGGTCACCGTCCACTATCGTGGCACCCTGGTCGACGGCACGGAGTTCGACAGCTCCCACAAGCGCGGCAAGCCCGTGACCTTCAAGCTCAACGGCGTCGTCAAGGGCTGGTCCGAGGGGCTGCAGCTGATGAAGGAGGGCGGCAAGACGCAGCTCTTCATCCCGTCGAATCTGGCCTACGGTGACCGCGGCCCGCTCGGGCATCGAGCGCTGATCTTCGAGGTGGAGCTCATCTCCGTGGATGATGAGGCCGCCGCCGTGCCAGCGGCTCCGGAGGCCGGAGCGGCGGGCGAGGCCAAGAGCGGCGAGTAAGGCGCTTGCTCGCGCGGGGAGGCCTGGCACCGTTGGGTGGGGTCCCCCGCATCCCCCTTCTTGCCGTGGACGGCTCCCCGCGGCACCTGAGCGCTGCTCGCGCTCGGCCCTGACTCCCCTTCGTAAGGCGGTGCGCGGTCGCGATGGCGACGTATGGCACACCGAGCCTGCCAGTCGTGTCGTTCCCGGCACGATCGTGCCGGGCGTGACATGACGTTCCTGCGCGCTTGGCTCCACACCTTCGGTTCCGGGGGCCGGTAGACGCATCCGCCGCAGCCGGTGTCGCGATACCGCTGCCGCGAGCCTGTCCCGGCGCCCATGCCCAGCGCGGCTCTTGTCCCGGATATCTGGTGGAGCGACTGGCTGGGGTCTGCCTGCTCTGAGCATGCAATCCTCAAGCTCCGGTAGATCGCGGGTCGCCGGCCGCGTTCTGGCCTGAATTCCTACCTCATCGCGGGTCGCCGTCGTGGGTGCGCCATTTAACGCACCGGACATGACATAAATGGCATGACCGTGACAATTTCTTCAGCCCTTGACATGACGCTTTAGCGCGCTCCACCGCTTCTTCTCGGGTTCGGGCGCGGTGACGCGTCCCTCGCGAGTGGTATGGACAACGTCCACCCCCGGCCCGCAACCCGCGTCCTCTCCGAAGACCGCGCGAGCGCGGCGAGCCGCGTAGGCGCGGCGTTCGCCGCTGACGCGAGGGTGATCGAGCGGGTGTCGTCAGCGCCCGTGTCCCGGCTTTGCGGGCCTTCCGTCCGGGCCGTTTCCCGCCGAGCGATCAGTGGTTGGCGCGTCGGTTGCATAGGGGTGGGCAGCGAGGTGCTCTCTCTCTGGCCAGGTCAGTCAGCTTGACGTCGGACACCACGAAAAAGCGGCCGGTCGGATATCCAGACCAGGAAGATTTCGAGGAGCGACCGAAATGAAACTCATCAAGCCAAATTTCCTCTGCAGGGGGGCGTTGCTTCTGACGCCTCTTTCGCTGGCCGTGTCCAGCGCCTTGGCCGAGCCCCTGCCCGGGGGTACGCTGGACCCGACGACCATCCCGAAATATGTCACGCCTCTGGTGATCCCGGGCGTGATGAAGAAGTCGGACGATCCTGGCAAGGACTACCAGATTGCGGTCCGCCAGTTCAGGCAGCAGATGCTGCCGACCCAGGGCTGTGATCCGGCTAACTACCCGAACGATCCCAGGACCTGTAGGCGGGGCAAGTTTAGGCCGACGACGGTCTGGGGGTATGGCCCCAAAGCCGATACGCCGCCCAGGGTGGCGCCCGTGCCGGCCGCACAGTCACAGTTCAACAACCCTTCCTTTACCGTCGAGGTGGAGACCAACCAGACGGTGGTAGTGGACTGGATCAACGACCTGGTCAACGGTAGGGGCAACTACCTGAAGCATCTGCTCCCGGTCGATCAGACCCTGCACTGGGCCAATCCGTTGGCTGACTGCCTCGACGGTACGCCCAGGACCGACTGCATGGGCGCCAGCGGCAGGGACTACAGGGGCCCCGTCCCGATGGTGACCCACGTGCACGGCGCCCACGTTGCGCCGGAGAGCGATGGCTACCCGGAGGCGTGGTATCTGCCAGACGCGGAGAACGTCAACTGCGTCGACGCAACCCATCCAAAGGTCGGAAAGAGGGTGGACGGCGTGCTGCAAGCGGTCTGCACCGGCACCCTGGCCAACGGGTTCGGTGCCGTTCCGAACACAGATAAAGGAGGGGCGACCTTTACCTACACCAACGACCAGCCGTCCACCACCCTTTGGTATCACGACCACTCGCTGGGGCTAACCCGTACTCAACGTGTACGCCATGGGCGCGGGCTTCTGGCTGATCCGTCCGCCGGGCGGCGGCGAGGATGGGCTGGTTCGCGGCAACCCTTCCGGGGCCGGCCCCTGCCATGGGCGAGGACCCGAACTTCATTGCCGGCTGACCGGGCGAAGATCCGTGAGATCCCGATCGCCATCCAGGACAAGGCCTTCAACACCGACGGCTCGCTCTTCTACCCGGCGGATCGCGCCTTCTTCGAGGGCCTGGGTACTGGTCAGCCTGTACGGGAACAATACGGACTTGAACATCCCCTTCCTGCCGGGTGCGAACTCCGACATCTCGCCGGTCTGGAACCCGGAGGCCTTTTTCAACACCATGGTCGTGAACGGCAATACCTGGCCCAAGCTGGACGTGGAGCCCGAGCGCTACCGCTTCCGTCTGCTCAACGCGTCCAACTCGCGCTTCCTGAACCTTTCGATGTTCATCGTCACCGGGCCTGGTTCGGACGGTGTCGCGGGTACGGCGGATGATACGCTCGGCGACGAGGTCCCGTTCTACCAGATCGGCGCCGAGCAGAGTCTGTTGGACAAGGTGACCAAGGTCTGGACCGGGTGCAAAACCTGGCTGGGTCAGGGCCAGGATGCCTTCGACATCAACAACCCGCCGGCGCCGCCTGCCAGTACGGCGCAGGGTTGCCCGGTCACGACATTCGGTAACTGGGACGCCGATGATCCGGCAGAAGCGCTGTTGATGGGCCCAGCCGAGCGCCCCGATGTCATCGTCGACTTCACGGGAATGCCCGAGGGCACCGTGGTGCGCATGATCAACACCGCTCCGGACGCACCCTTCGGCGGCGACTTCAGTGAGCCGCCCGACCCGGGCACCACCGGTCAGGTGATGGAGTTCCACGTCATCGCTGACGACCCGGCCACCGTAGACAACAGCACGCCGCCGGCGCAGCTGGTGCTCTCCCGCTCCGGCCGACGCCGAGTGGACCGACGTGGCGCGGCAAGCGGTGATGACGCGCGACCTGGCCCTGTTGGAGGAGGAATCCGCGCAGATCTGTGTGCGACATTGACGTGGTGAACGGAGCCATTACCCAGGTCGCCGGCTCCAGTCCGCCGCACTGCGCGGGTGGCGGCTGCATGCCCTTTGGTCCGAAGGCAGCCGTCCTCGGCGTCAACGGCCGTGGCGGCGGAATCGTTCAACTCTGGGACGACCCGATCGCTCAGACCCCGACCCTCGGCACGGCGGAGAAGTGGCAGCTCTGGAACTGGTCGGCCGACGCCCACCCGATCCACATCCATCTGGTGAAGTTCCGTGTCATGAGTCGCCAGGTCGATCGGCGGGGCGTTCGAGGGCGCCTGAGGCCACCGAGTCGGGGCTGGAAGGACACGGTCATCGCCTACCCGGGCGAGGTCACGACGGTTGCGGCCAAGTTCGACCTTCCGGGCCTGTACGTCTGGCACTGCCACATCCTCGAGCACGAGGACAACGAGATGATGGTGCCCTTCTGCGTCGAACAACGCGGACGGCACGCCAGGGGCCGGGCTGCGCCGGGTTGTGATGCCGGGCTAAGCAGCACTCCGCGGACAGGATGTCCGCACCCTTCGGGACCGCCTTCGGGCGGTCCTTTCTTTGCCGGGCGAGCCGACGGCAGAAGGGCGCGCTTGGCCGCCGCGATGTTCTGGTATCCTTAGCCCGCATAGGGCCCGCGTCCGGCGAATCGTGACGGTCACGAACAGCGTTGGGGAGCATCGTTGGCGCCCCGGCCCGGCGCGCCAAGGACCAACTGAAGGAGGATCTTTAACGTGAAACATGTTGTACCCGCAGCGATCCTCGCGGCCCTGAGTGCCTTCGGCACCGCGTCCGCCGAGGAGGCGCTGAACTTCGAGGACGAGACCACCCGCATCAACTACAGCCTCGGCTACCAGATCGGCGGCGACTTCAAGCGCCAGGAGCTGGAGCTGAACGGGTCGGCCGTGTTGCAGGGCATCGAGGACGCCCTGGGCGACGGCGAGCCGAAGATGACCGAGGCCGACATGCGCAAGACCCTGATGGATCTCAAGCGCAAGGTGATCGCCGATCAGAAGCGGCGCAAGCAGGAGCAGGCGGAGGAACGCGCCGCCGCGAGCAAGCGCTTCCTGGAGGAGAACGCCACGAAGGAGGGCGTAATCACGACCGAAAGCGGCCTCCAATATAAGATCTTGGAGGAGGGTTCGGGCAAGACGCCGGGCCCCACCGACATGGTGACGGTCCACTATCGGGGCACACTGGCCGATGGCAAGGAGTTCGATAGCTCCCACAAGCGGGGCAAGCCGGCCACCTTCCAGCTCAACCGCGTGGTCAAGGGCTGGACCGAGGGCCTGCAGCTGCTCAAGGAGGGCGGGAAGGCACAGCTCGTCATTCCGCCCGATCTGGCCTACGGCGACCGTGGACCCCTGGCCAACCAGACCCTGATCTTCGACGTCGAGCTGATCTCGGTCGGCGGTGAGGCCCCGGCGCATTCCCACGCCGAGGAGCCGGCAAAGCCGGAAGGCGAGTCGGAGAAGCAGGAGTAGGCATCGGGTCTGACGCTCGCGAGATCGGGCCCAAGCCCTCCCCCTGGCAGGGGGAGGGTCGGGGTGGGGGTCGGAACAAGACTTCCACAAGAAACCGCCAAGGACCGCCGTATTTTTCGGACGCCAAGGAAACCGATGCTGTCGCACCCCTATCTCTTGCTCCCGCTCCGTAGGCTGACGCGAGCCATCGGCCTCTCCCTGATCCCGGTCCTCCTGCTCGCGGGCTGCGAGCGGCCCGGGGAATCGGACGAGGTCTCGGGGACCGAGTCGACCGCGGAGACCGGCCTGGCGCACGCGGCCAGGCACCTGGACCCGACGTACGTCTGCCCGATGCATCCGGATGTGGTGCGGGACGAGCCGGCGAGCTGCCCCGTCTGCGGCATGGACCTGGTTGCGCGAGACCCGGCCGGGGGAGGCGAGACCGCCCTCGAGCACGCGGCCAAGCACCTCGATCCGACCTACGTCTGCCCGATGCATCCGGACGTGGTGCGCGACGAGCCGGCGAGCTGCCCCATCTGCGGCATGGACCTGGTGGAACGGGAGCTGGACGTGGGCGACGACGAGCGGCCGGCGGTCGCGCTCGGCCCCGCGGTGATCCAGAACATGGGCGTGCGCACCGTCAAGGTCGAGAAGGGCACGCTCTGGAAGTACATCCGCACCCAGGGCAAGGTCGCCTACGACGACGACCGGATCATCCAGGTCCACCCGCGCACCGCCGGGCTGGATCGAGAACCTCTACGTGCGCACGGACGGCGTGCGGGTCGAGCGCAAGGACGATCTCGCCGATTACGTTTCCCCCGACGTGCTCCTGGCCCAGCAGGACTACATCTCCGCGCTCGAGGAACGGAGAGCTCGATTCCTTCGGCGGCCATGTCGGCGGCAGCGGCGCGCGGGAGTTCCGGCAGCGGACCGGTATCGACCTGCTGCGCCAGCTCAGGGTTCCGGGCATGGACATCATGGGTCTCGAGCGCAGCATGGAGCCCAAGTCGGTCATCCCGATCACCGCGCCCCAGGGCGGCGTCGTGATCGAGCACAACGTGCGCGAGGGGATGTTCGTCACGCCCCTGGACAACATGTTCACCATCGTCGACCTGAGCGAGGTGTGGGTGATGGTGGACATCTTCGAGCACCAGCACGCCTGGGTGAAGCCGGGGCTCAAGGCGGAGATCACGACGCCCGCCCACCCCGGGCGGACCTGGGAGGGCAGCGTCGAGTTCGTGTATCCGGAGGTCCACCCCAAGGCCCGCACCCTGCGCGCGCGGCTGGAGTTCAGAAACCCCGAGGGGCTGCTGCTTCCCAACATGTTCGTCGAGGTCGTCATCTACGGCGGGCCGAAGCGGGATGTCCTGGTCCTGCCGCGCGAGGCGCTGATCCTCAGCGGCGAGCGCGAGCTGGTGGTCAAGGCCCTCGGCGACGGGCGCTTCCAGCCGGTCGAGATCAAGACCGGCATGTGGCGGGGAGAGGAGCTGGAGGTGCTCTCGGGGTTGGCGGAGGGCGACGAGGTGGTGGTGTCGGGGCAGTTCCTGATCGACTCGGAGTCCAATCTCCAGGCAAGCTTTCGCCGCATGGGCGATTGATCCGCCGTGCCCCTTCTCCTGATCCGCTGGTCCATCGAGAACCGCCTGCTGGTGGTGATCGCGACGCTGGTCCTGGCGGTGTGGGGCTGGGTGTCGCTGAAGGAGATTCCCCTAGACGCGATTCCGGACCTTTCGGACGTGCAGATCATCGTCCGCACCAGCTACCCCGGCCAGTCGCCCCGGGTAGTGGAGGAGCAGGTCACCTACCCGATCACCACTACCATGCTGGCGGTGCCCGGCGCGCGGGCCGTGCGCGGCTACTCCTTCTTCGGCGACTCCTACGTCTACGTCATCTTCGAGGACGGCACCGACCTCTACTGGGCGCGGACGCGGGTGCTGGAGTACCTCAACCAGGCGGCGACCGCGCTCCCCTCCGGTGTCCAGCCGAGGCTGGGTCCGGACGCCACCGGCGTCGGCTGGATCTACAGTTACGCGCTGGTGGACAGGACGGGGCGCCACGACTTGTCGCAGCTGCGCAGCCTGCAGGACTGGTTCCTCAAGTTCGAGCTGCAGACCGTGCCGGGGGTCGCCGAGGTGGCGACCGTGGGGGGCATGGTCCGCCAGTACCAGATCGTGGTGGACCCGGAGAAGCTGAGGGCGCTCGATCTTCCGCTCGGGCTGGTCATCTCCGCCGTCCAGGCCGCCAACCGCGAGGTCGGCGGGTCGGTGATGGAGATCGGCGAGGCCGAGTACATGATCCGCACCCGCGGCTACCTGCAGTCGCTGCAGGACATCGCGGACATTCCGCTGGGGGTGGCGGAAGACGATGTCCCCATTTTCCTGGGCGACGTCGCCCACATCCAGATCGGGCCTGAGATGCGCCGTGCGGTCGCCGATCTGGACGGCGAGGGCGAGGTGACCGGCGGCATCGTCGTCATGCGCCACGGGGAGAACGCGCTCAACACCATCGCTGCGGTCAAGGAACGCATCGCGGCCCTGAAGGCGGGGTTGCCCGAGGGTGTCGAAGTGGTGGAGACCTACGACCGTTCGAGCCTGATCCAGCGGGCGGTCGACAATCTGAGCGCACGGCTGGTGGAGGAGTTCGTCGTCGTCGCGCTGGTGTGCCTGCTGTTCCTGTTCCACCTGCGCTCTGCCTTCGTCGCCATCGTCACCCTGCCACTCGGGATCCTGATTGCCTTCCTGGTGATGCGCTACCAGGGCATCAACGCCAACATCATGTCGCTCGGCGGCATCGCCATCGCCATCGGCGCCATGGTGGACGCCGCCATCGTCATGATCGAGAACGCGCACAAGCACCTCGAGCGTGCCGGACCGGCGATCTCCAACGAGGAGCGATGGGTGATCGTGCGCCGGGCCTCCGAGGAGGTGGGACCCGCGCTCTTCTATTCGCTGCTGATCATCACCCTGAGCTTCCTGCCCGTGTTCACCCTGCAGGCGCAGGAGGGCCGCCTGTTCTCGCCCCTGGTCTACACCAAGACCTATGCCATGGCCGCGGCGGCGGGCCTGTCCGTCACCCTGGTACCGGTGCTGATGGGCTATTTCATCCGCGGCCGGATCCCGCGCGAGACGAGCAATCCCCTGAACCGCTTCCTGATCTGGTCGTACCGGCCGCTGCTGGGCGCGGTGCTGGCGTTTCCGAGGACGACCCTGGTCGTGGCCCTGCTCGCGATGGCGAGCCTGCTGCTCCCGGTCTACGGCGTCGGCGGTGTTGTGGAGCCTCTGAAGTGGCCGCTGCGGCTGCTGCGACCCGTCGCCCCGGAAGCCATCGGCGCGGCGGTCGAGCGGATCGAGGGATGGCAGTCGGGGATGTCCACGGGCTGGACACGGGCATTCGGCGAGGTGCCGGCGCTGGGGCGCCTCGGGCGGGGGCTCGGTTCGGAGTTCATGCCGGAGCTGTTCGAGGGCGACCTGATGTACATGCCGACGACGCTGCCGGGCCTGTCCATCGGCAAGGCGCAGGAGCTGCTGCAGCAGACGGACCGGCTGATCCTTACCATTCCGGAGGTGACACGGGTGTTCGGCAAGATCGGGCGGGCGGAGACGGCGACCGACCCGGCCCCCTTGACCATGATCGAGACCCTGATCCAGCTCAAGCCCCGCGAGGAGTGGCGGCCGGGGATGACGGTCGAGGGCCTGATCGCGGAGCTCGAGGCCACGGTCAAGTTCCCCGGCCTGACGAACGCCTGGATCATGCCGATCAAGACCCGCATCGACATGCTCGCCACCGGCATCAAGACGCCGGTCGGGATCAAGGTGTCGGGTCCCGACCTGGGCGAGATCGAGCGCATCGGCCGCCGCATCGAGCGGGCATTGGATGACGTGCCCGGCACCCTGTCCGCCTATTCGGAGCGGGTCTCGGCGGGCCGCTACGTCGAGGTGATCCCGAAAAGGCGCGAGGCCGCCCGCCTCGGTCTCAACGTGGACGACATCAACCAGCTGGTCAGCGCCGCGGTAGGCGGCATCAACGTCACGCAGACGGTGGAGGGCCTGGAACGCTATCCGGTCAACGTGCGCTTTCCGCGCGAGCAGCGGGACGACCCGGCCAAGCTGCGCGAGCTGCCTCTTGTCACCCCCGCGGGGGCGCAGGTGCCCTTGTCGCAGGTGGCGGACATCCGCGTCGTCGAGGGGCCTCCGATGCTCAAGAGCGAGAACGCGCGCCTGAACGGCTGGACCTTCGTCGACATCCGCGGCGTGGATCTCGGGACCTACGTCGAACAGGCGCGGCGCGCCGTAGACGAGGCCGTCGCGTTGCCGCCCGGGTATTCGATCAGCTGGTCCGGCCAGTACGAGTACATGCTGCGGGCCCAGGAGCGCTTGCAGCAGGTGATACCCCTGACCCTCGCCGTGATCTTCGCGCTGCTCTACATGATCTTCCGGCGGGTCGGGGAGGCGGCGCTGGTGATGCTCTCGCTGCCCTTCGCCCTGGTTGGCGGCTTCTGGCTCGTGTGGGCTCTGGGCTACGACCTGTCGGTGGCGGTCGCGGTGGGCTTCATCGCGCTGGCGGGGGTCGCGGCGGAGTTCGGTGTGGTGATGCTGATCTATCTCGACAATTCGCTGACCCGCTTTCGCGAGGAGGGTCGGCTGTCCTCGGCGTCGGACCTGCAGGCCGCGATCGTCGAGGGCGCCGTGCTGCGGGTCCGGCCGAAGGCGATGACCGTGGCGGTGGTGATCGCCGGCCTGCTGCCGATCATGCTCGGCACCGGCACGGGATCCGAGGTCATGCAGCGCATCGCCGCCCCCATGGTAGGGGGCATGATCACCGCGCCCCTGCTGTCCCTGTTCGTCGTGCCGGTGATCTACCTGCTGTGGAAGCGGCGGGCGCTGAAGCTGCGCTGAGCCGCGGCGAGTCCCCTCAATCGCCCTTTTCCGGCTCCGCTGGCGCGGGTGTTGCCGCTGGCTTCGGCGCGGGATCCGGCTTGGCCTCGGTGAAGCCTTCCGGCACGCGGAGGTGACCGGACGGCAGCGGCTTGGTCGATATGGAGGTCAGGGTCAGGGTCTTGTCCCGCTTCGGGTCCCGGCTCCGTATCGAGACGAACTCCTCGTCCTCTGTGGCGGTCCCGAGCCAGTCGAACCCACGCTCCCTCGCCATGGCGAACAGGCGCGCCAGGGTCCGGGTCTCACGCTCGGTGGTGCCGAGTGCCGCCTTGTTCGCCATGCAATGCTCGATCGCCGGCTCGCCCTCGATCAGCTCGACGACGATGCGGCAGCGAATCCCGGCGACTTCGTCCATGTTCTTGGTCGCCTTGAAGTGCTGGGGCCTCGGCGGCGCGGGAGGCTGCGTCGGCTCCTGCTGCTCATGCGCGAGTTCAGGCTGCTGGAGTGCATCCCCGGTCTCCGCGGCAGCGATAGCGTCGCCGGTCTCGGGCTCTTGCCCGACGGCGGGTGCCTCGATGTCATGGTCTTCCGGAGAGGCCTCGGCCGCTGTCCCGCCATCTGCCGACGCCTCGTGGGTCTCGCCTGCGCCCGGGGTCGATTGAGGTGCGGGGGCCTGAGTCCGCGTCACCGGGCCCAGGGTCGCCCGGACGGGCGGCGTCAGCTGAGTGTAGGTGCCCGCCTTCTCGTTCACAGCGTAGAGCGGAAAGAACTTTCCGGCCTGGAAGATCAAGTACGTTCCACTCTCGTCGGCGGAATCGACACGTGCGAAGAAGCGCGCAATCGAGAACGTCTTCTCCGCGGGCTCGGTGCCCATCTGCTGAAGGGAATAGACCAATGTCGCATCGGCGTGGGAGATCGACGAGGCCGCGCTGCACGCGGCCAGCGCCAAGATGACGATTTTTTTCATACTTTCCTCCTTTTTTGTACTCGATGGCGTCGAGATCCGAGCCTATGTTACTGAAATAACCATGTTCGCGGAGGGTGGACTTGTCCTGCGTGTGCGGTGTGCTGTTAACTCGCCCGGGCAAGGAGGAACGTCCCGGAGCTTCTGGTCCGGATATCCGCACTCATGGCTGAACGCCCGCCCGAAGCGCCGGTGCGGCAGGAGCGAGGCATGGGCCGGTCGATCTGCCCCTTGTTTGGCAGCCGCTCCCCGCCATTCCCGTGTTTCCCGCCCCATTTGCCTTGGCGGATCGGAGCGGCCATGCGTTAAGCTCAACCTTGAGCCGATTCATCGTTCGTCGAGGGCGATTGTCATCTTCGCCTTTCTTCAGCAGAGGAGCATTTCGATATGGCAAACGAAGGCTATCACGAGCCGATCAACGAGCTTTCCGATGACACGCGGGACATGCACCGGGCGATCGTTTCGCTGATGGAGGAGCTGGAGGCGGTGGACTGGTACAACCAGCGCGTCGACGCCTGCAAGGACAAGGAGCTCAGGGCGATCCTGGCGCACAACCGGGACGAGGAGAAGGAGCACGCGGCCATGGTGCTGGAATGGATCCGCCGCAAGGACCCCGCCTTCGATCACGAGCTGAAGGACTACCTGTTCACGGACAAGGAGATCGCGCACGACTAGGGAGTGCCGATCAGTTCAGCGCCTCCCGCGGCACGGGGATATGCCTATTTTGGCCAGGATGGCCAATGATCGGCGTCTCCCCTGGGCCGAGGGACGAGGGTGCGGCAAGCGGCTCGCAGGCGGCACACGCCGCCGTGCGAGCGGTCATAATGAAAGGGGAATAACGGTAACGCGGCGCAGCCAGGTGGAGCCATGCCGACCCGAGTCTCCGATGTCCCAACGCCAGGTCCGGGCGACGCCCTTGTCCTGGTGGACGTGCAAAACGACTTCCTGCGCGGCGGCAGCCTTGCGGTGGCGGACGGCGACGCGGTGATTCCGGTCCTCAACCGGTGGATCGCCCGTTTTCGCGCCAAAGGGTTGCCGATCTTCGCCACTCGCGACTGGCACCCGCCCAATCACTGCTCCTTCGTGGAGCAGGGCGGACCCTGGCCTCCTCATTGCGTTGTGGGCACGCCCGGCGCGGAGTTCAGCCGGGACCTCGATCTGCCTCCCGACGTGTCGATCATCTCCAAGGCGACGCGGCCGGAGAAGGAGGCCTTTTCGGACTTCGAGGACACGGGCTTTGCGCACGAGTTGCGGGAGCTCGGCGTCACCAGGGTTTTCGTCGGCGGTCTTGCCACGGACTATTGCGTGCGGGCCACCGTGCTCGATGCCCTGGAGGCGGGCTTTGCGGTCATCTTGCTGGAGGACGCCGTGCGCGCTGTCGAGGTGACGCCCGGTGACGGCGCCAGGGCCGTCGCTGAAATGACCGCCGCCGGGGCCACACCCGTGCGCGACGGGAAGTGAACGAAAGAGCGATGGACCCGACCCGATCGATCCTGCTCACCGACCTCTACCAGCTCACCATGCTCCAGGGCTACTACGAGCAGGAGATGGACGAGACCGCGGTGTTCGAGATCTTCGTCCGCAAGCTCCCGCCCGGCCGGGGGTTCCTGGTTGCGGCGGGGCTCGAGCAGCTGGTGGATTTCCTGGAGCAGGCAAGGTTCTCGGACGAGGACCTGGAATGGCTCAGGGCCAGCGGCAGGTTCAGCGCCGACTTCGTGGAGTCCCTGGCGGGATGGCGCTTCACCGGCGACCTCGACGCCATGGCGGAGGGCACGGTCTTCTTCCCCGACGAGCCCCTGGCGCGAGTCACGGCGCCCATGCGCGAGGCTCAGCTGGTGGAGAGCCGGCTGATCAATCTCCTGCACCTGCAGACCCTGATCGCGTCCAAGGCCGTGCGCTCGGTGCTGGCGGCGCCCGGGAAGCTGCTGGTGGACTTCGGCATGCGCCGCGCACACGGGGCGGAGGCGGGGCTTCTCGCGGCGCGGGCGAGCTACATCGCCGGTTTCGCCGGCAGCGCGACCGTCCTGGCTGACCGGCTGTGGGGCGTGCCGTCCTTCGGCACCATGGCGCACTCCTTCATCGAGGCCCACGCGCGCGAGATCGACGCCTTCGAGCACTTCGCGCACGCCCAGCCGGACAACGTCGTCCTGCTCATCGACACCTACGACACGGAGGAGGGCGCGGAACGGGTCGCCGAGCTCGCCCCGCGCCTGGCGGAGCACGGCATCCAGGTCAAGGCGGTGCGCCTGGACAGCGGCGACCTCAACGCCCATGCCCATCATGTGCGTGCGATCCTCGACCGGGCGGGGCTCAGGTCCACGCACATCTTCGCCAGCGGCGGGCTCGACGAGGACGACCTGGCGCATCTCCTGAGCCAGGGCGCGCCCATCGACGGCTTCGGCATCGGGACCAACCTCGACACCTCCGCCGACGCCCCCTACCTGGACTGCGCTTACAAGCTGCAGGAATACGCCGGTCAGGCCAGGCGCAAGCGATCCGAGGGCAAGGCCTCCTGGCCCGGTCGCAAGCAGGTCTACCGGCGCATCGGGCTGGATGGCTTCTATGCCGAGGATCTCCTCGCCCTGGCGACCGAGCAAGCCGAGGGCGAGGCCCTGATCCAGCCGGTGATGCGCGGCGGCAGGCGCCTCGGGCCGGCCGAGGATCTGGCCGCCATCCGCGCGCGGCTGACCGCGCAGCTCAAGCTCCTCGCGCCCGGGGTCAAGCTGCTCAAGGACCCCTCGCCCTATCGGGTCCGGGTGTCGGAGGGCCTGCGGGTCCTGGCCGACGAAGTCGATAGCAGGCCCCATTGATCCATGACCGGACTGCCGGCGCCATTCGACGAGGCCGTCAGCCGCGGCAAGGCGCGCTGGGAGACCCATCGCGGCGCGCGCTACCTGCGCCTGAGCGACGATTTCCGCGGCAGTCCCAAGGGCAGCGTCTCCTGGGGCGGGCGATTGGTGCCGGGTTATCCCCACATCGGGCGCATCTTCCGCCTCGAGCAGGGGCTCGCCCAGCAGTTCGCCAATCCCTTCTGGGTCGAGGAGAAGATCGACGGCTTCAACGTCCGTATCTTCCGCTCCGGCGACGAGCTGGTGGCCCTGACCCGGGGCGGCTATGTCTGTCCCTTCGCCACCGACCGTGCGCAGGACTTCATCGATCCCGCCATCTTCGAGGCCGAGCCGAACCTGATCCTGTGCGCCGAGCTCGCCGGTCCCGGACAACCCCTACACCCAGGGCGGGCCTTCCTTCGTGACGGAGGACGTGGCGCTGTTCGTCTTCGACCTGATGCGCATGGACCGGCCGGTGTTTCTCGGTCAGGAGGAGAAGCAGTCGCTTTGCGAGCGCTTCGGCCTGCCCACGGCGCGGGTCTACGGTCGCTTCGAGCCGGGACAGTGGGAGCAGGTGCGCGACATCGTCGAGGCGCTGGACGCCGATGGGCGGGAGGGGGTCGTGATCAAGGAGGATTCCGCGGGGGGCCGCCGCACCAAGTACGTCACCGCCTGGTCCGGCGTCTACGACATCGAGGTGCGGGCGGCGGACACGGTGGAGCTGCCGGGGGACTTCTTCACCGGCCGCATCCTGCGCATGGCCCTCTACCTGGACGAGGTCGGTCGCGCGGTGGACGCGGATCTGGAGCGCGACCTGGGGCGGGCCTTTCTGCAGGGGCTGGTCTCGTCGGTCCGGCGTTTCAAGCAGGAGGGGCGCGTCTTCCATGACTTCCGCTGCCGCTTCCGCAGGCGCGACAACGCGGAGCTCTTCATGGGTCACCTGCGTTCCATTCTCGGCCACACCCACGTGGTCCAGACCCGCCTGGAGCAGCAGGGGGGCTACTGGGTGCTGGAGTTCGAGAAGGAGGTACCCAAGCTCACGGGCCTGCTGCACCAGCTCTTCCGCGGCGCGGCCATCGTCGACTGAGGCGCCGGTCGCGCGTCCGCGATTCGGTGCCGAGGGACATGCCTTGAAGATTCATTGCCTGCTGCACAGCACCCTCGGCGGCGAAATCCACCTGCCTGACTGGGCCGCGAGCCGGGGTCACGCTTGGGCGGAGACCGTCGTGCCGCTGGCGTCCAACCTGCCGGGGCCGGCGGAGGCCGACTGCCTGGTCGTTCTGGGTGGCCCCATGAGCGTCTGGGAGGAGGAGAAGCACCCCTGGCTGAAAGGGGAAAAACGCGCGATCGAGTCCTTCATCGAGGCGGGGAGGCCGGTGCTCGGCGTCTGCCTGGGGGCACAGCTGCTGGCGGACGTCCTCGGTGCCGCGACCTACGCCGGGCCCCTGCCGGAGGTCGGCTGGCACCGGGTGCGGGCGGCGGCCGAGTCACGCTCGCATCCGGTGGCGTCGGTGCTGCCAGATGAGCTGGAGACCTTTCTCTGGCACGGGGATACGTTCGACATCCCGGACGGCGCGGTGCGCATCGCCGGCAGTAAGGCATTTGAGAATCAGGGCTTCGTGTGGGAGCGGGTGCTGGCGCTGCAGTTCCATCTCGAGGTTCGGCGCGACTGGGTGCGCAGGCTGGCCGAGCGTGACGCGGCTCGGTTGGTGGCGGGCGGGCATGTGCAGTCCCGGGAGACCTTGCTCGGAAAGGGGGAGCAGGTGTACCGGGCCAATAACGCCCTCATGGACCGCCTGCTCGACCGCTGGCTGGCGCACTGCAAGCGGACTGCGCGGTGAAGCCCGGAGGCCCGGCGCTTGGGGTCCCCTTACCCGTCGGGAGCGTCCGGGGTCGTTCCCAGCTTCTCCAGGATGCGCGGAAAGTTCAGCGGATGGACGATCTCGATTCCCACCTTGTCCGCCCACTTGCGCAGCCCCTCGTCGGCGGATACCAGGGCCGCCTCCAGCTCGAAGGAGAGCAGCAGCACGTCCGCGTCCTCCTTGCTGTCGAGGATGCCCTGGCGCAAGGCCTCGCGGTAGCGGCCGCGCAGCTTGTTGATCAGCCGGCCGGGGTCCTCGGTTGACTGGGCGGCCTCCTTGGCCGCTTCCTCGGCGATGCGCAGACCGCGGTCGATGCGGTAACGGACCTCCTCGATCAGCTCATAGAGCAGGGCGCCGGGAATGGTGATCTCGTGCTTTCGCGGCGAACGGATGCGCACCACGGACTCGAATTCCGCCCCCACTTCCGATAGGTCCTTGATCTTGCACAGCTCCTCGTACACCGAACCGGGCATGTAGAACTCCGCGCCGGTGGCCCGCGCCAGACCCGCGAAACGCCGGATCGCCTCCTGGGCATCGGCTCCGAAGCCGCGAAAGACGTCCGGGTTGGTAAAGATGCTGGTGTCGAGGACGAAGCGCTGCATGGTGGGCTGGCACTCGATTGCGTTGCCCCATTGTGCCCGCGAGCGGGGTCTGGCGGCAATGTGCGCCGATCCTTCGTGGGCCTACTCCGGCAAGCCTCCTGCCATGACCACTCCTCACCGTTCAACTCCAAACGGTTCTGCACACAACTCGGATCGTAACCTGCTGGAGGCGGCAGAGCAGAAATATGCGATCGGGTGACGGCAACGGATGCTGTGAGGGTGCCGTTCGCTAGAAAAAATGTTGCCGCCGGCTATACTCCTAACCTGAAGGCAATTCCTAAGTCGAGGGGTTGCCGGGAGGTGACGACAAGCAACACGGCACCTGGCGATTCAGCCCCGAGAGGGGCAGACGCGAAAGTTCCCGAAAGGCGTTCATCCGACGCCTGTGAGACGCGGCCCGAGGGCCGCGTCTCCGTTTCTGACGGGCAGCCGGGGGCGCTCGATTCCGCAAATCCCCGGCTCAATGCATCGCTTCTCGACTCGCTGCCACACGCCCGGCTCACCCAGGTTGCCCGCAAAGCCGAAGGTGGCTTTCCATTCGACCGGTCGGACGGAGGAGCGGCGGCCGGTATCAATCGGTTGCTGTATGCGTTGCCCTAAGCAGGTGTGCCGAGGGCGGCAAAACGGCGCAACAGGTCAGTCGATATTTCCCCGCCGGTGCTGGTCGTAAAGAAAACCTCCGACTGCGCCGGCGCCGGCGCCGATCAAGGCACCACGGCCCGCATTCGCGCTCAACGAGCCGATCGCGGCACCGCTGGCGGCCCCGAACACCGCGGCGCTGCCCGCACGACTCGTGGTCGTGTTTCCGCACCCCGACAGCGCGATGGCGGTGACGATCAGCAGAGGGATTCCTAATTTATTCGTCATGTTTTGACTCCGATGGATAGGGATACGCAGTTGTTCCGGCTTAGGAAACCGTGCGTGGGGTCAGCAGCAGTTCGTTGCAAGGGTAAGCTTTCGCCAACGCCCGGACCAACCCGACCTCCGGGATTTCACTGCTGAGCTCGACGTGGCGGTGAGAACCGCCACGGGCGTGCGAGATGAAGACGACTTCGTCGGCATCGCCCCTGAATGAACAAGTCTCGGACGACGCTGTCCGCAAGACGGGCGGGCGCATAGTAAGGCATGTCGCGTGGGCCCGCGAGCCGTATCCGACGTCATGCATCAGGCCCGCCGCGACATCCCTGGCCCGGTGGGATGATATACCGGCGATGGGTGTTCTCACATCGGCCTGGAACAGAGACAACCCTATACCTGTCAAGCGCACGGTGTGAGCTCGATACCGATTCGAGCTCGCCCGATACCCGGGCCGAGCGCCGTTCTCGGCCCTCGGGCACGCTGATTACTGGCCCCAGAACGGCTCCTCAGTACTCCTTCTCGAAGGCGCCGCCGCCGCGGGTGCCGCCGCTGGCCCCCACGTCGGCCTCCAGCCGGATCTGGGGTGTTACCTCGATGCGCAGCACGCCCTGGGTCTCGCCCGCCCGGGTGCCCTGGCGGGCCCCGAGGTAGACCCGTTCGGAGAGATAGCGCCCGCCTTCGAGGACAGCATCGCCCTGCTCGTCGGTTCCGATCGACAGGCGATCCAGACCCAATCCGGAGCGTGCCTGATCGAGCACCATGATCCCCTGGCCGGTCGCGAGACCCGCGAGCGCGGCCGCCGCCATCCCCAGTCGTGCCGCCTGGAATCCCGATAGGCGGCTCCCGGCGACCCCGAACAGCAGGCGGGACAGGACCTCGTCCTCGGGAAGCTCGGGCTCGCCGCGAAGCTCGATGCGCGGTGCCGTGGCGGTGCCAAGCACGTTGAGAATCGCCGTGCTCCCGGCCGCGGTGACCCGGGCCTCAAGATCCAGGTTTGGGTTGAACCCCGCGGCACCATCGAAGCCGAATCGCCCGCGGTTGAAACGCAGGGGCTGGCCGACCAGATCGTACTGCCCCCGCAGCAGGTCGAAGCCACCGCTGAACTCGGGCGCGTCCAGGGTTCCGCGTATGCGGACCGCGCCGCCAAGCTCCGCATCGACCCCGCGTCCGCGAACGAAGACCGAGCGGGGCGCCGACAGCGTGAGGTCCAGGCCCAGCATGGGAGTCAGGCTCGAGCCGGTCGGATCGCGTGCGGCCCGCGGGGGCCGGGTGCGGCTGCCGCGCTCGCGCACCTCGAGCACGGCGACGGCGGTGGGCAGCCGCTCCGGGAGACGGACCTCGGCCCGGCTCAGGAGCATGGTGCCGGAAGCGGTCAGCGCTTCGGCGGCGCGCCCCTGCAGCCGCAGGTCGGCGTCACCCCGGACACTGACAAGGTCCGACTGGATGGGGCTGGCATCGCGCGCGACCAGCCGCAGATCCAGCGGCAGACCCTCGGCCAGCAAGCCGACGCCCCCCTCGACCGCCAGGGTGCCTGACCCGGCTCGTGCCCGGAAACGCTCCACCCGCATCTGGTCCCCGGCAAGTCTGAGGTTGCCCTCGATTTCGGTCAGGGCGAGTCCAAGCCGGCGATCCCAGAAGGTCCCTTCCGCGAGGCCGAGCCTTCCGTCCAGGCGCGGTGCGGCCGCGGTGCCGGCCACGGAGGCATCCAGCCTGACCTGGCCGCGTGCCTGCCGTCCGCCGCCCGCCAGCAGTGGATCGAGCAGGGTGAGATCGATCCGCCCGTCGGTCTTGAGCGCCAGGGAGCCGGGTGCGGTCGGCGTCCCGCCGACGGTTCCGCGCACCCGCAGGTCGGCGCGCGCGCCGATCTCGGCCCGGGCATCGATCTCCGTCGCCTTGGGCCCGAGGTTCGCGGAGAGGGTCACTAGACCGGGGGGCATGCTGCGCCAGGCGCCCTCGGTCAGACGCACCGCGCTCGCCTCGGCGCGGACGGAGCCGGTCGGGGTGTCGGGCGATCCGCTGAGCCGAATCCGGGCGTCGAGGCTGCCCGCGAGTGGCAGATCCGGCGCCGCCAATCGCGCCAGCTCCAGCGGCAGCTTGGTGAGCGTTGCGTCAAGATCCAGGGTGGGCGCCACCCGGCCGGCGACCTCGATGGAGCCCTGGCTCAGACTCAGACGTAGCCGGTCGACCGCCAGACCGCCGGCCAGATCGAGCAGTGCCGGCGCCGAGAGCCGCGCCGTCTGCTCGAGTGCCCGGGCCTCCAGTCGCTGCAGCGCGACGCGCCGCGCGGATGCATCCAGTTGGGCGGCTGCCGTCAGGCTGGCTGGACCGAGCGGCGTGGTGAGCCCCGAGTCAACGGTCAGATCGAGTGCGGCAGCAGGCCCTCGGACGGTCATGTTCAGCTCGCCCGCAATCCCGTCGACGTCGAGACCGCGCAGGTGGAGCGTCGCCTCGGTTCCAGCGATTCCCCGCGGGTCCGTCACGCGGGCGTCCAGTTTGAGCGAGCCGATCTGGACCGCTCCAGGCAGGCGCAGTGCCTCACCCTCGGTTCGGATCAGCGCGTCCCCCGCGTCGGTCACGCGCAGGCGGGCGTCCAGCCGTCCTGCCAGTACGGGACCGGCCTGGTCGGGGGCGAGTAGCGGCGAGATCAATGGGCTGAGATCCGACAGACGTTCTGCCCTCAACCGGATCTCGCCCTGCGGCGGCGCGGTCCCGGGCGGCAGGCGCAGGTCCCCGGCGGCGGTGACGCTGGCCCAGCGGACGTCCGCGAGCACGAGCCCCAGACTGCCGTCCGCCAGGCGACCCGCCTCGGCCTGGATGACGGCCGGCTGTCCGGCCCATTGGCCGCTGAGGTCGACCTCCGCCCGCGGCTCGGAGAGCCGCGCGCCGACGCGGCCTTTGAGCTGATTCTGTCCGGAATCAGCGGTCAGATCGGCAACCAGCTCCAGGGCGGTTGCTGGCCCGGCAACGCCACCCAGGACCCGGACTCTCCCGCTCAGGTCGGGGGCGAGCCGGGTGAGGTCGGGCAGGTCGAGGTGCCACCCGAGATCCAGGTGGTTGGCCTCGACCCGGCCCTGGAGGCCCGTCGCGATCCCGGCCCCGTCGACGCTGGCGGAGTCGATGTGCCAGGTGGGGCCATCCCGCCGGACCGAGACCGCCACCCGAGCAGCGGGACCGAGCAGCTCGGGGAGAGCGCCGGGAGCCTCGCTCAATCGGACCTCGCCCGCCGCCTCCATCCAGGCCGGATCGGGCGCCCCACCGACGAGCGCGATCTCGGCGCTTCCGGCCAGCGGGTGGCCCGCCAGCTCGCTGAGGGCGGACAGGTCCGGGAGGCTCAGTGCCGCCCGCGCGCTCTTGCCGGTCAGCTGACCGGTGGCCGCGAGCTCGAGGAGTGGATGGAGGACGCCGAGCTGGAAGGGGAGGTCGGGATTGGTCGGCCTCAGCTCTCCGGAGATGCGCAGCGGGACCGAAATCGCCGAATCAGGCAGGTCCATCGGTGTGCGCACGCCCTTGATGTCGGCACCGAAACGCACACGCTGTCCATCGCCCGCACCCGCCGCGGTGAGGCTGTCCAGGCTCATGCCACCGACTGCGAGCCCCAGCACCTGGATACGCGCGCTGCCCGTCGGCGCGAGCAGGGTTCCGCGCAGCTCGGCGCCGAACTGAATCCCGTGCCAGCTGATCGGGGGTTGGCCTCCCCGCCCGAGGGCCATGGCGGGAAGCTCGGCTGACAGGCGCAACCGGGTAAAGGAGCGAGCGCCCAGGTCGAGCACGCCGTCGGTCGCCGCTTGCAGGGTTCCGGCGTCGAGCATCGCCTTCAGCGCCAGCGACTCCAGCGGCCCTTCGGCGCTGGCGTCCAAACTCCAGTTACCGACATCATCCGGAAGGATCACGTCGACCGCGTGGGCCAGGACCTGGATGAGTCCGCCAGGCCCCTCCCGGATCGCGAGCCCGGCCGTGTATTGCCCCGCCACGACCGCGGCTTGCAGCCGGTAACGGTCGGTCCGCTCTAGGGCACTGATCGCCAGGGACAGCTCGCCGTCACCCGCGCCCGCCACGGCGCCGCTGCCCGCAATCGCGAGCCGTGGCGCGCCGGGCAGCGCCTGCGCCAGATCCAGCTCGCGGATGTCCAGTTGCGCGACCGAGAGTGCGAGCGGGGGCCGGACGGAGCCGGCCGGTTCCTGACTGCGCTCCGGCAGCCGCGTGGCAGCCACCCGGCCGGCGCCGAGGGTCTCTACCGCCAGCTCGCCGTGCAGGAGCCGCCCGGCGTCGATCGCGAGCGCCGCGTCTTCGACCACCAGCCAGGGGCCCCGGGCGTCGCGCAGCTCCAGGCGCTCCAGTCGCGGCGCGAAGGGCAGGGTTCCGCTCAGCCCGGTGGGGACTATCCGGCCGCCGCTCAGCTCGGCGATCCCCCAGGTGACGAGACGCCTGCCGGGATCGGTGTTGAGTGCGAGCAGCAGCGCTGCAAGCAGCGCGACCGGCAGCAGCAGGGAGGCCAGCAGGTTGCGCGGGATGCGTCCCATCAAAAAGCCTGTCCGATGCCGATGTAGAGCTGAACGGGCGAGTCCCCATCGCGCGGGTCGAGCGGGGTCGCGACATCGACGCGAATCGGCCCGACGGGGGTGAAGTAGCGTAGCCCGAGACCGAGTCCGATTGCGAGCGCGCCGGTGCCGGGGATGCCATCCTCCGAAACCGCCCCGGCGTCCGCGAAGGCGGCCCAGCCCCAGTTGGCGCCCAGTCTCTGGCGCAGCTCCAGGCCGAGCTCGAGCAATCCGTCGCCGCCGGCGGGCGAGCCGGAGAGCGTTTGGGGCCCGATGGACTGGAACGGATAACCCCGCACCGAGCCGCCCCCACCGGCGTAGAAGCGCCAGTCCGGCGGCACGTCCCGGGTATCCGCGCCGAAGATGCTGCCGACGACGACCCGCCCGGCCAGCGTACTGGAACCGGGCCAGGGAAGGTTCCCGCCGACCTGGGACAGATCCAGATAGGCAGAGACCGCCAGCTGCGCGCGCACGAAGCCCGATCCATCACCCTGCAGCACGTCGGCCGGCGTCGCTTGCGCCGCCAAGCGCAGGCCCCGGCGCGGGTCCAGAGGGCTATCGGTCGTGTCATAGGTCAGGGTCAGCGGCAAGGAGAGCAGCCGGTAGTCCTGCGCCGGACCGTCCTGGGAAATGCGTGCGCGTTCGAAGCCGACCCCCGCGCTGCCGGCAAGCCGCTCCGAAAAGCGCCGCTCGAGTACGGCGCCCGCGGTTAGCGCCTCGCGGTCGTAGGCATCCAGGTTCTCGTTCACGGCGCCGAGATCCAGCCGCAGGTCGAGGTCGCGCATCCACAGGTCGGGCCGTCGCAGCATGCCGCTCGCGACGTAGCTGAGGGCGTTCAGGTCGGTCTGCTTTATCTGTCCGACATCGCCGCGCAGGGTCAGCTGCTCGCCGCGACCGAACAGATTGCGATGAGTCCAGGAGGTCGAGAGCGTCAGCCCCTCGTCGCTGGAGTAGGCGCCGCCCAGGCGGATCACGCGGCGCGGGCGCTCGGCCAGTTCCAGGGTCAACGGCAGGCGGCCGCGGGCGTCCGGTTCGGTCCCGGGCGTGAGCCTGGCCCAGGCGACGACGCCGCCGGCGAGCAGGTCGCGCCGGGCCGCTTCGAGACGGCTCGTGCTGTAGGGCTCTCCCGGGGAGAGGCCGAGGCGGCGCAGCGCAGCATCCTCGCGCAGCCGGTCGAGCCCGATCACCCGGATCTCGCCGAGGGCCAGGCGCGGGCCTGGCTCCGCCCGGTAGACGACGTCCATGGTGCGGCTATGGTGATCCACGAGTGCATCGGGGGGCGGGACATCTGCCAGCGCGAAGCCGTCCTCGCGCAAGGCCTCGCGCACCGCCTCGCCCGCCGCCAAGACGTCCTGAGCGCGGGCCGGCTCGCCGGGGGTCAGATCGAACGCCGCCCGCGCGTTCGCCGGCACGGGGCCCTCGAGACGCACCGTTCGGAGACGGTAAACGGGTCCCGGGGTGATCGAGATCCGGACAGCGACCGGCGGCTCGGGCGGCAAGCTCTCGAGCAGGGGCAGAAGGCCGGGGTCGTCGCTCTCGCGTCCGGCGATCCGGATCAGGATCTTGGCGTCGTAGTAACCGAAGCTGCGCAGCACGGTGTCGAGCCTCGCTTCGTCGGACTCGGCGCGGGCCAGGAGCGCGAAGGGTCCTGCCGGGGACTCGTCGCGCAGGCTGCGGAGCAGCGAGGCGTCGGCGATGGCGGTGTCGACCGCGGCGTCGCCGGTGGCCTCGATTTCGAGGGAGTAGGGCAGGAAGTCGGCCGCAGCGGACGCCACCCCCAACGCCAGCGCGGTGCAGGTGATGAAGACGCACATCGAGCCCGACCAGCCGAATGGTCCAGTCACGGCGTTATCGTCACCTCAGGGAGGTACGGGCATCCCGGAACCAATCGCGGCGGGACCTCTACCAGTGGGTCCGGGGCATGGCCAATGGATCGGGATGCCGAAGCGTTCATGGAGCGTCCAATCCGGGCGGTGCCGGGCGTGGAGTACGAAGCGTATCCCGCGCGCCGGTTCAGGGTCCGCGGTGTGGTCGAAACGAAAGGATTCGGGCCTTGCTTTTCCCGATGTGAGCGCGCGTCGCCGCGCCGCTCCCCTGGGACGTGAATTGGCATCGCGCGGTCCGGCGGGGCCCTGGCGGCGATGGCTTTGGCATTCGTTCCTTTCAGCAGGCGAGGTGATATTATACCGGCGGTTTTTTCATGGCGTCCCAGCCCTTCGACGCGCGGACCGCGCGCGCCGTCACTTTACGGCATTCCGGAGTACCTATGGCAGGCTCCTCCACTCCTCCGGAAACGATTTCCGGCGAACAACGTCCCTCGGTTTCCATCGATATCGCCTTGCAAGGCGGTGGCGCCCACGGCGCCTTTGCGTGGGGGGTCCTGGATCTTCTGCTGCAAATGCCTTGGATCAGCATCGACGGCATCTCCGGCACCTCCGCCGGCGCCATGAACGCGGCGGTGCTTGCCGACGGGTTCGCCGTGGGCGGCGCCGAGGGCGCGCGAAGCGCATTGGAACGATTCTGGCGGCGCGTCTCCGATGCGGCGCGCTTCAGCCCGCTTCAGCGCGGCCCCCTGGATGTGCTCTTCGGGCGCTGGACCCTGGATCACTCCCCGGCCTACGTGGCGCTGGATCTGGCCTCGCGGCTGTTCTCGCCCTATGACCTGAACCCGGCAGATTTCAATCCACTGCGCGATATCCTGGCCGATACCATCGACTTCCAGCGGCTCGCGCGCTCGCCGGTATCGGTGTTCGTCACCGCGACCAACGTGCGCACCGGCCGCCCGCGGGTCTTCCGCAATGCCGACATGAGCCCGGACGCCCTGCTGGCGTCCGCCTGTCTTCCGACCATGTACAAGGCCGTCGAGATCGACGGGGAGGCTTACTGGGACGGCGGGTATTCGGGCAACCCCACGATCTCGCCACTGGTGCGCGAGTGCAGTGCCGACGACACCATCCTGGTCCAGATCAATCCGGTGGAGCGCCCGGGCACGCCGCGCACCGCTCAGGAAATCCAGAACCGGCTGAACGAGATCTCGTTCAACTCTCCGTTGCTCAAGGAGCTGCGGATGATCGCGCTGCTGCGCCAAGTCGCCGACCCGGGTCACACCGAGGGCGCCTTGTGGGCCTCCATGCGCATGCACCGGATCGCGAGCGACCTGATGGTGGAGCTCGGCGTCTCGTCGAAGCTCAATGCGGAATGGGCGTTCCTGACGATGCTGCGGGACGAGGGTCGGCGAGCGGCCGAGGAGTTCCTCGCGCGCCACGGGGACGACCTCGGCAGGCGCGCCTCGTTCGACGTCGATTACCTGCTGGAAGGGGTGTGATCCATGGGTCTTGCGGGGATCTTGCTGGCGCTCGCCCTACTGGTATGGCTTGCCTATCGCGGCTGGAGCGTGCTGATTCTGACCCCGGGCGCGGCGCTGATCGCCGCGCTCGCGGCCGGCGAGCCGCTGCTTGCGCACTGGACCCAGACCTTCATGTCCGGCGCCGGGGGCTTCCTGGCCCAGTTCTTCCCCATCTTCCTGCTCGGCGCCCTGTTCGGGAAGCTCATGGAGGACAGCGGCTCGGTGCAGAGCGTGGCCCGGTTCATTGGCGGGCGACTGGGCGCGCGGCGCGCCATCCTGGCGGTGGTGATCGCCGGCGCCCTGGTCACTTACGGCGGTGTGAGTCTGTTCGTCGCCTTCTTCGTGCTGGTGCCCATGGCAGAGGCCCTGTTCCGTGACGCCAATATCCCCCGCCGTCTGATGCCCGCGGCGATCGCGCTCGGTACCTTTACCTTCACCATGTCCGCGCTGCCCGGCACGCCCGCGGTGCAGAACGCCATCCCCATGCCCTTCTTCGGAACCACCCCTTTTGCCGCGCCCGGACTGGGCCTGATCGCCGCGGCCATCATGCTTTTCTTCGGCCTCTGGTGGTTGGGCCGGGCGGAGTCCGCGGCCCGTCGCCGGGCGGAGGGCTTCGGTCCCGAATCGGCGGTGACGGTGGACCAGGCAGCCGACGACCTGCTGGTGCGCGAGCGCGCGACGGTCACCCGGGAGTTCGATCCGGCCGAGATCCACAACGGCCACGTCAGCGAGGATCTGCCGTCCGTGCCGGTGGCGTTTCTTCCGCTGGTGACGGTGGTGACCGTGAACCTTCTGATGACGGCCCTGATCCTGCCGAATACGGATCTCGGCTTCCTGGCCGAGGATCGCTGGGGCCCCACCACGCCAGCGGGCGTAAGCGGCGTGTGGTCCGTCATGGTCGCCCTGATCGTGGCGATCCTGATCCTGGTCGCATTCAACCACCGGCGTCTGACGCGTCTGCGCGACAGCGTGGATGCGGGCCTGAATGCCTCGGTGCTGCCGGTGGTGAGCGTGGCGAGTCTCGTCGGTTTCGGGTCGGTGGTCGCCGCGCTGCCGGCGTTCCAGATGGTGAGCGACTGGGTGCTCGGGATCGAGGGCGGACCGCTGGTCTCGCTGGCGGTCTCCACCAACGTGCTCGCCGCGCTGACCGGCTCCGCCTCGGGCGGGCTGACCATCGCGCTCGAGGCCCTCGGCGCCACCTACATGCAGCTCGCCGGTGAGCTCGGCATCGACCCGGCCCTGATGCACCGGGTGGCCGTGATCGGAGCCGGGGCCCTGGACAGCCTGCCGCACAACGGCGCCGTGGTCACCCTGCTTGCGGTCTGCGGCACGACCCACAGGGAGAGCTACCTCGACATGGTGATGGTCGCCATCGTCGGCGCCATCGTCGCGCTGGCAGCGGTCATCGGCCTCGGTACGGTATTCGGCTCCTTTTGACCCCCCACGGAGATCAGATGATGTTTGCCCCGAAGTCCCGGGACCGCCGGGCGTCGTCCCTTGTTGCCGGGCTGATGCTCGGCCTCGTGGTCACTGCTGAGGCGCCTGCCCAATCCGGCGCACCCGCCGGCATCGCGGCCTGCGCGTCGATCGCGTCCGATCAGGCGCGGCTCGCCTGTTACGACCGAGCCAGCGGGCGCATCGCCGCCGCGCCGGCCGCACTCCCCGATCCCGAACCCGGGCGCAGCGCCATGACTGCGCCCGCGGCGCCGGACTCCGCGCAGTCCGAGCCGGCATCGGCGCGTGCGGTCGCCGCCCCCGACTCCTGGATCGATGCGGCCTGGGGCTTCGACCCGGATTCGAGCCGCTACCTCATCTCGCTGTACCGGCCGAACTTCATCCAACTCGCCCGCTACTCGGATCGCCCCAACAACGCCCCGTTCAAGATCCTGTTCGACGCGCTCGATACTCCGGACGCGGAACGGCAAAGGACCGAGGCGGAGTTTCAGCTCAGCTTCAAGGCGCGGCTGTGGGCGACAGACGACCGGCGCTTCGGGGTCTGGGCGGCATACACGCAACAGAGCCAGTGGCAGGTCTATAACGAGGAGCTCTCACGGCCCTTCCGCGAGACCAATTACGAGCCGGAGCTCTTCGTCAGCTACCGGCCCGAGGTCTCGCTCGGCGACTTCCACTGGCGGCTTTTCAACTTCGGCTATAACCACCAGTCGAACGGCCGCGCCGATCCTCTCTCCCGCAGCTGGGACCGCCTGATTGCCGAGATCGGGGTCGAGCGGGGCGATTTCGCCCTGCTGGTCCGGCCCTGGTACGTCATCGATGACGGTGGGGATGACAACCCCGACATCACCGACTACTACGGGTACGGCGACCTCACCGGCATCTACAAATGGCGTGGTCATAGCTTCTCGCTGATGGGGCGAGGCAATCCGGACACGGGCAAGGGCGCGGTCCGCTTCACCTGGACTACGCCACCGCTGCTGGGTCCGCTTCGCGGCTATGTCGATGCCTTCGCCGGCTATGGAGAATCCATGATCGACTACGACTGGTATCAGAATACGATCGGCGCCGGCGTTGCGTTGAACGGCCTGCTGGACCGGCCGGGGCAGCGCAACTGAGCCCGGCGCCCCCCGCAAGGATCGGCGAGGGAGCCCCCTGGGGCCCACAACGGGTACGTAAACCCGCGGGCGCCGGGTTCAGGGAAGATGCAAAGGAAACGCCGTTGCGTCTCCCGCGGCACACGGATGCGGCGTGCTGATTTTGGCCAGGATCGCCAATAATCAGCGTCCCGGTCGAACGTCCCTAATCGAGCTTCTGCCCCGGCAGCAGGAAGAGCCAGGTCACCAAAACGAAGGATGCGGTCAGGGTCGGAATGCCGAACGGGGTCAGAGCGGCGACCATCGCGCCCTGCACGATGACCGTGAGCACGGTAGCCACTAGTGCATAGATGGTGACGCGCGGACCCGGCCGGTAGAACACCGTGCCGAGGGCAATGGCGGTCAGGATCGGGTTGAAGCCCACCAGGCCGGCCGTGACGAGCTGGCTCTCGGCGCCGAGCAGGTGGGCCACGACCACCGAGATCAGCGCCGCGGCGAGTGCGAATCCCGCGGCCGCGAGAGAGCCCACGGCCAGGCCGATCAGTATCAGCAGCGCGGCGGGCCCGTCGCCCTTTACGAATACCTGGGAGATGCTGATCAGCATCCCCTCGACGAAATCGGCGATCGCGAGCGGATTCGCCGCCTCCGCGGGAATGGGCGCGATCAGACCGCTCGCGGGCAGTGCGTCGCCCTGGATGCCGTAGAACGCATAGGCTGACAGAAGCATCAGCCAGGTGACGAGAATGAAGGGGGCGGTGAGAGCGGATACGCCCCAGGTCTTCATCAGATTCGTCGCCGCGAGCGTGGCCACTACCGAGAGCATGGCGCCGAGCACGATATAGACCCAGAGCAGCGGCGAGGCGGCGAGGAAGGTCGGCAGGGCGATGCCGACCAGGTACGCGTTGAACCCGTACAGACCGGCCCCGAGTGCCGCACGGTCGACGCGCAGCCACCAGGCCGTGATGATCGCCACCACGATCCCCAGCAGGCCGCCGATGGCCACCTGGGGCACGTCTGCGGCAAAGGAGCCCCAGCCGATCGCGACGAAGAAGAAGAGCCCGGAGACCGGGTTGTCCTGGAACATCACCTGACCGATGCCGCGCAGGACGATGTCGATGAAGCGCACTGGCCCCGCCGATTGACAGACGCCTTCCCACCAATCCAAAAGCCTTTTCATCGTTACCTCCGTTCTACGAATCGCCGCCGGCCGCGAAACTGATAGTCAGCGCCAGAAGAAGGGCGCCGTGAGGGCGGTGCCGGTGATCTCCTCGCGCACGATCCCCCAGAATTCGCGCACCTTGGCCTTCACCTGTGCGGTTTCGCGCGCCAATACCTTGAAAATCAGGCCAGCATCGTTGGGCAACCGGCATGCCCCGAAGGCGGCTCCCTGCTCCAGGTCGACCGCCGCTTCGACACGGGCATAGACACGCTCGGCGTTGTCCTTCGGGGTCAGCAGGATCAGATTTCCGAGCACGTCGAATGGACCCATCACGCCGGTCTGCCGAAGGGCGCGGCGTTCCGGCTCGATCAGGAGCTTCTCGGCAAACAATAGACGTCCGTCTGGCCTAGTCGCGGCGGTCGCGAGCGAGAGCAGGGTCGCACCGAAGCATTCGTCCGGATGATGGTGCTTGCGTCCCGGCTGGATGATCTCGGAGTAGAGCAATGTGGCCGACTCGGGCAGGCAAATGCGCGTGTCGCCGAGGAAGCGGGCGCGTCGATGCGGGATCAGCGGGTCCGGCATGTATTCCAGGTAGGCGCCATCGGCCAGACTGATATGCTGCGTCTGCACGGCGTAATTGGCATCCATGGTGTGGATCTTGGTCGCGGACTGGGTCGTCACATGGGCGCGCGCCCCTGGGCCGAGTCTCACGTCCAGCGCCAGCCGATCCCCCTGCAGCACGCAGCCCGTGGTGGTGATGATGAACAGCCACGCCAGGTCGGGCAGGGACCGCTCTGGGTACAGTACCCGTTGCGCCATGAACGGCGTGCGGCGGTCGAGATCGGCGAGTATGGTGCGGGCGCCGCGGCGCTCGAAGCCGAGCCGCAGCAGACCATTCTTGCCGACCATGCCGCTCGCCATCTGCGGTGGCTCGTCCTGGAAGGCGGCGAGCTCGCGGGCCGAGCGCCCGAGCGCATCCGCCGTCGGCCAGTCGCCGTGCCTGGGCGCCGCCGCCGAGCCATCCATCACGCGGACTGCCGGTCGGCCAGCTTCAGGTCGAACAGAAGGTCGTTTCGAATCCGCTCGACCAGCTCGGGGATCCCTTCGCCGGACTTGCAGTTGGTGAACAGAAACGGCTTGTCGCCCCGCATCAGACGCGAGTCGTGGTCCATCACCGCGAGATCGGCGCCCACATAGGGGGCCAGATCGGTCTTGTTGATGACCAGAATGTCCGACTGGGTAATCCCGGGGCCGTTCTTCCTCGGGATCTTGTCCCCGGCGGCGACATCGATGACGTAGATGAAGAAATCCACCAGGGCCGGCGAGAAGGTCAGGGTCAGATTGTCGCCGCCGCTTTCGATCAGGACCACGTCCGTATCCGGAAACCGCGCCTCCATGTCCTCGACCGCGGCGAGGTTCATGCTCGGATCCTCACGCACGGCGGTATGGGGACAGGCCCCGGTCTCGACGCCGAGTATGTGCTGCTCGAGCAGGACGCCCTTGAGCGTGCGCTGAACGTGCTTGGCGTCCTCGGTGGTCACCACGTCGTTGGTGATGA
>CAVORB010000029.1:0-31175 GCA_963698495.1 uncultured Gammaproteobacteria bacterium | reverse complement strand
CGGCGGGGGATATTGGCGTCACGGAACAGGGCCTCTGCCATAGGCACCAGCACGAAGAAGGCAACGAACAGACTCACACCGCCGTAGGTGACCAGGGCGCCGGCGATCACCACCGCCAGAATGGCGCGCCGCGCGCCCAGTCGCCCGCCGATGAACCGGGCCACGCTCTGCACCGAGCCGCTGTCCTCCATGAGCTTCCCGAACAGGGCGCCGAGCAGGAAGATGGGGAAGAACTGGGCCAGGAAGCCCCCGGCGCCGGACATGAAGGTCTGGGTCCAGTGCGCAAGCAGCGGCTCGCCGGCCGCGAGCGCGGCGATCAGCGCCGCGCCCGGGGTCAGAATCAGCACGCTCCAGCCGCGATAGGCCAGCCATACGAGTAGGGCGAGCGCCAGCAAGATCCCCGCAAGACCCATGGATCACACCCCTTCCAGCAGGTAATCGACGTCGAACGAGGCGCGCCTGCCGAGGTCGTCCCCGTGGCGCGCGAGGAACTCCTCGGCCGCTCGCCGACCCTCGTCTCGCAGCATCGTCAGGAACGCCCATTCCGCATTGAGCTTCGACGAGACGCCGAGCTCCACCATCAGGTCGCTCGCGATCCGGTGCATGCGCATGGAGGCCCACAAGGCGCCCTCGGTGTGACCCGGGTCGGCGACTTGGCGCAGCAGCGCGATCATCCGCAGCTCCTTGAGCAACGGAGAGTTGAACGAGATCTCGTTCAGCCGGTTCTGGATTTCCTGAGCGGTGCGCGGCGTGCCCGGGCGCTCCACCGGATTGATCTGGACCAGGATGGTGTCGTCGGCACTGCACTCGCGCACCAGTGGCGAGATCGTGGGGTTGCCCGAGTACCCGCCGTCCCAGTAAGCCTCCCCGTCGATCTCGACGGCCTTGTACATGGTCGGAAGACAGGCGGACGCCAGCAGGGCATCCGGGCTCATGTCGACGTTGCGGAAGACCCGCGGGCGGCCGGTGCGCACGTTGGTCGCGGTGACGAACACCGACACGGGCGAGCGCGCGAGCCGCTGGAAGTCGATGGTATCGGCCAGGATATCGCGCAATGGATTGAAATCTGCCGGGTTCAGGTCATAGGGCGAGAACAGCCGCGAGGCCAGATCCAGCGCCACGTAGGCCGGGGAGTGATCCAGGGTCCAGCGCCCGAAGAGCACATCCAGGGGGCCGCGCTGAAGCGGGCTGAAGCGCGCCGCATCGGAGACACGCCGCCAGAATCGTTCCAATGCGCTTCGCGCGCCCTCGGCGCCGCCCACGGCGAACCCGTCGGCAAGCACCGCCGCGTTCATGGCGCCGGCGGAGGTGCCGGAGATGCCGTCGATGCTGATCCAAGGCACTTGCAGCAGAAGATCCAGGACCCCCCACGCAAAGGCGCCGTGGGCGCCACCGCCTTGCAAGGCGATATCGATGGAGACCGAGGGGACGTTGTTCGCCGGAAATCGTTTCCGGAGGAGTGGAGGAGCCTGCCATAGGTACTCCGGAATGCCGTGAAGTGACGGGGCGCGCGGTCCGCGCGTCGAAGGGCTGGGACGCCATGAAAAAACCGCCGGTATAATATCACCTCGCCTGCTGAAAGGAACGAATGCCAAAGCCATCGCCGCCAGGGCCCCGCCGGGACGCGCGATGCCAATTCACGTCCCAGGGGAGCGGCGCGGCGACGCGCGCTCACATCGGGAAAAGCAAGGCCCGAATCCTTTCGTTTCGACCACACCGCGGACCCTGAACCGGCGCGCGGGATACGCTTCGTACTCCACGCCCGGCACCGCCCGGATTGGACGCTCCATGAACGCTTCGGCATCCCGATCCATTCGCCATGCCCCGGACCCACCGGTAGAGGTCCCGCCGCGATTGGTTCCGGGATGCCCGTACCTCCCTGAGGTGACGATAACGCCGTGACTGGACCATTCGGCTGGTCGGGCTCGATGTGCGTCGTCATCGCCTGCACCGCGCTGGCGTTGGGGGTGGCGTCCGCTGCGGCCGACTTCCTGCCCTACTCCCTCGAAATCCAGGCCACCGGCGACGCCGCGGTCGACACCGCCATCGCCGACGCCTCGCTGCTCCGCAGCCTGCGCGACGAGTCCCCGGTAGCGACCCTTCGCGCTCCTGGCCCGCGCCGAGTCCGACGAATCGAGGCTCGACACCGTGCTGCGCAGCTTCGGTTACTACGACGCCAAGATCCTGATCCGGATCGCCGGACGCGAGAGCGACGACCCCGGCCTTCTGCCCCTGCTCGAGAGCTTGCCGCCCGAGCCGCCGGTCGCTGTCCGGATCTCGATCACCCCGGGACCCGTTTACCGTCTCCGAACGGTGCGTCTCGAGGGCCCCGTGCCGGCGAACGCGCGGGCGGCGTTCGATCTGACCCCCGGCGAGCCGGCCCGCGCTCAGGACGTCCTGACGGCGGGCGAGGCGTTGCGCGAGGCCTTGCGCGAGGACGGCTTCGCGCTGGCAGATGTCCCGCCCCCCGATGCACTCGTGGATCACTATAGCCGCACCATGGACGTCGTCTACCGGGCGGAGCCAGGCCCGCGCCTGGCCCTCGGCGAGATCCGGGTGATCGGGCTCGACCGGCTAAGCGAGGATGCTGCACTGCGCCGCCTCGGCCTCTCCCCGGGAGAGCCCTACAGCACGAGCCGTCTCGAAGCGGCCCGGCGCGACCTGCTCACCGGCGGCGTCGTCGCCTGGGCCAGGCTCACGCCCGGGACCGAACCGGACGCCCGCGGCCGCCTGCCGTTGACCCTGGAGCTGGCCGAGCGCCCGCTCCGGGTGATCCGCCTGGGCGGCGCCTACTCCAGCGACGAGGGGCTCACGCTCTCGACCTCCTGGACTCATCGCAATCTGTTCGGTCGCGGCGAGCGGCTGACCCTGCGCGGCGATATCGGACAGATAAAGCAGACCGACCTGAACGCCCTCAGCTACATCGCGAGCGGCACCCTGCGACTGCCCGACCTGTGGATGCGCGACCTCGACCTGCGGCTGGATCTCGGCGCCGTGAACGAGAGCCTGGATGCCTACGACCGCGAGGCGCTAACCGCGGGTGCCGTACTCGAGCGGCGCTTTTCGGAGCGGCTTGCCGGCAGCGCGGGGATCGGCTTCGAACGCGCACGCATTTCCCAGGAGGGTCCGGCGCAGGACTACCGGCTGCTCTCATTGCCGCTGACCCTGACCTATGACACGACCGAAGGCCCCCTGGACCCGCGCCGGGGCCTGCGCTTGGCGGCGCAAGCGACACCGGCCGAGGTGCTGCAGGGTGATGGATCGGGCTTCGTGCGCGCGCAGTTGGCCGTCTCTGCCTACCTGGATCTGCCCCAGGTCGGCGCCAACCTCTTCTTACCAGGTTCCAGTACCCTGGCCGGGCGCGTCGTCGTCGGCAGTATCTTCGGCGCGGATACCCGGGACGTGCCGCCGGACTGGCGCTTCTACGCCGGTGGGGGCGGCTCGGTGCGGGGTTATCCGTTCCAGTCCATCGGGCCCCAAACGCTCTCCGGCTCGCCCGCCGGCGGCGACGGATTGCTCGAGCTCGGCCTGGAGCTGCGCCAGAGACTGGGCGCCAACTGGGGATGGGCCGCCTTCGCGGACGCCGGGGCGGTTTCGGAGGATGGCATCCCCGGCACCGGCGCGCTCGCAATCGGACTCGGTCTCGGACTACGCTATTTCACCCCCGTCGGGCCGATTCGCGTCGATGTCGCGACCCCGCTCGACCCGCGCGATGGGGACTCACCCGTTCAGCTCTACATCGGCATCGGACAGGCGTTTTGATGGGACGCATCCTGCGCAACCTGCTGGCCTCCCTGCTGCTGTTGGTAGCGCTGCTGGGAGCACTGCTGCTGGCACTCAACACCGATCCCGGCAGGCGTATCGTCACCTGGGGGCTCGCCGAGTTGAGCGGCGGCCGGATAGTCCCAACCGGGCTGAGCGGAACCCTGCCCTTCGCGCCGCGACTAGAGCGCCTGGAGCTGCGCGACGCCCAGGGCCCCTGGCTGGTGGTCGAACACGCGGCGCTCGCGATCGACGCCGGGCGGCTGCTGCACGGCGAGCTGGCGGTAGAGACCCTCGGCGCCGGCCGGGTGGCTGCCACGCGGCTGCCGGAGCGCAGTCAGGAACCGGCCGGCTCCATCCGGCTCCCGCTCGAACTTTCGGTCGCGCAACTGGACATCCGCGAGCTGGATCTGGCGCAGGCGCTGCCCGGCGCGCCACGGCTCGCGATTGCGGGCAGCGGCGCCGTGGCGGGCGCGGGTGACGGCGAGCTGTCCCTGGCGATCGATGCCCTTGCGCGGACCGACCGCTACCGGCTGCAAGCGGCGGTCGCGGCGGGGCGATACAGGGCCGGGCTCGCGATCCGGGAGGGGGCTGGGGGACTCATCCAGGTCCTGGCCCACGCGGTCGGCGTGACCCTTCCGGATGATGTCGATAACTGGGGTTTGGACGCCAGCGCCGAGGGACCGCTGGAGTCGCTGGCGCTGAACGCGATGCTCGACGCCGGAACCCTGCAGGCGGCGGCCAACGGCGTGCTCGACCTGGGTGCTCGATCCTTTACCCGGTTGAGCCTGTCAGCCGAGCTTCCTGCCATGGCGCTCGGGCGGGGAGGCCAACCCCCGATCAGCTGGCACCGGATTCAGGTGGGCGCGGAGCTGCGCGGAACCCTGCTCGCGCCGACGGGCAGCGCGCGTGTCCAGGCGCTGGGGCTCGCGGTCGGCGCCGCGAGCCTGGACAGCCTCACCGCGGCTGGCGCGGGCGATGGGCAGCGCGTGCGTTTCGGTGCCGACATCGAGGGCCTGCGCACACCGATGGACCTGCCTGATTCGGCGATTTCGGTCCCGCTGCGCATCTCCGGAGAGCTGAGGCCGACCGATCCCGACCTCCCCTTCCAGCTCGGCGTCCTCCATCCACTCCTCGAGCTCGCGGCCACCGGTCAGCTGACCGGCAAGAGCGCGCGGGCGGCACTGAGCCTTCCGGACCTGTCCGCCCTCAGCGAGCTGGCGGGCCACCCGCTGGCCGGAAGCGCCGAGATCGCGCTCGTCGGTGGGGCGCCCGATCCGGCCTGGGTGGAGGCGGCGGGCGAGGTCCGATTGAGCGAGGCTCCCGGCGCTCTCCCCGAGCTGCTCGGTCCCGCTGCTCGGGTGGTGGTCTCGGTCCGGCGGGATGGCCCCACCTGGCACATCGACTCCGCCAGCGTCGACGGGGCCGGGATCGCGACCGGCCTCCAGGGCCGGGTCGAGGCCAACCACCTGGATCTCGGGTGGCGCCTCGACCTGCCCGACCTCACCCGGCTCGCCCCCGGACTGAGCGGGAGGGTCCGGGCCCTGGGTGGCGTTGCCGGGCCAGCAACCGCCCTGGAGCTGGTTGCCGATCTGACCGCTGATTCCGGACAGAACCAGCTCAAAGGCCGCGTCGGCGCGCGGCTCGCCGAGCCGCGGGCGGAGGTCGACCTCAGCGGCCAATGGGCCGGACAGCCGGCCGTCATCCAAGCCGAGGCGGGTCGCCTGGCGGACGGCAGTCTGGGGCTCGTGCTCGCGGACGTCCGCTGGGCCAGCGTCACCGCCGCCGGGGACCTGCGCCTGCCGCCCGGGACCGCGCCGCCGCAGGGCGAGATCCGATTGAGGGCAGAACGTCTGTCGGATCTCAGCCCATTGATCTCGCCGCTCTTTGCTCCCGACCAGGCTGGTCCCTTACTGGCAGGACGGCTGGACGCCCGCCTGCGCGTGACCGACGCGGGGGACGCGCTGATCCGAACCGAGGGTGAGGCACTGCGCCTGCCTGGAGCGGTCCAGATCGGATCGCTCCAACTGGACGCCCGCGTGACGGACCCGCGGGGAATCGCTGGAACCGAGGCGACGCTCCACCTGCGCGGTCTCGACGTCGACGGGATCGCGGGCGAGCTGAACATGACCGCCCGAGGGCCTGCTGCCGCACTCGATCTGACCCTTGACTCGGGGCTCACCACACCGCTCGGTCCAGCCAGCCTGACGGCAGCTGCCCGGCTGGATGCATCCGCGCGGCGCGTCGCGCTGCAGCGACTGGAGGCCCGGGCACTCGAGCAGACGGCTCGGCTCTCGGCGCCGGCACTGCTCGATCTGGCCGGCGGCCTGGCGGTCGACCGGCTGCGTCTGAGTCTGAGCCAGGGCTCCATCGAGGTCGCCGGCCGGGTGGCGCCCACCCTGGATCTCGACGCAACGCTCACCAAGCTGCCGCTGGAGCTGGCGCGATTGGCGGCGCCGGATCTGCCACTCGCGGGCAGCCTCGACGCCCGGATTCGGCTCAGCGGATCGCCCGACACCCCGACCGGCTCCGTCCGCGCCGAGGCGAGCGCGGTGCGTCTGACCGAGGGCGCCTGGCGCAGCATGCCCCCCGGTCTGATGACCCTCTCCGCGAACCTCGGGCCCAAGGCGACGGAGATCGATGCCCGGGCCGAGATCGGCGCGCGCGCCGACCTGCGGGTGCGCGGAACCGTCGGCGGGACCCCGACCGCACCCGGCTCCCTGGCGCTCAAGACCGACGGGCGGATCGATCTCACCCTGCTCGATCCACTGCTGGCGGGCGGCGGACGGCAGGCGCGCGGCCAGGTCAGGCTGGATGCCTCCGTGGCCGGCACCGCGGCCGCACCGCGCCTGGACGGAAGGCTCGGCCTCGCGGAAGGGACCTTCTGGGATCGCCGGCTTGGACTCGCCCTGACCGAAATCGAGGGCAACCTCAGACTCGCCGGGGACCAGATGCGGGTGGAGCGTTTCCGGGCACGAGCCGGGTCAGGCACCCTGGCGGTCGAGGGGGGCGTCGGCTTGCTGGCCGAGGGTCTGCCGCTGGATCTGCGGCTGGTCGCGCGCGATGCCAGCCCCATCCAGTCGGACCTTGTCAGTGTCCGGGGTGATGCCGACCTGCGGCTGCAGGGGCGCGCCGCCGAAGCGCTGACCGCTTCCGGCACCATGCTCCTGAGCCGGGCCGAGGTCCGTCTCCCGGAGCGGCTGCCCACCGCCGTCGCCGTGCTCGAGGTGCGCGAGCGCGGCAGCCGCACCCGGCCCCCGCGGGCCGCACGCGATCCGACCGGCTCGAGCCTGACTCCCATGCTGGGCCTGGACCTCACGCTGTCGGCGCCCCGCTCGGTCTTCGTTCGCGGACGCGGGGTCGATGCGGAGCTTGGCGGCGCGGTCCGCATACGCGGAACCCTGGACGCGCCCGAGTTCAGCGGTGGCTTCGACCTGCTGCGGGGGCAGTACGATCTGGTCGGCCAGCCCCTGCGTTTCAACCGCGGGCGATTCGGCTTCGATGGTGCCGCGGGGTTCAACCCGAACCTGGATCTTGAGGCCCGGGTCACCGCGGCCGGGAGCACGGCGATTCTCAACGTGCTTGGCACCGCCACGGCACCGCGCATCGAGCTTCGCGGCGAGCCCGAGCTTCCCGAGGACGAGGTCCTGTCCCGCCTGCTGTTCGGGGTCGCCGGGAGCCGCCTATCGGGATTCCAGGCGGCACGACTGGGGATGGCGGCGGCCGCGCTCGCGGGTCTCGCGACCGGCCAGGGGATCATGGTGCTCGATCAGGCACGCTCCGGATTGGGTCTGGATCGCCTGTCGATCGGAACCGACGAGCAGGGCGATGCTGTCCTCGAAGGCGGGCGCTATCTCTCCGAACGAGTCTACCTCGGGGCCCGCCAGGGCACCCGGGCGGGCGAGACCCAGGGCGTGCTGCGCATCGAGGTAACACCCCAGATCCGGCTGGAGGCCGACGTGGGGGCCAGCGGCGGCACCCGCGGCGGCGGCGCCTTCGAGAAGGAGTACTGAGGAGCCGCTTTGGGGCCCGCAACCAGCATGCCAGGCAAATGTGAAAACACCGACCGCCGGAATATCGTTCCACGGGGCAAGGTATATCGCGGCGGGTCTGACGCATGACGGCAGATACGGCTCGCGAGCCCAGGCGACATGTAATAGTATCCGCCCGCCCTGGTTGACTGCCGCTGCCCCCCGGCCAGGGTTCCCAAGCCGGAACACATGTGTATCTCTATCCATCGGAGCCAGAACATGATGACTAAATTTGGAATCCCCCTGCTGATCGTCACCGCCATCGCACTGTCAGGGTGCGGAAACACGACCGCGAGTCGTGCCGGCAGCGCTGCCGCGTTCGGTGCTGCCAGCGGTGCCGCAATCGGCTCATTGAGCGGAAACGCGGGCCGTGGTGCCTTGCTCGGCGCCGGCGCCGGCGCGGTCGGGGGCTTTCTCTACGATCAGCACCGGCGGGGGAATATCGACTGATCAGGTGCGCCATCTTGCCGCCCTTGGCAAACCTCCCAAGGGCAACGCATATATCGGTTGATCAAGGCCCGCAGCCGCGTCTCACCCTGCCTGCTCAGACGGAAAGCCACCTTCTGCTTCGCGGGCAACCTGTACGAGTCAGGTATGTGGCAGCAAGTCGCGAACGAGACTGAGGAGAGCGGAGTCTCTTTTGGGCACCTTGAGTTCTTCATAAGGCGCCCTTGCTTCTCAAGGAAGTGCCTTTGCGATCGGTTGGCCGCGGCTGGTGAATGACAGGTTGTGGGTCGTACCGACCCCGATCATTACCGACTCGACGATGGGCGGATTGACCGCCTCATCCGCCGACCACTCGACGACGAAGCCGGCGCCGGAGCCACCCTCGGTGTCGCGCTTCTCCACCAGATAGGAGGCCGTCCCCAGCGGCGCCAGGGTGACGGGCGTCTCGGCAAAATCCCGGAGCTCGCTGCCCTGGCTATCGTAATAGCGCACCCGGTCGACCCGGATCGGCAGCAGGGGGTCGGTATTGCGGATGCTCAATGTCACCTCGAGCAGAAATGCCTGGCCCCCGCGCGAGTAGATATGCGAGTAGGCCGGCACATAGACCGCCCTGCCCTTCGATGTGGGCGGCACCGACTCGGATTGCCCCACGGAGGATTGCGGCGGCCGGAAGCTCAGCCGGTCATCAATGGTCTCGAGACGGATTCCCAGATAGACCATGCCCACGATGACGGCCACCGCGGCGATTGCACCGAGGATGGAGACCGTCGGGGAAACCTTCTTCTGCGGCTCGGAGTCCCCTGGTGAAGACATGAATATGAATCCTCCATCGGATCGCGTTGTCTTCAGTGATGCTGATCAATTGCCATCGGGGGCTTGATCGGCGTGGCGCGCAATGACGGGAAGGGATGTCATTCGATCCACCCCGTGCGTCGCGAGCGGGCAAGGGACCAGCGCGGCGACCCTGCCGCTATCCTGCGCATTGTTCAACCAAGCGTCGAGCAATGTCGGCTGCTGAGTGCGGCCGAGAGGCATGGCGCAACGTAAGGGCGGCAGGAGGATAGGCGATGGCGTCGCCGGGTTCAAGCACGGACCGGGGATGGCTGAGCATGGCGCCTGCCGCCAACTCCCCGCTCTCAGTGGCAACTCATACGGCTAAACCTAAAAAGAGCAGTTCACTTGCGAGCGCTGGCGGTCTTGCGGGCGCCTGGTGATACACGAGCAGTGTGAAAATGCGGCTACGACGGTGCCGGCAGAAGCGCCGGGGGTCGCAACTGACGGCCGTTGAGGTACTTCACCAGGGCACGCGAGAGTACGCGGCACCAGCGTTGGAGCGGACTCAACTGCTCCGCAGTTCGGCGCAGGGTCTTGAAGAACGCCGCGATCTCACGGCAAGCCGATTCCACCCACGCCGCCTCGGCATGGGGGTGGCTGATGATGATGCGGGTCTGGGCGCCGTGACGGATTTGCCGCGCGGGGGCGTGCAGCAGCAGCGGGCGGCTGGTGATGGCTTCGCTGTGCTGGCGGGGATCGGCGAGACGCACGAACAGGCTCCACCAATCGTAGACCAGCGCGGTCATCCGTGCCATGAAGCGGCAGCGCTTGAGGTCGCGGGTGGTGAACCCACCCCAACCCCAATGGTTCTTCAGCTCGTCGAAGGGGTTCTCGCAGTCGGCGCGATCACGGTAAAGCTGCGCCACAGTGAGGATCTCATGGCGCAGCGAGGTCACCAGCACGGCGTGCTCGTAGACGATGGCCTCGTCGCTGAGCTCGGCGAAGCTCAGGCGCAGTTGCTCGGGGTCGCTCTGGTCGACGACGGCCAGGTCTTTGTTGATGCGCCGGCGCAGGATCACGGCGCGGCGCGCGCGGCTCCACCCCGACAGGCGCAGTGGCGCTTCGGCACCTTGCCAGCCCTGAGCGGCATCGGTCCAATCGGCCCCGCGCATCAGCCGCTCGATGAGTTTCTTGACCCCGGCGGTCAAGCGCAGCTTGAACAGATAGTCGATACCCTCCCGCTCGGCGCGCGCCATGTTGGCCTCGCTACCCCAGTCGCGGTCGCCGCGAATGAAGGCCGGCCAATGCGCACGGGGGATGCGCCCGAGCAGCTCCCAAAGACCGGGGGAGCTGTGCTTGGAGGCGGTTTTGTTGCCCGCCTGCACCTCAACATCCAACACCAGGCGCAAATTGGCGATGAAGTAGGTGTGGTAGCTATGCGAGGGGCGTCCGGGCTTGTGCGGGTTGTAGCCCACCACCGCGCCCTCCTGATGCCCGTAGAGGGGCTTGACGGTCACATCGGCATCGAGGATCCAAGGCTCGCTCAGCAACGGTGCCGAGACGTAATCAAGATGATCCTGAAGCCAGCCGACCCCTGCGGTTTCGTCCAGCTTGCCGAGATTGCGCCGCACCGAGTCCTCGCTGACCACTTGGCTCATGCGCAGCAACGGGGGGTTGACACTGTCCCCGCGCAGCGCGCTGATGTGCGCGTAGCGCTGGTGCCCGCAGAGGATCGCGAGCACGGCTGTGCCCAATACGTCGCGGTTGCTCGGGGCATTGGGGCTGGTGAGCACCAACGGACAACTCTCGACCCACGGATCGAACAGACCGCTCACTTGGAGGAACTCGGTGAAGAACGGCAGCTGCCCGAGCGGGGTCACCGCTGCTTGCGGATCCCACTCAACGTGTACTCTGCCGCCGAATGTATCCACCGCCACCGGGCCGGGAATGGGCACCAACGCGGTCGCTTCTGTCTCACCCGTTGGGTGATCGCTCGGATCGTTCATGGGCACCTCCTTGCGCCCGGATTTCAGCCGGTTATGTCAGGCAGCGCAAGGGGTAACTGCTCTTTCTAGGCTAAAAGGTCCTGAGAAAAAACGGTATGACCACCGCGTTGACCAGATCGATGAAAAAGGCCGAGACCAGCGGGACGATAATGAAGGCTCGGTGCGAGGGTCCGAAACGCTGGGTGACCGCCGCCATGTTGGCCATTGCGGTAGGAGTGGAGCCCAGGGTCACACCGCCAAAACCGGCCGCCACCACTGCCGCGTCATAGTCGCGGCCCATCAGCGGAAACAGGACGACGACGGTGACGGTCACGGCCAGGGCGAACTGGGCCGCCAAAATGGTCAGGATGGGGGCGGCCAGATCGATCAGGGTCCAGAGCTGCATGCTCATCAGCGACATGGCGAGGAAGGCGCCGAGGGCAATGTCCGCGATCAGCGCCATGGCGGGGGTCCGCGCCGGCCAGTGCGTGCCGGTGAGGGTGGGCAGATTCTTCGGCACCAGGTTGGTGATGAGGATGCCGGCAAACAGGCAGGTGACGAACAGCGGCAGCTTGAGCCCCAGGTCGGAGATGGCCTCGTTCAGGAAGAAGCCGACGATGATGCAGATGTGGATGGCCAGCACGGCATCGAGAAAATCCAGGTGACCGATGCCTTCCTTCTTCTGCGCCTCGGACAAGCCCACGTCCTGGCACTCACCGGCCTCCTCCGCGTTCGGCGTCAGGCGATGCCGTTTGATCAGAAATTTGGCGATCGGGCCACCCATGATGCTGGCGAGGATGAGGCCGAATGTGGCGCTGGCGATACCGATTTCCATCGCGTTGGGGATGCCGTGCGTGTCGCCGATGGTCGGCGCCCAAGCGATGGCGGTGCCGTGACCGCCGATCAATGAGACGCTGCCGCCGAGCACGCCGACCGCGGAGGGCAGATCGAAGAGACCGGCCACCGCGACACCGGTCAGGTTCTGCGCCAGCATGAAGAGGATCGTGATGGCAAGCAGGATCGCCAGCGGCCGGCCACCGGCCAGCAGGTCGCGGGCACTGGCATTGATGCCGATGGTCGTAAAGAAATACACGAGCAGAACATCGCGGGCGCGCAGCTCGAACTCGACCTCGACCCCGGAGAAGGCATAAAGGAGCCCGAACAGGATCGAGAACAAGAGCCCCCCGGTGACGGGCTCCGGGATGCTGAACTCGCGCAGAAAGCCGACCTTCTGGTTCAGCCGCTTGCCGACGAACAAGACGACAATGCCGATGGTGACTGCGAGGAAGGATTCGATGCGTAGGACGCCGTCTAGCAGCTCCATGGTGACTCCTCTTGCGGATGCTCGTGAGACCGCGCATCCATGCCTGAAATCAATGGTACGGGAAGGCGAACGGAGGAGAATCGTCGCCATCCGCTCGGCTCTTGACTACCCAAACTGGAGAGTTTTCAGCCTACCCGGTTTGCATGACAACCGCGAGAGCGCGGCACGATCGCCGATCCCGCTGGAACCCTGTTGCGGCTATACTTGAACGCCTTGGGCGACCCTCCGATCCTACCCATTCACGGGAATCGACGCATTCGCACGGCAACCCCGCGGTCGGCCAAGGAAACTTCCGAACATGACCGATTGCGCGGGACGATCGCTATACGAAGACTCCTCCGGACTCAACACCCTCGACAACAGACGGAGGGAGGGTATGCGCCATGTGCTCCATGAGCCCACTGAGCTCACCATGACCGTCGGCCTGCCCCGCGTCTCCACCGGCCAACGCTCCGATTCCAACATTTCGCGTCCCCTGCCGGACGAGACCAGCCGGCGGCGCCAGAACGAGAAGCAATAAATGTACAGATACTTGTCACTTGCCGCGCTGATCCTGATCGCTGGATGTGCCACCGATCAGTCCGCCAACGGCGACGCCGCACGGGTGGCGCCCCGAATCGTCAAGCAGATCGATTTACCCCTGATAAGAGGCGGCGACACCAAGACCTTCCAGTCTGCAGCCGCCCGGGGATGGATCAAGGGGTCGGGCGCCTGGAACCTCAGGACCGAGGTGACCCACACCCGATTGCGCTGCGCCACCTATGAGTCGGGCATTCAGATCGGACGCGGAAATGCATCGTGCAGCAAGGTCGAATGGCTGACGGGCCCCGAGTACAGGACCCGCCAAACTCAATGTAACGGGGCCACGAGAATTCATTCCGGCGATGGCAGGATCGATCTGCCGCGGCCTGCAACCGAATCCGCAAACTGCGTGCGGGTAGTCGTACGCTGCACAGGCGCCTGCTGACATCTGGACCTTGCCCCCAAGAAAACCGATTGGCGGCAGGTACGCGCGGATGAACAAGAGTGAGAGCGACCTCCGCCAAGGAAGCGCCGATCGATTCAGCGCTTGCCACGGCACAGGGACGTGGCGCCATTCTCGAGCGCGTACACGCTTCTTGGGTGGCGCGCTGAGCTCGGGCCGGATGGCCGATAACCAGTCCCCCCAGGAGGACCCTCAGCGACTGGAGCCGCGGTCTCTCTGGGCGTCCTCCGCCTCGAAATACTCGACGCACTCGGGCAGATCATTGAACATGGCAGAACGGGCCCCGCCATCGACGATACCACCACCCGATCCGAAACCGGCGTTGATGCGCTCGCAGTCCTCCCGGGTGCGGCCCGATCTGCGCTGGGAAACGCACTCCTCGATTGCCGCTTCACGCAACGGGGCGATCTTTTGCTCACGGGCCTCCTCGCATCGCTGCTTCAGCTCCTCCAACGAGACCTCACCGCCGAATGCTGGCGCATTCGCCCCGAAGGCAAACAACAGCATCAGACTTGAAGAGACTTTGTTCATCGTTTCGAGCACTCGCACTAGGTTGAACGGCAAGGACGGTGTGCAGTGGACAAGGTAACCAAATCGCTCGACGGCAACAAGGGATCATCCACCGTGACGAGGCAGTTGCGCACGGCCGAGCGCTCTCAGGTCGCGGCCCCCAGCAACGGTCCCGGCGGCTCCGGCGTCCGGCGAACGATGAGCTCCTGAGTCGGATAGGCGAAGCCGATGCCTTCCTCCTGGAAGCGGCGGTAGATCCCCAGGTTGATCGCCTGCTGGATATCCATGTAGAGGCTGTAGTCCGCGCCGACGACGAAATAAACAACCTCGAACACCAGGGAAAAATCACCGTACTCGGCAAAGTGAGCGCGGTCGAAACGGGCGCTCCGCTGGGCGCGGATGACCTCGGCGATGATCAGCGGTATGCGCTCGAGCTTCTCCGGCGGCGTCTCATAGACCACCCCGATCTTGAAGACGACCCGACGCTCGCGCATCTGTTTGAAGTTATGGATACAGCTGCCGAGCAGCTCCGTGTTGGACATGACGACCTGCTCACCGGACAGGCTGCGAATACGCGTGGTCTTCACACCGATGTGCTCGATCACGCCCAGGGTCCCGCCGGCATCGACGAAGTCACCGACGCGAAAGGGCTTGTCGAGGATAATCGCCATGGAATTGAACACGTCGGCGAGTATGTTCTGCACGGCGAAGGCCACGGCGATACCACCCACGCCGAGCGCCCCGATCAGTCCGGCGATGGGGTATTTGAAATGGGCCAGCACCGAAACGCCGACGACGATCCAGATGCCTACCCGGAGGAAGAACAACAACAGGCCATAGCCGCTGACCGCCGAAGGGTCTTCCCGCTCCTTTCTGGAGCGCTTGCGCTTGAAGTAATCGACCACCCCCGCGTTCGCCCAGATTCCAATCTGGAAATACAGCGCCAGGACCAACAGAGTCCCCAGCCATTCCTGAAGCTTGCCCTGAGCGAGGCCGGACACCGCCATTGCCGCGTAGAAGGCGACTATCAGCACGAAGACCTGGCTGGTGTGCCGAATCAGGGGCGAGACCACGGCGCGCAGGGTCCTGCGTTCGTCGCCCTGGCCCGCTTCCCCGACGAATCGGGACAGCAAGCTGCGGCGCAACCCCATCTGTAGCAGCCATACGATAACGTAGATCAGGACAAAGACACCCAGCGCCGTCACCAGATCGCGCAGATGAACGCCCTGATCCTGGAACACGATAATCTCGGCATCCCACCATTTGGAAAGAACGCCTCGGGCCTGGTCCACGCGCTGCCCGAACGAGCGCTCGCGGACCCGGGGCTCGAGGTCATACCGCAGCCGTTGGGCCAAAGAGCGCACCTGATCCTGGATGAGCAGCATTTCCTCGGCAAGCCCCGCCTGGACATCGAGGGCCGCCATTCGCTGGGTGACGGCCTCCCTTACGCCGTCATCCAGGTCAGGCGCGGCAAGGCGTCGCGCAAGTCCAAGCTCGGCGGAACGCAGCGCGCCCAGCTCCGCAAGGGTGAAATCCTGGTCCTTGTCGACTTCCCTGAGCAGTTCCTGGCTCTCCCGCAACCAGGAGCCCCATTGATCCGCATCGGCGCCCTGCAAGACCGCGAAACGTCGTTTCAGCAGGCCGCGCACCGCATCGGCGATGACCGCTACCTGACTCTTATACTCCACGGCCTTGCGAACGATCTTGAGCTCCTCTTCCCACGCATTCTCCTGCTCCAGCAAGACATCCCGATTCATCCCCGGGATTGCCTGATTCAAGCGTTGGCGGGCTTCGAACAGGGCCAATTCGGCGGCCTCACCCCCCTTCATCAGGGTCTCGAACTTTGCCTGAAGGGCCTCCTCGCGGCTCTGTACCTCCGATAGGCGGCTCTCCAGGGCCTCCTGCGTGAAGACCAGATCGTCCTTGACATAATCGATCCTGGTATCAAGCAGAGCGAGCTGTGCCGCGGCCAGGACATCCTCTTTCTGGGCCAAGGTCTGCTGTACGAGGGCGGTATCCTGACGCTGGAGTGCTACCAGGGTGTTGATGCGGGCGACTTCGAGCGTCAGCTCCTCTGCCCTGCGGCTGCCCGCATCGGCAGCGGCCCAGCGATCGCGCGCTTGTCGCCGTGCCCGCATGGCCGCCTCGAGCTCGTTTGCAGCGAGATCGAGCTGCCGCTGCGCTTGGGCTCGTCGCCGATCTACCATCTCCTCGGCGTGCTGGATCAGGCCTCGCTCCGTGCGAAGCTGGTCAAGGAGCGCGATCGGATATGGCGGAGCCGCCTCAAGGCCCTGCCGTCGGATCTTGTCAAGCTGTTGCTGCTCCACTGCCAATGCATCGTCCAGCTCGCCGGCTCGTGCGGCAAGGGCGGCTCCTCGCTGGAGCGCGAGCCGCAGTGCCCGCAGGGGAGCGATCCTCGGGTCCTCACCCTCATCCGCCACCTCCGCGTCTGGCTCAGCGTTCGCGGTTTCCACCTGATTTTCTCCGCCTTGGGCCTCGCTCAGCTCGGCGATGCGCGCATCGGTCAGCTCGACGGCGCGGCTGAAGTCGTCCTGTGTCGCAAGGGGATACGGAAAACCTGGCAGCCCCACGAGCGCCAGGTCGAAGGGGGCCCGCGGATCCACCTCGGCCGCAGGCTCGACGGACTCCTGGATCGAAGCGTCACCCGACCTCTCCGGGACCGGCTGGTCCGCAAGCGCGAACGGCACCGCGAGGAGTTCGGCGGCAAGGGCAAAGGCGATCGTGGCGCGATAGGTCAATCGGATCATGGCGGCCGTATCTGCTTGTTAGGCGGGTATCTGCTCGGCCCACACCAGGCCGGCGCGTCAAGCCAGCGGCGAAGCAGACCCCGCAGAGAGGTCTATGCGAATGGATTGGGCAGTCGGCAACAGGACCGGCGAGGGAATCGCCGTAAGCACCCCCGGGCCGTGCTGCTACCCGGCTACCTCAGGCCGCTCCAAAAAATTGAGAGCCGCGCTACGATGGCGGCGCATGCAAACGCAATATCCAACTCGCATCGACTAAGGTCCGTGGCAGGCTACCCGCGCCAGGGAGCAAGGGCAAGGCCAGGATACAAGGCCCTATTGATAAGCTTGATGTCAGAGACGCTGGTCCCGGTTGCTGTCGCTAGCATCCAGCCTGATGAGCTAGCAGCCTGTCGGACTTAACCCTCGCGGCTGCCGGTATTGGAGCCGCAAAAGGCCTTTTCGTTGCGGAAAAGAGGCCTTTTGCCGCCAAAAGCGAGGTTTTTCTCCCCTTTTCCCTCAGTGCGGGCGCAAAGCGGCCATGCGTTTGAGGTTCCATGCCAGGCACACCAAGGTCCATTCGCCTTGGACGTTGTCTGATCCGCGGGTGAGGAACTGGCGGAAGCCCATCACGGATTTGATGATGCCGAAGACCGGCTCGACGGTCTGTTTGCACAGCGCGTAGGCAGCCCGGGCGGTTGCGATCCTTGAGCCGATTGGCCATGCGTTCGACGGCAGTTGCCTCAGCCGGCGGCGCGGGCGGCTCACCGAAGCGCTCGGACCAATGGAGGTGGTGTTCATCGCGCTTGGCGGGGATCAGCGGCTCGATTCCGGCCGCTTCGCAGGTGTCGATGTTAGCTTCGCTGAAGTAACCCGCGTCGGCCAGGCACTGCTGGGGCTGGTTGAGGCCCTCGGGCAGGTCCTGCAGCTTCTCGAGCATCGGCGCCACCTGTTGCTTGTCGTTGGCCGTCTGCACGACCTGCGGCACCAGCACCAGCATGGTGTCGGTATCGACGATGGCTTGGGCGTTGTAGCACTGCTCGAAGCCGCCCCCGGCAACCGGCATGATCCGCGATTCTTCGTCAGTGAGGTTGATCTGGTCATTCGCGCGCGGGCCGGGCGCAGGCGGCTGGGGTGGTTGGCCACGAGGCTTCTTGCCGCTGGCGGCGGCCTTGGCGGCACGGGCGACGAGCTTGGCCTCATAGTCGGCCTGCTCGCGGGCAAAGCGCTCGGCGGCTCGTGCCGTGATCTTGGCCTTGGCCGCGGCGATGGCGGTCCTCGCGGCGCTTGAGCTCCGCGGGCAGGCTCATGCCGTCGGGCACGTTCGCGCCGTCGGCCTCCTCGGCCAGCGCCAGCAGTTCTTGGACCTCGGCCTTGAGCTGGGCTTCGATCGCCCCGGCGTGTCCAGAGGAGAGGGCACTGTGGCGGCTGGCGTTGGCGTGGATCTTGGTGCCGTCGAGACTCACCGTGCCGAAGCGGCTGAGCTGGTTCTCGCGCGCCACTTCCAGCACCTCGACGAAGACCGCCTCGAACTCCTCGCGGAAACGCCGCCGGAAACTCGACAGGGTGTCGTGGTCAGGATGGCGATTGCAGGCGATGTAGCGAAACGCCAGCGAATCGTAGGTCGCCCGCTCGATCTTGCGGCTGGAGAAGCAGCCGGTGGCGTAGCCGTAGATCAGCAGCGACAGCAACATCGCCGGGTGGTAGGCGGCGCTGCCCCGACCGGCATAGGCCTGCTCCAACTCGCGCAGGTCCAGCCCTTCGACCACCTCGACCACATAGCGCGCCAGGTGTCCCTCGGGCAGCCAGTCCTGCACCGAGGGCGGCAACAGGAAGTCGATGTCCCGGTCGATCGGACGAAAGTGGTTTATCGGCTCAGACCCAAATGGCACTGACTTAAGCTCCTTGTCATTGCGACTCGATCTGCAACCGCCGGTTAACGCGAATATTTTTCACCGCTGCTTCTTCGGGTGTCCGTGTATTCGGACATGATCGCGAGCCTGATCGCGTGGCTGCATAAGCAGCCCGAATGGTTTGGGGCGGCGCTTCACGGCACGCGGTTCGATGCGCCCGGATCGCCGCCCCACGCGCGGTTGAGCAATCAAAATCAGTAGTCGCTGCACGCTGGCGCCGTCGGTACGCTCGCCGCCTTGGGAAGGCCAGGCCAGCCACAGTTGCACGGTTTGCTTGAAGCTCAACTGGCGGGGGATCTGGTCAGCGAGTAAGGCCGACTGCGCCATGAGCAAGCGGATCAGGTTGTAGGCGAGCAGGTAGGTCCAGAGCTCCTTGAACGCCATCTCCGGGGTCTTGCAGCGCAGTTGCTCCATGCCGAGCGTGGTCTTGATGTTGCGCACATCGAGCTCGACCTGCCGAGCGCTGGCGGTACAGGGCCTTGAGCACCCGCTTAGGGGTCGCCTGGGGATCGAGAAGGTGGTGACCAGGATCTTGCCGCTGACCTCCAGTTCCCGCACCCGCAGACTCTCCGGCGCGCGGTCGGACTCGAATGGTGACATCCACTCCAGGGCGTTTCTTCGGCTTCGGCAAGGTGATCGACGTGATCGCGGACACCGAGCATCTCGCCGGTGCTGAAGTCGGCGCCGCGCTTGCGCGCTCCGTACCGTTCGAAAACGCCATCCACGCCATTGCTGATCAGATCCCAGACAGGAAGTAGGTGGCGTAGAAGGCGTCGCCGAGCAGAATGTCGCCGGTCTCGACGGTATCGAGGATCTCGCGCAGCAGGGACTGTTCGTCGCTGCCCTTGCCGAGACAGGGCGCGACCGCGGCGTCACGCAGTGCCCCGCTGCCGAGACACATCAGTGCCACCATCCGGGCGATGGGAAACCCCAGCCCCGGCCTCTGACTACCCGGCTGCGGAAAGCGAGCCTGGTTCTCTTCGGTGTCGGCCAGGGTGGTTGTCGCTCCGTCGACCAACAATACGCGCCGTCCACGCCACTGCCACCACGTCGGTGCATCCTTGGCCAGCACGCCGCCACATTCACGCGTCAGGGTCGCGATCAAGTCCAACGGCAGACGCGCGCGTGCCTTGCAATAGGCGCCGGTGTCGGTACTGCCTGGTTGCAATCCGCTGATCAGTCGCCGCACCTGGGCCGCGTCCACCGCCTGTTGGCAGCTCCCGTCCGCGGAAAGCACCTGGGTGACGAACATCGACAACGTCTCAGTAGGCGGATACAGACGCTCGCGATGCTCAGGCAACGCGACATCGACGCGTTCGAGCAGTTGCGGTCCGGTCAGCAGATTGAACATGGTCACGGCATCGGCACGCTCGGCATGTCTCTGGACACGTCGCTGTTGCTGTTGCGCTGGGCTCAGGCTAGATCGCATCTGGGCTGGCTCTTCGGGTAGTTGCTGTGGTGTCGAACCTTCAGCCTATCACCCGAGGCGGCCAGCCCTCCATTTCTCCCGCAATATCTGGTAGTTACGCGCAGCTTACTGGGGAGTGCATCCTTAAGTCAGTGCCATTCGGGTCAGACCCCCAAGATGGCTGCGCCTATTCTACTGGGAAGCTTCGCTTCTCAGCAGCGGGAAAGTCCGACAGGCTGCTAGCCAGGCAGGAAAACGCCGAAAAATTCTGCGCTTCCTGCGGCACTTGGCTGTGGCGCCATTTCCAAGAGCGTAAGCGATTGAAAATGAGACCATCTAAGAACCGTGCTCTTTGGGTGGCGTGCTGATTCTGGTCAGAATGGCCAAGAAGCAGCGCCTCCTTGAATCAGCCGTTCCCGAGATGCGGAGACCCCTGGACCCGCCGAAGCATCAGCATGCGCAGCACGACGATACCCGCAATCGCCGCGGCCACATGCTTCAGGGTGTGGCCGCTCACCAGCTGCCCGAGCGCCAGGACGTGATGGTCGAGAATCTCAAGGACCTTGGCTGCCACGTAGGCGGCGAAGACCCAGTAGACGTCGCCACCGCGCGTGTAGCGCGACGGGTACAAGACCGCGATTGCGAGCAGCATCACCACTGAGTAGCCCTGCAGCAAGGCGTAGGGCACCAGGTTGCCCACTCCAGCCCGCTCCGTCGCAAGCCAATAGACAACGGACAGGCCCCCAACCAAGAGCGCCGGCAACAGCAGGACGAGGCCCGCCCGAATACTGATGCGATCGACGATCTGGGCGGAAATCAGCGACATGAATGCGACCGTCATCGACAGGCGGTCCCAGAACAGGGTTTCGTTGTCCGGCGCAAGGTGGTAGTAGCCGGAACCGATCGCCGTTAGCGCGACTCCGACAAAAAACACCGCGTACGGCCAGCGTTCGCTCGCGTGCTCGAACGCGGTGCGGGGCGCGAGCACCACGGCCAACCCGCCGAGACCCACGAGCAGAAACCCGGCATTCGAAGCGACATCGAAAAAGTTCGAGACCGAGAACAGGATGCGTTGATCGGCGAAATGATGGTAGGCGACCGGTTGTGGCACCGCGGGCAACAGAAATGCCGCCGCGACGCTCGCGACCGTGAAAGCGATGATGTACCACGTCCGCTTCGCCACGGCGTTGACTCCAGGAACCCAGAACGTTAATCGGAAAGACCAGACATGGATGCAACCGCCGTCACTCGACGATATCGAGCCTCTTCACCCAGAGATAGACGGTGCCGTTGCTGTTCCGGTCAACCTCGGCCAACAAACGAACTTGCGTGTCGGGACCGACCTCACGATTCGCCCAAACTGGGCCTTCGATCTCGACGCGAATCTCTCCCGTTCCATCGCGAAACATATAGTAGTCGCCCCTGAGGTGAGAGACGATACGGCCCGTGACCGTGACGTAGCTGTCCACGCGTGCGTTCCGCGCCTGCTCAACGGTGCTTACCGGCCCCTGCTGTGTCGGACTAGTGAATTGGGAAAAGGCATTCGCGGACATCAATGAACAAACCACCGCGACAGCCAATCGCTTTTTCATTTTCAGCCTCCTGTCATTGTCGATCGTCATAAGAAGCGGGGGAATTGGCCGATGTTCCGGCGTTATGGGCCGTCGCTTTTCGCCGGACGTCGGGACCCACTCGCGGCATCTTGCTGGGGAAAGCCTGTGATCTTGGCCGCCTGGCCCGTTCACACGCTGTGCTGTGACTGTTCGCCGCTCGCGCTCGCCGGCGCGGGCTCCTCGATCTCCGGGCCAAGGAGAATCGCGAGAGGGCGGGTGCGCGGACTCGCATCCAGCGCCGTGATCAGGGCCGAGGTCAGCGGAACGGCCAGAAACATGCCCACGCTTCCGAGCAACCAACCCCAAAACAGCAGCGCGACAAAGATCGCCAGGGTGGATATGCCCAGACCCCGCCCCATGATCCGGGGCTCCAGCACGTTGCCGATCGCGATGTTGATCGCCAGATAGCCGAACAGCACCAACAGGGCGGTCTGGAAACCGGCCTGAACCAACGCCAGGAGGACCGCGGGGATCATCATCAGGATGCTCCCCACGATCGGCACAAAGTTCAAGATGAAGGCGAGCACCGCCCACAGGACGGCGAAGTCGATGCCCAGCAGCCACAGCAGCAGCCAAACGCAGAACGCGGTTCCGAGGCTGGTGAGCGTCTTGATCTGCATGTAGCGACTGGTGGCGGTCCTGAGCCGCTGGAGTCGCGCCTCGTCTTCCTCGGTGACGTGAAACGCCGCCCTGAGCTTGGCCGGCACCAACGGCGCCTCGAGCAGGATGAAGATCACCGCGAGCAGGACCAGCAGCCCGGTCGCGAAGACGGCGCCGGCGTTCGACAACAACAGCCGCACAACGGCGTTGACCTTGGCCGGGTCCAGGAGATCCGGAATAGCCTCCCGCGAGCCGCTGACGCCGAGGCCCTCCAGCCAGCCCCCAAGCTCCTCGCTGAGCAGCATGAACCGCTCCTGATAGCTGGGCAGGCTGTCGCGGAACCCTTCCAATGCCCCGGTGGTCACCAACGCCAGCAGGCTGCCGATGTCGAGCAGCACGAAGGTGATGACCAGTAACGCGCCCCACTTCGGGACGCCGATGCCGCGCATCCAGCGCAAGGGCGGCGTGGCGATGACGGCGATGAACACCGCCAGCAGCAGGGGCGCGACGAAGGACGACGCCTCTCTCACGAGAAACAGGACCAGCGCGAGGGAGCCGGCGACGATCAGACCGCGGGCGGGAGGACTGAAGAAGAGCTCGGGGCGCATTGGTCCGACTCCGAAGACGGGAACCCTGGTAGTGGCTCAGCCCAGATCGATACGGGTCTGGGAGCGCCGAAAGCCGCCAGAGGGATGGGGCCTAGCCGCCCCCGTTGGACGGAATCGGCGCCGGGGCCGGCGGATTGACCACGACCCCGGGCGCTCGGTTCTAGACCATGGGGCCGGTTCGCGGGGGTTGCGAACGCGACTCGGCTCCGCGTGGCAAGCAGCACGAGCCACCGTGGCGCCCATCGGATAGGCCATGTGGCTCAGCATCGTCCCAGGCCCGAAACGAGATCCTGCCATCGAGTGCATCCGTATCCTGATCGGCCCCGAAGACGGATAGAGCGCATGACCTTCCCGTACTTTAGCCGTGGGCACCCGAACCGGCAAGGCCCGCAAAGCGGGCCCGCCCGGGCGGCCTGCGGTCTCATTCGAGCCACCCCAGAACGTCCCGGACCACGGACCAGCGCGGCGGCCGGGTCGCACCGACCTCGCCGAGCATCCAATAGCGATAGAGGCTATTGACGGTCCCGCCGCCTCGGGCATTCAGCAGCCAGGCGTTCAAGAAGGTCAGCAGCTCGCTATCGCCGAGCCGAATCGCATAGCCGAAGGGCGCCAGCAGGACGGGCGATGGCGTGACCAGGTTGAAACGAGGATGGCGGATGGTCCAGGCGGCCCCCTCCTCGGCCTGCATCAGCACCGCGTCGAAGCCGAGCGGGTCGGCGCCAAGCAGGGCATCGATCGAGTCGGTGTCCTCGAATAGGACCGGCAGGGCATCCGGAAGCGTCTGCTGCAGGAAATTGCCCGTCGCGCGGTTTTCCCCGGTCGCGATCCGGATCGGTCCAAGGGCGCGGATGCCCTCCCAGCTCCGGAACTGCCGGCGGCGATGATCCTCCACCACCAAACCCAACGCGCTTTCGAGCACCGGCACCGTCATCGCGAACCGCAGCGTCATCTCGGGCGCGATCGGCATCAGGGACATGAAGACGTCGCAGTATCCAGCGTTGACCCGCTCCTCGGCATCCGGGATCGAGCTCACCGGCACGAACTCGACACGTGCGTCCAGCTGGCGGGCGAAGCGATGAGTCATCTCGATGTCGAAACCGACCAGGTCGCCCTCGGCGTTGAAGAACGAGGACGGGTAGTCGCTGCGCCGGTAGCAGGCCCGCAGGATTCCGCTCTCCTGGATGCGGGCCAGACTCGATTGCGACCCGGGCATCGGGGCCACCTCGGCGATGTCCCGGTAGACGGTGTGAGGCTGCGGCGCCTCGAGCAGGGCCAGACCGCTCAGCAGCTGGTCCTTGGTGAAGGGTGCGACGTAGACATAGGTGTAAAAGGCCCGGATGCCAAGCAGCACAGCGACGACGAGCACCAGCGAGGTCACGCCCAGCCGCAGCAGGCGCAGCGGGTTGAACCGAAGCCCACCCTGCATCGCGTAGGCCCCGATCAGGGCGATCGCGATGATGTGCATCCCGGCGAGCAGGGTGCCGAATCGGGCCGCGATCACGTCCACGGTGATGAACATCTGGAAGAGGTCGGCCGGGAGCTGAAACATGTCGAACAGGAAGGGCAGCGTCAGGATGGTGCCGCCGAACAGCCCCGCGAGCCCGGCACCGGCCAGGGTCGGGTAATAGGCCGGGGAGATGCTCGAGCCGACGAACCAGCCGCCGAACAGCACGAACATCAGGGACATGATCAGCCCCAGATTCGGAAACGGAAACGCGGCGGGGATCAGGATGTCGATCGCGGACTCCTCCTGCTCGACCGCCCCGCCTTCCTGTCCGTCCGTTTCCGCCACCAGACGCTTGGCGTCGGCGGCCAGGACCGGGAGCACGATCAGCAGGTTCGCCGTGGCGAAGGCGGTGATCAGCGGTCCGCGGAAGGCCCGCACCACGCTGCCGTAGCCGAGCGGGGTCAGGCTCGCGATCAGACCCGGGATGATCCACAGGCTCAGGGTCAGCGCCAGCCCCACGTAGGCGGCGATGTACACCTGCAGGCGGGCCAACTCGGTGATGTCGATGGTGCCGGCGGCGCTCGCGGTGATCGCGAACACTCCGTACGGGGCGAGCCTGCCGATGAAACCGGTGATGGTCATCAGGGTGTCGCCAATGGCGGTCAACAGATCCACCACGCGCCGCTTGCTCTCGACCCGGATCAGCGCCACCCCGAACAGGATGCTGAACACGACGATGGCAGGCACCACGGCGTTCGACAGGGAGGCGAAGATATTCGAAGGGATGTAGAGCGAGAGGAAATCGACCGGCGGCCGTTCTTCGATCTGGCTGGTGCTGAAGAACGAGGCCGACGGCCAATCAGGGAAGGCCAGCGGACTCGCCAGCACCACCGCCAGACCGATGGCCCACAGGACGAGCAGCACGGCCCCGGCTTTGAGCCCGAGCGCCTTCGCCTCATTCAGGGTCAGGCGGCCGAGCGACGTGATCAGGGCGACGACCACATAGGGGATAACCGTGATCTGCAGCAGGGCAATGAAGACATCCCCCCCGATACTCAGGAAGGCGGCCTCCTCGCCGAAGAAGACGCCGACAAGGACCCCTAACCCGAGAGCGATGAAGACCTGGGTGGCGATCCCGATGCGGCGTCCCGGCGGGCGTGATAGCGGCTCATTCATACCGATACTCGCTCAAATGTGCTCAGGGCGGGAGACGGTCGCATCCAGGCCTCTGACTGCGGAGGATGAACTGGCGCTCAAGCGCGCCCCGGCCCCTTCGATGAAGGACGCCTCGCCGGAACGCGGCCATGTCATCCCGCTTCGGGGTCGAAACCGATGCTCGCCCGAATGGCACTGACTTAAGGATGCACTCCCCAGTAAGCTGCGCGTAACTACCAGATATTGCGGGAGAAATGGAGGGCTGACCGCCTCGGGTGATAGGCTGAAGGTTGCGACACCACAGCAACTACCCGAAGAGCCAGCCCAGATGCAATCTAGCCTGAGCCCAGCGCAACAGCAACAGCGACGTGTCCAGAGACATGCCGAGCGTGCCGATGCCGTGACCATGTTCAATCTGCTGACCGGACCGCAACTGCTCGAACGCGTCGATGCCGCGTTGCCTGAGCATCGCGAGCGTCTGTATCCGCCTACTGAGACGTTGTCGATGTTCGTCACCCAGGTGCTTTCCGCGGACGGGAGCTGCCAACAGGCGGTGGACGCGGCCCAGGTGCGGCGACTGATCAGCGGATTGCAACCAGGCAGTACCGACACCGGCGCCTATTGCAAGGCACGCGCGCGTCTGCCGTTGGACTTGATCGCGACCCTGACGCGTGAATGTGGCGGCGTGCTGGCCAAGGATGCACCGACGTGGTGGCAGTGGCGTGGACGGCGCGTATTGTTGGTCGACGGAGCGACAACCACCCTGGCCGACACCGAAGAGAACCAGGCTCGCTTTCCGCAGCCGGGTAGTCAGAGGCCGGGGCTGGGGTTTCCCATCGCCCGGATGGTGGCACTGATGTGTCTCGGCAGCGGGGCACTGCGTGACGCCGCGGTCGCGCCCTGTCTCGGCAAGGGCAGCGACGAACAGTCCCTGCTGCGCGAGATCCTCGATACCGTCGAGACCGGCGACATTCTGCTCGGCGACGCCTTCTACGCCACCTACTTCCTGCTCTGGGATCTGATCAGCAATGGCGTGGATGGCGTTTTCGAACAGTACGGGAGTTATTGTCAAAAAGGGGTATCCATCTGAGTGCTGTAACCCCTACATGTTGTAGTCTCTCCATGGGCGACCCGGGGAGATCTCAGCAAATGACGCGGGGTGGGTCCGATGATGGAAGGGCGGCAGGGGCTTCGTGATTTTGGTTAACGGATTCATCACCAAAGATCGATAGGAGACGGGCTCCACCTGAACCGCTTGTTCGAGGAGACGCCGGAACAAGAGACCACGAAAATCCGCTTTGCGCCGGTTGAAACGGAAAGCGAATTCATCGAGGTAGGCTTGAAGGTGATCCGGCTCTACGGCTCCTTGATGGGTTCCGAGCAACCATCGTTTCAGGAGACTCGCAACGCGGTGAACCGCCGGTAAGGATACGTGTGCCGGGTCGCTGGAGCGTACCACCACATGAGGCTCGTGCAGATAACGGTCCCCGATCGCCTCCGGATACGCGGAAAACCCATCGGTGACAATGACCGCACCCGGCGTGACGAAATCGAGCAGGAACGCACGTAACGTCGGCGCCCGCGTGTCGGGAATGACGCGCAGGCGGCACCGCCCGAACCCCATGGGGCTGAGCAACTCAACAGCCACCGCCACCAGCGTCTTGCCCTCCGCGCCGCGCCCCCGCTTCCCGGGTCGGATGCCTCCGACAAAGATTTCGTTGACCTCGACCTTTCCGGTGAGCGCATCACGCCCTGGTCGGACCATTGCCGTGCGGAAACGGTGCAGCATGGTCCAAGCCGTTTGATAAGAGCCAAAACCGAGGAACCGATGCAAGGTTTTCGCGGAGACGCCATTCTTTGCGCAGGTCATGTACCACGCCGCGGCGAACCAAACCATGAGCGGAGTACGTGTGCGGTGGAAGATGGTTCCGGCCGTCACCGAGACGCGGCGTTGGCATTGTTCGCACCAGAATCGCCCGCCACTCATCCGCCAACGGCCGGGCGTGTCGCATCGAGGACAGACGAAACCGTTGGGCCAGCGAAGCCATTCAAGATAGTCGAGGCAGGCCGCTTCGTCCGGGAACCACGCCAGCAGATCGGTATAGCTGGGCGGATAATCTCGCCCTGCTCGAAGATTGGAGGCAGGTGTTTGCGGAGGAAGCGGCATCCCTATATCTTGTGCCTACAGCACTCAGATGGATACCCCTTTTGTCAAATCTGGTGTACAGCCCTCAGGCGGCAAGCCTGTCTGACTGATCGGTGACTTCCTCTCCGTCGCGGAACTGGACGTTGTTGACGACCAGCTCAAGCTTCCTGAATCCTTTGATACGTTTCCAGCGCGCCTGAGCACTCTGGAGCAGTTTGAAGACCATGGCCAGGGTCGTCTCGCGCGAGCCGCAATTGCGTGAACGCTTGGTGCGCAGCCGCACGGTGGCGAAGGTCGATTCAATCGGATTGGTGGTGCGGATATGCACCCAATGCTCTGCCGGGTAGTCGTAGAAGGCCAGCAGGGCATCGCGATCCTTGCCCAGGCAGTCCATGGCCTGCGGGTACTTGCCCGCGAAGCGCTTGAGCGTGCGACCGAAGGCCCGGTGCGCGGCCTCGCGGGTCTCGGCCATCCAGATCTCGTGCAGGGCGGCCTTGACCTTGGCCTGCACAGACTTCGGCAGTTTGTTCAATACGTTGGCCGTCTTGTGCACCCAGCAGCGCTGGTGCGCGGTGTCCGGGTAGAGCTTGTTGAGAGCCTTCCAGAAGCCCAAGGCGCCATCACCAACGGCCAGCTTCGCTCCCTGTCTGAGGCCGCGCTCGCGCAGCCCGGTGAGCAGCTCGCGCCAGCTGGCCTCTGACTCCCGATGGCCATCCTCCACGGCGATGAGCTCTTTGCGTCCCTGCTCGGTGACACCGATGATCACCAGCAGGCAGAGTCGATCGTCCAGACGCACGTTGCTGTAGACGCCGTCGGCCCACCAGTAAACGTAGCGCCGATCGCTGAGATCGCGCTGGCACCAAGCACGATGCTCATCGCTCCATTGCTGCTTGAGCCGCGAGACGGTGTTCGCCGACAGTCCCTTGGCCCGCTCACCCAGCAGCGCTGAGAGCGCCTCTTGGTAGTCCCCGGTCGAGACCCCCTTGAGGTAAAGCCACGGGATCAACTCCTCGAGGCTGCGTGCGCGCTTGAGATAAGGCGGAAGCAGGTTCGAGTTGAAACAGGCTCTCCCGCCGCTACGGTCACGCACCTTGGGCACCTGGACCTCGACTTCGCCGATCCCGGTCTGCACCGTGCGTCCGGGCAGGTAGCCGTTGCGCACCACCGCCCGGCGTCCGTCCTCAAGGCGCTGCCCGGCAAAACTTTCCAGGAAGCTCGCAAGCTCCGCCTCGACGGCCTTGGCGATCAGCTCCCGCGCGCCTTCGCGCAGCAGCGTGTGCAGCGGGTCCGCTTCCCCGATCTCTGGTTGTGAAAGAACCTTCAGCGTAGACTGACTCATGGCGTATCCACCTCTGTTGACTGTGATCTTGGTCGTGATCAGTCAACAGGATACGCCACCCCTCTTGGCCTCCGCCGTACACCAGAAATCACCATAACTCACAGTACGGAGCGCGTAAGCGCAGCACCGACTTCAGCACCGGCGAGATGCTCGGTGTCCGCGATCACGTCATCACCTTGCCGAAGCCGAAGAAACGCCCTGAGTGGATGTCACCATTCGAGTACGACCGCGCGCCGGAGAGTCTGCGGGTGCGGGAACTAGAGGTCAGCGGCAAGATCCTGGTCACCACCTTTCTCGATCCCCAGGCGACCCCTAAGCGGGTGCTCAAGGCCCTGTACCGCCAGCGCTGGCAGGTCGAGCTCGATGTGCGCAACATCAAGACCACGCTCGGCATGGAGCAACTGCGCTGCAAGACCCCGGAGATGGCGCTCAAGGAGCTCTGGACCTACCTGCTCGCCTACAACCTGATCCGCTTGCTCATGGCCCAGTCGGCCTTACTCGCTGACCAGATCCCCCGCCAGTTGAGCTTCAAGCACACCGTGCAACTGTGGCTGGCCTGGCCTTCCCAAGGCGGCGAGCGTACCGACGGCGCCAGCGTGCAGCGACTACTGATTTTGATTGCTCAACCGCGCGTGGGGCGGCGATCCGGGCGCATCGAACCGTGTGCCGTGAAGCGCCGCCCCAAACCATTCGGGCTGCTTATGCAGCCACGCGATCAGGCTCGCGATCATGTCCGAATACACGGACACCCGAAGAAGCAGCGGTGAAAAATATTCGCGTTAACCGGCGGTTGCAGATCGAGTCGCAATGACAAGGAGCTTAAGTCAGTGCCATTCGATGCTCGCCCCATTTTCGCGGGCATCGAGCGGCAGGGTGCCGGGCAAGCGCCCGGCCTGAGGCATTGAGTCCGCGGGCACCTCTAAAGTCAAGGTGCCCGGGCGGTGCGGACAAGGCCGCCATCTGCCCGCGCGCAGGCTCGGGAGAATGAGCGTCCTCGGAAACCGAGTTCTCGGAACGCGATCCCAGCACGCTGATCAATGCAGCCTTACCCGCGGCACAGGGATGTGACGCCATGTTCAAGCGCGTGAGCGTTTGAACATGAAGCCACCCGAGAATCGCGCTTCTTGGGTGGCGTGCTGATTTTGGCCAGGATGGCCAATAATCAGCGTCGTCCTAAAGATAGGTTTTCAGCAAGTAAATCCACGCCCCGATCAACAGGAGCGAAACGAGAAGTTGCGGCCACATCACCCGCAGGAATCCTTTCTCTTTAATTTGACGTTGCTTCTCTACGTATGCCTCCCGCTGGGCCTCTTGAAGTCGGATGAGCCATTCATCCCCCGCAACGATAATCTTGCCATCCTCCACGTGCAGAAACACCGTTGCCTTCGATGTCGCAAGCCAGAAGACCAGATACAAGAGGCCGCCGAAAAGCGGAAACAGAAAGATCACGATGAGGAAAAGCCACCAGGCAAACGGCCGCCGACCGGCCAGGGACGCGGTGGTTTCGGTTGTCGTTACGGGCTCCCACCCGTTCGTTACCAGCTTCGCGACGCGTTGGCTCAGCACGGCTTCCATTGAATATCACCTCTATCAATTTACAGTAATGATTCAGCGAGACGCTGATCGGCTCAGCGTCTCCCTGGGTACATCGATGTGACGCGCTGTATTTGGCCAGGATGGCGAGTAACCAGCGCCTCTGTAGTCGTCATCTTGGCGGACAAGTGGCTCCCAGGTCCGGCCTCCGTAGCGGACGTGCGGGCGCCGAGCTCGCCGCTTTGGACTACCGAACGGGGCTTGGCCTAATGCTGACGGCCCACGCGCGGGTAAAGGAGATTCGCACCTTGTCGCCTACCGAAACCCGATCCAGGTTCTCTGGATTGCGAACCTTCACAGTCTTGCCAGCGCCATCAGGCATCCTCAGCGCCACAAGCTCGTTTGCCTTGTCCATCGCTTCGATGACAGCTACGACGGATGTTTCAGTGCCGGCCATCGCGGCGGGCCTTGCACCCGGAGCGGCGGTTCCGGTCACGGCAGTGACACCTACCCCAGGTTCAACCTCCCCGGCTCGGAATAGATCGACGGAGACGGCCTCCAGGTATTCCACTACCACCCGGTCACCGAAACGCACCTGAGACAGATTCTTGACGTCATCACTGACGACCACGTCCACGAAGTTGTCTCCTGGCTTATTTGGGATCTCGAGGGAGACAACGCGCGTTTTGTAATCGATGCCGACAATAGTGGCTTGCGTCGAAATCACAGCCGCTTCCATCAGCAAGGGTTGTCCCGGCTTCGTCTGGGTGCCGGTGCTGCAGCCCGAAACACCAATCGCTGCCCCGAGTGCGAATGCACCAAGAAGATTCAGTTTCATGTTAATTCCACCC
>CAVORB010000028.1:0-19527 GCA_963698495.1 uncultured Gammaproteobacteria bacterium | reverse complement strand
GATCTCGGTGAGCTGAATGTAGTAGCGCCACAGGTCGGCGGGATCCTCACCGGTGAGATTGGAGCGCAGCAGGTAGCGGCCTTCGCGACGACGAACCTCCCGCAGCTTGTCCTTGCGCAGGGCGAAGGTGAAGGTGTGCGCGCTGACCTCCTGGCCTGGCTCCGGTAGGTGGATCGCCACCAGCGTGTAGGCGCGCCCCGCTTCCTTCTTGGCCGCACCGAGTTTGAGCAGGAGTTGGTCGCGGGTGAGCCTCTGCCCGCGCAGCTCGTGCAGGCGTCGCCAGAGCCTTTTCAGGCGTCGGCGCCGCATGGCCTGTTCCTTGTTGCGCCGCCGCTCACTGCGGGCCAGGACATAGAGCTCCTCATCCTGCTCCAGGAGCTTGACCTGGACGGCCTCGCGGACCTGCTCCCAGGGTTTGCTTAGGAATGCCTTCTCCAGCTTGCTCAATCGGCCCTTCGGGGTTCCCACCAGATAACGCACCGGGGTGTCGGCGCTGCGCATGCGCGCCAACACCTCCTCGGTCGGAATCCCACGATCCATGATCCAGATGCGCTCGGCCTTGCCGTACTGCTCCTCGATCCGCTCGAGGAAATCGCCCAGGGTGGTGTTGTCGGCGGTGTTTCCGGCCAGCACCTCGTAGGCGACGGGAAAGCCCTCGGGGGTGACGATCAAGGCGATGACCACCTGGACGCAGTCAGGACGTTTGTCGCGCGAGTAGCCGAACTGACGCTTGCCCGTACCGGTCGGGTCGGACTCGAAATAGGTGCTGGTCAGATCGTAGAGCAGAACCTCGAAGCGCGCCCCGAACAGATCCCGCCAACGTTCACGCAGATAGCTGAAAAACGGCTTCTTGTGGACCAACAGCTTATCGAGGCAGCGATACAGGGTATCGCTCTGGGCAACCCCCTCATCCTCACCGAGCAGATCCCCGAGGGCACTGTGGCGATACCAATGCCGATGCAGCCGCCACTCGCTGCCCGGCTCGATCAGACGGTAGGTCGCCAACGTCTTGAGCACGTTCAGCCAGCGCGTTCCCTGCCGACTCGGTGGCAGGCGCGGCGACCAGAACCCATCGAGATCGAGCTGGCCCCACAGCTCAAGCGCCAGCCAGCACGCGCCCCATTGGCGCGGACTATGCAGCGAGAGCTCGCTCAAGCGGATCTGCACCACCTCGCAGTCCAGCTCAGGAGCGGCACGATCGTCGGGAAAGATTGCCATCTGAGCGGCCTCACCATCCTCGGCGAAAACCTCGATGGCTCGCGTCCAGGCGGCCTGCTGGTTGTCGTTGATCTCCCCGAGATACAGAACCTGACGCTGCAGCACCCGATCGTCCGCCGTGCGCCGGTTTTCCACCACGCTCCAGTAGACATCATGTTTTGACCTGCCCGTCCTCAACGCTCGTGGGTTATGTTGAGGACGGATTGTTCGATCAACACAGAGCCACATTGAGGGGGGCAGGTCATGAAGAAGTTTAACCCAGAGCAGCAGCGGATAGAGACGGCGTCGGCCTTGGATGTTGTCACCAGCGCCGAACACGAGGAGCGCCACGCGGCCTATGTCGGCCTGGACTTGCACAAGGAGACCATCGCCGTGGCGCTGGCAGAGCCCGGACGGGCGGAGCCGGTGTATCGCGGCGAGATCGCCAATAAGCCCAAGAGCATCGAGAAGCTCATCGCCAAGCTTAGTGAGGCCTATGACGGCGGACTGCTGCAGTTCTGTTACGAGGCCGGCCCCTGCGGCTACGTGCTCTACCGTCAGATCCTCGGTTGCGGCCATGACTGCCAGGTGGTCGCCCCATCGCGGATCCCCAAGGCGCCGGGCGAGCGCATCAAGAACGATCGGCGCGATGCCTTGAAGCTGGCGCGGCTGCTGCGTGCGGGCGATCTTACGGCGGTGTGGGTACCCGATCAAGAGCAGGAGCGGATGCGTGACCTGAGCCGTGCCCGCGACGACATGAAGGCCCAAGAGCGCAAGGCGCGCCAGCAGCTCAATGCCTTCCTGCTGCGCCATGGCTATCACTGGCCGCGGGGCAAGAGCCGCTGGACGCCGGCGCACGAGAACTGGCTGGCGGGGTTGAAGATGGAGCATCCCTGGCAACAAGTGGTCTTGGAGGAGTACATCGTCGCCGAGCGCGCCGCCGGTGAGCGGGTGGTCCAGCTCAACGATCATCTGATGCGTGCCCTGCCCGAGTGGTCGCTGGCCCCCGTGGTCGACTCCCTGATTGCCTTGCGTGGGGTCGACAAGCTCGCGGCGATCGTCCTGCTTGCCGAGCTCGGGGACATCACCCGCTTCGACTCGCCCAAGCAATTGATGGCCTTTCTCGGGCTGGTGCCCAGCGAGCATTCCTCGGGCCTGCGCCGGCGCCAGGGAGGCATCACCCTCACGGGCAACGCCCATGCCCGGCGCATGTTGGTCGAGTCGGCTTGGAGCTACCGCTTCCCGGCGCGTTGGACCAAGCACCTCGGTGTACTTTGCCGTCCTTCTTGCGAGTCTTGGCGCGCAGAAACATGCGGCCATTGTGCGAGAAACTCCAACGGCGTCAACAACGTAGGTCGGCACTACAAACGCATTTAGCCCCATTTCCGCCCCCCAGGCACGAACATTCAATGGATTACGCAGCCCTCCGACTGCGAAATCGGGCAGATTGAGGGTCGAGTTGCGGAAGTCGGGCTAGGGCTGTCCCCCTTGGTGGGGACAGACACCCGGCCCGTGGCTGCTCGCAGCCCCAGAAATGCCTCAGTGCCCTGCCATGTCCAAGTGCTGCGGAGCGCTGCAGAGAACCGCTCCGGGTTCACAAATCGGTGGCTCCTCCCTCCGGGGAGGTCCAACCCTTCGCTCGGTTCATGACAGGGGCGCATCAGTCCCATCCTTTGCTTCACGACGTCAATTTCGGGATGCGGCGGCGCCCAATCACGTTAGGTGGTTGTTGGCCAACACTCCGGCGGGCTCACCGCCGCAGCCCCTGATCGCTGTTCATGCAAATGCCTTGTTCACATCGAAGGCCACCTGATCGCGCAGGATGTAGTAAGCAGGACCGCGCCAGCTTGTGGGCCACCGTCTTGATGGCCACGATGCGGTTGGTGCGGGCGCACTTGCGCTGGTAGTAGCGTTTGATCGCGGGTTGAAGCGCACCGCGAAGTTGGCCGCCTCGATGTAGGCCCAGGCCAGATACTTGTTGCCATTCTTGCGGTTGCCGCGACCCTTGCGCTTGCCGTTGCTGATCCGTTCGCTGCCCACGCAGCGGCAGTAGGAGGCGTAGTTGCCGACCTTGGCAAAGCGCGCGATCTCGCCGGTCTCCAGCATGATCGTCAGCCCCAGGATCTCGCCGATGCCGCTGACCGTCAGCAGGGGCTTGAATGCCGGGCGCAACCTGATCCGCGCCTTGACCGCCTTCTCCAGCCGGTCGATCACGCCCTCCAGGGTGCGCATCACCGCCAGACTGCTCTTGACCGCCAGCGCCAGGTCGGCGATCGGGCAACAGCCGGTCGACTTCATCGTACGTCAAGCGCTTGATCTGGTTGGCCCCGAGCGAGCGCTCCACGGTTGCGTGCCAGCAGGTTCTGGATCGAGAGGAGCTGACTGGTGTGCTGATGCACCAGCTGGCTGCGTTTGCGCAGCAGATCCCGCACCGGGCGTTCCTCCTTGGGGTAGATATACCCCTCCGGCAGCAGCCCCAGACGCAGCAGCTTCGCCAGCCAGCACGCGTCGGTGTCGTCGTCAGCGTACTTCAGTCCTTCGTAGCGCACGATCGCCGCTGTGTTGGCCAAATGCACCCGGTAGCCGGCTTCCATCAGCCCGTCGACCAGCCAATACCAGTTATACGTCGATTCCACCACCAGTCCCGCGATGGCATCGGCGTAGGGTTCAAGCTCGCTGAGAACCATCTCCAGATCATTCGCCAAGCGCCGCCGGTACACCTCCCTATCTTCCTCATCCAACAACGCGATCACGCTGTTGTTGGAGTGCAGGTCAATCCCGCCATATAGTTTCATTGCAGGCTCCTCCGTTTCGGTCTCCGTTCGCAAGCCTTTCACTTAGAACGTAAGACCCCGCGGAGGGGGCGGCTAGATGGATATCACGTTTTCGCTCGTGTTGAGGACGCCGTGACCGAGCGCTTCCCAATTATGAAGTGTGTAGTCGCGGTTAACGCAGGGCAAAAGGGGGCACAAACACCTGCAGTGCGTGCCTTTCCTTGGCACGCATTGATCAGGGTGGACATATGAACTAGCTTTTGATGGTGTCGCCCGAGTGGGTCGCCTTCTTACATGTCCGAGGGGCCTTATGCCGCCCTCTCTGCCCAGGAGTGGGCAAACGAGAAAAACAAGGAGGACCGAAATGTTTCCCTCCGCTCAATCAAAAACTTCGACGAGCACGAGCTTCGGACATCAGCTCGACCAGGAGCTCGACGCGGTCGACTGGGCGCGGTATTGCCTGAAATCCGCGCGTACCGAGGCTGACCGGGGCGGCGCCAGAATTCCGGGGGACGCGGTGCCTGACCCCAGCGAGAGAACCCGTGACGACGTGCTCGAGCGGGCGCACGACCGCAACCTGGTCGGACTCGCATTCTCCGGCGGCGGCATACGCAGTGCTACATTCAACCTCGGTGTGATTCAGCGCTTGGCGCGGCTTAAGCTGCTCCACCGTTTCGACTACCTTTCCACCGTTTCCGGCGGCGGTTACATCGGTGCCTGGCTCTCGGCGTGGGTGCAACGGGAGCAGGGCGCGGCGAACTGCGGCGTTCGCCCCGGCATCCTGGGTGTGGAAGAACGCCTGAGCAAGAACACGGATTGCGAGGGGAGCGACGGTCCATCCCTGCCCGAACCGCGGCAGGTCCGTTGGCTCCGGGAGTTCAGCAACTACCTGACGCCGCGCGTCGGGGCACTGAGCACCGACACCCTGACCGGGGTGGCGACCTACCTGCGCAACCTGATACTCAATCAGGCCGTTCTGATCGCGTTCGGCACCTCGCTCCTGGTACTCCCCTGGTTCCTCGTCGCGCTGTTGCCTCACCTGGGAGATGCATCGATCCGGGTCGGGATCGTGCTCGCCGTGCTGTTGCTCGGTATAGGTTCCTTGGTGGCAGGGTACGAAACGTTGCGCGCGGATCTCGGCAAACGCGCCGAGGGTGCCTCCGACAAAGCCGAGGCGTGGGCCAGAGGGGCGTATTGGGCGCTGTTCGGATCCTTCGCCGGAACGGCGTTGATCGCGGGGATGCTGGTGACGCACGAGCCGTCCGCGATGAATTGGGGCTTGAGTTTCGTCTTCGGGATCACCTATGGCGCGGGCACGTCCATTGGCTGGTGGAAAGCGGCTCGCGATTTGCGGGATCGGGTCCCCGAGCTCGATCCGGGAACGCTGTGGTTCCTGCGCCCCCTATGGGCGCTGATCGCGGGCGTCGGCTTGGCCGGCATGCTGTACCTGTGGGCCTGGCTGTTGCGAAACCCGATGGCTTCGCTCGACAACCCCTTGTTTGCAGTGGCGCTTGGTCCGCTCGTCATGCTGGGCGCCATTCTGCTGACCATCACCCTGCATCTCGGCCTTACCGGCCGCAAGCTCCGCGAGGCCGGACGCGAACTGTGGAGCAGTCACGGTGCTCACCAGATGCGTGCGGGCGTGCTCTGGCTGGTATTTGCGTTCTCGTCTTTGTTCGGGCCGTTGGCCCTGGTTCTGGCCAACAAATGGGTCGCCGCGCTGGGTGGGATCACTTGGGTTCTGACGACGGCGGCCGGCGTCCTGGCGGGATCGGGCGCGACAACGGGAGCGCGGGGCGGAAGCAAGATCGCCGAGCTTGCGGCGCGAATCGCTCCCTACGTGTTCGTGGCCGGAATTCTGTTGATCGTTTCCTATGGCGTGTATCGCGTGATGTGGTGGCAGTGGTCCGCCTATGACGTATCCCCGGGAACGGCCTTATGCGAATCGGCGCCGCGGAAGCTCGCCTACGAGTTCGATTGGAAACAAGCAGGCGGGGAGACGGTGGGCGGGATCTACGAAGCAGGATCGTCGAGTCATTCCTGCTACGGCGAATATGTGGAAGAGAGTGCGCGTTTCGTCGAAGGAAACTGGCTTTCGCTGATTGCGACCGCCGTCCTGGCGTTCCTCGCGTCGCTCTTTCTGAGCTGGCGGGTCGACATCAATGTCTTCAGCTTTCATACGTTCTACCGCAATCGCATCGAGCGCTGCTACATGGGGGCAAGCAACCTCACGCGGCGTCCTCATCCGCTGACGGGGCTGGATCCGACGGACACCCCCAAACTCGGGGACCTGGTCTTGGGATTGCGAGAGGACGTTTCCCCCGAGGTCAAGGAACAGGTCGTGCGCTCGGCGCCGGGTGAGGGACCGGACGCGTCGTGTCCTGCTCAACGACCGATCCCGCTCATCAACACGGCGCTCAACTTGACCTCCGCGCGGAACCTCGCCTGGCAGGAGCGCAAGGCGGCATCGTTCTCTTTCACGCCGATGTTCTGCGGCTACGAGATCCAAGCGCCGGACGGCCAGGTTCTTTCTGGCTACCGGCGCACGGAGGACTATGTTCGCACCGAGGGCAAGTGGATCTCGCTGGGACTGCCGATCACGATCTCGGGGGCGGCGGCGAGCCCGAATGCCGGCTATCACACGAGCGCCGCGACGGCGTTTCTGATGACCGTGTTCAACGTGCGCCTGGGCTGGTGGCTTCAGAATCCCGTTGCAGGAGATGCGTGGGCGCGGCCGGGACCGCGGATGTCATTGTTCCTGTTGCTGCAGGAGCTGTTCGGGATGACCACGGACCGCTCGAAGTACGTTTATCTTAGCGATGGCGGTCACTTCGAGAACCTCGGGATCTACGAGCTTGTGCGTCGCCGTTGCCGTTACATCATCGCTTGCGACGCGGGATGCGACCCGAACTTCGGCTTCGAGGATCTGGGAAACGCGGTTCGGAAATGCCACATCGACCTGGGCATAGAAATCGACATCGATCCGAGCGCCATTCGGCCGGATCCGACTTCGCGGCGCAGCCGGTTCCATTGCGCGGTTGGCCGAATCCACTACGAGACGAGGGACAAGAACGCGCGGCCGGGATACCTGCTGTACCTGAAGTCCTCGCTTGGCTCCGACGCGCCAGCCGATATCGTCCAGTACGCCGCTGAGCACCCAGACTTCCCGCACGAGACGACGGCCGACCAGTGGTACAGCGAGTCCCAATTCGAGAGCTACCGCAAGCTGGGCTACCACATCGCCGGATCGGTGCTCGGGGACGCGATAGCGGAGCAACATTCGAGCGGTACGTGCAGTGAAGCGGATCTGGAGGAGGTTTTTACCGCCCTCGCCGAACGCTGGTATCCGCCGGGTGCCAAGAATTCCGCGGCGTTCTCACATCACGGGGAGGGGGTCGAGGCGATCTTCGAGCGCATTCGCAATGACGACGATCTGAAGTTCCTCGACCAACAGATTTACCCCGAGTGGTGGTATCTGACCGATGACGGCAGGATGGGCAAGCCGGCGCCGAATCCGCAGATGCTGCCGCCGAGCGCCGCCGAGATCCGGGCGGGATTCTATCTTTGCAACTCTCTGCTCCAGCTCATGGAGAACGTTTACCATGATCAAGATCTGGAGGCACAGTACGGCCACCCGGATAACCGCGGTTGGATGAACCTGTTCCGGCATTGGTCCTGGGCCGGGATGCTGCGGGTGACCTGGGCGATTTCCGCAAGCACCTACGGTGCGCGATTCCAGCGCTTCTGCCGGCGCCGGCTCGACCTGGAGGTGGGAGAGGTCTTCTGCGGAGTGCCCGTATCCGTCGCGTCCGCGCGAGTCGGGGGTGCCCTTGATCCCGAAGCACTGAAGGATAAGGGGGGGCTCAACTTCCTCGAGGCCGATCACGTCAGCAAGCTCGTCGAGCGCTGTTTCTCGGACCGCGCGGACGCGTTGTCCGTTGTGCAGCTCTCGCTCCGAGTGATCAGTCCGTTCGAGGTAGACGATCGGTCGACATTCTCGTTCCCCTTCGCTTTCGCGCTGATTGATGCCGCCGGCGCGGAGGGGGAGCTGCTCTACTATCGCGTTCGCGATCACTTGAGAGAGATCGGCCTTGGCCGTAAGGGCTTGGCTATTCTGTTGGACAATCGATTGGCCGAAAAGACGGCCTCGCTCGATTCCACGCAACAGCAGAACGTCTCGACCGCCATCCCGGAGGCCAATTACCAGATCCTGCGGCGTCTCTGGACGTCCGTGGTGGTGGCGAGAGGTGAGCGAGGCGGCGGAGAGCTCGATCGGTTCGTGTGACGGTTCACCGAGGAATCGTCTCGAGATGCCAGCCGCGCAATGCGGCGGGCGAAATCTGCGCGGCCGCTCAACCGAATCCGATCTTGTCAGAGAATTCCGAAGTGCCTGTCCGCGTCCAGCCAGTCTCCTTGCGCTCACCAGGACCCTAGACTAACCTGACTTTAACACTCGGGAATAAAGGCCGAGTGGCGCAAAAAAATGGTTTGGAGACAGACCTCGAGGAGGCTCGGCCATGTCTTGGAGAACCTTTGGACCTTGGGCACTTTCGCTGCTCGGTTACGCCCTATTTTTGACTGGGTGCGGCAACGATGAACCGGGACCCGGCTCTGTCCTGGACGAGGCCAAGCAGGCTGGGCGCGAGCCGTCGTCGTTCCCACATGCGAACGAGGACTGGTTTCACGACATGGATGGCGGAATCGCGCTAACCGCCGACGAGGTCAAGGGCCGCAACATGTGGATCGTGTGGAGCGGCGGCAACGACCGCTTCTGGGACCTGATGACCGGCTACACCTACGGCGCCTTCGATCTCCTCAAGACCATCAGCTCCCACCCTGGCCTGGGATACTCACGGTCCAACCGTTGGGCCTACCTGGGGCTGGTCAACGAGCCCTGCTTCGAGGCCCCAACCGGGCCGCGCGCCGACCGCCGTGGACTCTGGCTGGATGTGCCGGCAGCCGGCTGCGAGCCTGATCCCTTCGAGAACGAGGAGAAGTATCCGGGCGTGAAGATCGGGTCTCGGGGCAAAGACCTGGGGGACGGCACCACCCAACCGGTGGGCTCCTACTACGGCTACGCGACGGGCGTGGTCGGTCTGCGGCTCTTCCCCAATCCCGCCTTCGACGCCGAGGCCGCCGCGGCCTGGGACCCGGAGCGCTACTACACGGATCCGAAGTACTACAACGACAAGGACCTGGTGCGACCCTACCGGGTCGGCATGTCCTGCGGCTTCTGCCACGTGGGCCCGAGCCCGATCCATCCGCCGAAGGACCCGGAGAGCCCCGAATGGGCGGATCTGAGCTCCTCCGTCGGCGCCCAGTATATGTGGGTCGACCGGATGTTCATCTTCGACGCGGACAAGCCGGAGGGCAGGGCCAACTTCATGTACCAGCTGGCCCACACCTACCGTCCGGGGACGATGGACACCTCGCTCATCTCCACCGACTACATCAACAACCCCCGCACCATGAACTCGGTCTATGACTTCGTGGCGCGCATGGGTCTGGCCCACGACATCGGGCCGGCGCAGCTCGCCGGCGGAGAGCTGGACAACAAACAGTTCCAGGACTACGTGTCGAGCGGTCCGCTGCTGGACTTCTTCGACCCCGAGACCGGCATCGTGCGCACCCCCCGGGTGCTCAAGGACGGGGCCGACTCGGTTGGGCTGCTGGGGGCGCTGAACCGGGTCTATGTCAACATCGGGCTGTTCAGCGAGGAGTGGCTGCTGCACTTCAAGCCGGTCGTCGGCGGCAAGCGGATCAGCCCGATCCCCATCGCCACCGCCCAGAAGAATTCGACCTACTGGCTCGCCACCGAGGCCGGGAACATGGACGTGGCCCGCTTCTTCCTCAAGGCGGCGCAACCCGACCGCCTCGCGGACGCACCGGGCGGGGACGTCCATCTCACCGCCGACGAGGCCACCGTCGAGCATGGCAAGGACGTGTTCGCCGACACCTGCGCGCGCTGCCACTCCAGCAAGGCGCCGCCCCTGCCGGCGGACCTCGACCCGCTGCAGTGTATGGGGGCGGGCTACCTGGACTGCTTCAAGCGCTACTGGGAGTGGACCAAGACCGATGCCTACAAGCAGGCCATGCGCGAGATCGTGCACGCGCCGGATTTCCTGACGGGCAACTATCTCTCCACCGACGCCCGCATCCCCTCGACCCTGCTGCGCACCAACGTGTGCAGTCCGCTGGCCACCAATGCCCTGGAAGACAACATCTGGGACAACTTCTCCTCCCAGTCCTACAAGGCGCTGCCCTCGGTCGGCACGGTCACGATCTACGATCCCTTCACCGGCGAGCCGATGCCCTACGAGATGCCCGGCGGCGGGCGTGGCTACACCCGGGTGCCATCGCTCATCTCCCTGTGGTCCTCGGGGCCCTTCCTGCTCAACAACACGGTGGGACCATTCGACATCGACCCCTCGGTCGACGCGCGGATGAAGGTCTTCGACGCCTCCATCGAGCAGATGCTCTGGCCCGAGACGCGTGAGCGCGACGCCATCCTCGGCGACAAGGTCCCGGGCACCATCGACCGCACCATGGTGCGCAGCCAGCTCACCATCCCGGAGGGCTACGTGCCGGATTCGGTCAAGCCCGTGCAGGGGCTGGTGCAGCGCTGGCTGCCCTGGCTCATGTCCTCCGACGGCGACGTGGTCTTGGGCCCCATCCCCGAGGGCACGCCGGTGGGCCTGCTGTCGAACCTGCGCCTGCGCGCGGAGACCCGGGACCCGGGGGAGGTGGCGGCCCAGGTCAAGGACATGGGCCAGCTCCTGATCCGATTGAAACGCGCCCTGAAATCCGCCCCGCCGGACGCCACCGACGCCGAGCTGCGCGAGCACTTCGCCGCGCTCAGGGAACCGATGCTGTCCTTGAGCAAGTGTCCAGATCTGGTGGTCAACCGCGGCCACTACTTCGGTACCGCGGCCTTCAACCGGCAGGAGCATCTAAGCGACGACGAGAAGGCCTTCGGCACCGAGCCGGAGCTCAGCGACGACGACCGCCGTGCCCTGATCGCCTTCCTCAAGACCTTCTGAGATCTCCGGCATGGCCGAGAGCGATGGACCGAGCTGGGACTACGTGGTCGTCGGCTCCGGGGCGGGCGGCGGCACCCTGGCCGCCCGCCTGGCGGAAGCGGGGATGCGCGTCTTCGTGCTGGAGGCCGGGGGCGACCCACTGGCGAGTGACGAGGAACGGATGCCGGACGACTACCGCGTCCCCTGCTTTCACCCCTTCGCTGCGGAGAGCCCGACCATGAGCTGGGCCTTCATGGTGCGCCACTACGCGGACGAGGAGCGCCAGCGGCGCGACCCCAAGTACCGGCCGGGGCGGGGCGTCTTCTACCCGCGGGCCGCCGCCCTGGGCGGGTGCACCGCCCACAATGCCATGATCTACATGCTGCCTCACGATTCCGATTGGGATCGCATCGCCGCGCTGACCGGCGACGACACCTGGTCCGCGCGGCGGATGCGGCGCTACGCCCGGCGAGTCGAGGCCTGCCGCTACCGGCCCCTGTGGCGGCTGCTGCGCCACGTCGGCATCGACCCCACGGGCCACGGGTGGGACGGCTGGCTCGACACGGAGTTGCCCCTGCCCGCGGAGGCGATGAGCGACGATGATCTGGTGGCGACGGTCTTCGCGACCGCGCGCGCCCGGGTCCGGGGCATGTCGAGGCCCCTGACCCAGATCCTCTCCTGGCTGCGTCGCCGGGGCGATCCCAACAGCCGCACCTGGCTGCGGCGGAGCTTCGAGGGGTTGAGCTTCACCCCCATCTCCACCCGCGACCACGTTCGGATGGGCAGCCGGGAGCGCCTCCTCGCGGTGGCGGCGAGGCACCCGGACCGGCTCCACGTGGAGACCGGTGCCCTCGCCACCCGGGTGCTGCTCGACACGGACGGACGCGCCCATGGCGTGGAGTACCTCAAGGGCGAGCGCCTCTACCGCGCCCACCCCCATTCCGGCGGCGCCTCCGGCGAGCCGCGCCGGGTCCTGGTCAGCCGCGAGGTGATCCTGGCGGGCGGCGCCTTCAACACCCCTCAGCTGCTGATGCTCTCCGGCATCGGGCCGGCGGAGCACCTGCGGGAGCACGGGTTAACCGTTCAGGAGGATCTGCCCGGAGTGGGCCGCAGGCTCCAGGACCGCTACGAGGTGGCGGTCACCCACCGCATGGGTCGTCCCTGGGAGATCCTTGAGGGCGTGCGCTTCGCCGCCGGCGACCCCCAGTGGCGGCAATGGCACGCCGACGGCAGCGGACTCTATGGCAGCAACGGCGCGGCCGTGGCCCTGGTGCGCCGCTCGGCCGTGGCCGAAAGGGAGCCGGATATCTACTGCATGGCCCTGATGGGCCGCTTCGAGGGCTACTTCGAGGGCTATTCGAGACTGATACGGGATCACGACGACGCGCTGACCTGGGCGATCCTCAAGGCCCACACCCGCAACCGGGGGGGCAGGGTCCGGCTGCGCACGAGCGATCCGCGCGATCCCCCCGACATCAATTTCCATTACTTCGAGGAAGGCGACGACACCGGGGGCCGGGATCTGGCGGCAGTGGTGGACGGCATCCGCTTCGTGCGCCGGATGACCGCGCCCCTGATCGAGGAAGGAATCATCGCCGAGGAGCTGATGCCAGGTCCGGCCGTGTCGAGCGACGCTGACCTGGCCCAGTACGTGCGCGACACGGCCTGGGGACACCACGCCTCTTGCTCCTGCTCCATCGGCTCGCGGGAGGAGGGCGGAGTGCTGGACAGCCGATTTCGGGTGCACGGTACGCGGGGCCTGCGGGTGGTGGATGCCTCCGTCTTCCCGCACATCCCCGGCTTCTTCGTGGTCAGCGCCGTCTACATGATCGGCGAGAAGGCAGCGGACGCGATCCTGGCGGACGCGCGCGCGCAGACGTGACGGGGCCCGATTCCCGGGCCCCCCGATTGGAGGAGACCACCGTGGAATACAGCGTTGAGAAACTCCTGGACATGACTCAGGAAGAACTGGACGACCTGTTCAAAGCCAGCCCCGCCGGGGACATCCCCAACGGGGAGGCCGAGGGCACCGCCATCATCGCCCCTGGCACTCGCTACTCCGACATCATCGCCAAGGTGGTCAACACCTTCGGCTGGCAGGGCAAGGTCTTCGACGCCGAGAAGGGCTATCTCAAGAACCGCATCACCATCTTCGGCATCGAGGCCATCGTGGCAAAGGTCTACAAGGGGGACAGCTGGCTGGACGGCAAGGAGTGCATCGTCCTCGACTACTCCGACACCTCCTTCATCGCCAGCCGCATCCGCGACGAGATCCGGCAGATCGGGCCTGGCTTCTACCTGGGCAAGGTCTACTGGGACGAGAGCCGGCTCATAGACTTCTGTCTCCAGTTCTGACCCCATGACCCCCCAGGCCCCGTTCATGATCGCCGCCGCGATCGCCCCCGGCAAGGAGGCATCCCTGAGGGCCCTGCTCGCGACGATGAACGGGGTCCCTGGCGTGGCGGACCCCTACAACCCTGTGGTGCCCTTCGGGCGATTGGAGCGGCTGCACTTCGCCCGGTTGGTCGTGCTGGACGAGACGGGCATGGCAGACCTCTCGCTGTACGGCCTCGAAGCGCCCGCGCTCGGCCTGCGGCTGGTGTTCCTAGGGGACTGCGATGGCCCGGCCTGCGAGCTGCTGGCGGAGCTAGCCCGGGTGGCCGGGGAGGGGCTGCGGCGGCTGTTCGCCCACTGCGAGGGGTTCGATGCCGGGACGGATCTGGTCGGTTGGATGCGCGAGCATTCCCTGGAGGTTCAGGCCAACTATGTCAACACCCGGGGCCGCACGGTGCGCCAGGTGCGCGAGGAGAGCGCATTGCAGGGAGCCCTGTCCGCCCGGGTGCCGAGGGAGCGACTCGCCGGCGCCGCCGAGGCCCGACGGGTGCACGCGGAGCTGGCCGAGTTCGTCGACAACGAGGTCCGGGCGGGGCGGCTAGCCCTCACCCGCCCGGAGCCCACGCCGCTAGGCTGGCGGTTGCGCGACCTGCTACACGCCGTCGGCGTCCCATTGGCAGCCCTGCTCCTGTCCCCTTTGCTGTTGGTCTCCCTGCCTTGGCTCGCATGGCGGCTGCGGGTCCTGGAGCGCAACGACCCGGAGCACTGTCCGCCACCCCGGCCGGAGCACCTGCGGGCGCTGCGGGAGCTGGAGGACCACGGGCTCACCAACCAGTTCAGCGCCGTGGGTCCCGCCAAACCAGGGGCGTTTCGGCGGATCCTGATTCGCGTGCTGCTTCTGGCCATCGACTATGGTTGCCGCCACGTGTTCAACCGCGGCCACTTGGCGCGGGTGCAAACCATACACTTCGCCCGCTGGGTGGTGATGGACGGCGGTCTGCGTGTGCTCTTCGCCAGCAACTACGACGGCAGCCACGAGGCCTACATGGACGACTTCATCAACAAGGTCGCCTGGGGGCTGAACCTGATCTTCAGCAACGGAGTGGGCTGGCCCCAGACCCGCTGGCTGGTAGCGCGAGGCGCTCGCCGGGAGGGTTGCTTCAAGCGCTACCAGCGCGCCCACCAGATCCCCAGCCAGGTCTGGTACGACGCCTATCCCGGGGTCACCCTGCACGACATGGAGCGCAACCGACGCATCCGCGCCGGGCTGGAGAAACGCGCTATGACCGCAGACCAGGCGCTCGCCTGGGTGAGGCTCCTGTGATTTCGGATCGAAGAGTGTCCACGAATGAGCGTAAACGAACGCAAATGGATCGGGGCACCGCTCGGCCCGCACGGCGGACCGGACCGCACGTCCGGAGTGCCCGCCGTGCGGACCGGTGACGATCAATTGCCATGAGCAAAGACAGGCCCAACGAAGTCCCCGTCGACCTGGGCGACGTGCAGGGACTGCTGCGTTACGGCTACGGCCACCACAAAGAGGCTTGTTTCCTGCTGCTGCGGGTCAAGGAGGCCGCGGCGGCGCGCGCCTTCCTTGCCGAGGCGCCGGTGGCGACCGCCGAGCCGGCGGTCCCGCCGCCGGAGACAGTCCTGCAGCTGGCGGTCAGCGCGTCGGGACTCGCGGCCCTGGGTGTAGACGAGGTCCTTTTGGGCGGCTTTGCCGAGGAGTTTCTCGACGGCATCGCCGGGGACGAGGACCGCTCCCGCCGCCTGGGCGACGAGGCGGACAGTCACCCCTCCTGTTGGATCTGGGGCACCGGAGATAGGCAGCCCCACGTCCTGCTCCTGCTCTACGCACTGCCCGGGCGCCTGGACGACTGGCGACGGGAGCTCGAGCCCCGCTGGTCCCCCGGCTTCGAGCTGCTGCAGAGCCTGGAGACCGCTGACCGGGAAGGCCGCGAGCCCTTCGGCTTTCGCGACGGCCTCTCCCAGCCCGAGGTGGACTGGGACCGCCGCCGGCCGGTGGAGGATCGGGATCAGCTGGACTACCGCAACCTGACCTGCCTGGGGGAGTTCCTGCTAGGCTACCCCAACGAGTACGGCCTCTACACCGGCCGTCCCCTCCTGGACCCGGCTCTTGACCCCGACCAGCTGCTCGCGCGCGCGGAAGACCAGCCGAACATGGCCGATCTGGGCCGCAATGGCAGCTACCTTGTGCTGCGCCAGCTGCGCCAGGACGTGCCTGGGTTCTGGCGCTGGTTGAACGAGCATGCGGAGGCGGACCCTGACGTCGCCCGCCAGACGGCGGAGAAGATGGTCGGCCGGACCCTGGATGGGGCGCCCTTGATCCCATCCAGCGGCGGGCCCAACGCCTTCGACTACGATCAGGATCCCCAGGGCGTGCGCTGTCCGATCGGCGCCCATATCCGCCGCACCAACCCCCGCAACGGGGACTATCCCGCCGGCACCCGGGGGCTCTTATCCCGCGTGATCCGGTTCTTCGGTTTCGACGCCGACGCCCGGGAGCTGGACCTGACCGCCTCAACCCGCTTCCACCGGCTCCTGCGCCGAGGCCGCGCCTACGGACACCACTTGTCCCCGGAGAAGGTGCTGGCGGAACCCCAGCTCGCCGCGGATTCGGGCCTGCACTTCATCTGCCTCGCGGCCAACATCGGTCGACAGTTCGAGTTCGTGCAAAACGCCTGGATCATGGGCTCGCGGTTTGCCGGCCTTCACGGCGAGACGGATCCCATGCTCGGCCACCGCATGCCGGACCCGGACGGTGAGGCGATGAACTGCTTCTCTATCCCCCGCCCGGACGGGCCGGATCGGCGCCTCTGCGGCCTGCCGCGCTTCGTCCAGGTTCGCGGCGGGGCCTACTTTTTCCTGCCAGGCATCCGCGCCATTCGGTACCTGGCCCGTCAGACGCCACGGAGGTGATGCGATGCCCATCGACTCCAACAGCAGTCGGCCGGTGCCGCCGGCAAACACCGGCAATGCTCTGCTGGACTTCATCGCAGACGGATTGTTGAAGGCCACCCAGTTGGAGCGGCGCATCGACCCCTTCATCCGCCCCGCCTTCGACGCCACCTTGCGCGACCCCGTTGCTCGCCTGGTCACCTGGCTCATCAACCTGCGGCGCAAGGACGAGGGGCTCGCCTTGGCCGAGGAGCGCCCAATCCCCGACGAGGAGGTCTGGCTTCAGTCCATCATCGACACCTTCACCGCGCAGATGAAGGGTCTATGGAAGCCCGGAGGCTTCGAGCGCGGCGGAAACACCAAGACCCACGGCATCGTCCGCGCCACATTCGTCGTCCACGACGGCCTGCCGCCGGAGCTTCGCCACGGCATCTTCGCCGAGCCGCACACCTACCGCGCCTGGGTGCGCTTCTCCGGCCCAGGGCCCTACGTCACCCCGGACATCGATGATGTCGGCTTCATGAGCATCAGCATCAAGCTCATGGGCGTTCAGGGCCCCAAGCTCTTGGACGATGAGCGCTTCACCCAGGACTTCTTCGGCGTCTCCACCCCGACCTTCGTCACCCCAAACACCCGCGAGAACGCCCACCTGCAAAAGTGGAGCCTCAAGAACGCGGCGATCTTCCACTTCCTCAACTTTCGTAACCCCCACGTCCTGGACGGCATCATGCAGGGCCTCTGGACCAAGACCCAGTCCAGCCCCTTCGAGGCGCCTTACTTCAGCTGCGTACCCTACCTGCTCGGAGAGGGCCAGGCCATGCAGTACTCCGTCTGGCCGACATCCAAGAAGCGGACGCCGATCCCGCGCCTGCCGCGGCGTCCACCGGATGACTACCTGCGCGACGCCATGGTTGCCGCGCTGGACCATGGCGACGTGGACCTGGACTTCCGAATCCAGCGCCAGACGGACCCGCACCTCATGCCCATCGAGAACGCCGGCGTGCTCTGGCCCGAGCGGCTCTCCCCGAGGATCTCAGCAGCCACGCTGCACATCCCCCGCCAGCGCTTCGCCTCGCCGGGGCAGATCGCCTTCGCCCGGCGGCTGTCCTACAACCCCTGGCATTGCATCGCCGAGCACCGCCCTCTCGGGAACCAAAGCCGTGCCCGCAGACGCATGTATTGGGAGCTCTCGCAGCTGCGCCACGACATGAATCAGGTCCCGCGCTACGAGCCTACCGGCGACGAGACCTTCGACTGACACGCCCGGCGTGCGGGCCGAGGAACATCGCGCACACCCGCTGGATGCGCCACGAATCAGCAAGGGGAGAGGCCGGGCCCAACGGGTCGGGCGGCGAGTCATGGTGAAGGTCGCCAGCGTACGAGCTTTCGTGGATCAAGAGAATGGTGCCGCCCATGATCCTTCCTGCGCGGGGACGGTCAACAAGGAAGTCGGAATCATGTCCGCAGCCCTGAACTGGGCGCGCCGGGAACTGAAATGGGACGTTCCAAACCCGTTCCACGGACAACATCGGCGCGAACCGGCGGGCCGCAATCGTTGCTTACCCGGGACGAGGCCGCAGGGCGTTGCTCGGTGGCGGGCGAGGGTGGCAGGGCGCCGCATCTGACGGATTTCATCCGTCTCGGTCTCAATACCGGCATGCGACCCGGAGAGATGCTGGAGTTGGAATGGAGTCGGGTAGACCGTCGAGCGAACCTGATCTACCTCGGCGGGGAGCACCAGAAAAGCGGCAGGGTCGGAAGTGTGGCCCTGAATCGGGAGGCCCGCGCCGCAATCGCGTCACGATCGCGGTCCAGGATGGAACACTGCCCAGAGTCGCCGTGGGTATTCTGCACGAAAAAGGGAGCCAGGATCGCCGGCGTGAAGAAGGGATTCGCGCTTGCGGTTCAGCGGGCGGGTTTGGAGGACGTGCATCCGCACGATCTGCGGCGCACGTTTGGGAACTGGCTGGTTCAGGCCGGGCTGGACATCCGACGCGTGTCGGAGCTGTTGCGGCACGCGGACATTCGGGTCACCGGGAGGGTATACGCGCATATCGCGCCGGGGGATCTGGCGGATGCCGTGGAGGTATTGGACCGCACTCCGAAAGGGGGAACGGTTTCACGTTCGGGTTTCACGTTGCCCAAAACGGGCGAGGAGGACGACTCTGATCCAGAGATAACCGACTGAATCGACTTGGGATTTTGGTGGGCGCAGCTGGGTTCGAACCAGCGACCCCTGCCGTGTGAAACCCGATCCCTCGTGATCGCGTCTTGTTAAATCAACACGTTAGCGCATCCGGCCCCGCGCCAACGTGACCCGAAGTGACAAATTTTGACTCGGCGTGACTCCAACGCGTCACGATTCCGTCACGTCGCAGCTTTGGTTACAAGCCCGCCCGACGGAACCGCTGTCTCCGCGGAGTAAGCAAGGCACGGATGAGCAAAATGGTAACGGCCGAGTAGCGGATCGCCCGGTCGGGTATCCGCCCTACAAGGGCAAATAGAGGACCCGGTGCTCCAATTCGCCATCCGTGAGGCATTCAAGTATCAACGCGAGGTCCTCTACGGCTTTTCCAATCGTGGCCGACGCAACGATCTCGATAACGCCTGGCATTGGTAGACCAGTATCGATGCGGTCGAAGGCGAATCGCGTCGCTGTTTCAACGTCATGGGTGATCAACACGTGGCCCTGCTCGGCGGCCCAAGCCAGCACTGTCGGATCATCGGCTCCCGTAAGACCGACGTCCTGCACTCGTACGATGTCCACGCCGCGGACGCGGCGCAGGACGCCCCGCACGATGTTCCCATCGAGATTTTCGTCAGCCAGCAGGCTGATCATTGGTGCGGGTTCGGTAACGCTTCAGACGCTCGCGTATCTGGGCTGCCGGCGATCGGCGCTCCGCGTCTCGTCGCGCCCCGACCGACGCACGGCGCGCGCGGTCCAGGTACTCTTTTGTCTCCTGCTGATGACCGAGGTAGTAGCTCAGGGTTGCGTATATGTCCTGCAGGTCCAGTACGTCGTAACGCAGCGCGATCTCCTCGGCGCTCGCACCTTGCTCGAAGAGTGAGACGACGCTTTCCAGCGTCACTCGCGTCTGCCCGACGCGGATCACTCCGTGCGCGTCTTGGTGCAGAGGCGGCGTTTCCCGTTCGAGGGCAAGTGAAGATTGTGCGGCGTTCATGGATTCGGAATACCCCGTCGATCTATTTACAAGTAGTCTGGCAGCGCGGCCTCGATATGCCAACTTCGTTTCGCAACGTGCCTGGAGGCTAGAGCCGGCCAG